>NZ_JAWVOB010000001.1:0-654601 GCF_046592015.1 Corynebacterium callunae
GTTCTTGGTAAGGCCTATAACACCATGCTTTGCAGCGGTGTATGCGGAGTTGCCTGGAGCAGCAACAGTGCCGTGAATGGAGGCAATATTAACGATGGCGGTCTTGGAAGGATCCTCCTGCTTGAGGAACTGCTCGATCTGGTAGTGGTTGCCATAAGCAACCCCAGAAAGGTTAATTCCAATAACGCGATCCCAGTCATCAAGGTCCATTTCACCGACCTTGTTATCCTTGCCGCCAATGCCGGCATTGTTTACTGCTAGGTGCAAAGCGCCGAACTTTTCGACGGCAAACTCTACGGCCTTTTTATTATCCTCGCGGGAGGAGGAGTCCATCTTCAGAGCTGCAGCTTCGCCGCCTGCTTCCTGAATGGCAGCAACGACCTTCTCTGCGCCTTCAGAATTAATATCGGTAACAACAACCTTAGCTCCACGGGCTGCAAGGTCATTGGCGATTCCTTCACTAAGTCCGGATGCTGCGCCGGTAACGAGAGCTACTTTTCCTGAAAAATCATTTTTTGGTGGACATGATATTCCGTTCTTCTCTCACAATTTTCGTTGTGTGAGGTGTTGACCTTGTCGGTAGTTCCTATTATAAACACATCTTTGGTGATGTATCAACAAAAACCTTTAAGGCATTAAAAAATCCCCTAAAACCACAGCTCAGAACAGGTGAGTGGTTTTAGGGGAAGGCTGACGCTAAAAAATATTAAGCGTCAGGGAAGCCGGAAAAACGGGTGTGTAGCACTGGCTCATCACGCGAAAGCGCTAGACCTTCCCAAGGCAAAGTAACCAATTGCTTAGTCAAGTAGTCGCGAGATTCTTCCAAAGTTGGTAGGCCAGGAACAATCTCACCATCGCGCATAAGTGGGATGGTCAATTGCACAACATTAAGCTTGCAGGTATCAGGGGTGTCATTGTTGAAGGGGTAGATGACCTCTTCAATCGCGGTACCAGTATCGCGGTGGGTGCGCACAGCACGCTTGGCACCACCATGGCTTTCCTTATTGCGGGAACGCTTGGCAACGGGGTGGTCATTAACCTCAACCAGCTTATAAACCAAGCCTGCAGTTGGTGCGCCGGAGCCGTTTACCACAGAGGTACCTACGCCGTACACATCAACAGGTTCCCCGCGCAGACCGGCGATGGCAAACTCATCAAGGTCGGAGGAAACCACAATCTTGGTGTTGTGGGCATTAAGATCATCAAGCTGCTTACGCACCTTACGTGCCATCACACCGAGATCGCCGGAATCAATACGAACGCCACCAAGTTCAGTGCCAGCAACCTCAATGGCAGTGGCAACGCCTTGGGTGATGTCGTAGGTATCAACTAACAAAGTGGTTCCAACGCCAAGGGACTCAATTTGGGATTTAAAAGCAGCAGCCTCATTAGGGGTGCCGTCTTCATTGATGTGCAGCAAAGTCCATGCATGTGCTGAAGTGCCGGAGGCTGGAATGCCATAACGATAAGCAGCTTCGAGGTTTGAGGTGGCAACAAAACCAGCCAAGTATGCAGCACGTGCAGCAGTCACGGCAGCGTATTCATGGGCACGACGAGATCCCATTTCAATAATAGGACGTCCATCAGCTGCGGTAACCATACGAGCTGCAGCCGAGGCAACGGCGGAGTCCGCATTCATGATGGATAGGATCACAGTTTCCAAAATGACACATTCTGCAAAGGTTCCGCGCACAGTAAGCAGTGGGGAATTAGGGAAGTAAATTTCGCCTTCGCGGTAGCCGTCGACTTGGCCCTTAAAGCGGTAATTACGGAGGTATTCCAGGGTGGTTTCGTTAAGGAAATCGAGATCAGCCAGCTGTTCTTCGGTGAATACAAAGTCCCGGATCGCATTCAAAACGCGGGCGGTACCTGCAACAACACCATAGCGACGTTCATTGGGAAGCCTGCGGCTAAAGACTTCAAAGGCTGCTGGGCGCTCTGCAGTGCCATCTTTAAGTGCAGCTTCAAGCATGGTCAGCTCATATTTATCGGTGAGCAGTGCGGTGGAGCGATTAGCCGGAATGGAGGAGTTGTTTAGATTCACCTTGTCGATTCTACGGAATTTGTGGCACTAATAGTGAACTCGACCACTACCCAGACGTGATCTCCACTATATGAAGCTCCCACACCGATGGCCTCATAGATGGGCGTTAGCAGTACATCACGGTGCGCTGGGGAGGCTAAAAGGGTATCGACAATATAGTCAGCGTTGGCCTGCGCATAGGGCATATTAATTTGAAGTACCACCAAATTGCCCTCCGGATCAGCAACCGGCCCCTCAGTTTTGGTGGCGGCATTTTCTTCTGCTTCCTTTTGGGCTGCGCTGTGCAGGTTTACCTCAGGAGTCAGTGGGATTAACCCATGTGGAGAGCGCTCATAATTAATTTTGTTGATTACATCGGTACGAAGTTGATCAAGTACCGGGCTCTGCGAAGGGTTACCATTGGAGGCTGCATTAAAACCGATGATGGCTGTAAGCAGAATTGACAAGATAGGAATAGCACGGGCAAGTGAGCTGATGATCTCAGCATAGGAAGGAGCAACACCAAATTGTTGCAGCCACGTACGCACTTGAGTGTCTAGGCCGTACATTTGTTTTTCCTTCCACAACGCTTGTTTTCACCGTGGGCTAGAGTCTTAACATTAGCCTTAAGATTTGCTAAAGAGGGTGTCTCAAAGTTGAGCCAAGACTATCAGAGCCGGCACGTGGCGGTGGGCGAACTCCAGTGCCTTACCGGAAATTACCCCAGGAAACTAGTTCTGCGCTGCGCTCATGCAGGGTAGTTGACTAGGCTATTTGATATGAACAGGCTTAACCACATTCACGCCACCCAGGCGATTGAACACACCGAGATTCTCGCGGTGGCAGATTCACCGGTGGCCTCCATGCCGTCAGCACCCATTGCAACTCCTGATGTGGAAGTAAATGTCCACACCCTATCCAGCGAGAATTTGCCCTGGTTGTGCATTGTGTGGGATGACCCCGTGAATTTGATGAGTTATGTAACCTACGTCTTCCAAACCGTGTTGGGCTTTAGTAAAAAGAAAGCCACAGAGTTAATGATGCAGGTTCACACCGAAGGTAAAGCGGTTGTGAGCTCGGGGGAAAAAGACAAAGTGGAAGGCGATGTAAAAAAGCTGCACACCGCTGGACTATGGGCCACCATGCAGCAGGCCGGCTAGGAAAACATATGCAACAGTGGAAAAAGAAAAAAGGTTTGAGGCGCCAAGCTCGTTTTAGCGTGGTTTTTGAACCCATGGAAAGAGAAGTACTGGGTGATCTTTCGGCCGCAGTTTCTGAAGCTTTAATCCAGCGGGCGCAATCAGTGCCTAAGGACCCGTTGGCAGAACTTACTGGCATGGTCGGTGGGCACAAAGAGGCCCCTGAAGATCCGGCTCTAGCTCGACTGTTGCCAGATTTTCAGCACGCTGGCGATGAGGAATATGAAGGAGATAATTCCTTCCTCCGTTCCCTCCATGAGGGCGATATTACGCGGGCAAAGTTGGCCAATTTGAGGGTCATTAATGATGCTCTCGGCCCCGATGGAAATGTTGCAGTCAATGCCTCTGAGGAAGAAGCCCACGCCTGGTTGGCAGCACTAAATGATATTCGCCTCTACGTTGCCTCCGGCGAGCTTTATGGCGGGGAAAGTGCTGCCGCGGAGCGCGAAAACCTGGTGCAGTGGCTGGCTTATAACCAGGAATCCTTGCTTGAAGCGATGATGGATTAACATGAGTGCGCTTTTCGACGTCCCGGGGTTCCTTTTAGGCCACGTGAGCAAGGGGGATACCGGTTGCACCGTGGTTATTGCACCTAAAGGTGCAATAGCAGGCGTCGATGTGCGAGGTGGCGGTCCAGGAACCCGGGAAACTGACCTTTTGGAACCGCATAACACCGTCCAAGAAGTTCATGCGGTGGCTTTATGCGGAGGTTCGGCCTTTGGGCTGGCTGCTGCCGACGGTGTGATGCAGGCACTGGAGCAACGCGGCATCGGTTTTTCAGTGGGCGAACTAAAAGTGCCAATTGTGCCGGCTGCTGTCATTTTTGATCTTTTTGTCGGCGATCCCCACAATCGCCCCGCCGCTGCCGATGGCGCGGCTGCCGTAGAAAATGCCTTTGCTGGTGCTGATACACAATCTGGAAGTATCGGCGCAGGCATGGGCGCAACTGCTGGAAGATTGCGCGGTGGTTTTGGCCAAGGTGCACGCCGGGCAGGGGAGTACGTCATGGCGGCAGCAGTTGTGGCGAATCCGGTGGGGGAGGTAATCGACCCAGAAACCGGGCGCCTTTATGGGCGGCCGAGTGCTGCGGCGGTGAACGTCGACAAGCTAAAAAAGCTGGCGCCTGCGACGACCACGCTGAATACCACCATTGGTGTGATCGTTACCTCGGCGCCACTGACTAAAGCGCAAACAAAGCGCGTGGCTTTGGCGGCGCATGATGGCTTGGCACGGGCAGTAAGGCCTGCTCATTCGCCCTTTGATGGGGATACTTTCTTTGCCATGTCCAGTGGTGATGGCAGTGGGGTGAGCGCGGAAGTGCTGACACAATTGTGTGCGCACGCTGCTGATTGTGTGCAGGACGCTATTATCGACGCCATAACTTCCGCGAGTCCGGGACTCGGACTACACACTTTTAGGGAACTAGCAGATGAGTTATAACAGCCCCTACCACAACACCGGTTTTGGAGCTTCAGGTTTTAACCCGAATACCTCCGGCCCGCTGCGGCCGTGGAATAAGCCAAGCCCGCAGCTTAATCAGCAACTGAAAAATAAGTCCTCGCTACGCACCGGATTTAGTTTTGCCATCGGATTTGTGGTGGTTATTTGGGTGGTGCATTTTGCTAATTTTCTCACCGGCGGATTGCTGAGCTATTACGGAATTCACCCGCTTGACCCCAGCTCCCTGTGGCATATTTTTACCTCGCCACTGTTACACGCCAACTTAGAACACCTCATCGGCAATACCATTCCCGGTGCAATTTTCTGCTTCATTATCGGCATGAGCGGTAAAAGGGTGTTTTGGGAGGTAACCCTTATCGCAGGCCTTGTTGGGGGCCTTGGAACCTGGTTCTTTGGCGGCATCGGCACCAACCACATTGGCGCCTCTGGTCTGATTTATGGCTGGTTGGGATATCTGATTGTGCGTGGCATTTTTAACCGCGATTTTAAGCAATTCCTCTTAGGCGTAGCGCTGGCCTTTATTTATTCCGGTCTTTTCTGGGGTCTGTTGCCCACCCAACCAGGTGTGTCCTGGCAGGGGCATCTGTTTGGAGCAATCGGTGGCATTGGTGCCGGAGCTTTTATTACTTCCGATGATCCCGCTGCGCTCAAAGCTAAAAAACAACAAAAGAAATTAGAGCAAAAGCGCCAAAGCCGGGGGTTTTAAGCTTTTGCACTTTTGAGCTTTTGTGCTGCGGAGAACTCTGGTGCAATTGCTTACATATATATTGCGGAGCGACTAAGATTAGTTGACATGCCAAGCGAAAACACCGAATCCAATGACATCTGGCTGACTCAAGAGCAACAAGACGTTTGGCTTAATGTGTGGTCCCTGCGGGTGTGGCTGCCTGCGCGTTTAGATGCTCAGCTCAAAGAATCCGCTGGGATAAACAACTTTGATTATTTTGCGATGGCGCAGATTTCCATGGCGCCGGATCGTAAACTCCGCATGAGCGAGTTGGCTGAACTCTCAGATATGACCCTATCTCACCTCTCCCGCGTGGTCACACGTTTGGAAAAGTCCGGGTGGGTGAGGCGTGAACCGGACCCCGATGATGGTCGCGCGACTGTCGCGGTGCTGACCGATGCAGGATGGGACAAGGTTGTTGCTGCAGCCCCCGGCCACGTACAAGAGGTACGTCGACTTGTTTTTGAAAACCTTGATGATAATGAACTCAAGGTGCTAGGCAGCGCTATGAAGAAAATTGTGGCGGCGCTAGATCCTCCACGCATGCCACAGGTTTAGGCAGCTGTTTAGGAGATGTACACAATGGCGTTGTTGCCACCGGAACAGGTGACATAAGCGCCATTGTCCTCGCAGCTGAGGGTGTAGGTTTCTCCAGTCACCGGGCTGGTAGCCTGAATCTCGCCGGAGAGCTCATCTGTTTCTAGATAGTGGGTAACAAAAGCATCGCGGACGGCACGGGCAAATTCTGCCGAGGTAACCACAGAACCCGAATAAACATTATTGAGGTTTCCTGCATCTGCCAATGACGCCGCCGCGTCATTTGCCGGCATAGCTTCCGCTGGCAGCTCTGGTTGTGCAGGACGGCCGGTGGCTTCGGTGCTTTCTGCTGTCTCGGGGGAGGTGGCGTTTGCTCCAGCGGAGGCGCCCTCCGCTGAGCTGTCTGCGGGCAAGGTGGGCTGAGTTTCAGAAATAGAGGCTTCTGAATTCAATGCTGAGGTTTGTGATTCTGAACCTTTAAGACCAAGCAAAAGCCACACACCTGCAGCCACAATGATGAGGATCAAAACAGACAATAAAGCGATCATGGGCCCATTGCCACGGCGATGTGGTGAGCTGGGCTTATTTCCGGCGTCACCAAGATTAATTGCTTGCGGAGTTGCCCGCACCGGTGGGAATTGTGTGGTCTCTGGATCTACAGAATCAGCCATGGCCATATTGTGGCACATTGCCGCAGCATAAAAAGGAATGCTGGCCGGGGATGGCGGAAAGAATTTTAAGGTGTGCCTAGTATGAATAGCGTGACTGATTACAGCGGTTCAATGATTGAACGTCCCATGCCCGGTGCCGATGCACCAATTGGCATTTTTGATTCAGGTGTTGGCGGACTAACAGTGTCGCGCACAATTATTGATCAGCTGCCCCATGAATCAATTATTTATATTGGCGATACTGCCAACGGCCCCTATGGTCCACTGCCGATCGCCAAGGTACGTGAACATGCACTGCGCATTGCAGATGAACTGGTTGAACGTGGCTGCAAAATGATTGTGATCGCCTGCAACACTGCATCTGCGGCCTTTTTAAGGGACGCCCGGGAGCGTTATGACGTCCCCGTGGTGGAGGTTATTTTGCCTGCCGTGCGCCGTGCAGTTGCTGCCACCCGCAACGGCAAAGTGGGCGTGATCGGCACCGTCGGAACCATTAATTCTGGTGCTTACCAGGATCTTTTTGCAGCCAGCCCCTCCATCGAGGTCAGCGCCACTGCCTGCCCACGTTTTGTGGACTTTGTGGAGCGTGGCATTACCAGCGGTCGCCAGATACTCAATATTGCAGAGGATTATTTGGCTCCGCTGCAGGCTAAAGGCGTAGATACTCTCGTGCTTGGGTGTACTCACTATCCTTTGCTCTCCGGTGTTATCCAATTGGCCATGGGCGATCATGTGACTTTGGTGTCCAGTGCAGAAGAAACCGCCAAGGATGTGCTGCGTATCTTGAGCGAGCGTGATCTTTTAGCAGACCCAGATATGCATCCAGAGCCCACCTATAGCTTTGAGTCAACCGGCGATCCGGAAATTTTCGAGCAACTTAGCCGCCGTTTTTTGGGGCCGATTGTGTCTCAGGTGAGGAAAAACGAGGGATAAGTGCAGGTGTGTGGTTAATCCTGGAATTAAGCCTGGGGTTAAATGCTCACAATTCGGTGTTTATTCCCCGGAAAAGTTCACATGAACTGTCAAGTCATGGCACAGTATCCCTATGAGACTTACCATCCTCGGAAGCTCTGGAAGCGTTCCTGCTCCAGGTAACCCAGCATCTGGATACATGATTAATTCTCCAGATTCCCCATCTTTGATTATGGACATGGGACCTGGAGTCCTGGCCTCTTTACAAGAGATCCAAGATCCTTCCGACGCGCATGTGACCTTCTCCCATCTGCACACCGATCACTGCGCAGATTTCGCTTCCTTGCTGGTGTGGCGCCGATTCCACCCCACCAAAGCCGCCAAAAGCCGGAACCTGCTTTTCGGTCCACAGGATACTCCCAACCGTCTAGGTCGCCTCAGCTCTGATGAACCAGAAGGTGTGGACGATATGTCTGATACTTTCGCCTTTGATGCGTGGAAGGAACGTCAGCCACTGCTAATCGATAAATTCACGGTGACCCCTTTTAGGGTTGTTCACCCTATTGAGACCTATGCGCTGCGCGTTGAGGAACATAACACCGGTGCAACGGTGACCTATTCCGGCGATAGCGCTTATACCGAAGCTCTCATTGATGCTGCCCGCGGTGCTGATATTTTCCTCTGCGAGGCAACGTGGGGTGCCAGCTGTGATGGCAAGGCACCTGGCATGCATATGTGTGCCCAAGACGCCGGCAAACTTGCCGCCGCCGCAGGAGTAAAGAAGCTGGTTATTACCCACATTCCGCCATGGGTTGAAGCCGATACCGCCGTAGCTGCCGCCGCGCAGTACTTTGACGGCCCCATTGAACTGGCCCGCCCGGGGATGCACTTCGACATTTAAAGTGGGGCGCCCGGGGTGCGGCGCCACACCCGCGCCGTAGCCAAAAACGCTTCTCGACGTGCTGCCGCGGAAATCATAAAGGTACCCTGTACCTTATGACTTCATCTTCAAGCTTTACCCGTTTTGATGGCCGTGCTCAGGATCAGATGCGTGCCGTCAAAATCACCCGTGGTTTTACTTCCAACCCTGCAGGCAGTGTGCTTGTAGAATTCGGCAACACCCGCGTTATGTGCACCGCCTCTGTGGAACAGGGTGTTCCTCGTTTCAAGCGTGATTCCGGCGAAGGCTGGCTCACCGCAGAATATGCCATGCTGCCTGCTGCAACTGCAGAACGCAATCGTCGTGAGTCCATGGCCGGCAAGGTTAAGGGCCGCACCCATGAGATCTCTCGCCTCATCGGCCGCTCCCTGCGTGCTGCTGTTGACCTTTCTGAGCTCGGCGAAAACACCATCGCCATTGACTGCGATGTCTTGCAAGCAGATGGTGGCACCCGCACCGCCTCCATCACCGGCGCTTATGTTGCACTGGCTGATGCCATCAAGGTTCTTCAGGATCAGGGTGTAGTTCGAGGTAACCCCTTGCTTCCTCCAGTAGCTGCTGTATCTGTTGGTCTTGTCGACGGCAATATATGCCTTGACCTTCCCTATGAAGAAGATTCCCGCGCCGATGTTGACCTCAACGTGGTCATGACCGAGGGTGGAGAATTTGTAGAAATTCAGGGTACCGGCGAAGCTACCACCTTCAGCCGCGAGCAGCTCAACTCAATGCTTGATTATGCAGCTAAGGGCTGCAAGGAGCTCATCGCCGCCCAAAAGGCAGCACTGGGAATCTAAATGAAGCTTCTCCTTGCCTCAAACAACGCCAAAAAGCTCAAAGAATTGCAGCGCATTCTGGATCAAGCAGGCCTTGATTCTGTAGAGCTGCTCGCTTTGGCTGATGTAGCTGCCTATGATGAGCCCATTGAAAACGGCCGTACCTTTGCAGATAATGCACTGATCAAAGCGCGGGCCGGGGTAGCACATACTGGACTTGTCACCATTGCCGATGACTCCGGTATTTCCGTCGAAGAGCTCAACGGTATGCCCGGTGTGCTGTCTGCGCGCTGGTCCGGCGCACATGGCAATGATCAGGCCAATAATGATCTCCTTCTGGCTCAAATGGCAGACGTTCCTGATGAGCGTCGCGCGGCAGCCTTTGTCTCGGTATGTGCTTTGGTGCTGCCAGATGGTCAAGAATTTGTCCAAGAAGGTCGCTGGGAAGGCACCCTGTTGCGGGAGCCACGGGGAGAGAATGGCTTTGGCTATGATCCGCTATTTAAGCCCGCTGAGGAAGGAATCCGCAGCTCGGCACAGCTTTCTGCAGCGGAGAAGGATGCTTTATCCCACCGCGGCAAAGCCCTACGCGGTTTGGTAGAAATCCTGGCCAAACTACCTGCTTAAAAATAACAAAAGGCTAACACCTCACATTTGAGGTGCTGGCCTTTTGCTGTACTTGGTTTTAAGAATCGAGCTGGAAGGCAGCGATTACTTCTTTGCGGCGGTTGTGCTCAATAAAGAAGGAAAGAAATGGAACCACACCAGCAATTGCAGTGGTGAACCAACGAATCGGCTCCCAGCGCGCCTTAAGTCCCAAGTTCAGGGTGGTGAGCAAATAGATGATGTAAGCCCAGCCGTGGAAGATAGCGATAAACGTAGCCCAGCCAGGCATCTCCATACCCACGATGTACTGCAAAACCATGCGCAGGGTCAGCGCCAGCAGAAAAACACCGGTGATCCATGCTGCAATTGAAAACATGGTGAGAGCTTGGCGAACGCGCTTTTTACGTTCGGGGTGAATCGGGGTGGTGGTTGACACTTAAAACTTCCTTGGGGGATTGGGGTGAAACTTAACTAGGAGAGTAGTCGGCTGAGCAGTGCGGAAAGTTCCACGTTTTTAAGCTTGTCGACGCCTTCTCGCACGAGGATCATTAAGCCTATTAAATTCTTCGACATCCAAGGTTGGTCGTTCGGGAAGGAAAGACTCATCAATTTCTTTGACCCCTTCCTCCTGTACCAAGCTGGGACGCTGTGAAATGAATTCATCTCCAGGGGCGACAACTCGCTCGCTCGCACTTTGAGCTTCTAAGTTCTCCAGCTCGATGGATTCATTTTCATATTGCAAGTACTTGCGATAGGCGTAGACCAAAAAGCCACCGATGACTGGCCATTGGAAGGCATAGCCCAGATTCTGGAAGGTGCCAGAGCCGGATTGAAAACGCGACCATTGCCACCAAGCGAGTGCAATAGCAATGCAAAAACAGATGATCAAAAAGACAATATGACTTAGTTTTACGGTCTTCTTTTGCTTTGTTCCGACGCTGCCTGGCTCGCTCATAGAACGCTATTCTAGCTGCATTTTTGTGATAAGCGAATTTCCTGCGGGTGCAATTAGTCACCCTGCATTATTTGATTTGAGGCAAGACCATGTATAGTAAAACCCGCACTAAGCGCTTGTGGCGGAATTGGCAGACGCGCTGGATTTAGGTTCCAGTGTCCTAGGACGTGAGAGTTCAAGTCTCTCCAGGCGCACAAAATAAAAGGAAGCCCCGGTTTTTACCGGGGCTTCCGTTTTTGTTTTACTTCAGGCCAGCTTCTACAGAAGCGACATCAGTAATGGTTGCAATGTTGGTCAGAGCGTAGCTCAATGCCGCCTGGTGCCACTCAGCGTTAATGCTGGAGGTTGCATCGGAGACAATGGCTGCGTTGTAGCCGTAGTCAGCAGCATCGCGCACAGTGTGCTCAACGGCCATGTTGGTCCATACGCCGACAACGATGACATTCTCGATGCCCAGGTTACGCAGCATGGCGTCCAAGCTGGTGCCGTGGAAAGCGCTCATGCGCATACGGTCAAGCACGATCTCATCATCGCGAACCTCAATGTCCTTGAGGATTTCTGCACCCCAAGAACCATCCTTGAGGGACTCAGGTCCAATGAGGTTAAAGATTGGTGCGTTGGAGCCGCCAACTGGACGCTGTGGGTAGGAAATGATGCGGTTGTGGAAGATTGGTGCGCCCGCCTTGCGAGCAGCTTCCAAAACGCGGTTCACATTATTAATGACATCCTGCTGGGTTGCGTGCTCAGCAGCGCCAAAGTCAGCAAAAGCGCCTTCAGCAAGAACGTTGTCATTTTGCATATCAATAACGAGGACGGCGGTTTTTGCAGCTGCAAAATTAATCTCAGACATGAGTCTCCTTGGTTTTAGTTCCCATCACACGGGGGAGGGATACGCAACTATATTACATGTAATATAGTTTAAGCTGGAGTTATGCCAACCACTCAGCGAGACTACTTGTCCATACTTACAAGCCATGAAACTCGATTGTGGAACAGCGTGGAAAGAGCTCTTCGTCAATACGATGGGCCACTGAGCATGGCGCGTTTCCACACCATGGATTTCATTTCTCAACATGATGGCCAAGTGCGCATTCAAGAAATCTCTGCCGGTGTTGATATCACCGTCGGTGCAGCAAGTCGTCTGGTGGACCGTATGGTCACTGACGGTCTTTTGATTCGTACTTCTGATGCAAGTGATGGTCGCAGTACTTTCATCAGTCTAAGTGTTAAAGGTCGCGCAGCCTTTGCTCGTACCCAAGAGCTTTTGGATGACATCCTCGCAGAGATCTTCAGCGAGGTGAACCCGGCAACAATCACCGCAGTTACTGAAGCTCTTGGAGAAATTGACCAATCATTAAGGAAATTTGAGGCTTAAAAACAATGAGCGAACTAATGAAAGCAGTGGTCCTCGACGGTCCAGGTGATCCCTCCGCACTGAAATTGCGTCAGGTGCCTCGTCCAGTACCGCAACCGGGCTGGGTGCTTATTCAGGTGAAATCCTTTGGGCTTAACCGCTCTGAATTACATTTCCGTCGCGGCATGGGATCTTTTGGATCTTTCCCACGTATTCCAGGCATTGAAGCAACCGGTGTTGTTGTTACAGCTCCCGGCGGAGAATTTGAGCCTGGAACCCAGGTCGTTGCAATTATGGGCGGCATGGGGCGCACCATTGATGGTGGTTATGCAGAGTATGTTTCGGTACCTGCTGAGATTGTGATTCCCTTCCGCAGTGAGCTCAGCTGGGAGGCTTTGGGCGCACTGCCGGAGATGGTGCAAACGGCAAATGGTTCACTTCAGGTTGGAGTTGGCGCTCAAGCGGGCGATACCCTTTTGATTCGTGGTGGCTCCTCGGCTGTGGGGCTGGCTGCCACTGCCTTGGCTAAACATGCTGGCATTAAAGTCATTTCCACCACCCGCAATCCTGCTAAGACCGATCAGCTTCACGCTGCTGGCGCAGAATACGTCATTATCGACGATGGAGAAATCTTTGAAAAGGTCCGGGAAATTTGCCCCGATGGTGTAAATGGAGCCATCGAGCTGATTGGCACCAACACCCTGCCAGACACTCTTAAAGCCACGGCAGTCCATGGCACCGTGTGTTTCACTGGCATGTTGTCAGATCAGTGGACTATTCCTGATTTTTATCCGATGGACTATATCCCCAATGGTGTGCGCTTAACGGCGTACTCCGGTGAATCCAGTGATCTCACCGCTAAAAGCCTCCAAGGCATCATCGATGCTGTGGCTGCGGGTGAGCTCTCATTCCCCATGGGGCATGTTTATCAGCTAGATGAGATTGTGCAGGCGCATGAGGATATGGAATCAGGTGCCGTTACCGGCAAATTAGTGGTACTCAACCCCTAGAAGTAGATGCCATTGTTGGCAAGCCAGGTTTGAGGGTCCACGGCGCCGTAGTTTCCGGAGCCTGCAGGGTGGATCTCAAAATGGAGGTGGGAGCCGGTGGAGAATCCACGGCTGCCCATGCCGGCAATTTCTTGGCCGGCATAAACCCGCTCGCCGACGGAGACATAGAGGTATTCCATATGTCCGTAGATGGACATGGAACCATCATCGTGCTGGACTCGAATCCATTGTCCATATCCGGATGCTGGGCCGGAGCTGATGACAGTGCCATCCATGACAGAGTAGATTGGGGTGCCGATGCTGTTGGCAATATCAATTCCGGTGTGGGTGGTTCCCCAACGAGCGCCAAAACCTGAGGTTAGAACTCCGGTGGTGGGGCTGGCAACAGTTTGGCCGGTGGTGGCAGCAGCTTCAGAAGAAAATGGAGAGTAGGTGCCCACCTGGGCGTTAGCTTGTGGGATGGTGCCAAGCCCAGCTGTGGCGATGGATGTCGCTGCTAGCGCGAGGAGACCGAGTCTGCGGTTAAGAACGGGATGCATGAGAATCCTTAATGTTGGATAGTTAGTTTTGGATTAGATCATTTCGTAACCTATCCGTTATCAAGTTGTGACCACGCTAGGGGTTCCCAACCCTAAAAGTCCAACTTTTACCCCAAAAAGCCGCCATATTCAGATCTAATATGACCTTTTGCAATCCCCTTAGCTGGCCTCCGGCCGAAAAATGTTAGTTCTATCACTTTCGGTCGCCTTTAAAACAGGCTCTGGCTGAAACTGGAAAAACCCACCACATAAAAAAGAGTGTGAGAATAACCCCTTGCGTAGTTAGCTATGAAAAGAGCCACAGAGCTGCGCAAATGCTAAAAACTGGCACCTCGTCAAAGTTAAAGCGTGAAAAGCTGGGCTATCCAGCGTAAATAGCTCCCAAAATTCCCCTAAAGGAAAGTTTTGTCTACACAGCTTTAGGTGGCACGATAGGTGGGAGAGAGTAGTGCCATGGGTGATGTGAAGAATTGGAGACCTTCGCACACCTGCAAAATATGACGTTTTCCTCATGATTTGTGGCATATTATTTCTAAACATTGACACGACGGCCACCATCGCCGTGCCATTTTCTTAAATTATCCGAACATACACAGTCAGACAGGGCCTCAAAAACCCCGACTGAGTTAAGCAAGGAGCAAGTTCTCACGTGACCGAACTGAGCAAGAACTTCGGGGCTAGCCGACTAATTAACCGTTTCGACCAAGAGCCCTTTGCTTTTGTGTTTGCGGGACAAGGCTATGACTGGTTGAAAACCCTGCGCACAGCTGTTGCCGCAGGCGCAGGACAAAACGTCAAGGACATTGTCGAGCGTGCTGAGAAACTCCTTGCACCGGTGGCAGATGAACTCGCAGGCACCTTCCCTTATGGATTTGATCCACTAGCATGGGCCAATAGTGCAGAAGCACCTGCCTTTGATAGCGCACAATCCGCGATCAGCGTCCCAGGTATCTTTGTCTCCCAAATCGCCACCCTGGGTTCTTTGGAAGCACAACACCTCGATGTTGAGCAGGCCGTGGCTAATATTGGACACTCCCAGGGCGTACTCGGCGTACACCTGCTTAAAGATCCAACCCGCGCAGATGAGCTCGTCGCCCTGGCACAGCTTATTGGTGCTGCAATTTCACGCACCGCACGTATGACCGGATTGATTGCGCAGGGTGAAAACGCCCCAATGATCGCAATCTCCGGTATTAAGAAGGAACAGCTGGCTCAGGCGATCGCTCAGGCAACTGCTGAGGTACCAGAGGAAATCCGCCCGGTCATCGGCCTGCGCAACGCCCGCGATTCTTATGTCCTCGTAGGCCGCCCAGAGGATAACGCCCGCGTTATTGCCGTGCTTAATGCCATGGCTGCCAAAGATCAAAAGGCTATCCAAAATAAGCAGCGCGGCGGTTCCGCTTTTGCACCACGCATTAGCCCGCTCAAGGTACAGACCGCCTTCCACCACCCAGCAATGTCCATGGCTGTGGAACAGGCTGTTGCCTGGGCCAAGGCTTGTGGCTTTGATACTGACACCGCCCGCGAAATCGCCGCTGATGTGCTCGTCAACCCAGTTGACTGGGTAGCAGAGGTCGATGAGGCCTACAACGCTGGCGCCCGCTGGTTCCTTGATGTTGGCCCGGATGGCGGCGTCGTCAAGCTAACTCAGGCCATCTTGGAAGGCCGTGGCGCAGACTCCTTCGACGTCGCCGACGCTGCTGGTCAGGCCAAGGTTTTTGATGCCGGTGTGGCACCGGAATTGCCGGTGGATTATGCCGAATTTGCGCCCCGCGTGGAGCACTTGGATGGCACCCCACGCCTGGTAACCCGCTTTAGCGAGCTCACCGGCCGCACCCCGATGCTGCTTGCGGGCATGACTCCGACCACCGTGGATCCTGCGATTGTGGCAGCAGCTGCCAATGGTGGCCACTGGGCGGAGCTCGCAGGTGGTGGCCAGGTCACCCCAGAAATCCTGGAAACCCATATTGAACAGCTCACCGAGCTGCTGGAACCTGGTATCAACGCGCAGTTCAACTCCATGTTCTTGGACCCCTACCTGTGGAAGATGCAGATCGGTGGCAAACGCCTGGTGCCAAAGGCCCGCGCCAATGGCGCTCCCATTGACGGCGTGGTCATCACTGCAGGTATTCCGGAAAAGGACGAGGCCGTAGCGCTCGTTAAAGAGCTTATCGACGGAGGCTTCCCCTGGGTCGCCTTCAAGCCGGGCACTGTAAAGCAGATTAATTCTGTCTTGGCTATCGCTCGTGAAATCCCAGAACTACCAGTGATTATGCAAATTGAGGGCGGTGTCGCCGGTGGTCACCACTCTTGGGAAGACCTCGATGAGCTGCTAATCGCAACCTATGGCAAGACCCGTGCCCTAGACAATGTGGTTTTGTGTGTTGGTGGCGGCATCGGCACTCCCGAGCGCGCTGCTGATTACATCACCGGTTCTTGGGCGCAGAGCCACGGCCTGCCAGCCATGCCAGTTGATGGCATTTTGATCGGTACCGCAGCCATGGCTACCAAGGAAGCAACCACTTCACAGTCCGTGAAGGATTTGCTGGTGGCAACCGCTGGTTCTGAGCAGTGGGTTCCTGCTGGAGGTGCTAAGAATGGCATGGCCTCTGGCCGTTCCCAGCTGGGCGCCGATATCCACGAGATTGACAACTCCTTTGCCAAGGCTGGTCGTCTGCTGGATGAGGTCGCAGGCGATGAAGCAGCAGTGCAGGCGCGCCGTTCTGAGATTATCGAGGCCATTGGCAAGACCGCTAAGCAGTACTTTGGCGATCTTGAGTCCATGACCTATGAGCAGTGGCTCAAGCGTTATTTGGAACTTTCTGGTCCCCGCGATGGCCAGTGGATCGATGTCTCCTGGGCTGCTCGTTTTAGCCAGATGCTGGAGCGCACCGAGGCTCGTTTGATCGAGCAGGATCACGGCAGCTTTGAACCCTCCTTTAGTGAGGCGGGCGACGTCGACAAGCTTCTTGCTGCACTCCCACATGCCGCCACCGAACTGCTCACCCCAGCCGATGCGGCCTGGTTCTTGGGTTTGTGCCGCACGCCGGGCAAGCCCGTGAACTTTGTGCCTGTTATTGACAAGGACGTGCGCCGCTGGTGGCGTTCGGACTCCCTGTGGCAGTCCCATGATGATCACTATGACGCTGATCAGGTGGCTATTATCCCTGGTGTCATTGCTGTTGCCGGTATCACCCGCGCCAATGAGCCAGTGGCTGAGCTGCTTGATCGCTTTGTGGATGCCTCTATCGCACGCATTGAGGATCATGATTCCCGCTCCCGCGACATTATGGGCAAGGTGCTTTCTTCCCCTGGCACCTACTGGGCTGGACGCAATATTCCATCCATCGTGCACCGCCTGGGCGATTCCGATAAGTGGTCCCGCACCGAATTTGAAGCCTTCCACGCACCAACTGGCGCCACCCTGGTTTATGAAGACGCAGAGCATGTGATGTTGACGGTACCTTTGGCGGGATCTACTGCCTTTGGCACCACCGCTGAGCTAAAAATCCGCCTGACCAGCCCTATTGATGCACTGCCAAGTGCAGTACCACTGGTTACCCAAGAAGCTGCTGAAGCTGCCATGGGTGAGCTCACCCGAATTGCTGCCGGTGGCACCCTGGCTACCTTGGACAATGGCACTGCAGTATGGGAAACCTCCCTGGATGCGGGCGTCATTGCCGATTACAACAATGTCACCGCAGGTTACCTACCTGCCACGGTGATGCCAGCCAACACCGCTCCAGATGTTTTGGTTGGCCGTGCATGGCCTGCAGTTTTTGCAGCTGTGCAGTCCGCCACCATTCCTGGTTCTGATTCCGCTTCCGTGGTTGAGGGCATGCTGTCCCTGGTCCACCTCGAGCACCACATTGTGCTGCATGCTGAGGTCCCAACCGCAGGAGAACTGCATGTCACCGCAAAGGCAGATGAGGTCTCTGATACTGACCTCGGCCGTTTGGTGATTATCCGCGCAGAGATCAGCACTGCTGATGGCACCAAGATTGCCACCCTGGCTGAGCGCTTTGCTATCCGCGGACGCAAGGGCAACGCTGTCGCCCGCACCAATACTTCTGCGCTACCTACCACCATCGACACCCCACGTTCCCTGCGTGCGGTTGCTGAGGTTGTAGCACCAGAATCCATGCGTCCTTTTGCCATCGTTTCTGGCGACCGCAACCCCATCCACGTCTCTGACACCGCAGCCTCCTTGGCAGGACTGCCAGGCGTGATTGTGCACGGAATGTGGACCTCTGCCATTGCAGAGCTCATTGCAGGTGCCGAGTTTAAGGATGAGCAGACTCACACCCCAGCAGCGCGCGTTGTGGAATTCAGCGCCACCATGTTGGCTCCAGTGCTGCCAGGTGAAACCATCACCTTCACCGTGGAACGCTCCGCAATTGATAACCGCCCTGGACGTGGTGAAGTCCGCGCCATTAGCGCTACCGTCAACGGCAACCCCGTGCTGAGCGCTACTGCCATTGTGGCAGCTCCCACCACCTTCTATGCCTTCCCAGGCCAGGGCATTCAGTCCCCAGGTATGGGCATGGAAGCTCGCCGCAACTCTGCAGCCGCCCGCGCAATTTGGGATCGTGCAGATGCCCACACCCGCTCCAAGCTGGGCTTCTCCATTGTGGAAATCGTGGAAAACAACCCCCGCGAAGTCACCGTGGCAGGGGAGAAGTTCTGCCACCCAGATGGCGTCTTGTACCTCACCCAGTTCACCCAGGTGGGCATGGCAACTTTGGGCGTAGCTCAAATTGCAGAAATGCGTGAGGCTGGTGCTCTCAACCAGCGTGCTTACTTTGCCGGCCACTCCGTCGGCGAGTACAACGCTCTGGCAGCTTATGCCGGTGTGCTTTCCCTGGAATCCGTGCTGGAGATCGTTTACCGCCGCGGCCTCACCATGCACCGCCTGGTGGACCGCGATGAGCGTGGCCTCTCCAACTTCGGTCTGGCAGCACTGCGCCCCAACAAGATGGGGCTCACCGCCGACAATGTCTTTGACTATGTGGCAAGCATTGCAGAGCAGTCCGGCGAATTCCTGGAGATCGTCAACTACAACCTGGCTGGTCTGCAGTACGCCGTAGCTGGCACCCAGGCAGGTTTGGCAGCACTGCGTGCCGATGCCGAAAACCGCGCCCCGGGCCAGCGTGCCTTCATCATGATCCCAGGCATTGACGTGCCATTCCACTCCTCCAAGCTGCGTGATGGCGTAGGCGCTTTCCGCGAGCACCTCGATTCCCTCATCCCAGCTGAGCTGGACCTGGACGTGCTGGTGGGACGCTATATTCCAAACTTGGTTGCCCGTCCATTTGAGCTCACCCGCGAGTTTGTAGAGTCCATGACTGAGGTCGTTGATTCCCCATATATCGCTGAGATTTTGAGTGATTTTGAAGCAGCTGCTGCAAACCCCCAAAAGCTTGCCCGCACCCTGCTCATTGAGCTTCTGGCTTGGCAATTTGCTTCCCCAGTGCGCTGGATTGAAACCCAGGATCTGCTGCTTAAGGGCCTAAAGGCCGAGCGTTTTGTAGAGGTTGGTGTGGGATCTGCACCTACCTTGGCCAATATGATGGGCCAGACCCTGCGCCTGCCGCAGTACCGCGAATGCCCCATTGAGGTGCTCAATATCGAGCGCGATCGCCCAGTGGTATTTGCCACCGATGAGGTTGTCCGCAGCATTGAAGCTGAGGAAGCTGAGGATGCTGCAGCATCCACCGAAGCAGCAGCTGCCCCAACCGCCGAGGTTGCAGTAGCAGTTGAAGCTGCTCCAGCACCAGTAGCTGTGGGCGGACCTCGCCCCGATGATATTTCTTTCACCCCAGCCGATGCCACCGAGATGCTCATTGCTCTGTGGACCAAGGTGCGCCCTGATCAAATGGGTGCCACCGATTCCATCGAGTCCCTGGTGGAGGGTGTGTCCTCCCGCCGCAACCAGCTCATGCTGGACCTGGGCGTGGAATTTGGCCTCGGTGCCATTGATGGCGCAGCCGATGCTGAGCTTGGAGACCTGAAGGTCACCGTGTCCAAGATGGCCAAGGGCTACAAGGCCTTTGGACCAGTGCTTTCTGATTCCGCTGCCGATGCGCTGCGTCGAATCACCGGCCCCACCGGAAAGCGTCCTGCATACGTGGCAGAGCGCGTTACCGGCGCCTGGCAATTGGGCCAGGGCTGGGCTGACCATGTGGTCGCTGAGGTTGTTATCGGCGCCCGCGAAGGCGCCTCCCTGCGTGGCGGTGACTTGGCGTCCCTGGCACCGGCAACCCCAGCTAATACCACCGAACTAGATGCGCTTATCGACGCCGCCGTGCAGGCAGTTGCGGCCCGGCGCGGGGTGGCAGTGTCCCTGCCTTCCGCTGGCGGTGCCGGTGGCGGAGTGGTGGATTCCGCTGCTCTGGGCGAGTTTGCAGAGCAGGTTACCGGTAAGGCCGGTGTGCTGGCTGCAACCGCACGCACCATCTTGGCGCAGCTGGGCTTGGACGCTCCAGCAGCAGCTGCTGGCGTGGAAGAATCTGCCGATAATGAGCAGCAGCTCTATGAGCTGGTCTCGCGTGAACTCGGTTCTGATTGGCCACGTCAGGTGGCACCACACTTTGATGAAGATAAGGTGGTGCTGCTGGATGACCGTTGGGCATCTGCTCGCGAGGATCTCAGCCGTGTGGCTGTGGGCGAGCTTGATGCTGCTGATATTGATGTCACCGGTGCTGGTGAAGCAGTAGCAGTACAGGCTGAGTTCTTCGGCCTAACTGAGTTGGCTGCGCAAGCACGCGATACTGCTGCTTTGGAATACGCCGCTGACGTGGCGATTGTGACCGGCGGATCGCCTAATTCCATCGCAGCTGCGGTCGTCGAAAAGCTGCTTGCTGGTGGGGCAACTGTGGTTGCCACGACCTCCAGCCTGAATCAGCAGCGCCTGGAGTTTTATAAGGATCTTTATGTCCGTTCTGCGCGCGGTAATGCGGCGCTGTGGATTGTGGCTGCCAACTTGAGTTCCTATAGCGATATTGATGCCATTGTGAACTGGGTGGGCTCTGAGCAGACTGCCACCGTCAATGGTGCCTCCAAGCTGATTAAGCCAGCTTTGGTCCCAACCTTGCTCTTCCCATTTGCGGCACCTCGGGTTTCCGGTTCCTTGGCAGATGCCGGCCCACAGACTGAAACCCAAATGCGTTTGCTGCTGTGGTCGGTGGAGCGCTTGATTGCTGGTTTGGCACCGCTGGGTGCTAATACCAATGTGGGTCACCGCCTGCATGTTGTTATTCCGGGTTCACCAAACCGTGGCCGCTTTGGTGGCGATGGTGCTTATGGTGAGGCAAAGGCTGCGCTGGATGCAGTGGTTACCCGCTGGAAGGCGGAGCAAGGTGCCTGGGGTGCCAATACCTCCCTGGTCCACGCTCACATTGGATGGGTGCGTGGCACTGGCCTGATGGGTGGCAATGATCCTTTGGTTGCTGCCGCTGAGGAAGCTGGTGTGGAAACCTATTCCACCTCCGAGATCGCAGAGAAGCTGGTTTCGCAGGTCACCGCCGAGGTGCGCGCTGCTGCTGCAGCTGCTCCAGTGACCGTGGACTTCACCGGTGGCCTGGGCGAATCTGATTTGAACCTGGCGGAAATGGCACGTACTGAGGCAGCTAAGGCCGCTGCTGCAGCTTCCGAGGCCGCAGCTAAGGAGCAGCCACGCACCATTGCTGCGCTGCCCACCCCTTATCGTCCGCTGGTGCAAACCAATCCTGATTTTGCAGGTCAGGTCAGCCAGTCCCTGGATGACATGGTGGTTATTGTGGGTGCCGGCGAGCTCGGACCTTGGGGTTCAGCCCGTACGCGTTTCGACGCCGAACTCAGCGGTGACCTCACTGCTGCCGGTGTTATTGAATTGGCGTGGACCATGGGACTTATCCACTGGGATGTTGACCCTAAGCCAGGCTGGTATGACGCATCTGATGAGGCCATTGCCGAGGAAGATATCTTCGATCGCTTCCACGATGAGGTGCTGAGCCGCGTTGGTGTGCGTAAGTACAATGACATGCCTGAATATGGCATGATCGACAACTTCGCCCCAGAGCTAACCACCGTGTACCTCGACCACGATCTCAGCTTCACCGTGAGCTCCCGTGAAGAGGCTGCAACCTTCGTGGATTCCGAACCAGACCACACCGTTGCTTCCCTGGACCCAGAAAGCGGCGAATGGACGGTTACCCGCAAGGCTGGTTCTGCCATCCGCGTGCCACGTCGCATGGCGATGACCCGCTTTGTCGGCGGCCAGGTGCCACAGAACTTTGATCCTGCGGTCTGGGGTATTCCTGCCGATATGATCGACAACCTCGATACTGTGGCGCTGTGGAATATTGTCTGTACTGTTGACGCCTTCCTCTCTGCTGGTTTCACCCCAGCTGAGCTTCTGGCTGCAGTACACCCAGCACGTGTGTCCTCCACCCAGGGCACCGGTATGGGCGGCATGGAATCCCTCCGCGGCATTTACGTGGACCGCATTCTGGCTGAGCCTCGCGCCAATGACGTACTGCAGGAAGCTCTGCCCAACGTGGTGGCAGCTCACGTTATGCAGTCCTATGTGGGCGGCTATGGCCAGATGATTCACCCAGTTGCAGCCTGCGCTACCGCAGCTGTTTCGGTGGAGGAAGCCCTGGATAAGATCCGCCTGGGTAAGTCTGACTTTGTGGTCGCCGGTGGTTTTGATGCCCTCTCCGTGGAAGGTATCACCGGCTTCGGCGATATGGCTGCTACTGCAGATTCTGCAGAGATGGAAGCCAAGGGCATCGAGCACCGCTACTTCTCTCGCGCCAATGACCGCCGCCGTGGTGGCTTCATTGAGTCCGAGGGTGGCGGAACCCTGCTGCTAGCCCGCGGCTCCCTAGCTGTGGACCTGGGATTGCCAGTTCTTGGTGTGGTTGGCTTTGCGGAGTCCTTCGCCGATGGTGCACACACCTCCATCCCAGCTCCTGGCTTGGGTGCTTTGAGTGCAGCACGTGAGGGTGTGAACTCCCGCCTGGCTACCGCATTGCGTGAGGTCGGCGTGTCCGCTGATGAGATTGCCATTATCTCCAAGCACGACACCTCCACCAATGCCAATGACCCCAATGAGTCTGATCTGCATGAGCGCATTGCAGCAGCTATTGAACGCAAGGCCGGCAACCCGCTCTACGTGATTTCCCAGAAGTCACTTACCGGCCACGCCAAGGGTGGCGCTGCGGCCTTCCAGATGATCGGCCTGACCCAGGTGCTGCGTTCTGGTCTGGTTCCAGCCAACCGCTCCCTGGACTGCGTGGACCCAGTACTGTCCAAGCACTCCCACCTGGTGTGGCTGCGCAAGCCACTGGACCTGCGCGCACAGGCACCAAAGGCCGGTCTAGTGACCTCCCTCGGCTTTGGTCACGTATCTGCGCTGGTAGCGATCGTGCACCCAGATGCCTTCTTCGAGGCCGTGCGAGTACAGCGCGGTGACCAGGCCGCCGCACAGTGGCGTGCTGCAGCCGAAGCCCGCGAGGAAGCTGGCCTGCGCCGCATTGTGGCCGGCATGCACGGTGGTGCGCTCTACGAGCGCCCAGTTGAGCGCAACCTCGGCGTTCACGGTGATGCAGCCAAGGAAGTTGAGGCTGCGGTTCTGCTGGACTCCCGCGCTAGGCTTGTCGACGGCATCTTGCGCGCCGAAGGCTAAGTACAACTAGTCAGTGCCCGCCCTTGATTTTTATCGAGGGCGGGCATTGTGCTGGCTGGGGGACAACTAGACTAAAACAGGTGATCAGCATTGGAACCGACTTAGTCCACATTTCCGCATTTGCCGAGCAACTAGCCCAGCCGGGCAGTTCCTTTATGCAAGTGTTTTCTGCCAGTGAGCGCCGCCTAGCATCTGCACGCTCGCAGAGCCGCCAGGCAGAGCATTTAGCCGGACGGTGGGCTGCTAAGGAAGCCTTTATTAAGGCATGGTCGCAGGCGATTTATGGGCAGCCACCGGTTATTGCCGAAGAACATGTGCAATGGCGTGAAATTGAAGTTCGTGCCGATGCTTGGGGCCGTGTGTCCATTGAACTGCACCCAAATTTGGCCAAGCAGGTCAAAGACTCCATTGGGGAATATCAAAGCAGTGTCAGTATTAGCCACGATGGTGACTATGTGGTGGCTACCTGCGTGATTATGAACTAGCGGTTTTATCCAGTGGCGACAGAGAAGAGATAAGAAATCAGCATGCGTTTGATTTCCGTGACGATGCCCTCGAAGGCTTCTTCACTAGTATCCACATCGCGCACCGCATAGTTGAGCAGGGAGCTCACGGTATGCACCAGCAAGCCTGCCAAGGACATGCGTTCCTCATAGGAGGCGCCACGAGCGAGGGGACGCATGACCTCTGCGATGATTTCCAGCATTTCTTTTTCCGTGGCTGCTGCCGTTGCGCGGGTGGCTGGAGTGGACTGAATGGCATGCCACACCGCGCGCCGGGAAGGATCCTCGCGCCAGAGGCGAGCCAGGTGCTCAATGAACTCATCCAAAATATCTGGCCACTGCAGGGCTGGGACCTGGTCCGAGAATTTTTTGAGTTCGGCTACGGCTTCCGCATTATCCACGCGGTCAAGCTCGCAGATGAGTACATACTTATTGGCAAAAAATTGGTAGAGCGTGCCGATGGGAACTTCGGCGCGTTTGGCTACTTCATCAAAGGTGAAGGACTCAAAGCCGAGATCAACAAGCACAGAACGCGCAGCGGTGAGGATGCGATTAAAGCGCTCACGGCTGCGTTGCTGGGCGGGGCGGCGTCGGGGTACGAGGATTTCCGTACCGGCAGGATTTTCCGCGGCGTCCTGTTTTTGGGGTTCCATGTGTTTAATGATCGAGGTAGTTATTCTTAGGCGGCGTTAAATTCGCGCAGTAGGCGCTCGACGTGGCCGGTGGCGCGCACATTGTATTTAGCCATTCCTACGGTGCCATCGGCATTAATAACAAAAGTGGAGCGAATAACGCCCTGCACAATTTTGCCGTAATTCTTCTTTTCACCAAAGGCACCCCAGGCAGTCATAACAGACTTATCTTCATCTGAGAGCAGTGGGAAGTTCAGTTCGTGGTCCTCGCGGAACTTAATAAGCTTGTCCACGGGATCGGGAGAAATGCCGATGACCTTGATGCCAAGATCATTAAGCTGGCTCAAAGAATCGCGGAAATCGCAGGCTTCCTTGGTGCAACCTGGGGTGTTGGCTTTGGGGTAGAAGTAGACCAAAACTTGCTGACCTGCGAAGTCACTAAGCGACGTAGTGCTGCCGGAATCATTAGGCAGGGTAAAAGCGGGTGGGGTGTCTCCGATATTTAGTCGCTGTGCTTCAGTCATATATTCAACAATAGCGGGTGGCTAACGTGAGGGATACCTTGAGTTCAGCAAAGGTTTTTGGGGACCAATGAACCTAAAGTCAAGGAGTTAAGTAATATGGAAACCCAGTAACGGGTTTTCATGACGCGTTAAACCAAAATAGTTGATCACAGATACACCAAATCAGGAGTAGCGCAGTGGCACGCAACATTGAAGACATCCAGCGCGATATTGAGCGCACCCGCCGACAGCTGGCAAATACCCTCGACGAACTTGCTGATCGCAGCAAGCCAGCCAACCTAGTTGATGATGCCAAGAACCAGGCTACTGCGAAGCTGCAGGAGCCTAATGTGCAGAAGATTCTCCTCGGTGCCGCTGCTGTTGTCGCCGGTGCAATTGTTTTCAGCATCGTGCGTGGCCGCAAGAAGGCTAATGATCTTAAAGAGATTCAGCGCCTGCTCTCCCAGCGCTAGAGTGAACTTCAAAAGCACCGTATCCCTGAGTGGGGATGCGGTGCTTTCTCTATTTACGGCTGAGATGTTTTGAGCTATCCTGGTGTGAATCAAAAATTTAAAAGTGATTCAAGGGTGGGGATAATGGATTCGAAAGATATCGGAATCCGTATCGATCGTGCACGAGCGGCTGCCAAACTAAGCTAGCGTGGGTTGGCGGATCGGTGTGAAATAGCGCAGGCAACGCTGTCGCGCATTATTTCAGGAGACCGACCAGCAAAAATGTCGGAGATTATCCTCATTGCTGATGCAACCGGAGTTAGTGTTGCCCAGCTCACCGGAACCAGTGATATTCCTCAACGGGTGCAATATGCAGCCCGATCTACAAACGGATCATCCATGGAAGCCATGCGAAACAAACTATTGCAATTTGTTGATCTCAATGACTATCTAGACGATCAGGGCATTTAATGAATGCGGAAGAACAAGGCAAGGCGAAAGCGGTAGAATTCCGCGAAAAACATAACCTTGGGGTGCAGCCACTTGGCGATCTCGTCTCACTAATCGAGAATGTGACAGATTATGAAGTTACGGTTCTCGATGTTGATGATTCTGATGAGCATGGATTAACAATGCGTGATCCAGTTCGAGATGCTGCATTTATTGCAGTGGCTCGGACCCGCAATCCAATGCGTCAACGCAGCACTCTTGCGCATGAGCTTTCGCATGTTCTTTTTGAAGATTGGTTTGAGGGTGTAGCTGAAGAGTTGTCTCAGCGTACTTTCCCTGAACAGAGAGCGGATGCATTTGCTCGCAATCTACTTATTCCCTTGAAAGGTATTGAGGGAATTCTTGGACGTCCCGGGCGGGAGCTGACTGAAGCGGATTTGTCATTGCTGGTGCAGAGCTTTTTGGTATCGCCAGCCATAGCTGCCATTGCTTTGAGTAACGGTGGTTATATCGCAGAAACCAAAAAGAAGGAGTGGATGAAAATATCTACTTCTCGTTTAGCAACGCGTTTTGGATGGTCGAAGCAATACGCCATGCTGCAGTCCGATTCTGATAAAACCCGCGCTCCACAACGACTATTAACCAGAGCGATTGCCGGTTATCAAGAGGGCATCGTTTCAGCTCAGACAATTGCTGTCCTGAGAAATCTCCCGGTTGAAGATGTGGTCCATGAATTGGAAGCTGCGGGTATTTTTCCCTCTATAGGCGAAGGTGAGCTTCCTGCGGAGGAAATTGGCTCATGGACCCCCAGAACTAACTAAACCAGTAGTGCTCCAGCGTCATGCATTTCTTCCAAAGCACGATCGCCCGCATGAACATCAACGGCTGCACACATATCGCTAAGGACGCGCACTTCAAAGCCTTCTTTGAGTGCATCTAGCGTAGTGGCACGAACGCAGTGATCGGTGGCGATACCAACCACGTCAACCTCGGTAATGTCGCGAGCTTTTAGCCAAGGGCCTAAAAGGAGTTCCTCTGAGGTGGCGGTGCCCTCAAAACCGGAATAAGCCGCGGTGTAGTGGCCTTTGCGGAAGAACTCATCGATGAGGTTGAGATCGATACGTTCGTGGATGGCGGCGCCGTCAGTATCTGCCTTGCAGTGCACCGGCCAGGAATCCACATAATCAGGGTTGTCGGAAAAGTGCTCACCAGGATCAATATGCCAATCCTGGGTGGCTACAACTGAGTCATATTCTCCAGCGTGGGAAAGCAAATAGGCCTCGATCAGACCAGCTACCTCATTTCCACGGACGGTGGCAAGGGAACCGCCGGGGCAAAAATCTTTTTGAACGTCAACGATAATCAGTGCACGTGCCATGAGAATGAGGGCCTTTCCGCTTCAGAATTGATAGATCCTAAAAGGTGCTGTTACTCAGATCCAAGTGTAACGCGAGTTGGCAAAGAAAGAATCCATTCCGCGGCATCGGCAGCAATGGTTTCTGGGGTGTCAGCTACATCAAAAACGCGGTGTACTTCGTCCTCGTCGAGCAGCTCCAGGGTTTCAAATTGGGAGTCCAAAAGGGTAGCGGGCATGAAATGATCCTCCCGGGCTTTCATGCGGGAAAGCATCAGATCATAGGAGCCATGCAGATGTACAAATACGGTGCCGGGGCATTTGGTGCGGATGAGATCGCGGTAGGAACGCTTAAGAGCTGAGCAAGCAATTACTCCACTGGGGCGATCGCGGAGCCATTTGCCAATTTGGACCAGCCACCAAGCGCGGTCATCATCGTCAAGAGCGTGGCCGGCAGCCATCTTATCGATATTGGACTGGGGGTGAAGCTCATCGCCATCTTTGAACTCAAGACCGAGGTTTTCGGCAAGCAAAGCGCCGACGGTTGATTTGCCACAGCCGGATACGCCCATGACCACAATGTGCACGCCATCTGGTGCTGTCATAGTTGATCCTTTCACTAAAAACTAAAATCTCACAAAAAAGTTAATGGTCATATCATAACCCTATCTTCGGGGAAATGTGAACCACAAAATCAAAAGCCCTTAAAGGTGATATGGAACACTTTTAAGGGCCTTGGTTTAAAAAGCGTTAGCGAAGCTCGGCTACCAGGGTGCGGATATGTGCCACTACCTCGTCATTTGCAGCTAGATCGGCGTCCAGGACTGCGATGAGAGCGAGGGTTTCGTCGTCAAGCTCCTTAGCGGCGTTAATTTCTGCGGCGCGGGTGTCGCGCACCTCCTTGGTGCCCAGCACGTAGGCGATCCAGGCTGCGATGGAAAAATCGGCGGCGTTACCGGAACGCCCAGCCGCCAATTCGGCCTTGAGGATAGGCACGGCGCGCATGCGCTGTTTGGTCGCGCCATCGATGGCGATCTGCGCCAAGTTGTGCACAATGCGGGGGTTCTCAAAACGCTGGATCAGACTGCGACGGTACTCCGGAATGTTGAGACCTGGGGCAGTGAGGTGATTGGAGGCCTCGTCCCACAATGCCTGAACGTGGGAGCGCACCAGGGGATCATTAATCGCATCGGCCACGGTCTGGTGACCGCGCAGTTGCGCAAAATATGCCATGAGGGAATGAGAACCATTAAGCAGCCACAGCTTACGGCCTTCAAATTGCTCGATATCGGTGACAAACTCCACCCCGGCGCGCTCCCAATTGGGGCGGTCAGCGGGGAATTCGCCCTCAATAATCCAGGAAGCAAAGGGCTCGGTGACCACCGGAGCATTGTCGTGGAAGCCGGTGTGCTCGGTTACTTCCTTAAGCAGGGAATCCTCAGTGGCTGGGGTAATGCGGTCAATGGAAGTAGAAGGGAAGGTGACATTGCCCTTAATCCAGGCGGTGAGGTCGGCGTCGATAGCCTGTGCCATGCCGAGGACCGCACCGGCGGTGAGTTTGCCATTTTCGGCGATATTATCGCAGCTCATGATGGCAACTCCGCCAGCTTCCGCAGCCCGGCGCGCAGCCAAACCGCGCACCAATTTGCCAGCTGCAGTTTTGAGCGCAGTATTTGAGGGATCTTTAAGGGCTGCTAGATCAGCCTGCACATCGGGATGTGATTCATCCAACTCGCCGTGGGCGCCGAGGTGATAACCAGCTTCGGTGATGGTCAAGGTAACCACCGCAACCTGACGATCTGCCACCAGTTCCACCAAGCGGGCTACATTATCGGCAGGCTGTGCCTCCACCAAAGAACTAATGAGCTCGGGGCTATCGCCTTCGCCAGAGCGAGTAACAAGGGTATAAAGCCCATCTTGGGGGCGCAATGCATCGGCCATGCGGGCACTGCGGCCAGTAAAGGAGGCATATCCCCACTGTGGGTTTTCTGGATCAGCTTCTGCATGTTGGGTGTACCACACCTGGTGGGCACGGTGGAAAGCACCGAGACCAAGGTGCACCAAACGCACGGGAGCGGGAGCGGGAGTACCGGCGGAGCTGCGGTTAAGAGGAATCGGAGTGCTCATAGTTTAAAAACCCTTCTTGGGGAGGCATCGATGAGATCAACAATGATTTCAGCGGCGCGATTTTCAGAGATGCGGTGCTCTGTTACTAAACGTGCCAGGTAGTTGGCTTCCACGCGGCGGGAGGTATTGTGGCGCGCCGGGATGGAGCAATAAGCGCGGGTATCATCAATAAATCCGGAATAGCGGGAGAAGCCGGTGGTGCCGGTGGTGGCCGCGCGGAAGCCGTTCATGGCATCAATTTCCTCAATAAACCACCACGGTGCTCCGACGTAGGCTGCAGGATAATAGCCAGCAAGTGGAGCAATTTCGCGGGAGAAGACCGTTTCATCGATGGTGAACATCACAAAGTGGAAGTCTTTGTTTTCGCCAAAACTACTTAGCAGGGCCTGCGAACCCTTGGTGTATTCCACGCGGAAGGGAATGTCTGCACCAATATCTGCACCGAAGCGCTGCTGCGCGGAAGTTGAGTGATTGCGGTAAACGCCAGGGTGAATAGTCATCACCAAGCCGTCATCTTGACTCATCTCGGAAAAGCGATAAGTCATATTCGCCTCAAAAGCCCGCATTTCAGCCAAGGAAGCTGTGCCTGCCAGGCCTTTATCTAAAATTGTCTGGGCATCAGCGTGTGAGAGCGGAGTGCTATCGGTGTCGTGGAGACCATGATCGGCGGAGGTAGCGCCGTGCTCAATAAAGTACTGACGGCGATTACGCATGGCCTCAAGATAGCCCACAAAACCTTGTTTTCCACCACCGGCGGCGTCGATAAGCTTTATGGTTTTTTCTGCCCACCCGGGGTTGTACGTCTTGGTATACGCATCGGGGCGGAAGGTGGGGAGCGCGCGGGGTGAGAAGGTGGGGTCATCTGCAAGCTGCTTATGGGCTGCAAGATCGTCGAGGGGATCATCACTGGTGGCAAGCACCTCGAGGTTAAATTGCTCGGGGAGGGCGCGCGGGCGGAAATCCGGCTTCGCTAGGATTTCCACGAGTTCGTCATAGATCGCATCTGCGGCATCCGGGGTTCCGGAGTTGAGTCGATCGGGGTTGATGCCAAAAACATGCTCAAATTCCTGCTCCACCCAATAACCGGTGGCAGTACCTGCATAAAGACCCCAGTGCTCAACAAAAATACGGAAAGCCTCACGCGGAGTTGTAGCTTCGTGGCCACCCACCCGCAGCTCACTCAAATCAATGCCAGCGGAGTGGAGGATACGGGTGAGGTAGTGATCCGGGCTGATCAATAGGGCGGTGGGATCAGCAAAGGCTTCATCGCGGACAAACATGGAGGCGTCGATGTGGCCATGGGGTGAAATAATCGGCAGGTCTTCCACATGGGCAAGGAGGCGACGGGCAATGTCGCGGGTTGCAGGATCTGCCGGCAGTAGCCGATCAGGATGCGCTGCGTGTGAGGTTCTCATGCCTCAATAATTATGGCAGCGCGGATGTGTTTGCTACTTGTTGCCAAATATTGCACGGGGCTGGCTCGACCACCGCGAGCAAGCTTGGCTCAGCGGTTGCGCAGCGAGGATTCACGCACAATTAAGCGGGTGGGCAATTCACGGGGCTTGGCCATCAGCGGCGCTTTCATACCTTTAATAAGGGCAATCAGGTTTGCGGTCGCCACCCGCCCCACCGAGCGCAACGGCCCCGCTACCGTGGTCAGCGTCGACGAACTCACCACTGCAATTTCGGTATTATCAAAACCCACCACGGCCACATCTTCAGGAATCCGCAGGTCAGCGAGCTTTGCCTGTTGCATAAAACCAAGCGCCACCATGTCATTAAAACAAATCACCGCATCGCTCGGCGCCTTCCGCCACTGCTCAAACGCGCGCCGGCCGCCCACAAAAGTGGGCTCCTCAATCGTCAGGGTGCTCAGCTTCGGCTTCACCACATGCCGCATCCGCCCTGGCTGCAGCGTTACCCCGCGCGAGATTAAAAGCGGGCTTGTCGACGTAGCCCCGCCGCCGACGGCAGCAACGCTGCCAAGGGCCGTTGCTGCATCTACCAATCCCTGCCAGCGGGTGGAATCGGCCCAGGATTTAGTCGGACCCGATAAATAGGTAATGGAACGACACCCCTGATCAACCAGGTGCAGTACTGCCTTTATGGCGCCATCATGATTATCAACCATCACGCTGGGGATACCGGGGACGGGGTGGGTCATCAACACTGTGGGCAGGGAGCGCGCTAATTTTTGTAATTCGCCGGAGTCTAAGCGCGATGCTGCAAGCAGGAGTCCATCAGCGTGGGGAAGTTGGCGTTCAATTGCCTCTCGGGATTTGCGTGCTGATTCATTGGAATTGATGAGCACCACCGTATATCCCTGGGTGGCTGCTGCATGTTCAGCACCCCGAAAAATTTCCATAAAAACGGATTGGACACATCGGCTGCAACCATGGCGATAATTCCGCTTTTAGGCTGGCTAAGGGTGGTCTCTCCGACGGTTTCCACGTCTTTGCCATAACCTACTTGGGCGGCTGCAAGGCGAACTTTTTCAGCGGTATTAAAACTCACCCGGCCCGGTTGGGAAAATGCCCTGGACACAGTTGAAGGGAAGACTCCAGCAACTTTAGCCACATCATAAATGGTGGCTTTGACATTAGGAGAACTACCTGCTTCTTCGCCCCGCTGAGTCATGTGTCGAGTATATTATGATCCCCACTCAAGCCGGTGTGGCTGGCTCAAAATACGTAGGCTGGCAGCTATGAGCGCGAATAAGTTGACCATGCCCATTCCCGAATACCTCAGTGAAATTCTCGAATCCGTACGTGCAAATACCTCCGGCGCAGTGGCTGACTATATTCCCGAACTCAAAAAAGCTGACCCCAATCCTTTAGCAATTGCCATGTGCACTGTGGATGGACGTATTTATAGTGCTGGTGATGATGACATTGAGTTCACCATGCAAAGTATTTCCAAGCCTTTTGCCTATGCTTTAGCACTCCAAGAATGTGGACGCGAAAAAGTTTTTGACACGGTGGCAGTGGAACCCTCAGGTGAAGCTTTTAATGAGCTTTCTTTGGATGGTTCCAACCGCCCAATGAATCCCATGATCAATGCTGGTGCCATTGCCATTAATCAACTAATCAACGGTTCAGATTCTTCAGTGGAGGATCGCGTGGAGAAAATCCGCGCCTACTTCTCCGAGTTGGCTGGCCGTGAACTTATGATTGATCGCCGCCTGACCGAATCCGAATTAAATGGTGCGGATCGCAACCTTTCCATTGCTCATATGCTGCGCAATTATGGCGTGATTGAGGATGATGCCCATGACGCAGTGCTTAGTTATACCCTGCAATGCGCCATTAAAATCACCGTGCGCGACCTTGCAGTTATGACAGCAACGCTGGCAGCTGGCGGAGTACAGCCGATTACCGGAAAGAAGCTTATCGACGCCCGTGTGTGCCGCTTGACACTCTCGGTGATGGCTTCAGCTGGCATGTATAACGAAGCAGGTCAATGGCTATCCACTGTGGGAATCCCGGCCAAATCCGGAGTTGCCGGTGGGCTAATCGGTATTCTGCCTGGGCAATTAGGTATTTCTACCTTCTCCCCGCGGCTTAATGCGCAGGGAAATAGTGTCCGTGGCGTGGAGATCTTTAAAACGCTTTCTGAAGATATGGGCTTGCACCTTATGTCCACAGAACCTGTGGCCGTGCATGCGGTGCGATCCATTACCGAAAAAGATGGCGTGACCACCATCCGCCTCCAGGGAGCGATGAACTTCTCAGCAGGTGAAAACTTCCTCCATGAGGTGCATGAATATGAATTCACCGGGGAAAGCGTGGTGCTGGATCTGAGCCGAGTGATTACCTTCCATCCCATGGCTATGCGCATGGTCAAGGAAGGACTTAAAAGAATCCGTGACGCGGGATTTAATGTGGCCATTGTTGACCCAGATAATGTGCTGCCGGATTTCATCTTCTCCGATGGCACTTTATGTATGCAGCTGGCTTCGGAGCGGGATCTTTAAGCGGAAGCTCCACCCCGACCACCATGCTTGGCACTGAAAGCGAGGCTAGGTAGCTAAGGCTGCGCTACTGTGGATACCAGCTCTGAATACCGTAATTAAAGGAAATCGCACCATGAAAAAAGCCTTCATTTTTGCCCCTATGTTAGCCACTGGACTGGTGTTGAGCGCATGTAGAAGCGAGCCCGCAGCTGCGCCTCTGGCTGCAGAACCCCTGCATGAGCAGCTACTTAACGCTGAAGAATCAGGTATTGAGAATGTCATCACCGCCAATGACACCTCCTTAACCGGTGAGGCAGTTCCCCTGGCAGTGGTAAATGATGCCGGCAAATTTGAGGGCGCGTGTGGGGAAGCACTTCAGGCCGCCGAGGAAGCAGAGCTTCCCACCGTCGCTTCTGCTGCGCGCACCTACGATGTGGGGGAGGGCACGGTCTCCATTGCGCTGATTTCCAACCCGGAGGACAACGAGGTATCCGTTGTAGACCTTTATTCCGAGATCGCAAACTCTTGCACCGAGCCGCTCAATGATGTAGATACCGGCGCGGAATACACCATTAGCAGCCTAAAAAATCCTTCAGAAGATGCCACCGGCTTTAACTATGACATCTCTGTAACCCCAGGCAATGAAGCTACCACCGTGATGATGCTGCAAAAGATCGGCAACCATCACGTCATTGTTGCTGGCCTAGATACCGACGAGGCAACCACCAAGACGCTTTTCGACGCCCAGGTGGCAAAACTTACCACCGCCCTAGAGGGGGCTTAACCTGAGCGCGCTGCGGTGCTGGTTAGCACCGCCCTTAAATAGGAAAAAGAGCTTAATTTTCCAAATGTTTCTAAAGTGTTATCAGTCTTAAAAATTGCTGTCAGCTGGGTATTTTTGCAGCGTAGCAATGGTTATTGTGAAGGCTATAAAGCGCGCTAGCGTTTTGGCATTGCCTCTTCAACCTATAGGGTAATACTTTCTTGTCTTCTAAAATCGCTTGCCGCTGAGTGCAATTGCTCGCGACGATCCTGTGGAAAATGTGCTGGCACCTGCACCAAAGATGCCCCTTTTTCCATTCAGTGTCAGCGTTTAATGACAGCGTGCTGATGCGCCGCCCCGACCTCCACAACAGAGTTTGTAAAGGCCCGAAGATTCGCAGGCGCATCGCCGACTAAAGAGCGTCTTTGCTGCATAAAGACGTATGTAACTGAACATGGAAGGAGTTGTGAGTGAGCGAGAAAAAAGATGAAAACACTCAAACGCTCCGAGAATCTATTAAGCGCGATGAACTAGGCGGCAGCCAAAGATCATCCAAAACCGAGGAAAAGCGGGAAAACCGACCGCCGGTATCCCGCGATGAACTTTCCAAAGGTGCTCAGGTTTTTGGCGAAGCCAAAGTTAACTGGGTAGTTCTTTCCATCAGCGCTGCAATTATTCTCGCCTTTTCCATGTGGGCAATGTTTGCCCCGGACCATGCTTTTGGCACCATGGAATCCATTGTTGGATTTATTGGTGAAAGTCTGGGCTGGTACTACGTTCTTACCGTCTTTATTGTGATCTGCTTTGTGCTGTGGGTGGCGCTGTCACGCATGGGCAAAAGCCGCCTCGGGCCCGATCATTCCCGTCCGCATTACAGCCTCTTCACCTGGGTTTCCATGCTTTTTGCCGCAGGTGTAGGCATTGACATGCTCTTTTACTCCGTAACCGGACCGATTACCCAATATGCCACCCCACCGGATGCAGTTCCCGAATCTGTTGAAGCTGCTCGCGGCGCCGTGGTGTGGACCATGTTCCACTATGGCATCGGCGGCTGGGCCATGTACTCACTATTGGGCATGGCCATGGGCTATTTTGCTTACCGCTGGGGCATGCCACTTTCTATTCGAGCTGCCCTTTATCCACTGCTGGGCAAGCGTGTTAAAGGCCGTGCTGGAGATGCCATTGACATCATCACCCTGGTAGGCACCGTTATGGGTGTGGCTACCTCCATGGGCATTGGGGTGGTCTTGCTCTCTGTAGGATTCTCCAAGCTCTTTGGCTTTGAAGACGGCCTGGCATTACAAATCTCCCTGGTTATTGTGGCCGTGGTTATTACCATCGCTGCCTGTACTTCTGGCGTGGATAAGGGCATTCGCCTAATTTCAGAGCTGAATCTGCGGAGTGCAGGTGCCATGACCCTCTACATCATTGTCACTGGCCACACCTCATTTTTGCTCAATGGCATGGTGGAAAACTTCGGCCGCTTCATCAACACGCTGTCGCAGCGCTCACTACAGACCATCGTCTATGAAGAGGGCGGATCTGATTGGATGGCCGGTTGGACCCTATTCTTCTGGGCGTTTTGGCTGGCCTGGGGTCCTTTTTTAGGTGTCTTCCTAGCTAGTATTTCCCGCGGCCGTACCTTGAGAGAGTTTGTCATTGCAGCCATTACAGCGCCTGTGATCTGCGATTTCCTTATCGTCACCACCTTCGGCAACTCCGCAATGTTTGAGGTCCTCAACGGCAACGATGCTTTTGCACAGCTAGCCATGGAATCACCAGAACAAGGCTGGTACACCTTGCTGGAGATGTTTCCTGGAGCAACCTTCCTCATTGGTTTGGCCACTATTTCCGGCCTGCTCTTCTACCTCGCTTCGGCAAACTCCGGCGCCATGGTGATGGCTAATTTCTCCTCCTCCATTCCAGACCCCAGCCAGGATGGCGCCAAGTGGCTGCGCATTTTCTGGGCGGTGGGGACCGCAATTTTGACCATCGCCATGCTGCTCGCAGGTGGTGTGACCACCATGGAATACGCCACTTTGATCTTTGCACTGCCGGTTACCATCATCGCCTATTTGGTGATGGCCTCCTTCCTCAAGGTGCTGCGCATGGAGCGTGCGGAGATGGAAGGCCGCCACTTGCACAATAGTTATGTGGCAAGTGACGGCGGCAATGCTCCAGAGAATACCTGGCGCCAGCGTTTGGCCAGCTTGCGCTCCTATCCAAGTAAGCAGCAGGTGGAGAAGTTTGTGGGCTCAACTGTGGAGCCCGCTTTGCAGGATGTGCACAAGGAATTTGCACGCCTGGGTTATTCCACGGAGCTGATTAGTGATGTGGATCCGCATTCCGGCATCCCGACCCACGCGCTATTGGTCAATATTGAAAACCAGCCCCGCTTCTAATACTTCGTCTCCCCGGTATCCACCCCGATTCCGTCCTTCGGTGGCCGCCGCGCGCAGACCGAGGAAAATTACTACCGCCTGGAGGTTTTTAACCTCACCGGCTCTGAGGGCTACGACCTCATGGGCTTGAGCAAGCAGCAGATTATCGACGACGTCATCGACCGCTACGAAACCCACATCGCGTTCCTCACGGTCACCTTCAACGCGGATAATCCTTCGGTGCTTACTCCGCCCACTCCACCTGTCGCCGAGCCCGCCCTCGAGGAGGGCGGGGATCCGGAAAAGCATTAAAAACCTGCTTTTCGACGAACCCCCGTTGCTTTATTTAGGGCGCGGGGCGCCACCGCCTTAACTCCGTATGAGCCTCATAAGCTTGCGGAGAAGGGCAGGTCAGCAATTCAATAGTGCTGCCCCATGGTGCGCGAGCATAAAGATATTGATTTCCAGGGCCAGCATCAGCACCTGGAAGATCAACAGGTTGGCTCAATAAAGTTCCACCAGCTTTTTCGAATTGCTGAGCAGCAGCTGCAATATCGTCCACATAAATACAAATGTGTTGGATACCAAAGTCATTGGGGGTGACGGGACGGCGCTGCTCAGTATTGGAATAGGTGAAAAGCTCAATATTTGGACCTTTACCCAATCGCATCATTCTGATGGCCTCAATCTGAGCTCCCGATGGAATGCCCAATCCACTTTCTACGGCTGGTCCAGCAAGTGGTTCAGTGAGCATGTCATAAAGTACAACTGCGTCAAAAGCTTCTTCAAAAAAGCGGGTGGCCTTGTCCATATTAGGAACAGTCAGACCCACATGTTCAACTCCGCGAATAGCCATTTTTAAATCTCCGATGCAGTCCAGTAGCCGGATTGAGTTGCCTCAAACATGCGGCCGCCACGGAATCGAGTTCCGATGGTACGAATATTGTCCAGGTTGACGGCGTCTTCCAGGGTTTGATCAGCCACCCGATCCTGAGCCCATACAATCACGCCGCCGCTAGGAGCTGCCTGATTCGTCTTAATCTCCACTCCAGCTGGGTTCAGCAACTGCAGCAAACGGTCCCTTTGCATGTCATTGGTATCTAGACCAACATTGTCCGCAGGGGAGCTCAAAGTCACGGCAATTCCTTGCTCTGCCAGCCACAATGCGCTAAACATTGCTACCTCAGTTTCACCAAACACCGTAACTGCATCAGCGTCTGGCTTCTCACCGGAAATGAGCATGGTGACAGCATCAATGGTGCCTTCTGGACGCTCGCCGGCGTTGGTACCAGTTGCCAAAAGCACCTCATCAAATGCAGCTAGATCAAGGTCTGTGGCATCCGTGTTCAACTGCACTTCGACATTGAGTCGTTCAAGTTCTACGCGGTAGAAATTGATCATGTGCTCAATTTCCATACGTAAATAGCTGGCAGCTGCCCACGCCCGCATTTGGCCACCGATGGAATTCTCGCGTTCCACCAGAGTTACCTCATGGCCGCGTTCAGCTGCCTTCATGGCTGCCTCACATCCGGATGGGCCCGCGCCTACAATAAGAACCTTTTTCTTCTTATCTGCAGTATGTAGCGCCTGCTGGGAGCGCTGTTCCTGGGATAGTGCGGGGTTAATCACGCATTGGGTACGCTGGCCATTAAACATCCAGCGGGAGATGCACTCATTGACGGCAATACAACGACGCACATGGGCATGCTCGCCACGGCGGGTCTTGTTGATACCCTCAGCATCGGCAAGTTGGGCGCGTCCCAGGGCGACAAAATCAAAGTCGCCATTGCCTACGGCCTCATCCATTTCCTGGAGCAGCCAGGTCAAACGGCCAACTGCAATAATCGGAACATTGACCACTTGTTTGACGGCCTTGGCATAGTGCACCAAGTTTCCGGGTGGGTACATGGGCAGCAATGTATCCGCAGTGTCATAGTTACCAGCGGAAACGTCGATGGCATCAACTAATGGTTCCAGCATTTTGGCAAAGGCCAAACCATCTTCAAGTGGGAGTCCGCCTTCATATGGCTCCTCCACACTCATGCGGTACATCACTGGATAATCAGGGCCAACGATATCGCGAATACCCTGGACTACCGCCAAGGCAAAACGAGCACGGTTTTCCAAAGAGCCGCCCCATTCATCGGTGCGCTTATTGGTCTTGGGGGAGAGGAACTGGCCCAGCAAATAACCATGGGCTCCATGCAGTTCCACGGCGTCAAAGCCGGACTCCTTGGCGCGCCGGGCACCTTGGACATAGAAATCAATTAGTCCCGGGATTTCATCTGCTTCGATGGTGCGAGGCTCGGTACCAAAAGCACTGGTAATACCACCAGTTGGTGCTAGTGGAGGAACATTTCCTTCAGTATTGGACTTGGAATTTTGGCGACCAGTGTGATGCAGTTGAACTGCGATCTTGGCACCTTCATTATGGACGGCTTCAGTGAGTGCCATTAGTCCCGAACGGAAGCGGTCTTCGTCGATACGCATAGGGTGACCGACGGTGCGGCCGAGCTGCCAGTCCACGGAGGTGTTCTCGGTGATGATGAGGCCTGCGCCCCCGCGGGCGCGGGCGCGGTGATATTCCAGGAGGCGATCGCTGATATCGCCGTAAGTGCCGGCGAATTGAGTGAAGATGGGGGATTGCACCATACGGTTGCGCAGTTTCATGGTGCCGATTTGGCCTGGCTGGAAGAGGTTGCTGTAGCTAGGCTCGAGGGTCAGCGGTTCTTTGGACACTTGAAAACTCCTTAGGGTGTAGTGACTTAACTCACCTTTACTCTAGGTTTGTGATGTTTTAAGGGCTGTCCAATGTGTGCATGGAAATGTTCCAGATGTGCAAAGAATTTATTGAGGCTGCAATACGCGGAGATCTTTGGGGGAATGGCCAAAAAATCCACGAAAAGACCTGCTAAAGGCCGATGGTGTGCTGAATCCGCAGAGCATCGCAATCTCTGTAATGAGCATGTCGGGACGCGAGGTTAAGAGTTCTTGCGCCTTTTCTAAGCGCCTTCTTTGGAGAAATTGTCTGCAGGTTTCCCCGGAACCCTCAAAAAGTGAATGCAGGTAGCGGGTGGAAAAGTTGGTGCCTGCGGCAATCATGTCGGTATCTAGTTCGGGATTGCTTAGTTCTTGTTCAATAAAGGATCTGAACTCCATTAAACGGATTGCGCGTGTGTCTAAAACCAATTCGGTAGAGCTTCCAAGTGCTGCGGCCAGGAGGTCGGTGGCGGTTTTTCCCACCAGCGTTTCAGCGGTGTCATCCAAGTCTTCTGTGGTCATAGCGGTTTTAATCCAGGAGCTAAGCAGCTTTAGGGAACCGTTTGAGATAAGAGGCTTGCCGACGATTGCATCCAAATGGGGCAACGCCTTTTTGGCAAGATCGCGGGGGAGGAAGAAGGTGGATTTGTTTAATGCTCCTTCGGTGTAACACTCCGCCGGCAAGACGCCATCCCAAATAATGGCAGAGCCTGCATTAATGATTGATTTATTGCCTTTTTGGGTGAAAATCTCACGCCCATTATGAACCAGGAGAACCGCGAGGAATTCGCCATTGGTCCGTCTAATTTCCTTTGGACCCCGCTGTCCGGACATTCCACCTAGGGCAGTGGCTACGGCCCAGAATTCGCCAAATCTCTTTGTTGAATGCTGGAGGGCGGCTTTTTTGCTTACTTCAAGGTTCCAGGGGAGGTGGGTGTCGGCAAATTTATTGACCATCTCATCATTGGGCAAGGGGCTATGCATGATGGGCCGCCACGGGCTGGAAGTGGCATCTCATTCCAAAAGTGTAGTACAGGACACAAAAGTAATGTCATGTGATGCGTTTTGATTTTGGATTTAAGGAGGTAAGCGCAAAAAGCTCCAACCATTTTTATGGTTGGAGCTTTTATATTGTGCGCCATCAGGGAATCGAACCCCGAACCCACTGATTAAGAGTCAGTTGCTCTACCAATTGAGCTAATGGCGCATTGTTGTCTGGCAAGTTAATTTACTCTTCAAGACATTCAAGAAGCAACCCGCAGCCCAATTGCTCGGGCTACGGGATGTACTTACTTGGTGCGCCATCAGGGAATCGAACCCCGAACCCACTGATTAAGAGTCAGTTGCTCTACCAATTGAGCTAATGGCGCATTGTTGTCTATTTTGAGGTGATAACCTCGCTTGCAACGAAGAAAAATATAACAGCAATATGGAAACAAAGTAAAATCAGCAGGTAAAAGCCCTAATTTTCATTGTCATAGAAAATTGCTGAAGTGGATAAACCGAGACCTCCCCGAATTTTAAAACAGATTCGCCTGTGGTGGGAGGATTCTAGAAAATTCCTGTTTTGACTCCTTTGAAAATTCCTCAAATAGCTGTGGGCAAACTTACAAATTCCGGAGGATTTTGACGGTGCTTAGAATCGGCGATGTAAGGCGTAAAGTAGTTCTGCACAAGGTTTAAAAGGCAATGTTTATGCAGGTCATTTGATATGTTTCGATTTTAGGCCACTTATTGGTGTCGATCTCCTAACGATTTGATTACTACTGGCATGTTGCCCTTTTAAAAAGTGTTGAACCTTGTAGCGTTTGACTTTGAATTAATGCCATTGCAGCCACGGCTCCCTAAAAGAGCGGGAAACTGCAGTGGCGAGTGTTTTATTTTGCAGTTTGTGCAGTTTTGCCAGGAGGGCGAAGTAGTTGCGGGTTTTAGCTAATAAGCGCAAGGTAGTTGTTGGATCAATGCTTGCGATGCTCACTGTGGGAGCGCTTGCGCTCTCCGGCTGCACGATTGAAAGAGATATTGAAGCTCAAGAGGCAGGTACTCAAGCAGTAGCCGCCAAGAAAGAACTTTCCGCGCCTGTCGTTTCTGTTGATGATGAAGCTGAAGAGGTTAATCCCGCTGAGCCGGTCATTGTTAAGTCCATGGGCGATGGCCTCGCTGAGGTCACCATGACCAATGAAGAAGGCTATGAGGTGGAATCTGAGCTTTCTGCTGATGGTCGTACTTGGACCACCGCTGAAACCTTGGGATATAACCGCACCTACACAATCGAGGCCACGGATAAGAATGGTGAATCCTCCACCACCGTGTTTAGCACTATCAGCCCTACCTCTACTACCTCAGTAGCACTTTCCCCTTTGGCTGATTCCGTTGTTGGCGTTGGTCAAACCATCGGATTCCGTTTTGGTTCTCCAGTAGGGGATCGTCAAGCAGCTCAAGATGCCATCACCATCACCACCTCTCCTGCGGTGGAAGGCGCCTTCTATTGGCTTAATGATTATGAGGTGCGTTGGCGTCCCGCGGAATATTGGCAGCCAGGTACTGAAGTAACCGTAGAAGCCAATATTTATGGCCAAAAACTTGGCGACGGCCTCTGGGGTGAAACTGATAATGCCACCAACTTCACCATCGGTGACCGCGTGGAGGCGGTGGCAGATGACAACACCAAAACCATGAGCGTGTACAAGAATGGCGAGCTCCTGCGCACCATGCCTGTTTCCTTTGGGCGTGATACTGCAGAGTGGGCTACTCCAAATGGCACCTACATTATTGGCGACCGTAATGAATCCATGATTATGGATTCCACCACCTTCGGCCTTGGATATGAAGAAGGTGGATACCGCACCTCGGTGAAGTACGCCACCCAGATGTCCTACTCCGGAATTTATGTGCACGCCGCCCCATGGTCGGTAGGTTCGCAGGGTGTGTCCAATGTTTCCCATGGCTGCATCAACGTCTCCACTGAAAATGCACAGTGGTTCCAAGAGACAGTGAAGCGCGGCGATATTGTCACCGTGAAAAATACTGTTGGCTCCACCTTGAGCGGTACCGATGGCCTGGGTGACTGGAATATTCCTTGGTCAACCTGGAGTGCAGGAAATGCGGACGAAAGCTAAAATTAATTTCCCCAACAATAGCAATATTGCCTGCATTAATCCTCTGAACTAGACTGACAATTTGTTTTTAAACCGGCGGACATTTTCACCTTCACGGCATCAAGGTGAGGGGTAAATGTCGGCCGGTTGTCCGTGTTTATAGCTGTAGATTGTTAATTGACCAGGCCAAGGGGATAACTAGATGCCACCGTTGAGGCAGACCAAGGAGTGGGTGGACCGTTTCGGTTTTTCCCACCAGGAGCTGCAGCCAACTGTGTCTTTTTCTAATGCTCCTCGCCATGCTCGCTTTATCGATTCCATGGAATTGGCCTGGCAAAACGCGGTTCAAGAAGGTGGCGAACACTCCGCCCGCCTCTGCGGCGATATGGCAGTAAGCGCGCTGGCTAAGCCCAATCCACTGATCGCGGACGATCCTGAAGGCAACCCCGATATGTGCCTTTATACCTGGGTTGTGGAATGCCCCGGCGCCACCGCGGTGCTTTTGTGGGTTAATGGAGTTTTTGATGAAACCCGCATTGAAGATTCTGAAATGCACCGCCTCGAGGGCTCTGACCTGTGGATTCTAAGCCTGCGCATGCCTTCCGATTGGCGTGCCAGCTACACCATTAGCACCTGGGAATCCCATGAGGTGCCACCGTGGCGCCACAGCAGCGACCGCTTTGAGATTATGCAGGCGATTAAAGCCGGTGCGCATATGGATTCTCGCGCCTCGGGCGCGGTCATGAATTCCTCCCTCGTGGAAGGCCCTGATGCCTTGCCCAACTGCTGGGGTGTGGCGTCGACAAGCGTCAAAGTTGTGGAAGAAACCGTCGCCGGCGAGCATTTTTGGTTTTATCAGGCGCCGGTTAAAGCTCCGCTGCTGATTCTTTTTGACGGTCAGCATTGGCATGAAAATATGAATCTAGCTGCGCATATTGATGCAGCGATTGCCATTGGGCTGTTGCCGCCGGTGAGCGTTTTGATGCTGGACTCCGTGGACATGCAGCGCCGCTGGGAGACTCTGGGCGTGCCTGGTGGCCAGGTTGATACGCTTCTCGACGCGCTCCTGCCGCACGTCCGCGCCACCTATAACGTCTCAACTCGTGGCGAAGAGACGATTGTTTCTGGTGCTAGCTTCGGCGGTTTGGCTGCGTTGTGGGCACTTGCATTGGCAGATGGCGAAGTTGGTCATGCCATCGCACAATCGCCTAGTTTATGGCGTTTTAATATTGCCGATGCCCTGTCCACGGCGGAAAATTGGAGCTCCATTCATCTGCAAACGGGCAAATATGAGGGCGATATGCTGCGCCTTTCCCATCAGCTTGCCGAGGATCTTTCTGGCGATATCCGTGAAGTCCGCGTGCGCGGAGTTCACGGTGGCCACGATTGGGCCTGGTGGCGGATTCATATGCTGACCGAACTCACCAGGCTGCTGAAATCTTTTTAAAGCCTTTAAAGCTCCGGAACTTTAGTCCTCGAGATAAGGAGCAAAGCGTTCAGTGGCTGCTTGCGCATCCGCGGCACAATCCTCAGTGGTAGGACCTGGCGCTGCCACAAAAAATGAGCGACGGTAGTAGTCCAGCTCGCGGATTGATTCCACAATATCGGCCAGTGCGCGGTGGGCGAGGCCCTTTTCCGGCTGCTTGTAGTACACGCGAGGGTACCAACGGCGGGCGAGTTCCTTGACCGAAGAAACATCAACCATGCGGTAGTGCAGCGCGGCGTCCAAGCGGGGCATTTGCTCGCGGATGAAGGAACGGTCCGTGGCAATGGAATTTCCGGCCAGTGGTGCTGGGTGTGCAGGATCGCAGTGCTCAGCGATCAGCGCCAGCACGGCGTCTTCTGCTTCTTTAAGGGAAACTGTGGAATTGCGGATTTCCTCGGTGAGTCCAGAAGATTCGTGCATATTGGTCACAAAATCATCCATTTGCGCCAGCTCTTCTTCGGTGGCGTGAACAACCAGGTCCACGCCTTCACCGATGATATTGAGGTTGGCATCGGTGACTAGCGCTGCAACTTCCACAATGACGTGTTTTTGCAGATCCAGGCCGGTCATCTCCAGGTCAATCCAGACCAGGCGATCATCGCGTGCTGCAACGGGAGGGGTAGTTGTATCAATTTCGGTCATGGTTAACCCATCTTCTTATAAACCCAGCCCATAACAGGGGAGAGCACAGCGGTTGGAGCAATAGAGGAAATAGTGTTCATGGCTTTGCCCAGCGGACCGGGAACAATGCGGCGACGGTTCTTGGAGAGTGCCTGCAAGGTTTCCGCGGAACAAGATTCATAGGTGGTCCACAGGAAGTCTGGCACCACACGATCCACAATGGACATATCTTCAGCTGGAACTACAGCCTCACGTACTGGGCCTGGGGCCAGCAGGGTGCAGGAAACGCCAGTACCACGCAGCTCATAGTGCAGCGCCTCAGTAAAGGCATTGACACCAGCCTTGGTAAGCACATAGGTGGCATTGTTTGGAATTGGCACATTGCCGGCTGCGGAACCAACATTGCAAATAGCGCCATTACGACGCTCCAACATGCCTCCGAGCACGGCATGAGTGAGCTCAAAAACTGCGGTGGCATTGAGCTCAAATTGCTTGGTTTCATAACCCCAGTCCTGGTCCTTAAATGGCCCAAAACTAGCGATACCAGCAGAGTTAATGATGATATTGATCTCGCGTTCGGAGATCTCCGCAATGAGTTCCGCGCGGGCATCGCGATCTGCCAGGTCAATGGCGCGGACCTCAACGATGACACCGTGCTTGTTTTCCAAGTCGGCGGCAATCTCCTTGAGGATTTCTTCGCGGCGGGCCACCAAAATGAGGTTGTGGCCAAAGCGGGCGAGGTCACGGGCAATGGCTAGGCCAATACCTTGGCTGGCGCCGGTGACCAGTGCGCGGGCATTTGGGCTCGGAATGGGTAACGCCATGTCAGGCTCCTTCGTGCTTAATATTCGGTGCTGATTAAATGGCAAAAAACTATCGCGATTAATGGTACGTCATGGGGTGGACACGTGATTGTCCAGCCATCCCAGGCCTGAGATGGTGTCCGCCTTGGGGTTGTATTCTGCGCCTACATAGCCTTGGTAACCAGCCACATCCAAAGCCTTAAAAATAAGAGCTTCATTAACCTCGCCGGTGCCGGGCTCATTGCGGGCGGGCACTCCTGCTACCTGCACGTGCCCCAGTAATCCAGCTGTGGTGACTTTTTCTAATTGATGGATGAGGTCACCGTGGATTTGCTGCAGGTGGAAAATATCAAAAAGGATCTTCACATTGGGGTGATCAATCGCAGCCACCAGTTTTAGAGCTTGATCCAGGTCATTCAAGAAGTACCCAGGAATGGAGTAGCCATTAATGGGCTCAATAACGGCTAGTACGTTGAGCCGTTCCAATTTAGTCGCAGCCCAGCTGATATTGGCAATATAGCGCTGCGAGGCCTCCGCAGTGTGCTCTACAAGTCCGGAAAGAATATGCATCTTCTCTGGACGCAACACCTCGGCATATTCCAAGGCGGGCTGCATAAGCTTTTTAAACACCGGTAGTTCTACATTTGCAGCATAGCCAAATTGATCTCCCACTGGAGCGTTAAAAAGCGTTAGGGGCAGACCTGCAGCATCAAGAGCCGCCTTGATCTCATTGATGTCCTCGTCATAGGGGTACATCAATTCCACAGCGCTAAAAGGAAATTCAGCTGCTTTGGCAAAGCGATCAGTGAACTCAAACTCTTTAAAAAGCAGCGATAAATTGGCGGCGAACTTAGACATTTTGCTCCTTCAAATCAGCTACACCCTAGTTTTGATCTTTGTGTTTGAAAGTCTAATAAGACCGTGATAAACGGGGTTGATTTTCCTACCCCTTTAGTGGGTCTAAGCTGGTCAGATAAGAAGTTTTTCAGAGGATATGAATGGGGTAAAAGTGGGTTTATGAATTGATGCCACCGCAGGTGTAGCTGGGGACATGCTAATGGGCGCACTCATTGATGTCGGGGCCGATCTCAACGAAATTCAGCAGGTGGTCGAGGCCGTAATCCCAGGTGATGTGCGCTTGGAAACTGCAGAGGTTGTCCGTCAAGGCCAACGTGGCATCAAATTAGACGTTCATGCTGTGCATGAACACCATTCCTACCGCCATTGGAGCACTATTAAAGAGGTGCTGGGCGCAGCCGAAATTCCGGCGCAAACCAAAGCAGATGCCCTGGCAGTTTTTGAACTAATCGCCCTAGCTGAGGGGAAGGTACACGGTATCGATCCGGAAAAAATTCACTTCCACGAGGTCGGCGCCTGGGATTCCATTGCCGATATCGTCGGCGTGTGCGAGGCCATCCGCCAACTAAATCCCGGAGGCATTTCCGCCAGCCCCATTGCCCTTGGATTTGGACGCATCAAGGCAGCTCATGGTGATATTCCAGTCCCAGTTCCGGCAGTTGCCGAGCTCATTAAGGGCTGGCCCGCGCAATCTGGTGCCATCGGTGATTCCCTCGATCCCGTCGGCGAGCTGGCCCCACCCACCGGCGTGGCGCTGATCAGGCATTTTGCCACCACCGCGCAGACAGTCCCCAGCGGCATTATGCGCGCCATCGGCATCGGCGCCGGCACCAAAGACGTGGTCGGCCGCCCCAATGTGGTGCGTGCTGTGCTTTTCGACGACACCCTCGCGTCACAACCCAATGCTGATACCGGTGAGTTGGTGCTGTTGGAGGCCAATGTGGATGATCTTGATCCCCGCCTCTGGCCAGGAGTCTTGGATAGTTTGCTCGCAGCTTGTGCGCGCGATGCGTGGTTAAGCCCCATCATTATGAAGAAGGGACGCCCAGCCCACACGCTTCATGTACTGACAGCTGCAGGGGACGTCGAAAAGCGAAAGGGCATTATTTTTGCTGGCACCAGCACCTTTGGCATTCGCTCCTGGAAGGTGGAACATGAAGGTTTAGACCGCCATTTTGAGGATGTGGAGATCGAAGGCCACACCATCAAGATCAAGGTGGGATCTCGGGGTGGGGAAGTGCTCACCCGCCAGCCGGAGTTTGCAGATATTAAAGCAACAGCTGCTGCTCTGGCCTGGACTGAGGCGCAGGTACTTGCCCGGGTCCAGCAGTAGCTTTAGCTGAGAATCCGCCTAGCGGGCAGCGATTTGCGCTGCTAGGTGGCCTGCGCCATAGCCATTGTCAATATTGACCACGCCGATGCCCGGAGCGCAGGCATTAAGCATGGTGAGTAATGGCGCAATTCCACCGGCCCCCGCGCCATAACCAACAGAGGTTGGCAGGGCAACCACTGGCGCAGATACCAGGCCGGCAACTACTCCGGGCAGGGCGCCGTCCATACCGGCAGCAACAATAATCACCCCGGCCTCGCGCAATTGTGGTTCATAGGATAGCAGGCGGTGAATCCCAGCTACTCCCACATCCACAATGAGGGAGACCTCGCGTCCCAAATGATTAGCGGTGTGCAAGGCTTCTTTGGCCACTGGTAGATCCGAGGTACCTGCGGAAACCACCAATACGCTTACCCCAGATGATGCTGGTGGGGCAGCCGGGTAGGCCAAAAACCAGCGTCAGCATCAGAAAAAACATCGCCGAGAGTGTCGATAATCGCTGCTGCTTGCTCCTTGGATGCCCGGGTAAACAGCGTGGTGTGGCCAGCATCGCGCAGCCCTTCTGCAATGGCTGCTACCTGCTCGACAGTTTTGGATTCGCAGTACACCGCTTCGGGGTAGCCACGCCGCTGTGCGCGATCCACATCCAGATGTGCGAAATCACCAAACTTCTTGGTGCGCTGATCAGAGGTTTGTTCTTCGCTCACAGAGTGCCCTTCGCATTTAGTAGTGACAATGTCATGGCACCAGATTGAATACCTTTAAGATCAACCGTCGCATAACGGGATCCAGCCTCTTTGGCAGCAGCTTCAATGGCTCGTGCCGTCTCCGGTTGAGTAGCCAGCGGAAGCTCAGTGGTAAGCAGTTCAATGCGCGCAATATCGCCATGGTGGCGCACGCGGGAATCGCTAAATCCCAAACGATAAAGCTCCAGCTCCACCGCCTCAATTTGCTGCGATTTCTCCTCAGTTACTTCCTGACCATGGGGAATGCGCTAAGCCAAACATGGCGCTGCCGGCTTATCGGCAACCGGTAGTCCAAAAGCTCGGCCGACTTGGCGCACCTCCACCTTGCTCAAACCAGCATCAGAGAGCGGACGCAACACATTGTGCTCAGCAGCAGCGCGCGCACCGGGGCGGTCAATACGCTTGGTGTCATCCGCATTTTCACCATAGGCAACAGCCGCTAAATTATGTGCCTCAACTACGGTGTCATCAATGCGGTTAAACATCTCATTCTTGCAAAAATAACAACGGTCCACGTTATTGGCACGGTAGGCAGCCACTGCCTGCTCATTGGTGTTGATCTCGAGGGTTTCAGCACCAATATAAGCTGCCGTATCCGCCCCAATGGCACGCTCACGCGCCGCTAAAGAAGGCGAAACCGCCGTAATTCCCAGCGTGCGATCATAGCCGAGCACATACTCCGAAATGGCCAATAACACCGCCGAATCCACACCACCTGAGTAGGCCACCCCAAGCCGGCCATTAGCAGGAAGATGCTTTTCGACGCGGGCAATCAGTGCTTGCGCGTCGGAGTCAGGGTTAAGCAGTGTCATTAGCGCCGGGACTCCAAACGGTGCAAGATTTCGCCTGCATGCTCTACCACCAGGGTGTCAGGATCTGCCTCAAACTCAGCCCAGTCAGGGTATTGGGATCGGCATAACCAATGTTGTAGGCATCGCAGACCTCTTTGGAAACCTGGGATGCAAGTGTCACATTAATGCGCAGCTTTTCCACACCGGTTTCTGGATCATAGGTACCAAGTCCACGCACGTGGGTGGAGTGTGCGATTTCGCCCCAAGGATGGTCCTTGAACTTTTCCCACTGCTTGGTGAAGTACTCGATGCAGTGGTAGCCAATATCGGCAAGGCCCTGGTGCATTTCCGAGATTTCAGTGATGTGAGGTGCATAAATAATGATCTCGCCACCATCAGCACACACTGGTTCCATCTTATAAACGCCCTTGGCGCCGGTCCACAGATCCTCATACATCTCTGGAACCTTGGACACGATGCGCTTAAAAGGAGCATCCAACCACTTGATATGGGTGCTGGAGGCAATCTGAGCGTTAGCAGCCCAGGCCGATTCAGTGGTTCCCACCGCAACGGAGTGCAGCACCGGCTGTTCATCATCGCCGGTGGTGGAAACATAGGTCACGCCAGCTTTTCTCCCTTGATCAAATCCGAGGCGGAGTTAATAAGCTGACGAACGGGAGTTATGCCTAAGGTACCAATAATTTCCGAGGCTGTAATCAGCGCACCCACCCAGTGCGAAATATCGATCACATCATGGACAGAGCAGCCGGGGAAGAAGTACTTATTTCCGCCGGAGAATCCGACCACCTCATGTGGGAAGACTGGGCCTCCAACCAGGTTGACATCGGCTTCGGCAACGAGCTTATTGATCTGCACATCCATGGCGCGGTCGGTGAGTAGGCCATTGGATAGTCGAGAGATCTCCTCAGCAGAAATGGTGCCGAGGGAGGCAATCGCTTCGGGGTTGTGCCAGTCATGGTTGACGACTACCGCTTTGGGGAAACGTTCCGCAATGGTGCCGGATGGAACGTCGAGAAGCTTGGCAATGGAAGGCTCATCCATTGCTGCGTGGGTGCCCAGCGCAATCAAAATAGTGATCGACTTGGCGCGATCAGCGATCGCATCATAAACGGACTTAATCATCAGCCCATCGGGCCGGAGCGGGTGCCATCGGGTATCGGAATACACACGGACTTGCCGTCAATATCAAATTTGGCGATCTCATCAAAAATGAATTGGCGGACTTGTTCCTCGTTGAGAACTTCCACGGCGCTTCCCCACAGGGCCGCCGATTCTGCCGGGCCTCCATGAATGGGCATGGTGATAGTTTTGTGGCTCATAAAACTAGTGTGCTCAGATCGTGGAATCTAAGCAACTAGTTGCAGACTGTTGCACTGGCTAGTGCGTGCACAACAAAAAATCAGTGTTTCTTTTCCTAGGAGAAGAAACCCTGATTTCTTAGGGGTGGCTGACGGGGCTCGAACCCGCGACACCCAGGATCACAACCTGGTGCTCTACCAGCTGAACTACAGCCACCATTACCGCGTTAAGCAGCACGGATTATGTTAATGCACCGTGCTGCTTTCGCCAAAACGGCTGGTCAGAATAGAAAACTTAAGCGTTTTTCAGACGTTGAATTACCACCACTTGTTCATGGTGATTTGAGCAACCTCAACATTGTCGATGTATTTTCCGCGGACGGGATCGATCTCATCGGCAGCAGCAACGATGTCCTCGGAACCGGTGCCACGAACAAACATTGGTACCAACTGGTTGGTGTGGTTTCCGGAGAACCAGTTGTGGTTTGGAACAACGCCCGCTGCGCCGGTCATAGCAGACCATGCTGGATCGTCGGTTGGGCCAGCGAGGTAGCCGGTCTCGTGATCAGCGGTAACAATAACGAGGGTTTCTTCCCAGGAAGAGTTCTCTTCAACCCACTCGACAACAGTTTCAACGGCAGCATTGAAAGCCTGAACTTCTTCGATATCGCGAGCTTCGTCGTTGGCGTGGCCGGCCCAGTCGATAGCGCCGCCTTCGATCATTACCTGGAAGCCGTCCTCATCCTGGTTCAAGATATTAAGCGCAGCTTCAGACATGGTAGCTAGATCAACTACGTCATTTTGAGGAGTGTCATAAGGGGTGACAGATTCTCCAGAACGGTCATGCTGCAAGGTGTCTGCTACCTGTGTTAGACCGAAGTACTTGTCACTGGAAACATTGCCATCGGCAAGTGCCTGGAAATCTGCTTCATCCTCAACGAAGGTGAACTCAGTTTCACCATTAGCAAGGCGCTCGTACTGGGAAGTCAGCATGTAGTCCTCATCGGCGGTAGCGACAGGCTTAGCGTCCTGATCGTAGAAGGGGTGACCGGCGCCCATGATGACGTTGAGATCGCTGTTGATCATTTCCTCACCAATGGCGTGGAGATCATTGCGGTTGGAGTTGTGCGCAGCCCAAGCGGAAGGAGTCGCATGGTTGAAAGGCACGGAGCTTACAACACCTGCAGCTTTACCCTGGGCGATAGCGTATTCAGAGGTGTTCTGAACTGGTTGCAAAGCAGGATCCATACCGATGATGCCGTTGGTGGTTTTAACACCAGTTGCCATTGCGGTGCCAGCTGCTGCAGAGTCGGTGGCGTTCTCATTGACGTAGTTGTGATCAGACCAAGCGCGAGCTGGGTCGTAGGAGTTTCCATCCTGGTAGGAGGATGCTGCAATTTGAGTCCACTCTGACTGCTCATAAACCTGAACAGCCTCGCCACCTGGAAGTGCTTCAACCGCGCCGGGCTCACCAGCAACCTGGTAACGGGTCTGGCCGGTTTCATAGAGGTTGGTGGCAGAAACATGGTTGAATCCCATGCCATCGCCGATCATGTAAATGATGTTCTTTGGAGCCTCAGGAGCTGCTGGAGTGGAATCAGAAGAAAATAGTCCGGAAGAGCCGGAAACAAAAGAAGACTGAGCGGTAGCGGTACCGGAAAGTGCAACAAGGGCAATGCTGCTGGTGGCAGCGCAGCTTAGAACAAAGCGACGACGATTAAAAGACATGAAAATTCCTATAAGTCGAGGTGAATGTTGGGACAACCAAACTCGGGAAAATAAGACAGCTGTAAATATGCTGACGTTAAGGAACTTATTAGAGATTTCTTAATTATTTGGAAACTTAAGTTAAAAAGTTAGTGTCCACTTACTTAGGTGAAACGGGAGACTTGGTCGGGGCGAGTCGTGCGTCAAGGCATGGTTGACAGATCAGTCGAGACATAATTGACACCATGAGAGGACTGGGTTAAGAGACAAAAGTTTGTGGGCATATGGTGGGCATACAAAAATCAGGGCACCTAATCCGATCGGAAGAGGTGCCCTGAACTGGAGAAAATCTGTGCCCCCAGCAGGATTCGAACCCGCGGCCAACCGGGTAGAAGCCGGTTGCTCTGTCCACTGAGCTATGGAGGCGATAGAAATAGCAAAGCAAAAGTACTTGCAACTTCTGGAAAATACTTTATATAAAGTACTCTCTTGAATCCAAAACGAGCTAAAGCTGTGTGAATTCCCACAAATTTTATCTGAGATGGAACTCTATCGCACACCCGGGTTCGGTTAGTAAAAAGCTCACTCAACTAGGGAAGCTAAAAGGAAGCGGGTTAGATTGGTGACATGGATGAGCAAGCTAGTGCACAAACGGGGACTATAAAGAAAAGCAGGGTACGGGTCTCCTGGCCCCTTTATATCCTCTTTGCTTGTGTTGCAGGCCTCGTTGGCGCAATTCTTTCGTGGGGGTTCCTCTCTGATTCCCTCGCTGCCTTAGGCATTCCCGATCCAGGCCCAATCACCACCGCCGGCCTCCCATTCCTGCGGGCTGTGGGCTGGATTCTGGCGTCACTATCGGTCGGCAGTTTCCTGGCATCGACATTTTTCATTTCACCACGTTTGGTGGATGGCAAAAATGATCTTAAAAGGGCTTTGTTATCGGTTGATGGTGCTATTTCCACTCGCACCGGCGCACTAGCAGCGCTGTGTTTCGGACTCATCGCAATTGTCATGATTCCCCTGGTCATGTCGGATCTCTCGGGACAGCCTTTTAGCTCGGCTATTCAACCTCAGAACTGGTCCATTGCTTTTGAGCAGGTAGCAACCGCCAAAGCGTGGGCCTGGGTTGCAGTTTTTGCCTTTATTACCGGCATCCTTGGCCTTTTCTCACGCAGCTGGTTAATGCAGCCGGTACTGCTTTGTGGCGCCGTTATCATGATGCTGCCACTCGGTTTGGAGGGGCACTCTGCATCTGGTGGTAACCACGATTTTGGCACCAACTCCTTGCTGTGGCACCTGCTGCTTATGCTGTTGTGGGTTGGCGGCCTGATGGCGCTTATTGCACATTGTCGACGCCTCGGTCCAGACCTTGAAGTAGCCGTCAAGCGCTATTCCGCCATCGCTACCTTTGCCGTTTTTGGCATGGCGATCTCTGGTGTTTTTAATGCCTTGTTGCGTATTGATTTCGCGGATTTGTTCACCTCCAACTACGGACTCCTTGTGGTAGCAAAAACTGTCGGCGTCATCGTTGTAGGTCTTTTTGGCTTGGCGCACCGGGTGGTATCAATACCCAAGATTGGGCAAAACCCACAGATCTTTGCTCGGATTGCCATCGTGGAAGTCTTGGCGATGGCTGCGATTATGGGTATTGCGATTTCCATGGGGCGCACCCCGCCACCAGCACCAGATGCTCCAAATCTTTCTGTGATGGCTACCGAAATTGGCTATGCCCTTGAAAAGGAACCCACCCTGACAAACGTCTTTTCGATGTGGCGCTTTGACTTGATGCTGGGCACTGTCGCTATCTTGCTATTCCTCTTCTATATGCAAGGCCTGCGAGTTTTGCGTCGTAAAGCAAAGGCGTGGAACCACCTACGCACCTTCTGGTGGGTGCTCGGTTGTGCCACGCTGGGCATCACCGTTTCTTCGGGTATCGGCATGAATATGCCGGCGACCTTCTCCATGCACATGGTCGCGCACATGCTGCTGTCCATGGTGGTGCCGGTATTTTTGGTGCTTGGCGCGCCATTAACCCTGGTTATGGAGGCTGTTGAACCTGGTGAACCGGGCCGTCCAGGCTTGCATGAGTGGGCTGCGGTGCTGGCGGATAACCCGCTGCTGAAGTTCCTCATGCACCCTGCGGTTAACACGATTCAGTTCATTATTATTTTTTATGCGCTCTACCTCACCCCGCTTTATGAGGTTATGGTGTCCGAGCACGCTGGCCACCTGATTATGAACTTTGTCTTTGTGTTCTCGGGTTATATCTACTACTGGGAAATGATTGGACCAGACCCCAAGCCGGAGGAGCGCACCCACGTATCGCGCTTGGCCTGGCTGGTGTTCTCCATGCCTTTCCACCTTTTCTTTGGCGTCTACCTCATGCAGCTCAAGGAGATTTTGGCTGAAGATTTTTATACCCGCTTAGATCTTCCATGGGCCGTGGACCTGGCACATGACCAGCTGGTAGGTGGCGGCATTGCCTGGGCTTCAGGATCATTCCCGATGATTATTGTTTTTGGATACCTCTTCCGTGGCTGGTTACGTGAGGAGCGAAACAATGAAAAAATCTATGAAAAGCGTGCTCAGGAGACAGGTTTTGAGGATGCGGAGGAGTACAACAAGATGCTGGCCCGCATGAGCGAAGGCCACGATTTACACTCGGATTACTACAACGAAACATTCGAAGCTAAAGACAAAGAATAAGCTTTTCGACGCTTTCTTGCGCGCCCCAGGAGCCCGGCCTGTGGATAACTTTCGATCTGAAGAAGTTATCCACAGTTTGGCTGCTGGGGTGTTTTTCGTCTTGGTTAGAGGCTGGCACACTGCCTGGTGAAAGCACTTCCGCCAACCAGAGAAATGGAAAACCAGGACATGATTAACTCACCAATTACCATCGTCGGACGTATCTGCAGCGACCCTGTTTATATCGGAACTAAGGATAATAGCGACGGTGTGCTCAAGATTCGCATTGCTTCCTCACGTTCCTACCGTCAGGACGAAAAGTGGCACAACACCGACCAGCTTTATATCAATGTTGAGGCTTGGGGTCGCCTGGCCGTTAACGCACACCAGTCCTTGACAGTTGGAGTATCCGTCATCGTGCACGGCATGCTTTATACCAATCAGTGGGAAACTGTTGAAGCCAATTCGGACAAGCCCATCAAGCGCCAAGAAGTTCGCTTGCGTGCCCTATCAATTGGTATTGATCTCAATTCCTACCTTGTGGGCTTTGTGGATGCGCGACCTCGCTTGGAAAACGTTCCCCATGGCGTGGTCATGCCGGAAAATAGGTCTGCAAGTTATACCTCAGGAGATACGCGCCAAGACCCAGATAACCAAGAGCACAATAATCCAGAGGCACGAGAGGCAGGGGAGCGCGGGGAGTCAGGTGCGGAGAACCAATTGGTTAACGCCGGCGCACCCAATGAACCTGAACAATAACCTTTCCTAGTAACCCCGAGTAGCAGTGGGACAGAGGCCTTTCCCGCGATATCCCTGTATATCCCCAGAGCAGGTCAGGCCAAGGTCCCGATTTTGGGCTCGCTCATGTAACCTTGACAGCTGAGTACTTAAACGCAAAATCGCAGTTAAAGGGGTTACATTGGGCGAGTTCATCTACACGATGAAGAACGTGCGTAAGGCAATTGGTGACAAGGTCATCTTGGACAATGTCTACATGTCCTTCTACCCAGGTGCCAAGATCGGTGTCGTTGGTCCTAACGGCGCTGGTAAGTCATCTATTCTGAAGATCATGGCCGGTCTTGACCAGCCATCTAATGGTGAGGCATTCCTTGATCCGGGCGCAACTGTGGGCATCTTGCTGCAGGAACCTCCACTGAATGAGGAAAAGACCGTTCGCCAGAACGTTGAAGAAGGTCTCGGCGAGATCTTCGAAAAGAAGCAGCGCTTCGAGGCCATTGCAGAAGAAATGGCCACCAACTACACCGATGAGCTCATGGAAGAGATGGGTGTCCTGCAGGAAGCTCTTGACGCCGCTGACGCTTGGGAAATTGATTCCAAGATCGAGCAGGCTCTTGACGCTCTGCGTTGCCCTCCCGGAGATGAGCCAGTAACCCACCTTTCCGGTGGTGAGCGTCGCCGCGTTGCACTGGCTAAGCTCCTGCTTTCTGAGCCTGATCTGCTGCTGCTCGACGAGCCTACCAACCACTTGGACGCTGAGTCCGTGCTCTGGCTGGAAAAGCACCTGGCTGATTACAAGGGCGCTGTCCTTGCCGTCACCCACGACCGTTACTTCCTCGACCACGTTGCACAGTGGATCTGTGAAGTTGACCGCGGTCAGCTGCACCCATACGAGGGCAACTACTCCACCTACCTGGAGAAGAAGACTGAGCGTTTGGAAGTTGCTGGCAAGAAGGACCAGAAGCTGCAGAAGCGTCTGAAGGAAGAACTCGCATGGGTTCGTTCCGGCGCTAAGGCCCGTCAGGCCAAGAACAAGGCTCGTCTGGCTCGCTATGAAGAGATGGCTGCAGAGGCTGAAAAGTTCCGCAAACTCGACTTCGAAGAAATCCAAATCCCAACCCCTCCACGCCTGGGCAACAAGGTTGTTGAGGTTAGCGACCTGGAGAAGGGCTTTGATGGCCGCGTCCTGATTAAGGATCTTTCCTTCACCCTGCCTCGTAACGGCATCGTCGGCGTGATCGGACCTAACGGTGTGGGTAAGTCCACCCTGTTCAAGACCATTGTTGGCCTCGAGCAGCCAGATGCCGGCAAGGTTGAAATCGGCGAAACCGTGCAGCTGTCCTATGTTGACCAGAACCGCGAGAACATCGACCCAGAAAAGACTGTCTGGGAAGTTGTTTCCGATGGTCTGGACTACATCATCGTTGGTCAGAATGAAATGCCATCCCGTGCATATCTTTCCGCCTTCGGTTTTAAGGGCGCTGACCAGCAGAAGCCTTCCAAGGTACTGTCCGGTGGTGAGCGCAACCGCCTCAACCTGGCACTGACCTTGAAGCAGGGCGGCAACCTGATCCTGCTCGATGAGCCTACCAACGACTTGGACGTCGAAACCCTGGGCTCTTTGGAAAACGCACTGCAGAACTTCCCCGGCTGTGCCGTGGTCATTTCCCACGACCGTTGGTTCCTCGACCGCACCTGTACCCACATCTTGGCGTGGGAAGGCAACATCGTCGAAGGCCAGTGGTACTGGTTCGAAGGCAACTTCGAAGACTATGAGAAGAACAAGGTTGAGCGTCTCGGCGCTGACGCCGCTCGTCCTTCCCGAGTCACCCACCGCAAGCTGACCCGCTAGTTTTAACAGTTAAGGCCCGCACACAAGGTACTTGTGTGCGGGCCTTAAACTTTGCGCTTTTCGACGAAAAACCGGCTTTTTTACTTAGTGTCTTTTTCCTCGTCAGAGGTTTCTAAGATGCCAGTCAGAGTCTCTTCTGCTTGTTCTAGAAGCTCCAAAAGCTTGCGTTTATCGGCGTCGCTGAGATCATCAGTCACACCAGCTTCCAACTCTTCCCACGCCTGTTTGACCTGGGGTTGAATGGCTTTGCTGGCAATGGTTGCCTCAATAATGGTCACGCGCTTATCTGTTTTGCTAGGGATTTTCTTAATAAATCCGGCACTTTCCAAGCGCTGCAGCGTGCGCGTCATGGTGGGCGCATCTGAACCCAAAAGCTGTACTAAATCAGCTTGACATTGCGGACCCTTATCCCACAATTGCATTAGCACCAGTTCTTGGCTGGGGTAAAGACCAATTTCTCCCGAGGGCTCAAAAGCGGAATCCTGTGCCTCAGATTCCACATTTGGCCTTTGGAAATTTAGTTTTTCGGGGATTCTAGAAGGTCGTGTCTATTCATAATGCCTTCCATCTTAAGTCCTTAAATAATCAGGGGTCTAGAGTGGTGATTCTTTTTGTGCAAGCATATTTGATTTAAGATGTTCTCTGGCCTTCGCAAATACCGGAAAATGATGCTAATTCGCTTGTCGAATGCGCAGCTGGCCCGGGGGTCGGTAGAATGCTTGCGAGACGCTCGATTCATCGAAAAGTTAGATAGAAAGAGGCCGAGGCTAAAACCATGGCAGCCACTGAGGAAAACACCCAAAAGAACTTCCACGTCACGGAGGTTGATCTCCGCTGGTCAGATTTTGACCGTTTCGGCCACGTGAATAACGCTGCTTATATTGAAATCGCGCAAGAAGCTCGCCTTACTTTCGCCGAGGACCAATTCCGCGAGCGCGGTTATGAGATCCCTGCTGCATTTGTGCGCCACTTGGAAGTGGATTATTTGCGCGCCATTTTGCCGGACACCACCAAGGTGACGGTAGAAACCCAAGTCACCAAGTTGGGTAATACCTCCTTTAAGACCCGCCAGGAAGTCAAGGACCGTAATGGTCGCGTCTGCTGCGTTGTTGAATGTGTACAGGTCACCGTTAATATTCAAACCGCCGCTCCACGTGCCATTAGCAAGGTAGAGCGCAAGGTGCTTACCGCTGTGGCTAGCAGCGAAGTCCAGGCTCAGGAAGCTCTGGAACAGTAGTGCCAGAATCCCTCATAGTCACCTCCGGCGCCCGTGGCCTCCAAGCCCTGGTGGCTCGCGCGGTCGGAATTGATGCCCTAGCTAGTGCACGTTTTCGCCAACTCGACCCCGAAACTGTGGACGTTTTTGTCACCACACCTTTTGGAGTCACCGCCTCCCGCCGCATTAAAGGCACCGCCAGCCGCGATGGCGCAGCCGTGGGAGCTGCAGATCTCTTGGCCGCACTCCAAGCCGAAACCCCAGAAATTGGGGCGCCGCGCGATGCCAGCTGGCCGGGATCTTTACCGCCCAGCACCGGTTTTACGCTTGTCGACGAGCTCCCCACTCAGGTGGTGCGGTCGCTGGCTGATCAAGGCCAAGCGCTGGCGCGTCAGTTTTCTGGCCCTTTGGGACCCCCTGCATCCTTGATGGACCAAGAGGTAATTAAAGCTGAAGGCAATGGAAAAACTGCTTCCATTCCCATGCGCAGTGTTTTTACCTGTACCTCTTTGGGGCTCATCCCAGGATTTGAAGCACCCAATGAGATCCCACGCCATCTGCGGGTTTCCGTCAATGGTCGGTGGACCCGCATCGATGCCCCCTATGGCAGTGTTTATCACTCCGCAGGTTTGGGTTTAAGCGTTTTCTAAAGCAGAACCCACCCAGCAAGAGCTGCACCAAGAGCGATTGCCCAGGGTGGGATTTTCCATTTGGCGAGTCCCAGCCAGCACACTGCAGCAATACTCAAGGAAGCAACGCCATTAATGCCGTGGGTGAATACGGGATCGTAGAGCGCTGCGCCCAAAAGTCCCACTACACCAGCATTAATGCCCTTGATGGCTGCCTGCAATAGCGGAGCCTCGCGCCAACGGCCCCAGAAATAGAGGCCAGCAATGGTCAGCAGCGTGCCGGGGATAAAAATAGCCACAGTGGCAATAAGTGCACCTGCGATACCACCATGGACGGCACCCAAATAAGAGGCAAAAGTAAACATTGGCCCGGGGACGGCCTGCGCGGCGGAGTATCCGGCCAGGAAGTCATTGTTGGCAATCCAACCGGGGGCAACCACCAGTTTTTCCAGCAGTGGCAACACCACATGGCCGCCACCAAAGACGGTGGCACCAGCTTGATAAAACGCCGGATAAAAACCGCCACCAATAATGGCAGCAACAAGGCCGATAAAGAAGAGAATTAAGCTGCCAATTCCAGCCCACGCTGGAATTGCCCGCAAAGGTGCGGCAGGCGGGGTTTCGTCGACAAGCGTTTTAAAGGCAAAGATTCCAACAAGCCCAGCTGCCAGGATCATGCCGAGGTGGGTAAACGCTGAGGGCAGAGCGAGGACCGCAATACCGGAGGCAACGGCGATGGTGGCGGTAAGTGGGGTGGCGGCCATGGAGCGGGCCATGCCAGAGACCGCGTGGAAAACCACGGCGACAGCTGCTGCTAGCAGTCCGAGGGTCCAGCCGGCATCGGTGGCATCGAAGAGCAGTGCAAATGCCGTCATCAACACCACAGAAGGCAGGGTGAAGGCAAACCAGGCGGCAGTCATTCCAGCAAAACCGGCGCGCTGATAGCCCAGCGCCATTCCCACCTGTGAGGAACCAGGGCCAGGCAAGAGCTGACTAATGGCGACGATTTCTGAATATTGTTTATCGTCTAGCCACTTTTTGCGTTCCACAAACTCGGTACGGAAATATCCCAGGTGCGCAGTGGGCCCACCGAATGCGGTGAAACCCAGCAGGCCAAAACTGCGTAAAACTTCTAAAACTTTAGGCACAAAAACATACTTTAAGCTACCTGTGGCTTTAGCGCTGTTCGTGTGGATCCGGATTGGAGTTAATCAACATATCGGCTACCCGCAGCATATGGTCCCAAATGGCTTCATGCTGCTCAGGCGTAATATCCACATCCTGCATGGCCTTATCCATTAGCGTGAGCCAACGCTGCGCTGCTGTGACACCAATGGGGAAGTGCGCATGACGCATACGTAGGCGGGGATGGCCACGCTGTGCGGAATATTCAGCAGGCCCGCCCCAGTACTGAGCCAGGAACATTTTGAGCCTTTGTTCCGCGCCCTCCCAATCATCCTGGGGGTACATGGGGCCGATAATGTCATCGGTGCGGACCTGCTCATAAAAACGGTGGACGATGAGGGAGAAAGTCTCCTCACCGCCCACTTCATCATAAAAGTTCTCAGGGACTGTCATGCCTAAAGATTCTAGGCCTTTTCCCCGCTTCGTTTCGCTTCGAGCTGCTTGGGGGAAATGGAACCGATGCCATTGGGATAGGGAGTGGTGATGCCCTCGCGCTGCATATCGGTGAGCACCTTGGCATAAACGTGGCGCTGAACTTCCCACTGATAACCAGGCAAGGTCTTAACCACACCGCGGAAGGTCATATGGTCTGGCTCAAAGGAGGAAATGCCCTTCATCTCTGGCTCGCCAATAATAGAATCCTTCACCGTGGGCAGCTTGGCTGCTTCCTGGAAGGACTTCTCAATTACTGACCAGGCAGTCTCGGTGTCATTGGAAAGTCCCACCGGAACCTCAAAACGAGCGATGGCATATTCATCAGAGAAGTTACCAACGCGCAAAATCTCACCATTGCGGATGTACCACACGGTGCCATCCATATCGCGCAAAGTAGTAATGCGCAGGCTGATATCTTCCACATCGCCGACAATTCCATCGCCGACATCAATGGTGTCGCCCACTCCATATTGATCTTCAATGAGCATAAAAATACCACTGAGGAAGTCCTTGACCAGGGATTGCGCACCAAAACCAAGGGCAACACCGGCAACACCGGCAGAGGCAATAAGCGGTGCGACATTTACCCCGATGGTGGTCAAAATAGCCAGCGCGGCCCAGGTCCATACAAAAATGGCTACTGCTGATTTGCCCACCGCACCTAGGGTGCGGATTCTTGCTTGTCGCCGTTGTTCCTGCGATCGACGCAAAAGCTGGACATCAAGTGGAGTTTCCTCCTCCTGGGTAGCTGTTTTGCCAAAAGGAGTTTTAATAAGCGAAGGACGCTTGCTCTTCTCCGGCTCTACGGCTCTATTTGCGCCACGTTCTACTGCCTTAGTGATGAGTTTTCTGAACACCCAATGGGCAATAAGCGCGACCAAAATAGTCACTGCGATGGAAATCGGTTTGTCGATGAGCCATTCCCTGGTGGTTGGATCATCCCACCAATTTGAGACATCTTCGACAAGATTGACATCTGACGTTGAATTAGCACTGGAAATAATCATCAGTATCCACCGTAATACTTTTTTCGGAAACCTTCACGCGCAGAATAATTAATGTGAGGGAGGGTAAAAGTGTGCATGAAAAGGGCGAATATTTGGGCTAGAATGGACAGCTTGGTCTATCATTGCCACAGAGCCGATCTGGCTGCACAGCGACTTTAAGAGTTTCAGGAGTTGAACTACCTTGTCTTCCAACCCCAACGCCCAGGGTTTCTCCACGGCATCGATTCATGCAGGATATGAGCCAGATGAGTTTTATGGTTCCATCAATATTCCTATTTATGCATCGACCACCTTTGCTCAAAATGGTCCCAATGACCTGCGCAATGGATTTGAATACACCCGCGTGGGCAACCCCACCATCGTCTCTCTTGAAAAGACTGTCGCGGCCCTGGAAGGCGCACAATATGGTCGCGCATTTTCTTCCGGAATGGCAGCCACCGATATCCTCTTCCGCGTTTTGCTGAAGCCAGGCGATCACATCATCCTCGGCAATGATGCTTATGGCGGAACCTTCCGTCTCATCGATACCGTCTTTACTGCGTGGGGCGTTGAATACACAGTGGTTGATACCGCTGTGGTGGCAGAAGTTGCTGCAGCTATTAAGGACAACACCAAGCTGATTTGGGTGGAGACCCCCACCAACCCAGCACTGTCCATTACCGATATTGCTGCGATTGCAGAACTCACCACCGGTACCAATGCCAAGCTCGTGGTGGACAATACTTTTGCATCCCCTTATCTGCAGCAGCCACTGAGCTTGGGTGCACATGCAGTTTTGCACTCCACCACCAAGTACATCGGTGGACATTCTGACGTGGTCGGCGGCATTGTGGTCACCAATGACCAGGCACTTGATGAGGAATTGCTCTTCCTCCAGGGCGGCGTTGGCCCAATCCCTTCAGTTTTTGATGTTTATCTCACTGCGCGTGGTCTCAAGACCTTGGCTGTTCGCATGGAGCGCCACTGCGATAACGCTGAAAAGGTGGCAGAGCTTTTGGATTCTCGCCCTGAGGTGTCTACTGTGCTGTATCCAGGTCTGGCAACCCACCCTGGCCATGAGGTGGCAGCGAAGCAAATGAAGCGTTTTGGTGCGATGATTTCGGTGCGTTTTGCCGGTGGCGAAGAAGCTGCAAAGAAGTTCTGTACCTCCACCAAGCTTATTTGTTTGGCAGAATCCCTGGGCGGCGTGGAGTCTTTGTTGGAGCACCCAGCTACCATGACCCACCAGTCTGCTGCTGGTTCTCAGCTTGAGGTTCCCCGTGACCTCGTGCGTATTTCCATCGGTATTGAAGATATTGAAGACCTGCTCGCCGATGTCGAGCAGGCCTTGGATCAGCTTTAAAAATTTAGAGTCCGAGTAGCTTTTCTACATAAGCGATTCGGGCTTCAACCATCTTGTTAAAGAGTTCGTCCGCAGTGCGGGGGGACTCTTTTACTGCTTGACGGGTCAGTGGTGCTTCCACATCAGGGAGCTGATCCAGCCACACCTGGGGGATAGGGTGGAAAGCTGTTTCCTTTACTTCCTCAGTGCCGGAGTCATAGGCGAAATCTGAGGTGAGGGCGAAACTGAAGAGATCGGCGAGCAGCATTTCACGGACAACGATGGCATCCTGGAGGGAGAGTCCGATCTTGGTGAAGAACTCGAGTGCTACCTCAACAAGTTTGATGCGCACTGGGGAAGTACCCTGCGGGCTGATTTGTTCGTCGAGAGCAACAAGGAGAACACGTGGGAAAGCGCGGAACTGATTACGCAGTGCATTCCAGAGAACATGGAATTCATTACGCCAGTCGGATGGGTCGAGCTCAGGAATTGAGATTCCTTCAACAACCTTTACCCACACACGGTCAATGATTTCTTGACGGTTGGAAACGTGGTTGTACAATGCACGCGGAGTAACACCCATATCGCGAGCGAGGCGGTTCATGGTAACTGCCGCAAAACCCTCACGGCCCGCAATAGCCAATGTGCGATCAACAATTGAATCAATTGTCAGAATGCGTTGAGTGGGGCGCCCTGGACGACGGCCAGTAGTAGATGGAGTAACGGCCACTGAAGGCTTGATAATTTCACTTGGCATGATTTAGAGGGTACGCCATCTGATTAATCAATACTAGTCCATTTAATGAAGTAGAGGTCATGATAACTTAGAATTTTCTAATGATTAAGCAACTAAGAAGCTGGGAGGAATAAATAATGAGTGAAAACCAAGAAAAAACTAAGAAAGTCGCGGTAGTGACGGGTGCGACGGGTGGAATGGGGCTCGAAATTATTCGAGACTTAGTTGAAGATCACACTGTTTTTGCACTGGGACGCAATGAAGAAAAGCTCCAAGAATTGGCTGAGATCCCAGGCGTAATAAGTATCCAAAGTGATATTTTAGCAGATGTTCTGGAGCGGGGAGGCGTGGAAAAGCTCTCTCAGCTTGGGCACGTGGATACCTTGATCCACGCCGCGGCGGTGGCGCGCAACTACAGCGTTGAAAGTTCCTCGGTGGAACAATGGCGGGCGCATTTAGAGCTCAATGTGATCGTGCCGGCGGAGCTAACGCGACAACTCTTGCCAGCCCTACGGGCCGCCAAGGGGCAGATTATTTTTATTAATTCTGGCGCGGGTACCGGTGCCCATCCGGGCAACACTATTTACACCGCGAGCAAGCACGCGCTGCGGGGGTTGGCAGACTCCTTGCGCAAGGAGGAGGCTGGCGTGGGCGTGCGCGTTTCGACGATTAGCCCTGGCCCTACCGACACGGAAATGTTGCGTGGCCTCATGCAGGCGCAGGGAATCGAATATCGCCGGGAGCTATATATTGAGCCCAAAGAAATAGCCAGCGCCATCAGGTACGTGATTGACGCTGGCTCATCCACACAAATTACTAATGTGGATGTTCGCCCTCGAATTGAATTGGGCGATATTAAATAAATCTACTGAGCTGGACGCTCGACTTTTTCAGCTGCTGGCTCAGGATCAGTAGTGGTGGCTGGGGTTTTGCTGGCGAGCTTGCGGGCAAAACCCACAAGTCCAGGAACGACCGAGATAAACACGATGATGAGGAAGATTGCTTCGATATTGTTGCGGACAAAGTCGAACTGCCCAAGCAAAGCACCCAAAGCAACAACACCGGAGCCCCATAGGATCCCACCGATGATGTTGTAAATCAGGAAGGTGCGGTATTTCATTCCGGCCATGCCTGCTACCAGCGGAGCATAGGTGCGCACGATGGGGACAAAGCGGCACAAAATGATGGTGATGGGGCCGTACTTATCAAAGAAATCCTCGGTTTGCTTGAGGTATTCCTGCTTGAAGATGCGTCCATCAGGGCGGTTGACCAGCTTGGGGTGGAATTTATGGCCCAACCAATAGCCAACCTGGTCACCCAAGATTGCAGCGATAGGGCAGAGGATCAGTACCAGCCACAGCGGTGCAAAAGGATCTGGCTGATTGGCCAGCAAGCCGCCGGTGAAGAGGAGCGAATCGCCTGGCAGCAACGGGAAGAGAAGACCAGATTCAATGAATACGATGACCAGCATTGCAGGCAAGACAAAGCCGCCAAAAGGACCTGAACCGGACAAAAGCTGCATTGGGTCCAACCATGATGGTCCCAATGCAACCTGAGATACGGAGTCCGCAAGAGTTAAATACATGCAGCACAGAGTACCCGGTAGGTGCTCAAATCCTATAAGAGAAAAGGCCCTTTTGTGAGAAGTTCAGGGTTTTTCCAGGGTGGTTATTTATCTTGCAGCTGCGGGTTTTTGATCAGTCCTAATTGTTTGAGGATATGAACTGCGGTTTTATCTGTTTCTTGCAGCATCAAAGGATCAGTTCCAGGCATGGGTGAAATAGTGGTATCGGGCAGCTGTGCATAGGTGGGAATTCCAATTAGGTGAACCCTGGGATCTAAGCTGCCATCTGCATTTACTAATAAACGGGTGTGCGGGTCTACCTCGGGCGAACCTGTTGGAGCAGCAATTCCCGTAGCTGAGTAATCCGCGAATGGGCGAATTCTGCCAGCCTCCTCAAGTGACTGGGTAAGCGGATCTGCCACTTTCCGTATATCAGGATTATGCATCCAGGCATCAATGAGAACCGATGAGCGAAGAGGGGTGTTTTGAGTTGTGGGAGACGAAATTTGCCACAATCCGTCTTGCACACTGAGGTGAGGGTGAGCTCCCGCGAATTGAACAAGCCCAGCTTCAACTAGTGCCAATAATTCGCGGGTACGGAATAGAGGAGGGCCGGAGCCTACCATTTGTCCAATTGCCATTACGGCTGCAAAGCGATTGCGACGCGACTCTAAAGTTAGACGACCCTCTGCCCCCAAAATCGAGCTAGGTTTACGCGATGCAGAAATCGACCAGAGGGCTGACTTGAGTGGACTGTCCCAGGCCAATTCGGCATGGTGGATATCCCGGCTTAAGCCCTCAGCAATGCGGGTGGTGAGCTCCGCGACGCTCTCGCTGACATCTTTGAGTGGAAACTCCCAGGCCGCGAGGTCAAAAATCTCTGAGGTGTGGGCTGCAAGTGCTGCCGGAAGGTCTTCTGGGACAGTGTTATCAATGACGCTAATGATCTGCTGCAAGTTTGTAAGGATTGCTGCAGGATTTACGCGATTGAGGTTCTCATAATAAGCCTCATAGGCATCACGTACTACTGCTGGCCATACCTCGGTGTCATAGTCAATAGCAGCGATACCTCGCTTTTGAGCATTAATTTCCGCAATAACCGCCTTCAGGCGAGCCAGTTTTGCACCTGGAGGAAGTGCTTTATAGTCCGATTTAGGCAAATATGGGTAACCGCGACCTGAAGAAATAATGAAGTGCGGCTCATTGCCTGAAGGTAGGTAACGAAGGCCAGCGGGTGAAGTGGAATCTTCCTCGAATTTGCCGCCACGGTCGATTGTGGTCAGCGCCATGATATCGAAGAATCCCATGCCCAAACCACGTACTAAGACAGATTCACCTGCTGGTATGAGGCTGGCATCTTGTTCCACGGGGTTTCCGGGTTTTACCCAGCGTAGGTGTGGATTTTCGGCCAGTGCTGAGGTGATTAGTTTTTCTTCCGCATTTAAGGCAGGGGTTTGCCAACCGATTGCCAATACTGTGGAATCAACAGAGATTTTTTCTGAGTTGTCTAGGGTGATGACATCGCGTTCGCCATCTTCATGAACGTTGATCGCTCGCGCATTGTGTTGTTGTACTTCCACCCAGTCTGGAAGAAGCTTCAAAGCCACCTTAAAGACCCACTGCAGATAAGCGCCATAAAGAGCTCTTGAAGGATTTGATTGGGGCAGCGTAGCGGATAATTCCGCGTCGAAATCTTCAAGATTGGATTCTGATGGGGGATATGCCCGAAAAAGTTCAACTGCCTTTTGTGGGATTCCACTTAGGTCCTCATCGCCGCGCAGGAGTCGAATCCAGTCGTATTGGAGTGGTCCCTCTACTACAGGGGCTGTCACAGTAGATCCAGGTTCCGTAAACAAAGTCACTGCGCCGGCAAGAGTATTCATGCATAAGGTGCGGGTTTGATCTGTGCGCCACACATTTCCTGCACCCATTTGTGATTCCTCAATGAGGTGAATTTTTAATCCACCTTCGGGCTGTAGAGAGCTATTTAATGCAGCTGCAATTCTTTCAAGGACAGAAATGCCTCGGGGGCCGACCCCAACTATGGCAATCTGCTTGTCATTTATGCTCACAAAAACTCCTGATCGACGAAGGCTGCGGTCGAATAAAGATATCATTTAGACCGTTTAGTCTAATTTAATATACCGCTTAGTCTAATTGTGTGTTAAATTCTGGACATAGATTAGTGAAAAACTTGAGAAAACTTATAGAATATCTGGAGGAAAGCCTAGTGCTTAGGAAGCGCAAGCAGGGTTTCGGCTCGATCGAACAATCAAGACACCCACGAACTGGGCGAATCCTCAAGGCTGTAACAGCGACCTTGGTTGGGTTGGCCGTACTTTCTGGATGCACAGCAGCACCTGCGCAACAAGAAGAAAACACGCTTACCTATTTGGAGCCTCAGTTCTTCCGTACCTTATATCCGCCATCAGCGGGTTTTTATCCAAACGGCAGCGTGGTAAACAACATTGCGGATCGCTTGTTGTACCAAGATCCCCAAACTTTGGAATTAAGCCCCTGGATCGCTACCGAACTGCCGGAAATTAATGAGGATGCAACTGAGTTCACCTTTAATATTCGAACAGATGTGACCTACTCTGACGGTTCACCTTTAACAGCTGAAAACGTTGTAAAGAACTTTGATCTTTATGGCCTCGGTGATAAGGATCGCCGCCTCACAGTATCAGAACAGATCACAAATTATGAATTCGGGGAAGTAGTGGATGCGGATACAGTTCGTTTCCACTTCTCTAAACCTGCACCGGGTTTTGCCCAGGCAACCAGTTCCTTTAACGCCGGGCTCTATGCTGACTCCACTTTGGATTTTGCAAATGAGGAGTTTGCTCCTGGAAATGCCACCAAGGTGATTGGCTCAGGACCATTTGTTATCACTGATGAGACCTTGGGAACTAACCTGACCTTAAGCGCCCGTGAAGATTATGACTGGGCACCTCCAGCCCTTGAGCACCAGGGACGTGCCAAACTTGATGCAGTTAATTATGTGCTTGCTGGCGAGGAATCTGTGCGTATTGGTGCACTAGTTGCGGGGCAAGCCGATCTGGCTCGCCAAATTGAAGCACCAGTGGAAGCCCATTTGAAAAAAGAGGGCTTAGACATCGTTTCCGCTGCCACCAATGGTGTAAATAATGGATTCTATTTCCGCTTTAAGAATGAGATTCTTTCTGACATTCGGGTGCGCCAAGCTTTGATTCACGCGATCGATCGCGAAAAGATCATGCGTGTGCTTTTCAGTGCCTCGTATCCTTTGGCAACATCAGTCTTAGCGCAAAATGCTTTGGGATATAAGGAGCAAAAAGATGCCTATGTTTATGATGTGGCGCAGGCGGAACAATTGCTCGATGAAGCAGGTTGGATCCGTGGTGATGACGGAATGCGTCGAAAAGACGGCGTGCTCTTAGAACTAACCTTCAATGAGGCTTTGCCTCAGCCTCGTTCCCGTGAAGTAGTGACGATGGTGCAAGAACAACTTGGGGAATTGGGAATCAAGGTAAATCTCAACCCTGGTGACCAAGCTGCACAAGATGCCGATTCCAAGGACTTAAACAAGATTCAGGTCCGCCACAGCATGGTGGGACGTGCAGATTATGACGTATTGAAATCCATGCTTTATTCCACCAACCGAAATGAGTTGTTGAATATGACGATGGATGGGGATACAGCAAATATCGGAGACCCTCATTTAGAAGAGCTTTTGATGGCAATTGCTTCAAGCCCAAATGAAGCAGACCGAGCAACTGCTTCTGCAGCAGCTCAGGATTACATCACCGAACAGGCATATGCGCTGCCAATGTTTGAAGAACCGGTGGTTTATGGAGTACAGCCCTATGTCAAGGACTTTAACCCAGAAGTGATTGGACGCCCGAGCTTTTACGCAACCTACATTGACCATTCAAATGAGGAGAACTAAATGACGACCTCACAAATCTTGCGTCGAATTGGCCAGGCTGTAGTGGTTTTGTTGGTTACCTTTACCTTGGCATTTATCATGCTTTCCGCATTACCAGGGGACGCAGTGACCGCCCGATATTCCAGCCCAGATTTGGGACTTTCACCGGAACAAATTGCCCAGATTCGTGAATCTTATGGTGCTGATGAATCTTTATTTTCCCAATACTTAACTACCTTAGGTGGTTTCTTGGTGGGAGATTTTGGATATTCGGTGCAAACAGGAACTGCAGTTTCCACCTTGCTCGGTGAAGCTGTCCCCGGAACTTTTGTGCTCGCAGTGTCGGCATTCCTGCTCGCTATTGTCCTAGCTTTAGGAATTTCCATTTTGGCTACGATGGATCGATTCTATTGGATTAAGGAATTCTTCCAGGCCTTGCCACCATTCTTTGTCTCCCTTCCAAGCTTCTGGCTGGGCATTATCTTGATCCAGATTGTCTCCTTCCGCCTGGGATGGGTTCCGGTCATTGGAACAACTACCGTACAAGGCCTTATCTTGCCCACGATCACATTGTCTATTCCAATTGCAGCACCTCTAGCTCAAGTACTCATTCGCTCCATCGAAGAAGTTAAAGCGCAACCATTTATTGTGGCGGTTCGTGCACGTGGAGCAGGAGAACTGTGGATCTTTTTCCGAAACGTGCTGCGCAATGCCTTGTTGCCGGTGTTAACCATCGCCGGAATTCTCTTTGGCGAACTTGTTGGTGGCGCAGTGGTTACCGAGGCAGTGTTTGGTCGAGCAGGGCTTGGCCAAATGACTGTTAATGCAGTTGCTAACCGAGATATGCCTGTGATGCTAGCCATCGTGGTGATCGCAGCCGCTATTTATATCCTGATTAACCTCATCGTGGATTTGCTTTATCCAGTCCTCGATGCCCGTCTTCGTCGCAGTGAAAAGGCATAAATCTCATGAGCAATCCTGCAATTTCACCTAATACCTCAATTTCGACAAAGCCCGTCAATAGATCCACATCTACCCGATCCAAAAGAAAATCCGTGCGGAATCCTTGGACAAGGCCAGCAACAATTATTTCTCTCATTGTGCTGACAGTGGCCGTATTAATGGCGCTCATCCCGGGAATCTTTACCTCCCAAGATCCCTTTAGCGGAGACAATGTTGGTTTGCTAAGCCCCAGCAGTGAACACTGGTTTGGTACTGATTCCGTGGGGCGCGATCTTTATAGCCGAGTTGTCTACGGAGCACGAGAGACTCTTTTGGGTGCCCTGATCGCAGTTCTAGTTGGCTTAGTTGTGGGCACTTTAATCGGACTCTTAGCCGGTGCTAGAGGCGGATGGATCGACACGTTGTTGATGCGATTTGTCGATGTGCTCTTGTCTATTCCAGCACTGCTTCTGAGCTTGAGCGTCATTATCTTGCTGGGCTTCGGCACCATGAATGCCGCAATTGCGGTGGGTATCACTTCAGTCGCAACCTTTGCGCGACTAGCTCGCTCCCAGGTTTTGCAAGTCGCCGGATCTGATTTTGTGGAAGCAGCTTACGGCTCTGGCGGAACTCAAGTTCAGGTCCTCTTCCGCCATATTTTGCCCAATTCACTCACACCAGTTTTTGCTTTGGCAGCGCTTCAATTCGGTTCCGCAATTTTGCAGCTGTCAGTGTTGGGATTTTTGGGATACGGTGCGCCAGCCCCAACCCCTGAGTGGGGATTGCTTATCTCGGATGCGCGAGACTACATGGCAACTTCATGGTGGCTCACTGTGCTGCCGGGGTTTGTCATCATCGCCGTGGTTATGTCTGCCAATTATCTAAGCCGAATTATCCGAAAGGAGGCATAAATTTCATGACAACTCCGTTGCTAGAGATTGAAGATCTCGTAGTGTCATACCAAACCGCCAAAGGTTCGGTTCATGCCGTAAATAATGTGAGCCTTGAGGTTTACCCCGGCCAAATCACAGCGATTGTTGGTGAATCAGGTTCTGGAAAGTCCACAACTGCACAGGCAGTCATTGGGCTGCTTGCTGATAACGCTGAAGTCGATTCAGGCCGAATCACATTTCAGGGTCACTCCCTGGAGAATCTCACTTCAAAAGAGTGGAAAAAGATACGTGGCACCAAAATTGGATTGATTCCCCAAGACCCCAATAACTCCCTCAATCCAGTAAAGACCATTGGAGCTTCGGTCGGGGAAGGCTTGGCAATTCATAAGCGGGGCACACCGGCGGAACGGAAAAAGAAGGTCATTGAGCTGCTGGAGCGAGTAGGCATTGATAATCCAGAAGTTCGCTATGACCAGTACCCGCACCAATTATCTGGAGGCATGAAGCAGCGTGCACTTATCGCTGCAGCAATTTCCTTGGAGCCGGACCTCATCATCGCCGATGAGCCTACTTCAGCACTTGATGTCACTGTCCAGAAAATCATTTTGGATCTGCTCGAAGAAATGCAAAGTGAATTGGGAATGGGCATTTTGTTCATTACCCATGATCTGGCAGTAGCAGGTGATAGGGCTGATCGAATTGTGGTGATGCAAAAAGGGGAAGTCCGGGAAAGTGGGCACGCGGCATCGGTATTAACAAACCCGCAACATGAGTACTCCAAGAAACTCCTTGCGGATGCTCCTTCGCTCACAATTGGCAAAATCTCCTCTCGAGCAACTGCAGTTAATCCCGGGGATAGCAAAGCCGAAAAGCCACTGCTTGTCGTCGATAAGTTCCGTCAAGAGTATAAGCGCGGAAAAGGCGACCTCTTTGTGGCAGCCAATGACATCTCCTTTGAGGTTTTTCCCGGTACTACCCATGCGATCGTTGGTGAGTCAGGGTCGGGAAAGACGACTCTTGGCAGGGCTATTGCCATGTTTAATTCTCCAACCTCCGGTTCCATAACCTACGGTGGCAAGGAAATTACCAAATTGGGTGCTGCGGAGAAAAGAACTTTGCGCCAGCAGATTCAAATGGTTTATCAAAATCCTTATTCTTCTTTGGATCCACGACAAACTATCGGGGCCACTATTGCGGAACCATTGAAGAATTTCACGAAAATTGGCAAGAAGGAGTTAGCCGATAAAGTCGCACATTCACTTGATCTGGTTTCGCTTGATCCTCAGCTAGCAAGCCGTCGCCCACGTGAACTTTCGGGTGGACAACGTCAACGCGTAGCTATTGCACGTGCCATGATTTTGGAACCTGAATTAGTTGTATTTGATGAGGCTGTTTCTGCACTTGACGTTACTGTTCAGGCGCAGATCCTCCGGCTATTAGATGACCTGCAGCGGAATCTTGGGTTGACCTATGTGTTTATTTCCCATGATTTGGCCGTAGTTCGTGAAATCTCGGACACTGTTTCAGTGATGAGTCATGGTAATCAAGTAGAACTGGGTAAAACCACGGACGTATTTAATAATCCTCAAACTGAGTTCACGCATCAGCTTATCGACGCCATCCCTGGATCGCGCTACCGTGGTGGCGAACTCAATCTTGGACTTTAGGAGAAGTTGTTAACATGTCAGACATTATCGATATTCTCGTCGGTGCAGACCTGCACGAACTCCGCGACAACCGTCCTCAAGCACGTGAAAATGCCCAAAAAAGCTTCGAAGCCTTGCTTGAACCTAAGAATCCGGGAGCATTTAGCTATGGCGAACGCTACGCAGTGGCAACGTATGTTTCCGGGCTGCACCAGTTTTCTCCTGCGGTAGATCTTTATCAGGATTTGCTACTCGACGAAGCCCCCACAACCCTTGTGCATGCCGTGTCGGATGCCGTTGCGCAGGGGCTTTCTTCGGGCCCCTATGGAACCTACCGCGAGCCAGGTCTTGCAGATGAATCAGAGCCAGGCGGATCGATCAGAAATGATGTTGTTGCATTGGGCGATCGTCTGGCTGCGGCTTTTGACTATGCCCACCTTGTGGTGTTTCATCCTCGCGATTCCCGCCCAGAGGTTTTAGGTCGGCTTTCAGCAGCGGGTTGGACCGCCGATGAAACCGTATCTTTGGCCCAGTTGATATCTTTCCTGACCTTCCAATTGCGAGTTGCCCTGGGACTAAGAACCCTCAACGGTGAGGACCACAAGGTAGTAGGTGTTCGTCTGGATCTGCCAAATGCGGAGTGGGAACTTTCTGATGCAGGCTTTGAAATTTCCACTTATGAAGAGCTCAATCGACCTGAAGCATTTGTTAACCATTCCTTAGGATGGAAGCCTTGGGTTCAGCCCGTTCCTAAGGCGGAACTTAGTGAAGAACAATTTGAGTCACTAATTCAGCCTGAACGTGCTGATATGCCATATTTCCGCTTGCTTGCGCGTGATCCAGCTGCTTTGAAAGCTCGTACTTTGACAGACCTGGATATCTTTTTCAACACCGATGGTGAAGGTTTGGGACGGGCAGAGCGCGAACTCGGAGCTACAGTCACTTCTCGTTTTAACGGTTGTGTTTATTGCGCCTCTGTTCATTCTGGACGGGCAGAGCAAGAATCCGGGCGAGGAGATGATATTAATGTGCTGCTGGAAAACCTTGATGCAGACCTTGGTTCAGAGCAGTGGAATGTCATTCGAGATGTTTCGCGAGCTTTAACTGCCACGCCTGCCCGGTTTAATCAAGAATGCATCTCAAAGCTGCGCGGAGTCGGCTTCTCAGATCTTCAAATTGTAGATGCAATTAACTCCGTTGCCTTTTTCAATTGGGCGAATCGTTTGATGCTCTCCCTTGGTGAGCCAGAAGTTCCAAAGCGTTTCCTATAAAACGTTGAAATCTCTAAGCTACCCCCGGTTTTGGATCACATAAGATTCAACCGGGGGTTTGGCCTAAATTAAGGTGCTATGAAGAAACTGCAATTGGCGGCCATCTTGGTCGGTGGGTTTGTTGGGCCGTTTACTGGCCAAGCGTTGTCAGTGGTGCTGCCTGAATTTGCAGATACCTTCGACGTCAGCATGGGGCGGGCGGCGCTTACCATGTCGCTCTATCTATTCCCCTTTGCCACCATGATGCTGTTTTCCGGCCGTTTAGTGCGGGGAATTCACCCACATAAGGTTGTGACCTGGGCTTATATTGTTACTTTACCCTTGGCGCTTTTGCTGCTTATTACGCCATCTTGGTGGCTTTTTGTAGCCTGTTATGCCGTGATCGGTGTGGCCAATGCATTCACCACTCCTGTGCTGCAGATTATGTTGCGCGAGTTGGTACCGGCAGAAAATCTAGGCCGAGCCCTTGGCACCTATGCAGCCATGCAGTCCCTGGGAATGTTGTCTGCGCCTTTGGTATCTGGCTTAACCTCAATGATTAGTTGGCGTTTAACCTTCTTGGTTACGGCAAGTGCTGCGGCATTTATTCTATTGGCACGTTTGCCCGTTGTTCCGCCTCCGGCTTCCTCCAAGCAAAATGTGGCCGGCCGGGTGCAATGGATTCCTACCTTGATTCATATGCTCTCTGGTTTTGTAGTGGGCGTCGGCATTATTGGCATTGGATTTATGACATCGCTGCACGTAGGAGATCGTTTTGGGCTTGATGCTGCGGCGCGTGGTCTGGTGGTGATGTGTGGCGGTGCCGCTGCTTTCTTTGCCTCCCGCAAGATCGGAGATATGGCCGATAAGTTTGGGGTGCGGGCAGTGCTTGTGGTTAGTGCCCTAATCGCGGCAGTCGCGCTTGCAACAATTCCAATTTCTCCTTGGGTGGTTCTGGTGGCGTTGTTGTGGGCAGTGTCTGTGGCAGCTGCCCAGGGAATTCAAGCAACCGTCAATTTGGCAGTTATCGGCAGTCCGGGTGGATCCTCACTTTTGTCCACGGTGCAGGCTTTTAGGTTCTTCGGTTCGGCTGCGGCGCCGGTCTCCTTCTTGCCGATCTACCTGGCAATTGGTTCGCAGGCCTTTTGGATCTGCGCAGTTGCTTTGCTGGTTGTGGCAGTTGCGCAGTGGCTTAATCCGCAAAGGGTTTCCCGCTAACCTTCCCCGGACACAAAGGAATTTGTAAAGCACCCTTTACATCAAAGGGTGCTTTAATTTAGGCTAAAGGTGTAAAGTACGCTTGACATCACTTCAAGGGAGGCACATCATGGCCAACACAAAAACAAAGTTTGGACGTTCCAAATTTGGCGGAAGCCCTGCTGGATTAATCGCAATGTCACTAGTGGGTGGGGTAGTGCTGGCTGCTGCCTTTGCTGCCCTCATGGTCTGGCTCCAGGATCCGGCCCGGGTAGCTCTGTATTTTGGGGTGTATTTCTGGGTAACACTGCCTGTTCTTGCAGCAGCTAGCTGGGCGCTTTTGGTTGATCGGGAAACCATCACAGGTGCAGTCCGCAACCCGGAAAACAGCGTAGAAAATACCTGGTACGCCGAGGCAACTAAAGATGCCTTCCATGTGCTCATGGTTTTAGGCGGAATCGGATGCATCGTGTGCAGCGTAAGACCCGTGGATGCACCGCTGTCCATGGTTTTCCTAGGACTGGTGCTCTTATTGCAGGTGTGTTTTTGGATTAGCTATAACATCCGCAAACACCAAGCGAGCTAGCCCAGAAAACCAAAGGCAAAACTGTGAAAAATAAACTAAAGGCCTACCGCGAAGCACTCGGGCTCTCCCAACAGCGGTTGGCAGATGCCGTGGGTGTTTCCCGGCAGACCATTATTAGTATTGAAAAAGGCAGATATGACCCCTCCTTGCCACTAGCTTTTCAGCTGTCCAGGGAGTTCAATTGCCATATCGAAGACCTCTTTATCTTCGAGGACTAACTCAAAAGACTAACTCGCATCAACCTCGCGGTTGCGCAAAGCACGAGCCACACGGTCGCGGGATTCCGCAACAATGCGCTTGATTCCTGCAGCGTGCTCGCCCTCGAGGAAGTAATCCGCACGCTCCAGACCCTCGGTGGAAATATTCCAGGATGGGAAGAGTCCGAGGATTACCTGCTGGGACATTTCGCTGGAGAACTTCGCCCAGACCTCATCCACAATTTCGAAATACTGGTTGTTGTAGGTGCTCAGCAAATCAGCAGAACCAGTGAAGGTCAGGCCCTCAATCTTGTGGCGCAATTCCAAATTGGACAGGTTATTGTCCAGTGCCGTCACCTCGCGGTAGGCCACAGCCTTGGCATCACCAGTGTTAATGGCAGCTAGTGCACGCAAAGAGGCCAGGTAGGAGGCATTAGACTTGTCCAAAGACAGCTCCTCCGCAACAGCTTCCTCTGGATTTTCCACTGCACCATTGGCAATCAGCGCAGTTAAAGCCCACCAGCGCAGATCGGGATCAACAGTGAGTCCCGCAACCTTGCCGGCACGAATATCCTGGAAAAACTCTACTGCCGCAGCATTGAGCGTGACCTTAGCCAATGCCTGAATAAAGGCCAATTGGGAGTCAGAATCAGGCTCGGCATTTTGCGCACCAGCAAGCAGCGCGGAAGCAAGCAGCTCATTGCCCTCAGCTGCCGCCCACTGCGGATCCGCATAATTCTTCAGCGCGGAGGTAGCCTGCATCAAAATGCGCTCCAGCACCGCGATTTCAGTCTCCGCAGCAGCTCCACGAGCCACCAAAGCAATAAAATCACGCGCCTTCATTTGGCCGCCGCGAGTCATCTCCCACGCTGCTGACCAAGCCAAAGTACGTGGCATTGGATCGCTGAACTTATCAATATTGTCAATCACAAAGCTGCGTGAACCGGCGTCCAGATCCAGCAGTGCATAGGTGAGATCATCATCATTGACCAGCACAAAATCAGCTGCCTCTGCGCCGACCAGCTCTTCTACGCTTGTCGACGCGCCACTGCAGTCAATTTCCACTCGTGCGTAGCGGTCGAGAGACCCGTCGACAAGCTTATAAAGACCCACCGCCAAGCGGTGGGTGCGCAGCTCACCGGCACCAGGGGCGGCGCCGGTTTGGGTTACTGCAAAGGAGGTGTACTTGCCGTCTTCGACGGTGAAATCAGCGCCGAGGGTGTTGATGCCGGTGGTCTTGAGCCACTGGTTTGCCCAATCAGAGAGGTCGCGGCCGGATGCCTGCTCGAGCGCGCTGAGCAGATCATCAAAGGTGGCATTGCCCCAGGAGTGGTTGGCAAAGTGGCGTCGCACACCAGCCAGGAAGGCCTCGCGGCCGACATAGGCCTGCAGCTGCTTAAGCACCGAAGCGCCCTTGGCATAGGTGATGCCATCGAAGTTCTGATCCACAGTTTCAATGTCATAGCCATCGGAGAAAACAGGGTGCGTGGAGGAAAGCTGATCCTGCTGATAGGCCCAGGATTTTTCAACATTGGCGAAGGTCACCCAGGCGGTGTCATATTCAGTTTCCTCGGCCTGAGAAATCGCAGCAGACCAGGTTGCGAAGGACTCGTTCAACCATAGATCATCCCACCACTTCATGGTGACAAGATCGCCGAACCACATGTGAGCAAGCTCGTGCAGGATGGTGTCCGCACGACGCTCATAACGATAACGAGTAGCTTTCGACGCAAAAACGTACTCATCACGAATGGTCACCGCACCGGCATTTTCCATGGCGCCCGCATTAAACTCCGGCACAAAAATCTGGTCATATTTGCCAAATGGGTAGGCCACACCAAAGTTGCGGTGGTACCACTCAAAGCCCTGCTTAGTCTCAGTGAAGAGCTTCTCCGCATCCAAGTCCTTAGCCAGGGAGCGACGGCAATAAAGTCCCAAAGGCACAGTGAGCTCAGTGGGCTGATCGCTTGGGGTTTCAGGGTGGTGGGTTAGCGTGCCACTCCAAGAATCCAGCACCTCATGGTAGCGACCAGCACAGACTGCAACCAGATAGGTAGACAGCGGGTAATCAATGCGGGAGATGTGGGTGTCATATTCAGGGTGCTGGGTAGATACTTCCTGCTCAGCATTAGAAATGACCTTCCAGCCCTTGGGAGTTTTGATGTTCAGATCATAGGTTGCCTTCAGATCTGGCTGATCAAAACATGCGAACATGCGCTTGGCATCCGCGGTTTCAAACTGGGTATAGAGGTAGACCTCATTATCTGCAGGGTCGACCATGCGGTGCAGGCCTTCGCCAGTGCGGGAGTAGGGGATTGTCGCCGTAACTCGGAGCGTGTGTCGGCCCTGGGAGAGTCCCTTAAGCGCAATTCCTGGGGTTTCATCATAACCATCCGCATTGAGGGTGAGCGCGGATTCCTTGATGGACTCATTGTCCAAAAGGACTTCTTCGACGCTGGATGCACGCAGGTCAATGAAGGTATCTCCAGCTTCGCGGACGTCAAAGTGCACGAGGGTGGTGGAGCTGAAGAACTCATCGCCGGTGTTGAGATCCAAAGAAATTTCATAATTCTCGACACTGAGCAAGCGTGAGCGATCAGCTGCTTCTTGCCTGGTGAGATTAGTAGACGTCATGTACTGCTCCTCATAGATGGATATAAGCTGGTGCGGTACGTCCACGAGTAACATGGACTGCGCAATGACACCACGATAGTTCGCCCCTAGGGTGTCATGCTAGAAACGAAAATTCTTAAAGGAAAAGGAAGTACTTTCACATGGCTGAAAAAGTCACTTTTTGGTTTGATACCACCTGCCCATTCTGCTGGGTAACCTCCCGCTGGATTAGGGAAGTGGAGCAGGTTCGCGATATTGAGATCGAGTGGGTCCCAATGAGCTTGGCTGTTCTTAACGATGGCCGCGACCTGCCTGCTGATTACCTGGAGCGCATGAAGGCTGCTTGGGGACCTGCACGCGTTTTCGCAGCAGTGGCTACCAACAACCCAGAGAAGCTGGGCGAGCTTTACACCGCAACCGGTACCCGCATCCACAATGGTGGCCGTGGCGCCGTAGACGGTTCTTATAACGAGGTTATCTCCGAGGCTCTTGCCGAGGTTGGCCTGGATGCTTCCCTCGTTGAGGTTGCTGACTCCACCGAGTGGGACGACGCGCTGCGCGCCTTCCACCAGTCCGCAATGGATGAGGTCGGAAACGATGTCGGAACTCCAGTAGTTAAGTTCGGCGACACCGCCTTCTTCGGCCCAGTGATGACCCGCATCCCACGCGGTGAAGAAGCTGGCGAAATCTTCGACGCTTCCGTCAAGCTGGCTGGCTACCCTCACTTCTTTGAGATCAAGCGCTCCCGTACCGAGAGCCCAGAGTTCGATTAATTTTTTTTAAGAAGGTTGCTGGAAACAGCAGCCTTCTTTTTTCTTTGGGGGTGTGGTGGATTGCACCACTAAAAACCTCGAGGTCAAAGTGGGTAGGGGATAGGATAAGAGCAGGTAAAACACCCTAACCTGAGGCCGTGATAAGCATGAAACGCTTCTTTGTGTGGCTGGCGCTGTACCTCGTGATCTCAATTGTGGCCATCAACATTGGCATAAATCTCGGGATTTCTGATCATGGAGCAGCAATTATTCCGCTGGGATGTTTAAGCATTGCGCTGCTGATCTATGTGCAACGTTTTGGCGTCGATAAGCAAATTGGACTTGGTGTGGCACCTGCGGTGCCGGTGGCGCGGATGTGGTTTTATCTGCCCCTGTTGGCGCTGGTTGTTTTTCCTTTAAGTCGCGGGCTGCGCGGGGATCTGACAGTTTTTCTCGTGATAATGATTGTGCTTCATTATCTTTTTGTCGGGTTTTTGGAAGAAGTTCTCTTTCGCGGTTTCCTGCTTCAGGCTTTGTTAAAAGAAACCCGGCCGCTCTGGGCGATTCTTGTGACGGCTGTAACCTTTGGACTTGGCCATGTGACGAGTCTGCTCATTGGACAAGGTGGGGCCGATACGCTGCGTCAAATTCTGAATGCCATTGTTGTTGGCCTGATTTTTACCCTGGTTGTCTTTGTGACGGGCAACCTGCATGCGGTTATTGTTGCCCATATTCTTTACAACATCTGCGCAGTTCTAAGCCCTGACACTGTTGGAATAAGCACGCTCATTTTTGGAATCGTAGTTCTGCTGATTTATGGCTCTTGGCTGCTTTTTGGTGTTGGTGGGCGCGAAAAACTGAAAAATTCTCAGCGGCCTATCCCCGCATACTTCTAAGCAGAAAAGTCTGCAGTACACTAACAAGCATGCGCGTATACCTTGGAGCAGACCACGCTGGATTTGAAACTAAAAATGCTATCGCAGAACACCTAAAGGCTCAGGGCCATGAGGTAATCGACTGCGGTGCACATGTCTATGATGCAGATGATGATTATCCTGCATTCTGCATTGAAGCAGCTAGCCGTACCGTAAACGACCCAGGTTCCCTGGGCATTGTTTTGGGCGGTTCCGGAAATGGCGAGCAGATTGCAGCCAACAAGGTAAAGGGTGCACGTTGCGCTCTTGCCTGGTCCGTAGAAACCGCTCGCCTTGCCCGCGAGCACAATAATGCAAACCTCATCGGCATTGGTGGCCGTATGCACTCTGAAGAAGAGGCATTGGCAATTGTTGATGCTTTCCTCGACCAGGAGTGGAGCAATGCAGAGCGTCACCAGCGTCGCATCGATATTCTCTCCGATTATGAGCGCACTGGCGTTGCCCCAGTCGTGCCTCAGAACTAATTAGACAAATGTAAAAAGGCGGTCAGTTCTAAACTGACCGCCTTTATTTATGTGGTTATATGTGCTTAGAAATCGAAATCACCGAAGTCGAAGCCGCCACCGTCTCCGCCGTCGCCTCCAAAGAAGCCACCGTCGAAGAATCCGCCACCGTCTCCACCAGCGTCCCCGCCCATGTCACCGGTGTCGCCGGCATCTACTTCGCCGGTGTCGCCGCCCTCGCCACCTTCAGCAGCGGCTAGGCCATCTTCGTAGCCGTCGCCATAGCCGTTCTCAAAAGCAGCGGCCGAGTAGCCAACGCCTGCCATGCCGTTAAAGAGTGCAGAGAACATCATGACAGAGCCAGCGGTCCAGAGGCCGGTGCGCAGTGCACTGGCCCACCAAGGCTCGGAGTACCAGCCGGCAGGAACTGGACGACCAGCAACCATACCACCGGGGTAGTAGTTCGGAGTATTGTCCGTGGCTACTGGAGATGCAGTGATCTGGCGGCCATCTTGCTCAATTGTGCGGGACTCAGTAACGCGGCCGGCCTTGCGCTGACCCTCCAGCGGAGGAAGCTCTGGGCCTGCTGGCATACCCATGATCTCACGAGCTGCATTCATATAATGCAAGCCTTCGAGTGCGGATTCACGAGCTAGCTCAGCTTGACGAACAGTGGAAGCAGTAGAAATTTGTGAGGAAGCAGCATTAAAGCGTTCAGAAGCATCAGCAATCGCTTGAGTGGAAGCTGCGTCGGTACCAGCAATGGTGAGGACCTGTGAACCTAGGCGTTCGATCCAGCGACGGGCATCAGCCTGCGCATCTGCTAGCTTGGCCTCTTCTTGCTTCTTGGAATTGTTTGAACCCATCTTCGAGGCGACAAAAACGCCACCACCGATGACGATTGCTATCAGGAGTAGTGCTTCCACGGAATCTTCAACTCACTCATGTATCTGTTTGAAGAGATTGTTGCTCTCCAGACTTTGGCTATTTATCAATTAAGCAACGGTTAGAGGTAACAGAAAGTTCCCAGGGGGGCAATAAAAAGGACCACGCAGATGCGTGGCCCTAGGTTGGGGATTAGTGGGTGATTAGCTTAGCTTTCGACCGACTGGGAGGAATCAGCGGAATCGGCTCCGATGGAGGTCAATCCCTTGTTACCTGCAGCTCGCTCATCGACCCATTCCTTAATAATCTCAGAATCCCATAAGGTTAGGCCATGATGCTTTGCTACGGGCTTTGGTGCTCGTCCACGACCGGCGTAGCTGGTGAAAGTTCCTCGGGCGGTACCGGAAAATTCCGCGCATTCGATCGCGGTCCAGAGCTCTCTGCCGGTCTCGGCATCGATGATTTTTGGCTTCATAGCTAGATAGGTTACGCCACGAATTGCTTTGTTGTCTAAATAATACTTATATTTGCCAGCTAACTGGCAAAATGAAAAAGCAGATGAAAAAATTAGCGCTGAGCGCGCTATATTGAAACGCATTAATGTATACCTGGGCGGAAGTTAGGTATAAAGTCTGGCAACGTTCATAGAATTCCTTAAGCCCTCCTAAGCCTTTGTTGGCATAATTGCAGCTAAATGTACATTTGTACACATTCTTTTAGAATCTTTGTGGCTACGTAGGGGTGGGAAAAACTAGGAAAAAATACCCCTTTAAGGATATTTGAGAGTGTTTCTGAATCGGTTCACCGATAACTGAGGCTTCAAATCTGCGAGAATTTATTTTGTTTCTTAGCTTTTTCTTAGTTTTCTCATATGTGTCTATTTCTCTAATTGCGAAAAATGGGATTCTATGTCTGTGGGGGTCTCTGCGGATATGAAAGCGTGTCTGTGGCCTGCAGATTTTTAAGATTCCTAAGTTTGCGCTACTATATCCAACGTACCAAGCACGGGTTACCAAGTTTTCCTGTAATTGCTTGTGTGGGAATGTCGTATAATGGCTATTACCTCAGCCTTCCAAGCTGATGACGCGGGTTCGATTCCCGTCATTCCCTCCAACTTTTTTAAATTAATAAATCACCCCGAAGAGTTCATTGCTGAGCAATGTTTAACCTTCGGGGATTTTTGTATGTCCAGTTTTCTCTTGGTTTCTGGGGGGGGCATTGCACTGGGACGGGGTCTGTGGATCTGGCCGTCTAACTAAGACTGGGCCTCGCAATAAAGTATGTCTCCGGGCAGAACTTCCTTAAGAGATATAAGGGTGCACATTTTTCTAGGAGCAATTAATACTTATTAGGGAAGATGCTTAATAGGGGAACCGATTAGACCGCAGTGTTAAAGCTGCCGGCGTTCCTTGAAAGATTCATGGCTACATGGCTGCAGTGGAAGGGAATTGCTTTCAACAAAGTGTTCAAAGCATTCAGGGAAACCTTATGTCTCCAAAAACTTATTGAAAAACAGGCTCTGACCAGGCGATTTTTCTAGTTGGCGTCTTGCACGTATAGTTCTAAAGCGAACCAAGGGACACCGTAACGAAGTCCAGTACAGAGTTTCTCAAAAGAGAATCTGTAGTGTACAGTAGTTCAAGTCCAATGGGGCAACTAAATATCGGGGCGTGGCGCAGTTTGGTAGCGCACCTGCTTTGGGAGCAGGGGGTCGCAGGTTCAAATCCTGTCGCCCCGACTTGAGGACGAGCCCGGTTTCGGACGAAGCGAGAAATCGCATTATCGTCGGAAACCGGGCTTGTTTTTTATAGTTCATACACTTTTCTTATCCGACCATCCAGGAGATTTACTCGTGAAGAGTTCTGTCGAGAAGCTGAGCGACACCCGTTCAAAGATCACCGTTGAGGTTCCATTTTCTGAACTGAAGCCAGAAATCGACCAGGCATACGCCGCTCTGGCACAGCAAGTCCAGATTCCTGGCTTCCGTAAGGGTAAGGCTCCTCGTCAGCTTATTGACGCACGCTTTGGCCGCGGCCCAGTTTTGGAGCAGGTTGTTAACGACATGCTTCCTACCCGCTACTCCGAGGCTGTTGAGGCTGAGGGTATCAAGGCTATCGGACAGCCACAGGTAGAGGTCACCAAGATCGAAGATGGCGAGCTCGTTGAGTTCACCGCTGAGGTTGACGTTCGCCCAGAGTTCGACCTTCCTAACTTTGAAGAGATCAACGTTGAGGTTCCAGCAATCAAGGCTGACGAAGAAGCCGTCAACGCAGAGCTCGACAACCTGCGTTCCCGTTTCTCCACCTTGAAGGATCACAACCACAAGTTGAAGAAGGGTGAGTTCGTCACCATCAACCTTGAGGCTTCCATCGATGGCGAGACCATTGAAGAGGCTTCCACCGAGGGTCTTTCCTACGAAATTGGCTCCGAAGATCTCATCGACGGACTCGACAAGGCTCTTACCGGCCTGAAGAAGGGTGACACCGCAGAGTTCACCACCGAACTTGCTTCCGGCGAGTACCAGGGCAAGGAAGCTCTGGTTAAGGTTGAGATCACCGCAACCAAGCAGCGCGAGCTTCCTGAACTGGACGACGAGTTTGCACAGCTCGCTTCCGAGTTCGACACCATCGAGGAGCTCCGTGAGTCTACCGTTGGCGATGTAGAGGCAAAGCTCAAGAACGAGCAGGCCGCTGCAATCCGCGATGAGGTTCTGAAGGCTGCTTTGGCTGAGGCTGAGTTCGCTCTTCCAGAGTCCATCGTTGAAGAGCAGGCACACTCTCAGCTGCACCAGCTGCTTGGCCAGCTTGCACACGACGATGCTGCTCTTAACTCCTTCCTTGAGTCCACCGGCACCACCCGCGAGGACTTCGAGAAGCAGAACCGCGAGGATGCTGAGAAGGCTGTTCGCACCCAGCTCTTCCTTGACGTTTTGGCTGAGACCGAAGAGCCTGAGGTTTCCCAGCAGGAACTCACCGATCACATCCTCTTCACTGCACAGTCCTATGGAATGGATCCAAACCAGTTCATTGCTCAGCTGCAGCAGTCCGGTCAGATCGCTAACCTCTTTGCAGACGTTCGCCGTGGCAAGGCACTTGCTCAGGCAATCTGCCGCGTAAACGTGAAGGACTCCGAGGGCAACGAGGTTGACCCTAAGCAGTACTTCGGCGAAGAAGAGGTCGAAGAGACCGAAGCTTAAATAAAAGCACCTAAATAACGCTTTTCGACGCAAAAACACGGCGTCGAAAAGCGTTATTTTTTATTTTTTCTCCCCCTGCAAACGCTGTCAGCGAACATAGGGGGTCTGATGGAAATAGAGGGGTAGTCTGGTGACATTGAACTAGATGAACCCTGAACAAACTAAAGGACTATAGGAGTTGACAGATTTCATGAGCGATATTCAGATGACAGGACCTGGTGGAGCTGGTTTCGGCGGCGACATCTACGATCGCCTGCTGCGTGAGCGCATCATTTTCCTGGGTAGCCAGGTAGACGATGAGATTGCGAACAAGCTGTGCGCCCAGATCCTGCTGCTGTCCGCTGAGGATCCTACCCGCGATATTTCCCTCTACATTAACTCTCCCGGTGGTTCCGTCACCGCTGGTATGGCAATTTATGACACCATGAAGTACTCACCTTGCGATATTGCCACCTACGGCATGGGCCTGGCAGCTTCCATGGGTCAGTTCCTGCTCTCCGGTGGTACCAAGGGCAAGCGTTACGCCCTTCCACATGCTCGCATCATGATGCACCAGCCTTCCGCTGGCGTTGGTGGTACCGCTTCTGACATTGCAATTCAGGCTCAGCAATTTGCGCAGACCAAGAAGGAAATGGCGCAGCTTATTGCAGAGCACACCGGCCAGACTGTCGAGAAGGTCACCCTAGACTCTGACCGCGACCGCTGGTTCACCGCTCAGGAGGCTAAGGATTACGGCATCGTTGACCACGTAATCACCCTCGCTGAAGGCCCAATCAGCAACTAGGCGCACGGAAACATTAAGGAGAAAATTAAATGAGCAACGGATTCCAAATGCCATCCTCACGTTATGTGCTGCCATCTTTTATTGAGCAGTCTGCATACGGCACCAAAGAGACCAACCCCTATGCCAAGCTTTTTGAAGAGCGCATCATCTTCCTGGGTACCCAGGTAGACGACACCTCTGCAAATGACATCATGGCGCAGCTGCTGGTGCTTGAGGGAATGGACCCAGATCGTGACATCACCCTCTACATCAACTCTCCAGGTGGCTCTTTCACCGCGTTGATGGCAATTTATGACACCATGCAGTATGTCCGCCCAGACGTTCAGACTGTCTGCCTTGGCCAGGCTGCTTCTGCAGCTGCCGTGCTGCTCGCCGCAGGTGCTCCTGGCAAGCGTGCAGTTTTGCCAAACTCCCGCGTGCTGATTCACCAGCCAGCGACTCAGGGCACCCAGGGTCAGGTTTCTGACCTGGAGATCCAGGCTGCTGAAATTGAGCGTATGCGCCGCCTCATGGAAACCACCTTGGCTTTCCACACCGGCCGTACCCCAGAGCAGGTTCGCATTGACACCGATCGCGATAAGATCCTCACCGCTGAAGAAGCAGTTGAGTACGGTATCGCTGACCAGGTCTTTGATTACCGCAAGCTCAGCCGCTAATTAAAACAAAGAAGGCCAGACCCAAACGGGTCTGGCCTTTTCTTGTGCCTTTTTAGGTGCGTTTTTTGTCAAGCAGCCAACCAATGAGGCAGCCAAAAACAATGCCCCAGAATGGTGCAGTAATTCCTAAAATATTGAGTTCTGAAACGGTAACCAGGAAGCACACCAATGCTCCTGTGGAATAGGCTCCAGAAAACCCTGCAATAAAAGCATTTTTCAAAGGGGTAAGCATGGCAATGCCGGCCAATGCAGAAATAAAAGACACGGGCATAGCCAACATAAAGCCCACAAAAGTAGGGGAGAAGAGTCCCACGGTAATCGCCCCCATGGCAGTTACCATCGCCGCGGTATAGTGACGCTCTGCCTTTTGGCTATACACAATGAGTGCATTGGTGGGGCCGGTGAGGCAGGTAGAAACATTTCCGATCAGCGCCATCGGCAAAGACCATAATCCTGAGGCTGCTGCTGCTAAATTAACTCCTGGCTTGTGGCCAGCTGCGCGCAACACCGCGATGCCCTGCCCATTTTGCACAATCACTACTGTTATGGCCAGGGGAATAACTAGTTCCATCATGGCTGAAAGTGAAAATTCTGGAGCGGTAAAAACCGGTTTGGCCATTATGCCATTGTCTAAAATTCCTGGTGCCAGGCGCCCAGACACCACGGCAATCAAAGTGCCCACAACTGCAGCTACTGCCACCGGCGGAGCGAAACTGGCGATGCGGGGATTAAAACTTAGAGTCACAAAAACCACAATCATGGAAATTGCGATCAGCGGATCCGAGACACTGGCTTCAATAAGCTGCAGGCCAAATCTGAGGAAAATTCCTGCAACCATGGCCATCACAATGGTGGGTGGTAGCGCAGACATAATGCGACCAATAAGTCCGGTCCAACCCAGCAGGAAAACTACCACGCCGGTCATTAGATAGGCGCCGATAACCTCAGCGAAACTCAAGTGAGTGAGGGCATCGCCCACAATGACAGTGCCGGGAATAGTCCAAAAATAGGCTTGGGGGCTGCGGTACATATAAGTAAGGAATAGGGTGAGTAGTCCATTCCCTAAAAAGGCACCAAAAATCCAGGAGGAGGTTTGATCGGGGCTGAGATTTCCCGCAGCTGCTGCAGCCAAAATAACAGCGATTGGGCCGGAGGCGGAGAAAATAAGGGCTACTAATCCATTGCCGATCTCTTGAGGGGTGAGATCTCGGCGAATTTCAGCAAGGGTAGGGCGGGGGAGCTGAGGAGACTCGACTGCCAATAGAAGCGAGCTGGCCATAGTTGTACTCCAATTCTTTTAGGGGTTTAACGCAAAAAGGGGAAGCTATAAATAGCTTCGCGATTTGCGGCAGATTTTAGATGCGAGCCAGTGGCTCCTCGACGATCTTTACTTCAGCTTCTGCTGGTGAGCGTGGGATCAGGGAGGTGCAGATTGCACCGACCACAGCGGCTCCAGCGAAGAGGAAGAATGCGGAGGTAGGTCCGAAGCCTGCGCCGATGATAAGACCACCGATGGCAGGTCCAGCGATACCACCCAGGCGACCGAAGCCGGCACACCATGCAACACCTGCGGCGCGGCACTCAGTTCCGAAGAAGTTGGAGGTCAGGCCGTAGGTAAGAACCTGGGTACCCAGTACGCCGATACCAGCCAGTGCGATAGCGGTGTACATGAGCGACCAAAAGGAGATGAATGGCAGGGTGCCAAGGCACAGTGCAGCCAGCGTAAAGGTAGTGGTGATGATGGTCTTGGCCCCGATCTTGTCAGCAAACCAGGAAGCGATCAAGCCACCAACCACAGCGCCACCGTTGAGGAAGAGCAGGGAGTAGAGGGAATCGTGGGAGGTCGCGCCATTGGCCTGCATGATCTTTGGCAGCCAGGTGTTCAGGCCGTAGGTGGAGAGCAGGCCGATGAAGCTCATAGCACCGATGAGGATGGTACCCATGATGTACTTGGAGGAGAAGATTCCAGCGAAGCCGGTCTTAGCTGGTACACCAGCTGAGGTAACCACATTTTCCACCACAAACTGCTCGGCAGGAAGTCCATAGCGAGCGCAGAGTGCATGGGCATCAGCGGCGCGGCCACGAGCGGTGAGCCAGCGAGGAGACTCTGGGAGGAAGAAGAATGCCATTGGCAGCAGGAACAGCAGGGGGGAAGCGCCGATGAAGAAGAGTCCGCGCCAGCCGATGTGGCCTTGGAGGACAAGAGCCAGGAGGGAAGCCATCACGCCGCCGGCCGGTACGCCGGAGTAAACGATCGCGTTGAAGAGGTTGCGACGATTTGCTGGAGCGAACTCTGCAATAACTGCGCCACCGGTGGCAACGATCATGCCGACGCCCAGGCCGGTGAGGAAGCGGAGGAAACCAAACATCGCAACTGAGGTGGACATTGCGGTGAGTGCCATGCCGATGGAGAACCATGCGATTGCGGTGAGCATAACCTTGCGGCGACCAAGGCGGTCAGCGACAGCACCAGCGGAAAGGGCGCCGATCATCACGCCGATCATTGCGTAGGAGCCGAGGGTACCGGCCACCGCTGGGCTAAGTTGACCAATTTGAGATGGATCTTCGAGCAAGGTGGACAAAACTGCGCCGTAGATGACGAGGTCGTAGCCGTCGAAAAGGATGGAAATGCCAACGACCGCTAGGATCATATAGACAGTGGCACGGTGCTTAGCGCTATGCCAGCCGTTTGAAGTTGAGGTAGCCACAAGGTTCTCCTTGGTAATGTGAATTGATAGCTTTCATCTACCTGCCGGTGATGTGCTTCACATTTAATCCGCATTTCAAAAATGCTGAAACTAGGGAACGCCCTAAACACTTCTAGGGGGTACTTGTGCGATCCTAAAAGCCCAGTTAGGCGAGGTGAGAATACTTATTTAGGGCCTCTACCAGCTCCATTCGATTGCGGATTCCGAGCTTTTTATACACCCGAGTCAGGTGATATTCCACAGTTTTAGGGGATAGGAACAATTCCATCGCAACCTCCCTATTGGAATGCCCTGCGGAAACCAACTGCGCAATTTCAAACTCTTGCGGCGTTAGGCCGCCGGCCTGCTCATTTCTTTGCCCCAAGCCACCCACGCGCCTTTCACGATTGGCGAAGGTCACCAGGGCATGCGCGCCCATATCCTGGAACAAAGAAGCAGCGCGGGCAAACTGCTCATCCGCTCGGCGTCTTTGGCCTTGACGACGAAGAGCTTGACCGTATTCGAAGTTAACGCGTGCACGATAATAGGGAAGTGTTAAGGGTGTAAGCATGTCGAGGGCGTCGTCGAAAAGCTTAAAACCCCTTTTGGCCTCCCCACGGTAACTTAACAGCATTGCCTCAGGCACTGCCAGCTTGGCATGGACGGACATGATGTCGGAGTTCTTAATTTCATCGCGGGTCTGCTCTACTAGGAGCTCCGCTTTGTGGGTTTCGCCCATGCGGATCAAATGGATGGCGTGCAAGTCCTGCCACGGCCAGAAGCCAGGGGCATTGACATATTTCTGTGAGCCTAGCTTTTCCAGGTTGCTGCCCGCCACCATCGCTCCGGCCATTTCGCTGCGCTGGGAATACACCCACATGCGACACATGGCAGAGGGCATGGACTGGATAATAAAAGAGTCCTGATCAGTGGAAAGCCTGCGGAGATAGGACTGCGCCAGATCTTGGTAGCCACGTGCGGTTGCCACTGTGGCGCCAGTCCACAACAGCAGGGGCTCTAGGAATTTAATGCCAAATTGCTCAGCGCGGGCAAGGCCGATTTCCACGGTACGAGCTGCAGATTCCCATTCACCTAAGAGGAGTTGGGAACGTGCTAGCCAGCCGTCCTGCCACAAGCTAATGCGCTCGGAACCGCTAATAAAGGTACGACGCTCCAATTTTTGGCGTGCTGTTACTGGATCATCGTGAACCATCGAGAGCCAACCCATAGCCATATGGCGACGTTGGGCATGCAAAGTGGTCTCACCTGGAATGGGCTTATCCTCAGGAAGTTTGCCATCCATAATTGATTGACCAATTAGTGAAATTGACTGCGCCTCAATCTTTTCGCCAGCATCGTTTTCACCCCAGGCAACGGCGCGCTCGGCCCAGGTCAACAGTTCTTCCGGACGCCAGTCCACCAGATTGAGCAGCACCTTGCGCTGCGCCAAGCGGGGACCGTGGATTGGGTCGACCGGGTCCTGCTTCAAAATTTCTTTGGCCGTGCGTTCGAGGTGGCTGCGGGCTTCTGATTGGCGGCCTTCGTGGATGGCCAAATATCCCAGCATGGAATCCTGCTGAATTCCTTGCTCTCCGAGGTCGAGGGTGGCGGCGCGGATGCGAGCCTGGGGAAGGTCCGCTGCGGCGATTAGCGAATCAATCGATTCAAGCATGTACTTATTGGCTTCTTCATTGCGAGCCGTGCGATTGGCTGCCAAAGAAAGTGCATGGGCTGCTTCCATCCAGTGGCCGGCGCGGCCCAACTCATATCCGCGCTGGGCCAGTGCACGCACTGCTGGATTATCGGGTACTAGGGCGGCAAAAGCTTGATGTTGTAAAGACTCATCTACCTGATCCCACAGCTGATAATAATCAGCGGCGCGAAGATGTAATTCTGAAAGCGTATTCATGGGGGTTCGGGATTGAAGGACTGCGCGGTCCATGGGGTAGACCAAATCCAGGCGGGGTGCTCCATCGGAGGGCAGTACCCGCAAGAATCCTGAGCGAATAGCAAGATCACATAATTCGCCGGTGGGGTCGTTGCCCAGGAGCTTAATCAAATCAATGGTTCCACCGGCTGGCAAAACAGCCACGGCCAACAGCACCTGCCAAAGTTCCTCAGGGGAGTTGCTGAGGCGGCGTCGAAGATTTGCCCACCAGCTTTGGGGAATGGGCACATTGGGGTCGGGGTCTTTCCAGTGATCAGGGGATTCTGCAAAAAGTACCTCACGGACGCGCCCATAGACACCGCCGGTAATGCGTTGGATATCGGTGGCGGTGCCAGCGCTAATGCGGCCGCGGACAGTGGTGAGGACTAACTGGCGGATTTCCTCAATGCTCATCGGTGGCAGTACAAAAGAGGCGTCGGCAATTTCTGGCAAAGAGACGGAAGCGTCGGGGAAAACCAATTCCTCATTATCAAGGCCGACCAAAATGAGGACAAAACGCCCGGAAACCATACGCATGGCAAACTCGATGAGCTTTTGCAAAGATTCAGTATCGGCCCAGTGGACGTCGTCGATAATGACCACGGTGGCGGCATCGCGGCGGTCAATAATGCCGCGGATGGAGTTTGCTGAATGCGCACCCAACTTATGTGCAATGTGGTTGAGCAAATTTCTTTGGCTGCTCTTCAACCAGGAAAGGGCCGTGACCCTGACAACGGTCCAACCCTGGAGAGCTTCCGAGAGCTGCATACCAAATTCCGTTTTACCTGCGCCTGCTTGGCCACTGATGTGGAAGAGCTTTCCTTCCCCTTCCGGGAGGCGCGAGATCAAGGTGCTAATTTCTTGGAGCACGATGGATGCGCGAGGCAAAAAGGTTTGGGAAGAAGAGGGAGTAAAAGGAACTGAAGCAACCATATTCAGATTCTAATACAAAAAGGGATTCCTAGCTGCTAAAACAGCTAGGAATCCCTCAATGTTGTTTAGGGTTAACCCTGGTCGCCACCACCCACTGGCAAAACTGAGCCAGTGATATAGGAAGCTTCTTCAGATGCGAGGAAGCAAATTGGAGCAGCCTGCTCCTCCAAAGTGCCGTAGCGCTTCATCAGGCTGGAATCAATGGTCTGATCCACAATCTGCTGATACCACTTTTCCTCTTGCTCACCCTCTGGTCCTGGACCGCGCTTGACCGCACGCTCTGGAGCCAAGGTGCCACCGGGAGCGGTGGCGACCACGCGAACCTTATGCGGTGCAGCTTCGTGTGCCAAGGCGGAAACAATGCCATTAACACCACCCTTTGCAGCTGCATAAGGAACTCGGTTGATGCCACCAGTTGCAATGGAAGAAACATTGACAATGGTGCCACCGCCATTGCGGATGAGGATCGGCAAGGCCGCACGACACATCCACAAGGTTGGGAAGAGACTACGGTTGATCTCCTTAGTGATCTCTTCCTCGGTGTATTCCTGATAAGGCTTCGCCCAAATGGTGCCTCCGACATTGTTGATCACTACGTCGAGATGCTTGAGGTTTTGCTCAGCAAACTCCAGGGAGGAGGTTGCGCCCTCGAAGGTCTCCAGATCGGCAACGAAGGAGGTTACGGTGCCAGCTCCAGCATTTTGCAGCTGTTCTGCAACCTCATGCACTAGGGGAGAGCGATCCACCAATACCAAGTTGCCATCTTCATGGGCAATACGATGTGCCACAGCCATGCCGATGCCTTGAGCAGCGCCGGTGACTACAACACCTTGACCATAAAAACGCTCCGCGGTGATGTGTGAAGGCTTTTCAGAAATACCTTTTCCTACCGGTGCGCTCATTTTTCGGTTGCCTTGGTCATGGTAGAGATGCCGTGGTCCGCGTGTTCACAAATAATGGCACGCGCAGCCTCTAGATCACGCTGAGCCACGGCGTCGACAAGCGCCAGGTGCTCAGTGGCAATTGCTGGCTCAATCCACTCGGCGCCCGGAAGGGCAGCCTTCATCTCTTTAACAACCTCAAGGTTCTGGTAGGCCGCCATGAGTGCCTCGTTGTCCGCGCGGCGGAAGAGGAACTCGTGGAAATCAGCGTTGGCCTCGGTGAACTTCTCAGCGTCAAGGATTTTGTCGCCGTCGATGTAGGAATTAGTGAGCTCTGCCAAGTTGCGGAAACGCTCAATATCGCGATCTGCGAGCTTGTGCATAGCCAATTCCAAAGCACCAAGCTCCAAGGCCATGCGAGCCTGCAGCTGAGTGGAGGAAGCGTGGACCTCACCGGTGGACATACCTGGGGTGGAAACCTCAACCAGGTTGAAGTCCTCACGAGGCTCCTCAGATTCCACGGTGACCTCGGGGCGGCCAGCTGCAGGAGCTGCTGCGGAGGTGAATTTCTCGTAGTAGAAGTCCAGTGGTGGGTTCTCGAGGGAGGCCAAGAACTGACGCACTGCCTCGACCATTGGAGGAGGACCGCAGAGGTAAACGTCGGTATCCTCATCTGGCTCATATTCGCCAGTTAGGTGTGCAGGAACGTAGCCCTTGCGTGGGTGCTCGGTGTCCTTGTCGGAGAGGACGGTGATGTAATCGAAGTCGAACTTCTCCTTGAACGCATCGAGGCGATCCAGCTCAACCAAGTCGTGGGTGAAGTTTGCACCATAAACCAGGCGGATTGGAACGTCGAGCTGCTCGTCGAGGGCAAGTTTCTCCAGGATGGCCAGGATAGGAGCCAGGCCGGTACCGCCAGCAAGCAGCAGAATTGGGCGCACTGGCTCACGCAGGAAGAAGGATCCCATAGGGCCGGTCAGGGTGAGCTTATCGCCAACCTTTGCGTTCTCGGTGAGGTAGGTGGTCATGAGGCCACCCGGGGTGACCTTAACCAAGAACTGCACACGATCGGACTCGGTGGAGGAGGAGAAGGAGTAAGAACGGGTCTGCTCAGAGCCAGGAACCAGGATGTTCATGTACTGACCAGGCAAAAAGGCCAGGTTCTGGCGATCCTCCAGCTCAATCTCAATACCAATGGTGGACTCAGAGAAACGCTTGATTTCCTTGAGCTCTCCAGCGAAGGAGGAAGCGCCGGTCTTCGCCAACACAGAGGTGGTAGCAATCTGCAGGATGAGGTCAGTCTTTGGAGTCATCTGGCAAGGCAGGCAGTAGCCTTCTGCAGCTTCGTCCTCGGAGAGAGCGTCATCAATGTAGTCGCCTTCGTCGAAGTCACCGGACTCGCAGAATGCTTTACAGGTTCCGCAGGCGCCATCGCGGCAGTCAAAAGGAATGTTGATGCGTGCTTGGTAAGCGGCATCGGCAACGGTTTGGTCTTCTTCGCAATCAATGAAGCGGGTGATTCCGTCTTCGAAGGCAAGAGCAACTTGGTGTGACATATGGGAGCCTCCTAGACGTGGTAGATGTCGACGATGTGGTGGATGTAGTCGTTAGCCAGAACGACCTTCTTCTTCAGGATCTTTGGAGTTTCGCCGGAAACATCAAGGGTCATGAAGGTGTGACCGAAGTAGGTATCGGTGGTGTTGTAGCGGTAGTAGAAGGTGATCCAGTTGAAGCGGATATCAACTTCACCGTCGCGACGCTCCAGGATTTCAACATTGGTGGTGTTGTGGCCGGTGCGTGGCTCAGGCAGGGAGGTGGAGGAGGAACGCTCGGTGCGAATACGGAATACGCGGTCTTCTAGACCACCACGGTTTGGGTAGTAGATCAAAGAGATCTCGGTCTGTGGGTTTTCAGTGAGCTCACCATTGTCATCCCAAGCTGGCATCCAGAATTCTGCGTCCTCGCGGTAGCACTGGATCCACTCTTCGAACTTGCGGTCGTCGAGCAGGCGGGCTTCGTAGTAAAGGAAATCTTCGATCTCAGAACGGGTGATGGTGGAAATTGCAGCGGTCATGAACTTTTCTCCTTAAAAAGATGCTTTTCGACGATTAGCGGGTACGGCGACGACGACGGGGCTCTGCGTCAGAAGACTTGGCTGCTGCCTTAGCTTCTTCGCGCTTCTGAGCAGCAGCAACAGTTGCCGCAACGGTTGCAAGATCATCAGCCTGCTCTTTTTCCTTGATGCTCTGCTTGTTTACAGCAGCCTGCATTAGTTCATGCCAATAAGCGTGCTGAATTGGGTAGAGACCTTCATCTTCGGTACGAGCACCGGAGGAAAGAACCTCGGTCATGCCCAGACCCTTAGCAACTTCATTTGGTCCCTCAACCTGGTGGCCGAGACCGCGGGTCATGTCATTCCAAGGGAATGCGGTTGCCTGGTAGGTCTTCTGGCAGGAGCGGAACTCTTCCAGGTCATCTGGGGTAGCCATACCGGTTGCGTTGAAGAAGTCCTCGTACTGGCGGATGCGGTTTGCACGTGCCTCTGCGGACTCGCCCTTTGGAGCGATGCAGTAGATGGTGACTTCAGTCTGGTCAACGGAGATTGGACGGAAATGGCGGATCTGAGAGGAGAACTGGTCCATCAGGTAAACGTTGGGGTAGAGGCAGAGGTTGCGGGATGCACCCACCATGAACTCGCCCTTTTCCTCACCGAACTGCTGCTTGAAGTCTTCGCGGTGCTTGTAGAGTGGACGATCCTCTGGGTTGCCCCACCACATCCACAGCAGCATGTGGCCATAAGGGTAGGAGAAGTATCCGCCACCCTGCTTGCCCCAGGTGCCGGCGTCCATTGCCTTGGTTTCGTTGGCGGACTCGCCGGTGCCGCGACGGGAGGTGGTTGCTGCATAGTTCCAGTGGGTGGAGGAAACGTGGTAGCCGTCTGCACCATTTTCGGTCTGCAGCTTCCAGTTTCCGTCATAGGTGTAGGTGGAGGAACCGCGCAGAACTTCCAAGCCTTCTGGGGACTGATCAACCAGCATGTCAATAACAGTGCGGGTATCGCCGAGGTGCTCTTCCAGGGAAACTACGTCTGGGTTAAGGGAGCCGAAGAGGAAGCCACGGTAGGACTCGAACTTAGGAACGCGGCGCAGATCGTGGGAGCCTTCCTTGCGGAAGTTCTCTGGGTAGGCGCCTTCCTTCTCATCCTTAACCTTGATGAGCGCACCATCGTTGCTGAAGGTCCATCCGTGGAATGGGCAGGTCAGAGTGGTGCGGTTGTCGGTCTTACGACGGCACAACATTGCGCCACGGTGGGAGCAAGCGTTGATGAGGCAGTTGAGGGTGCCATCCTTGGAGCGGGTGATCACGATAGGCTGACGGCCGATGTAGGTGGTGAAGTAGTCACCTGGGTTCGGGATCTGGGACTCATGTGCCAGGTAGATCCAGTTACCTTCAAAGATGTGACGCATCTCCAGCTCGAAGATCTCTGGGTCGGTGAAGATATTGCGGTTCACACGGACAATGCCTTCTTCTGGGCGGTCCTCGAGTGCATCGTCCAAAACTTGTTGAACGTTATCAAGGTTCTCGATAGGTGTGGACATTGGAAACCTCCGTGGTCTGTCTTTGAATAGGGAGTGCCAACCGGCTGTCATGTTTGGTTCGGGCTTTAGAGCGCTAAGTGACTTTTGCAAGACCGCAAGAGCCTTGCTGGTGGCGTAACACCAACAATGCCTGAAAAATGGGCTGAATCACATTAGGGGAATACCTAGGGTTTATTCGGGGGGTTACGTTCGCAGTGTGGAATTTTCAGGGGTGAAATGGGAATCTACCTGCAATTTTTGTATAAATTGTCCAAAAATGCCACCAAAAGACGAAAAACCGAATTTTTGAGGTGTTGACGTTTTTCATGAATCAGACCACAGTGGTGTTATCCAGTTGATCGGATCACAGCGAATATTCGTTGAGTTCCCGCTGAAGAACTGGTCCAAGAATCACCCCCCCAATTTAGGGGGATTGATGTATTTACTCCCTTCTCATCACCCTCTGTATTTAGGAGCATGACATGACCTCTGTTGATCAGACTGTTGATCCAACTGCCCACGACTCAGGCAACAAGGCAACTGACAAGTTCAAGGCAAATCGCGTATCTTCCGACACCTCCAAGGAGCGTGCGAATGCGATCTACACCGATCTGCTTGCTGCAATTGCTGAGGTAGCTCACAAGCACGAGGTCACCTACGAGGAGTACAACGTCCTCAAGCAGTGGATGATCGACGTTGGAGAGTACGGCGAGTGGCCACTATGGCTCGACGTCTTCGTTGAGCACGAGATCGAAGAGATCAACTACAACCGCCACGACTACACCGGCACCAAGGGTTCCATCGAGGGTCCTTACTACGTACAGAACTCTCCAAAGCTTCCTTGGAATGCCGAAATGCCAATGCGTGACAAGGACAAGGCTTGCACCCCACTGTTCTTCGAGGGTCAGGTTACCGACCTCGAGGGCAACGGCCTCGGCGGTGCTGAGATCGAGCTGTGGCACGCAGATGAGGATGGCTACTACTCCCAGTTCGCACCAGGCCTGCCTGAGTGGAACCTCCGTGGCACCATCGTCACCGACGAAGAGGGTCGCTACAACATCAAGACCCTGCAGCCTGCTCCTTACAAGATTCCTCACGACGGCCCAACCGGCTGGTTCATCGAGTCCTACGGTGGACACCCATGGCGCCCAGCTCACCTGCACCTGCGCGTTTCCCACCCTGGCTACCGCACCATCACCACCCAGCTTTACTTCGACGGTGGCGAGTACGTGGATAACGACGTTGCAACCGCTGTTAAGCCAGAGCTCATCCTGAACCCAGAAGTTGGCGAGACCAGTAACCGCGTTCACTACCCATTCGTTCTGGACAAGGAAGACTAGTCTTCCCTTGACCTCTGATAGCTCAATTAGAGTCCCGATCACCTTTTGGTGACGGGACTTTTCATACGTAAAGGAAAGCTTCATGTCTGGTCTAAAAATCACTAAAGTTGAATCCCGAATTCTCGACGTTCCCCTCATTCGTCCCCATGGCTTCGCCACCACTGTCTCCACCGAACAGCACATCCTCCTCGTCAGTGTGCACCTAGAAAACGGCATTATGGGATACGGTGAGGGCGTAGTGCCTGGCGGTCCGTGGTGGGGTGGCGAGTCCGTGGAAACTATGAAGGCGCTTGTCGACGGCTACCTCGCCCCGGTGCTTCAGGGCCGTAGGGTCTCTGAGCTTGCAGGGATCATGGCTGACCTGGAGCGCGTCGTTGCGCGCGGCCGGTACGCAAAGGCCGCAGTGGACGTCGCAATGCATGATGCCTGGGCGCGGAGCCTTGATATCCCAGTCCGTGACCTGCTGGGCGGTACCGTTCGCGACAAGGTCGACGTGACCTGGGCGCTGGGCGTGCTGCCGCTAGACGTGGCAGTTGCTGAAATCGAGGAGCGCATTGAGGAATTTGGTAACAAGTCCTTCAAGCTCAAGATGGGTGCCGGCGATCCTGCCGAAGACACCCGCCGTGTTGCTGAACTTACCCGCGAGGTAGGCGACAAGGTTTCCATCCGCATTGATATCAATGCTCGTTGGGATCGTCGTACCGCGCTGCACTACCTACCAATTCTGGCGGAAGCTGGGGTGGAGCTTTTTGAGCAGCCAACCCCTGCGGATGATCTTGAGACCCTGCGCGAAATTACCCGTCGCACCAATGTATCCGTGATGGCTGATGAGTCCGTCTGGACCCCAGCTGAGGCATTGGCAGTGGTTAAGGCACAGGCTGCAGACGTTATTGCATTGAAGACCACTAAGCATGGCGGACTTTTGGAGTCCAAGAAGATTGCCGCTATTGCCGAGGCTGGCGGCCTGGCTTGCCACGGCGCAACCAGCCTTGAAGGACCAATTGGTACCGCTGCTTCTCTCCAATTTGCAGCCTCTACCAAGGCGATTTCCTTCGGCACCGAACTATTTGGTCCACAATTGCTCAAGGACACCTATGTTGTCCAGGAATTTGAGTACAAAGATGGCCAAGTTGCAATCCCGCAGGGCCCTGGCCTTGGCGTAGATATTGATTTGGACAAGGTCGACTTCTACACCCGCAAGTAATAATTAGGAGTAAAAATGCTGTTTTTGGCACGTATGGACGTACATTTCCCAGAATCCATGGATGCAGAAGTTATGGCTGATTTCCAGGTGAAGGAAAAGGCCTATTCTTCTGACCTGCAGTCTCGTGGAATTATGAAGGCTATTTGGCGAGTTGTTGGCGAATATGCCAACTACTCCATCTTTGATGTTGATGATCATGATGAGCTTCATAGCATTCTCAGCGGTTTCCCGATGTTTAAGTACATGGACGTCAAGATCACTCCACTGGCAAAGCACCCTAATGCCCTTGAGTACTACTTCAAGGGCTAATCCTTAAGGCTCCACCACCTGGTGGGGCCTTAACTTTTTGCCCAAAATTAGCACATTTGTTTGGTCGAACTATTGTTTGTGTACCACCTTAGAAGTAGGATGTATATAGAAGTCAATGTGGGGTATTGAAACTTAGGGGGCGTCAAAAATGGCGTACTTTTCACACCAAGATCCAGGTCATCCGGAAAGCAAAATCAACTTCCAACTAGCGCAAATGGAAATCCAACGCTGGAGCATCTTAATTGATGATCCCTCGGTGGATGCCAGTTCTTTAGTGATGGAACTCAAATCCATCACCGGGGAATCGAGGCGCTTTATAGCTCAGGCTATCGATGCCATCTGGGCGCTCAACAGCCTGCCCATTCTGCGGATTGTGGTGGAAACTCATTTCCATATTCGAATCCCATACCTGGCTCGCATTATGCAGGCAGTGAAGCAAGCTGGGGAAGATCTGTGGCCAGAGCTCGACCGTCGAATAGCAGAAAAACTGAGTCCTCGGGTTCCTGGTCAGATTCTTATGGAGGCTTCCGCCCTGGCTGGGCTTATTACCAAATGGATTAAAGAGCTGGATCCCAATTTCACTGGCAAGAAGAAGGGGTTGAGCGGGGAGGAGCGCTCTCTAATATTCCGCCATAGCGAGGGGCGCACCTACTTTAGTGGAGATTTTGACGGGGTGAGTGGGCAGCGCTTCCAAAAAGCTCTAGAAGCCCTCAAAATAAAGGGCGGCTCGCTGGCCGATGCCTTTATGGATTTCCTGGAACAAAAGACCGCGGTGAAGGTGGTGCAGCATCTTTTCACTCCTTTAGTGGGAGGGGTGTCATGGCTGCCAGGAGCTGGATTTTTGTCCCAGGAGGAATCCCGCAAGCTGGGGGAGATGAAGTCCCGCACTATAGATATGGACGCCGTGGCACTGCGAGTTGAAAACGGTTACACCCCCAGTCCCTTGCTTAAGCTTTATGTCATGGCCAGGGATGGAACCTGCCGGCACCCGGGCTGCACGGTCTCAGCCCAAAATTGTCAGATTGACCATGTGATTCCTTTTGGAGAGGGCGGTCTTACGGTGATGTGGAATCTGCAATGCCTTTGCTCCCATCATCACAATATGAAAACTGACAAACGGGTAAAGGCGGCCATTGATGTGATGGGGCGGGTCACTTGGATCGGACCGGCAAATCGGCCGGTGGTGACCGAGCCGAGTGGACCTCTGGCTCAGGAAATGCCGACCGGGCAGTGGGGTCAAACCCTGGCGGCTCGCATGGAGGCAAGCCTCAAGCGCTTGCGCAATTCTCTGGAACGCAAGGATGGTTAATCCCTTATACACACCCCTTGGTTAACCCCTGGGTATCGAGGTTTGTGCAGGTGGGGAAACAATAAAACCGCCGCCGTATGTTCGAAGCGCGAACAGCTTGTCCTGGCACTCAATGGCACCTACTTTGAGAGGTATATCACTTGAGTAGAAAGGCTTCATATGGAGATTCCACACTTCGCTCCGGTAGGAGGCGAATTCGCTCCGTTGCACTTCCCGGAGTACCGAACCACCATTAAGCGCAATCCGAGCAATGACCTCATCATGGTTCCGAGCCGCCTGGGAGAGTCCACCGGCCCGGTATTTGGCGAACGCGATTTAGGGGACGTTGACAATGATATGACCCGTGTCAACGGTGGAGAAGCGATCGGCCAGCGCATCTTTGTACACGGTCGAGTACTCGGATTTGATGGCAAGCCCGTTCCACACACCCTCGTCGAGGCCTGGCAGGCCAACGCGGCAGGCCGTTACCGTCACAAGAATGATTCCTGGCCAGCACCTCTGGATCCACACTTCAACGGCGTTGCCCGCACCCTCACCGACAAAGACGGCCACTACCATTTTTGGACCGTTATGCCGGGCAACTACCCATGGGGCAATCACCACAACGCCTGGCGTCCAGCGCACATTCACTTCTCCCTTTATGGACGTCAGTTCACTGAGCGCCTGGTCACGCAGATGTATTTCCCCAATGATCCGCTGTTTTTCCAGGATCCGATCTACAACGCCGTACCTGCTGGTGCCCGCGAACGCATGATCGCCACCTTCGATTATGACGAAACCCGTGAGAACTTTGCCCTTGGTTATAAGTTCGACATTGTCCTGCGTGGCCGCAACGCCACCCCGTTTGAGTAAGGCAGAAACCATGATTGACACTGGAAAAAACGGCGAGTTCCGCTACGAGCAAACCACCATCGTGGATCAAAACGAAGCCGAATTTGGCATTACTCCATCTCAGACGGTCGGCCCCTACGTCCACATCGGCTTAACGCTTGAAGGTGCAGAATACCTCGTTGCCCCAGATGCGGAAGGCGCTATTAAGCTCACGGTTTCCGCCACCGATGGCAATGGCGACCCCATCGCCGACGCAATGTTTGAACTGTGGCAAGCAGGCCCTGACGGCGTTCATAACTCCGATCTAGATCCCAGCCGCACCGAGCCTGCCACCGTGGATGGATTTCGAGGCTTGGGCCGCGCAATGGCAAATGCCAACGGCGAAGCCACCTTCACCACCCTGGTGCCAGGCGCTTTTAAGGACGAAGCCCCGCACTTCAAGATCGGGCTTTTTGCCCGTGGCATCCTCGAACGTCTTTACACCCGCGCCTACCTTCCGGGCACACACCTTAGCTCCGATCCGGTTCTCCAGGCAGTTCCTGCAGAACGCCGGGATTTGCTCGTTGCAACCCAGACCGAAGACGGCTACCGCTTTGATATTGCGGTGCAGTCGGCCACCAACGAGACCCCATTCTTCGGACTATGACGCGCTCCCTCTACGCAGACCTGGCCGGCAGTGGCGAAATCATCGAGGTGCTTTCCGACGAAGCATTCCTTGGCAATCTCCTTAGAGTGGAAAAGGCCTTGGCCCAAGGAGCAGTCGCCCAAGAAACGGTCGAGTCCTATGTACTGAACGTCGAAGATCTCTCGCGCCGGGCAGCTGCCGGAGGAAATCCAGTGATTCCGCTGGTAGCTGATCTTAAGGCGATTAATCCGGAGGGAATTCACCCCGGCGCGACCAGCCAAGACATTATTGATTCAGCAATTATGATGTGTCTGCGCGATGTCACCGGGGAGATTATCGGGAAATTGGAAGGCCTAGCCCAAGATCTCGCGGAACTTACATCGACGCATAAAGAAACTCCGATTATGGGCCGCACCCTGGGGCAAATCGCTACGGCAACCACCTTCGGCGCTATTACCGGTGGTTGGCTCGTGGCAGTGCTCAATGCCAAGCAGAAGTTAGAAAACCTGGAGTTTCCAGTTTCCTATGGTGGGGCCAGTGGCAATATGGCAGCGGTATATCCCCATGGCTGGGAGATCCAAAGCCAGCTTGCGCAAAAACTCTACCTTAAAGATCCTGGCTGGGTCTGGCATTCAGATCGCACACCGATCACCGATATTGCAGCTGCCCTCGCCACTGCCTCTGGCGTGGTCAGGAAAATCGCCGGGGATGTGGTCTTTTATTCCCAAACTGAGGTGGGGGAACTACGAGAGAAATCCCCTGGTGGCAGCTCCGCCATGCCACATAAAGCCAATCCAGCAGCGGCGATCGCCTGTGATGGATATGCAAGACGCGCGCCGGGGCTACTTGCCACGCTTTTTGATGCACTGGACTGTCGTTTGCAAAGGGGCGTGGGCAGTTGGCATGCGGAGTGGGTGACTGCCCGCGAGCTCGCAGCAGTAACCCACGCGGCGGTCAGTCGCGCGTCGACAAGCATTAATGGGATTATCGTCAACGTTGAAGTTATGGCCAGCCGAACCAGCGGGGAGGCTGGGCATGCTGTGGAGATCGCGGAGCGCGCGCTGCAAATTTTTGAAAGGGAGAAATGATGGATCGTTTTGAGACTGGGATGAAAAATCGACGAGCGGTATTGGGCGATGCGCATGTGGATCGGGCGGTCACCAATACCACGGAGGTGACCGAGAAGTTTCAGGATTTCATCACGCGCACAGCCTGGGGCGATATTTGGGAGCGTCCAGGATTGGACCACACCCAGCGCCGTCTGCTGACCATTGCAATTCTTACGGCGGTGGGCAATGACGGTGAGCTCGACATGCACATTCGGGCAGCACTGCGCGCCGGGGTGGATCAGGAAACTATTGGCGAGGTCATCTTGCACACTGCGGTTTATGCTGGCGTGCCCAATTCCAACCACGGATTTAAGCTGCTCAACAAGGCAGTTGCGGATCTAAGCGAGTAGTTCTCGTAATTCGGCGCGGGAGGATACGGAGAATTTTTTATACACCCGGGTGAGGTGATATTCCACGGTTTTTGCGGACAAGGACAACTCCCGCGCCACCTCTTGGTTCGAACAACCGTCTAGAACCAGCGCAGTGATTTGCTCTTCCTGCGGGGTGAGCCCCTGGGTGGAGCGTCGCTGTGTGCCCACGCCCGCCACCTTCTTTTCGCCAGCGCAGCGGGCCGCCAAACTAATAGCCCCCATCGCCAGGAAGACTTCTTCGGCACGGGTGAACATCTCCGCGGCTTGGCTGCGTCGTCCCATTCTGCGCAGAACCAGCCCATATTCAAAAAGAATGCGGGCTTCATAGGCAGGCATATTAACGGAAGTGATGGCATCCACGGCCTCGGAGAGCATTTTCACTCCGCGGGCAGTAGCGCCACGCTGGATCTGAATGTTTGCCTGCGGGACCAAATTACGTGCCCGCAGCGAGGGGATGGTGGATTCGGGGATGCCGTCCATCACTGCAGCTGCGGCATCGATTCGACCATTGCGAATCAGTGAAAGTGCGTACATATCCTCCCAAGGCCAAAATCCGGGCTGCTGGGTGTTGGTGGTATAAACCACCGCAGCCATTCTTTCGCCAGCAAGTGCCGCAGCACGAGTATCGGAGGTCATGGATGCAGTGATTAATTTGCCCATGGCAGCGGAAAGTTTTTGGATCAAAAAGCTATCCTCCGGCACCGTCAAGCGCTGTAAATAATGGTGCGCCAATTCCGCCCGCCCGGTCATGGCAGCAACCTGCGCGCCGGTCCATAAATGCACCGGTTCCATCAGCGTGGCTCCGGTGCGATCGCCGGTGGCTAGACCACGTTCCACCACCGTGGCGGCATCGCGAAATTCCCCCAGCACATAGTGTGCACGCGCTAAAAAAGCCGTTTGCCATAGACCAACCAGCTCAGAATCGCCCGGGCGTCGGCGGGCAAGCAAGCGTTTGGCAGTGAGGGGATCATCATGCACCAGGGCCAGCCAGCCGGAGATGAGATCGTGAATTTGCTGTTCAGCAGCGCTTTCTGGAGAGGGGGCAGGAGAATAGTGGCCAGTGTCAAGCGCAGCGGCCATCATCTCGAAGCTGGGATTAACACCACGCAGGGCAGCCGGATCCCAATTGGCCAAAGCATGAAACGCAGTCAACGTAGAAGCCGGCAAGTCATGCTCAAAATAGCGCCCCTCGTAAAGCGCCAAATAGGCGCGCGGTTCCTCCAAGGGAAGTGCTTCCACATGCAAGCGCGCAAGGGGGAGGTCACCAGCCCTAATAAGCTTTTCGACGCCCGCCTGCGTGGTTTCCCATTCAGCTGGGCTCTTTGTCTGGGAGGGCGGAGTAAAAGCGCGCACCACACTGCGCTGTTCGGGGCTAACAAAACGCAGGCGACCATCGTCAAAACTTAAAACTCCAGCTGCCACCCAATCATCGGCATCCAGATCTCCCAAGAGGCATCCCTCAAAAAAGGGCTCTGCAGCAACTTTCCTTAAAACTGGGTCTGTGGTGTCTGTTCTGCTCCAATGTTCGGGAATGATAAGGCTCGGGCGATCGCTAGACCAGTGGTCGATGGGGGTTGCGTCGAGAAGCTCTTTGATGAGTTGGGGCTGACCACCCGCAGCGTCGTGGAGGCGGTGGGCGGTGGTGGGCGTGCAATGGCCGACAATTTGGCGCGCGAGCAGCGCGGTTTCGGCGACGGTCAACGGCGGCAGGGCCACGGTATCGGTGGCGCCGTCGATGCGGTGCGGCGCGGTGCCCAGCACAATGAGATTGTGGGTGTGCACCATGGTTAGTGCTTTTTTGATGTCCTCGGGCTCGGCCAGATGGAGATCATCGACCACCACAATGGGAAGTTTGGGACGGCCTTTAAGCGCATGAATCACTTCAAATTCGCCTAGCTCAGTGGCAAGCTCGCGAGTGAAGTTTTCGGTGTTGATGCCGGTAACGACCAAAAACCTGCCCCGCTTGTCAGTGGTGAACTCGGCGAGCAGACGTCGCAGGAGTAACTGGCGGCGGGGCAGGAGACTAGTGCTGAACATGCACTATAGATTAAGCGAAATGCGCAGCGAGTAGCGCGGTGACTTCAGCAGGCTGCTCAATGGTGGGTACATGCGCTGCGGGGGAAAGTACCTTTGCGGTTGCTTCTCCAGCGACACCATCGGCAATAATCTGCAGGGTTGCCGGTGGGGTAGAAGGATCATCGGCACCGGCAATGGTGAGCACTGGCACGGTGATCTCGCCCAGGAGATCCACAAAATCCCAGCTTGCAAGAGCTTCACAGCACAGTGCATAGCCTTCGGAAGGAGTGCTTGCCACCATGGCTTCAAAGTGATCGCGAGAAGCTGGGTTGTTTTCCAACCAGGTAGGGGAGAACCAACGCTCGATTACAGCTTCTGCTAGGGAAGCAGTGCCGTTTTCGCGGGTGGCAGCTGCACGGTCATACCAGCCCTGAGGCTCGCCGAATTTAGCGGCGGTGCACATAAATGCAGCCTTGGTCACGCGAGGGGAGGTAGCTGCCAGGTACTGAGCCACTGCGCCGCCTAGGGAAAGACCAACCACACCGAACTCGTTTACGCCCAGGGAATCCAGGGTTTCGAGGACATCATTGGCCAAATCTGCCACGGTAGGAGTCTGGTGGATAACCTCAGAAAGTCCATGTCCACGGTGGTCGACCGCAATGACGCGGAAATCCTTGTGCAGGGCATCGAGCTGAGGTAGCCACATATCGGTGGTGGAGCCCAGGGAACCAATAAATACCAGCGGAGCGCCGGAACCGTAGGAAACGCTATGCAAAATGGCCATTCTTAGTTCTCCTTCTCAAAGATTGCAGCCAAGCCCTGGCCGCCGCCGATGCACATGGTAGCCAGGCCGTACTGGGAATCCTCGCGCTGCATGCGGTGCGCCAAGGTAACAACCATGCGAGCACCGGTGGCGCCAACTGGGTGTCCCATGGAAATGCCGGAGCCGAGTGGGTTGAGGCGCTCGTCCTCCCAAGAAATTCCCCATTCGCGCAGTACGGACAGCGCCTGTGCTGCAAAAGCTTCATTGAGCTCGATGGATCCGATGTCATCCAGGGTCAGGCCAGCGCGGTCCAAAGCCTTCTTGGTGGCAGGAACTGGGCCGATGCCCATGGTCTCTGGAGGAACAGCCGCAACAGACCAGCTGACCAGGCGCATCATTGGGGTCAGGCCCTTTTCAGCAGCCTTGGCGCGGGTGGTCACTACCACTGCGGCAGCGCCATCATTCTGGCCGGAGGCGTTACCTGCGGTAACGGTGGCCTCAGCATCCTGGCGGCCCATAATTGGGCGCAGTGCAGCGAGCTTTTCGACGGTGGTATCTGGACGACCGTGCTCATCACGAGAAACTACGGTAGGTTCCTGGCCGCGACGCTTGGCTGGGACAGTAACTGGCACGATCTCAGCGTCGAAAAGCCCAGCGTCAGCAGCCTTGCCCCAACGCTGCTGGGAGGCAGCGGAAAGTGCGTCCTGTTCTTCGCGGGAAATGCCGTATTCGCGGCGCAGGTTCTCAGCGGTTTCAATCATGCCGCCAGGGATGGGGTGGTTTACGCCGCCAGCGGTTTCGCGGGCCTCGGCCAGACGATCGCGCATCTGCATATCGCCGCCCTTTACGCCCCAACGGATATCGCCGGAGATGGTGTACTCGGTGCGGCTCATGGACTCGGCGCCACCTGCGATGATGATGTCAGCTGCGCCGGTAGCAACGTGTGCTGCAGCGGTAACAATTGCCTGCAGGCCGGAACCGCAACGGCGGTCAAGCTGCAGGCCAGGAACGTTTTGGCCAAGCTTGGAATCTAGTGCAACCACGCGGCCAAGGGCTGGAGCTGCGCCATTGGGGGAAGCCTGGCCGAGGATGAGGTCATCAACGTCATCGCCGGTAAGTCCGGTGGCATCAACAATGGCGTTGACCACGGTGGTGGCTAGTTCCTGGACTGGAACCTTGGTGAAGGATCCGCCATAAGCACCAACTGGGGTGCGCAGTGGGGAGCAGATGACGATGTCTTGAGGATTTTCTGACATGAAAGTGCCTTTCGTGGATGCTTTAAAGAGAGGATAAATCGGTGGAAATGGCCCGTGCTGTTTCGAGGAGCTGTGGCAGCACAACTCGGCGAATATCTTCCACAGCATGGGAAGCGGATTGGGTAGAGACGTTGATTGCCGCTACCACTTCGCCATCGGGTCCGGTGATTGGTGCTGCCAACGATCGTAGGCCGGGCTCCAATTCCTGGTCTACCAGCGCCCACCCCCTTTCGCGGGTGGCTGCAATTTCTTCTCGGACTTCCTGAACGGTGGACAGTGACCGAGTAGTTAATTGCTGAGGAGGCGACGCTGCCATGACTTCTTCCAACTCCGCCTCACTCAAACCGGCCAAAAGTACGCGACCCATAGAGGTTGCATAAGCCGGGAATTTGGTACCGATGGTGATGTTAACCGTCATGATGCGGCGCACTGGCACGCGGGAAACATAGATAATTTCGGAGCCTTCAAGGACTGACATGGAGCTGGATTCTCCAACTTGGTGGGAGAGGATTTCCAGCCTTGGTTGTGCCACTGCTGGCAGCGTTAGTGCAGATAGATAGCTAGTTCCAAGCTCCAACACGCGGGGTGTGAGCTGGAAACGGGAGTCCATATTAACCGCATATCCCAGGTCTGTGAGGGTGTGTAAAAAGCGACGTGCGGTGGCTCTGGAGAGGCCGGTGCGTGCTGCTACCTCGGAAAGGGATTGGGATGGGGATTCGGCGCTGAAACTGCGAATTACTGAGAGGCCGCGGGCAAATGATTGCACGAAATCTGGTGAATTTTCAGCCATGTCATCACTCCTCACTGTTCGCATTGTGAACTCTTGTGCATATGATGAACATTACGATAGCATGAAGTTCATGATTAACAAGACACTCGCAACCACTGCCGAAGCAGTGGCTGATATCCCAGACGGTGCCTCAATCGCCGTCGGTGGATTCGGCCTCGTCGGTATTCCCACTCTCCTCATCGAAGCTCTGCGTGAACAAGGCGCTAGCGATCTGACAATCATCTCCAACAACCTCGGTACCGACGGCTTTGGCCTCGGACTGCTGTTGCAGGACAAGCGCATTGCCAAGTCCATCGGCTCCTACCTGGGCTCCAATAAGGAATATGCTCGCCAATACCTTGAGGGCGAGCTCACCGTGGAGTTCACCCCACAGGGAACTTTGGCTGAGCGTCTGCGCGCAGGTGGCGCTGGTATTCCAGCATTCTTCACCACCGCAGGTGTGGGAACTCAGGTTGCCGAGGGCGGCTTGCCACAGCGTTATAACACCGATGGCACCGTGGCGATTGTGTCCAAGCCCAAGGAAACCCGTGAATTTAATGGCAAGCTCTACGTCCTTGAAGAGGGCATCCGCGCTGACTTCGCCTTGGTTCACGCACACAAGGCAGACCGCTTTGGCAACCTGGTATTCCGCAAGACTGCACAAAACTTCAACCCAGACGCTGCTATGAGCGGCAAAATCACCATCGCCCAGGTTGAGCACCTGGTTGATGCACTTGATCCCGAAGAAGTTGACCTTCCGGGCATCTACGTAAACCGCGTGGTCCACGTTGGCCCACAGGAAACCGGTATCGAAAACAGGACGGTGTCTAAATAATGACTTGGGATCACAATCAAATGGCTGCTCGCGTAGCCAAGGAACTTAAAGATGGTCAGTACGTCAACCTCGGCATCGGCATGCCAACCCTCATCCCTGGCTATGTTCCAGAAGGACTTGAGGTAATTTTGCACTCCGAAAATGGCGTGCTGGGTGTTGGACCTTACCCAACCGAGGAAGAACTTGATCCAGAGCTGATCAACGCTGGCAAGGAAACCATCACCGTTAATCCGGGCGCTTCCTACTTCTCCTCCTCGGATTCCTTCGCCATGATTCGTTCCCGTTCCGTGGACGTGGCTGTGCTCGGTGTGATGGAAGTTTCCCAGTATGGTGACCTCGCCAACTGGATGATCCCCGGCAAGTTGGTCAAGGGCATGGGCGGCGCAATGGACCTGGTCCACGGCGCATCCAAGATCATCGCCATGACCGATCACGTAACCAAGAAGGGCGAGCCAAAGATCCTCGAGGCTTGCCGCCTGCCGCTGACCGGTGCGAAGTGCGTGGACATGATCGTCACCACCCACGCCGTCTTTGACGTGGATCCCGTTGAGGGCCTCACCCTCGTCGAGTGCGCCGATGGCGTGACCGTCGAAGAACTCCGCGAGATCACCGAGGCACCATTTAAAGTAGCCTAAAGCTGCTTTTCGACGCGGCCAGCGATGATTTCATGGCTCGCCGCGTCCGGGTGCAGGTTATCCGGTAGCGGATGCTCCGCCGCATCTGCGGCGGAAAAGATTTCTGCACCATTAATATGGTGCAGATTTTCATCTGCGCGGTGGTCTACGATCTCGGCCACTGCACTTCTAATTACCTCCAAGGTCAAACGACCATTGGAGGTATCTTCACCGGTGGCGATAAAACGAATCTGGCCACTACCAAAAGAGCTGCTATCAAAAGCGCCGGGGCCAGGGGTGGCCTCATGAATACCGCAATAAAAAGGCGAAATCACATAAAGCGGGGTGCTGGGGTGGCCCCCGCGAATAGTGTCCAAGAAGCCATGAAGCGCTGCATTAAAAGTGCGCAGACGCATGGCATCACTATTAACAATGTTGATGCCCACTTCCAAGGTGATTAACTCGGCTGGGGTATCGCGGATAAGGCGAGCTATAAAAGGATCCAACATGGCGCTGCCACCAAAGCCGAGGTTGAGCAGATCTAATTGCTTTGCATGAGCTACCCGAGCCGGCCAAATTCCACTTGGGGAAGCCGCATTAGAGCCCTGACTAATTGAGCTGCCGTAATTAATCCACCGAGTTCCAGGTTCTACCGGGGTAATCGTTGCATCGGCATGAATGGCGATAATTTCTACGTCCTCGTTATAGGGCAGCCAAAATTCCACCTTCTTATTTGTGGCGGGGAGATTCTCCAGGAAACAGAGGTGGTTTCCGGCTTCGGTGGTTTCTGTTTGTCCACTAACAAAGTTCACCGCGATGGTTTTTCCGCCGGTGGTTTCCTCCGAAAGTATCAGTTTGTCGTCGACAAGCACGTCAATGCGGGCGGTGGGGCGCCCGGAATCGAGGTAGGTGAGGCGGCTGTGGCAGGTTTCCAAGGTGATGTTTTGGGAGGTGGTGTGAAAGATCACGCGCACGCCGGAAGGCTGACGCTCCATGGCCATAAGTTGGGGGTCGGGGAATTGTTTTCTGATGCTGGATGGCAGGCGGTGGGGGAGAAGTCCACGCTCAGTGGCTTCTAATTCGATGGCACCGTGGATGAAATTTGGGGTGACACTATAATGAGTCATGGATTAAATGCTACGTTAAAGCACTGCTCAAACTGCGTTTGATGGTGAATAAGCGTTAGGATGGAACAACCCCTTACCAATCTTGTTGGTTAGAGTTGTAAGTAATAAAACTTTTCAATTGTGGAAGCGGGTCTCAGACTCTTATGGCACGTATGCAGGAAAGCGCCGATCTGCTCAAATGCTCATTCTGTGGCAAGTCCCAGAAACAGGTGAAAAAACTCATCGCGGGTGGAGCGGTATATATCTGCGATGAGTGCATTGAGCTTTGTAACGAGATCATCGAGGAAGAGCTTGGTCAGGCCCAAGGCCATGATGAAGAGCGCAGTGAGCTGCCCAAGCCTTCCCAAATTTCTGCATTCCTAGACAAATATGTCATTGGCCAAGATCAGGCCAAGCGTATTTTGTCCGTGGCTGTTTATAACCACTACAAGCGTCTGCGCGCCAGCGAACAAATCGGTGGACGCCGCCGCAAGGATGGCGACGAAGCCGAGTTGGTTAAGTCCAATATCCTCATGCTGGGACCAACTGGCTCCGGTAAGACTTATTTGGCTCAAACCCTGGCCAAGTTGCTGGACGTGCCTTTTGCCATTGCCGATGCCACCTCACTGACCGAGGCTGGTTATGTGGGCGAAGACGTTGAAAATATTTTGCTGAAGCTGCTGCAAGCTGCCGACTTTGATGTTGAGCGTGCCCAGCGCGGCATTATTTATATTGACGAGGTGGATAAGATTTCCCGCAAGTCGGAAAATCCTTCCATTACCCGCGATGTTTCCGGCGAAGGTGTGCAGCAGGCGCTGTTGAAAATCCTCGAAGGCACCGTTGCCGCCATTCCTCCACAAGGTGGACGTAAGCACCCCAACCAGGATTTCATTCAGCTTGATACCACCAACATTTTGTTCATTGTGGCAGGTGCTTTCTCCGGCCTGGACAAGGTTATCTCAGACCGCAACGGCAAGAAGGGCCTCGGCTTTGGTGTGGAGGTGCAGTCCAAGAAGGACGACGCCGATATTGTGGACATCTTTAAGGATGTGCGCCCGGAGGATCTGGTGAAGTTTGGCCTGATCCCAGAATTTATTGGCCGTCTCCCGGTAGTTGCTACTGTCTCCAACCTGGATCAGAAGTCCCTGGTGAAGGTATTGACTGAGCCTCGCAACTCTTTGGTGAAGCAGTACCAGCGCCTCTTCGAAATGGACGATGCGCTGCTGACCTTCACTGATGATGCTTTGGAAGCTATTGCTGATCAGGCTTTGGAGCGCAAGACCGGTGCTCGTGGTCTGCGCGCCATCATGGAAGAGATCCTGGTTCCGATCATGTATGACCTGCCGGATCGCGATGATGTAGCCGAGGTAGTTATTACCGGCGCGGCTGCTCGTGGCGAGGCTGAGCCTGAGATGCTGGAATCGGTAGCTGAAGAAAAAACCGCCTAAATGGCAGGGATTATTACCGGCTTTGCCATCATTCTCAGTGTTATCGCCGTTGGTCTGCTCTTAGCCAAGTTCAAGGTGATTGACGATGACCGCCAAAGGCTGGTGCTTAATCGCATTGCCTTTTATGCGGCCACTCCGGCGCTGCTATTTACCGTGGTGGCAAATTCAGATCCGAGTGAGTTATTTTCGCCGGTGATTGTGGTAACTTTCCTCACCACAATTGCCACGGCGGCGCTCTACTGCATTATTTCGGCGATTTTCTTTAAAAAGGATGTTGCTACCACTGCTACTGGTGCTGCGGCCTCGGCCTATGTGAACTCCAATAATATTGGCCTGCCGGTGTCCATTTATGTGCTGGGAACTGGCGCTTATGTAGCTCCGGTGTTGGTTATGCAGATGGTGATTTTCGCGCCAATGATTTTGGGGGCGTTGACCTCCGGCGATGCTTCCAAATCCCGGGGTGCTCAGATTTGGGGCGCTGTCAAGGGAGCTTTCTTAAGCCCGGTGGTGCTGGCTTCAATTGCTGGACTAATTGTTTGTGTCACTGACTTCGAGGTTCCCGTTGCGGTGATGGAACCGGCCACGATTCTTGGCGGGGCCTCCATTCCGCTTATTTTGATGAGCTTTGGTGCCTCGCTGCCTTCCACCAATGTGCTTTCTTCAGCACCTGATCGCACCAGCATTATTACAGCCACTGCGATCAAGATTATCGCCATGCCTGCCATTGCTTGGCTTATTGGTACGGCCTTTGGTTTGGAAAGCACGTTGCTTTATGCGGCAGTTATTTTGGCTGCTTTGCCCACCGCGCAGAATGTTTATAACTACGCAGCTACCTATCGCAAGGGAGAAATCCTCGCCCGCGATACGGTGTTCCTCACTACCTTCTTGGCACTATTTGTCATGCTCGGAATCGCTGCGATCTTCGGGCGCTAGGCGGCGTCGAAAAGCGTTTTAATCTTCAAATACGTCAGTGTTGAAGGAATAAACGGCGTCGTTCTTTTCTGGTTCAGTATTTTGATCGCCCACCACAAGGTAGCTCGAAGTACCGGAATTTGGCAGGTTGGAGGTGAGGAAGGCAAGTACCGTATCCACCACAATGCGCTGCATACCGGCGGTATTTGCCTCAGAGGACAAATCCAGGTCATAGAGATTGTGCATGGTGGACTGGTTGGAAATGCGGAAATAAGCCAAGGAACTGATCAGTACCAGCACGTCTTCGGCGGAGATTCCGGGGCGGAAAGCGCCCGCATCCTGGCCGAGCATGAGTAGCTTGTCTAGGTTAAGCAGTACATTGGATTCATCGGTAAGAGCCTTGGCAGCTTCAACGCCACCATAGTTGTGCAAGTTTTCCATCAGCAGGAGGCGTACTGCCTCGGGGTGATTGGCAATGCAGCTATATACAGCCTCAACAGATTTGCGCACACCTTCCACTGGGACAGCGGAATCGAGCTGCATGGATTCAGCCGCGGGGCGAATGAGCTGGAGGGCGTAAGAAACCGTCTTGGTATAAAGGCCCTTCTTATCACCAAAGTGGTAGTGGATCATGCGTTTGGACATACCTGAGGCCTTGGCGATCTTTTCGAGCTTGGTTTCAAAGAAGCCTTCTTCAGCGAAGAATTGCAGGGCAGTAGCTATCACTTTTTCAGGGGTAGCGGTGGTTTCGGCGTCGGTAAAGTCGTTACCGTCGAAACGGGGGTTTTCCGCGTCACGATCTAAAGATGGCATGATCGTTCAAAAGTCCTTCCAGGCAACGAATGGTTAAAACATGAAAAAAGGAATTTTAGGTCATACCATTCAATAAAACCCAATCCACACTAATAAATGGTGCCCGAATTCTTTCCAAAATGCTCGGTTCTGGTACTTTTTCAGCAATTCTTGGAGATATTTTTCCAATAAGGGGTACATAAAAAGGCGCTTCGGGGGTAATCGTGGCTTTGTGGGGACCCTGCGTGAACCCTGCCAGGCTTGAGAAAAGGTGAGCCAATCGATCCTCAAAACGGTGGTACGAACCGCACCGCGCCTATAGCATGGGGCTTAGTGATCGAGCTGGGATAGTGACATCAGCAACGATCACTTCAGATTCACTAAAACCACCCGGTTTTAAAAGAAGGATTGAGGATAGTTGATGAATTCCCCCAAAAAAGTCATCGTAACCGGTGCTGCCGGACAGATTGCTTATTCCCTGTTGTGGCGCATCGCTAATGGCGAAGTCTTTGGAGCTAAGACCCCCGTTTCCCTGAGCTTGTTGGAAATCCCTGAGGCACTCGGTGGTGCCGAGGGCGTGGCCATGGAATTGCAGGATTCCGCGCTGCCATTGCTATCCAATATCACCATCACTGCTGATGCCAATGCAGCATTCGACGGTGCCAACGCTGCTTTCTTGGTGGGTGCAAAACCACGCGGTAAGGGTGAAGAACGCGCGGACCTTTTGGCCAACAATGGCAAGATTTTTGGACCACAGGGCAAGGCCATCAACGACCACGCTGCCGAAGATATTCGCGTGCTGGTTGTCGGCAACCCTGCAAATACCAATGCGCTGATCGCTTCCGCTGCCGCACCTGATGTTCCAGCCTCCCGTTTTAACGCCATGATGCGCCTTGACCACAACCGCGCAATCTCTCAGCTGGCGTCCAAGCTGGGCCGCGGCGCTGCCGACTTTGAAAACCTCGTTGTCTGGGGCAACCACTCCGCCACCCAGTTCCCAGATATCACCTACGCAACTGTCGGCGGAGAGAAGGTCAGCGACCTTGTTGATCAGGACTGGTACCTCAATGAATTCATCCCCCGCGTAGCCAACCGCGGTGCGGAAATTATTGAGGTCCGCGGCAAGTCCTCCGCTGCTTCTGCTGCCTCCTCCGCAGTGGATCATATGCGCGATTGGGTTCAGGGTACTGAGCACTGGGCTTCCGCTGCTATACCTTCTACCGGCGCTTATGGCATTCCAGAAGGCATTATCCTGGGTCTGCCAACCGTATCCCGCAATGGCGAGTGGGAAATCGTCGAAGGCCTTGAGATCTCCGACTGGCAGCGCGAGCGCATCAACGCTAACGTTGCTGAGCTCCAGGCCGAGCGCGAGGCCGTGCGCGACCTGCTTTAAGCTTTAAGGGTGCTTTTCGACGAAACCCCCATCCTTAATCGCGTAACCATTTTTACCGGCTCAGCTCTGGGCACTACCTCGGTTTATTCCCTGGCTGCTCAGAGTTTGGGCCAAGCTGCAGTAGCCGACAATATTGGTCTGGTTTATGGCGGCGGCAAAGTTGGACTCATGGGGGTCATTGCCGATGCCTTCTTGGCCAATGGCGGCGAGGTGCTCGGTGTCATTCCGGAATCCTTGATGGAAAAGGAACTTGGCCATAGCGGCCTTAGCAGGTTAGAAGTAGTCCCCGATATGCACAGCCGCAAGGCGCGCATGGCAGAACTCGGTGATGGATTTATTGCCATGCCCGGTGGTGCCGGCACCTTGGAAGAACTTTTTGAGATCTGGACCTGGCAACAATTGGGCTTCCACCACAAACCCGTCGCACTTTATAATGTGGACGGATTTTGGCAGCCGCTTTTGGACATGCTGGAGCAGATGACCCAAAGTGGCTTTATTAAGAGGGACTTTTTTGAATCCCTCATTGTGGAATCAGACCCCCATGAGCTGCTTGCAGCCATGCGAGCCTGGACTCCACCAGCACCCAAATGGAACTAAATGGTGTGCTCCACAGTGACGCCACCAAGCACCTTGATTTGAATTGAAGCCACGCCATCACCATTAACGGTGATGGTTTCTTCTACTTCTGGGCCCGCAAACTTATGGATGGGCGTGTTTTCTACGTCCGCAATGCTGGAATCAAAAGGAATCTTGACCTCACTGAGCAAGGAAATATCGCCCGGGCTGCCATCAGCATTCACAGTGGAATATTCCACAAAGCGGAACCAACCAATATTGTGCGCTGCACGATAACGGCGAGTAGCAACGGTGGAACGATCAGTATCTGGAGCAATCAGCGGATCAAAGCTAACCGCACGGCCAGAATCAAACTCGCGGAAAACACCAATGCCACGTGATACCCGATCCTTAAGGTGGAAACCAGAGGAAGGATCAGCAGCAATGGCAAGGCCTACTGCGGTGGAACCAGAAGGATAAGGGGAGCGGTGTACACGGCGGCCAAAACGTTCGCGCAGCATGCGCGGTACCAGAGGCAGGGCAGAGGCGCCGCCTACCAAATAGATGCCGGCGATATCTGAATCTTTAAGGTTATCGGTGCCAATGAGCGGATCCATAACCGAAAGTGATTGCTCAATTAGTGGGGTGACTGCTTGGTAGAAATCAGCCACTGGAATGGTGACATCCTTATCACCAATATCCAACACCAGACGGCGTGATTGCGGGACCAAGGCTTCCTTGGCAGTGCGGGCTTCGTCGAAAAGCTTGGTTTTAGCCCGAGTCCCGAAGGCGTCGTTTTCCCGACCGGCGGCCTTGAGGGCGCACTTGGCCAGGACTTCATCAAAGTCATCGCCGCCGAGGCGGGAGATGCCGAGCGAGGAAATGACCTCGTGGTGGGTGCCGTCTATACGGATGAGGCTGGCATCGAAGGTGCCACCGCCGAGGTCATAGACCACAATGGACTGGCGCTTGGAATTTAGAGTATTGGCGTGGCGGTGCGTGTATTCAAAGGCGGCGGCGCTGGGCTCATTAATAAGGCCAAGAACCTTGATGCCTGCTTCGCTAAACGCAGAAAGGGTGAGCAGACGCTGCGCGCTATGAGCATTGGCGGGCACACCCAGCACAGCTTCGATTTCGGAGGTGTCGTTGATTTGAGCTTGGTAGCCCTTGATCGCGGCGACCACCATATCGGCATGTGCTCTTAACACCTCGCCGAGGCTGCGGCTGTGTTCGCCGAGCTGCACCCGAGTTTGGCTGGTGATTGAAGGCTCGGACATGATCCTTTTGAAGGAACGCGTAAAAGTGGGGTGGTCAGTGCCCAGTGCCACGGCGTCCCAGCCGGCCTTAATCTCATCACCTTCAAGAGCTGCTACAGAGGGGATGAATTCATGCGCATCACCTAGAGCATCCTCGACGTTGACAATTGGATAGTTTCCGCGGTCGACAGCGGCCACAATAGTGCGCGTCGTTCCGACGTCGATTCCAAATCGCATGCATTTGACCCTAGCAGGATTTTTGCGCGGTGCAGGGCAAGAAAGAAGGGTGTCTCTCTTTTATTCGGCACGGTAGTTTTGTTCAGATCACAGGCACTTTTCGCCCTCGGAAGCACAGATCAGAGACCATCTACTTGATATGTTGACGCAGGGGCTAAGATGGTCTGCGTGACTGAGCAGAATAATGAGAACACCAGCCAAAATCGCGCCGACAAACTACCTAAGTCTTGGGACCCCAAGGCCGTGGAGGCGGATCTCTACCAAGGATGGGTAGATGCGGGTTATTTCACCGCCGACCCGTCCAGTGACAAGCCAGGATTCTCCATTGTTTTGCCACCGCCAAATGTGACCGGTCAGCTCCACATGGGCCACGCCCTTGACCACACCCTCATGGATGCCATGGCACGCCGCAAGCGCATGCAGGGCTTTGAGGTGCTGTGGCTGCCAGGTATGGACCACGCAGGTATTGCCACCCAAACTAAGGTTGAGGCAATGCTGAAAGAGACCGAGGGCAAGACTCGCTACGACTATGAACGCGAAGAGTTCATTGCCAAGGTCTGGGAGTGGAAAGAAGAATTTGGCGGCAAAATTGGTGGCCAGATGCGTGCCATCGGCGATTCCGTGGATTGGTCCCGCGAGCGCTTCACCCTAGACGAGGGCCTGTCCCGCGCCGTCCAAACCATCTTCAAGCAGCTTTTCGACGACGGCCTCATCTACCAGGCACACCGCCTAGTTAACTGGTCTCCAGTTTTGGAAACCGCGGTCTCTGATATCGAGGTTGTATACAAGGACGTCGAAGGCGAGCTTGTTTCCATCCGTTATGGCTCCCTCAACGATGATGAGCCACACGTTATTGTGGCCACCACTCGTGTGGAAACCATGCTGGGCGACGTCGCCATCGCAGTGCACCCAGAGGATGAGCGCTACAAGGACCTCGTGGGACTGACCTTCCCGCATCCTTTCCGCGATGACCTTTCCCTCAAGGTTGTTGCCGATGATTATGTGGATCCTGAGTTCGGCTCCGGTGCCGTTAAGATCACCCCAGCTCATGACCCTAATGACTATGCTCTCGGCCTGCGCCACAACTTGGACATGCCTACCATCATGGACAAGACCGGCAAGATCGCCGATACCGGCACCGAGTTTGACGGCCTAACCCGCGAAGAAGCCCGCATTAAGGTCCGCGAAGCTTTGGCTGCTCAGGGCCGCATTGTTAAGGAAATCCGCCCTTATGTCCACTCCGTTGGACACTCCGAGCGTTCCGGCGAAGCCATCGAGCCACGCCTTTCTTTGCAGTGGTTTGTCAAGGTAGAAGAGCTGGCCAAGATGTCTGGCGACGCTGTCCGCGCAGGAAACACCACCATTCACCCCAAGTCTTTGGAGCCTCGCTTCTTTGAGTGGGTAGACAATATGCATGACTGGACCATCTCCCGTCAGCTGTGGTGGGGCCACCGCATTCCAATTTGGTACGGCCCCAATGGTGAAATCGTCTGCGTTGGCCCAGATGAGCAGGCTCCAGAAGGCTATGTCCAGGACCCAGACGTCTTGGATACCTGGTTCTCCTCTGCACTGTGGCCATTTTCCACCATGGGTTGGCCAGAGAGCTCTGCTGAACTAGAGAAGTTCTACCCAACCTCCGTGCTGGTTACCGCCTATGACATCTTGTTCTTCTGGGTTGCCCGCATGATGATGTTTGGCACCTACGCTGCCAAGAAGACCCCAGAGCTTTTGGGCACCGGCAAGGATGGCCGCCCTGAGATTCCATTCAAGGATCTCTTCCTACATGGTCTGGTTCGCGATGAGCATGGCCGCAAGATGTCCAAGTCTTTGGGCAATGGTATTGATCCCATGGACTGGGTGGAAAACTATGGCGCTGACGCCCTGCGTTTCACCCTGGCTCGTGGCGCTAACCCTGGTGTTGACCTGCCAGTGGGCGAGGACTCTGCACAGAGCTCCCGTAACTTTGCCACCAAGCTCTTTAATGCAACCAAGTTTGCGCTGATGAATGGTGCTGTGTCTGCAGGCCTGCCTCCACGTGCAGAACTTACCGACGCGGACCGCTGGATTGTGGACCGTATGGAAGAGGTACGCGTTGATGTTGATGCCTACCTGGATAACTACCAATTTGCCAAGGCCAATGAAGAGCTTTATCAATTTGCGTGGAATGAGTTCTGCGACTGGTACCTAGAAATCGCCAAGGTTCAGATCCCACGCGAGGGCACCACCCAGCGCGGCGAGCACACCCAGAAGGTCTTGGGCCACGTTCTTGACACCCTGCTGCGTTTGCTGCACCCAGCTATGCCTTTTGTTACTGAGGTGTTGTGGCAGGCTCTTACCGATGGCGAGTCCATCGTAGTTTCAAGCTGGCCCAACTCAGCTGATACCAACGGCGGCGTTGAGGTTGACGCCGACGCTAAGCGACGCATTGCTGACGTCGAAAAGCTGGTTACTGAGATCCGTCGTTTCCGCTCTGACCAGGGCGTGAAGCCTTCTCAGAAGGTTCCAGCACGCCTGGACTTTGCTGCCTGCGACTTGAGCGAGCTGGAAGATTCAGTGCGTTCCTTGGTTCGCATTGAGGCTCCAGAGGCAGATTTTGCCACTTCTGCCAGCCTGGAAATTCGTTTGAGCACTGCCACTATCACCGTGGAGCTGGATACTTCTGGCACCGTGGACGTGGCAGCTGAGCGCAAGCGTTTGGAAAAGGACCTTGCTGCTGCTGAAAAGGAACTCGATACCACCGCAAAGAAGCTGGGCAATGAGGCTTTCTTGGCCAAGGCTCCGGATGCAGTGGTAAACAAGATCCGTGAGCGTCAGCAGATCGCTCAAGAAGAAGTTGAACGCATTAATAAGCGTCTGGAGGAATTGGTTTAGTGGCTGAACATGAAGATGACATCACCATGGGTGATGTCACACTCGGGGAAAGTGGATTATCCCTCCCAATCGACCTCGCCGGTGAAAGGGAAAAACCAGCTCCTGTGGAAATTACTTCCGAGGATTTGGTACGCCTGGCAGCTGTCGAAGCCGAACTTGATCAGCGGTGGTTAGAGACCAAAATTGATCCCACCTTCCGTCGCATGAGCTATTTGATGGACCTGCTGGGACAGCCTCAGAACACTTTCGCAGCAATCCACATTGCCGGAACCAACGGCAAGACCTCGACCACCCGCATGGTTGAGTCTTTGCTGCGTGCCTTCCACCGTCGCACCGGCCGTACCACCAGTCCGCATTTGCAGCTGGTCACCGAGCGTATTGCTATCGACGGCAAGCCGATTCATCCCCGTGATTTTGTGCGTGTTTATGAGGAAATCAAGCCTTATATTGAGATGACTGACGCCTGGTCAGAGGCTGAGGGCGGACCAAAGATGAGCAAATTTGAGGTGCTCGTTGCCTTGGCCTACGCCGGTTTTGCTGATGCTCCCGTTGACGTGGGAGTGGTGGAAGTTGGTCTCGGCGGACGTTGGGATGCCACCAACGTCATCAATGCCGAAGTATCTGTGATTACCCCGGTTGGCATGGACCACACCGACCGCCTGGGCAATACCCTGGCGGAAATTGCAGGTGAAAAGGCTGGCATTATTAAGCGACGCCCTGTTGCTGAGGATGATATTGATCCCAACAGCAACGTGGTTATCGTGGGCAAACAAGAGCCTGAGGCCATGAATGTGATCTTGCAGCAGGCCATTGATTGTGATGCAGCAGTGGCCCGCCTTAACACCGAGTTCGGCGTGGTGGAATCCACCATTGCCGTGGGCGGACAACAGCTAACAATCAAGGGCTTGGGTGGCGAATACACCGATATCTTCCTGCCACTTTCCGGCGCGCACCAGGCAGATAATGCCGCGGTAGCACTCGCAACGGTGGAGGCATTCTTTGGTGTATCCGCTGGTCACACCCTTGATATTGATACCGTGCGCGAGGGTTTTGCGCAGGTGGAATCCCCAGGTCGCCTCGAGCGCCTGCGTTCTGCGCCAACCGTCTTTATTGATGCCGCCCACAACCCACATGGTGCAAAAGCCTTGGGCGCAGCCCTGGATCGTGACTTTGAATTCCGTCGTCTGATCGGCGTCATCGGCGTATTGGGCGACAAGGATGCCCGCGGCATTTTGGAAGCCTTGGAGCCATATCTGCACGAGGTTGTGGTTACCCAAACCAAGTCAGAGCGCGCACTTGATGCCTATGAGCTGGCAGAATATGCTCGCGAGATTTATGGCGATGAGCGCGTGCACGTACAAGAAGATCTGCCAGGCGCGGTGGAATTGGCCATTGAATTGGCTGAGGATACCGATGTGCAATCAGGTTCTGGTGTTGTTATCACCGGTTCCATTGTCACCGCCGGCGATGCGCGCACGCTATTTGGAAAGGAACCTGCATGAGCAAGCGCGATGAAGCGGTGGAGTATGGCCCCCTTGGACCTGGCCATGACCCAGTAAAGGACCCGATGAAAGGTATCCGCGGTGTAATGGCGGGCACCTTGGTTATGGAAGCCATCACCATCGCCCTCGTGCTTACGGTGATCCTGCGCGTGGACAATGGCGTCCACTGGACCACCTTCAACTGGGTATATGTCACGGTCATTGCGTTGGCACACCTGGTGGCGGCCTTCCTGCAAAAATTCAGTTGGGCAATTCCGCTGAATATTGGGTTGCAGGTGCTTGCCCTCCTGGGATTTTTTATCCACCCCGCGATGGGCTTCGCAGCGATTATTTTCATCATCGTCTGGGCTTACCTGCTTTACCTGCGTTCCAATTTGATTGACCGCATGAAACGCGGCTTGCTCAGCACCCAGCACCTATAAAAAAGAAGAGGCCCGAGGGCCTCTTCTTTGCTTTTCGACGTCGCCGAGCTGCTTTAATTACAGAGCTTGGATCAACTCGACATCTTCGCGGGTGCCCGGACGAGTGCCGGTAGTGGGGTGCTTTTCCAGGTAGCCCTTCACAAAGGGGCAGAGCGGAACAATGGTTAGTCCGGCAGCTTGGGTATCTTCAAGGGCTGCCTTAACCAGGATGGATGCTAGGCCTCGTCCGCCATATTCTTCGCCAACAACAGTGTGGTAGAAAATCCGTTCGCCATCGTGATCAAAGTAGGCGGTAAAACCAGCAGCTTTATCTTCGTCTGCGTAGCTGATTTCATATTGCTTGAGTTCTTGATTATCGCTGAACTGAACGTCGTTTCCGAGCTTATCTTGTAGAGTCATTCCCTCTACTCTATGGAAAAATTTGTGTAACCGCCGTAACTTGGTGCTTATGCGCAATCCACAGTCTTCTTTGGCGTTTTCCGCAGCTGCGCTCTTTTGTGCAGTTGCGCTTATTACCCGTTTTGCCGGCTCTCCAGTTATCGTCCCCATCTTGGCGATTGTGGTGGCGACCATTGCATTAGGTGTTGGTCTTAAAATTCGTTCCGGTGGAGTACTACAAGATAAGCCGGTGGTTTTTAGCGATGAACAACGGCAGCAGCTATTGGAATTAAAAGGCAGGGGACAGGAAGCAGCGGCTATTCGCCAGGCGCAGTTATGGAGTCGAGGTTCCTCAAACGAGGCTGTTGCCGATGCTGTGAGGAAGCTCTAGTCGGGCTTAGTGCGCGAGATCAAACACCATTGGGTAGAATTTTTCAGCATGACTGAACGTACCCTTATTCTTATTAAGCCAGACGGTGTTAACAACGGCCACGTTGGAGAGATCATCGCACGTATCGAGCGCAAGGGCCTGAAGTTGGCTGCGCTGGATCTGCGCGTTGCAGACCGCGAGACCGCTGAGAAGCACTACGAAGAGCATGCTGACAAGCCTTTCTTCGGTGAGCTTGTTGATTTCATCACCTCGGCACCTCTGATCGCTGGCATCGTTGAAGGCGAGCGCGCTATCGATGCATGGCGTCAGCTTGCTGGTGGCACCGACCCAGTTGCTAAGGCAACCCCAGGTACCATCCGTGGTGACTTCGCTTTGACCGTTGGCGAGAACGTTGTTCACGGTTCTGATTCCCCAGAGTCCGCTGAGCGCGAGATCTCCATCTGGTTCCCAAACGTCTAAAATAGACAAAAAATATAAGCTCCCAACAAAATTTGTTGGGAGCTTTTGCTGTGCTTAAAGCAGGGGGTGGCCACTGGCAATAGAAATTCTATTAAAGGCGTTAATGGTAATAATCGCCCATTCCAAAGCAGCTACCTGCTCCTCGGCAAAAACGCTGCACGCTTTGCGGGCAGCAAGATGTCCTTCGTGAGATTGCAGCAGAGTCAAGGATTCCGCCAACTGCAGGGCAGCGCGTTCTTCAGCACTGAATTCGCTGACCACATGCCAAGCTGCAAGTGCATCAAGTTTCCACTCCGGAACACCAGCCTTACGAGCCTGCGGCATATGAATGCTCAGGCAGGTGCCACAGCCATTGATTTGGGAAACTCGTACATTGACCAGCTCAATCAAAGCTTCGGGAAGGTCAACCTCGGGATAGATCTTGCGCAGGGTTTTGGAAACCTCACGCATTTGCTTATATGGCTCCGGGAAAAACTTATCAATGTACGGGCCATGCTCGGCAGCCATTTAATCAATTCTCATTCCTGGTCGTGCGGTTGGTTCTGGATTTATACGGGCTTTAATAGCAGCATTGGGTAGCTTCGGCGCAGGCAAACGCAGCAGGCCATCGCGGTCCAAGCTGATATAACCGTGGGTAACTCCAAAACGGTCGGAGTGGTTTTCCCACTCTTCGCGGTAGGTCTCAATTTCAGCGTGATTACGGCCAATAAAATTCCACCACATCACGATCTCTTCGGTGAAAGGCTCACCACCGATTAGGAGAGTGCGCGCCGGGGTGGTGCCGGTGTTTTTAATGCGCAGCTGGGTTTCATTAATGCCGGTGTAGGCAAGCTCCGCAGGGCGGACGTTCACGCCTTCAAGCTGCACCTGGCCCGCGTCGACAAGCAATCCGTGCTCAAATTCGGGGTTGGCCTTAAAGGTGACGGTTTCGCCGGGATTGATGTGGATTTCGGCGCCGACTAGCGGGGTGAAGGTGGGCACGGGAGAGCTTTGGCCAAAAAGGTCACCGAGGAAGACGCGGACGGAACCGCCGGGAACGGTGACCTCCTCCGGCGCAAAGTGATCAAAACGGCGAGGGCCATTGCGATCCTTTTTCGGCAGCACGGTCCACAGCTGCACACCGTGCAAAATAGTGGTGGAGGAGCTGGAAATCTCGGAGTGGCAAATGCCCGCGCCGGCAGTCATGAGGTTGACCTCGCCTGGAAGCACCACAGCATGGTTACCGCCAGCGTCGTGGTGGGTAATTTCGCCCTCAAAAAGCCAGGTCACGGTCTGTAGGCCGGTGTGTGGGTGCGGTGCCACGTCCATGCCGCCAGTGATGGAAACATCATCGGGACCATAGTGGTCCACAAAACACCATGCCCCAATCAGCGAACGCTGGCGCTGGGGGAGCGTGCGGTGCACGGTCATCGCACGCGGGCCACCAAGTGGAACGTCACGAGCGGTAATAATCTCTACATTTGCACCATCTTCACACTGCGGATTTTGGGCGGTTCCGGGTGCAAACTGCGCAGACTCAAAGGTCTCCAGCGCAGATTCAGTATTCGACATTACGTGTGCTCCTGGGCTGAAGGATAAATTCCCTAAAGTATATCTACCGGCCCTTGCGCAAGGCTTTGTATGCAGCCAAACCAGGAATTAATGAGAGGTAGTCAGTTACCTCGATTGAGGATCAATGTAGTTGTGGTAGATCTGCGCTAACAACTTTGTAGCTTGGTTTTAAATATCAGAAAACTGATCGCAGATATACTACAATCGGCGACAGTATCTTTTCTGAATTGACCGAGTGAGGCGGTGGGAGAAATTATTGTCGCGTAATTTCCCCACTCTGAATTACGATGAACTTCTCAAAATTGTTCTGAAGTACCGTGATGGACCCATTAACAAAAATGGTGGGTCACACGATAAATATCAAAGTCGCAGAACCGGCAATAAATTTGTATTTTCTAAAAGGAAACAATTTTTCCTGTTCAGCATCGTTAAGAAAATCCTGACTAAAGATATTGGACTTACAGAAGAAGCAAGAAAAGAGGTGGAAAAGTGAACTCCATTCAGAATGTGGTCTTTCGCCATTACTCTGCTCTCGAACCATATTGGAAAGGTTCTGGCCTAAATGCTGCTGTATATGCAGCAGGTGATAGCCTTCCTGAGATTCGTGAGGATATGAAGCAATCACTAGCCGCTTTGTTTGATTTGGAAGCAGATGAGTTTGATCTCTGTGAGTTTCACGAGTGTCAGGCTTTTGAAGAAACAGACGACCTTCCAAGTGTGTGGGTCCGAGTACCATTTCCGTTAAACGGGCACGACAATCCGAAGCCTGATGAGGTCAATCAATTGCTTCGCCGCCAGGAAATTGCAGAATTTATTGGGAAATATCTTGTAGAAAACCCAGAAGCAGTGAAGGATACCTTTGGTGCTGGTTTAGCATCCACCGGAGACGTTATTGCTGTTGTTGCACTTCCTGACGATATGCTCGAAAGCGTATTAGAGCAGGTTGGTGACTCAGATCGTATTTATGTGTGTATGCCTGATCCGAATTCCTCGCGTTTGGTTTGGCAGGCACTGACCTCCCCGGTTGCGTTGGACTTTAATCCGGAGAAATCTAAGCCAAGTTCTAATCTAGGGTTGGGACATAGAGCTACCGTGGCCCAGTTTATGTCCTTGACTAGAGCAAATACGGAGCATGCAGGTAATTATGCTCTCGCAGCTGCAGCTGTCTAACTAAAGAAATAGCAGCTCGCCTCAATTTGAGACGAGCTGCTATTTCTTTTTGAAATTAGATTTGCTCCAAGCAATACCAATTGCAACCCTAACTTGTGGAACAATGGCAGCAGGCCTATTTAAAAATAGACCGAGAATTTTTATACATAGACGTTTTTGATTGTCGCTCTACCTGTGCGGCGGCGGCTGGGTGTACGTCACCCGCCAGCGCCCGGGACTTCTGCGCAATCATGAGATAAGAAAATAGGAGTGTTGCTGTGCCAAAAAAGCAGGCAAAAGAAACTGAAGTGGCTACTTCAGCAGCGGAATTTGATCGTAGTACCTTGGGTGAAAAAACCCGTGTCCACCAATTGGCTAAACAACTAGACCTGGCCTCCAAAGATATTGTGGTTGCACTCGATAGCATCGGGCTGGTCAAGGTCGCGCAATCCAACCTCAACAAGGCTGAGGTGGAAAAGCTGCTTGACGCTCTTTCTGCACCGGTGGCCGTGGATGAAGAACCAGTGGAGAAGATCAGAAGGCGCGTGGAAAAGAACGTGGCCAATGAGATCCACCAGATTGAAGAAAAAATTGAGCGCGAATTGGCAGCTGCCATTGAGCCCAATGATTTTGCCACCGCAGTTGAAGAAGAAGCACATGCTGAACTCTTGGAAGATATCGTTCCAGAGGTAACCCCTCCTCCTGCTGAAGCACCGGTATATGCTCCGATCTTCCAGGCACCTGCGATTATTCCTACCGAGGACGTCGCCGATACCGATGATGAACAGGCCCGCGAACGTTCGGCGCGCAAGCGCCGCGGTCGTCGGGGTACTAGCCGTGGACGTGGTACCGAGGCAGAAACGGTGACACCTACGCACGAGGACGCGTCGACAAGCGCGGTTGAAGAGCAAGTACCGGTGGGTATTAAGGGCTCCACTCGCCTGGAGGCGCAGCGCCGTCGCCGTAGTGAAATGCGCGAGGAAAATAAGAAGAAGCGCCATGTGGTGAGCACGCAGGAATTTATGGAGCGTCGTGAATCCATTGAGCGCCGCATGGTGGTGCGTGAACGTCAGCGCCATGATCACCCCGGTCTGGTTACCCAGGTGGGCGTGATTGAAGACGATAAATTGGTGGAGCAATTTGTCACCTCTGACTCCCAGATGTCCATGGTTGGCAATATTTACCTGGGCAAGGTGCAAAATGTGCTGCCAAGCATGGAAGCTGCCTTTATTGATATCGGAAAGGGACGCAATGGTGTCCTTTATGCCGGCGAAGTGGACTGGAAGGCTGCTGGCCTCGGTGGCCGCGGACGCCGCATTGAGCAGGCATTGAAGTCCGGTGACCAGGTGTTGGTGCAGGTGACTAAGGATCCAGTCGGTCACAAGGGTGCACGCCTGACCACCCAGATTTCTCTGGCAGGGCGTTATTTGGTGTACGTTCCGGGTGGTCGCAGCGCTGGAATTTCCCGCAAACTACCTGGACCAGAGCGCAAGCGTCTGAAGGAAATTTTGGGACGCGTTGTCCCAGCACAAGGTGGCACAATTATTCGTACCGCTGCAGAAGGTGTGTCCGAGGAAAATATCGCAGCCGATGTCAACCGTTTGGACACTCTCTGGCAGCAGATTCAGGAGCGCACCAAGCAGGAAAAGAAGAACCGCGGCTCCAAGCCAATCACCATGTATGAAGAACCAGACATGCTGGTGAAGGTTATTCGTGACCTCTTCAACGAGGATTTCAGCGCACTCATCGTTGATGGTGACCGCGCCTGGAATACTGTGCGCGCCTACATTCAGTCCGTTGCACCTGACCTGGTGAGCCGCGTTGAGCACTTTAACCGTGATGACTTTGATGGCAAGGATGCCTTTGAGGCCTTTGACCTCAATAGCCAGCTGGAGGAAGCACTTTCCCGCAAGGTTAACCTGCCTTCCGGTGGTTCCCTGATTATTGACCGCACCGAAGCGATGACGGTTATTGACGTCAACACCGGCCGCTACACCGGTAAAGGTGGCGGTAACCTGGAAGAAACCGTGACCCTCAACAATATTGAGGCAGCTGAAGAAATCGTGCGCCAAATGCGTTTGCGCGATCTCGGCGGCATGATTGTGGTGGACTTCATCGATATGGTGCTGGAAGAAAACCGCGAGCTGGTGCTGCGTCGCCTTAATGAGGCCTTGGAAAATGACCGCACCCGCCACCAGGTTTCGGAAGTAACTTCTCTGGGCTTGGTACAGATGACGCGTAAGCGCATTGGTGCTGGTCTGCTTGAAACCTTCACCACCGAATGTGAACACTGTGGTGGTCGCGGTGTGGTAATCCATGAGGATCCAGTAGAAAATGTGGATGCTCGCGTGGAGGCCAAGGCTGAGGAGCGTTCCCGTCGTCACCGCCGAGACATGGACGATGACCATGAAAACCCAGCTGAGCACCCCATGGTTGTGGCCATGCGTGATCTGGTGGAAGACGATGAGCATGATCTGGACCAAGAATTTGAGGAGCTGGCTGCTTCCGTTTTGGTCCTTGATGATGTTGATTTGGTGGAATCCACCGTGGAACCCGAGGAAGGTCCACGCCGTCGTGCGCGCCGGGAGCGCCAGGAACGTCAGGAGCGCGAGACCCAGACTGAGCACAACTCTGCCGATGACATTTTGGCCATCGCTGCTGCTGCGGTAGAGATTGCCGATGATGAAGACCCAGATGAGCCTTCAGGTTCCTCCTATGTCTCCGATTTTGACACTGCGGATACTGAGGAACCAGCGGAAGCTCCAGCTGCACCAGCTAATTCGGATTATGAGATTGCGCTGGCGGAGTTTGAGGCAAGTCCACGCCGTCGTCGCTCCACCCGCGGTAATTCCCGTTCTGATCGTGCGCCACGTCCTGAGGTCTTCCAGACTGTCGCAGAACCTGCGGCACCGCGTCGTCGTAAAGCTAAAACCGCGGCGCCTGAGGCGCCTGAAAAGCCTGCGCGCCGAAACCTCCCGAGCGAGGTCAGTGTGGGTGCGCCAGGCCGCACTAGAAGGCGTGCTATTCGACGTCGAATGGCTGAGCCCGTGGTGGAAGCAGTAGTGGAAGCAACTCCTGAAGTAAGCACCAGCCCGGAACCAGAAGTAGTAGTGCAGCGTGTTGAGGGACGTCGCAATAGGCGTCGTGTGGTGCGAGTGAAGGCTGCTCCGGCCAAGGCTGCGCAACAAGCTGTGCAAAACCTGTGGCTAAAACGGAATCTCAGCAGGCTGAGCCCGCAAAAGCAGCACCGCAAGGACGACGTCGCCGGGCTACCAAGAAGTCCCCACGCAGATAGGGTATAAGGGCAGTTTGTATTAAAGCTGCCTTTAGGGGTAATCTTGGACAGTCGCTGTTTTAGGCTGTGTTCGTAATGCCCATTAGCCCATACACGGCGAATGAGCGCGTGACGGAAGCTATTTTGTGGCTTCTCATGCCTAAAACGCAATTGTAAAACGTAAGTCCAATCAGGGACTCAACTCCGAGTGCCTGAGCCGAGAATCAGATAAGGGGTAGCCCTCTATGTACGCGATCGTCAAGACCGGCGGAAAGCAGTACAAGGTTGCCGAAGGTGACCTCGTTAAGGTCGAGAAGATCGAGGGTGAGCCGGGTGCATCCGTGGCTCTCACCCCGGTTCTGCTCGTCGATGGCGCCGATGTAACAACCGCCGCTGACAAGCTCGCTTCTGTGAGCGTCAACACCGAGATCGTCGAGCACACCAAGGGCCCGAAGATCAAGATCCTGAAGTACAAGAACAAGACCGGATACAAGAAGCGCCAGGGACACCGTCAGCCCCTGACCGTTCTGAAGGTCACCGGAATCAAGTAAACCCTCGGGTTTCTTTGAGTTTTTCCTTTTGAAGGAGGGAATTACCACATGGCACACAAGAAGGGTGCATCTAGCTCCAGCAACGGTCGTGATTCCGAGTCCAAGCGCCTTGGCGTGAAGCGATTCGGTGGCCAGCAGGTATCCGCAGGCGAGATCTTGATCCGTCAGCGCGGCACCAAGTTCCACCCAGGTGAGAACGTCGGCCGCGGTGGCGACGACACTCTCTTCGCTTTGAAGGACGGCGCTGTGGAGTTCTCCACCAAGCGTAACCGTCGCCTGGTAAACATCGTTGAGACCGAGGCAGTTGACGCTTAAGTCAGCTTCTTAGCTTTAAACGGTATAAAGCTACTCCCCACAAACCTTAGGGTCTGTAGGGAGTAGCTTTTTCTATTTTCCTTTATAGTCTTTGGCTGGGGTCCAGGAGTGTTCTGCGCCAAAATCCTGGGCGCCCTCAAACCACGCAGTGATAAGCCCAATGACATCCTTGATGGTGGCTACCTGAGTACCAAGGGTTTCTGCACCAGCGGAATACTCCACCAGCCACTGCTTGTTCTCCACCTGGTATAGCGTCTGAATGAAGCGGGAATCATCAGCTGTGCGGGTAACGCGGAGATAAGGTAGCTGCGTGTCTTTAAGGCGCATTACCTCAATCAGCAGGTGTGGCAGACCATAGGCGGAAAATGCGGGGGAGTACCAATTTTCAATTTGGACCACGGCGTCGGTGTCTTCATCACCAAAAAGCAAAATGGTATCTGAGTTCATATCGGCCAGACCCAGCCCATAATCGAGGGCCACATTGGCCAGCCACTGAGCTGCATCTTCTGCACTGTTATAGGAAGTGACCACATAAAGGCAACGATCGCCGGAAAGCTGGATGGCGTCGTCTTCCAGTTTTACGGTGAGGGGAGCGGTTTCAGCCAAGCCCGCAGCAAGGGATTCTAGAACTGGGGTAGTAGCCGGGGTGGCAAAATCGATGCGCTCAGTGAGTGGAGATTTGGAAATGCGCGCACTACCCGGATCGCCATCAGTTTCAAAAAGGACAAAGTCATAGCTCATGGTATGCCAGTGTAGGGAGGTGTAGCCTGGGCACTCGAAATGACATCACCTTAAAGGAGCTTTTATGTCTGTTGTTGGAACCGGCAATTATTTTGGATCCCCTGAGGAAGAACGCGATAAGCTGCTGCAATCCCTCATGGACCAAAAGAATAAGCTATCCAAGCCAGAGGGAATTCCCCTCATTACCCTCAATGACGGCCACACCATTCCGCAGCTAGGTTTTGGCGTTTTTAAGGTTGATCCGGCTGAGGCTGAGCGAGTTGTCAGCGAAGCCCTGGCAGCCGGTTACCGTCATATTGATACCGCTGCCATCTATGGCAATGAGGAAGGCGTGGGCCGCGCGATTGCCAAGTCTGGCATTCCCCGCGAAGAGCTTTTTATCACCACGAAGCTCTGGAATGATCGCCAGCTGGATGTGGAAGCCGCGTTTGAAGAGTCTTTGGCAAAGCTGGGCCTGGATTATGTAGACCTTTATTTGGTGCACTGGCCAGCCCCTGCCAATGATAACTACGTGGCAGCCTGGAAGGCCATGGAAAAGCTGGGGGAGCGTGCCCGTTCCATCGGTGTATGTAACTTCCTGCCCGAGCATCTGGAGAAGTTGCTGGCAGAGGCTGAAATTGTGCCTGCCGTTAATCAAATCGAATTGCACCCAGCCCTGCAGCAGCGCGATGCGGTAGAAGCTTCGCAGGCTGCGGGCATTGCCATTGAGTCCTGGGGACCTCTCGGCCAGGGCAAATATGACCTGGGCGCAGAGGCTCCGATTGCTGCAGCTGCCCAGCACCATGGCAAGACTCCAGCTCAGGTGGTTATCCGCTGGCACTTGCAAAATGGCACCATTGTTTTCCCCAAGACGGTGACTGCATCCCGCATGGCTGAAAACTTGGATGTTTTTGACTTCCTGCTGAGCGAAGAAGAGATGGCTGCGATTACTGCGCTGGAACGCAATGCGCGTGGCGGCTCCCACCCCAACGATCTCAACTAGGCCGTAACTAGAGCCCAATAAAGCCAAAAACCTGCCCCTTTTCCACAAGGATAAAGGGGCAGGTTTTTCGTCGAAAAGCGCTTTAGTTCATGAAATCGGCGTCGGTGAACTTGCGGTCAAAGGCCGTGCGCGCGGGGTTGGCATCGGCAAGCAATATATCAAAGCGATCATTGGCGATCTCAATGATCTCTGACAGTGCCTGCCGGTGCTCCTGCTCATTGGAGTTATCCAAACGGCGAAGACCTGCGGCAACCACCGTGTCAACGGTGTCCATGGTGTCAAAATAGGCCACATAAGGCATATCAAAACGCGCACGGTACTGCTCGGTGACAGTGATGAGCTTCTCGCGGTCCACATCATCGAGGTCTACCAGGCCGAGGGAACCGCGGTCCTGGGAAATCTGGGCTGCTTCCTCCTCAGAGGCCAAGAGCAGCTGAGCCATATCCGGATAATCGCGGATTAGGTCCTCGCGGTCTTGCGCGGGCGCGGTGAGCACGGCAATCTGAATGGCCTCGCGCAATTCTGTGACATTGGCAAAAGGACGTGATTCCCACGCCGTTGCCAAAGGCCAGGTCTTGCTATTAAACAGAGAGGCAAAAGTGTCCACAAAGGTCTGTTGATCCATCTGGTTGACGGCCTCCAGGCTAAGTGCTTCACCGGACTTGGAGGTGGCAATATTGCCGCCAGTTTGCTTGCCCACATGGAAAAACAGCAGGTTAAGCACGATGGCAGTAATAGCACCCACAGACATGCCAGAGGACACAAAAATCTGTGCCCACTCCGGGAAAGCCTGCGCAACCTCAGGGCGGAAGGACACCAGCATAGCCAGGCCCAGCGCGGAGGTTACGATAACGGAATTGCGGCCATCACGCAGGTCAGACTTGGCAATGGTTTGAATACCCACCCACGCCACATTGGCAAAAAGCGCCAGGGAAGCGCCACCGAGCACCGGGGAAGGGATGGAGGCAACAATGGCGCCAGCCTTGGGCAGCACACCCAAAATGATCATAAAGACCGCCGCGGCCGCAGCCACCCAGCGCGATTTAACGTTGGTAATACGTACCAGGCCCACGTTCTGGGCGAAGCAGGTATAGGGGAAAGAGTTCATCACACCACCAATAAAGGTGGACAGGCCGTCAGCGCGCAGGGCACGCGTGACGTCATCTCGGCGAGTACGCTTGCCGACGATTTCCCCCGTGGCAAATACGTCACCAGTGGTTTCCACCATGGTGATGATCATGACAATAATCATGGAGAAGATAGCAACAGCGTTAAACTCTGGCACGCCAAAGTAAAACGGCGTGGTGACATCAAAGGCTGCTGCAGTACCCACATTGTCCAAGTTGGCATCGCCGAGGAGCACGGCTACGGCGGTGCCTCCAACCAGGCCAATGAGTACAGCCAGGGTAGCCAAAAATCCGCGGAGGAAACGCTGCGCCAAAATGATTACAGCCAAGGTGCCAAAACCATAGGCGAGGTCACGCGCCGCCGGGGTGGACTCGACATAGTTTACAAAGTCATTGGCTGATACCGACAACAGGGAAGTACCCATCACCAGCAGCACAGTGCCCGTAACCACAGGAGGGAAGAACTTGAGGAAGCGAGCAAAAACAGGAGCTGCAAAGAAGGTAAAAATACCGGAAATAATGACAGCACCGTAGATAGCTGGCAATGCTGCCACGCCACCTGCGCCATCAGTTACGCCCAAGCCAATAGCAATGATTGGGGCGACGGCAGTAGTGGTCACACCTTGAACAATCGGCAAACGCACACCAATATGACGGCCCAGGCCTACCGACTGAATCAGCGTTGCAATGCCACAGGTGAGCAGATCGGCATTAATAAGGTGAATGGTGGTTGCGGTATCAAGGTTGAGTGACTGCGCAATAAGCAGTGGCACAATAACCGCACCTGCATAAAATGCAAGCACATGCTGGAGCCCGAGAGCTGCCAATTTGGGTGCTGGTGGCACCTGATCTACCGGGTGTTTAGCCCGAGGTTGGGTTGAAATTGTCACGGCGGTTGGCAGTGTCCCTTCGTCCTCGATATGAAATTTATCCTTCACTATTGTCACCTTTTTGCTAGGACAGACAAAATGTTGGGCAGGCACCCTAGATTTTCAGTTATTCAAGATGGCATTGTCACTGGTAGGATCGAAGAACCTTGGCGCTCGGACCAAACGCACTTAAAATTTCATAGGTGAACGGGCGCTCGCATTATTTTTGATCAGGAGTGACACCGACTTATGAACCGCTTTATTGACCGCGTTGTGCTACACCTCGCCGCTGGCGACGGCGGCAACGGCTGCGTCTCGGTGCACCGCGAAAAGTACAAGCCCCTCGGCGGCCCCGATGGTGGCAATGGTGGACACGGTGGAGACATCGTCTTGGAAGTATCCGCACAGGTACACACCCTGCTGGACTTCCACTTCCACCCACACGTAAAAGCCCCACGTGGTACCAATGGCTCCGGCGATCACCGCAACGGCGCCCGCGGCGAAGACCTTGTTTTGGAAGTTCCACCAGGAACTGTCGTGGTGGATGAAAAGGGCGAAGTCCTAGCTGACCTCACCACCGTGGGCATGAAGTTTATTGCTGCTGCTGGCGGTAATGGTGGCCTCGGCAACGCAGCTTTGGCTTCCAAAGCCCGTAAGGCACCTGGCTTCGCACTGATGGGAGAGCCCGGTGAAATGCGTGACCTTACCCTCGAGCTGAAGTCCATGGCAGATGTGGGACTTGTGGGTTTCCCATCCGCTGGTAAGTCTTCTTTGGTTTCTGTGATGTCCGCAGCCAAGCCAAAAATTGGCGATTATCCCTTCACCACCCTGCAGCCAAACCTGGGTGTGGTCAACGTAGGCCATGAAACCTTCACCATGGCGGATGTTCCCGGTCTGATTCCAGGTGCTTCTGAAGGCAAGGGCCTTGGCCTGGACTTCCTGCGCCATATCGAGCGCACCGCCGTGCTGGTACACGTGGTGGATACTGCCACCATGGATCCTGGCCGCGATCCTATTTCTGATATTGAGGCCTTGGAAGCTGAGCTTGATGCTTATCGCTCCGCCCTTGATGAGGACACCGGACTGGGAGACCTTAGCCAGCGTCCTCGTGTAGTGGTGCTGAATAAGGCTGACGTCCCTGAAGCTGCTGAACTGGCAGAGTTCCTCAAGGATGAAATCGCTGAGAAATTCGGCTGGCCAGTCTTTATTATCTCTGCTGTTGCCCGCAAGGGCCTTGATCCGCTGAAGTACAAGCTGCTGGAGATTGTTCAGGCAGACCGTAAGAAGCGCCCCAAGGAGAAGTTGGCAGAAACTATCATCATCAAGCCAAAGGCTGTGGATCACCGCACCAAGGGTCAGTTCCAGATCAAGCCCGATCCAGAGATCCCAGGTGGCTTTGTTATCACCGGCGATAAGCCAGAGCGCTGGATTTTGCAGACCGACTTTGAAAATGATGAAGCAGTGGGATACCTCGCTGACCGTTTGGCCAAGCTCGGTATTGAAGATGGCCTGCGTAAGGCTGGCGCCCGCGTGGGAGCAAGTGTCACCATCAACGGTGTCACCTTCGAGTGGGAGCCAATGACCTCCGCTGGCGATGATCCATTGCTCACCGGCCGTGGCACTGACGTCCGCCTCGAGCAGTCTGCTCGTATCTCTGCTGCAGAGCGTAAACGCGCATCTCAGGTCCGTCGTGGCCTGATTGATGAGCTTGACTTTGGTGACGGCCAGGAGGCCACCCGCGACCGCTGGGAGGGATAAAACCCGACATAAGGAGAGTCTGCGTGTATACGATAGGGTGGCTATGAATGACACGCAGAATACTCCAGAAAGCGTTCGACTTCGGGATGAACTCCCTACGCCAACCCAAATGGCGCCGGTAACGGGACTTCCCGTTACCCCCTACAGCCAGGAAGCTAGCATCGGCGCTACCTTCCCGGCAGTAGACCCGGAAACCAAAGAAAGCGCCGCCTACGGACACGAGTCTGATATGCGTGATCGCATCACCAGAGCCAAGCGCGTGGTGGTAAAAATCGGATCATCTTCACTGACTAATGATGAAGATGGCCACACGGTTGACCCCAACCGCATTAACACCATTGTCAATGCCCTCCAAGCTCGTATGGAAGCCGGCTCTGACCTCATCGTGGTGTCCTCTGGTGCAGTCGCCGCCGGAATGGCGCCCCTGGGACTTAGCGTGCGCCCCACTGATCTCGCAGTAAAGCAGGCAGCAGCAGCTGTGGGCCAGGTTCACCTCATGCACCAGTGGGGTCGCTCCTTTGCCCGATACGGTCGCCCCATCGGCCAGGTATTGCTCACCGCCGCCGACGCCGGAAAACGCGACCGCGCCCGCAATGCTCAGCGCACCATCGATAAGCTACGCATCCTGGGTGCGGTGCCCATTGTTAATGAAAATGACACCGTGGCAACCACCGGTGTGAATTTTGGCGATAATGATCGCCTCGCTGCTATCGTGGCACACCTTGTCTCTGCTGATGCCCTCGTGTTGCTCAGCGATGTTGATGGACTTTTTGATAAGAACCCTGCTGATCCCACTGCTCGTTTTATCTCCGAGGTCCGCGACGGCAATGACCTTAAAGGTGTGGTGGCAGGTGACGGCGGCAAAGTAGGTACCGGTGGCATGGCATCGAAGGTGTCAGCTGCACGTTTGGCCTCGCGCAGTGGTGTGCCAGTGCTGCTGACCTCGGCTGCAAATATTGGCCCAGCCCTGGAACACGCGCAGGTGGGAACTGTCTTCCATCCCAAGGAAAACCGACTTTCTGCATGGAAATTCTGGGCGCTTTATGCTGCCGATACCGCGGGCAAGATCCGTCTCGATGCAGGTGCTGTGGATGCGGTGACCTCAGGAGGCAAGTCCTTATTGGCCGTGGGCATCACCGAAGTGATCGGCGATTTCCAACAGGGAGAGATCGTGGAGATCCTCGGACCCGGTGGTGAAATCATCGGCCGCGGCGAAGTGTCCTATGACTCTGATATCTTGCAATCAATGCTGGGACAACAAACACAGGACCTGCCCGAAGAAATGCGGCGTCCCGTGGTTCACGCAGATTATCTATCCAATTACGCAAGCCGTGCTTAAACCCCGCTGCCGGTCAGGCAGCGGGCGAGGGGTGCGTCGAAAAGCATTTTTTAAAGCATTTTAAGGAGCCGAAATTGAAGTTTGTTATGTATCCACATTTGTGGACCGACACCGCAGCTGTCATTGAAAATGGGGGACATGAGCAGGTCGAGAGGCTGGCAGACGCAGATTTCATCTTCTTTAATGGTTCTGCTCCTGAGTTCCCGGAGCTGCCGGAGAATATTCAATTTGTGCAGGCTTCAATGGCTGGAATTGATGCGCTAGTGCGCCGCGGTGTGGTCAATGAGCAAACCCGTTGGGCTAATGCCGGTGGACTTTATGCCGATACCGTGGCGGAATCAACCATCGGCTTGTTGTTGGCGCAGATGCATCAGCATGCGATTGCGCGCTTGGCTAAATCTTGGGATGTACGTGATGAGGTCGAGGAGAAAAAGACCTGGTTGCATGACAATAAGACAGTCGCCATCATGGGTGCCGGCGGAATTGGTGTGCGTTTGATTGAAATGTTGCAGCCTTTTAATGTCAAGACCATTGCGGTAAATAACTCCGGACGTCCAGTTGCTGGTGCCGATGAAACCTTCGCCATGGCTGAGGCTGATCATGTGTGGGGCGAAGCCGATATTGTGGTGTTGATTATGCCTTTGACCGAGGACACTCACCATATTGTTAATGCCGAGACCTTGGGCAAAATGAAGTCCAGTGCAGTGATTGTCAACGTTGGCCGCGGCCCGCTGATTAATACCGATGACCTGGTTGCAGCGCTGGAAGCTGGCACCATTGCTGGCGCTGCCTTGGATGTTACAGATCCAGAACCACTGCCAGATGGACATCCACTGTGGGAGATGGAAAATGTGGTCATTGCCCCGCACGTTGCCAATACCACCGAGCGCATCCGCAGCCTGGTGGGCGCCCAAACCCTGCGCAATATCGAGCTTTTTGAAGCCGGGGAAAAGATGGACACTGAAGTTGACGTGGTAGCCGGTTACTAAACCTGCTTTGGAGCCCGGGCTCGGTGCCTGGGTGGGGCGGCCTGAGTGGGGCAGCTTGAGCTGGGGGGAGGGCGAGAAATTTACTTAGCTCAGGCTGCTGCAAGGTCTGTACACTGTACAACCATGAGTTCACCAGTAATTGATGATGTACAAATCCGCGAAAACGAACGCAAAGAAGTTTTAGCTAAAGCCGAGGTTGCCAAGAAGGTAGCTCCGGAAATAGCAGTGCTGGGTACCGGCATTAAAAATGACATTTTGCAAGCCGCTGCCGTAGCACTCGAGGAGCGGGCAGAAGAAATTATTGCGGCTAATGCTTCAGATATTGCAGCAGGACGTGAGTCCGGGATGGAAGAATCCCTTATTGACCGCCTGTCTTTAAATGAAGCCCGCATTGCAGGCATCGCTGGCGGTTTGCGCCAGGTAGCAGCGCTCACGGATCCAGTAGGGGAGGTGCTGCGTGGCCATGTGATGGAAAATGGCATCCAGATGAAGCAGATCCGCGTGCCTTTGGGTGTCATGGGCATGGTTTATGAGGCCCGCCCCAACGTCACCGTGGATGCCTTTGGTTTGGCACTCAAGTCCGGCAACGTGGCTTTGCTGCGCGGTTCCTCCACTGCGGTTCACTCCAACACCGTTTTGGTTGAGATCCTGCAGGATGTGTTAGCAAGTTTTGATCTGCCCCGCGAGGCCGTCCAGCTTTTGCCTTGTGAGACCCGCGCTTCTGTGCAGGATCTTATTACCGCCCGCGGCTTGGTTGACGTGGTTATTCCCCGCGGCGGCGCCGGACTGATCAATGCCGTGGTCACCGGCGCAACTGTGCCCACCATTGAAACCGGCACCGGCAATTGCCACTTTTATATCGACCACGAGGTCAATCTTGAGCAAGCAATTTCCATGCTGCTTAATGGCAAAACCCGTCGCCCCAGCGTCTGCAACGCCACTGAAACCGCGCTTCTCGACGCCTCCCTCAGCGCCGCAGACAAGCTTGCGGTTGTGCAGGCCCTTCAAGCTGCCGGAGTGACCGTACACGGCAGGGTTGCAGAATTGGCTGAGTTTGGTGCCACTGACGTGGTGGAAGCTACCGAAACCGACTGGGATTCTGAGTACCTCACCCTCGATATCGCAGTTGCCGAGGTTGATGGTGTGGATGGCGCTATCGAGCACATCACCAAGTATAGCACCCAGCACACCGAGGCTATTGCCACCAAGAACATTGAAACGGCGCAGCGTTTTGCTGATCGCGTGGATGCTGCTGCCATCATGATTAATGCCTCCACCGCCTTTACCGATGGTGAACAATATGGCATGGGTGCTGAAATTGGCATCTCCACCCAGAAGCTGCATGCCCGTGGTCCTATGGCGTTGCCTGAGCTGACCTCCACCAAGTGGATCTTGCAGGGTACTGGACAGATTCGCCCCTAAACTAAATTCCTCTTCAACCCAGCACATCGTGAATTCACGAAGTATCCTTTAGAAAAGTTGATACTCGCACATTGGGTTGGAGAGACAAATGGGGCTGCGGAAGTTTGTATTCAAAGCCGGGATTGCGGCAGTCCTAAGCCTTGCTGCGATGTCGACCGCTGCGCAGTCGCAGGTTCCCTCCACTTATGCGATCTATCTGCAAAAGCTAGCTGATCCGCAGGACAGCAGTGAAATTTTAATTCATCCTGATAAAGACCAAGACCTTTATCAGGATGTTTTTGACCCACCGCAAAATGGGGAATGCCCTGCCGTGGTAGCGATTGCTGCCCGCGGTAGTGAGCAGAATTCTAAAATTCGACCTACTCGATATCACCCAGAATCTCCTTGGACCTCCAATGGATTTGAAGCTGAAAATATTAGGGCATTTTTTGCACGTTTGGAGCAATACCACCTGGAGACAACCGGAACTTCAATAATGAAGAATGTGTATGTTCTGGGACTGGAGGATGAAGGCTATCCAGCATCTATGCCCTTAGATAGGCCTGGAAGCACCGCATTGGAGTTTAGTAAATCTTTATCTAGCGGGCGGGCGAGCGTAATTTCTACCATTGATCAATTTGAGTCTGAGACAGGTTGCCGTTCGCAGTATTTACTAGTTGGATATTCCCAAGGTTCTTTGGTCATTGAGGGCCAAGAAGCAGAATTAACGAAGCGCGGACAGTTTGTAGGATCCCTCTATATTGCAAACCCAGCGCTTCAACCCGGAGATCCTAGTGTGGTGGGGCACCAGCCGATTCGTGGCGGCCTAATCAGTTCTAGCAATGCCACTCCAGAAAATGAGAAGCGTATCAATTATTGCTTGCCTCAAGATCTGGTCTGTGACCGGGCAATAAATAATTTTGTTGAAACAGGATCATCCATGGCGCAATCGTTGTTTAACACTGGAATTGCCTTGGATAGCTGGGAACACCTGAAGTATTTTATCCAGGAAAAACCCTGGGATGAAGAGGTGTTTGTGAAGGTCGGATCATGGATTAGCGAATCTGAGACAAAAACTTAGCTAAATCAAAGGTAATCCATAGTGAGTTTCAATTAAGCTCATATCGCGGCTTTAACAAAGGGAAGAAATTGAGATGGAGAACGGGATGTTTTTTAAAAAGGCATTATGCGTAGGGGCAATCTCAATTCTTAGCATCCTCGGAGGAACCAGCCAGGCCTTTGCAAGTGATGAAGATCTATTGGACCGCATCATAGATCCCCATGACAACAGCTACATTCCCATCACACCAGAGAAAGATCCGGAACTTTATAATCAGGTTTTTGATCCTCCCCAGGTGGGTGAGTGCCCATCCGTTGTTGCTATTGCCGCTCGTGGCAGTGAACAAAATTCACAATTTCGTCCCACCCGCTACAGCCCAGAGTCTCCGTGGACCTCCAACGGCTTTGAGGAAAGAAATATCAAAGCCTTTTTTGCTCGGATGGAGCAACTGCAGCTGGAAACCACTGGTACTTCGGTGATGAAGGATGTTTATGTACTTGGACTCACCAATTCCGAATATTCCGCTTCCTTTCCTTTATCCTCCGAGGGAAGTAGCGCGATTTCAGTTAGCAACTCTGTTTCAAGTGGCCGACAAAATGTCATTTCTGCCATCGATCGATTTGAAGGAGAAACTGGGTGTACTCCAGATTATCTCCTCGTTGGTTTCTCCCAGGGGGTGTTGGTGCTAGATGGACAGGAACAAGAACTTATTGCTCGCGATCAATATCTGGGATCGCTTTTTGTTGCGAACCCCGCTTTGCAAAGTGATGATCCAACAGTGATTGGGCACCAACCAACAACTGGAGGGCTCTTAAGTTCCATGGAAGATCCCACAACTGGTACTCCTAAGATCAATTACTGTCTTCCGGGTGACATTGTTTGTGATCGTAGTTTTGAGCAATTTTCTGCAAGTGGATCCTCCCTCGTGAGTGCACAATTAAGCACCGGAAATTCCCGAAATGGCAGAACTCATTTGCAGTATTTTGCCCAAGAACATTCTTGGGATGAGCAGATCTTCGCCGAGGTCGGTTCGTGGATTAAAGGGGCTGCGGCCTAGGGCTTAGTGTATTTATTGTGAGCGCCAGTGGGGTGAAACATTATACTTCCTTCTCATGACCTCACAGGCGAGCACAAAGGCACCGCGCCGGCATCGAATCGGCATCATGGGTGGAACCTTTGATCCCATCCACCACGGCCACTTGGTGGCAGGCTCTGAAGTAGCAGACCAGTTCAATTTAGATTTGGTGGTGTACGTTCCCACTGGGCAACCGTGGCAAAAAGCAGATAAAAAAGTAAGTCCTGCCGAAGACCGCTATTTAATGACAGTTATTGCGACTGCCTCGAATCCGCGTTTTACCGTTTCCCGTGTGGATATTGATCGCGGTGGCGATACCTACACCATCGATACGCTGCAGGATCTGCGCAAACAATATCCCGATGCGCAGTTATTCTTTATTACTGGTGCTGATGCACTCGCACAGATTGTTACCTGGCGGGATTGGGAAAAGACCTTTGAGTTGGCTGACTTTGTGGGCGTGACCAGACCTGGCTATGAACTTGATGCCAATATCATTCCTGAGGTGCATAAAGACCGAGTATCGCTAATTGATATTCCGGCCATGGCTATTTCTTCCACCGACTGTCGCGAGCGCGCTAGTGAAGATCGACCAGTGTGGTATTTGGTCCCAGATGGGGTGGTGCAGTACATCGCCAAGCGACAGCTCTATCGCCCCGAAGGCTCGGATCAGGATATGGATCCCACCGGAAACGAAAGTTAAAACCTGGGTTTTGCAGGGGTGGGGATCGTCGAAAAGTTTCAACTTCTGCGGAAAAGTAGGTGATTGGGCCTGCTTCATGGAAAACTGGGAGGAGTTGACGCCAGGAATCTCTCCTTGACGTCGGTTCTTCCTGCTCGGGAAGAGCTAAATGAGCAGTTTTAAGGAATTTTGTGTCTGCACTAAATGAGTCAATTCGCATCGCGTCCATCGCGGCTAAAGCAGCGGATGAGAAGAACGCCGATGACATTGCAGTTATCGATGTTTCCGACATGATCGCAATCACCGATTGCTTCGTGTTGGCATCCGCTGATAACGAGCGCCAGGTCGGCGCCATCGTTGAAGAAATCGAAACCGAAATGACCGCGGCTGGTTTTGAACCAAAGCGCCGTGAAGGCAACCGCGAGAACCGCTGGGTGCTGCTGGATTATGGCATCGTGGTTGTCCACGTTCAGCGTCAGGCTGAGCGTGAGTTCTATGGCCTTGATCGCCTCTACCGCGACTGCCCGCTCATTGAGGTTGAAGGCCTTGAGACCATGAAGCGTGAGGCTTCTTGGTCTGATGAGGCTGATGTGCGTAGCATTTCTTCCATTGATGAGCTGCCACCGCTGCCAGCTGAGTATGAGCCTGGCTACGAAGAAGACTAAGGACTAACAGCGCATGACTCGCCGCCTGATTTTGCTCCGCCATGGGCAAACAGAATATAACGCCACCTCCCGCATGCAGGGACAACTGGACACAGATTTGTCCGAACTGGGGATTCTGCAGGCGCAGCGGGCTGCTGCTGTCCTGGCACAGCAAAGCATCACCCATATCTTCAGCTCGGATCTCACCCGCGCTTATGAAACGGCTAAAGCCGTCGGGGCGCTTATCGACGCTGAGGTGGGCGTCGATAAGCGTCTGCGGGAGACGCACCTGGGTGAGTGGCAAGCACACACCCACTCCGAGATCGATGCGGCTTATCCGGGCGCGCGCGCCCAGTGGCGGCACAACCCGCAATGGGCGCCGCCAGGTGGCGAGTCACGCATTGAGGTAGCGCGCCGGGCTCGTCAATTTGTTGATGAGATTATGGTTACCCTCGATGATTGGAATGATGGCACCGTATTGATTGTCGCCCATGGCGGCACAATTAATGCTCTGACCTCTAATCTTTTGGATTTGGACTATAGCCAGTACCCGATGTTTTCGGGGTTAGGCAATACCTGTTGGGCACAGCTCACCGCGCGTCCGCGCTACTATGCAGGTAGTGAAAATCCTGAAGAGGATCTCAAAAACACTCAGGTTCATACCGCTGGACCTAGCTTTGACCGCAATAATGTGGACAATGCACAGTGGTATTTGGATGGGTGGAATATGGGCGTCAACGGATAAAAGTGTTTTTAAAAGAGGAGGTCAGTGGCCATGCCAGTGCGGGTAGTTATTGATTCCTCGGCGTGTTTGCCCCCTGAAGTGGCGAAAGATTTAGATATCAGCGTCATTAATTTGCATGTGATGCAAGATGGTGAAGATCGCACCACCTCGGGACTGTCCTCCTTGGAATTGGCTGCTGCCTATGCGCGTCAATTAGAACGCGGCGGTGATGAGGGCGTTTTGGCCCTGCATATTTCCAAGGAGCTTTCTTCCACCTGGTCAGCCGCGGTAACAGCTGCTGCTGTCTTTGATGAGGGTGCTGTGCGCGTGGTCGATACCTCCTCGCTTGGAATGGCGGTGGGAGCGGCCGCGATGGCTGCGGCCAAGCTAGCCAAAGACGGCGCTTCCCTAGAGGAGTGTTATGACATTGCCGTTGATACTTTGCGCCGTTCCGAGACCTGGATTTATTTGCATCGCATTGATGAGATCCGCAAGTCAGGCCGTATTTCTGCGGCAACTGCTGTAGTGTCCACTGCACTTGCAACCCGCCCTATTATGCGGGTCCACGATGGCCGGATGGAGATCGCAGCCAAAACTCGCACCCAGTCCAAGGCCTTTGCCAAATTGGTGGAGATGGCTCAGATCCGAGCTGAGGGACAGCCTGTTTTTGTGGCTATCACCCAAAATGAAGCCCGTGAAGCAGCTAAGCAATTAGAGGCATTATTGCAGGTCAGCCTGCCAGAAGGCTCTAGTTTTATGTTTGTGGATGTTGATCCCACCTTGGCCGTTCATGCAGGCCCTGGCGCGGTATCAGTTTCTGCCGTGTTTAGCAATGAGGCGCCGGAGTTATCCACAGTTAAACCTCCTGTGAAGTAGTTTTCCACAGTAGGGCCGTCCTGGTTTTTCAGCGCTCACGCGCAGGTGGTTTAGCCTGCAGGCATGAAAACCGATGTTCTAGCTCGTTTAAAGGATTTAACCAGGCCCACTGGTACCGAAGACCTCCTACGTGTGGAGTATCCCCGGCCACGGTTTCACATTTCCCTCAAACATGCCGTTATCGCTGCCATTGCTGTGGTCATACTTGGTGTGGGGTGGCTGGTTTATCACAAAGAAGCTGCCACTCCACCTAGCGTGAGCACGCTGGTGGCATCAAGCGCAGCGACTTCGTCTGAGTTGAGTACCGAGATTGTGGTCTCTGTAGTGGGGCATGTTTCCAATCCTGGCCTTGTCACCTTAAAAGAAGGCGACCGTGTGGCTGATGCTTTGGCAGCTGCCGGCGCCTTTCCTGATGCTGATGTAGCTGCCTTAAATTTGGCGCAGGTTTTAAGCGATGGCACCCAAATTAATGTGCTGGCTATTGGACAAGCACCACCTCCTGACGCGAACGGTGCTGGTGGCGTAGGCAGTGAGGCTGGCACGGGGCTGATCTCGCTGAATTCAGCCACCATTGCTGATCTCATCACCCTTCCCGGGGTGGGAGAGAAAACGGCGCAGGCCATTATTGACTACCGCGATGCTCAGGGAGGGTTTGGAGCAGTTGATGAACTGCTCGGAGTTAAAGGCATTGGCCAAGCCAAATTTGAGCAAATTAAACCGGCGGTAAGCCTATGAGGGAGCTTCGGCTTTTACCCGCAGCGGTACTTTTATGGCTGGTGGTAATGAGCCTTATTCTCACTGAAAGCTGGCCGATTCCCGTGGGGCTTGTGCTAGTAGGCGTTCTTTTGGCGATGGTGCTCAAAGAGTGGGGTCAGGCGCTGCTAGTGGGAGCCTTGACGGCGGTGGGCGGATTGATGGCATGGCTGCGACTGAGCACTGCCAAAGCCTTCACACTTTCCCAACCTGTGCATGGCACCGTAACTTCGACCAAGAAATTGGACTCAGGTGCACAACTAATCAATGTGCAGGTGCCAGGGTATCCGGTTGACTTACCCGTTTTTCTGCACAGCGAGCAAGAGGTGCAGCCGAACACCTTGATTAGTGTGGCTGGAAAAATTGAGGCTGACACTCGAGTGGGCATTGGGGAATTCATCATGAGTGCTCAATCAGTGGAGGAGATCGCGCCTCCGCGGGGATATGCGGCTTGGGTTAACAATGTACGCGATAATTTTCAAACATCAGTAGTGGACACCGTGGGGGAGTCCTCCCAAGGATTAATCCCAGGTATGGTGCTGGGAGACAAACGCCTCCAAGATGTGGGCGAAACCCAGCTTTATATCGATACTGGCCTTTCACATTTATCCGCAGTTAGCGGCAGTAATGTAGCTATCTTGGTCAGCTCTGTGGTGGTGGTTTTGTACTTCTTTACCTTCGGCCCGCGGGTGCGGGTAATAGTGGCGCTGCTGGTGCTTGGGGTTTATCTACTGCTCGTAGGCGGAGAACCAAGTGTTTTGCGGGCTGCTGCCACCGGCATGGTGAGCCTATTGGCAGTGCTTAATTCCTCCCGCATTGAACCAATACACGGGCTCAGCTTGGCAATGATTTTCCTGCTCTTGTGGGATTCCGATCTGGCCATTCACTTTGGTTTTATTTTGTCGGTAACCGCCACTGCCGGAATTATCTTGTTCTTTCCGCTGCTCTATAAGGCCTGCGCGAAGTTCCCTGGGCCAGATATTCTTATCCGCGCAATTGCGGTGGCCATAGCTGCGGATCTGGTTACCTTGCCAATTATTGCGTTGATGTCGGGCAAGGTTTCCATGGTTGCAGTTCTAGCCAATGTCCTGGTTGATGCAGCTGTTGCTCCCGTAACACTCATTGGGCTGATTGCCGTTGTGTTATCACTGCTGCCAGGGTCTTTGGAGTTTTTTGCGCTGAAACTTATTGAACCCTTTACCTGGTGGATTTTTCAGGTTGCCACGCGGTGCCAACAATTACCGCGCTCCACCCTGGAGGTTCCAGCAGGATGGTTGGGCATAGCGTGGGTTTTGTGCGCAGCCTTGTGGATCATCGTGGCTCTTCACTATGGGTTAGCCAAGATAGTGGCCGTGGCCTATCTAGTACTCTGCACGCTGGGATTATGGGGAAATAGGGCGCCGCCTCAGGTGGACCCCAGCCAGTTGCAATATGTGGTTATTGACCATGAATCAGAAATCTCCCAGGTACCCGCCGGGACGGAACTCATCATCGTGACAGATCCTGCCGGCAGGGCTGCGCAGCGGCCAATTATCACTCCCGATGGTGTGCCGGTGTTGTATCCGCAGCGCGATGGGGAAGTGACTTTGCATGTGGATGGCTCACAACATGCTAGCGACGGGCGTTTTTAAGGTGCACTATGGCACGATAGATGGTGTGTCACCAGCAATCACCTCACCTCGTCCCATGGTTCATCTCATCCTCGGTGATGATGAATTTCTTGCAGAACGCGCGCGCCTAAAAATCGTTGCGGAAATCCGCGAGAGCTCTGCTAATGCTGAGGCAATTCAGGTCACCACCATGAAAGCTGGTGAGGTAACCAAAGGTGAGTTGCTGGATCTTCTAAGCCCTTCACTTTTTGCCGAAGACCGCCTGGTTGTGCTGACCAATATGGATCAAGCTGGCCAAGAAGCAGCTGATTTAGTGCTCGCCGCAGCCCTAGACCCAGCACCGGGAATTTATATGGTGATTGTGCATTCTGGCGGTGGCCGTACCAAAGCCATGGTGAAAAAGCTGGAAAAAATCAGCACCGTGCATGAGGCCTTTAAGCTCAAAGATCGCGAGCGCCCGTCCTGGGTGCAGCAAGAGTTTAGAAACCACAATGTCAAGGTCACCCCTGATGTGGTGCATGCACTGCTCGAAGGCGTGGGTTCTGATCTGCGTGAACTTGCCTCGGCAGTAGACCAGTTGGTGGCAGATACCGGTGGAGATGTCACTGTGGCCAAGGTGCGTGCCTATTATGTGGGTGTTGCAGAGGTCTCTGGCTTTGATGTGGCAGATCTTGCCTGCGCAGGCCAGCTCTCAAAAGCAGTTGCCAGCACCCGGCGTGCTTTGCAATTGGGCACTAGTCCAGTTGCTCTAGCCGCAGCACTCAGCATGAAAGTAGGACAGATCGCAAGGCTCTATTCCACCCGCGGGCGCATTAATAGCAATCAGCTCGCCGGGGAATTGGGCATGCCGCCGTTTGTCGTGGAAAAAGTGGCTAAACAAGCACGTCAATGGTCAGGAGACGCGGTCAGTGATGCCGTGATTTTGATGGCTGATCTCGATGCAGCAGTTAAAGGCCAAAACGGCGATGCCGAGTTTGCCATTGAGTCAGCGGTGCGTCGAATAGCAGAATTGGCGCGCAAGTAGGCCACCTGGGTGGCCACCTGCCACATGGGTAAGATAGGCCATTATGACGCAATCCCAATTACCAGATGATGTGCAGGAACTTGTAAACAAGATTTTTGGACTGGCACGCGAAGGCGGAGCAGAAGCTGTGCAAACGCTGCAGGCATATATTGAAAATGGAGTGGATGTAAACCTCTCCAATCAAGATGGCAATACCTTGTTGATGTTGGCAGCCTATGCCGGGCATGAAGATGTAGTCCAAACCTTGATCAAACTTGGTGCTGACGTTAACCGCGTTAATGGCCGTAATCAGGCGCCACTGGCGGGAGCCATTTTTAAGAAGGAAGATGGCGTCATCGAGGCATTGTTGGCAGCAGGCGCTGATCCTTTGGCAGGTACCCCCACGGCGGTGGATACTGCGAAAATGTTTGGTCGAGAGGACCTCGTAGCCCGCTTCGGGTCATAGACCCGTGGCATGGACTGCATTTGGCACCCTCATTCTGCTTAATATCGTCGGCAGTTTGTCGCCGGGGCCAGACACCTTCTTCCTCCTGCGCCTGGCCACCCACTCACGCTCTCACGCCATAGCTGGCGTGGCCGGCATCATCACCGGCCTGAGCGTGTGGGTGACACTCACCGTGGTAGGCGCAGCAGCCCTGCTGTCCACCTACCCCTCAATCCTGGGCCTCATCCAACTGGTGGGCGGCAGCTACCTAACCTGGATGGGGTACCGCATGTTGCGCTCAGCGTTACCTGAGCTTTTCGACGCACGCTCCTTCCGGTTTCACGCCGCGGCTCGGCCTATTCCAGATGCCACCGAACTTTTGGGCACTCATGCTCAGGTTTATCGCCAAGGTATTGCCACCAACCTTTCAAACCCCAAGGTGGTGATGTACTTTGCCGCTATTTTGGCGCCTTTAATGCCAGCGCATCCTTCGCCCCTATTGGCGGTGGGCATTGTGGTGGCTATTTTGCTGCAGACCTTCGTGGTGTTTTCCACCATTTGTGTTTTTGTGTCCACAGAGAAGATCCGCAAAGCAGTGCTGCGCAATGGCCCGTGGTTTGATCTGCTTGCCGGTGTCGTCTTTGTTCTGGCTGGCATTGCCCTAATTTATGAAGGTGCGATCCATCTCATCAAATAAAAAATGCGGTGTTCATTTCACATGAAATGAACACCGCATTTTAAGAAGCAAAATTAGCCAAGCTTATTGAAAGCACGTGCCATGTTGGACTTCTTGTTTGCAGCGCTGTTGCGGTGGAAGACACCCTTGGTGACTGCCTTGTCCAGTGCGCGGGATGCAACGCGGAGCTGGGTCTCAGCTGCACCCTTGTCGCCAGCCTCAATGGTGGCGTTGAACTTGCGGATCTCGGTACGAACTGCAGAACGAACAGCCTGGTTACGCAGACGTGCCTTCTCGTTGGTCTTGATACGCTTGATCTGTGACTTGATGTTTGCCATCGAAGTTACCTCTTGAACTTTCTAGTTAAAGTTGTGTACAAACCCATTGCAGATTGTTTCTCCTGCAGATTTTTCTTCTACTTGGCCTGCCGTGCTACGAACCCAAGGTCCTGTTCGTATGTCACCAACAAACTCAAATTCCACAATGGACAACAGCAGTCAACAATAGCAGGTATTGGGGGTAAAACCCAAAACCGCTTAGACCCAACCAAAATCGCTGCGCAGGCGATTAGCCACTCTTTCAAAACGGCTCTTGGGGATAACCGTGCCCTGACGGCGAATTCCCAGTTCAGAGACCTCTAAAACGCGGTCGAGACGAACCCAACTTTGACGTCCGCGAGGATCCCAACCACCGGCTCCAATATCGATCCATGATTCTTCACCGCGGTGCTCTGGATTGCAGGAGACAAGAAGTCCCAAGATAGAACTGCGATTGCGACCAACAACCATCATCGCGCGTTCACGGGGTGGCATTCCTGGGCCTTCAGCTGGCGCCCAAATCCATACCACTTCACCAGGATCTGCTTGGCCATCCATATCGGGCGCATAAAAAAGCATGCGCGCCATGGACTCACTTGGTACAACCGTAATTTCCGTTGCTTCATGGAATATGGTCGCAGCTGCGTCTTTGGATTCACCGGTAGCTGGTGTTGTTTCCCCGATGCCCAAGCCTTCACGAATATGGGCCAAACTATTGTCGACCTGCTTGTGTGGGGGATGGGTGAGAAAACGAACAGCGCGCTTGATCAAGCCAGGCTTGCCTTTTCCCTTGCCTGAAGCTTTGCGTGCGAGCGTGGAGCTCATTGCATCTCACCTTTGATTCGAAGTGGGTCTTCTATCTAAACCCTGTTTTTTCATTTTGGGTTTGTTAAAGGAATATCGCAAGCAATGGCCATTCGTTACCTTTTAGGGGGTGAGTTTAGGGGTAATTTACTTTCCGGAAATGCAATGCTCACCACGACTGCTACGGCTGTTTAACAGCTGGGGAATGCTCAGGTAGAGTAGGACTTCGATATTTAATTGAAGGGACCACTAACGCATATGGCAGAGAAATTTGCAGAAAAGACCTTTACGGATCCGTCACAGATCCGTAACTTCTGCATCATTGCCCACATTGACCACGGTAAATCAACACTCGCCGACCGTATTCTGCAGCTCTCTAATGTTGTAGATGCACGCGATATGCGTGATCAGTACCTGGACAATATGGACATCGAGCGCGAGCGTGGCATCACCATCAAGGCGCAAAATGTTCGCCTGCCTTGGATTCCACGCAGTGGTGAATACGAAGGCCAGGAAATCGTCATGCAAATGATCGATACCCCGGGCCACGTGGACTTCACCTATGAGGTTTCCCGTGCCTTGGAAGCTTGTGAAGGTGCAATTCTGCTCGTCGATGCAGCTCAAGGTATTGAAGCTCAGACCCTGGCTAACCTCTACCTGGCCATGGAAAATGATCTTACGATCATTCCCGTCCTTAACAAGATTGACCTGCCTGCAGCAGATCCTGATAAGTACGCTCTCGAGATCGCCAATATTGTCGGCTGTGAGCCAGAAGATGTTTTGCGCGTATCCGGAAAAACTGGTGTTGGTGTGCCAGAACTGCTGGATAAGGTTGTGGAACTTATTCCTTCTCCTTCCCGCGGCATTTCTGATGATGCACCAGCACGTGCAATGATTTTTGACTCTGTCTATGACACCTACCGTGGCGTGGTCACCTACGTGCGTGTGATGGATGGCCGTTTGACCCCACGTCAAAAGATCAAGATGATGTCTACCGGTGCCACCCACGAATTGCTGGAAATCGGCATCGTGAGCCCCACTCCCAAAAAATGTGATGGCTTAGGTCCTGGCGAGGTTGGATACCTTATTACTGGTGTGAAGGACGTGCGCCAGTCCAAGGTTGGCGATACTGTCACCTCTGCTGTCCATGGTGCCGAAGAAGCACTCAAGGGTTATGAAGATCCCAACCCTATGGTGTACTCCGGTCTCTTCCCAATTTCTCAGGCAGATTTCCCTGATTTGCGTGACGCACTGGAAAAGCTGCAGCTTAATGACGCCTCCTTGACCTATGAGCCAGAGACCTCCGTGGCCTTGGGCTTTGGTTTCCGCTGTGGCTTCTTGGGCTTGCTGCACATGGAAATTACTCGTGACCGCCTCGAGCGCGAATTTGGTCTGGATCTTATTTCGACTGCACCATCGGTGAATTACCGCGTGGTGGATGAAGCGGGCAAGGAATATCGTGTGCACAATCCTTCAGATTGGCCAGGCGGTAAACTGCGTGAGGTCTATGAGCCAATTGTGAAGGTCACCATCATTGTGCCTTCTGAATTTGTTGGTCCCACCATGGAATTGTGTCAGACCAAGCGTGGCCAAATGGGAGGTATGGATTACCTCTCTGAGGATCGCGTGGAACTGCGCTATGTGATGCCATTGGGTGAGATTATCTTTGACTTCTTTGACATGTTGAAGTCTCGCACCAAGGGATATGCCTCCCTGAACTATGAGGAAGCTGGCGAGCAGCAGGCGGATCTGGTTAAGGTTGATATCTTGCTGCAGGGTGAGCCAGTGGATGCATTCTCTGCTATCGTGCACCGTGATAATGCACAGTGGTACGGCAATAAGATGACTGTGAAGTTGAAGTCACTAATTCCACGTCAGCAATTTGAGGTTCCCGTACAGGCAGCTATTGGTGCCAAGGTTATTGCTCGTGAAAATATTCGCGCCCTACGTAAGGACGTTTTGGCCAAGTGCTACGGTGGCGATATTTCCCGTAAGCGCAAACTGTTGGAAAAGCAGAAAGCCGGTAAGAAGCGCATGAAGAATATCGGTTCTGTGGAAGTCCCACAGGAAGCATTCGTCGCAGCGCTGTCCACCGACGAGGCCTAAAAACCTAAAGCCCCGCTGAAATCTTATTTTCAGCGGGGCTTTGCGGCGTCGAAAAGCGCCTTATTGGTCGGTTGTATAAGGCGAAGCCAGATTGTCATTGTGCAGCGGGGTGAACCACCACAGGAAATCATGGTGCAGGATGTGCAAATCCGTGGTGAGGGCTACTGGCTGCTGGCTCTACAAAGCCTTGAGGAACACCAGCTTGTTGAGGTTTTCGCGCCATTTGAGGGGGAGAGGTAGATTGTAGAACTCCCCATAGAAAGTGGCTTGTTCAAAAAGGACATGTAAAGCCAAAGCGTGGGCGACGGTTTTGGGCAAAACGCTCTTGCTAGTCAGGGATTGGGAAACCTCGACCACGCACACCAAAAAGCGGCGCGCGAATTCCAGGTCATAGTGCTCGGCAAAGTGTGCCGGGAGCATGGAGAGCACCTGGGTTTCGGCAATGTCGCGATCGGGATCGCCGAGGATATCCAAATCAAAAAGAGATCATCGGTGAGCATGTGCGAGGTTTGCCATAGCAGGCCAAGCATGACCTCAATGCGCATACGCTCCTCGCTCGCCGCAATGGGGTCTAAAGGCGAAGGGGGTTCTGGCACAGTCCAGCAAAACCGGTGACCATGAGAGCTTTTTCCATGAGTGTATCGACACTAAAAGGTTCTAGATCAGAGCTATTGTCATCAATTGCTGGCTCGATCTCATGGATGGACACTACTTCTGCGGTTTGGCGGGTGACTAGGATTTTGGATCCGACATCTACCCCAAGGTTAGGGTCGAGGGCGAGGACCAAGGCTTCGCAGAAATCTTTGTCGATCTTTTCTTTAAGTGATTCTTCAGTGAGGTGTTCTGGAATGGTTGCAAACTTCTCGGTGACAGCTCGCTTAATCCCCGCCAAGCCTGAGAACTCGACTTCCAGGGTGACCGTTGCGACTGCCCTATAAGTAGGTGTACGAGGATTCATTTTTAAGAATCTAAACCTAAGCATTCAAAAAAGAAATCATAGGGTGGGTAATACTTTCACTCCAATGCAAATTTACTTGCAAGGGGTGTAGTTTCACCAGGAGGCTATCAAAAATATGTGATGGATAACTAAATTTTTGCTAATTGGTTCACGTGGTTTCTTCACCCCTATTTGGGGGACTGTTCGGACGTGACCTGGGGGAATAGCAATCTTGATTTAAGGCTCTACAACAAAGGCGACATTGATGCTGGCAAGTTCGAATTCACCGATGGGAAGTCCAGAGTTCAAAATTTCCTTAGTTACGGCAGGGGAAAGTGGCAAGAGCCAGCCCTGATTTGGATCCAGAGTGGGCGGAGTTGCGGAATCTTTGGTTGGGATAAGGGTGAGGGGCCGACCTTGTTGCGCGCTGAGGCGGGTGGGGGTGAGGTGGTGGGCGGCGTCGAGAAGCGCATGAGCTCCGGTGGCATCAATATTGATGATCACTAAGTCCTCGGCCATATAAACCTTGAGCAGAGCTACCTTAATATCGGTCAAGGTTTTGGGGTAGGCCATAAGCGCTGGTTCTTGGCGGCGAAAACGATCGAGGAAGGACACCCCATAATGTTAACGGAGAAGGGAGTTAATTGGACTTTTCAGAAAGAAGGAAGAACTTAGCGCAGGGAAATTGTAGTACACGACCATTGTCTACTGGCTAAAATAACGTGATTTGGATGTGTAACAACTAGTTCAATAGGTGCCATTTCAAAGCCATTTCTTGTGGAAGCACGAAGCCACCAGTCTTGGACGTGGAGAGAAATTTCAGATTTGTCCAATTTGGAATTTGAGAATCTTCTAAAAAGGTTCCGGTTCGTTTCCGCAACGGGTTGAAATACGTCACCGTTCTTGAATTGGAAATCGGGGTAATACATCTGGGGACCGATTTTGTGGCCAATGATCGAATTGTGGGAGTAAAGATAGCGTATCCATCGTTTTTGTTCAGCCTCATTCTCTTTAACAGTTAAGAGCCGCATCGCCTCAGGTCGATTTACAGTTGAAGTGTTGTCAATAGCGTCAACTATTTTGATGAGATTGAAATCTGCTTGGTAATAAGGCTGCCAAATATGCTCTATTTCCCAATTTTTCGGGAACCCCAGCTCTTGCATACTGATTCCACTTAGGCGTGAAAAGTCACTGATAAGTGAGTTGATAAATATATGCCAGTTGGAGGACGGGTTAATTCGTGCAAGCAGGAAACGAATAACTGAGATCGTCCCGTAAAGTTTCCTAATTGAAATATTGTTCCAATGGGAGAGTTCATCGACATTCTTGCTGGTGGGTTTGGCAAGGAGCTTGTCGAATGTTCGATTCCAGACCCGAGATTGGTGAGCACATACGTCACGAACGTACTTTAGGTGATTGAGCCAATTCGTCAGGGTAGCAGAATCGACATCTTCGTCATTTGTAAGAAGGCCCAATCGAAGTGCGATGAGTTTCCGATCGTTTTCTGGCATCGCTTTAAAGAGTTGATTGAGGATTCCGAACAACATGATCTCTGTGGCAACCCACACAGGAAAATGTGGGCCAAATTTTCGGCGAAAGTGCTGGGCAAATGCTTCCTGAGACCGGTTTTCCGCCTTAAGAAAGTCATGTAGCCATCTCTGATGTTCAGATTTCTCTATGAAATTAGCCCCTGCGGTCCACCGACCAAAATTTTCATCTAGTTCCGTACTGAAAAAATGTGCAAAAGTGTCCCTTCTGCCTAATCGATGACCAATGTGAAACCTCAACGCAACTTCGATTTGGCTAATTCCCTCGAGCAGGACTGACCGCAGTCGTTCATCGAAATCGTAAAGGGATTTAACTTGAGAGAGGGTGGTGCCTGCTTTGAAGTTGTCAGCGGGAGGTGGCTCCTTATAGAAATAGGAATAACCTGAAAGTCGGTAATAGCCAATTTGTCGAAGCAATGCTTCGGCATCTGTTATGTTGCCGACATCTAGCCCACGCTTCCGGAGTGTTTCAACCTGTTCCGGCACAGAAGTAGAAGGCTTAGCATACCGACTACTAGTGTTTGCCATAAAGAAAAAACTAGCCGCCTCTTCATACGAAGAGAACGGCTAGTCATGATGAAAATTAATTTACCTCAGGGGGATTCAATGAGCAAGGGGTGGATTGGATCTGCAGAATAGAGCTGTATTTAGATTCTTAGCTCGTACTTTCTTCTAGCGCCCCTTCCATAGAGGACACCAAAAGGCCGACGCTAAAAGCGCCGGCCTTTATTTTATGCGAATTCTGTCCCTCACTTCGCTCAATCCACTCGACCAGCTCAAGCCGAGGAGTGAAAGAGGAAAGAAGCTAAGAGCTTAGAAGCGGATGTAGTTCTTCAGTTCAGGGAAAGCATTCAGGATCTGCTGTACGAAACCACCGATTGCGCCGGCGATTCCGACCACTGCCAGCAAGGTGGTAGCGAGGGAACCTACAACGCTACCTGCAGCGAAGGTGGTGGAACCCTTGTTATTGGAGGAGGTAGTGCCTTCTTCATCGTCACCTGGAACCTCGCCACCAACAGGTTCGCAATCGCCTTCGATGACCTGAGCGGAGTTCAGTGCCTTGAAGTCATTGGTTGCGGCGTCATCTGCCCACAGGTAGCTGGTCACGGTAGTGGTGGAGCCATCGGTGCACTCGAGCTCAGAGGTGTAGGCTGCAAAACCTTCGTTAGCCCAGTTGCCCAAGTTGGCAGGACGCTCGTAGACTTTGTCATCAGCCTTGGTGAGCTGAGCTCCATCCCAGGTCAGAATCTCGGACATGCCTTCGCAGTCTTCATCGCAGATAACGCTGAGCTTCTTGGAATCGGCATTGTAGTCAAGTGCCATAACACCTGGGAAGACAGACTCATAGCGCTGTACCAAAACTGGAGCGTCAGCGGCGGTGTTGATAACGAGTACATCGCCGGTCTCTTCTACGCCAACAGCGAAGATGTTTTCTTCGAGCTCCTCGATTGCTTCCAAACCACCATTTGCGTCGGTGACGTTGGCGAACTCAGCCAGGTTCCATTCGTGCAGCGCAACCTGGGTGCCTTCTTTGCCGAGTGGATTGGCAAAACGGAGGATGGAGGGACGGGAAGCGTTCTTGTCAGTGTTGTTGCGCTCGGTAGCCAGGTAAATATCACCGTTGGCTGCTACAGAAATGCCCTCTGCATCCAGGGTGCCGGTTCCCTCTGCGTAGGTGGTTTGCCACTGGCCCAGCTGGGTGTAGGTGTTGGTTGCAGGATCGAAGCTAAGTGCGTAAATAACGCCACTGCCATTGTTAACTACCCAGGCATTACCTTCGGCATCAAAATCCACACCGGACATATCGCCGGATTCAAATGCGCCACCAAGAGCTACTGCGGAAACCTCAGCCTCGTGGAGTGGGAGCTTTGCATTTGCAACAAGATCGTCTCCATCGTCAGGAGTGTCCGTGCCAGCAATGTTGGCCAGCCCTGGGGTGGATGCACCGGTGGTAGTGAACTCGCCAGTCATATCAGGAACACGGCCGTAGGTGGTATCAGCATGTGCTCCAAGATCTGCCCAGCTGTAGGTGGCTACGTCATTGCCGGCTGCATCGCGCAGGGTAACGGTGTCATCCTTGCCCAGGCCAAAGTGTGCAGCACCGAAGCTATTGCTGGTGGAAATGTCAGCGGTATCTGGGTAGATGAGGAAGTATCCGCCGGACTCGATCTCAGTGCCTGCTGGCAAGACAATTGGGTTCTGGTCATTTTCGTCAACCAGGCTCCAGCCGGAGAGATCAACGGAGTTATTGGTATCGGTGTTGGCAAGTTCTACGAAGTCGCCGACAGCATCGCCATTGGACTCAACCTCATTGATCACGATGGGGGAAGTGGTGACTTCCGCGGCAGTGGAGTTGGCAACAGCAAGATTGCAAAATACTAAGGAAGCCACAACAGGTGTGACAAGGAGAGTGCGCTTATTCACTTCAACCACTTTCACAAAACTTAAGATAACTATGAGGGAACATAAGAAACCTATGTGAGGTGAGTAATGCCTAAATTATCTTCAGGTGAACTCTTGATTAACTCCGCCCGGGCGCTCCGGGTACTCCAGCCTCTAGCTTCCCTCCGGCCCAATTGCAGTAACGGGAGCAGTATCCCCACGCAGAAGGTTTTCAATTTGGTGGGATGCCTCCAACACCACATCCCAACGGAATGCTGGTGACAACGGCTGCGTGGACAAATAGCTATTGCTCCAGGTGGTATTGCCCGTGCGCGCCGGGAGGTCAAGCCGAGCCAAAGCGATATACGCGGCCGCTTCAGATTCCTGAATTCGCAATTTTCCTGCTGGAACGGGAGTAGTGGTCCATACTTGTGCCACATATCCGCAGAAAATTTCTGCTACACAGCGCACAATTTCTGGAACCTGATTCTCGCCAATGCTTTCAGAAATCTGAATGTGATACCAACAGTCTTTCTCGCTCATCATTGGAATCGGTTTCTCGCCCTTTACCGGCGTATATACCTGCGTACACATGCCTAGTCGGCTTTGAGTATCGCGGGTGACCACGGCGCCAATCTTCCACAGATTGCCGAACATCTCTACAGCACGTTGTGCACGCCCGGGTCCAGTGAATTCCTTATATATAAGGTTAGGTTCCGTTACCGAGCCAATCCGCCGGCGCCACATGGCTTGATTTTCATGGAAACTTGGCGCCGTCGCTTCACTACTGGTGGGTGCCACATCAGTATGGCGATAAAAAATCTCAATTTCCGGAATCGCGATCAGCAGCGGGTGCGCATCCTCGGTGGGCTGGAACCCAAAAGACCGCCATTCGGCGTCGCTGCGCACATCGAGGTCAGCAATTAAGGTGCTCAGCGCATCAAAGCTGGGTGTCTGGCTGGCGTGGCTGCTTGTCGACGAACCCCTCGATACTCCTGGAGAATCTGCAAAGTGCAGGGTTTCAAGCAGCTGAATGGCTAGGGAAGCACCTTGTTTAGTGGTGAGGTTGGGCAGTGCTCTTACTGTTTCCACAATAAATTGCTGCACTCGCAAACGAACCGCGGGATCATTTTCCTTGGTGATCCGGTCGATTGTGGTTTCGAAGTCGTTCATTTCGACCCCTGCCTTAGATAGTTCCAGGATTTTCTTGCGCTTAAGCATATGCATTCGAGGGGTCTAGCGGAACAAAAATCCGCCAATTGACCATCCGGCGGGGGTGGAATCCGTCACTTTTTCTAACCACAGTGACTTAGATTTTAGAAAATTTACTGAAGTGGCTTTGAGCTGGGGTGATATCGGGGTGTGAAAGTTGCTACCGCGATTGTTGGGTGACTTTCGATAAAGGGTTGAGTCTAATAATGGGGGCGATCCCACTACTTTCTTAAAGTTCCTGATTGTTTATTTCCAAAAGGTGAATTAAAGTTAACACAAGATGAACAACCAGGGGTCAAAAAATTAACTCCCTCGGACCCAGAAAGGAAAACGACCATGGCTACTAATATCACTTCCATCAGCAGCGCAAAGCACGACAGCCTATGGAGCGTGCGTGAAGACCTTCATGCACGATTTGATGGCCTCGTCGCACCTAACCACGTGGATGCAATTCTTGACTCCGTGGCCGCAGGTCGCGATGCCAAGATCACTATGTTCAGTAAGATCTTTATCGCCCGCGAGGCTACCGCTGCACTGCAGCAGGTTGCTGGCAACGTCAATGCAGATTTGCTTGACTTCATTGCCCTAAACCGTGGCATGGCTGCTTAAAGCCCAAGCTCAAAATAGCCCGGATGTGCACTTTGCACATCCGGGCTATTTTTATGCCTTAATCTTGTTGTTTCGAGGAATCCTCCGTGGTCCAACCATCGGCCCATTCGCCAGTGGTGAAGTCATAGTCCACGTCATTTCCCTCCTCATCGGTGCGTTGATACCACTCAGTGATGTGATCAGCAGTGGAATCAAAATCAGCTCCGGCACCGCGACCTTCTTCAGCAGGCTCCACAGCCAGCTCAAAATCATCGCCATGTTCTTCCAAACCACGTACCACTGCATTAGAAATTGCAGCTCGCGCATAAGTGTGGCGAATCGCCGCGGGGTCAGTGGAAAGATCCTTAATAAAAGCAATGGCCATCACGATCAACACCAAAGCAAATGGAATAGCGATCAAAATGGTGAGGTTCTGCAAGCCCGTTAAGGTGGATTCACCACCAGATAACAGCATGACAATGGCAATGCCCATCATGCACAGCCCCCAGAAGACCACAACCAACTTATTGGGGGCTGGGTTGCCCCGAGAACTCATGGTTCCCATCACTACCGACGCGGAATCGGCGGAGGTAATAAAAAATACCGCCAAAACAAAGATGAGAATAAAAGGTGTCAGCATCTGTAGTGGCAGATTATTGAACATATCAAAGAGCACCTGCTCCTTGGAGGAATTGCCATCAAAACCTGCAACTCCATCCCGGTTCATGCTGATTGCGGTGCCACCAAAAATGGTGAAGGCCAAAATCAGAATGAAGGAGGGAACTGCGATGGTAACCAAGGTGAATTCACGCAGGGTACGGCCCCGGGAGATACGGGCGATAAACATCCCCACAAAAGGAGTCCAGGCAATCCACCACGCCCAATAGAATGCGGTCCAGCTGGCTTGGAAATCTACTGCTTCCTCACCCCAAGAAAGGGATTTACCCGCCATGGAGAGGAATTGATTGCCATATTCCAAAACTCCGGAAGGAATGAGATTAAGCAGGAAAAGTGTGGGGCCACAGATAAAGACGAAGAGGATGAGCCCCAAAGTAAGGGTGATATTTACATTGGAGAGATAACGCACGCCTTTGGAAACACCAGATACAGCAGAGACAATAAAACAGATGGTCAAGACCGCAATGATGATGAGCAAAATGTTATTGCTCATTTCAGAGGCACCAGAGACAATCTCTACACCTTGACCAATCTGAATGGCAGATAAACCTAAAGTGGCAGCAGTGCCAAAGAGGGTGGCGATAATCGCCATAATGTCAATGAGTCGGCCAGCAATACCTTCAGTGCGCTCACCAAAAAGGGATCTAAAGGTGGAACTGATAAGGGTGACTCGGCCGCGTCGATAGCTGGAATAAGCCAAAGCGCCACCGACTAGGGCATATAAACCCCAAGCGCTTAAACCCCAGTGGAAGTGGGATTGCGCCAACGCTTGATGCAGGGACTCCGGGGTGGATCCGGCAACAGTATGTGGCGGTGGGGCGAGGTAGTGCCAAAGTGGCTCGGAAGGACCAAAGAAGAAGATACCGACGCCAATGCCAGCACCAAACATCATGGCGATCCAGGAAAAACGGGAAAATTCGGGCTCGTCATCATCAGTGCCCAATTTGATACGTCCATAGCGGGAAAAACCCACGTAGGCCATGGTGCCTAAGCCAATGAGCATGACAAAGTTAAGCAGCCAACCAGTATTGGTCATGGCCCAGCTAAACATTGAGGATGAAACTGAGGAGACGGACTCGGGGCTGGAAATGCCCCAGATAATAAAGCCCACAATAAGTACGGCAGTGGCACCAAAAACGGTTTTATCAATGCCAAATTTATTTCTTTGATCTTCTACTGAAATACCCGGCACAAGGCCAGGGTGGGTGTCATGCGGATAGTGTGAGCTCTCTTCTTGTCGTTCTTGATTTCCAGGGACGGTGGACACAATAAGTCCTACTCCTTTAAGCGCACAGCATCATGAAAGATGTCGCGGGCCGGGGTTGGGGATGATATTCACAATTAAGCATGGACAATCCAGTATTCCCGCCCAGCTGCAAGAGAGCAAAAGCTAGACTGGCCGGCATGAGTGCAACCTGGTTTAGTTCCGACCTCCACTTGGGCCATAGTTTTGTGGCTTCACTACGTGGTTTTGAGGACCCTGAAGATCATGATGAGGTTATTTTGGGAAACCTGGAGAAACTGCTGCAAGCAGGCGATACCCTGTGGATTCTGGGAGATATTTCCAGCGGAAGTCGCGGCGCTGAAGAGCGCGCGCTAAGCCTCATTGGCAACCGGCTGGGCGGCGTCGAAAAGCATCTTATTGCTGGTAATCATGATTCCTGCCACCCACTTTTCCGTGATGCCTATAAGCGGCAGGCGCGGTTTTTGGAGGTTTTTGACTCGGTGCAGTCGGCGCAGCGGATGAAATGGGAGGGCGAGGATGTGTACTTATCGCATTTTCCGCGCCCGGGGCAGGATCACCAGGGCATGCCCTCGCGTTATGACGAATTAAGGCTTAATGTTCCTTTGTTGATCCATGGTCATCTGCATTCCCAGTTTCCGATGACTGCTCGCGGCCAGGTTGATGTGGGCGTGGAGGCGTGGAATCTGCAGCCCGCTCCGGAGCATTTGGTGCGTCAGCGGCTGTGGGATTCTTTGGAGTTGCCACCCTAAAACGTCCTGGTACGGAGGCTGTTTCACGCACCATCGCAGCCAATTGGCCAATTTCCTCAAGGCTGAGCTCGCGGGAGTCATTAGTGGTGCAATAGTCCAAAAGGGTATAACCAGCTCTTTGCAAACGTAGGTGCTCAGGCCAGATTTCTTGCACCCGTGTGGGGTGGTTGTTGGACAAAGTCTGCGCGGCGCGACGCTCACCCAGCAACTCATACTGCAGGTCACGGCGCTCATTGAGGGCATCTGCAGGTTTTGTCCCGAGCAAACGGCCGAGTAGGGCACCCATCGCCTGGTGCGTGCGGCGACGCAGGCGATCGTGGTGGCGAGCCTCGGTATCGGGTAGGAAGAACCATAGCACTAGCAGCGCAAACACGATGGAAAGCACAACTTCCACGGTGCGTGAAACCATGATGTACTGCAAGGGCTCAGTCACAGCGTTACCCATGAGCAATGCCAGCGGGGTGGTGAAAATAACGGCGAGCGCATAATTGCGGACCACAAAAAATTCCGCGAAGAACTGACACACAGCCAGCGCAATTAACAAGCTAAAGCCATGCACGCCAGCCAGGTGGAATGCAGCATAAAGCAAAATGCCACCCATGGAACCGATCAAACGGTGCAGGCCACGAATCGTGCCCGGAATCTTATCCGGACCCCATTGCAGGGTCAGCAGCGCCGAAACAATTGCCCAGTCAGGGCGCCCCATGCCCAGTGCGATACCGGCCACGCCGCAAAGCAGCGAGGCCATCATTACCTTCAGCGCCGTCTGCGTGGCGTGGCTGTACGGGGAGGCACTGCGGTAAAAGCGATAGCTTATCGACGGGCGGCTGTGCGGGATTGCGGTTCGCGACAAGTCCAGGTAGTTGGGGGTATCCGAAATCTCATCGGATTCCTTGTGCTTGGTGCGCGTATTCAAAATAGCCAACTTGGTATGTGCGCGGTGCACGCGAGCGACCAAATCACTTTGATCCTTGCGGCGCACCCGGCCACCGGACAAAATTCCCGCATCAGACAGTGCAAACCACGCCGTAGACAATGCCGTTTCCGCCTGGTGATTCTTAGCCACGGAAGGTGTGGGGGAATCAGCAAAATCCTTAACGGCCTTTTCCAGCACCTCTACCGCTTGCTGCTCGGGGCGGGGCGGGTTAAGCAACATTGGCAACATACCCAGAGTAAGGCCGGTGGCAGCACCCACCAGAGACCACAGACTTACTTCAATTGGGTTTAGACCAAGCTTTGCCACCATGGTGGAACCACCTGCCACCATGACAATGAAAAAGCTACCGGGTGGGGGCAAGCGCAGCGCATTTTGAATCCACGCGCCGATGGTGGCAATTGCAGTGGTAAACAGCGCAATAATGATCAGCCACCAATGTGAGCCACCCGCATTAATATGCGACCACACAACTTCACCAACGAGTGCTCCCGACAAAGCTCCCGAAGCTAGCAAAATGCCAGCAATGAGCATGACTTGGAAACGCTTGCGATAGGGATGGCCTTCACCATAAATAACAGTGAAGCCACAGGCAGCAATCAGCAGCATTTCCTGTTCATAACCAAAGAGCAGGGCAATGGAGCCAGGGATAAGAAGGGCTAGGGCTGCATGAAGCGCACCGGGCCAACGGGGGCCAGGTGAGTGAAAGGCGATAAAAAGCTTAAGCGGATTGGGCCGTTGTGGTGGTTTTCATAGTGCAGCTGTGTCAATTGTTTACTCTGGGTTTCTCTTCTGGTGCTGTTTTGAGTGTTTGCTCGGGTACTGGAACAAAAAGAAAAACGCCTCAGTGAGTTTCGTTTACGCTCTTTGCGTTTAAGGCTAATTCTATGGCGCAGAAATAGGAAGGTGTTACTTCAACAAGTTAAGTGTGATCAACTATCTTTGCCCTGGAGAAGGTGACTGGGAAGTCACTGCCGGGGTCGGCGCGCAAAACAGCGGCTGATATGACCTGGGATTGGTCATATCAGCCGCTGTCCTTATATAGGAGAAGCTAGTGATTAGTGCTGGAACTGAACTTCTTCAGTAGAACCCTTAAGGGCGGTGGTGGAGGAGTTCGGATCAACGGTGGTGGCGATGGTGTCGAAGTAACCTGCGCCAACCTCGCGCTGGTGCTTAACGGCGGTGAAGCCGCGCTCCTCAGCTGCTGCGAACTCGCGGTTTTGCAGATCGACGAAGGAGGTCATGCCATTGCGGGCATAGCCATAAGCCAGGTCGAACATTGCGTAGTTGAGGGAGTGGAAACCAGCCAAGGTGATGAACTGGAACTTGAAGCCCATGGCACCCAGTTCCTTCTGGAACTTAGCGATCTCATCTGCCTCCAGGTGTGCAGACCAGTTGAAGGAAGGGGAGCAGTTGTAGGACAGAAGCTGATCTGGGAATTCAGAACGCACGCCTTCTGCGAACTTCTTGGCCAGCTCGAGGTCTGGGGTGCCGGTCTCCATCCAGATCATGTCTGCATAAGGAGCATAGGACTTAGCGCGAGCGATGCAAGGCTCCAGACCATTCTTGACGTGATAGTAGCCCTCAGCGGTGCGCTCACCGGTGATGAAAGGCTGATCGCGCTCATCAACATCGGAGGTGATCAAGGTTGCAGCCTCAGCGTCGGTACGAGCGATAACCACGGTTGGGGTGTTAGCAACGTCAGCAGCCAGACGTGCAGAGTTCAGGGTACGGATGTGCTGCTGGGTTGGGATCAACACCTTGCCACCGAGGTGTCCACACTTCTTTTCGGAAGCGAGCTGATCTTCCCAGTGGGTGCCGGCTGCACCTGCGTTGATCATGGCCTTCTGCAGTTCGTAGACGTTGAGTGCGCCACCGAAGCCAGCTTCACCGTCAGCCACGATTGGAACGAGCCAGTTGTCAACGGAATCATCGCCTTCAACGTGAGCGATTTCATCTGCACGTAGCAGTGCGTTGTTGATGCGGCGAACTACGTTAGGAACGGAGTTAGCAGGGTAGAGGGACTGGTCAGGGTAGGTGTGGCCGGAGAGGTTTGCATCGCCAGCGACCTGCCAACCGGAAAGGTAAACAGCCTTGAGACCAGCACGAACCTGCTGCACAGCCTGGTTACCGGTGAGTGCACCAAGAGCGTTGATGTAGCCTTCGCCCTCCTGGGAAACTGCATCCCAGAGGATTTCAGCGCCGCGGCGGGCGAGGGTGTGCTCTTCAACAACAGAGCCCTGAAGTTCTGCTACCTGCTGCGCGGTGTAATCGCGGGTGATGCCGTTCCAGCGTGGATTGTTATCCCAGTCCTGCTGAATTTCCTGTGCGGTGCGTGGCTTTCCTACGTTGGACATCCGAGTCACTTCCTTTAGTGCTAATACGCAATGGGGGCTGCCAGCCTCAGGTGTGAGGTTGAATAAGGAGAAGATCTTTAAGTGATCTGTACCTCGTGCTGTGGTGGCGTGCTTCACACTTTGCGCTATCGGACATGGTGTGGTCAATGGGTTTGGCCTTTTAAGTTTTGCGCGGGGGTGACTACCCCTGTTGTTAAGTTTGCAAACTTATCGTGCTTAAAATTATTCACAAAAAATGTTGAATTCTTCCATGTGCAGTGCAAATGATGGCTGAGGGAAAATACCTGTAAAAACCGCCTCGGTGGGAAAATCTAGAAAATTCTCAATAATGACGGGGTGTGGAGCGGGGGTGAAGTAGCAGTAAAGTTGGCAAAGCTATTGGCTAGGTGACCCCGATCACTTAGTCTGATCCCAACGCACAAACCCACAAGAGGTTTGGCGGAGCTTCTCCCCACACTTTGATCTTGAAATCCACGCTTTAAAAAAGGAGATCCCCATGGCTACACAGCAACAGCTGTTGGCTCAAGCAGCCAAGAACAACGACAACACTGTCCGCGTCGACGCCGGTGGAATGCAAGTGGCACAGGTGCTCTATGACTTTGTCACTGAGTCCGTTCTTCCTCGCGTGGGCGTAGAGGCAGAGGGTTTTTGGCAGGGCTTCGGCGATCTAGTTCGCGAGCTGACCCCGCGTAACCGCGAATTGCTGCAGCGTCGTGATGAACTGCAACAAAAAATTGATGACTACCACCGTGCACACCCAGGTGACATCGATCAAGAGGCCTATGAGGCATTCCTCAAGGAAATCGGATACTTGGTTGAGCAGCCAGCGCAGGCAGAAATCCGCACCCAAAACATTGATACTGAAATCGCCAGCACCGCCGGCCCACAGCTGGTTGTGCCAATTCTCAACGCTCGTTTTGCCCTCAATGCCGCCAATGCACGCTGGGGTTCCCTCTACGATGCGCTCTATGGCACCAACGCAATTCCCGATACCGAAGGTGCAGAAAGGGGAGAAGGCTACAACCCTATCCGCGGTCAGAAGGTTATTGAATGGGGCCGTGACTTCCTGGATAAGGTTGTTCCACTCGATGGCGCCTCCCACTCCGATGTTGAAAAGTACAACATCACTGATGGCAAACTGGCAGCTCATATTGGTGAAAGCACCTACCGTCTAAAGAACCGCGATTCTTACCGTGGCTTCAATGGCAACTTCCTGGATCCCCACACCATCTTGTTGGAGACCAACGGCCTGCACATCGAGCTGCACATTGATCCAACTCACCCTATTGGTCAGTCCGATAAGACCGGCCTCAAGGATATTGTGTTGGAATCCGCCATCACCACCATCATGGACTTCGAGGATTCTGTCGCAGCAGTTGATGCCGATGATAAGACCTTGGGCTATGAAAACTGGTTTGGCCTCAACACCGGTGAGCTGCACGAGGATATTACCAAGAATGGCAAGACGTTCACCCGCAAGCTCAACGATGACCGTGTTTATATCGGACGCAATGGCACCGAGCTAGTACTGCATGGCCGCTCTTTGCTCTTTGTCCGCAATGTTGGACACTTGATGACTTCCCCTGCCATTTTGGTTGATGGCGAGGAAATCTACGAGGGCATCATGGACGCAGTACTTACCACTGTCTGCGCAATTCCAGGAATCGCACCGCAGAACAAGAAGCGCAACTCCCGCAAGGGCTCCATCTACATTGTGAAGCCAAAGCAGCATGGCCCAGAAGAAGTTGCCTTCACCAATGAACTCTTCGGCCGTGTTGAAGATCTGCTTGACCTGCCACGCCACACTCTCAAGGTTGGTGTTATGGATGAGGAGCGTCGTACCTCCGTCAACCTCGATGCCTGCATTATGGAGGTTGCCGATCGTCTAGCATTCATCAACACCGGATTCCTTGACCGTACCGGCGATGAAATCCACACCTCCATGGAAGCCGGCGCAATGGTTCGCAAGGCAGATATGCAGAGCGCACCGTGGAAGCAGGCCTATGAGGACAATAACGTTGATGCTGGTATTCAGCGTGGACTTCCGGGCAAGGCCCAAATTGGTAAGGGTATGTGGGCAATGACCGAGCAGATGGCCGAGATGCTGGAGAAGAAGATCGGTCAGCCACGCGAGGGTGCTAATACCGCTTGGGTTCCTTCACCAACTGGTGCGACCTTGCACGCCACCCACTACCACCTTGTTGATGTATTCAAGGTGCAGGAAAAGCTGCGCTCAGCTGGTCGACGCGATAGCCTGCGCAAGATCCTCACCATTCCGCTCGCACCAAACACCGAGTGGAGTGCTGAAGAAAAGCGCGAAGAGCTGGACAATAACTGCCAGTCCATTTTGGGTTATGTGGTTCGTTGGGTCGAGCACGGAGTTGGATGTTCCAAGGTTCCAGATATTCACAATATTGACCTCATGGAAGACCGTGCGACGCTGCGTATTTCCTCGCAGATCCTCGCAAACTGGCTCCGCCACGGCATCGTTTCTGAAAATGATGTGACGGAAGCCCTCCAAAGGATGGCGGTTGTCGTCGACAAGCAAAACGCTGGGGACCCGCTCTACCGCAACATGGCGCCCAACTTTGATGACTCCGTGGCTTTCCAAGCGGCGCACGACCTAATCTTCGAGGGGACAAAGTCCCCGGCCGGATACACCGAGCCGATCCTGCACGCACGCCGCCGCCAGTTCAAAGCCCAAGCCTAGTTAGCGCGCACCGTCATCTCGAGGGTGACCGATTCCTGGGGAGCCACCTTCACTCCCTGCTGATCGGCACCAAGCAGCGCTGGTTCCACGCAGACAAAATCTTGCCATTCACCAGCGCCTAGATCTTTAAGCTCCGCCGCACGTGCTTCGCCTGGATTCCACACCACCGTGGAATCATGGCCTTGTGCGGTGATCGTAATGGTGCGCTTAGCATCGGAAATAATTGCCGTTGGCGTACCCAAAGCAATGCGATCAAATTCTCCATCGAAGGTAATCGCGCCTACCTGGGTGGATGTGGTGTCAGTGAGGCGATCGAGAACCTCCACGCCGTCAAAGCCCTCTACCTGCGCGTCACCGATATTGGACACCTTGAAATACGGGTGGAAAGCAAGTTGAACAGTTTCGACGGCGTCGGTGGTATTTGTCAGGCGCAAAGAAATGCTAAAACCATCGTCAAGTTCTTGGGCGTGCACGTCGAGCGCGAGACCTTCGCGGGAAATACTGGCGTGCAGGCTCTCGGTTTCTGCTTCGGCTTGGGTAACTTCCCAGATGGAGCGTCGGGCCCAGCCGTGGGAAGGTTCAATTCCTAGCAGGGTGCCAAAATACGGCGCGATAATCGGGACACCGCCGCGAATTGCCTTGCCTTCTCCTTCTTCGGTGGCGGAGCTGAGGAAAAGAAGTTCACCGCTGGGGGAGTTGGCGGAGGTGAGATGGCCGCCAGCTGCGGAGATTTTTAGGTTGCTGGTTGAGAAATAGGTATTCATAGTTGTTGATTCTAAGCTGAGTACCCCTGAAAATGTCGGGGATAACATATATGCATAGAATATGAGCGTTCGCACATCAGTGAACTATTTTCTGTGCCCACCCAAAGCACGGCTTATCTCCCTATATTTCTTGATTTTTTGGAGTTGCCCCGTGTCCTCAACAATTGAAAGTGCACCAGAAGAGCAGCAAGAAGGCCGATCTGCAGCCATTATTGTTTATGCCTTTCCGACCTTTATTTTGCTTGGTGCAATTATTGCTTTCCTTTTTCCAGCCCCATTTGTGCCGCTGACCAGCTATATCAACCTCTTTCTCACCATCATCATGTTCACCATGGGTCTGACACTCACAGTGCCAGATTTTCAAATGGTCCTTAAGAGGCCGCTTCCAGTAATTATTGGCGTAATCGCCCAGTTTGTGATCATGCCTTTATTGGCTGTATTTGTGGCGAAAGCCTTGAATCTTAATCCTGCACTGGCAGTGGGATTGTTAATGCTGGGTTCTGTTCCAGGTGGTACCTCATCAAATGTTATTGCCTTTTTAGCGCGTGGAGATGTGGCGCTGTCTGTCACCATGACCTCGGTTTCCACCATTGTTTCGCCTATTATGACTCCATTTTTGATGCTCATGCTGGCGGGAACTGAAACTGCAGTTGATGGCTGGGGAATGGCCTGGAGTCTGGTTCAGACAGTGCTCCTTCCGGTGATCATTGGCCTTTTTCTGCGAGTTTTCCTCAATAAGTGGATTGATAAAATTCTGCCGGTACTACCTTATCTATCCATTCTTGGCATCGGAGGAGTTGTTTTTGGCGCGGTTGCTGCCAACGCCGAACGCTTGCTAAATGTTGGATTGATCGTTTTTCTAGCGGTGATCTTGCACAATGTTTTGGGCTATGTGTTGGGCTATCTCACCGGTCGTCTATTTAAATTCCCAGAGGCCGTTAATCGCACCATGGCTATTGAAATTGGTACCCAATCTGCAGGTCTCTCTTCAGGAATGGCCGGTCGCTTCTTCTCTCCAGAGGCAGCGCTTCCCGGTGCAGTGGCAGCAGTGGTTCACAATATTACTGGTGCTGTTTATGTGGCTTTGATGCGAAATCGTTCGCTTGAAAAGGCGTCCGCAGGGGAGAAAGCGACTATCGCTAACTAATCCGATTTCCAGGGTCGAACATAGTGCTATGAGTTTTACCCTTTAGGGCGTATTGTTGGAGGCTCAGAATCGATTCTAGAGCCTCGACTTTTTCGCCCTTTTGGGGATTCTATTCACAAAGTGTGCCAGATTCTGCAAAAACTACTATGGGAATGTGTGTTCTGTAGGTTCTGGCACAATATAGCACCCTTTTTCGTGCCAGAATCTACAAGGTAGAACATGTGCAGTAACTTTTTGTAGGTTCTGGCACAGTTTTGGTGTCGGTGGACGTGTATTCGGGCTGGGGGAGGTCTATGATAGTCAGCAATGATGAATGCACATGAATTTGATGCTCAGGTTGAGTACCTCAACCAAGTTTTTGAAGTGTCAGAGGAGAGAATTCTTTCCACTGACATTCTTTTGCACATTACTTCCTCCTAAAAGTGGGGAAGTGGTGACTAAGATGGCTGCATGAGATTGTTCGCAGCCATCACTCCGCCGGTTGAGGTTACCGAGCATCTAGCTACTGCCCTGCGCCCCTATAAGGATGATTTGCGCTGGTCAGATCCCGATAACTGGCATATCACCCTGGCCTTTTATGGGGAATTGCCCGATGGAGCAGTCGATGACCTGGTGGAACACCTGAGTCAGGTAGCCCGCCTCAATGAAGAATTCACCATCAGGATCAAAGGCGCTGGTTCCTTTAATCGCAAAAATCTGTGGATGGGTGTAGGCGGGGAAACTAAGAAGTTGCGCCAGCTCATGGCCGATTCCTCGCTGGATCCGGAGGAACGCAAACGCCAAAGGGCTCATCTAACGGTGGCGCGGCCCACGCAGCGCCAAAGAAGCAATGGTTGGGATCCAGTTATTCCGGATTTGGTCCGTGCTTTGTCTGTTTATGATGGTCCGGATTGGCCTGTGGAAGATATTGAACTTATTTCCTCCGAGCCGGGCAAGGGTAGAAGTGGTGGGCCACTGTACACCACCATTGCTACCCTGAGCTTGTCCTCAGCGCTGGTCTAGACACCTAAAGCTCAAGCCGTGGTACTGCCTCTAGCAGCACTTTTGTATAGTCGGCCTGCGGGTTTTCATAGACTAAGTCCACGCGGCCACGCTCGATAATTTCGCCCTGGTTCATCACTATGACGCTGGTGCAAATATGGCGCACCACTGCGAGGTCATGGGATACAAATACCAAGGTGATGCCATATTCCTCGATCAAGGAGGAAAGCAAATCAAGGACCTGTTTGCGCACGGAAACATCAAGGGCGGAAACGGGTTCATCGGCAAGCAAAATGGCGGGCTTGGGGGCAAGGGCGCGCGCAATGGAAATGCGTTGGCGCTGGCCACCGGAAAATTCATGGGGATATTTATCCAGGGCGTCGCTGCCTAGCCCAACTTGGCTAAGGACCTCGGCTACTCGTGCATCCTTTTCAGCAGCAGGCCAGCCGATGAGGGTCTCGCCAACAATGGAGCGGATTTTCATGCGCGGATCCAGGCTGGACTGTGGATCTTGGAAGACCATTTGGGTTCGGCCCTCCACAGAAATAGTGCCTGAGCTGGGTTTATCTAGACCGGCGAGGAGTTTAAGCAGAGTGGTTTTACCAGAGCCGGAGCCGCCCACAATGCCCAGCCTTTCGCCCTTGCGCACGGACAAGGAGACGCAATCAAGCGCAGTGTTCTTCCGGTACATCCGAGATACGGAAGAAACCGACACCACCGGCTTGCCGTAATTTTCCACAACCTCGGGAGTGTCCAGCACGGAGGCTTCCAAAAGGCGCTGGGTATAGGGGTGGGCGGGCTGCTCCAATACCGATGCAATAGGTCCGGATTCGACAATTTCGCCGGATTTCATCACCAGGACTCTTTCGCAGGTCTGCGCAACCAGGCCAAGGTCATGGGTAATAAAAAGCAAGGCGGTGCCACGTTCCGCACTGAGTTTGAGCAGCAGCTGCACAATTTGTTTTTGTACGGTCACATCCAAAGCGGTGGTCGGCTCATCACAAATAAGCAGTTCTGGATCATTAGCCATGGCCATCGCAATGAGAGCTCTTTGACGCTGACCTCCGGAGAGCTCATGGGGATAGGCGCGCGCAACCCGCTCGGGCAGGGCGACGTCGAGAAGCATCTTTTTCATGCGCTCCTGCGCAAGCTTTTTGGACACGCCATGCACCTGCATGATCTCTGCGATTTGGCGGCCGACGCGCATGAGCGGGTTGAGGGCGGTCATCGGTTCTTGGAAGATCATGGCGATGCGCTTGCCGCGGTGGGTCCATGAGGGTTCGCCGTCGAGGGTGGTAGTGCCGGTGTGGGGGAGGTCGGCAAGGCCCATGATGGTGAGCGCGGTGAGCGATTTTCCGGAGCCGGATTCGCCGATGAGGCCGAGGCGCTCGCCGGGGGCGATGTCGAAGGAGATATTTTTGACCAAATCCGGCCCGATGGTGAGGTTTTTAACTTTAAGCACGTCCGACCTCCCGTTGTGGATCGATGGCGTCGCGCAGACCATCGCCAAAAAGATTAAAGCCCAGCACCGTCAGCGCAATCGCCAGTCCGGGCCAGATTGCCAGCATCGGGGTCACGCCGAGGGAAGCCTGCGCACTTTGCAGCATGCGGCCCCAGCTCGGATCGGGCGGGGTAGTGCCCAGCCCCAGAAAACTCAGCGCCGCCTCCGCCAGAATCGCCAGCGCAAACGCCACCGAGGCCTGCACGATGAGCATGCTCATAATATTGGGCAGCACATGCCTTAAGGCTATGACCAGGGCCTTTACCCCAGCGCTTTTCGACGCCGCAATGTAGTCACGGCTCATTATTTGCAGGGTGCCTGCGCGTGCCACGCGCGCAAAGCTGGGAATGCCTGCAATGCCAATTGCTAACATTGCAGACCAGGTGGAAGCACCAAAGACTGCGCCGGAGACAATCGCCAGCAGCAGCGCTGGGAAGGCAAGCAAAAGGTCAGCTCCGCGCATAATCAGGGCCTCCCACCAGCCACCGCGCATACCAGCGATAATTCCTAGAGGTGTGCCCAGCAGCCCGGAGACAGCAACTGCCACCACACCGACCATTAAGGTAATGCGGGAACCGGCCATGATCTGGGAAAACACATCGCGACCATAACGATCAGTGCCCATAAGATGCTGCCAGGAACTGCCCTCAAGGCGCTGCTCGGGGAAGGCTTGGACAGGATCATAGGGAGTCCACACCAGGGAAATGAGTGCCAGGAGCACCACAATTGCCACAATGCTGCCACCGATTTTGCCTGCCAGAGGCATTTTAGAAAGAGTCATCTTTAAGGCCTCCTTAGTTCTTGGCCCGGAGGCTAATGCGGGGATCAAGGATTTGGTAGAGCAGATCCACTGCCAGGTTGACCAACAGGGTAAATGCCACCAAGAGCATGACAATGGACTGCACGGTAATGAGGTCTCGGTTGGACACCGATTCCAAAAGCATGGAGCCAATGCCGGGGATAACAAAGACCTTTTCAATAACCACGGCACCAATAAGCAGGGTGGTTAGCTGCAAGCCAGTGACGGTTAGAACCGGCAGCGCAGCATTGCGCAGGCCATGCACCCGCAGCGCTCTGGTTTGTGACATTCCTTTGGAACGGGCGGTGCGCATATAGTTTTCGCTCAAAACATCAACTACTGCTGAACGCACATAACGGGTGAGAATAGCGCCCTGAACTGCAGAAAGTGATAACACCGGCAGGATGAGGCGGGAGAGAAAACCGCCAAAATCTTCATTGGGTGGCACCCAGCCATTGGCCGGAACCCAGCCCAAACCCAGGGAGAAAAAGGAAATGAGCACAATGCCTGCCAAAAAACTGGGGATGGCAATGCCGATTTGGCTTAATCCAGAAATCAGTGCGCCTCCGCGTCTAGCTGCAATAACACCCACTGGAACAGCGATGATCAAGCTGAGCACCATGGAAGAACCCACCAAGATGAGGCTCACAGCAAGGCGGTCCAAAATAATCGGTGAGGTATCTTGGCCAGAACTTAAAGAGGTACCAAAGTTGCCCGCGAGCATTCCCGAAACCCAGCTGAAATATTGGGTGATCAAGGGCTGATCGGTGCCCAATTGGGCTTGGAGTGCAGCCAAACTTTCTGGGGTGGCGGTAACGCCTAGTGCGATGGCGGCTGGATCGCCAGGTACTACGCGCATCAGCAAAAAGATGAGCACACTGGCGACGACCATGGTGAGCAGATAACGCAGTGCGGTCAGCCCGAAGGTTTTGAGGCCGGAAGCCGAGCTGGAGCCACGGCCAGCACCGGAGCTGAGAGAAGTCATTGCGCCCTTCCAATCGTGGACAGCGTCAGCGCACCGGAGACCACATTGGGATCAACTCCGGTGATGTCCTTATCCATCACCACAATATTTGCCACGTTGAGCAGGGTATCTGCGCCAGCTTGATCCATAATCCGGTCAACCGCAGCTTTCATAACACCCACCTCGTCCGCAGAAGTGTCGGCCTGTGCCAGCAGTTCCTGGGTTTGGGGATCATCAAATCCCAGGTAGTAACCAGGCGCAAAAAGGGTGGGCACATCGCGCGGTTCCACATGCGCAATAAGCGACATGTCATAATCCTTTTGCTTTAACACTTGTGAAAGCCATACCGCCGGAAATTCCGTGGACTCAATATGCGGTTCAAATCCCACATCCTTGAGCTGGGAATAGAGGATCTCGGACACAGCTTGGGCATAGGGGAGTGAAGGAATAGACAGGGTAATTTCCGCTTCGGTAGCTCCGGCCTCCGCCAAAAGCTCGCGCGCCTTCTCCGGATCATAAGGATACTGGGATGATTTTTCATACCAAGGGTCGGTCGGCGGGACGGGAACCCCGCCGGTATCGGTGCCATAACCCTCCAGGGCTGTATTAATAACAGCCTCGCGGTCGATTGCATACATCACTGCTTGACGCACCCGCACATCATTAAAAGGCGCACGTTGATTATTCATGGATAGCAATAATTCACCATTGGTGGTGCCCACTTCCACGGGATAATCATCCAAAATTGATAGCTGTTCGGGCGCTTGCATGGCCCAAATAATATCCACATCGCCACTTTGCAACGCATTGGTGGTGGCCGTGGCATCACCAAAATAACGGATGGTCGCGGCATCATTTGCCGGCCGCTCGCCCCAATAATCGGCGCGCGCGCTAAAACCCAAAGACTGGCCGACCGCCCAGTGGGTCACCGTGTACGGGCCGGTACCAATAGGCACAGTGGCAAGCTTGTCGACGCCGGACTGTGTCATCATCGCTCCAATAGCAGTGCCCATACTCCACAACCATTTATTAGAGGGCTTGGATAATGTCACCTTCAAAGTGTGCTCATCAAGCACTTCAGTGGAGGCCACCACATCCATGCCGGATTTCAGTCCATTAGTCCAGTCGGTTTTTACGCGATCAATGGAAAACTTGGCAGATTCCGCATTAAATGGGGAAGAATCAGAAAAGCTCACACCTTCGCGCAGGTGGAAGGTGTATTCCGTGCGGTCAGCAGAAATATCCCAGGAGGTGGCAAGCAGCGGTTGAATCTCGCCTGCGGAATCAATGCGAACGAGGCCCTCATAGATATTGGACATGAGGGCTTGGGGAATGGCAGCACCTGCAGTGTTGGTGAAGTCGAGGGATGCAGGTGCTGAAGTTGTGGCCACCACAATGGCTGATTGATCAACGGCCGGGGGCTGTTGATAGGAGGTTGATCCTGCTGAACATGCACTTAAGAAGATGCTCGAAAGTGCCAACGCAGACAGGATGCGTCTCGCTTGCTTCATGAGAACTGAGGTTAGTCGTTGAAACTAAAGGACACTAAATGTGAGGCCGCCTTGGGGGAGCCCAGCAGCTGCACCGGAACTGCAGCGTGGCACAATAACGAGCATGCAACAGGTGCTAATGGGCTTTACGGTGGTCTTCATCGTTATCGGTGTGGGTGTGGTGCTGGGACGTCGTGGAACCTTGGGCAAAGATGCTCAAAGAAGCCTCGGCCTTTTTGTTTATTATGTGGCCACCCCAGCCCTGCTTTTTGATCGTGTCACCAAGGCGGAGGTCTCACAGATCTTCTCATTAAACCTGGTCGTTATTGCACTTTCAGCACTGTTGGTTGGTTTTGCCTTCTTTATAGTCATGAAGTTTTTCCTCAAAAGGAGTGCTGCTGTATCCATTGTCGGCATGCTGGCAGCCTCATATGCCAATGCCGGAAATCTGGGCATTCCGCTGGCTGCCTATATTTTGGATGATTTCACCGTGGTGGTGCCCGTCATCCTTTTCCAGGTGGCTTTTTATGCGCCGGTAACTACGACCATGCTGGATCTTTTGACCAACAAGAAGTCCACCAATTTGGTGCGCAACCTTGTGGTTACACCGCTGACCAACACCATGGTGTTGGCGGCAATTGCTGGTATTGCGATCTCGCTGAGCCCACTTAATGTGCCAGGATTTATTGAACAGCCCATCGCCATGTTGGCCAATGCCTCAGTGCCACTGGCCTTGGTAGTTTTTGGATTGTCGCTTTCGCACAGCAGGATTTTGCAAAAGGGGCAGGTGGCGCGTCGCGATGTGTTCATGGCAGTAGGGTTTAAGAATTTCATTCACCCCCTTGTCGCAGCAGGTCTGGCGTGGTCTTTAGGAATGGAAGGTTCGGCCTTGTTGGCTGCCACCATTTTGGGAGCCCTGCCCACCGCCCAAAATGTTTATACCTATGCCTTGAGGTTTAGGACTGCGGAGGTGATGGCGCGCGATACCGGGGTAGTGTCCACGCTGATTTCTTTCCCAGTTTTGGTGGCTATCTCATTGATCCTGGGCGGGGCAGGTTAGCATTAGGTCTCATGAGTGCAGTTAAAGTTCGAACCGGCATCCCCGCGCTGGTGACTTCCAAAGCGATGATGATCTGTGTCGTGTTCGTGCTGATCTGCCTGCCTTTTTTGATTTACTTTATGGTTGCGTGGAATGACGCCACCGGAACCTGGCGCACTCTTTATGCAATTGCTGCCGCCGCGCCGGGCTGCGGCGTTTTAGCCGCACTGCTTTCGATGTGTGCTGTGTGGTTGCGACGTCGAAAAGCGGTGTTGGTGGTTGATGATTTTATTAACATCGTGCATACCGGGGTGCATTTTCCGGTATCAGAGCTGGCGCGCGTGCAATTGTGGTCCGATATTCGGGGGTCCTATGCGGCGTTTTTGCCGGCGCATATTGGTGAGCGCGTGGAGCGCGATGGCGTGGCGTCCATCAAGCCATATGTGGTGGCTTTTCCAGAAGGCGCGGATCCTCAACCTTTTGAGGTGGTTGAGTTTTTGTTGGAGGATCACCCTGCGCTTGAGGTTGACCGTTTAGGGCGGCTCACCTAGCGCCGCTTATCGACGAAACCCCAGTGCCCACCCTTATTAGGGAGGGCACTGGGGGTCTGTTTCCATAAAACTTAAATCCAAGCTTCAGCGAGGATCTCCATATTGCGAGCGGTGGCCTCGGTATCTGGGGACTGCAAAGAGATCATGAGCTCATCTGCCTGCGCAGTCTTGGTGAAGCCCTCGAGGTACTCCTTCACCTCTGCGCCGGTACCAATGGCGGTGTAGCGCAACATGTCCACAATCTGACGGCCAGCAGGGGACTCCATCAAAGCATCCAACTGCTCTTCGGTGATGCGACGTCCGCGGGCTGCCATCGCACGCACACGCTTGCGGGCGACCTGCGCGAAGTGTTCCTCAGCAAGCTCGCGGGAATCAGCAGCGGTGACGTTTACGGCGGCAATTACATAAGGCTCAGGGTGAGCTTCAGAAGGCTGGTAAGTCTTGCGGTAAGTCTCCACGGCGTGCTCCAAATGCATGGGCGCAAAGTGGGAAGCAAAGGAATAAGGCAGTCCAAGCTGTGCGGCCAGCTGGGCGCCGAAGAGAGAGGAGCCCAAGATGTAGAGCGGAACGTTGGTGCCCTTGCCTGGGATGGCATTAACACCTGGCAAACGGGAACGGCCAGTGAGGTAGGAATGCAGCTCCACCACATCCTGCGGGAAGGTCTCCGCCGCCTGTGGATCACGGCGCAACGCACGCAGGGTGTTCATATCAGTACCGGGAGCACGGCCTAGTCCCAGATCAATACGATCAGGATAAAGCTCAGCTAAGGTACCAAACTGCTCCGCAATCACATAAGGGGAGTGGTTGGGCAGCATTACGCCACCAGCACCCAGACGAATGGTCTTGGTGTGCGCACCGATATGAGAAATCAACACGGCAGGAGCAGCAGACGAGATGTGCTCCATATTGTGGTGTTCTGCATACCAGATGCGCTTGAAGCCCAGCTCTTCAGCTTTTTGAGCCATTTTAACGGAGCGCTTGAAGCTATCACCAGGCCTTTCACCTTCGAAAATGGTGGCAAAATCAATCAGTGAAAGTGGGATAGACATCTAAATTCTCCTTAGGAAGCGACTACAGCAGCTTTCTTTTCAACCCGTGGGCTTAGCTTTTTGTTCCCATCAATAACCATTCCGATTACGGAAGCAACCAGAACTGGAACAACCCAGCCCAGAGACATGCTGTGCAATGGCGCCCACTCTACATAAGGGGTCAGCGCTGGAACCGTCATAAACAGCGCCCAAATAACTGATACCCAAATGCCCAGCAGGAAAGTCCAATTAAAGCGGAAGAGCACTGGCTCGATCAGGGTGAGGAACACCAAGGTGATGGCGGCTGGGTAAATAAAGCCGATCACTGGCGCAGCAATTGCCAGCACAGTTTCTAGACCCAGGGTTGCGACACCAAAAGAAATCAGTGCAAAAACCACAGCCCAGATGTGATAACTAATTCCAGGCAGCAGGGAATTAAAGAACTCAGACGTTGCACCGATTAGTCCAACTGCAGTGGTCATACACGCGAGAATAAGGATGGCAACAAAAATGATTCGGCCAGGCGTGCCCATGGTTGCGTGAGCTGCGGAATTAAGAATCCCGGAGCCATTGGCAAAATCGCCTTCAATAACCTGGCCAATTTGGCCCAGACCAAGGTAGACCGCTGCCAGCAAAGCACCGGCTATAAACGCAGAAATCACAGTCGCGGTACGAACCTTCTTTACCTTCTGGTACTTAAAGGCAGAAATCACCACAATGCCAAAGGCCAGCGCAGCGATGGTATCCATTGTCATGTAGCCCTCAAGCAGTCCTACACCAGCAGGCTGGGTGGCATAAGCCTCAGTAGGTTCACCCGGAGTACCATGCAGCGTCAACATCGACAAGGTCACCAAAACCACAATGAGCAGGAGCAACATCGGGGTAAGCCACTTGCCGAGCTTATCGGCTAGACCATTGGGATTCCATGACAATGCAAGCGCGACGGCAAAGAAAATGAAGTTAAAAATACCTGAATAAAGCGCATTATCGACGCCGACCGCCGTGGCATAACTCACCGCTCCCGTTCGGGGTAAAGCGTAGAAGGCACCAATGGAGAGATAAGCAGCAATAGGGAACAATAACCCAAAGATTTTGCCACCGCGGCCAGCCATGTCCTTAACATTTTCTCCCGAGACCACCACAGCAATGATTCCTAAAACAGGGAAAAGAACTCCAGTGGCCAAGAAGCCCAGGATCGCAGGCAAATAGTTAGTGCCTGCCGATTGGCCGAGCATAGGTGGGAAGATGAGATTTCCAGCTCCGAAGAACATGGAAAACAACATCAAAGAAGTGATAAGGACAGCTTTTTTCATTTATAGGACGCTGGCGATTCGGCGCAGCCCCTCCTCAAGGGTTTCTCGGGAACATGCAAAATTAAGGCGGGCGCAGGATTTGAAACCTCCAAACGCTGCGCCATCATTCAGCATGACCTTACCTTGCTCCCTTAAAATTTTAGAAGGCGATGCAGCGATCTTGGTGTCCGAGAAATCTAGCCACATCAAGTAGGTGGCTGCAGGAGCAAAAACTTTAACTCCCAACTTCTCTAATTCAGCAGCTGCAAAGTCACGGTTCGAGTGGAGAATCTCCAGCTCTTCGTCCAAAAATTCCTCGCCCTTGTTGTACACAGTTTCCGCAGCGATGAGACCCAAAATGGAAACACCGTCACGAGTGATATCGGACAATCTCTTCCATGCCTGGACATCTTCATCATTGGTGAAGAAGATCTGTGCACATTTAAGGCCAGCGGTATTCCAAGCTTTGGAAGTTGCGGTGATCGTGATGCACACCTTGGCTGCATTCTCAGATACACCAGCAGCAACGACATGCTCACCATCTAGAACCAGGGGAGCGTGGATTTCATCAACGATGACGCGCGCGTCGTACTTCGCTGCCAGGTCGGTGAGCTGAAGGATGAAGCCTTCAGAAAAGACAGTGCCAACCGGGTTGTGAGGATTACAGAACAAGATGGAGCCTGCACCATCAGCAAAGGCTTGTTCGATTTCCTTGAGATCGTACTTATGAGCATCAATGTAGATTGCTTGACGGCCAGTAACCTTAGGCAACTCAATAAAAGGAGGGTAGGCAGGAAGCGGAACAATGATTGCAGAGCCCGGCTTGGTGAAGTGCTCGATGGCAAGCTTTAGACCACGAACAACATCAGGGATCGCAAAGATATTTTCTGGCTTTGGGCCAAAACCATAGCGGCGCTCATAGAATCTTGCGAGTGCATCATTGAGGCCCGTGTGATCTGGTGGGTAACCGAAAACTTCGCGTTCAACTGCGTCTGCAAGTGCTTCTTTTAGCGGAGGACAGGTTCCAAAATCACTTTCAGCGACCCACAGGGGGAGGACATCGGGCGAATATCGAGTCCATTTCAAAGTTTGGCGGTTTTTAAGTTCTTGGAGTTCTGGAAAGCGCATACCATCTAGGCTAGTAAACTTTTAGAGAACCTATGATTACGAAGGAGCCCGACGTGAAGTTGAGGACGATTCCCGCGCTACTTGCAGTTGCTCTTCTTGCAGGCTGTTCCAGCGAAAATGGCGATACTGAAGCAGGCGTTACACCTACTGAATCTATCGAAGTAACCACCTCTTCAACTCCCGTATTTCAGGCAGAAGAAGTTGAGCCTGTTACCGCTCCCACCGGTGAAGAAGTTATGGAAGATCCAGGTCTCCACCTAGAAGTGATCTTTCAGGGCACCGGTTATGGAACAAACGGCGGCTCCATTATTTATGTAGCAATTAAAAACCTTAACGACGCACCTCTTCCGGTAGATGCTCTTGCTGCGCCGACTTTGCAGCTTGAGGATTCCAATGGCAACAAGACAGATATTGAACCGCTTACAGGCGATGACAATATTCCTTTAGATCTCCCACTAGGCGCCGGTGCAACCACCAACCTGCAGTACGCCTTTAATACGTCGAATAGCTCTTTATGGTCAGCAGAATTCAAGATCGGAAATGTCATTTATAGTGGCAATTTGAACAATCTTGGATAATTTTTAAAACTCAGGGAACCTCCCCGGATCTTTCGCAGTCTAACCCTAGTGAGTGCCTTTCCAAGGCATTCATTTCGACTACAAAGATTCGGGGTTTTCTATGCGGCGGGCCTGGTTGGTTCTTTGCATGACGGCGTGTGTCCTTTCCGGTTGTGCCACGGGGGAAAGCGTTTCGACGACTGTCACAGTCACCGAAAGCCAGAGTACAACTGAAATATCGACGACGTTTCAAACCGAAGAAGGAATCTTCGCCAGCCAATTTGATCCCTGCGAGGTGTTCAGCGATGAGGATTTCACGAATCTGGGTCTGGGAAAACAAATTGCAACGTCTGCAGACATGAATTTTGGGTCTTTGGGATGCAGCTTTGCCTCCAATGACTTTGAAAAATTCAAAGGAGTGTTCTTGGTCGCTACGGATCAAATTGATCGGGAACGAGTTCAAGAAGAAGGCCTTGATCCCGTCGATTGGGATGGATCCCGAGTTCCTGAACTTTATATTCACAAAATGCCATCTCAAGCCAGACAATGTGAAGCCGCGGTTGATTATGACTGGGGCAGATTTGTAGTCGATTACTACGAAGTAGGTTCCGGTTGGGAACCGAATGTCCTATGTGCGGAAGCAGTGAGGATATTGGAAGAACTAATCTTGGGAGCGAAGGATTCTTCATGAACCTGAAGATCAATTTATTAAGCGTAAATAGCGCCATCGATAAACTCATTGAACAACAACACGAGGCTATTTCAGCTTCGCAGTTATCATCGCGGGGAGGTTTGCTGAGTTTATTTTCGACTGTTTCTGGTCTCGATCAATTGGGATCAAACCATTCCGCAGTTTTTACTTCGGGAGTGGGGTCTTCTCAATCAGTTCTCGCATCCTACGCAGAACAAATCGAATGGCTGCGGGCTGCACTTAAAGCATCAGTTGAGGCGTTGTCCGGGCAGGATGAACTTTTTGCCAGGGGGATGGACATTGCTGATACCGGTGGTCGAGTAGCGGAGGAGTCAGTGCTCTTCCCGCAACGGCCTGCACCACGCTTTGAATCATTTGTTTTTAGTCCGCCGGTGGTGCGGCCAGCAACATCGATCAACTCTTTGAGTAGCCAATTTTCCGGAACCAACTCGGGGGCGGTTCTGGAGGCGCAGGGTTCATGGAACTCCATGGCGTCGGCTATTAGTGATGTTTCTGCTGCGCTCACCAGCATTGCTCGGCAATTGCATGAGGAAAACTCGGGCGAGACCTTTGAACAAGCAGCCAAGAATATTGCAGAGGTTGCCAATGCGGGGGCTACTTTTGCAGCCAATGCTCGTGTGATGGCATCGTCGGTAGGCACACTCAACCGCATCTACACCGGCCATCGAATGCAGGTGATGATGGCTGCATTATCAATCAACATGATCCCGGAACCAATCGAAAGGGCTGCAGCGGAAAGAGCATTCCTGGCTTCTTTCCATGGCACTTTTCAAGCAGATGTGATGTCGGGAATTCCGCCATTAAATAACCTCATGCAAATTACCCATGCTGATGGCACCGCTGGAGAAATCGCCTTGGGGATGGAAGAAATCTCCGGCAGTGGTCAGGCTTGGAGCGCAGCGGGGCTAACCCCAGCTGGACTGCAAAATCTGGGAAGTGCTGTGGGGGCAGCCTCTCAGGTTGGCGCGGGCAGCTTTGGCACTGTGTCAGAAAATGTCGAAGGTCTAGAGATCGGCGATGCTTCCACCATGACAGCTTCAACCGGGGGAATCGGCGCAACAGGAACACTTCCTGCAACAACCTCAGTTGGTGCAGGCTTAGGGAATGGCTCGGGCACAAGTGGTGCACCTAGCAGCATGAGTGTTATCCCTGGTGCCACCGGGCTTATGGGAAGTGGAACCGGTAAACATGCCCTCGGTTCCACCTCCCAAACAAACCGTCTAAATCCCGCTGGTTCTGGAATGAAAGCAGAACCTGGAATGACTTCCAGAACCCAAAGCGCATCAGCAATGGGTAGTGGAATGGCACCGATGATGGGCGGGGCAGGCCTTGGTGGTGGCGCAGGCACCACCGGTCAATCCCGGCTGCAGTCCAAGCCGCAAACCAGCCCGGTTGTGGGGTCTAGCGCGCATGGCAGCAATGCACTCAACGCGCCGGGAACGGGAAGCGGGAAGGCGTCGCAAAGCACAATGGGGCGTGGCATGATGCCGATGATGCCCATGGGCGCACCGGCGGGTGGGCAGAAGAATACCGGCAAGGTGAAATCGGTGACGTCCGCGGTGGAAGAGGATCGGAATATTGCGGCGTTGCTGGGTGATCGCGGGCCGGTGATTCCTGGTGTGATTGGAGACTGGGTGCGGGGTTAACAGGGGAAGTTGGCTAAGGTGGAGGGCATGACTACTGAGGTTGAACTAGTTGTACTGGCCGATTCCGAGGGCAATGCTATCGGCACTGCGCCGAAGGACACCGTGCACACCAAAGACACGCCCCTCCACTTTGCGTTTTCCACCTACATTCTCAACCCCCGTGGAGAACTGCTGATTACCCGCCGTGCGCTGGGTAAAAAGACCTGGCCAGGCGTGTGGACCAACTCCATGTGTGGCCACCCGGCTCCAGATGAGACCAACGCGGACGCTATTCGACGCCGCGGTACGCAGGAATTGAACTTGCAGGAGGACTCCTTCCTGGACATCGAGGAAATCCTTGGCGATTATCAGTACCGCGCCGTCGACGCCACCGGCATCGTGGAGTGGGAAATTTGCCCAGTCCACCTGGTCAGGCTCGCCATCGGCGAGCATGTTGAGCCGGTTGCTGCCGAGGTTGAGGAGTTCGTGTGGGTTGAGCCCCAAAAGCTTTTCGACGCCGTGGATGCTGCACCGTTTGCGTTCTCACCCTGGATGGTGGATCAGCTCAGCCATCCAGAACTGCGTCAGGCAATTTTGGAAGCTTTTGATCTCTAAGATTTAAGCCAGCGCGCGTTGTACCGCTTCGAGAGGGATATGAACCCAATCGGGGCGGTTATTTGTTTCATAGGCAACCTCATAAAGCGCCTTGTCCAAAATATAGGCGTTGAGCAGCTCTTGATCATCAATGCTGCCATAGCCTGCCAAGAACATCGCCGTTGCTTCATCCGCCCAGCTCTGATGTTCGCCACCATCAAAATGCGCTGCATAATCAAGGGAGCGGATAACTCCAGCTAAATCTCGCAGCGGAGAATCAGGCAACTTGCGTTCTTCTAGGGGACGGGCCGGTTCGCCCTCAAAATCGATGAGGATATAACGGTCATCAGTTTTGAGCATTTGGCCCAGGTGTAAATCCCCGTGAATCCTTTGAATCCGCACATCCTGCTCCAAAGAACGGTAGACCGCGGTAGCAGGTTCCCTAAAACGCTCCAGCTCAGGGGCTTGGTGGATCAAAGAATCCAGGCGGTTGATTAGGCCTTGGGCAATATCTGCAGCGGGAACCACCTTGGTAGGAAACGCTTCTGCCAAGGCCGAGTGCACATTGCGGGTGGCTTGGCCGATCAGTTCAGCATCTGCAGCAAAGGAGTCGGAAGTAGTGGAAAGCGCATGCGCCCAGCCATCTTTTCCTGGGATAAATTGCTGCGCCATTACCAGCGTATAGCGGGAATTTCCTAGAACAACCTCGGAAAAGCCCAGTACCGGGGCGATATTTGGACACTGCGGAATCTGGGAGAGCAATTCCACATCGGGGTTTCGGCCTGCCTCCAATTTGCGGAAGTACTTCACAATCACCGCGTTTTCGCCGGTGGTGATAAAAGAACTATTGGACTGCTCTCCGCTTAAAGGCCTAAAAGGTCCTTCAGGAAAAGGAGTCAGGGAGGACCATTCGCCAAGGCTTGGTCCTACTTCTGCCACATGATTGAGCAGCACATCCTTGCCATCAACATTGACAAACAGCTGGTAGAGCGCGCTATTAATGCGGACGATGGCAAGGGTGTTTTCGCCGAGCTCCTTAGAGGCCACGATTTCCACATTGTTAATGGTTTGGGATTTCGCGCCATAAAAACGCTCGTTGATAATGTGCTGACCAATACTCATGTGTTAGTCCTCCAGATCGTGTTCGGAAAGATCAAACCAGAAGAAGCCGTGCGGCGCTAAGGTGACAACCCATTCACGCTCCGCGATGGTGGGGAAGAGCTGCCCACCAGACAATTCACGCGGGGTGCGGCCAGCAAATTCACGCAGGTCCAAAGACACTGCCTGCGGATGCTTGGACATATTGTTCACGCACAAGATGGTCTGTCCACGGTGTTCCCGCAGGAAGGTCAAAACTGCCTCATTGGTGGAATTCACCTCGCGGTAGGTACCAGCACCAAAAGCAGGATATTGCTTGCGGATCATAATCTGATTGCGGATCCAGCGCAGCAGTGAATTTTCACGCTTGAGCTGGCTTTCCACATTCATTTGGGCATAGCCATATTGATCATTTTGAATAGCAGGCAGGTAAAGGCGCTCCGGATCAGCCTTGGAAAAACCACCATTGCGGTCGCTGGACCACTGCATGGGAGTGCGCACACCATCGCGGTCTGGCAGCCAGATATTATCGCCCATGCCGATCTCATCGCCGTAGTACAACACTGGTGAACCAGGTAGGGACAACAAGAGGCCGTGCAGGAGTTCCAGCTGGTTGCGGTCACCTTCCAAAAGCGGATTCAGGCGCCTACGGATACCAACATTGGCGCGCATGCGGGGTTCGCTCGCAAATTGGGAGTACATATAGGCGCGCTCATCATCAGAGACCATCTCCAGGGTGAGCTCATCGTGATTGCGCAGGAAGATACCCCATTGTGCAGTCTTTGGGATGTCAGGAGTATTGGCCAAAATCTCACTAATGGGAGTACGTGAACCCTGGCGTGCGCCCATAAAAATTCGAGGCATCAAAGGGAAGTGGAATGCCATATGGCACTCATCGCCCTTTTCCTTTTCGCCGAAGTATTCCACCACATCCTGTGGCCATTGGTTTGCCTCAGCCAGCAGAATGCGTCCCGGGTATTCAGCCTCTACAACGGCGCGGCAGCGCTTGAGAAAATCATGGGTTTCTTTGAGGTTTTCACCATTGGTGCCCTCGCGCTCAAAGAGGTAGGGCACCGCGTCCAGGCGGAAACCATCCAGGCCAAGATCTAGCCAAAAACGCAGCACATCCAGCATGGCTTCCTGAACCTCAGGATTGTCATAGTTGAGGTCGGGCTGGTGGGAGAAGAAGCGGTGCCAGTAGTACTGCTTGCGCACTGGATCATAGGTCCAGTTGGAATCCTCAGTATCAATAAAGATGATGCGGGCTTCGCTATAGAGGTTGGGATCATCACCCCACACATAAAAATCACCATAAGGGCCCTCTGGATCACGGCGTGATTCCTGGAACCAGGGGTGCTCATCGGAGGTGTGGTTCATTACGAGGTCAGTAATCACGCGCAGGCCGCGGCGGTGGGCTTGGTCCACAAGCTCCACAAAGTCAGCTACGGTGCCAAACTCGGGCAGGATCTCGCGGAAATTGCGGATATCATAACCGCCATCGCGCAGCGGGGAATCATAAAATGGTGGGATCCAAATGCAGTCCACACCCAGCCATTGGATGTAATCCAGCTTTTCGGTCAGTCCTTTAAGAGAGCCTGATCCGCTGCCCTCAGGGTCATAAAAGGCGCGGACCAGCACCTCATAAAAGACGGCCTCTTTGTACCATTCCCTTTGGCTTTTCTCCCAGGGTTGTTCACCGGGAGCAGGTGTGGGGGAGGGGTACTCCTCGGATTCATGCTCGACAATATAACCTTCGGCATCAATCACAGGGCGAACAGAAGACTCAGGAATAAGCTCTGAATTCAGCGGTGAGGTGTCAGTCATAAAAGCCACAATAGAGATATCGCAGCAGCTTCGCAGATGAGCACTAAACCTAACCCCCAAAACTGTTAAAAAGCTTCGCGCACCATCCGCAGCGGATCGCGCACCACCACCGGATTACCCTCTACTAGGGATAACGCTTGGCGGGTGGTCGGATCATACAAAGGCCAAAAAGGCTTCTTGCCACGGGCAAAATCGGCAATAATATGATGTGCCTGTGAATCTTCGCGGAAGATCCATATGAGGTCTTCGCAGTGTCGTCCGGGGAACTCAATCCACCAGCCTTTTTCGGTCTGTGCCACAAAGCGCCTAATCATGGCATCGCCAATGGCGCGTCCCACCACGCGATTATCAATGCTGCGGGCAGCAGCCAGATAAGGCCTAATATTTTTGATCCCCAAAAGCCGCATGATCAGGCCGAGACCAAAACCGCGCTGATCTAGACGCTTGCCGACGGGATGGTTATACATTTCATCGCGAGTGGCAGAAATAATGAAATCGAGCTCAGCCATTTCTGCTGGATCATAGGGGAATGGTCCAAGTGCGAGGTCATTAAAAAAGCGTCGTCTGAACCGCGCATAGCCCTTAGCCAGTTTTTCTGGATTCATCTTGGCAAGGGCCGTGCGAGTGATGGGTTTGCCAAGGCTGCGTCGCAAAGCACCTTTTCGGGCCTGAAATGGCTGGCGCGGGAAGCCAGGGGAGAGCGCAACCAGGCGTCGAAAAGCACCTTTGTAGTGGTCTAGGCGCGCAAGCCAGAGCGCAATGCCGGCGCCCGCGGACTGGCCGATGAGGGTGACATTGGTGGGATCGCCGCCAAAAAACTCAATGTTTTTTTGCACCCACTCCAGCGCCAGACCGCAGTCATCAATGCCGCGGTAGTGGTTGGGCTCATCATCATGAAAGCGGACAAAACCTTCCACACCCAGGCGGTAGTCCACCAAAACCACTACAAAACCGCGCTCGACAAAAAACTCCGGCGCGGTGCGGGGATCAAAACGGGTGCCGGCCTCATAACTGCCACCGTGGATAAAAACGATGACGGGGAAGTCAGCGCCGAAACGAGCTTCCGGGGTGGCCACCGTTAGGTGCAAACGCTCAGCCGCGGTGCGCGCGTCAATGGTTCCCGGCTCCAGCTTGCAAGCATCGGCAAAGGACTCAGCATGCGCATAGGGAATGGAGCGGAAAAGGTGGGGCTCGCCCGTGATCTGGCCTGCCGGACAGGTGACGGTGACTGAGGTGACAGACATGAAGAAAACCTTAGCAACTAGGATCGAGCCTTATGACTGCTGATCATCTACTAAAGCCAAGTAACCTGCCCTACCAACTACCAGATTTTGCCAATATTAAAACCGAGGATTTCCTGCCTGCCTTTGAAATTGCGCTGGCTGAGCACGATGCCGAGATCGCAGGCATCGCCGCCAACCCCGCGGAACCTACCTGGGAGAACACCATCGAGGCCCTCGAGCGCGCCGGGCAAGCGCTCAACCGTGTGGCAGCGGTGTTTTTTAACCTGCAGGGCACCGATTCCTCCCCGGAGTTGGACCAGATTGCGCAGGAAATTGCGCCTAAACTGTCCGCGCATTCTGATTCCATCTTCCACAACGCCGAGCTTTTTGCCCGCGTGGAAGCTGTGAGCGCCCCCGAAGATGAAGAATCTCAGCGCCTTTTAGCACATACCAAAAGAGCTTTTCGACGCCGCGGGGCAGCACTCGACGCCACCGGAAAGGCCCGGCTTTCAGACATTAACCAGCGCCTTTCGGCGCTGTCGGAAGAATTTGGCCGCAACCTCTTAAAAGACACCCGCGAGCTGGCAGTAAACTTCTCGGCTGCTGAATTAGAAGGTTTTAGCCCGGCGCGAATTTCTGCAGCTGCCGATTATGCCCAGGCCACCGGAGTAGAGGGTTATGTGGTGCCTTTGGAACTGCCCACGGTGCAGTCCGAGCAGGCTACTTTAACCTCCCAAGAATCCCGCGCCAAACTTTATCAGGCTTCCCAAAAGCGCGGCGCCGCCTCCAATAAAGAGGTGCTTTTAGAAACTGTGCGCCTGCGTGCCGAGCGTGCTGCTTTATTGGGTTATGACACCCACGCCGATTATGTGATCGAAGAAGAAACTGCCGATGACGTGGCCGCGGTGCGCGCACTGCTTTATGATCTAGCTCCCGCAGCCTCTGCCAATGCCAAGGCTGAATATAAGCTTTCTGCTGAAGAAGCCGAAGCCCATGGCCAGCAGGTGGAAGCAGCAGACTGGAGCTTCTGGGAGGCGAAAGTCCGCGAGCGTGACTTTGCCCTTGATGAAACCGAGCTGCGCAATTATTTCCCACTGAATCAGGTGCTGGAAGATGGTGTTTTTTATGCAGCTCACCGCCTTTATGGCATCACCGTTGAGGCACGCCCTGACCTGCAGGGTTATGCCGAGGGCGTGGATGTGTGGGAGGTCAAGGATGCCGATGGTTCCGGCATTGGTCTGATCTTGACTGATTACTATGGCCGACCATCCAAGCGCGGTGGTGCTTGGATGTCGAGCTTTGTGGACCAATCCGAACTGCTGGGCACTAAGCCAGTGGTGGTCAACGTGATGGGCGTAAGCAAGCCAACCACCGGCGAGGCATTGCTGAGCCTGGATGAGGTGACTACGATCTTCCACGAGTTTGGCCACGGTCTGCACGGCTTGTTGTCCAAGGTGCGTTACCCCAGCTTCTCCGGTACTTCAGTGCCTCGTGATTATGTGGAGTTCCCCTCCCAGATTAATGAGAACTGGGCCTTTGATCCCGCTGTGGTGCGCAATTATGCCCGCCATGTGGAAACCGGCGAGGTGATTCCGGATTCTTTGCTGCAGGCGATTGAGGCCGCCAAGCAATTTGGTCAGGGTTTTGCCACCGCCGAATACCTGGCAGCCTCCATTATCGACCTCGCCTGGCACAGCCTCAGCGCCTCTGAAGCAGCAGCTATTAGCGATATTGAGCAATTTGAAGCTGATGCTTTGGCAGCTGCCGGCCTTGATGTGGATAAGGTAGCGCCTCGTTATCGTTCCACCTACTTCAACCACATTTTTGCCGGTGGTTATTCTGCCGGTTATTACTCTTACCTGTGGGCAGAAGCCCTGGATGCCGATGGTTTTGACTGGTTTGCCGAGACCGGTGCAGCAGGTAAGGCTGGTTCTGATGAAGCAGCGCGGGCAGCTGGTGCTCGCTTCCGTGAGTTGGTGCTTTCCAAGGGTGCATCAACTGACTACACCAAGGCGTTTGAAACCCTGCGTGGCCGCTCCAAGGATCTGGGTCCCTTGCTGCGTCGCCGTGGTTTGGCTGGGGCTATTTAAGAGCCTGCGTGTAAGCTAAACAGCCATGACCGCATTCCTCGATTGGATAACACAGCACCTCACCGTAGCTCCGCTGTGGATCCAATCACCGCTGGTAATTATTGCATCAGTGCTGGTCTGCGCGCTTTTGGCAGTTCCTTTGTTAAGAGTGATTGATTTGGCCGGTGCTGCTGCCCTGCGGATTTTCCGCCGCGGGCAACCGCAGGCACCCAAAGCTTCCCGAAAGGACAACTGACGTTTCATGGCTAACCCAGAAGAGCTTCGCAAACGCGATCAAGAACTTCCCAAGCGCAAGCGCAAGTACCCACAATCCCGCGTCACCCAGGCCCTGTGGGTCTTGGTAATTATTGTGATTGTGGCATGGTTTGTGTCCTTGCTCTAGGACAGAGAAAAATCCACCGGACCGTAGGGAAACTCGCGGTGCGGTGGATTTTTTATGTTCTTTTTAGACTTCTTCTTCCTCAACTGGGGCGTCACCAGTAAAACCAAAGGCACGCAGGCGCTCGCGATCGGCTTCGGCAGTGGAGTTAGTTAGACGCAGAAGTTCTGCATAAATGCCACCAGAAACTGCGAGCTCGGCTGGGGATCCGATCTCATCAACCTTGCCGTCTTTAATGGTGACGATGGTATCCACACTGGCGATGGTGGACAGGCGGTGCGCGATCATCAAGGTGGTGCGGTTTTCCATAAGTTGCTCAAGGCCTGCTTGGACTGCACGCTCCGACTTGGTATCAAGGGCTGAGGTTGCCTCATCCAGCACCAACAGCGGGGCATCTTTTAACATGGCGCGGGCAACTGCCACACGCTGTTTTTGACCACCGGATAGTTTAAGACCACGCTCGCCGACGATGGTGTCATATCCTTCGGGGAAGGCAGAAATGAAGTCATGTGCATTGGCTTTTTTAGCCACGGCGATGATCTCATCCTTGGTGGCGCCGGGGCGGCCATAGGCAATATTTTCCGCGATGGTGCCAGAAAATAGGCTGGCATCTTGGAAGACCACGCCCACAGAAGCGCGCAATTGCTCAGAGGTGAGGTTGCGGACATCTTGGCCACAGACGGCGAGGTTTCCAGAATTTGGCTTATAAAGGCCAAGCAACAGGTTGACCAGGGTGGACTTGCCACCGCCAGATTCACCAACCAAAGCGATCTTTTCACCATGACGAGCGCTGATGGTGACATTGGAGATAACTGGTTTGCCTTCTTCATAAGCGAAGGTCACGTCGTCGAAAAGCATGGCGGGTTCCCCGGCAGGCAGCGGTGCCGGGTTGACTGGGCTGAGCTTAGGGGTGTCGCTGGTTTCGGTGGCAGCCACCAGCTCCTTGTTTGCGGTGGGTTCCACAGGCTGCTCCATGACCTCGAAGTAGTCGCGGGAACCGGCGATGGCGCGTTGGGCGGCATCGACAATGTAGCTCATCATGTAGACAGGCTGTTGTGCCATGGTGACAAGCTGAATGAGCATGACCATATCACCGATGGTGAAATAACCGTGCAGGGTGCGGTAGAAAATCAGCAGGTGAATCGCTAGGAAGATGATGTTGAGCGCGGCCCCACGCAGGGTGTCCATGCGGTGCCACCAATTGGACTGCGGGCGCGTAATGGCAACGGTGCGGCCATAGCGGTTGCCAAAATCTGAGAGCTCGCGGGTCTCAGCAACAAAGGACTTCACAACCTTGACCTGGCCCACAACCTCGGCAAAACGGCCATTGGCAATATCAATTTCTTTGTTTTTATCTGCTTCCATGACCTGCCAGCGCTTGGAAGTCAGCGCGGTAAGCCACATATAAATGGGGAAGAGTGCAGCCAGCAAAATGGCCAGTGGCCAGTAGTAGATGGCAGAAATAATCAGCACTGCCACCATGGTGATGAGCATAGGGAAGAAGTTGTTGGAGAAGCTCTGCATAAACTGCGTAATGCCGTTAATTGAGCGGTCCAAGCGGGCAATAATGGTGCCGGTGACCTGATTATCAAAGTACTTTTGGGGCAGTGCCAGCAGCTTGGCGTAATAACGAGTAGCCAGGATTTGGCGCATACGTGACGCCATGACGTCACCGATATAGCCGCCGATATTGCTCATCAGGGTGTTCAGCAGGCCGGCTGCAAAAAGACCAAGTGCTAAGAAAATGATGGTGCGGGTGACATCCTCGATGGAAACATCGCCGGTAACTGCGGAAACAATAGCGTTGGTGGCTGCGCGGAGGATAAAGGGTGAAACCAGGGAGAGCCCAGCCACCACAATGGAGACCAGGATAATTCCGAGATAATAGGGCCAAAGGGCTGAAGTGGTTTTAAGAATTCGACTGAGAAGTCGCATGGGTGGTGGCCTTCTAGACAATGTGGGCGGTTGTGAAAAATCAATTGTTCATGACAAATCTAGTGCCCACAAGCTGAGTGAGCCTAAAAAGAAAACTGGGACGATGATCTCTCAAGAAGAGATCAGCGTCCCAGTCAACAATTATTTTCAACTGTGGTGATTTAGTGCCTTATTGCTTTGGGCGGCGGGCTGCCTGCGCCACAATGTGATAGAGCTCTTGGTCGCGCAGCGCCTCAATGCTTACTGGCTCGCCATCATTGTCACACAGTGGGATACACCAGTTGGGATAAAGCTCGCGGGTAGTACCAGGCTGGTTCTGCGCGCGCTTATCGCCCACCATGTCCACCAAGGACACACATGTGAGTGCCGATGGGGTGCCGGCAACAAAAGCGTGGAGACCAGCCATGAGGTCGGCCAGGCTGCCCCGCTCATCGCGGGGAAGACCCACATAGCTGCCATTTTCTTGGGAGCTTGGGTGCAGCGCACCAGCTGCTACCGCAGTATCCAGGATCTCCGCCTGCCACTGCAGATCCTCAGCATCTTCTACTGCAGGATCGGTGGTGAGTACGCCCAACTTTTCCCGCAGTTCAATATGCTCTGCCGCCAAGTATCCGGCGGTAGGAGGCAGATCATGGGTGGTCACTGAGCTCAGTGCCAGCGGACGATATTCCTGCTGCAAGCGAGGGCCCTGTTGTGAGGGGGAATGCTCAAACCACAGGATGGAGGTGCCCATAATGCCGCGTTCGGCCAAGAAATCCTGGACCCATGGCTCAAAGGTACCGAGATCCTCACCAATAACCACCGCGTCGGCCAGTTCAGCCTCGAGGGCAAGGATGCCAACCAAGGCTTCATGATCAAAGCGGATATAGGTACCGGTTGCAGGGGACTGCATACGAGGCATGACAAATAGGCGGAAGAGACCAAGTACATGGTCGACGCGGATGCCGCCGGAGTGACGCAATACAGTACGCAGCAGGTTACGCCAAGGGATATACCCTTCCTCTGCGAGGCGTACTGGGTGCCAGGGTGGCTGTGACCAGTCCTGACCCTGTTGGTTGTAGCCGTCTGGGGGAGCACCCACAGAAGCATCAGGGGCAAGCACATATTCCAAGTTGTGTGCATCGGCACCGCCTGGGTGTACGCCAACTGCGAGGTCAGCCATGATGCCAATGGACATTCCGGCATCTACTGCACGCTTTTGCGCAGCTGCGAGCTGGTCATCACAGAGCCACTGCAGCCACATATAGAACATGGTGAGTTCATCACGGTCTGGCAATTCTGCATGGGCAGAGGCCGACTGATCAATTTCACGATCGGCACACCAGGTAGCAAAGTCAATAAGTCCCTGGCCTTCGCGCTGCACAAAAGCGACAAAATCTGCTTCGCGTTCTGCAGTGCGCGGGAGATCATAAATAGCATGCAAAACCTGCAGCTTGGCGGAATACACATCATTGCGTTCAATAATGTTGGAGCTGAGGTTACGTTCGCGGAATTCCTCAGCCAGCTCGGCCACATCATCGCGAAGTTCAATATCTAGCTGATTGAACTCAGGCACATCCTCCACGCGCAGATAGATGGGGTTGATGAAGCGCCGGGTGGTGGGCAGATAAGGGGAATCCTCGGTAGGAGGTAGTGGCTCAGCAGCGTGCATGGGGTTAATCAGCAGGAAGTCTGCGCCATCTTGGGCTACAACGCTGGCGAGGTTACCAAGGTCATTAAAGTCGCCCATGCTCCAAGAAAGGGTAGAACGCACAGAGTAAATCTGGGCCATTACGCCGGTGCGAGGGGACTGGAGATACTTATCTGCAGTGGACAGGCGCGCCGGGGTGATGATCAAACCGCAGCTATATTCCAACTCATCAGATTTAAGGTGCAGCTGGTGCCAGCCCAGAGGGAGGTCTGCCGGGATTTTAAAGGAAGCCTCACCCCAGGTGATGCCGTCGATCTCCCGCGGGGGCGTCCAGTTTTCTACCTGGTAGGTTTCGCGGGTGCTGCCATCTTCCAAGGTGATATGAACCTCGGCGGGGGCGCCATCATGAACGTGGACGGGGAAGGTAACTTCCGTGCCCTGAATTGCTACCACGCAAGGTGGCAGCGGGCGGGAAAATTCGCGGTCGTGGAATCGGCTAATCGCCTCGTTGAGTACCTCATCGCTGGGTTCGGCAGAAGTCTCTGGGGAGCCAAGATCCACGTCTAAAGCGCGGAGGATCTTCACTAGAGTGTCATCGCTGACCTCCACATGTGCGCCCTTGTAATCGGTGTAGGAAGTGGATACGCCGTATATGTCGGCCAATTCATTCAAAGGTCCTCGTGCAGTCACAAGTCAATATCATGCCACCAATAACGCCCGCTGACACCTAAACCTGCACCGAGGGTGCAAAAGTGGGTAAATTCCTTTCCTAAAAATAATCAAAACTGCAGCTAAAGCATGGTTACGGATATTCTTCTCAGCTTAAAAATATTTTTGCTCACTGCTGAGTTTTGCAGCACAGTGCAAGCTATGAGGAAGGTGTAGCCAATCAACAGCAAAGCTGACAGCGCAATTCGGCCAGCGAGAACTGAGAAGAGGAGGGGAAGAGGAAGGGACGAGGAGGGGAACCAGTGGGAACCATGTGTCAAAGATTCTTTAAGATGGCACCTAGAGGTTTAGAGCCCGAGAGCTTTAGAACTATAGAGAACACCTGCCCATTGCTAGGAATCAGATCCTTAAAGATATTCGAAAGGCAAGAATCTCACGATGACAGCGCAAAACACCCTGCAGGAATATTCCACCCCTGCCCAATACACAATCGGAGAAGCAGACACCTGCTTGACCGCATTATTGGATCAAGTAAAAGCCCGCCCTTATGGTGTGCTTTTTACCAAGCCCGCCAACTTTGAATGGGTTAATGTTACCGCCCAAGAATTTCAGGATGAGGTTTTTGCCGTCGCCAAGGGCATTATTTCAACTGGCGTGGAGCAGGGCGATCGTGTTGCTCTGCTGGCGAATACTCGCTACGAATGGGCAGTTTTAGACTTCGCCATTTGGGCTGCAGGTGCTGCTAGCGTACCCATTTATAGCTCCTCCTCCCTGTCTCAGGTGGAGTGGATTATTGAGGATTCCGGCGCGGTGTTGGCAATCACCGAAACCCCGGAACACACCGACCTCATGAAGAACCTGGTTCTTGGTGAAGACGGCACCCCAGCACTTAAGGGCTCCGGCTCAAAGCTGCGGCGCATTTTGGAAATTAATGCCTCCGCACTAGATACCCTCAAGTTTGAAGGCCGTGACCTCCCCGATGAGCAAGTGTGGGAGCGCATCCACAACACCAAGTCTTCCGATCTCGCGTCATTGGTTTATACCTCCGGCACCACCGGCCGCCCCAAGGGCTGTGTGCTTACCCACTACAACTGGCTAGCTGAGGTACGTGGACTACTCACCAACCCCATCGGTGCCATTGCAGCTCCGGGAACCCGCATCCTTACTTTCTTGCCTTTGGCTCACGTTTTGGCACGTGCAGTGCACCTGGCTTTTGCTATTGCTGGCGCAACTCAGTCTCACTGGTCTGATTTCAGCACCCTGACCTTGGAATTCCAACGTTCTCGCCCCAACCTCATTCTGGGTGTGCCTCGCGTCTTTGAAAAGGTGCGTAATGCCGCAGCCACCAACGCTGCAGCAGGTGGCCCTGTTAAGGCTGCACTTTTTGCCCGCGCTGAGAAAACCGCTATCGAATACTCCATGGCGCTGGATACTCCAGAAGGCCCAGGCCGTGCGCTGCTGTTGTCACACAAGGTGTTTGACCGCCTGATCTACTCCAAGATCCGCGCAGCAGTGGGCAACTCTGTGCAGTACGCCATCACCGGTGGTTCTGCCATGGGACAGGAACTTTTGCACTTCTTCCGCGGCATTGGCATCCCAATTTATGAAGGTTATGGCCTTACTGAATCCGCCGCTGCCGCAGCCGTGGATTTTGAGGACCAAAAGATCGGCACCGTGGGCAAGCCACTAGGCGGTATGACCATCCGTATTAATGAGGTCGGTGAGATCTTGCTCAAGGGTGAGATGCTCTTCCAGGGTTATTGGAACAACCCAGAAGCCACCGCCGAAGCCCTACAGGATGGCTGGTTTAACACCGGCGACCTCGGTGAACTTATGGATTCCGGCCATCTCCTAATCACTGGCCGCAAGAAGGACTTGATTGTTACCGCAGGTGGAAAGAATGTATCCCCAGGCCCGATGGAAGACATCATCAAGGCACACCCATTGGTAAGCCAGGCGATGATTGTTGGCGATGGCAAGCCTTTTGTGGGCCTGCTGGTCACTCTGGATCCCGATATGCTCAAGCGCTGGAAGCTAAACCACAATATTCCAGAATCTCGCTCGGTCGCTGACATCGCCACCAACCCAGCACTGCGCGCGGAGGTCCAAGACGCCATTAACAATGCCAACGCCACGGTGTCTCACTCGGAGGCCATCAAGAAATTCTATATTCTTGATCGTGATCTCACCGAGGCAGATAATGAGCTCACCCCAACTCTGAAGGTGAAGCGCAACATTGTGGTCCAGCGTTATGCTGACGCCATTGACCACATTTACAACCGATGAGCGGAGCAAACGTGCAATTTGATTGGGATGGTTCAACCTGGACCAAAACGGAAATTGGTGCAGAGTCCACCAAGTTTGCCGTCGGTGTGATGGAAGATTTTGCCTATATCACCGCCACTGGCTCCGAGGGTGATGAGGAATTTTTCACCCTCGGTTCCAACCCGGGGCTCTCCTTCGGCGACGCCGAGTGGTTCTTTGCCCAGGACAACCCCCAGTACGTGGTCGAGTGCATGGGCGAGCCAGCTGCCTTGAAGGTGGTTGACAAGTACCTTTCCAGGCTTGACGACGAAAAACCGCGCGGTGCGGCCACCGATATTCTTAATGAATTAGTCGCAGCGCTGAAATTACCACCTTTGCCCTGGTAAACAACATCACCAACCTGCTCGCATTCTCCGCAACCGTGGAGGCTGCGGGCAGGTTTTTGTTTTGCAATTTTTTTGATGGGATTCACCGGCGCGCCACTCTGCTTTTCCAAGCTGATTCCCATAAAGTCAACACCCGTTAGAGAAAACTCTCAAGTGTTACTTGAGGGTCTCAAGGGGTGCAATAAAACCAATGTTGTTATTGCTAACTCCTGGTGTGAACGCTGGTCAAAAGCCAGCTCGGATTGCAGAAAAGGAAGGTGTATCGGCTCATATGAACAGCACCACCGCACAACTACGCCATCGCGAACTCACCCAGGAAATTTTTAATATCGGCGATGAAGTTGCCGAATACATTGAACACCTCATGGAAGCCATTTCCGACTGGGACGTGGAACTCGTAGAAGATTGCCTCGCAGAATTTGAAGAAATCGTTGCTGAGGCTCGCGATGACTCCCGCAGCGTGGTGGCTGAACTTTCTGGTCTGCGCCACGCGCTGACCAGTGGAATCCGTCAGGGCACTGTAAGCGCCCGCGACGCGGTGGAGGTGCACGTCGACAAGCCTGAAAGGCTAACCGGGCCGGAGCTGGAAAAAGATTTTGAGATCGACGGTGGCCCCATTGATGTGCGCGATTTATCCATAGCTTTGGATGCGCGTTCGGAGGCCGTGGTGAAGCGCTTGGAATTAACGGTGGACTGGGTTTTGGCGCAAACCAATAAGGTGGCCAATGACTTGGATTCGCTGTCTCTGCCACTGCTTTATGGTCGCGTTGCAGCCGTGGTGGAAAGCGCTACCCGGGCGTGGATGGACGCGGTAGCTAGCGCGAACCCGGCTTATGTCCGCACCATGCGTGGCAGTAATCCGCCGGCATTCCTCTTAGAACGCGTAAGAATTGATGCCGTGGTGGCGCGCGTGGCTGATAAATTGGCGCAAAAGCGCAACGCTGTTTCCTAAACTCCACACTTAGTGGCTCTGCACGCAGCGTGTGAAGCTAAAAGGAATTAAAAGCCGAAAATCCTGGAGGCAAAAGGCAACTGGGGGATACGATAGGCCAGCTCACAGATAATTTTGAAGAGGATAGAATGATTCTCCTCAGGCGCTGCAGCGGCACTAGGGTAATCGACCTTGATGGCAAAGGTATCGATCTCGCCAAAATCATCGGAAACTTTAAACACTGCTGAGGCCTGATTTGCGCCCTGGAAATCACTGGGGATATAAACCAAAATGCTATTGTCCAGCTCCACCATGGTGCGGAAATCCTCAAAAGCTTTGGAGGTTTCTACCTTAATATCGGAGAGTTTCTGCTCACCCTGAAAAGGAATCCGCAGGACTGCACCGGGCTGACCAGCAGCATCCTGCCAAAAATCGCACTCATCCGCAGGCTCGGTAGTAATCGCGTTGGGCTCTGCCACGAGAGTGGTCAGCACAGTGTCTGGCTGTGTGGTGGTGGAGGCAGGGGTTTCAGAAGCTTGTGCAGGGGCCACGTGGAAAAAGAGCGCAGCAAGCACTGAGGCTGCAGCAAACTTCCGGTTCATAGTGTGCACTTTACCGCTTTGACAGCAAATTGGAATGTTGTGCTCCAAATTCTCATGTAAAGGGGGTACACACTAGGCTTGGGGGTATGTCAGTTTTTGGTGTGTATATTCATGTGCCGTTTTGCTCAACAAGGTGCGGTTACTGTGATTTCAACACCTATACCGCAGGTGAATTGGGTACCAGTGCGGGTCCAGATAGCTATTTGGATGCTTTGGAAAAAGAATTAGAAATGGCTGTGGCCTCGCTGGATGATCCACGTCAGGCGGAAACAATTTTTATCGGGGGTGGCACGCCATCACTTATCGGCGCCGATGGTCTAACCCGGGTGCTCAATGGAATTCGCAATACCTTCGGGGTTGCTCCGGGGGCCGAGATCACCACGGAATCCAACCCGGAATCCACCTCTCCAGAGTTTTTTAGCCAGCTAAAAGAGGCTGGATATACGCGTATTTCCTTAGGCATGCAGTCGGCGTCGTCAAGCGTTTTAAAGGTTTTGGATCGCAAGCACACCCCAGGTCGCCCAGTCGCGGCGGCCAAGGAGGCAAATGCTGCGGGCTTTGAACATGTCAATTTGGACATGATTTATGGCACCCCGACCGAAACCGATGACGATGTGCGCGCCACCTTGGATGCCATTTTGGATGCCGATGTGGATCACGTGTCTGCATATTCCCTCATTGTGGAGGACGGCACTGCGATGGCGCGCAAGGTCAATAAAGGCGAGCTGTCGCAGCCCGATGAGGACACCTACGCCGACCGCTATGAGATGATTGATCAGCGCCTGCAATCAGCTGGTTTTGACTGGTACGAGGTATCAAACTGGGCGAAGCCAGGCGGCGAATGCAAGCACAATATGGGCTATTGGGTTGATGGCGATTGGTGGGGTGCAGGCCCTGGTGCGCACTCCCATATGGGCGATCGCCGTTTTTTTAATGTCAAGCATCCAGCCCGTTACGCCGCCCAAATTGCCACCGGTGAGCTGCCTATTAAGGAAACTGAGCTGCTCAGCGCTGCTGATCACCACACCGAAAGGGTCATGCTCGGCTTGCGCCTCAAACAGGGCGTGCCACGCACGGTGTTCTCGGCTGCGGCCACTCCAGTGATTGAGCGCCATATTAAGGGCGGGTTGTTGGAGCTCAACGAGCGCGGCAATATTGCGGTGACCGCGGCCGGGCGTTTGCTTGCCGACGGAATCATCGCCGATATTCTCCTTAGTGAAGAAGCATAAAAGTTCAAAAGATTAGTAGGGTATCTATCATGGCGAGCTCAACGGAAAAGCGCAGATACGAAGTATTAAGGGCTATCGTTGCGGACTACATCGCCTCCCAGGAGCCGGTGGGATCCAAATCGCTGCTGGAACGGCATAAACTCAACGTCAGTTCCGCAACGATTCGCAATGATATGTCCGTGCTGGAATCAGATGGCTATATTGTCCAAGAACACGCAAGTTCTGGGCGCGTGCCAACAGAAAAGGGCTATCGCCTTTTTGTGGATTCCATCCATGACATTAAGCCTCTTTCCCTGGCTGAACGCCGTGCCATTTTAGGTTTCCTTGAAGGTGGCGTGGACTTGGAAGATGTGCTGCGCCGCTCGGTGCAGTTACTTTCCCAGCTCACCCACCAGGCTGCTGTGGTGCAGCTACCTACCCTTAAAACCGCGCGGGTAAAACACTGCGAGGTGGTCGCACTTTCACCAATGCGTCTGCTCCTGGTGCTCATCACCGATACCGGGCGCGTGGACCAGCGCAATGTGGAATTAGACGAACCCCTGGCTGCCGAAGATGTTAACGTGCTGCGCGATCTTATTAATGGCACCTTGGCAGAAAAGACGCTGAGCGCTGCCTCTGCGGCTTTGGAGGAATTAGCCTCGCGGGCCCCGCAGAAAATTAGGGGAGCGCTGCGCAGATGCTGTGATGTTTTGGTTAATACCTTGGTGGATCAGCCTTCGGATCGCTTGATTTTGGCGGGTACCTCCAACTTGACCAGGCTTAATAGAGAGACCTCGGCAACCTTGCCTATGGTGTTGGAAGCACTGGAAGAACAAGTGGTGATGCTGAAATTGCTCTCCAATGTCACGGACCTCAATGAGGTGCGGGTGCATATTGGTGGTGAAAATGAGGATGTGGAATTGCACAGCGCCTCGGTGATCACCACCGCTTATGGTTCCCAGGGCAGTGCTTTAGGAGCTTTAGGTGTGGTTGGCCCAACATATATAGACTATTCGGGAACAATTTCGAAGGTTTCAGCCGTTGCTAAGTATGTTGGTCGTGTGCTCGCAGGAGAATAGGCTGCGGGTATAATAAACCACTTGTTTCATAATCTTTTATCCCTCTGATTTTAACCAAAGGAAGTATCACCCACCGTGGCACGTGACTATTACGGCATTCTCGGAGTCGATCGCAATGCAACCGAGTCAGAGATCAAGAAGGCGTACCGAAAGCTTGCCCGCAAATACCACCCAGATGTGAACCCCGGCGAGGAAGCAGCGGAGAAATTCCGCGAAGCTTCAGTAGCTCATGAGGTGCTCACCGATCCTGATAAGCGTCGCATCGTTGACATGGGTGGAGACCCCATGGAGCAAGGCGGCGGAGCTGGAGCCGGTGGCTTCGGCGGCGGCTTTGGTGGCGGTGGCCTGGGCGATATTTTTGATGCCTTCTTTGGTGGTGGCGCCGGCGGATCCCGCGGCCCACGTTCCCGTGTTCAGCCTGGTAGCGATACCCTGTGGCGTACCTCCATCACCCTGGAGGAAGCCTATAGCGGAGCTAAGAAGGATCTCACCCTGGACACCGCCGTGCTGTGTACCAAGTGCCATGGTTCCGGATCTGCCTCCGATAAGAAGCCAGTAACCTGTACAACCTGTAACGGCAGCGGGGAAATCCAAGAGGTACAGCGCAGCTTCCTGGGCAATGTGATGACCTCCCGCGCCTGCCACACCTGCGATGGCACCGGTGAAGTTATCCCAGATCCTTGTACTGAATGTGCTGGCGATGGTCGCGTGCGTGCGCGCCGTGACATCGTTGCCAACATTCCTGCTGGCATCCAGTCCGGTATGCGTATCCGCATGGCTGGCCAGGGCGAGGTTGGCGCTGGTGGTGGCCCTGCTGGCGACCTCTACATTGAGGTCATGGTGCGCCCACACGCGGTGTTTACCCGCGATGGTGACAACCTCCACGCCAGCATCCGCGTACCTATGATCGATGCGGCTTTGGGAACCGACCTCGAGGTGGAATCTCTCAATGGTGAAGAGGTAAAGATCAGCGTTCCTGCAGGTACTCAGCCTAATGATGTGATCACCTTGGACGGCGAGGGCATGCCACGCCTGCGCGCCGAAGGCCACGGCGACCTCATGGCACATGTGGATCTCTTTGTGCCTACCGACCTGGACGATCGCACCCGCGCGCTGCTTGAGGAAATCCGCAGCCACCGCAAGGACAGCGCTGGCGTACACCGCGAAGGCGAAGAAGCCGGATTTTTTGACAAGCTAAAGAATAAGTTCCGCAAGTAATGTCGCTTCCTGTCTTCATCTCCGACACCTCCGCCGCCGCCGGTGAAACCGCCACCCTCACCGGCCCCGAAGGCCGCCATGCAGTGACCGTGAAACGCATTACGGCTGGGGAAAAGATCACGCTTATCGACGGCCGTGGCACCGCGCGTACCTGCACCGTCCGCGCCGTCAGTGGCAAAGACCGACTCGATGTGGTGGTGGATTCGGTGGCAGAAATCCCACGCCCCTTCCCCCATGTCACCATCGTGCAGGCGATCCCCAAGTCGGAGCGCTCCGAGCTGACCATTGATCTGCTCACCCAAGGTGGCGCCGATAAAATTGTGGCCTGGCAGGCTAGTCGCTGTGTAGCGAAGTGGGCAGGAAAAGAAGCTAAATCCTTAAGCAAATGGCAGGCAGCCGCGGAAGCGGCTGCCAAACAATCGCGGCGCGCCACCATCCCTGAAATCAGTGGGGTAGCGGGCGCTGAGGACGTCGAGAAGCTTATCGACGACGCTGACCTCGCGATTATCCTGCACGAGGAGGCAACCGCGGCGATCCGGGAATTAGATTTCTCCGGCAATGTGGTGGTCATTATTGGACCAGAAGGTGGTGTGGCGCCGGAGGAAATTGAGCGTTTTAGTGCTCGCGGCGCGCATACCGTCAAGCTTGGTCCGGAAGTGTTAAGAACAGCCTCAGCGGGCATGGTGGCACTTGCAGCCATCGGTGTGCTCTCTGCGCGCTGGTAGTGTTAATTCAAAGAAAATCCATCCCAGAAAGCAGGCGAATACAGCACTGTGACCGCCCCGCGAAGCACCCGCACCGATGTGGTAACCACGAGCTATAACCTAGAGCGTGAATATGCCCAGACCGTTTTAGGTATTCATGATGAAAACCTACGAGTTTTGGACAATCAAATCGACTGCGATATCCACGTCCGAGGCACCCGCATTGAACTCACCGGACCTATCGTTGAGGTTTCCCGTGCCGGCAAAATCTTTGATGAGCTGCAGGCCATTGCGCGCCGTGGCCATGTGATTAGCCCTGAGACTGTCAAAAATGTCATCAGCATTATCAATGTGGAAACCCCGCAGACAGTCTCAGAGATCCTCACCGGTGACATTATTGCCCGCCGTGGCAAGGTTATTCGACCTAAAACACTTGGACAAAAGTCCTATGTAGATGCCATTGATGAAAACACCATCGTCTTTGGCCTGGGTCCTGCAGGTTCCGGTAAAACCTATTTGGCTATGGCCAAGGCGGTACAAGCCCTCCAAGCTAAGCAGGTCAGCCGTATCATTTTGACTCGTCCTGCCGTGGAGGCCGGCGAGAAGCTGGGCTTTTTGCCCGGTACCCTCAATGAAAAAATTGACCCCTACCTGCGACCTTTGCATGATGCACTGCGCGATATGGTCGAGCCTGAGGTTATCCCAAAGCTTATGGAAGCAGGCATTGTGGAAGTTGCGCCACTTGCCTATATGCGTGGCCGTACCCTTAACGATGCCTTTGTGATCCTGGATGAGGCGCAAAATACCACTCCAGCGCAGATGAAAATGTTCCTGACCCGCTTGGGATTTGGTTCCAAGATGGTGGTGACCGGCGATATCACTCAGGTTGACTTGCCTGGTGGTCAGAAATCTGGTTTACGCTTGGTGCGTCATATCCTCCGCGATGTTGATGATGTCCACTTCGCAGAATTGCATTCCTCCGACGTGGTCCGCCACCAGTTGGTTGGTCGCATTGTGGATGCTTATGAGGATTATGAAGATCTAGAAGCAAAGCGTGCTGCGGAGCGAGCTCGTGCTCGTGAGGAAGCTCGAAAAGAATCCCGAGAGGAATCTAACTAATGAGCATCGAAGTTTTTAATGAATCAGGCTATGAGGGTGTTAATGAGGAAATGCTCATTGACGTGCTCTCCTTCGCCCTGGGGGAAATGGATATCCACCCCGATGCTGAAGCCTCCATCCACATTGTGGATCTAGAGACCATCGCTGATCTCCACGCTAAATGGCTTGATTTGGAAGGCCCAACCGATGTGATGAGCTTCCCCATGGATGAGCTCACCCCTGGTTATGCCCGTCCAGACGGCGCCGATATTGGGCCATCCATGCTTGGTGATATTGTGCTCTGCCCAGAATTTGCTGCTAAGCAGGCCGAAAAAGCTGGACATGATCTAGCCCATGAATTAGCGCTGCTCACGGTGCATGGCAGCCTGCACCTTTTGGGCTATGACCATGTGGATCCAGCTGAAGAGCGCGAAATGTTCGCTCTGCAAAATGAGCTGCTCGCTGATTGGTATGACAACTTAGAAGCGCGCGGAGTGAATTACCAGCCCAAGCCTTCAGGTCCAGGAGCTTTCCCCACCGCTGCGGATCGCCTGGAGCTGGATGAACAGATGATTGCTGATGCCTCGGGTGTGCCTGGCGGCGCTGCTTCGGGCGCAGAAGAGCCGACTGCGGAGGAAAAACCTTAAGTGGACGACTATGTCATTTGGTTAGGCATTGCCACGATTCTGGCGCTGATCCTATCTGGCTTCTTTGGAGCAATGGAATCGGCACTATCCATGGTCTCACGGGCGCGCGTGGAACAAATGCATAAGGATGAAGTGGCAGGATCTGCCGCGCTGCTTCATGTCATTGATACCCGTGCCGTCCATATCAATATGCTTGTTATGCTGCGCACGCTGCTGGATTCCACAGCTGCAGTTTTGGCCGGAGCAATTGCCATTAGCATCATTGACAATTGGGCTTGGGGCATCCTCGCCGCAATTATCAGTGTTGCCTTGGTAACCTTCGCCGTGGTGGGCGTTTTTGGGCGCACCGTGGGTAGGAAAAATCCCTATACCCTCATGTTGCGCTCCGCGTTTATGCTTGGCATTTTTGCCAAGGTTTTTGGCCCCTTAGCCCGCGTGCTCATTTGGGTGGGAAATATCATTGCGCCAGGTCCAGGCTTCCGCAACGGACCTTATGCCACTGAAGTTGAATTGCGTGAAATGGTGGATATCGCCCAGGAACACGGCATTGTGGAAGTAGAGGAAAGGCGGATGATCCAATCCGTTTTTGATCTTGCCTCCACTACCGTGCGCCAGGTGATGGTGCCACGCCCAGAGATGATTTGGATTGAATCTGGAAAAACCGCAGGCCAAGCAACTGCTCTGTGCGTGCGCTCAGGCCACTCCCGCATTCCCGTCATTGGGGAGAATGTGGATGACATTATCGGCATTGTGTACCTCAAAGACCTGGTGCAAAAAACCTATTATGCTACCGATGGCGGACGTTCCGTTACCGTCGATGAGGTTATGCGTCCGGCAACTTTCGTGCCAGACTCTAAATCTTTGGATGCACTGCTGCAGGAAATGCAGGAGGAACACAATCACATCGCAATCCTCATTGATGAATATGGTGGCGTAGCTGGCCTGATTTCCATTGAAGATATTTTGGAAGAAATTGTTGGCGAGATCGCCGATGAATATGACAACCGTGAAGTAGCTCCCATTGAAAAGATTGGCGAGCGCACCTACCGCGTTGTTTCCCGCCTCTCCTTGGATGACCTCAAAGAAACTATTGAGGAAGAATTGGAACAGGAAGTGGAGTTTTCCGAGGATGTCCTCGATCAGGTGGATACCGTCGGCGGCCTGATTGCCTATGAGCTCGGTCGTGTGCCTTTGCCAGGTGCAACAGTGGAAAGCTCGGGCCTGAAACTTATTGCAGAAGGTGAAAGAAACCGCCGTGGACGTTTGCGGATGCACTCTGTCGTGGTGGTCGTCTCAGAACCACACCAGGTAGAAGATGAATAACGATCTTTAAAGTAGATGGGGGATTCATTGCCTTTAGGGACTATGCTTGGGAGACCAAGGTAAATAGTCTCTTTTGTGTTTCTAGACCCAAAGGCGAGAGCTATTTCGATCATCCCCAAATCAGTTAGAGGATTTATGAATTTTAATGACACCCCTGAAGGTTTCCGTTCAGGTTTTGTCAGCTTCGTTGGACGCCCAAACACCGGCAAATCAACGTTGACCAATGCCCTCGTGGGCGAAAAAATTGCGATCACTGCAAACCAGCCAGAAACCACCCGCCACCCCATCCGCGGTTTGGTACACCGCAAGAATGCGCAGATCATCGTGGTGGACACCCCCGGTTTGCACCGCCCCCGCACTTTGCTGGGCGAGCGCCTCAATGAGGCCGTCAAAGATACCTATGCCGATGTTGACCTTATCGGTCTGACCATCCCTGCCAATGAAAAAATTGGTCCCGGCGACCGCTGGATCCTAGACGCCGTGCGCAATGTGTCGCCTAAGACCAAGATCCTCGGCATTGTCACCAAAGCTGACCGTGTTTCCCGCGACCTGGTTGCAGCACAGCTTATGGCTGTCCATGAGCTTCTCGACGGAAAGAGCGAGGTGGTACCTGTTTCTGCTACCTCTGGCGAAAACATCGAGACCTTGATTGAGGTCATGACCAGCCTGCTTCCTGAGGGGCCAAAGTTCTACCCAGATGACCACCTCACCGATGAAGATAGCGATACCCGCATCTCTGAGGCTATCCGTGAGGCAGCGCTAGCTGGCCTTAAAGATGAACTCCCACACTCTATTGCCGTGGAAGTTGATGAGATCCTGCCAGATCCAGAGCGCAATGGTGTGTTGACCGTCCACGCCATCATCTACGTGGAACGTCCTGGTCAAAAGGATATTATTGTGGGCCGTAATGGTCAGCGCCTGGGCCGAATTATCCACAACTCCCGCCAGGACATCATCCGAATCTTGGGCCAGAATGTCTTCCTTGACCTGCGCATTAAGATTTTGAAGAACTGGCAGTCCGATCCAAAGGCTTTGAACCGCCTCGGATTCTAAAAACAAGTATTTAAAGGTTAGCGGTGCGTAGGGAAAGCTTTAGAGATAGAGCATTAGTGGTCAAAACCCATGATTATGGGGAAGCAGACCGCATTATCGTCCTTCTCACACGCGACCATGGCTTGGTGAGGGCTGTGGCCAAAGGAGTGCGTCGTTCAAAATCGCGATTTGGCTCCCGGCTACAGCTCTTTGTTGAACTAGATGTGCAGCTCTATCCAGGCCGTAACTTGGCCACCATTTCCGGTGCGGACACGGTGGCTTATTATGCCTCAGGCATTATTGAGGATTTCACCCGCTACTCCTGCGCCTCGGCGATCTTAGATATTGCCACCCACATTGTGGGAATGGATGAAGACGCCCATCTTTTTGCCGAAACCACTCGCGCACTCCAGGCCATTCAAGATGCCTCGCACCCAATGCTGGTGCTTGATGAGTTTATGCTGCGCGCAATGAATCACGCCGGTTGGGCTCCCAGCCTCTTTGATTGCGCAGCCTGTGGCCGAACTGGCCCCCATAATGCCTTCCACCCGGGAGCTGGGGGAGCAGTATGCCTATATTGCCGGCCCCCAGGCAGTGCAGAAGTTTCCGCTGAATCACTCCATATGATGTGGCTGGTGGCCAATGGCCAACCTTTGCGCGTTCCCCAAGAACACCCTGAGCTAATGCCCACGGTGCATCGCCTGGCTACTGCACATTTGCAATGGCATATGGAGCGCAAGCTTCCCACTTTGGCAGTGCTTGACCAAGCCTAAGCGCGGTTCATGGCACAATGGTTCTTTGTGAGCGAATTTGTGAAACCCGATATTCCAGCCAAGTTTCTGCCCAAGCATATTGCTTTGGTGATGGATGGAAATGGACGCTGGGCCACGGAACGCGGAATGAAAAGAACCGAAGGCCACAAGCGCGGCGAAGCAGTGCTAATGGATGTGGTTGACGCCTGCCTCGAACTCGGTGTTCCTTATCTATCGGCTTATGCTTTCTCCACTGAAAATTGGCGTCGTTCCACCGATGAGGTCCGCTTCCTCATGGGCTTTAATCGTGATGTTTTGCGTCGCCAGCGCGATGTCCTAAATGAAAAGGGCGTGCGCGTACGCTGGGCTGGCCGTCGCCCACGTTTGTGGCGATCAGTTATTCAAGAGCTGGAAGCTGCCGAAGAACTAACCAAAAACAACACCAAAATGACGCTGGCCATGTGCGTCAACTACGGCGGCCGCGCAGAAATTATCGACGCCGCCCGCGAGATTGCCCGTCAGGCAGCCGCCGGGGAACTACGCCCGGAGCAGATCAACGAGAAGACCTTCCCGAACTTCTTGGATGAACCGGATATGCCCGATGTTGATCTCTTCCTGCGCCCCTCCGGTGAAAAACGCACCTCCAACTTCTTGCTCTGGCAGTCCGCCTATGCGGAAATGGTCTACCAAGACAAGCTATTCCCAGATTTCACCCCGCAGGATCTTTTTGATGCCGTGCTGGAATACGCCAAACGCGATCGCCGTTTCGGCAGCGCCTAAAGGAAACCATGACCCAAGATCAGCCCACCGCCCAGCAAATTAAACGTTGGCGTGGCTACCTGGCCAATGAGCGCGCAGAGGCCGCCGCCTACCGCGACCTCGCCGATCGCCGCGAGGGCGAGGAGCGAGAAATTCTGCTGGCGCTGGCTGAGGCCGAAGCTCGCCACGAGGCTTATTGGCTAGATAAGCTTGGCGACGCCGCCCTCAATCCCCCGAAGGCTGATCTAAAAACGCGGTTATTGGGCTTTTTGGCACGTCGTTTTGGCTCAGTTTTTACCTTGGCGCTCCTGCAGTCCGCAGAATCTCGTAGCCCCTATGATTCCGATGCTGACGCCGCCAAACAAATGTCGGCCGATGAAAGAATCCACGCCGAGGTAGTTCGCGGTTTGGCCAGCCGTGGTCGCGAACAAATGAGTGGCAATTTCCGTGCCGCTGTTTTTGGCATTAACGATGGCCTGGTGTCCAATGTCGCCCTGGTCATGGGTGTGATGGCCAGTGGTGTGGCACCGCAGGTGGTCATTATTACCGGTGTATCCGGACTGCTCGCTGGTGCATTATCCATGGCAGCTGGTGAGTTTATTTCAGTACGCTCCCAAACCGAACTGCTGGATGCATCCATCCCAGACCCCAAAGCTCATGAAGCCATTGGTGAACTTGATGTCCAAGCTAATGAACTGGAGTTGGTTTTCCGGGCGCGTGGCTTGAGTGAAGTAGAAGCTCAGGAGAGAGCCGCTGCAGTTTTTGAAAGGTTTGAAAACCAGCAGCGCTTTACAGAAAATACGCTGGCAGACCCGGTCGTGCATGATGCGGGTTCTGCGCGCTCGGCAGCACTTTTTAGCTTTTGTGCCTTTGCGATTGGCGCCTTCATTCCCATCGTGCCTTATCTTTTGGGGCTAGAGGGCTTGCCTGCTGCCGTGATTTCACTCATTCTGGTGGGAATTTCGCTGATGGCAACTGGTGGCATCACGGGTGTGCTTTCTGGAAAACCACCGGCTTTTAGAGCCATTAGGCAGTTGGCAATTGGCTATGGCGCAGCACTAATTACCTATGTGCTGGGCCTAGCCTTTGGCATGGTGCTTTAGCGACAGTTTTCGCAGAGCCCGAAAATCTCTGCTTCATGGCTGCTCACGCTAAAGCCATTTTCGCGGGCAACTTCCTGCGCCCACGTTTCCACTGGGCCACCATCAATTTCCACGGTGCGGCCACAGTTGGTGCACACCAAGTGGTGGTGGTGGCCTTCAGCATGACATTGCCGATAGAGCGTTTCGCCACCAGTGACATTGAGGACATCAACTGCACCAATATCTGCCAGAGACTGTAGCGTACGGTACACCGTAGTGAGTCCCACTGCGAGATCTTTGGCGGACAAGGCGAGGTGAATTTCCTTGGCCGAAGCAAAGTTGTCCATGTTCTCTAAAACATCAACCACAGCTTTGCGTTGCTTGGTGCTACGGACCCCCAACTTTGGAGTGGAGCTCTGCTTAATAGCCATCGGAAGTCCTCCTCAACAAGAAATTTGTTTAGTGGAAGTCTACACTTGCTCGGCTTTGGCAGCTTTGAGGGCTAAACCAAAGATGTCGATGACCAAAGGCTCCGCGAGAAAATAGGTCATCTGGCGACCTTTGCGTTCAGCATCAACAACGTGTGCAGACTTCAACACTTTGAGATGCTGGCTGATAAGCGGTTGTGAACTATTAAGTCGTTTGACAAGCTCATGGACATAGTGAGGACGTTCGTTGAGTGCCAAAACGATCTCAATACGCACTGGGGAGTCCAAAGCGCGAAGCACATTGCCCAGCATGGAGACTTCTTTGGAGTCAAAGTGGGAGGAGGGGGCGGTGGCCATCTCACCGATGGTTCGACTACCTAGGCCTTCATTGGCTGACCTAAAGAAGTTGCGTGTGGAGTTTGGAATCATTTGAATACCTCATTCCTCTAATGAAAACCCGCCGTGGGAATTCTTGAGAACTAGCACACATCCAGTATTAAGGATTTACTTAAAAAGCTAAAACCACATTTTCACCTTCGCTTTCTTCCACTTGGGGTTTTATGATTGGGGTGTGTATTTATTGTTCTGATTGAACAATGTGCAAGTTTTCTTTTGTGCAATTTTATTCTTATCTATCAAACGACTCATATAAGTAAAACTTGAGTTGTGGAAGATTTTTAGACCTATCAGTCGACTCGGTTAATGCTTGGTCTAAGATTGGGTCAGTATGTCCCGAAGGGGACGCGAAGCTTTGAGTAATTTTCATTCGACCTGGAGGAGAGCATCCGACGTGGCTCAGCAATCGATCATCGACACCGTGGTTAACCTGTGTAAACGACGTGGACTGGTGTACCCCTGTGGCGAGATCTACGGCGGTACTCGTTCTGCTTGGGATTACGGTCCCTTGGGCGTTGAACTAAAGGAAAACATCAAGCGCCAGTGGTGGCGTGCCATGGTTACTTCCCGCCCAGACGTAGTTGGCGTAGACACTTCCGTCATCCTGCCTCGCCAGGTCTGGGTTTCCTCAGGCCACGTAGAGGTCTTCACCGATCCGCTGGTGGAATCCCTCCACACCCATAAGCGCTACCGTGCAGATCACCTGCTCGAGGCTTATGAAGAAAAGCACGGCCACCCACCGGTAAATGGCCTTGCTGACATTAACGATCCTGAGACCGGTCAGCCAGGTAACTGGACTGAGCCAAAGGCTTTCTCCGGCATGCTCAAGACCTTCCTTGGCCCAGTTGATGATGAAGAAGGTTTGCACTACCTGCGCCCAGAAACCGCTCAGGGTATCTTCGTGAACTTCAAGAACGTGATGAACTCTGCACGTATGAAGCCTCCATTCGGCATTGCCAACATGGGTAAGTCCTTCCGCAATGAGATCACCCCAGGTAACTTCATTTTCCGTACCCGCGAATTTGAGCAGATGGAAATGGAATTCTTCGTCAAGCCAGGCGAGGATGAAGAATGGCACCAGTACTGGATTGATACCCGCCACCAGTGGTACCTCAACCTCGGCATTAAGCCAGAGAACCTGCGCCTCTACGAGCACCCCAAAGAGAAGCTTTCTCACTACTCCAAGCGCACCGTTGATATCGAGTACGCCTTCAACTTTGCCAATAGCAAGTGGGGCGAGCTCGAAGGCATCGCCAACCGCACCGATTATGACCTGCGCGTGCACTCCGAAGGCTCCGGCGAAGATCTTTCCTTCTTCGATCAGGAGACCGGCGAGCGCTGGATTCCTTATGTTATTGAGCCAGCCGCAGGCCTTGGCCGCGCCATGATGATGTTCCTCATGGACGCATACCACGAGGATGAGGCTCCAAACTCCAAGGGTGGCGTCGATAAGCGCGTCGTTTTGAAGCTTGACCGCCGCCTCGCTCCAGTCAAGGTGGCAGTTCTGCCACTGTCCAAGAAGGACACCTTGACCCCAGTTGCTGAGGAATTGGCAGCTAACCTGCGTGAGTTCTGGAACGTCGACTATGACACCTCCGGAGCAATTGGTCGCCGCTACCGTCGCCAGGATGAAATCGGTACCCCATTCTGCGTCACCGTTGACTTTGATTCCCTCGAGGATAAGGCAGTCACCGTCCGCGAGCGCGACACCATGGAGCAGGTTCGTGTTCCTATCGATGAGCTGCAGGGCTTCCTGGCTCAGCGTCTGATTGGTTGCTAATTTTTCTAAGGCACTAATCTCCACCACACATAGCACCGGCCACCTTCGGCCGGTGCTATTCTGTTCGCATGACAACGAAGGATCTGATTGTGAACTCCTCCTATACCTCTTGGGGCAAGCGCTTTAAGAAGGACGGACAGCTTTTTGTTGATTTGCTTCGGGGGCAAGAAAAATCCAAAATTGCGACCTTCGGTGAGTCAACCGCAAAAGCTTTTGACACCACTGCCACAGTGGGGGAGCAGCAGTGGAATTTATCCTTCGATATCGCAGGCACAGCCACCGCCACTTTGCCAGATGGTCGCGTTTTCAAAGCACAAGTTGTAGACAAGGGCTTCTCCCACGCTAAACGCATCACCATCGATATGGCTGGCGTTGAAATGACCGCCATCAATGAAGAAAAAGCCAATTGGATTATCGACGACGCCAATGAACAGAAAGTAGCTCAATTCAGTGGCGTTAATAACGGCATGCGTGCTTCCGTTCTAGAGTTTGAAGAAGGTAGCACCGTCTCCGCCGAACAAGAAGTATTTTTGTCCTGGATCGCGCGCAAAACCCTGGAATCGAGAATGTTGGGCTCTAGCTGGGGCTTAACAATCTTCTTAATCATCCTCACCCCGTTCATCATTTTTATGACCTTTATCTAAGAACTGGGGATCTAGGTATGGACGGTTTTGAGCGCCCAAAAGCGGGAATTTTCGGTCGGCACGCCGAGGAAACATGGGTGTGGCTGGGCAATGAGCTTTTCGACGCTTCGGGCGCGGTTATTTCTGATGTGCGCTCGGATGTCCTCTACGTAGCCGATGAACGCCTGCTTATTGAATCAACTCCCGGGACAATGAAGTTCCGGTGTCGCGCCACCTTATCCGGCGGTGAGGTTTATACCGTCATGCAGGAATCTTTTACTGTCGCAGACCTTAAAGCAGTGTGCGGTAAAAGGACCTATGAGCTCAAGCGTGTTTCGCCCTGGCGCAAAGAACGTATTATCACCAACCAAGGTCTAGAGGTGGCCAAAATGCGGCCCATGACCAGTGGAAAAGTGGAATTTACGGTGGGCACTGCAGGTGAAGATGCCCTGCCTTTTGTGGATGCAGTGTTTCTAAGTTGGGCCTGCGTCCTGGTTGATTCCGCAGTACGCAGACCCAAAATTTAAGGCCTAAAATTTAAGCCCTAGAAGCGGCCACCGCGGAATCCTCCGCCACCGCCGCCTCCACCGAAGCTGCCACCGCCGCCACCAAAGCCACCTCCGAATCCGCCACCACGACCACTGTTGAGGATGGAGTTCAGCACCATACCGGTGACAATTGCGCCGGTCGCCCCACCGCTGGAGTTGTTTCGGCGATTACGGTTGTTGTATTCGGTGACGTCATTTTTAGCTGCGGTGCTTGCCCTTTGCGCAGCCACCGTCGCCTGGCGTGCATAATCCAAACCGGCGCGGGTATCGCGAACCCGGTTTTGCATAGCCATGGCGTGGAGTTTTTGAGCGTTGGCAAGGTGCGTGCGCGCCTCGGACTTTACAATGCGACCACGGGTGGAAATAAGATCTTCGGCACCTTGTATTTGTTGCTGGGCGGTGGCCAATTGCTGGTCAAAAATTCGCAATTGATTGGCCTGATCAGTGGCGGTGGCTCGCAAAAGATCCAACTGGGTATCCAGGGCAGAATCTGCATCAACCAGTGTGGTATAGGCGCCGAGAGGATCGGCATCAGCAGTGGTACGGGCTGTGCTTAAAGCAGCGGAAGCGGCACGCACAGTATCGTCTAGGGTAGCCCAATCAGCTTTGGCACCATCATTGGCAGCAGTGGTTTTAAGCTGGGCAGCCTCGTTGATCTCAACTTCCACCTCGGAGATAAGAGGCGCGATATTGGCTTTTGCCGTGGAGATATTGGTATCGGCGTTTTCTACACCTTTAAGCAATTTATCGGCCGTGGCCAGTGCGTGCTCGATGTGGCGGATGGCATCAATCAGACCTGCTTGTTCGCCCGCTGGCTTTGCCTCTAGCTCATAAGCCTGCGCCAACACCTTTTCGGCTTCCTCGAGGGAACCGGTTGCGAGGACCACGTTATCGTCGATGCTCTCCAAAACCTCGGCGGAGTAGCGGGTGCGTAAGCCTTCCAAGGTGGCGGTGGCTTGTGGCAAACGAGTTCTTAGGTCCACAGATTGGCGGGTGAACTCATCAAGGCGGGTATTGGCGTTGATGAGCAGGTTGCGCATATCAGCAAAGTTTTTGGCTTCGGCTGCGAGTGCATCATCGGCCTGACCACAGGAAGAAATGATTTCCACCAGCAAGGAGCGCTTTTCAGCCTCAGATTCGGGGATGGAATCATTGAGGCGCTGCTGGATCTCAAAGGCTCTTTGGAGGGTGCCAGTGGAGTTATTCATGGCGCGGATAAAGCTGCGAGTTCGTTCCGGGCCAAATTCCGCAGTTGTAATATCTAGTTCCTCTTTGGCGCCACGAATGGATTCGTCGGTGGAGGTTAGTTCTTCCTGTGCCAAAGCCTCCAAGGTCTCCAATGGCAAGCGCATCAAGCGGGAGGTATCGCGGGGATCAATACTGCGGGCGTCTTCTAAGGTGGCGGAATCGGTCTTCTTTTTGCGATTGCGGTTATAAGCCCAGAGGCCACCACCTGCAGCTACAACGCCAACTCCAGCTGCTCCCAACCAGGCTGCCGAGGAACCAGAAGAGTCAGAGGAACCAGAAGAACCAGCGCCACCACCGGTGACAGATTGCGCAAGGTTTAGCGCGGAACCAGCCCAATCATCCTGGGAGAGTGCCTGGAAAACGGCTTCATTGGCATTATCTAATTCGGTGGAGCTCCACTGTGTACCGCCAGCAATGCTATATTGGCGTTCTTCCGGGGATACGGCGTAGATCAGCACATTGCCGGAGCCATTGATCTCTAAGGCTTGTTCGGTCCAAGTTTGGGCATCCATGCCATCAAAGGAGTTGAGGTATATGACAAAAATGACCTTTTGTTCAGAGGCTTTAACCTCATCAATTGCTGTTTGAATTTCGCTTTGCTCAGTGGAGCTGAGTAAACCGGTGTAATCGGTGACATTTTCTGTGTAATAATCCGGCGCCTCCGCCAGCACGGAGAGCTCCTCAGCCTGGGCTAAAGGCATGGCCATTAACGTTAAGGAACCAACTCCAATGGCCAGGGAGATACAGGAACGAGCAGCTATTTTTTGAAAAGGCACCAAACGTGGATTCATGGGTACCACCTTACCGAGAACCCCTGGCAGACTGGTGGGGATGAAAAAGTTCTTTCAAGCTTTCACAATCGGCAGCGGGGCACTTATAGCCCAACTGGTCTTAAGAATTCAGCTTTATTCCCTGCGGCGTTATCCCAATGATCCCCAACAGGTGGATTCTTTATTGGTCCTGGGCACGGCGCAATATGATGGTCGTCCATCCCAGCAATTTGCTGCGCGGCTAAAACATACTGCGCAATTGTGGCAGCAGCATCGTAGTCAGATGATTTATACGGTGGGTGGAAATCTGCCTGGCGACCGTTTTAGCGAGGCAGAGGTTGCAGCCACTTACTTGCAGGAGGCTGGGGTGCCCAAAGAATTCATTGAGGTCTCACCCATTGGGAATGACACTTATACCTCTTATATGGCATTAGATCCGGAAGCAGTCGGAAGGGTGCTTATTATTACTGACCCCAACCATTCTTATCGAGCGGTGCGCCTGGCGCGCCGCCTAGGTTTTCGGGCCTTTCCCTCACCGACTCCGTTTAGCCCCACCAGGTTTGCGTCGACAAGCTATTTTTTTGACCTTAGCCCACGAGTGGGGCGGGGTAGTGGTGCAGGACGTGTCGCGGACACTGGGGCGCGGGGCGGCTATTAAAGTTGAGGATGTATTGCGCTCGATTCAGGCGTTTATTAGGCCGTCCCGGCGCGCCCGCCATGACCAGCTGCGGAGGCTAAAGAAGTAGATGTACCCTTATCAACCTGCAGATAATGCTCGGCTTTTTGTTGAAGCGCCCAAATTAAGCCAGCTTAGCGCCGAGGCCCCCGACTCCCGCAGCGCCTTTGCACGCGACCGGGCGCGCGTGTTGCACTCAGCTGCTTTGCGACGACTTGCTGATAAAACGCAAGTGGTTGGACCAAATGACGGTGACACCCCACGCACCCGTTTGACGCACTCTTTGGAGGTCGCGCAAATCTCCCGCGGTATTGGCGCTGGTCTGGATCTGGACCCAGACCTCTGTGATTTGGCTGGTTTATGCCACGATATTGGCCACCCGCCTTATGGTCACAATGGGGAAACAGCGCTTAATGAAGTTGCTCAAGATTGCGGTGGCTTTGAGGGGAATGCGCAAACACTGCGGATTTTAAGCCGTTTGGAACCCAAGGTGGTTTCTGCGGAAGGTAAGAGTTTTGGGCTCAACCTTTCCCGCGCGACTTTGGATGCGGCCTGCAAATACCCGTGGACCAAAACCAATGCTGATGGCAGCGTGAACCGTAAATATGGTGCCTATGATGAGGATGCCGAGCTGTTGCATTGGGTGCGTGAAGGCCATTCGGATCTGCGCCCACCCATGGAAGCCCAGGTTATGGACTTCTCTGATGACATCGCCTATTCCGTCCACGATGTCGAAGACGGCATTGTTTCTGGCCGCATTGATCTGAAAGTCCTCTGGGACTTGGTGGAGCTTGCAGCCCTGGCTGAGAAAGGCGCGCGAGCTTTTGGTGGCGATCCAGCAGAACTTATTGAAGGTGCTGCCTCATTGCGGGAACTGCCGGTGGTAGTGGCTGCTGCTGATTTTGATTTCACGCTGCGGTCCTATTCCGCGCTTAAAGCCATGACCTCGGAATTGGTGGGGCGTTATGTTGGTGCCACCATCGCTGCCACCAAGGAAGCTGCGCGTGAGCAGGGCATAACCGTGGGGCGCATGTTTGGGGATCTGGTGATTCCGGAGGTTGCTGCGCGCGAGGTGAAACTGCTGAAAACCTTGGCAGTGTTATATGTGATGGATGATCCAGGGCATATGGCACGGCAAGATCGCCAGCGCGAACGCATTTTCCGAGTTTATGAATACCTCATGCTCGGCGCGCCGGGGTCCTTGGATCCGATGTTCCGTCAGTGGTTTGTGGAGGCTGACTCCGATGCCGCCCGTGCGCGTGTGGTGGTTGATCAGATTGCCTCAATGACGGAATCCCGTTTGGAACGTTTGGCGCGGAATGCCGCGGAGATTTCTGGATTTTTGGGCTGATTTTGGGAGACTGCGAGGGGCAGTGCGAGGCTGCGCGTTCTGGCTGCAGTTGAGGTCCTTTTATATTCGAGTGTTTGACCGCAATACTGAAGCTGCAACTCTGCTGAAGTGCTTTGAGGTGGGATACTGACAGATTTGTTTAAAATGTGACGAAATTCGCCGAAGTGGCTAGGGGTTAATGGGCATTTTGTGTATTTTTCCAGTGCTTTTGTCTTAAGTGGAAGAATTAAAGAAAATTTGAAAAATGTGACAAAAAGTCCTTCGGTAGATCTCTGAATTAGGGTCTCCTCCTTTAATTTGGATAACAATTAATGGGAAAAACCCATGGTCAGTGCAGTGGGTGATTCTAAGAGGGGACTTAAACGGGTATTAATGCTGAACTTGTTGTAAAGTCGTGCGCATGTGTGGAATTGTTGGATATATTGGCCAAGCGGGCGACTCCCGTGATTATTTTGCTTTAGACGTTGTCCTTGAGGGGCTGCGTCGCCTGGAATATCGTGGATACGATTCCGCCGGTATTGCTGTTCACGCCAACGGCGAGATCGGCTACCGAAAGAAGGCTGGAAAGGTTGCTGCACTGGAAGCAGAAATCGCCAAAGCACCTCTTCCAGATTCAATTCTTGGTATTGGCCACACCCGTTGGGCAACCCACGGTGGACCTACCGACGTAAACGCGCACCCCCATGTTGTTTCCAACGGCAAGCTCGCTGTTGTCCACAACGGCATTATTGAAAACTTCGCAGAACTGCGCTCTGAACTTACCGCTAAGGGCTACAACTTCGTATCTGATACCGATACTGAAGTTGCTGCTTCTTTGCTTGCTGAAATTTATAACACCGAGGCAAATGGTGACCTCACCCTGGCAATGCAGCTCACCGGCAAGCGTCTTGCAGGTGCTTTCACCTTGCTTGCTATTCACGCTGATCACGCTGACCGCATCGTTGCAGCTCGTCGTAACTCTCCTTTGGTTATCGGCGTTGGCGAAGGCGAAAACTTCCTTGGCTCTGACGTTTCCGGCTTCATTGATTACACCCGCAAGGCTGTTGAGCTGGCTAATGACCAGGTAGTTATCATCACCGCTGATGATTACACCATCACCAACTTTGATGGTTCCGAAGCTGAAGGTAAGCCCTTTGATGTCGAGTGGGATGCTGCAGCTGCCGAAAAGGGTGGCTTCAGCTCCTTCATGGATAAGGAAATCCACGATCAGCCAGCAGCTGTGCGCGATACCCTCATGGGTCGCCTCAACGAAGAGGGCAAGCTGGTTCTAGACGAGCTCCGCATCGACGAATCAATCCTGCGCAGCATCGACAAGATCATCATCGTTGCCTGTGGCACTGCTGCTTATGCAGGCCAGGTTGCACGTTATGCTATCGAGCACTGGTGCCGTATCCCAACCGAGGTTGAGCTCGCTCACGAGTTCCGTTACCGCGACCCAATCCTCAACGAGAAGACCCTCGTGGTAGCTCTGTCCCAGTCCGGCGAGACCATGGACACCCTCATGGCTGTCCGCCACGCCCGTGAGCAGGGTGCCAAGGTTGTTGCTATCTGTAACACCGTTGGTTCCACCTTGCCACGTGAAGCAGACGCTTCTATCTACACCTACGCAGGTCCTGAGATCGCCGTTGCCTCCACCAAGGCATTCTTGGCTCAGATCACTGCTTCCTACCTGCTTGGTCTTTACCTGGCACAGCTGCGCGGCAACCAGTTCGCTGATGAGGTTGCAACCGTACTGCAGAGCCTGCGCGAAATGCCAGAGAAGATCCAGCGCGTGATTGACAATGAAGAGCAGGTTAAGAAGCTGGGCCAAGACATGGCCGACGCCAAGTCCGTGCTCTTCCTGGGCCGCCACGTTGGTTACCCAGTTGCCCTCGAGGGCGCTTTGAAGCTTAAGGAAATTGCCTACCTGCACGCTGAAGGCTTTGCTGCCGGCGAGCTTAAGCACGGTCCTATCGCTTTGGTCGAGGAAGGCCAGCCGGTATTCGTTATCGTTCCTTCCCCTCGCGGTCGCGATTCCCTGCACTCCAAGGTCGTCTCCAACATCCAGGAGATCCGCGCCCGTGGCGCTGTCACCATCGTTATTGCCGAGGAAGGCGATGAGGCTGTTAACGATTACGCTAACTTCATCATCCGCATCCCACAGGCACCAACCCTGATGCAGCCACTGCTGGCCACCGTACCACTGCAAATCTTCGCTTGCGCTGTAGCCACCGCAAAGGGCTTCAACGTGGACCAGCCACGCAACCTGGCTAAGTCCGTCACCGTCGAATAAAAGCGCGCTTTTCGACGAAAAGATCCTGCCACGTGGGTTTCCACATGGCAGGATCTTTGTCTTTAGGAGTTAGAAGTTGATGTTGAGGTCAACCCCCAAATCATCACAAACTTCTTCAATCTTGAGCGATTCCCGCGGGTTCACCAACCAAGTTCCTGTAACGCTAATGCGATTGACGCCGGTTTCCCGAATCAAATCCACCATGCCATCCAGATTGGTAGGTGCTGGGCGTTCAATGCCCCAGGCCGCACGTCCCAGCAGTACAAAGAAATCCTGGCGAGTCCTAAAGGTTCCACTAAGGACAATATTCATCTAATTCTCCGCATCGGTGATCTCACAAAAAGTCTCATAGTGATCTGAGGTGTAGTACCACACTTCAGGATCGGTTTCGCTGCCACCACCGGTAACAATTCTTAAGGGGCCGCGGTGGCTTAGACCTGGAGTTTCCACCGTGTATTCGCGGTAGTAGCTGCTGGCTTCATCGGGAAGTACGCCCTCATAGTTACCAAAGCGCACACCGTCATTTTCGGGATAATCAAATGGTCCACCGGCGAGAATATCATCGACCACCAGATCCGCTTGCTCCGGTAGCTCATCAAGTGAGCAAGTATCTAATCGACTGGTGCTTTGGGCTGCGCTGGTAGCCGAGGTGCTCTTCTTGGTAGAGCTGGGGGAAGTTGTGGCCGCGAGGCTGCTTGAGGCGCTCGAAGTCTGGGTATTTGAATCAGTGAGATCAATTCCAAACCAGGCTGCACCAAGTACAACTACTAATCCCAGGACACCGCCAAGAGCCTTCTTACCATTTTGCATAACATCAATATTGGCACAAGCTTGGAAAGGGCTAAAGTGATGGGCATGGCTAAGGGACGCATTCCGGAAAGTGATATTCAGGCAATCCGGGAAAGAACGCCGATCGAAGAGATCGTAGGGGATTATGTACAGCTCAAATCAGCTGGTGCAGATTCCCTCAAAGGTCTTTCCCCCTTCAAAGATGAAAAGACTCCGTCTTTCCACGTGCGCCCCAACCGCGGCTATTACCACTGCTTTTCCACTGGCAAAGGCGGAGATGTGTTCTCCTTCCTCATGGAGATGGAACATATTTCCTTCCCTGAGGCGGTAGAAATCTGTGCTGAAAAAATCGGCTACCAAATTAACTACCAGGGTGGTGGGCCGGGAAACCGGGAAGAACCAGGCACCCGCCAGCGCCTTATTGCTGCAAACAAGGCTGCGCACCAGTTTTATCGTGAACAATTAGAAACTCCCGAAGCGCAGCCTGCCCGAGATTTCCTTTTGCAGCGTGGTTTTAGCCAGCAGCATATCTACCAATTTGAATGTGGATATGCACCAGCTGGCTGGGATACCTTAACCAAGCATCTGCTGAAGAAGGGCTTTGAATATAAGGAATTGGAAGCTGCGGGCCTGAGCAAAATGGGCAAGCGCGGACCGATTGATCAATTCCAGCGCCGCCTTCTGTGGCCCATTAAGAATCTTTCTGGCGATGTCATCGGTTTTGGCGCCCGCAAACTTTTTGATGACGACAAAATGGGCAAGTATATGAACACCCCAGAGACCTTGTTGTACAAGAAGTCAAAGGTGCTCTTTGGCCTTGATACCGCCAAAAAGGCGATTGCTGCCAGCCACCAGGCTGTCGTGGTGGAAGGCTATACCGATGTTATGGCTATGCATGCTGCCGGCGTAGACACCGCTGTGGCTGCCTGTGGCACCGCCTTTGGTGAAGAGCACCTGCAGATGCTGCGTCGTCTCATGCTGGATGACAACTATTTCCGCGGTGAGCTCATCTACACCTTTGATGGTGATGAAGCCGGCCAGAAGGCAGCTATGCGCGCCTTTGAGGGCGATCAGAAGTTCACTGGGCAGTCCTTTGTCTCCGTTGCCCCCAACGGTATGGATCCCTGCGATATGCGTCTAGAACGCGGTGATGCCGCAGTGCGCGACCTGGTGGCCCGCCGCATCCCCATGTTTGAATTTGTGCTGCAGTCCATCATCAATGAATACGCCCTCGACACCGTTGAAGGACGTCTTTCTGCTTTGCGACGCGCGGTGCCGATTGTGGCTGAGATTCGCGATAAAACTCTGCAATCCGAATATGCGCGTTTGCTCTCCGGCTGGGTTGGTTGGGCAGATCCAGCAGAAGTTTTGCGCCAGGTTCATGAGGAGGTGCGCCGACCAAAGCGGGATAAAAAGCCACTGCGTGCAACCCGTTTTGATAAGCCACAGGAAAACCAGCAGACCAGGCCTACAATGTCGCTGCCGAATCCGCGCAACCCCGTGTTGTGGCAGGAGCGGGAGTCCCTCAAGATTGCCTTGCAATACCCAGAGCTAGCGGGATCCTATTTTGATGGACTGCCTCAGGATAGCTTTACTAATCCGGCCTATCGGATGGTGCGTGATGCCATTGCTGCTGCTGGTGGATGTGCGCAGGCTCTTGACGGCAAAGATTGGCTGCCCAGTGTGTCGGAAAATATGACCGATCTTTTGGGCACCTCTTTGGTATCCGAGCTGGCAATGGAAGAAATTGAGGTGGAAACTGCCGATTTGGAGTCATATACCGATGGTGTGCTTTCACGTTTGCAGGAGACTCGAGTAGGAAATCAGATTGCGATTCTCAAGAGTCAATTGCAAAGGATGCGCCCCTCTGATGATGAGCAGGCTTATAACTCCCTTTTTGCAGATTTGGTAGCGCTGGAACAAGCACGGCGAGAGCTTCTCGACCGTGCTTTCCGGGGCTAGTCCTGATCTGGTTCTAGAACCTGGTGTCCATCGTTGGTACGTAGGTTTTTAACCTCTTTCATACGAGGTTGTGGATCAAGCTTGTTGGCGATCGCCCGTCGAGTAGCATTTACTGCTGCTTTAGTGGCGGGCGAGTTAACCGCAACCTCATATCCTTTTTTGATCTGGTGGTAACGCTTACGTCCTGCTTTCGTTCCAAAAACGTAGCCAGCTGCAGCGCCGATCACTAACTGGATCATGTGTGGATAACTCTCCCTACAAAGTTTTGATCTTCAAACCACAGCAACCCGCTGTGGCTATAACACCTCCGATCTTACCTGTTTCGCGCCTCTTCGAAATTGATGGCTCGGGCAGCACTGATTAAGCCGATATGAGAAAAGGCCTGCGGGAAGTTGCCAGCCAAGCGCTTATGGGTGGTGGAATATTCTTCGGCCAGCAGCCCCAGTGGACTTTGGACCGCAAGAATCCGGGCCATTTTCTCTTTGGCATCGTCAAGACGATCAGTGTGGGCGTATTGCTCCACCAACCAAAAAGAACAGATCAAGAAGGGATATTCATCGCCGGTGAGACCATCTGATCCATCGGTGGGGTAGCGGTGCAGGAAACCGTCGGCGTCGAGAAGCTCTTGTTCAATGCGTGCTACGGTGCTGAGCATTTTGGGGTCGTCGTAGCCAATAAACCCGATTTGGGCGAGCTGGAGCAGCGAGGCATCCATGGTGGTGTTGTCATAACACTGGGTGAAAGCTTGGATGTCCTCGTTGAAGCCCTGCTCCATAATTTCCGTCCGCAGCTGCGCCCGGAGTTCCCGCCAGCGCTCAATAGGGCCATCAAAGCCGTATTCCTCAATGGCTTTAATACCGCGGTCAAAGGCAGCCCACATCATGGCGCGGCCATGGGTGAAAAATTGCGGCTCAGAGCGCATCTCCCAAATGCCCTGATCTTTGCGATCAAAATTGGCTTCCTGGAACTCCAAAATGGCCTTTTGCATGCCCCAGGAGAATTCATCCTCGGCGCACCCTGCACGTCGAATTGTTTCCAGCGCGATCATGACCTCGCCCACCACGTCGGCTTGGTATTGCTCGGCTGCGCCATTGCCCACGCGCACTGGGGTGGAATCCTCATAGCCACGCAGGTGATGGAGTTCGCGTTCAGGAAGGTGCCTTTCGCCCCCGAGACCGTACATAATTCTTAGGTTCTCCGGATCACCTGCAATGGCGCGCAAGAGCCAGGTGCGCCATTGCAATGCTGCCTTGGAGAAGCTATATTCCACTAGCGCCTCAATGGTGAGCGCAGAATCGCGCAACCAGACATAGCGGTAGTCCCAGTTGCGCACGCCCCCAAAATCTTCTGGAAGGGAGGTAGTGGGAGCGGCTACGATGCCACCGGTGCGTAAATCGGTGAGCGCGCGCAGCACCAGCATGGAGCGACGAACTTCCGCATCATAAAGATTCTGCGGTGGCAGCTGATCCGCCCAGCTCGCCCAAAAGGCCAGCGTTGATTCAAGCGAGTGAGAATAATCAGGCATCGGAGGATGCTCATCAAAAGACTGCGTCCAAGTAAGCACCCACTCCGCAGACTCACCAGCAGTAAGTTTAAAGGAGCCGCTATGGCAGTCCTTGGAGGGACGGTGTGGCATTTCGGGGCCACGTACATAGACCGCATTGGGGCCAGCAACAGCTTGGACAATGCTTAGGCCATGAACCGTGGTGGTGCGGAAATATGGTGTGGATTCACCATAATCAAAGCGCAGGCGCAGGATTGATTCCACCTCTACCTCGCCTTCCACACAGTGCACAGAGCGGACCAGGTCGGTGAGGTCTGGTTGATCGGTGCCATGGATGGGCATGAAGTCCACCACGCGGGCGGTGCCGGTGGGCGAGCTCCATACGGTTTGCACCACGAAGGAATCCCCCAAATAGCTTTGGCTAATAACCTCACCATTGTCGATTCTTAAGCTCCAGTGTCCGTGTTCGCGGTCGCCGAGCAAACGGCTAAACATTGCTTGGGAATCAAAACGTGGCAGGCAGAGCCAGTCAATACTGCCCATTTTGGATACTAATGCGCCGGTATGCGTATCTGAGATGAAGGCATAATCTTCCAGCAGAGTATCGAGGGGAATATCGTGTTGCGGGGCGGTACTGGGAATGGTCATGCAGCCAGAGTAGAACGAATCTGTCCTACAGAAAAGGAATTCAGAGATTTTCTATAGTGCTATAGGTGACAGTTGGGAAAAGGAAAGCCCCGACCTCACAGGCCGGGGCTGACTTTTAAGTATTTGCTCCTCCAACTGGGCTCGAACCAGTGACCCTTCGATTAACAGTCGAATGCTCTGCCAACTGAGCTATAGAGGAATAAGTTGTCTGGAAGTGCTTCCATCTAACGTTGATCAAGCATAGTCAGAAGTGTACTTTTTGCAAAATCGGCAGGTGGGTGCCATTTTGGGCAACAAAAAACCCACAGTTCACAAGAACTGTGGGCGAAGTATTTGCTCCTCCAACTGGGCTCGAACCAGTGACCCTTCGATTAACAGTCGAATGCTCTGCCAACTGAGCTATAGAGGAATAAGCTGTTTGGAATTTCTTCCTTGCAACGAGATGTAACTATATCTTTAAGCCTAAAAGAGTTACAAATCGCCAGCTTAGGAGGTAAATCCGGAGCGTGGTTTCCAGTCCAATTGGGCCATTGGCTGCACGGGTGAGTCAGCCTGAGAAAGATCTGCAACACGGTGCCAAGTAGCGCGCACCAGATCGCGGGATAGAACCACAGTGGAATAACCATGGGCATCAACATCAACGTGGCGCACAATTGGGCTATTGCTGCGAATAAAGTTCTCCGCTTGCACCGACACGGAATTGTCTGCGGGTAAATGCAGATAATCATCGACATTTGCGGAGGTAATAGAGCTGCACACTACTTCGACGCCGATTTTCTGGTTATCAAAGCGGATTTCATTGGCCCATTCGGAGTGGATATCGCCGGCGAGGAAGAGCGTGGGTTGCCCGGTGCCAGCTAGAATGCTCAAGAGACGATCGCGTTCTTGGGAATATCCATCCCACTGGTCCATATTGGCTGGTAGTGGATCGGGAAGCTGAGCCAGGGGAGCGCCGCTGAGCTGCATGGGGGCAAACATAACTGAGCTGCCGATGATATTCCAGGAAGTTGTGGTGTTTTCCACGGTGTTTTTTAGCCATTGGAATTGTTCGGAGCCCATCATGGTTTTCTCACGTTGTCCCTGCAGCCATTGTTGATGCGTCGGTGGGACGTCGCGGAAACTGCGTAGATCAAGAATGGACAGTGTGGCGAGATCCCCAAACTGGAAACTGCGGAATAACGTGGTGGTGGCGCGAATCGGCATCCACTCCAGATAGGCCTGGAACCCTGCGGATTTACGAATATTCCAATCGCCTTCAGCAGCTGAATGATTTTGAGCACCTTCCCGCCAGGCATCATTGGCGGTTTCATGGTCATCCCACATCGCAATCCAGGGCAGGGCAGCATGGGCTGCTTGGAGCTGCTCATCACCGCGGTAATGGCCATAACGCACGCGATAATCGGTAAGCGTGAGCGTCTCCCAGGCTGGCTCATGATCACGAACAGCACCGCTTTTACCTGCGAACATTCCGCGGGCATATTCGTAGATATAGTCACCAAGAAAAATCAGCACGTCGAGTTCGCCGCGCTGAGCTCGGCGGGCAATATCGCCATAGGCGGCAAAAAATCCCGCCTCCCAATTGGCGCAGGAGGCAACCGCAATGCGCAACTGGCTGAGGGGTGCGTTGAAAAGCGTGCTTGTCGACGTGATGCCGACGGTGGACTTTTCACCGTTGGGGACACTGAAACGGTAGAAATAGCGGCGGGCCGGCTCGAGGCCGGTGACGTCGATGTGGATGGTGTGGTCGCTGGTGGCCGAAGAGGTGGCCGTGCCACTGCGCGTGATGGTGTGGAAGTCTGCGGTGGGGGAGACTTCCCAGTTCAGGGTGATGTTTGGCCCGAGGTTGCTGCCGGGGATGGCCTCTGGAGTGGGGGTGATGCGCGTCCAGATGATTACAGATGTGGGCGTCGGATCGCCGGAGGCCACACCATGTTGGAACAATCGGTGCTCGCTTGCGTGGGTATGCGCAGTGGTGGGTAGGGCGGTGACTCCGAGCGCCAGGGCGGAGGATTGTAGAAATGTGCGCCTAGATAGCTGATTTTCTGGCATGGTAGCGCTCCCATCGACGGTGATCAGTTGGAACCTGTTGCTTTGATGATCCTCCATATGTGGTGGTTGTGCAGCGCAATTAATTAATTCGGGTGGGTATTTCGGTGAGGTGAAGTAGGCATAGCTATAATGTTCACGTTGCCTATGCGCAGCGGTCGGGGCTATAGCTCAGTCGGTTAGAGCCGTGGACTCATAATCCATTGGTCCCGGGTTCGAGCCCCGGTGGCCCCACAATTGCCCCACTTACATCTCTTAATCTCGGTGTGAGTGGGGTTTATTGTATCTAGCTGCAGCTTTGTTGAAATCTTAGGGGAGCTGGCTGTGATTGGGTGGGTGTAATCATGGGGGAGAACCAAATTTTTGGGCGTGTCGCGGGTGAGGTTGCCAGGAATCTAACAGAGTGATTGCTAGTGTCTGGAACTATGCAAAGCTTCAACACACTCAAGTCCTGGCCAGTCCCGAATGTGGCTGCCAGTGTGATTGCTGATGACGCTGTTCATACCTTCGGAGATGTGGATCAGCCTTTCGAGCTCATGAGTGTGACCAAGCTGCTCGCTTCCTATGGTTTCCTCATTGCTTTGGAAGAAGGCGTTTTTGAGCTAGATACGCCTTTGGGGCCTGAGGGCTCGACCGTTCGCCACTTGCTTTCCCATGCCTCTGGCGTGGCCGCGAATATGCCAGTTGCTGAAAAAGGCGTGGCAGAGCGTCGTATTTACTCCTCCGCGGGCATGGATATTTTGGCCGATGCAGTGGCTCAAGAAGTAGAAATGCCTTATCGGGAGTACCTGCAGGAAGCACTTTTTGCGCCTCTGGGCATGACCAACTCCAAACTCTGGGGCTCGGCAGGCTTCGGTGCACGCAGCTCCGTTGCCGATCTCACCGCCTTTGCTCAAGAAATCATTGCGCCGACCTTGATCTCTGCAGAAACCTTTGCAGAAGCCTGCACTGTGCAGTTCCCAGAATTAATTGGCACCGTGCCAGGTTATGGCATGCAGAAGCCTTGTCCTTGGGGGCTAGGTTTTGAAATTAAGGGGTCTAAGTCCCCGCACTGGACTGGAAATTCCATGCCAGCCAACACTGTTGGACACTTTGGGCAGTCGGGCACCTTCCTTTGGATGGCGCCGGGCACCGGCAAAGCAGGCGTGGTGCTCACTGACCGTGACTTCGGTCCCTGGGCTAAAGAAGCATGGACACCTTTTAATGATGAGGTCTGGGCAGAGCTTAATGCCTAGTCTTATGGCTCTTTTATAGCCCTGCACTGGGGAAACTGGGACTATTTGAGTCTGATGTGAACCAAGTGACAAGAACTCAGCCCAGCAAAAGGACTAAGTTTAAAGCTCAACTTGAGGTTTATTAAATGGGGGATAAACCTCAGATTGAGGGTTGCCGGCGGACTTTAACTCAACCAGAATCGCCTTTAAGTCTTTGAAGGAAATTGACGCACACGCGAGGCCGTTGGGGAAGACGAACCTCGTCTTACTTCCTTTAATTTCTTAGTGTGCTTCGGCGTGGTGAGAGGTTGAAGGTTGTCAAGTGTTGCCGAAGGAACCCGACATGACGAACAATGCATTAACCGTGCCCACCCGGACCCGTCATCAGGCGGACCTGTTTAAGGCAGACTTCTGGGAGGACACGGGACTACCCCAACTTAAAACCTCCGTGGCGGATTCTTTTGAAGAGGTTGCACGCCCTGCGCATACTGCTGTTCTAGAAATTAGCGCTATGCCAAGTGCGCTTCGTCAGACTGTTGAATCTGCGATGGTTGTGTGCATTCCGAGCCCTTCGGAATTGTGCGGTTCTAATAAGGATCCGCTCACCGCTCATTGGTTTACGGCATGGCGCCGTGACCCTTTTGAACTTGGCCTCATTGAGTGCCGAGAGGTGATTACCGGAACCCATGATGAACTCAACAAATTCCGAGAGGTGCTAGAAAATCTAGCGGATGAACACCGGTTTGAAGTACAGCTTCGTATTGTTGATTAATGTGCATTAGTTGGCAGTACGGATCAGAATCCCCTCCGGATTCGAGGTACAAACCAACCCCTGTGGGGCCTCTCTAGAGGAAGAGAGAGGCCCCACAGGGGTTTCATTTTGCCTGAGTCAACACCGCCTTAGGTGGTGCAGCCCGGCGCATCAATAACATTGGCAATTGTGGCCGTGGCCAGCCCTAAAGCTGTGGTTTGTTCGCTGGAAAGATGATCAAAAACAAAGCGTCGCACGGCGTCTACATGGCCTGGTGCGGTGGCTTTAACTTTCTCCATGCCCGCATCGGTTAGCTGCGCCAAAGCAAAGCGGCCATTGGTGGGGTCGGGGAGACGCCGCACCCAGCCTGCTTTTTCCATACGCGTAATCACACGCGATAAGTGGGGCAATTTCATATTGGCGCCTATTGCCAATGTGCTCATGCGAATTGACATCTCGGTCGCCTGAGAAATTTGGGAGAGCGCGTTATATTCAGCTAAGGAGATACCGGCATTTTCTCGCAGTTGGTCATCTAGGCGAGTGGGTAGCCATTCCATGACTGACCATAGGGAAAGCCAGGTGTCCATTTCTTCTGCATTAAGCCAGCGAGGGGATTCTGGTTGATTCATAAACCCAAGTATAACCCATCACTTGACGCGTCAAGTTGACACATCAAGTTAGCGGGCTTAGGGTGGGGACCCACCCAAAAATTAAGCAAATTAACATAGGAGTTTTAATGGCTGACACTGTCACCCCAAACCTACGCCTGGTCCTCGGCGGCAATACCTTCGGCTGGACCTCAGACCGCGAAACCTCATTCGCCGTCCTTGATGCCTTCGTTGCTGCTGGTGGCACCCACATTGATACCGCTGACCTTTATGCATCATGGGTAGGCGATGGCACTGGCGGCCAGTCAGAGCGCATCCTCGGCGAGTGGTTTAAGGAGCGCGGCAACCGCGAGCAGATCGTCCTGGCCACCAAGATGGGCGGATTGGCTCCCTATGACAACCAGCAGCATGATTCCGTAGTTGCAGCTCTCGAGGCATCATTGGAGCGCCTGCAGACTGATTACATCGATATTTTCTACAGCCACTATGATGATGAAAATGTGTCAATCGCAGATCAGGCTGTCACTTATGACTCTTTGGTGAAGTCCGGCAAGGTCCGCAATATTGCGTTGTCCAATTATTCCCCAGAGCGCATTCGTGAATGGCTGGAGTATGCAACTGCTAACAACCTCACCTTGCCTGCAGCAATTCAGCCACAGTACAACCTGGTGCACCGCGCAGATTTTGAGCAGGCCTACCAGCCATTAGCTCGCGAATTTGGTGTTGCTACCTTTACTTACTTCGCGCTGGCCTCCGGATTCCTTACCGGCAAGTACCGTTCCGCAGCTGACCTCGAGGGCCAAAACCGTGCTGGTTTTGTGGAGGGATACGCAACTGATGAAGGCTTTAAAGTCGTCGACAAGCTTGTTGAAGTCGCCACCGCCCGCGACGTTGCCCCTGCCACGGTCGCGCTGGCATGGCAGCTGGCCAAGGGCGTTACCGCCCCAATTGCTTCTGCCTCCAGCCCCGAGCAGTTGCCAGCGCTCGTTGCCGCCGCAACGCTCGAACTTGATAAAGACGAGGTAGCAGCGCTCGACGAGGCTGCCCAGACCTTCGCCTAAACCGCTGCTTTTCGACGCAAAAACGCAGCTTAAATGAACGGCTTGGTGGAGTAGTTTTTTAACAACTCGAAACCATCTTTGCCGTGCACAATCGGGACGCCCTGTCCACCATTTGTCGTAATGGTGGATAGGGCTCCCGTCGTTCCGTGGGAGAGCACATGCTCACTGGGGGAGAGCTCACGAATAGCAACGCCGGCAATACGATTAGGGTGCTCAGCCACGGCTTCGCCATAAATCAGTGGATCGTGCTGGCCGTCATCGCCCACCAAAATCCAGGTTATATTCGGGTATTCAATAAAGAGGTTGCGTAGCTGCACCTTTTTGTGTTCTTGGCCAGATCTAAAAAGGCCAGTGGGGGTTGGACCCCAGTCCGTCAGCAGCATGGGGCCATCGGGAAGATCGTGTTTGCCCAGGAAATCCTGCAGCGTTGCAAAGGTATTCCAGGCTCCGGTGGAAAGATAAAACACAGGCGCTTGGGGATCATTTTTTAGCAGCTCGGCATAGAACTTATTCATGCCCGGAACTGGCTTGCGGGTATTGGTGTGGCGGACCCAGGAATTCCAGGCAGCCAGCACTGCGCGGGGCAGCCAAGTAACCATGATGGTGTCATCAATATCAGAGACCAGGCCGATGCGGGCATTGTCATCAACAATGAGTACCCGCGCGATTTCGGTAGCTGAGCCCTCGGCGGTAATTTCTACCTCATGCCAGCCTGGCTCCAAGTGGTGATCCTCAATTAGCAGATCCACATAGCCACTTTGATCGGTGCGGGACTCCACCGTCTTTTCGCCCAGTTTTACAGTAACGGGCAGGTCAGCGACCTGAATGGTGAAGAATTGGCGCCAACCTCGTTGGGCTTTTTCGCTGATGTTTCCCGCGGTGGTGCGGGAGGGGGCGTCGACGAGCGCCTTTTTGGGGTTGGTCATGATAACGCGCGCTAGAACCCGCACCCGGTGGCCGGAACCATATCCGGAAAAGCCTATGACCTCGGGTTTCCAGCCTTGGTTGCGCGACCATTTGAGGGTCGCGTCATTGGTGCGGAATTCAATTTTGCGAACAATATCTGCAAGTGCCATGGGAACAACCCTAGACAACAAGCAGGTTATGTGCAGGGGACTTACATATCCTCAGGTTCTGGGCCCAGCTCGAAGGAGCCATCGCCAAAAGGATCGTCCCAGGTGTCGGCGAGGTCTGCAATGGAATTGGCCACGCGGGTGGGGCGGAAAGGATAACGGCGGATCTCGGCGTCATCGGAAATACCACTGCGTACCAGCACGGTGCGCAGACCAGCTTCCAGACCAGACTTGATATCGGTATCCATACGGTCGCCAATCATGACCGTATTTTCCGAGTGTGCCCGAATGTTATTCAGCGCGCTGCGCATCATCACCGGATTTGGCTTGCCAATATAATAAGGCTCAGCGCCGGTAGCTGCGGTAATAAGCGCAGCCACGGAGCCGGTCGCCGGCAAAATGCCCTGTGGGGAAGGCCCGGTTACGTCCGGATTGGTACAAATAAAGCGCGCGCCCTGCAAAATCAGGTTGATGGCGGTGGTGATTGCCTCAAAGGAATAGGTGCGGGTTTCACCCAACACCACAAACTCCGGGTGTGAATCCGTAAGAATCCAACCCGCAGTATGCAAAGCGGTGGTCAGGCCAGATTCGCCGACCACATAGGCCGTACCTTCTTTGACCTGGGCTTTAAGGAAATGCGCGGTGGCAGTAGCAGAGGTCCAAATGCGCTCTGGTGGAATATCAAGGCCAGAGGAGCGCAGGCGGGCGGAGAGATCGCGCGGAGTGAAAATCGAGTTATTGGTAAGCACCATAAACTCGATGTTGTTATTTGTTAGCGCCTGCAAAAAGCGGTCGGCACCGGGGATCATCTCGCCCTCTTTGATGAGGACGCCGTCCATATCGGTCAAATAAGAGATATTCACTGTCATGGACTCTATTGTGCTCTATTTTGGCGCCGGGCGTCCGGGGAATCTAGCCTAAGAAGCCTGGTCTTAAGAAGCCTGGTGGGACTGCACAAAATCAAGTACGTCTTGGACGGTCTTAAAATGCTTGGCGTCATTATCCTCAATGCGCACGCCAAAGTGATCTTCCACGGTGACAATAAGTTCAATCAAATTGAGGGAGCTAATAGCAAGGTCCTCAGAGAAGCGGGATTCTGGAGTGACATTCTCCGCGGAAATTCCGCCGATATCCTGCACCATCTTTGCCAAAGACTTAAAAATATCGGCATCGGTTGAGGCTTCATTTGTGGCCTTGGGCTGTGCGTCCTGCTCATTGATGGAGGAGAGGGATCCCAATTTGTCTTGAAAAGAGTTCATTCCCCCAAATTACCCCATTAGGTGCAGTAACCCCGGTTCGCACTTGTAGGCTGTGGGAATGTCGCGGGAGAAAAATAAGCATAGTCACCGTCTCACCCAGCTTCCGGGCCGGCGTAGGCGCACCCGAAAATTCTTGCGCACCGGCGCCAACTACAGCAAAAGCCGCACGCCTGGTTTATCGCGTGTGGATCTTCATAGCACCGTTGAATCCGATGACATTGCCATCCACACCTATGTTGTCGGCCCCGCGCAGGCTGCGGCGACAGTGGTTTTTATCCATGGTTTCACCCTCGCCGCCGAGGTCTACTACCTCCAAACTGAGTTCCTGGAAAAACATTTTCCACATACCAAAAGCGTGCTTATCGACGCGCGCGGCCACGGTGCCACCGGCCCCGTGGCGCCTGAACGGTGCACGGTGGAGGGGACTGCCGATGACGTCTTCGCAGCCATTAAGGCCCACGCCGAAACCGGTCCATTGATTTTGGTGGGGCATTCCCTCGGCGGATTAACCGCCCTAAACCTCGTGAAAAGAGCTCCCGCAGCTGTGCGCGACAGAATTGTGGGCTTGGTGCTGGTTGCTACCTCTATTGAATCTCTCTCGGCTCAGGGATTGCCTCAGGTTTTAGCGTCACCCATTGCCGATAATGTAAAAAACGCAGTGGAAACAGCGCCAGAAGACGCCCAAAAATTCCGCGAATATGCCTCCAAATTTCTCGCCCCCACCTTGGCCACTGCCGTTTTCCAAAGGAAAACCAGCAAGGAGGTAATTCAATTTCACGCCGCGATGATTCATGAAACCCCACTAGATACCTTCGTAGGATTTTTTGATGATCTCCAAGAACACGATGAACTTGATGCTGCCCCAGCGCTCCAGGGCTTAAGTGGCTTTGTGTTGGCCGGTGAAAAAGATGATGTCACCCCCATTAGCCAGGCCACTCGTATCTGCGAGCTCTGGCCGGAGGCAAAACTTCAGGTAGCGCAGGGTGCCGGACATATGCTGCCTTTGGAAGCCCCAGCTATTTTGAACAATGCGATTTCCAGGCTTCTAAAAGAACAGGGGCTGGAGGAGTAGAGCCTAAGCCCCGAAAATCTGGCCCCAAAAACCATAGGGCTCATTTGGGCTCTTGCTAAACACCTTCAATGTTGAGGCCCGTGACACCCCATTGAGGATCACCCGTGGCGCGCCGGGGAGTGGGGCAGTGTTCTCCACCTTAAAATCCGACCAGTTCTTTGATGCCATCTGCACATCAACATGAACTCCAGGAGGGACAATCAACACCATGCTGGACATATTCATAGTGACATTGATGGTGACAACCGGCGCTGCGGCTGTAGCTTTGCGCAAATCAAGATGGAGATCAGCGCCATTTAATTTATAAGAAGAATAGGCAGGAACTAACCACTCGCCAGTTTTCTTAATTGAGCCCATAGTGGATTGTTCCGGGACATCTTGCGGTGTCGAATTATAGGGCTGCGGCAAATGTCCACCCATAGGAATTCCGGGCGTACCAGTATGGAACTGAGCAGCCGGTGGTTGGGTCGGGGGTTGGGCAGGAGGCAGTGGCGGGGCAGCGGGTGGCTGCGGGGCAGGGATGTTTCCGCGGGGATCACCAAGGAATTGTGCACGAATGCGCATGAGGTCTGCATTGTCATCAGTGGACCAGACTATATCCAAAATTTCCTGGTACTTGTCCAGATCCAAGCGGCCTTGACCTACCAAACGGGTAAGTTCTGCTTGGAGGAACTCACGGTCGGAATCACTGGGCTTTTGTGGGAAGGCATTCATGATAAACCCCACCTTAGCGATCTAAAACAGCTCTTGCAGCAAAATTTTGTAGGGTCTTGGGGAAGTTGGATTTCGGTAGGGGTATTGAAAGGTGTACCCGCATCACCGGAAAGATTGCACATATGAATATGGGAACAAGTATCTTCAAATATGAGTCACTTCACAAGGTGCTCCACGAAGGGACTGTAGCAGACACTTTGTGCCCCACGTTTATATAAGGAGATATGCCATGTTTTCTTCTCGTTCGAAGATCCTTGCCGGCATTGTCACTGTAGGTGCGCTCACCCTGGCATCGTGCTCCAGCGATTCCAGTGAGGATTCAGCCACCGCCGATTCTGCTGGTGGAGAGTCCTACACCATCGGCATCAACCAATTGGTGCAGCACCCAGCACTAGACGCTGCAACCGCAGGCTTCAAAGAAGCTTTTGCTGACGCCGGCGTCGATGTAACCTTCGAGGAGCAAAATGCCAATGGCGAGCAGGGCACTGCTTTGACCATTGCCCAGCAGTTCGCTTCTGACAATCTCGACCTCGTTCTTGCCGTTGCTACTCCAGCAGCTCAGGCAACCGCCCAGAACATCACCGATACCCCAGTTTTGTTCACCGCTGTTACCGATGCAGTTTCTGCAGAGTTGGTTGATTCCAACGAAGCACCTGGTGGAAACGTCACCGGTACCTCCGATATGGCACCAATTGACGAGCAGCTAGCACTGCTGCAGGAACTGGTTCCAGATGCAAAGACCATCGGCATTGTCTACGCCTCCGGCGAGGTCAACTCCCAGGTCCAGGTTGATCAGGTCACTGAGGCTGCAAAGCCACTGGGCATTGAGGTCAAGACCCAGACTGTTACCTCCGTCAATGAAATCCAGCAGGCAGTTGAAGCCCTGGGCGATGTTGATGCCATCTACGTTCCAACCGACAATATGGTTGTTTCCGGTATCTCCTCCCTCGTTCAGGTAGCTGAGCAGAAGACCATCCCAGTTATCGCTGCAGAATCCGGCACCGTGGAAGGTGGCGCAGTAGCTACCTTGGGTATCGACTACACCGAGCTCGGCCGTCAGACCGGTGAAATGGCCCTGCGCATCCTCGAAGAAGGTGCAGACCCTGCCACCATGCCAGTGGAAACTGCCACCGAATTCACCTACGTGATCAATGAAGACGCAGCTGCTCGCCAGGGTGTCACCATTCCTCAGGAGATTCTGGACAAGGCCGACCGCGTATGATTGGCGCTTTAGAATTTGGCCTTTTATACGGTGTGGTGGCGCTCGGCGTTTACCTCACTTTCCGGGTACTGAACTTTCCGGACTTGACCGTGGACGGTAGCTTCACCACCGGTGCAGCTACTGCGGCCATGACTTTGATGGCGGGGTGGAACCCAATTTTGGCCACCGCCGCTGGTTTTGTCACCGGTTTTCTCGCCGGCATGATCACTGGTCTTTTGCACACCAAGGGCAAAATTGATGGTCTGCTCGCCGGAATTCTCACCATGATCGCACTGTGGTCGGTGAACCTGCGCATTATGGGTGGAGCCAATGTTCCGCTGCTGCGTACCGATAACCTCTTCAGCCCTTTGCGTGACGCCGATCTTTTGGGTACCTGGGCAGGCCCAGGCATTATTGCCGTAGCTGTTGCTGTACTGGCCGTTTTGGTGGTGTGGTTGCTTAATACCGATATCGGCCTAGCTTTGCGCTCAACGGGTGATAATGGTCCCATGGTGCAGTCCTTTGGTGTATCCACCGACTTCACCAAGGTTCTTACCATTTCTCTCTCCAATGGTTTTGTGGGATTGGCTGGTGCACTTATTGCGCAGTACCAGGGCTTCTCCGATATCTCAATGGGTATTGGCCTTATCGTGATTGGTCTGGCCTCGGTTATTTTGGGCCAGGCCATTTTTGGCCAAAAGCGCGTATGGCTGGCAGTCCTTGCCGTTGTCATCGGTGCAATTGTGTACCGCTTGATCATTTTCGCAGCTCTACGTTTGGGACTTGATCCCAATGATATGAAGGCTATTTCTGCCATCTTGGTAGTTATTGCCATGTTGGTTCCGCGCTGGAAAACTAAGTTCAAGCGCAAGCCCGCAGCAGCGGAAGTTCCTGCTGCCACGGTTTCGGAAAAGGTGGGTTAAGCAGTCATGTTGAAGATTGACAACATCAATAAGACCTTCTTCCCCGGAACGGTCAATGAGCGCCGTGCCCTGCAGAAACTTAACCTCGAGATGGTTGAGGGGGATTTTGTCACCGTCATTGGTTCCAATGGCGCTGGTAAATCCACCTTGCTAAACACCGTTTCTGGCCGCTTGCTGGTCGATTCTGGAAATATCAGCATTGACGGCATCAATGTCAACAAGATGCCTGAGCATAAGCGCGCTCGTTATGTGGGCCGTGTATTCCAGGATCCTTTGGCTGGCACTGCTCCCAATCTCACCGTTGAAGAAAACCTAGCTATTGCGTTGTTGCGTGGTAAGAGCCGCGGCTTGGGTATGGCGTTGAGCTCCAAGCGTCGACAGCTTTTTAAAGCGGAATTGGAACGGCTGGAACTGGGGCTGGAAAACCGGCTGGGTGCAAAGGTCGGCCTGCTTTCTGGCGGCCAGCGTCAGGCATTGTCGCTGCTTATGGCTGGTTTTACGCAGCCTAAGATCATGTTGCTCGATGAACACACCGCAGCGCTTGATCCGCAGCGCGCAGAGCTGGTGACCACCTTGACGCAAAAGATTGTTGCTGATGGTGGCTTGACCACGCTTATGGTTACCCACAATATGGAACAGGCGCTGCGCCTGGGAAATAGGCTGATCATGATGCATGAAGGTCAGATCGTTTATCAGGCTGACCAGGCAACTAAGTCTAAGCTCACGGTGCGCGATCTGCTCCAGGAGTTTGCCAACATCAAGGGCGCAACCCTGTCCGATAAGGCATTTTTGGGTTAATAAAACCGCGCTTTTCGACGAAAAACCGCTGCCAGACCAAGGTCTGGCAGCGGTTTTTTTGATGCTCTAGGAGTGTTTACTCTTCAGGAGCGTCTGGATCCACAGAAACTACAGTTGGATCGCTGATCTGGAACTTCTCAGCAGCCTGAGCAGCTACAGAGACATCGATCTTGCCCTCGCGTGCCAGTCCGTTAAGAACTGCCACCACGATGGACTCAGCGTCGATGTTGAAGAAACGACGAGCTGCAGGGCGGGTATCGGAGAAACCGAATCCATCTGCACCCAGAACGGTGTAATCGCCTGGAACCCATTCGCGGATCTGGTTAGGCAGATCGGTGGAGAAGTCGGAGACTGCAACATAAGGACCGGAGGTCTGCTTAAGCTGGGTGGTCACAAATGCTTCACCAACGTTGGAACCTGGGTTGCGGAGAGCTTCCTTGTTGCGACGTGCGCCGTCACGAGCAAGGTTAACCCAAGAGGTAGCGGAGTAGATGTTAGCGCGCACGCCGTACTCTTCCTCCAGGATGCCCTGTGCCTTGATAGCCCACTGCATACCTACACCAGAAGCCAGGATGTTGGCCTCGTGGCCGGTTCCCTCGCCGCGGGAGTAGAGGTAAATACCCTTGTGCAAGCCCTCGAGGTCCAGATTCTCAGGCTCTGCAGGCTGTGGCACTGGCTCGTTGTAGATGGTGATGTAGTAGATAACATTCTCGCCCTTGCCAGGGCCATACATACGATCAATACCGCGGTGAATCAGGTGTGCAATCTCGTAGGAGAAAGCAGGATCGTAGGTCTCAACACCTGGGTTGGTGGAAGCCAAAACAGGGGAGTGACCATCCATGTGCTGCAGACCTTCACCGGTAAGGGTGGTACGGCCAGCAGTTGCACCCAGCAAGAAGCCACGTGCCATTTGGTCAGCTGCAGCCCAGACGGAGTCACCGGTGCGCTGGAAGCCGAACATGGAGTAGAAGATGTACAGCGGGATCATAGCCTTGCCGTGGGTGGCATAGGAAGTACCAGCTGCAATGAAGGAAGCCATGGAGCCTGCTTCATTGATACCTTCGTGCAGGATCTGTCCGGTTGGAGCCTCACGGTAGGAGAGCATGAGGTCGTGGTCAACTGGGACGTAGTTCTGGCCGTGAGGATTGTAGATCTTCAGGGTTGGGAACCAGGAGTCAAGGCCGAAGGTACGAGCCTCATCAGGGATGATTGGCACGAGGCGATCAGCGATGTTCTTATCGCGCATCAGTTCCTTGAAGGTACGCACGGTTGCCATGGTGGTAGCAACCTGCTGCTTACCGGAACCCTTGCGGACAGAACGCAGCTTGTCGATCGGAGGAACCACGATGGGCTCGTAGTTCTCACGACGCTCAGGCAGGTAACCGCCCAATGCTGCGCGACGTTCCTTCATGTACTTGATCTCCGGAGCGTCCTCACCGGGGTGGTAGTAAGGAGGCAGGTATGGGTTCTTTTCCAATTCCTCATCGGAGATTGGGATGCCCTGCTTGTCGCGGAAGAGCTTGAGATCATCAAGGGTGAGCTTCTTCATCTGGTGGGTCGCATTGCGGCCCTCGAAGTTATGGCCCAAGCCATAGCCCTTAATGGTGTGAGCCAGGATTACGGTTGGACGATCCTTGGTCTCAAGTGCGCGCTTATAAGCTGCGTAAACCTTGCGGTAGTCGTGTCCACCGCGAGGCAGCTTCCAGATTTCATCGTCGGTCATGTCTTCAACGAGCTTTGCGGTGCGAGGATCGCGACCGAAGAAGTGCTCGCGGACGTAGGCGCCGTCGTTAGCCTTGAAGGTCTGGTAGTCACCATCGGAGGTGCTGTTCATGATCTCAACAAGCGCACCGTCCTTATCCTTTTCCAGCAGTTCATCCCACTCGCGGCCCCAAACGACCTTGATGACGGACCAGCCGGCACCGCGGAAGAAGGACTCGAGTTCCTGGATGATCTTGGTGTTACCGCGCACAGGGCCGTCAAGGCGCTGCAGGTTACAGTTCACCACGAAGGTCAGGTTGTCCAGGTTGTTGAGTGCTGCCTGCTGAATGAGGCCGCGGGACTCTGGCTCGTCCATTTCGCCGTCGCCAAGGAATGCCCAGACGTGCTGGTCAGAGGTGTCCTTGATGCCACGGTTTTCGAGGTAACGGTTAAAACGTGCCTGGTAAATTGCATCCATTGGGCCCAGACCCATGGACACGGTTGGGAATTCCCAGAAATCCTTCATGCCGTGAGGGTGAGGGTAGGAAGGGATGCCACCCTGCTCACGGGAGACTTCCTGACGGAAACCGTCGAGGTCATCCTCGGTGAGACGGCCTTCCATGAATGCACGGGCGTACATACCTGGTGAAGCGTGACCCTGGAAGAAGATCTGGTCGCCGCCGCCTGGATGGTCCTTGCCGCGGAAGAAGTGGTTGAAGCCAACTTCGTACAGTGGGGCTGCGCCGGCGTAGGTGGAGATGTGTCCGCCCACTCCGATGCCTGGGCGCTGTGCGCGGTGCACCATGATGGCCGCATTCCAGCGGATCCAACGGCGGTAGCGCTTTTCCATTTCCTCATCACCAGGGAAGTCAGGCTCCATGGAGGTAGGAATGGTGTTGACGTAGTCGGTAGACGTCATTGGGGGAAGGGATACACGCTTTGCGGATGCACGTTCAAGCAGACGCAACATTAGGTAGCGAGCGCGTTCCGGGGAAGACTCTTGAAGCAATCCATCGAGTGAATCCATCCACTCTTTGGTCTCCTCCGGATCAGAATCGTTCAAATAAGATGCAACGCCATCGCGGATCATCGCGAAGTTGGTGTCATCCGAGGGCTTGCCACCAAGTTTTGCTTGATCGGCCATTTCCACACCTCCTGTTGGAATGTTTTATTTCAGTTATGCAATTCCGGTATTCCGGCACCTTCACACAGTTTTAATTCACGGCATTCGAACCAGACCCGGAAGGGCTGTGGACCAAGTGCAGTAAACGTTTTAAAAAACTGAAGTTAGGGTGAACGCATAAGTCGTCCCCAAGAATACGCAATAACCTGAGTTGGGTTTAATACGTCGTAATTGTGTTGCTACCCATAAATGCATTTCATACGACCATTACGGGAGTTGGCTTGGAAAGCAGCCATGTTTGTTGAGTTTGTTTGTTTCTTAGTTAACACAACTAGCTGCAAATACTCTCCACGCTGCTAATTTTTGCAAAGTTTATTGGGGTACCTTTTCCGCTATGTGGAAAGCCTACTAAGGGGTGTGACCTTTCTCTCACAAATATTTTTCATGCGCATAAAAATGTTTTAAGTGCGATTCCTATCGCGTTATGAGGGTTTGCGGTCGGCGCCACTTGGAGCGTCGACGTGGCTGCGGCGTGCGGAAGGGATGCGTCGAAAAGCGCCATTTTTTCAGGTAATGGGGGCGAAGGCGGAAAAAATTTGCTGGGAAATGTGGTTCTTTATGGGGGTGGGGCGGTAATGTGCATTCCGTATATAGAAAACGCCCCAGGACTGCCAGCTTGGAAAGTTGGCGGTTCTACTCAAAGGGGCCCATCACAAGGAGGAACATTAAAGTGGCCGACGCTCCGGGCGCAGTCAAGCAAGGTGCCCAGGATTATGCTCAACTACTCGGCATTCAATCGGGTCAGACTGTTCAAGAAGTTGGATGGGATGAAGATTGTGATTCGCTCATTAGTGAGTCCATCGAGGACGCTATTGGCGAGGAACTACTCGATGAGGAAACCGACGAGCTGTGCGATGTCGTGCTGCTCTGGTGGCGCGAGGACGACGGTGATCTTGTCGACGGACTGGTGGATTCCATTCGTTCCCTCGCGGAAAATGGTCGAATCTGGCTTTTGAGCCCTGGTGTAGGAAAAGATGGGGCACTGGCTCCAGGAGTTATCTCCGAATCCGCTCAATTGGCCGGCTTGGTTCAGACTAAAGCTGAGCGCCTCGGCGCTTGGCAGGGTTCTTGTCTTGTTCAGCGCGGAAACAAGAAAGACTAAGAGCTTCATTTTCCCGCTCTGAGCAGCGATTTTTAGAGTTTGGGAATGTTGTGTTAGTATTTCTCTCGTTGCTTCAACAGCTGCCAGACAGTCTGTGAAAGCACGTGAGCGCCTTTAGCTCAGCTGGAAGAGCAGCTGGTTTACACCCAGCAGGTCGGCGGTTCGAGCCCGTCAGGGCGCACAATTAAAAACCTCGGATTCAGTACTTCGGAAAGAGTACTGAATCCGAGGTTTTTTGCTTGCTTCCGAGGTTGTGAATCCGAGGGATTTTAGAGCTGAGCGCATTTTGGGCATAAAAAATCTCCCCAGACCTCAAGCTCGGGTGAGAGCTCCATATCTGGGGAGAAAATTCAAGAGAAATTAGAAGCGCTGCTCATCTCGCTTGGAAAGCTGCTGATAGTGATTGGGATGCTGATTGCCATAGCGGGCGCGGCGCTTGCGCGCTGAATCCTTCGTGGCAGCGTCTTCATCGATTTCAACCGCGTTGGGCTCCTCCAAAGCAACAGTTACCTGCTGGGGCTCAGCCACCGCGGCACTAGGCTTCTCCAACCCCGTTGCAGGCTCGGACTGCCCAGCAGTCTCAACAAGCTCAGCCATTTCCGCGCGCTCTTGCTTTTCGCGGCGGCGTTCGCGGAACTCAGCCCACACAAAATATCCCAAGCCCAGCGGCGCCATAATGCCAAAGGCAATCCACTGGAAGCCATAGGAGAGGTGGCTGCCGCGGTCAAGCTGTGGAATAGGCATTGCGCTAAGCACACCAGGTTGGTTTTCAGACAGCTGTACGTAGTCGGTACCCAGATCGAGGCCAGTAACCTCAGAGATCTGTTCGGTATTAATTCCGTAGACCTGCTTGTAGCCGCTATCTTCCATCGGTGCAGTTCCAGGCACTCTTTCATTCTTACGAGCCAGGCCAACGATGGTGGTCTCGCCAGCAGGAGCCGGGGCGATTTCAGGAACGATGGTGCCCTCAGAGGACACAAAGCCACGGTTGATAAGAACCACGCGGCCATCCTCAAGCTCAAAAGGGGTGAGGGATTGGAAAGCGGGGCCGTCATTTACGGGGCGCAGGCGCAAAAGTACTTCACTATCGGGCAAGTAGTGCCCGGTTAGTGAAACCCGGAAGTACTCAGAGGTTTGAGGAACCACGCCGGCCGCGTCGAAAAGCTCGGAGTAGGGGACCACCTCACGCTCGAAGCCCTCCAAGATTTGTTCATTGCGGGCGACGATATCCTCGTCCTTATTCAGCTGCCAGGGCGCCAGCATGGAAATGGCTGCATAGGAGAAAGAGACGATGAGCAGCACAGAGATAATCCACCCAGGGGTCAAGAATGCTTTAAGACCCTTGGGTTTTTGCTTTGGACCGCTGGTTCTAGGAGTGCCTGCATAGCTCGCATGGGCAGTGTTCTTTTGCTTGCTTTCCACACTTGACACCTTAGAACTTAAATCTCCAAAGACCTAAGCACGATTAGAGGTGTGATTAACAACCCATTCCAAAAGACCAGGCATGGCGTCCTCAATATTTTCCCGGGTCAGGGCAAAGTCCTGCTGGGTGCCGTAATAGGGGTCGGCGACATCATCATCAGGGTTGGACTCGGGATCAAAAGAGCGCATGAGGCGGATCTTGTCATTGGGTGCTCCGGTGGCAGCCAGCTCATGGGCATGGCCGTTATCCATAGCTACAAAAAGATCAGCACGCATATGCTCTGGTCCCAGCTGGGCTGCGCGGTGAGTGGAGCCGTCATAACCGGCAGCTTTGAGCTCAGCGACAGCGCGACGGTCAGCAGGTTGGCCCACATGCCAATCGCCCATGCCACAGGAGGAGAAAATTACTTCATCGCTAAGGCCTGCTTCCTCAGCTTTGGCACGTGCAATGACCTCGGCCATGGGGGAGCGACAAATATTGCCGGTGCACACAAAGACGATTTCCAGCGGCAAAGTGAAATTAGGCCCACTCATGGATAATCCTTTCTAGTTCGGCAGCTGAGGTTGCGGTATAACGAGCGTGTTGCCATTCGGCAGCCTCGCCATAACCCCAGGTTACAGCCACACAGTCAATGCCAAATTCTGCTGAGCCCTCGATGTCATGGGAACGATCGCCGATCATCAAAATATTGGCGGGTTCAGTTAATCCCACACTATCCAAAACATGCTTAATCACGGCGGGCTTATTGCGGCGGGGACCATCTTCTTGGGCAGCACCCATGAACTCAAAAAGCTCAAACATATTAAATTTCTTGAGTACTTGCTCGGCAAAAAACTCGCCCTTGGAGGTAGCAGTGCACAACCTAAAGCCCTCAGCTTTAAGGCGAATCAGCAGATTACGCATGCCGGGGAATTCTGAGGACATATCCCAACCCACCTCGCCATAGTGCTTGAGGTAAATCTGCAAACCTTCCTGAGCCTGAGTGGGAGTCATGCCTAGATCCCGCAAGGTCCATTCCATTGGCGGACCTGGAACCCGACTAATGCGTTCTTCGGTAGGGATTTCCCAGTCCATGACGCACAGGGTGTGCAGGAAGGAGGTTCGGATTCCGGGGAAAGAATCCACCAGGGTGCCATCAAGATCAAAAAGCAGGGTTTTATTGGAATTATCTTTCATGTCCTTTACTTTGCCAGAAAATCTAGCCCGCGTAGCCGTCCGCGCCCTCGGCTAGACTTAAGGCTCTGACATCAAGGCAATTCAGGAGTTTTAATAGTGAGTGTTTTAACCGTCGCAGATATCCGTCGCCTCATGGATCGGGCATATCCACCAGCACTGGCAGAAAGCTGGGATAAGGTGGGCCTGATCTGTGGCGATCCCGCTGAGCCGGTTCAAAAAATTGCACTCGCGCTGGACTGCACTCAGGAAGTTGCAGAAAAGGCCGTGGAAATGGGCGTTGATATGCTCATCATCCACCACCCCTTGTTGCTGCGCGGGGTGACCTCGGTGGCCGCCGATGAGCCTAAGGGCAAGGTGCTGCACACCCTCATCCGCGGGGGAGTTGCGCTTTTTGCCGCCCACACCAACGCCGATTCCGCGCGCCCCGGCGTTAACGATAAGCTCGCCGAGCTCGTGGGCATTACGCCCGGCCGCCCCATTGCGCCGCGTTACCTCGGCGCCCTAGATAAGTGGGGCGTGCAGGTGCTGCATAAAGATGCAGAGCATTTTAAAAAGAGGCTTTTCGACGCAGGAGCCGGCGCAATCGGTGACTATCGGGAATGCGCTTTCGAGATCGAAGGCATGGGGCAGTTTAAACCCATGGCAGGATCCAATCCGACGCAGGGAGACGTCGAAAAGCTCTTTAGGGACGCCGAGTTGCGCATTGAATTTGTCGCCCCGCGACGCTTACGTGGCGCCCTGATCGCGGTTGTGCATGAGGAACATCCCTATGAGGAGCCGGCTTTTGACATTGTGGAATTAGAACCAACCGGTGATTTGGAACAGGCTTATGGCCTGGGAAGAATCGGAAATTTGCCAGAGCCTATGCGTTTGGCGGACTTCGTGCAGCAGGTTGCCAATAATTTGCCGACCACTGCCTGGGGCGTGCGTGCCACCGGTGATCCGGAGCAGATGGTTTCTCGCGTTGCGGTTTCTTCGGGGTCAGGTGATAGTTTCTTAAGTGATGTGATTAAGCTCGGAGTAGACGTATATGTCACCTCCGATCTGCGACACCACCCGGTGGATGAGTATCTGCGCGAGGGTGGCCCAGCAGTAGTAGATACTGCGCATTGGTCGAGTGAGTTTCCGTGGACCGAGCAGGTAAAAGAACTGCTTGCCTCCCAAGCCCCACAAACCGAGGTCACTGTACTTTCCATCCGCACTGATCCGTGGACAATGGCAACAAAGTCCGCGCCCGATGCTGGCGATAACTGAGAACTAAAGAGGAGAAACCCCATGAAATTGGAACAGTCAAAGCAGAAGCTATTGCTCGATTTGGCAACTGCGCTTCGTCTTAAAGACGCAAAGCTGTCCGCTCAGGACACCAAAGAGCAGCAAGCTTTGGACAAGGCCATTGCTGAACAAACCCGTCTGCGCGACGCTGCCGCTGCTGCTCAAATGGCTGTTGATGACATGGAAAATGAGATCCTGCGCATCCAGGCTGATGAGCGCAAGCTGCGTCTGCGTAAGAAGGATGGCCAGGACGCCCTGGGTGCCGAAACTGATGAGGAACGTCGCCGCGACCTCACCCACGATATCTACACCTCCAAGTCCCGGATCGCCGATTTGATGAGTGAGCTGCAAGAAGCCCACAATGAAGTCCACGCCCTGCGCAACAACCGCGACCTTGCACAGTCCCGAGTGAAGGACGCAGAACGCAAGGTTTCTGAGGCTCGCGAAGCTCTAACTGCGGCTCAGGAGCGCGCCGGGGAAGTTGAAGATCCCACCGTATTGATCGCTCGTTTGGAAGAGGAGCTACCTGCTGAGGTTATTGCTGCTTTCCGTGAACAGCGTGAAGAAAATGGCATTGGAGCAGCACTATTTAATGGCCGTTCCTGTGGTGGCTGCGCTATGGTGCTGCCTGCCAATGGTATTTCTGAGATCCGCAACACCCCAGCCAATGAAGTTCCTCATTGCCCAGAGTGCGGTTCCTACCTCATTCGCGATATCTCCTAGGTTGCAGTGTGGCTGAGCATTCAAAACTAGTTATCGAGGCCGACGGCGGTTCTCGTGGAAATCCAGGCGTGGCTGGGTCCGGCACCGTGGTGTATTCCGCCAACAAGGCTGAGGTCTTGCGCGAAATCGCCTATGTGGTGGGCACCAAAGCTACCAATAACGTTGCCGAATACCGCGGACTTTTAGAAGGTTTAAAAGCTGCGCGGGAACTCGGCGCCACCGAGGTGGATGTCTACATGGACTCCAAGCTGGTGGTGGAGCAAATGTCGGGACGCTGGAAGATCAAGCACCCCGATATGAAGGTCATGGCCATTGAAGCCAAGGAGATCGCGAACGCGATTGGCAATGTGAGCTATACCTGGATTCCACGTGAGAAAAATAAGCGCGCTGATGCCTTGTCCAACGTGGCGATGGATGCTGCAGCTGCTGGCAAACCTGAAGGCCCGGTGGGTGGTTCGGCTGCTGGAGCTGTTCCGGTGGTGGAGTCTGCTGAGGCCGCGGAGGCTCCGGAGGCTGAATCCAAGGACCTCAACTGTGACGTCACCAAACCAGCCAATTGGAACGGTGCCACCACTGACCCCACCCGGCTGTTATTGCTGCGCCATGGCCAAACCGCTATGTCTGCAGCGCGTCAATATTCTGGACGCTCCAACCCGCCACTTTCAGCACTTGGTGAGCAGCAAGCAACAGCTGCTGCAAGGCGTCTAGCTCAGCGTGGTGGCATTGATGCGATTGTGAGCTCTCCACTGTTGCGCACCCGCCAAACTGCAGAAGCTGTTGCCGATGCTTTGGGGATGAAAGTCCGTATTGTTGATGGTCTAATTGAGACCGACTTCGGACTGTGGGATGGCAAGACCTTTGATGAAGCTCGAGACCTTGATCCAGAGCTGCACGATAAGTGGCTTAAAGATACCTCCGTTGCACCTCCCGGTGGAGAATCCCTCCAGGCGGTGCACCGCCGCGTTAAAGGTGTACGCCAAGAGCTGCAAAAAGAATATGGTGCGGCAAATGTGCTGGTGGTAAGCCATGTGACCCCGATTAAGTCCTTGGTCCGCCAGGCGCTGGATGCGGGCCCGGCCTTCTTCAAGAAGGCGCACCTGGATTTGGCATCACTTTCTATCACCGAATTCCACGATGAGGGCCCTAGCTGCCTGCGTCTTTTTAATGACACCTCGCACCTGGATGCCTAAGGTTCAACTGTTTTAGGCCTGTCCGGGGAGTCTCAGTGGGGCGAGCCGCTGTACCTTTCGGTAGGGCGGTTCGGGGCACCTTGCCGTAGTGCGTGGCTAGGGATCTTCAATAGTCACAGTAAAAATAGGCACAAAGGATCCATTTAGAGGGTAGTAAACCAAAACTGCGCAGCTTAGAATTCATTTATCAAGAATCCTTAGGATCGTGCGTCACCTTTAAATACAGCGAAGGACGTCGAGGATCTTCGGATTCCACCAGGAAATCGCCTGGAGAGTTTGGCTGGCAACCGACGTGGGCAGCAAGCATTCGCGTAAATGCGCAATGGCGACTTTGCTTCGTCTGGAGAAATAGAGGTGCAGAAAATGTCGAACTCGTCGACTATCACTGAGACTATGCCTGAGAATGAATTTATCGATCCAATCCATCCAGGTGAAATCCTGATGAAATATTTTATTAATGGCTTTGGGATTACACAGCATAAGCTTGCTGTGTCTATCGGCGTACCACCACGGCGAATCAATGAGATCGTACATGGTGAGCGCGGCATTACCGCTGATACGGCGATTCGTCTGGCTCGATTCTTCGGTACATCCGAGGAGATGTGGATGGCTCTGCAATCAAACTATGAGATACGGCTTGAACGTCGTGTGTTGCAAGATGAGATCGCTGCAATCATTCCACTGAATGCTGGATAGTCGTTCACTGCTGGCACTCACAGTCTTTTATACCCCTCAGATTCGGCTGAACTCATGGTTAAGTAGCTGGGGCTGGTGAAAGAATTGCGAGATTAGTGTTTCCTCGACCACTAGAACGACCACTAGAAACTACCCAGCTTCAGCTTTCAGGCCTGCAGGTATTTTAAAAGCAGGCCGCAACAGGTGTAAGGTGAGTGTCTGCGAATGAGTCGATTGGGTGATTGCGTTCGGTGAACCGCATGCGTAAGCGTGTAGGCATCGGCCGAGGAAAGTCCGGACTCCATAGAGCACGGTGGTTGTTAACGACAACCCGGCGCGAGCTGCGGGAAAGTGCAACAGAAAGTAAACCGCCGTCGGTTTTCCGGCGGTAAGGGTGAAAAGGTGCGGTAAGAGCGCACCGGCAGGTCAGGTGACTGATCTGGCCAGGTAAACCCCACCGGGAGCAAGGCATGAGGACGTATCCAATGGTATGTCTGTGCAGGTGTTACGGCTGCTCGCCTAGCCTGCAGGTAGCTGCTAGAGGCAGTCAGCAATGATTGCGACGAGATGGATGATCACCGCCTTCATACAAGGAATCTTGTGTGGTGGTACAGAATCCGGCTTATAGATCGGCTCATTCGCCCTGCACCGCTTAGAGGGGTGTGGAACAATTGGAGCGCATGAAGCTCTATGCCGCCGTCCTTGACTATGATCCAGTTGCAGAGGAATTTGGGGTGGTACGTGGTTTTGAGCCTCACATTCATCAAGAGGCTGCTACCGCAACTGACCGTTTCGCTGCACAACGCGAGGATCTCAGCCACTTACCCTTTGTCACTATTGACCCGGTAGGTTCCAAAGACCTCGATCAAGCGGTCCTCATTGAGGCCACCAAGTCTGGCTTTAAAGTGCACTATGCCATTGCTGATGTGGCTGCTTTTGTTCAGCCTGGTAGTGAGCTGGAAGCTGCATCAATTGCCCGCGGTCAAACTATTTATTTGCCAGATGAGCCTGCGCGCCTGCATCCAGAAGAACTTTCAGAAGATGCCGCCAGCCTGCTTGCTGGGAAAATACGTCCCGCTGTGGTGTGGTCGATTGATCTTGATTCCCGCGGGGAAGTGCTAGGTTCCACGGTGCGTCGCGCACTGGTGCAATCCCAGGCGCGTTTGGATTATGAACAAGCTCAAGCCGACGCAGAAGCCGGCCAGTTGCATCCCTCCATTGAGCATTTGCCAGAGGTAGGACGCCTACGCCAGGAAAGTGCCCTGCGTCGAGACGCTATTAATCTTTCAATCCCAAGTCAGCGGGTGGTTAAAGTTCCTAATGATGAAGCGGGCGAGCACTATGAGATTGTCATTGAGCCACGCCTGCCGATCATGGACTATAACTCAGAGATTTCCCTACTCTGTGGCATGGTCGCCGGCGAGATGATGGTGCAGGCAGGCCATGGGTTATTGCGCACTTTGGCACCTGCCACTCCAGAAGCAGAAGCCACATTCCGTGCGGAAGCAAAGGCACTGGGTTTTGAGATCGCCCCCGATCAAGCGATTGGGCAGTTCCTCCAAAGTGTTGATCCCAACACTCCACAGGGAATGGCGATCCAGCGCGAGGCTCAAAAACTATTGCGCGGTTCCGGATATGCCAGCGTGCACGATGGAAAACCGGAGGTCCATGCTGGTGTGGGCGGATATTATGCGCACGTCACCGCACCTTTGCGGCGTCTGATTGATCGTTTTGCCACTGAGCATTGCCTGGCCATCGCCAATAACACCGCGGTGCCAGAGTGGGTAACTGCCGTGGAGGAAAAGGCATTGGAGTCAATGAAGTACACCTCCATCCATGCCAGCCAAGTGGATAATGCGTGCCTGGATCTGACAGAAGCCACGGTGCTGAAATTCTGGGAGGGCCAGAATTTCCAATCGGTGGTGTTAACCAGCGAACCGGAGAAAAACCAGGCGCGGCTTTTTGTGCTCAATCCTCCAGTACTGGCCAAGTGCAGCGGTTCACCCACCCAAGGAACTCACCAGGAAGTAACTTTGGTGAAGGCTGATCTGGTGAAAAGGGAAGTGCTTTTTGCTTGGCCAGCTGATTAAAAAATTAGGCTTGGGCTGCGGTGAGGCCGTGTCCCAAAGGAATGACTAAAAGGCCATCGTCAGAGAGGTCAGCGGCGAAGTTCGTGCCATGTTTTTCGTCGATAAGCGCAATGACGCCGCGGGTGACGCCGGCGCTGGAGTAGCGCGCGGAGAAGGCACCGCGTTGCATGCAGAGTTGGGCGAGCGCGGTGTCGGGCGTGAAAATGCCGTAGACCTCGGTGAGGTCGCGCTGCGAGGCGGCAAGGGTGGCGGCGAGCACGGGGAGGCGACGCGAGCGCAGGGCACTTGCGGTTTGCTGTGCGCGCTGAGTTTCCTGCTCCCAAAAGTTCAGCCACTGCCTAGCTTGTGCGACGGTGGGCAGGTCACTGCGGCCGGTGACCTCCAAAACTGCCTGCAGCCAATCAACCACGCGGGTCGGCGCATCTGGCAAACGGCGCAGCGACTCGGTGCTAAAGGCCTTGCTTGCCTCGTCAATAAAACTATGGCGGTGGTAGGTGAGCAGCGCAACCTCCAGCTCCTGGGGCGCAGGCGTGGCAACAAGGTAGGCCTGTAAACCGGCAGAACGGCTGACCGGATGGGGAGCCTGCGTGACCGATCCATCGGCATTGTCAATAACTGCCATCTTACCACTCTCTGCACGCAGAGCCGCAGTGTAGCGCGCATGTAAAGCTGTGGACTCGCTAAACATAAAGGCGGAGTGTGCGCAGATATCTGCAATCCGGGCGCGAACTGGGGCTTCATCAATATCTTCTTGATAAAGAGCCAACGCCAGCGCAATGTCCATGGCAGCAAACTCGCCCAATCCCACGCCATTAGGGATGCTGCTGAGCACCGTGATATCAAGGCCTTTGGTATCACGAGAAAGCATTTGCTTATGAATCATGGTCCAGGCAATGCCACCCAGGCGGGCGGCAATTCCGCCCTCAGGCAGCGGGGGAGTGGCCGGGCGGCCCAGCGCATCATGGGTGAGCAACTGGGCCTGCGCGCGCGAGGCGATCTCCGCAGCACTCATTGAGTGCTTTTCGACGTGCCCCTGCTCGCCGTGGAGCATCACATTAAAAATTTTCTCAGAATTGGGGCTTACTGAAACGGCTGTGAGCCAATTGCTCATGGAGCTCAACACCACTCCACCTGCATAATCGGTGTGTTCACCAATCATTGACCAGGTTGCGGGAGCAGTAGCAGCACCCTTGGGTTCTTTATTAAAGTGCTGCCGGTGGTGTGCGACGCATGCTTCCACCATGGATTGTGGGGTTAACTCAATGGATTTTCCCTGCGGAGTGAGCAATTCTGGCTGCCAAATGGCCATTGGGTTAAAAGCCTCCCCAAATTAGAAAACGTAATTAATAGAACAGATCCACTCTAGCCTGCAAAACTTTCTGACAGATTGGGGAGCCTGCGCTGCCGTTGAAATCGGCACTATAGTGGGGGCGACTATTGGAAAACGATGAACTGAGATGGGAGCTGGACCGCATGAGCGATGCAGACGACAAGTGGTTTTATGATCTTTCCACCAAAGAGGTTTCCCAGGGTAAGAGCGCGGGCTTTGAAAACCGCATGGGACCTTATGATTCTGAGGCAGAGGCGCGCAAGGCAATTGAGATTGCTGCAGCTCGTACTGAAGCTGCAGATGACTGGGATGAAGAAGACGATTAATTCTTTCCCGTTGATCTCTTAGGGGATCGAGGGGGCGAAAAGGCGGACTGGTACAAGATTGTTTCTTGTACCAGTCCACCTTTTTGTTTAACTACCTGTGTGATTACTTACGCTGTGCTTTTTTCACGCGCTTAGCGGTTTCTTCCTCGAGTTTCTTATAGGCCTTGGCAACTTCCCGGTATGCCTCTGGGTAGCCCTTGAGGTACTGACGGGAAAGAGTGTGTTCATGCTGGTAGAGCACACCATATGCGAAGGTATCGCGCTGCTGACGGCTAGCTGCCTTAGCGCGCTTGAGTAGTTCATCACGAGAAGTAATGGCATCTTGGAAATCACCAAGTATAGACTGCAGGGTGCTGCAGGCTTTGTAAAGCTTCTTGGTGTTGACATCGGTTGCCTTGGAAACTGCCTCCGCGCTATAACGCAGCTTCTTCGCTGCCTTACGCACATTGTGGTAGTTTTCTTCGCGCTCGAGGGAGGAAAGCTCAGTATTCTCCCACTCGCTGCGGGCCTTCTTATCCAGCTTGACCAGTTTAGAGTGCGCCTTATCCAGGTGCTTGAGCAGGACCAATGCGGCGTCAACCTTGGCTGGCTTCTTCTTAGCAGGAGCGTCCTCGGCTGGTGCTTCTTCTGTTGCACTTTCTGCGGTGTCCTCGGCTGGGTCCTCAGCCTCTGCACCGTTGGTTTCTTCGGCTGCTTCGTCCTTAGCATCCTCAGCTAGGTGGCGAGGGGTTGCCTCAGCTACTGGCTGAGCTACCTCTTCGGGATCGATGGCTTCGTCGGTTTCGGCGGTCTCAACCTCGGCCTCAACTTCAACCTCGGTTACCAGTGGGGGATTAACCAACAGGTTTTCCAAAGACTGCAGCAGGTTGGTGTATCGATCATCATCTAGAGCGCGGACCACACGGGCATGCTCACGCTGGTACTCAGCACGAAGATCTTCAAGCAGCTCTTCCTTGGTGCTTTCCTCAATGGCATCGCCGATCTCGGTGTCAACCAAAGCGGCAAGGCGCTCTTCAATAACCTCAGCGTCGCGAGCACGACCCAAGATATTTGCCAGAACCTTTAGTTCCTTTTCAATGTTGAGGTATTCTTCACCGCCGAGAATGCCCTCAAAGGTTTGCAAGTGGCTGCGCAGCTCACGAGTAGCAACACGCATTTGGTGTACGGAATCATATTCATCAGCGCGTACGCGAGGATCGTATTCTGCGATCTTGGTGGCATTTGCAGCAATTGCGGCAAGAACGCCACGAGCTGGATCATCCTCATCCAACTCCGCCATCTGTGGAGGTAGCGGAGCATGGTTGATGGAATCATCCAGTGCATAGAAAAGCTTGGAAGGGCTGGAAGATGGGAAAGCACCCGCTGCGCGCAAAGTCTGAGCTGCGTTTTCAAGTAAAGCAGCACCAGTGCCTGCTTCTAGGGAAACTTCGCTAAGTTCCAATTCCCATTCGCGCCATTGCTTGCGGACACCGCCAGGTAGGTAGGAAATGGTGGAAACATGGTCATCGCAGAATTCTGCAAGCAATGCGCCTTCAGCGTTGACCAGGTAGGACATGTGGCGTTCATTATCTACCTGCGCGATGGGGAGCAATGGGCGACCCTGGATAAGCGCGCGGATATGGCCGAGCAATTCCTTTGGCGGGGTGCTCTCGCTAGCACCTTCAGCGTCAAGGCTTGCCTGAACCTCGCGACGGCCAACCTCACCTGGGAACTTAATATGCCAGCCAGCGTCATTGCCACCAGTTCGTCGACGCAGAGTGATCTTCGAACGGGTAAGTCTGAGATCCTCGGTATCAAAATAGACCGCACTGAGGTTATGGATTTCGGTGTTGTCTACGCGGTCGATACCAACAATCTCTCCAAGATTTGGAACCTGTGTGGATTCACTTACTGAAAACTTTGCTTCCACTTCCAAATGCTGGTTCATAGTTACCTACCCGTTTCTTCTGGTGCTAATGAAATGTTATTGGTTGAAGGTGTTTCAAATACCAAGATAGATTGGCAGGTAAAACACCCTTTAAGTACTTCTCATGCTACGCGGGAAACTACCCAGACATAGGGTTAACCCCCGGTTGAAAGCACTTTTTTTAACGCGGGTAATAAAGGTAGCCCTCTGGAGGTAAGGGGTTAGGGGAGGACTCATCATCATAGGGAGGTGTTTCCACCTCCTCGCGGGGAATGGCCAATGTATGCGGAATGCTATTGATAACTTCAATTTCTCCCAATTTTTGTGATCGCCTTAGATGGGGCTTGATGGCACTTAGGGCGTAGGGGAACTCCGCATCGATTTCGGCTGTAGCTTGTTCTGCAGCGTCTTTGAGGATCTGAGAAACTTGGGCATTAAAAGAGATCATAAAAGCTCGGCGCTTGGTACTGGTTGATGGTGGGGTTTGATTGAATGGGGCGCTTGCGTGGAGCTTCATAAAGCGTTCGCGTTGGCGATTAAAAATGTCATAGAGCTCGGCAACGTGTGTGGTGTCTTCCATCATGCCAATGACAGTTGAAATCCCAGATCGCGTTAACAAGAGAGCTTGGCAATCATTTGCTCTGGCAATGGCGCTAAGTAGCTGAAATTGATAACGAACCCATGGTGCTGAAAGGTATATCCTCTTTGCACTTATCGCGTCATCGAAAAATTGGGTGTCCTCATAATGGGAATAAAGCATGAGGGATTCTAGGCGTAACCGGTGATAACCGAGCTCCGCAGTGAAGTGAAAATCCTGTGCTTCAGTAGCCACTGCTGTTGCTTCCGCTTTCTTATGGAGCCGGGATATCCGGTGGCGTTGTTCCAAATGATCAGCGGACATGAGGCGGGATTCAAAAGCCTCAACTCGGTATAAATAGGGAATGAGATCCCAGTCGGGTAGGACTTCCACTCGATTAAAGTGCGCGTTGATTGAGTGCAATGTGGCAATGTCAGGTGGGTCGAGGATATCCCTTCCCGTTTGGCGATCCCAATATTCCAGGGTCTTTTCTGAGGCCACCCCAGTGATGTGGTCTTGTGCCAGTCTAAAAAGGGGATCAAGATGCGAACCAAATTCGTGGCGGAGATCCTGGGGAGTCCACCCCTTAAAGGCACAAGTCACCATTTTCTTAATGATGGTGCCCATCAAATCATTGTGATAGCGATGGGATTTGAGGTCATCGCTGCTAACCAGGTGGGATTCATAGGACGTGGTCATGATCAAGCTCCTAGGCTTCGTAGATGTGTTCTATTTGTCGAGCGACTCCCAATTAACTAGTTGCCCCGGACTTCTCCTACCCCCGACGATGTAAAAAATCCCTTGAACACCTATTTTTCGCAGCAAACATACCCCCGTTGGTGGCTTGGAGGGGTGGTTTTCGCAATTGGTGTCCGGTCGCTGCGTAAATTAGTGACCATGAACAGCCAACAGCAATTTGTCCTTAGCGCCATTGAAGAACGTGAAATCAAGTTTGTGCGCTTGTGGTTTACCGACATTCTTGGACACCTCAAGTCCGTTGTCGTGGCTCCGGCTGAATTAGAATCCGCGCTGGAAGAAGGCATTGGATTTGATGGTTCAGCAATTGAAGGTTATGCCCGTGTCTCTGAGGCAGACACCATCGCACGCCCCGACCCTTCAACATTCCAGGTTTTGCCACTGGAAGCAGGCGTATCCAAGCTCCAAGCTGCGCGTCTTTTCTGCGATGTCACCATGCCAGATGGAAAACCATCATTCTCAGATCCTCGCCAGGTTTTGCGTCGACAAGTTCAATTAGCCGCCGACGAGGGCCTTACCTGCATGATTTCCCCGGAAATCGAGTTCTACCTGGTGCAAAGCCTGCGCACCAACGGCCAACCGCCAGTGCCCACCGACAATGGTGGATATTTTGACCAAGCCACCTTTAACGAGGCCCCAAACTTCCGCCGCAATGCCATGGTTGCGCTAGAAGAGTTGGGCATCCCGGTGGAATTCTCGCACCATGAAACCGCCCCCGGCCAGCAGGAAATTGACCTCCGCCATGCCGATGCGCTGACCATGGCTGACAACATCATGACCTTCCGCTACATCATGAAGCAGGTAGCCAGGGATCAAGGCGTGGGTGCATCCTTTATGCCCAAGCCTTTCCAAGAACATGCGGGCTCAGCAATGCACACGCATATGTCGCTTTTTGAAGGCGATACCAATGCTTTCCACGATCCTGATGATCCCTACATGCTTTCCAAGACGGCAAAGCAGTTTATCGCCGGCATTTTGCACCACGCCCCAGAATTTACGGCTGTCACCAACCAGTGGGTTAACTCTTATAAGCGCATTGTCTACGGCAATGAAGCCCCAACCGCAGCAACCTGGGGTGTCTCCAACCGCTCTGCGCTGGTCCGTGTGCCCACCTATCGTCTGAATAAGGAGGAGTCGCGCCGGGTAGAGGTTCGTCTGCCTGACACTGCATGTAACCCTTATTTGGCCTTCTCTGTCATGATCGGTGCCGGACTTAAGGGCATCAAGGAAGGTTATGAACTTGATGATCCGGCAGAGGACGATATCTCCAACTTGAGCTATCGTGAACGCCGCGCAATGGGATATAAGGATTTGCCCTCAAGCCTTGATCACGCTTTGCGTTTGATGGAGAAGTCTGAGCTCGTGGCCGATATCCTCGGCGAGCACGTTTTTGAGTACTTCCTGCGCAATAAGTGGCAGGAATGGCGCGACTACCAAGAGCAAATCACCCCTTGGGAACTACGTAATAATCTTGACTATTAAAACCCAGTTTTTTAGGGGAGAGGTGCTTTTAAAATGTCTGGCCCGCTAATTAATGATCGTAAAGTTGTTGGCTTCGTCCGAGATCCTTTGCCAAAGGTCGCTTCGCTATCGCTGAAATCTGACCACGCGCAAGCGGACCTCGAGGAACTCGGCTGGCGCAATGTTGAATCCATCGATTTGTTATGGGCTCTTTCTGGAGCAGGCGATCCAGACGTTGCACTAAACCACCTCATTAGGCTCTATCAGGTCCTGGAAGAAAAAGGAGCAGCCCACAAAGAAGAGCTAGATAAGGCAATTCGCACCGACCTCAAATTGCGTGTGCGCCTTATCGCTTTGCTAGGTGGTTCTTCAGCCATTGGTGATCACCTCGTGGCTAATCCCGAGCAATGGAAACTGTTGTTGGAAGACGCCCCCACCAGGGAAGAAATGTTCAACATTATGTTGAGCAGCGTTGAAGCAACTCCTGCTGAACTCCAGGTGGAAGACCATCCAGAGGCGGATAATCCCGCCCGCGCAGATCTAACAACCCCTGGTTTTTATAAGAGCGCCATCACCGGCGCTGAGGCTGAGCGCGTGTTGAAGTGGACCTACCGCACTTTGCTCATGCGCATTGCAGCCCTAGACCTGGCTGGCACCTACCCCAACGATGCCCGCCGAAATGGCCAAGATCGCGTACCTTTTACTACCGTCACCCTGCAGCTCAGCGACCTCGCAGACGCAGCACTCACGGCAGGTCTATCCGTGGCCATTACCAATGTGTATGGCGAAAAGCCTGTTGACGCCACCCTCGCCATCATGGCAATGGGTAAATGCGGTGCCCAAGAGCTCAACTATATTTCTGACGTTGACGTGGTCTTCATCGCGGAACCCGCAAGCTCCCGAGCAACCCGCATGGCCGCGGAATTCATCCGCATTGGTTGCAGCTCCTTCTTCGAAGTTGACGCAGCCCTGCGTCCAGAAGGAAAAAGCGGTGCGCTGGTGAGGTCTTTGGAATCTCATATGGCCTATTACAAGCGCTGGGCGGAAACCTGGGAATTCCAAGCATTGCTTAAAGCACGGCCCATGACCGGCGATATTAAGCTCGGACAGGCTTATGTTGATGAGCTTTCGCCCCTCATTTGGGGCGCTAGCCAGCGCGAATCCTTTGTGGAAGATGTCCAAGCAATGCGCCGCCGCGTTTTGGACAATGTGCCGGAAGACCTCCGAGATCGTGAACTTAAATTGGGCCGCGGTGGTTTGAGGGACGTCGAGTTTGCTGTCCAGCTTTTGCAGATGGTGCATGGACGTTCAGATGAGGCACTGCGCGTGCGCTCTACTGTGAAGGCGCTGCAAGCCCTGGTTAAACAAGGTTATGTCGGACGGGAAGACGGCAATAATCTCATTGAGTCTTATGAGTTCCTGCGTCTTTTGGAGCACCGCCTCCAGCTGGAACGCGTGAAGCGTACCCACATGATGCCCAAGAATGAAGACCGCATGAATATGCGGTGGTTGGCACGTGCCTCGGGCTTCACCGGATCAGGGGAGCACAGCTCTGCGCGCGCGATGGAAAACCACCTGCGTAAAGTGCGTCTGCAGATTCAATCCTTGCACAGCCAGCTATTTTACCGACCACTGCTTAACTCGGTGGTCAACTTCAGTGTGGATGCCATCAAGCTTTCCCCAGAAGCGGCAAAACTCCAGCTGGCAGCATTGGGTTATAAGCACCCAGTACGTGCCTATGAGCACCTGACTGCCTTGGCTGCGGGAGCCAGCCGTAAGGCAAAGATCCAGTCCATGCTCCTGCCAACGCTCATGGAATGGCTTTCACAAACCGCCGATCCAGACGCTGGCCTGCTAAATTATCGCAAGCTTTCTGATGCTGCCCTCGACCGCAGCTGGTTCCTCCGCATGCTGCGCGATGAAGGCATCGTGGGCCAACGCCTCATGCGTATTTTGGGTAACTCTCCCTATATTTCGGAGCTCATTATTTCCACTCCGGATTTTGTGAAGCAATTGGGCGATGAAGCAACCGGTCCAAAGCTCCTGGCTACTGCCCCTGACCAGGTGATTAAGGCGCTTAAGGCAACAGTGTCACGCCATGATTCGCCAGATCGCGCGATTCAAGCCGCCCGCTCGCTGCGTCGCCAAGAGCTCGCCCGAATTGCCTCCGCCGATTTGCTCAACATGCTCACCGTGCAGGAAGTGTGCTGGAGCCTGTCAATGGTGTGGGATGCGGTACTCGATTCTGCCCTCGATGCAGAAATCCGAGCTGCGCTTAATGATCCACAAAAGCCAAATGAGGTGCAAGCCAAGATCGCTGTTATCGGCATGGGGCGTCTAGGTGGTGCAGAGCTTGGTTATGGATCAGATGCTGACGTGATGTTTGTGTGCGAACCAGCTCCAGGCGTTGCTGAACATGATGCCATCACCTGGGCGATTGATATCTGTGATTCTATGCGTGCCCGTCTGGCCAAGCCTTCGGGAGATCCACCTTTGGAAGTTGACCTCGGCCTGCGTCCCGAGGGACGTTCCGGTGCTGTGGTCCGCACCATCGAATCCTACGTTAACTACTACGAAAAATGGGGTGAGACCTGGGAAATTCAGGCCTTGCTGCGTGCTGCGTGGGTAGCCGGCGATAAGGAATTGGGTATTGAATTCCTCGAGTCGATCGATAGATTCCGTTACCCAGAAAATGGCGCCTCCCAGTCACAAATCAGAGATGTGCGTCGCATGAAAGCCCGCGTGGATAGTGAAAGGCTGCCACGCGGCGCCGATCGCAACACCCACACCAAACTTGGTAGGGGAGCGCTCTCTGATATTGAGTGGACCGTGCAGTTGCTCACTATGTTGCACGCCCACGAGGTTCCTGAGCTGCACAACACTTCTACCCTTGAAGTCCTGGACGTAGTGGAGCAAAAGGAGATCATTAGCCCCAACCAGGCTCAGATCCTGCGCGAAGCGTGGCTCACAGCAACTGCTGCGCGCAACGCTTTGGTATTGGTCAAGGGGAAAAAGGCGGATCAGCTGCCCACCCCTGGCCCACAGTTGGCGCAGGTAGCAGGTGCTTCCGGCTGGGATCCTGATGAATACCAGGAGTATTTGGAGCACTACCTCAAGGTCACCCGCAAGAGTCGCCAGGTTGTAGACGAGGTCTTCTGGGGCGTGGACGGCATGGAACAGCGCGTTTAAGGAGTTCAGGAAAAGCACGCTAAAGCGTTTGAGAGGGAATTGGGTAAAAGCTCCAACTATTTACCCATATCCATCATAGGTAGCAAAGGCTAACCTAAGTGGAAAAGGTGGGCCGGTAAACCCGCCGCCCCGGAAACCCAGTGGCCCGGAAGCCCGGAAACCCGGCAAAACCTGGCGCGCTGAAAACCCAGGCAACCAGGAATTGCCGCCACCCACCAAAACTCCACACTGAAGGAAAGCCATGTCTACCTCGCTTAAAGATGAAACTCACCTAAACGCCCGCAGCCTTTCGGAAGATCTGCGCAGGCATACCGCTAAGGCCCATGAGAGTGCGGAATACTCACCTTTTATTAGTGATTTGCTGGGCGGAAAACTGGATCAAGCAGCATTTATCGCATTGCAGGAACAAAGCTGGCTTTTCTACTCCGCATTGGAGGGCGCAGTGCGAAGGTGCAGCGAGGACCCGCGTTCCAAGGTGTTGTTAGACCGCCGATTGGAACGTCGAGAAGCGCTTGAAAAAGACCTTGACGCCCTCCACGGCCACGCCGGCTGGCGGGCTCAGGTGGCACCCACCGCTGCCACGACCCGGTATGTAAATCGCCTCAATGAGATCGCCGCGGCTGCGGATTTCCCGTGCCTTATGGCGCACCATTATGTCCGCTACCTGGGCGATCTCTCTGGCGGGCAGGTAATTGCGCGGTTGGTCGGCCGCGAATATGGGATCGGTGCGGAGGCTTTGAGCTTTTATGAATTTTCCGACATCGGCAAGATCAAGCCCTATAAGGATTCCTACCGTGCCCAGCTTGATGCACTCACGCTCACGCCTGCGGAACACGCGACAATGTTGGCGGAAGCAGCCCTGGCTTTTAGCTTTAACCAGCAGGTTTTTGCGTCCCTTGGCTAGGGTCCCACACAATCGGGGTTGCTAACAGGTTTAGGGGAATTCCCTGATCTTTGCCCCTAAGCGGTTTACAGCCTCGGTGGGTGGACGTACTGTCGGAGGCAAGAGCAGGTTCGCACTCCCGACAGCAAGGATTTCACCATGGCAATTAAGCTTTCTATCGACCTTTCAGATGCTACTTTTGCGGAGCTTTCCGCAGTAATCGGTTATGCCCATCAGCTCGGCGTTGATGCCGATGAGAAGATCAATTTTGAGGGCAATGTCCTCAGCATTGAGTTTGATGGCGATCTTGAGCCCGACGATGTTTTCCCTCCATTCGAGGACGCCGAGATGGAGTATGAGGGCATCGGCGAGGAAGGCCCCATTTATGTGGAGGACCTCATCGATGAAGATGATGAGCCTCGTCCGCGCCGTCACCGCGATGAGCGCCCCTACACCGAGGATGTCGTCGGCGAGATCGGCGAGGCTGTCAACAACTTCGTGCAGGGCCTAATCGCCTCCCGCGGCCGCGGACACGGCCCAGGTTATGGCAACTTCGGCGGCCCATTTGGCCCCTTCGGTCCAGGCCGTCGCTTCTAAAAACCCGCGCTTTTCGACGCATCCCCGCACCTCAGTGGCCACCGCCCCTGGGGTGCTTTGCTGTATCCGGGAGGATTTTAGTGAGAGGCGTGGCGGATCGTGGTCACCATACGGCGACCGGGACCACCCTTTAGGCGAGCCACCACAAATCCCAAGACGCCTAGGAGCCAGATAATGATGACCGCGATATAAGCAAGGCGGAAATCATGCCAGGTGTAGGTATTTCCATGTGCGGAGTGGTCGAGCAAAATGCCCACAATTTGAGCTGCAGCCATGGCGGAAATAAAACCACCCATATTGGCCAAGCCGGTGCCAGCAGCCAGAATATTGCGATCTAGGCGCTCGCGGATGCTATCAAAACCAAAGTTGGACGCAGCGGTGGTGAGACCCATCGCAATATTGACCAGCACAATTGCGGTTACGCCACGTGGAGTCTCGGAAGAGAGGAAGATAATCCAGGCCAGGGCTTGAATGAAAGAAAAACCGATGGCAACAACATCGCGACGGTAGCCAGTACGTGCAGAAATAATGCCCATAACGGGTGCAGCGAATACCAAACAAATCGTGCTGACGGTGAGCACAATACCCACTGTTGAGGTGGAAAGTCCCATGCCCAAGGTCATCATGGGCAGACCCCACATGAGGTTAAATACGTTGAGCCACAACATCAGGGTGTAGTGGATAAAGAATCCCTGCCAGCACAAAGGGTTTCTAATAATCAGCTTGAGGCTGGTGCCCAGGCTATTTTTCACCGGTGTGACACTGGTTTCCGCGGGCTTGGTCTGAGCTTTCGCAGCAGCCTTTTCAGCAGCCTGCGCCGCCGGGATTGCCGGGGTATCACGCACTGCGATGAGTGCTGCAAGGGCGATGATGGAAACAACTGCGCCCAGGCTCACAAAGGCAGTGGTCCAACCTGAAGCACCCAAAAGCGCCAGGAAAGGAACGGCGGAAATGAACTGTCCCAGCTGGCCCAAACTGGTGGTGAGCTGGGTGAAAATCGGGGTGGCCTTCAGTGGGAACCAGGAAGGCAAAATACGCATCACCGAAAGGAAGATGGATGCATCGCCGGCGCCAATGAGCACACGGGCGATAATGGCTACACCATAAGCATCTGTTAGGCCCAAGATGATTTGGCCCACACCCATGATGAGGGCGCCGATGGCCAGCAATTTGCGGGGGCCAAATTTATCAATGAGCATGCCCATGGGGATTTGGGCAAAGGCGTATACGCCTACCTGCACAGAGGTGAATACTGCAATGCGGGTTGCATCTACTTGGAAACGATCAATCGCCTCAACGCCGGCCACACCAAAACTGGTGCGGCTGGTCACTGCGGCGATATAAACCAGACAGGCTGCAGCCCACACGATTACTGCACGTGCGGTGACTTTTTCTTTGGGATTGGGCGAAGCTTTTTGATCTGTATTCTTCACAAGTATTTAGGGTAGACCCCTATGCCTAAAATGTAATACCAAGGGGTCATTTAGTTATTTCTTCGATGCAAAAGGCTTTTTAGGAGGCATTCCACAAAGTTGCAGTGAGTTCAGCAACATGTGGGTAAATCCAGGGACCTAAGAAGACCAGCACCACAACAAGAACGCAGCAGCCGATGAGAACATAGAGGTTCCATTTGGATACTGGTTCTGGGTTAAGCAGCTCAATAGCAGTTAATTGAGAAGACTTCTCTGCAGCAGCGCCAGGAGCGCCAGCAGCACCAGCACCGGCACCGGCGACAGCGGAGTCACCGGCAGCTGCGGAAACGCCGTGCTCGGTGCCTTGAGGAGAGGAAGTTGGGGTAGCCATGTGTGCACATCCTAAAACTATGGCGAAGAGTGATCAGGAACACTCTAGGTGATCACAGCGCTTTAGTCAGTAATTCTGCAAAATTTGGGACACCATGGGGGAGTATTGTGTCACCCCTTGGGATAGTCTAGAAGGCGTGGACTACATTTCGACGCGTGATTCTAGCCGTACCCCTGCCCGCTTTAGCGATATTTTGCTCGGTGGCCTAGCCCCAGACGGTGGCCTCTATCTGCCTGCAGAATATCCACAGCTTGATGATGCCACCTTAACCAAGTGGCGCGAGGTGCTTGCCAACGAAGGTTATGCAGCACTGGCGGCCGAGGTTATTAGCCTCTTTGTGGATGACATCCCAGTAGAAGACATCAAGGCAATCACCGCCCGTGCTTATACCTTCCCTAAGTTCTCCAGTGAAGAAATCGTTCCAGTAACTAAGCTGGAAGGAAATATCTTCCTCGGCCACCTTTCCGAAGGCCCTACTGCAGCCTTTAAAGATATGGCCATGCAGCTGCTCGGCGAGCTTTTTGAATATGAGCTGCGCCGCCGCGATGAAACCATCAACATCCTCGGCGCTACCTCTGGTGATACCGGCTCCTCTGCGGAATATGCCATGCGCGGCCGCGAGGGCATCCGCGTCTTTATGCTGACCCCAGCTGGACGCATGACTCCTTTCCAGCAGGCCCAGATGTTTGGCCTGGATGATCCAAATATCTTCAATATTGCCCTCGACGGCGTCTTCGATGATTGCCAGGACGTGGTCAAGGCTGTTTCTGCGGATGCAGACTTCAAGCGTGAGCAGCGCATTGGTGCTGTGAACTCCATTAACTGGGCACGCCTAATGGCTCAGGTTGTGTACTACGTTTCCTCCTGGATTCGCACCACTGAGAGCAATGATCAAAAGGTCAGCTTCTCGGTTCCAACCGGTAACTTCGGCGATATCTGCGCAGGTCACATCGCACGTTCCATGGGTCTGCCCATCGATCGCCTGATCGTTGCCACCAATGAAAATGACGTGCTTGATGAGTTCTTCCGCACCGGCGATTACCGCGTGCGCAGCTCGGCAGACACCTACGAGACCTCCTCACCATCTATGGATATCTCCAGGGCGTCCAACTTCGAGCGTTTCATCTTCGATCTGCTCGGCCGCGATGCCGCTCGTGTGAATGATCTTTTTGGCACCCAGGTCCGCCAGGGCGGATTCTCGCTTGCAGAAGATCCTCAGTTCCCTAAGGCTGCAGCAGAATATGGCTTTGCTTCCGGTCGCTCCACCCATGCTGACCGCGTGGCAACCATCGCAGATGTTCACAAGAACACCGGCGTGCTGATTGATCCCCACACCGCCGATGGCGTGCACGTTGCCCGTCAGTGGGCTGCGGAGATTTCCACCCCGATTATCGTGCTGGAAACCGCGCTGCCAGTGAAGTTTGCCGATACCATCGTCGAGGCCATCGGCACTGAGCCGGAAATGCCAGAACGCTTTGCCAAGATTATGGATGCTCCCTTCAAGGTCATCGAACTGCCAAATGATACCGAGGCAGTCAAGCAGTTCATTGTGGACTCCATCGCTAACTCCACCGTTAAATAACAGTGTGAAGTAGCGCCGTCGAAAAGTTTCGTCGAAAAGCGCTTGAGGCCAGGTTCCCCGCTTGCGGGACCTGGCCTTTAAAGCTGTTGTGGCACATGGCGTAGCCTTAAATAAAACTGCTTAAAAAGAGGGAAAGGGGAGAGCGCCCGTGGCGATCCCAGATTTTATTGTTAAATTGCGTGAGCACATCGGCCATGAGCCTTTGTGGCTGCCTTCGGTGACCGCTGTGATTATCCGTGACGTCCCCCCGGGATCCCCATTCCACGTAGTCCCAGACGTTTTGCTGGTTAAGCGCGCCGATAATGGCGAGTGGACTCCGCCGACTGGCATCGTTGATCCGGGCGAGCAGCCACATATTGCCGCCCAGCGCGAGGTGCTGGAGGAGACCGGCCTCAACGTTTCCGTGGAAGCGCTGCTCGGCGTGGGCATGGTTGGGCCTGTCACCTATGAAAATGGTGACGTTTCCAGCTATATGGACACCGCCATGCGCTGCGCGGTTATTGGTTCTGACGAGCCTTTTGTGGCTGATGATGAAAACACCGAGGTCGCCTGGCTTCCAATTTCCAATATGCCGGTGGCCAACCAGCGTTTCCGCATGGTCATCGCGGATGCCGTCGCCCAGCTCAAGCACCCACAGGGCTTTAGGCCTCGCATGGGTTATGAAAAGCGCCAAGCCTAAACCGCTTTTCGACGCCGCCCTCTGCCGTCACCCCGCACCCAAAACGTGCGGGGTGGCGGTTTTTTGCAATAAAAACAGTACCCCCGTTATGTTTGGGAAGTGGGGCAAATGTCCGAGTTGGAACGTGAGGGAAGCTTCATATTACGCCTGATCAGGGGTGATTTTCGGGGTTGAAACGGGGTAATAATGGTCCTCGGCTACAATTTTTCTTCATCCACCCCCTAAGATGACCTATAACGCAAGAATTACTAAAAGTGATTTGAAGCACACAATGTTTGTTCCGGGAAGTTATGAGAGGAGAAGGAAAATGGGATTAAGAATCCGCGCAAATGAAATGAAGGTCTGGGAGACTTTCACCCTTGAACGTCAGCTCGAAGTCATCATTAATGCCGATCATCTCCTCCTCTTCCGGGGCGAACCACATGGCACCATCTGCCTTTCCGATGTTATTGCTTCGGAGCTAATCGGAATTTAAGCAAAAGAAGAATACAAAGAAGGGTATGAAATATTTAGTCGGCACCCTTCTTAGTGTCTTTGCACTCAGCGCATGTAGCGCTGCGCCGGCAAGCTTAACCTTGCATGAGGGCGTGGTGTTTTCTGGTGCGGGGGCGTCGACAAACACGAGCGATTACGTTGCCCTGGGTGATTCCTATGCCTCGACCGCATCGCGATTTAGCCCACTGCGCGATTCCTTTTGCCTGCGTACTGAGGGGAATTACCCGCAGCTAGTGGATCCCAACGTTGATGATGTGAGCTGCCAGGGCGGCATGATTGGCGATCTTTTTAATACGCGCGATACCGATGAAGGTACGCTTGCGCCACAATTTGATGAGCTTAGCTCTGATACCAAACTGATTACGTTGACCATTGGCGCTAATGATGTTGGTTTTGGTGATGTCACCGGCTGTATCCGTGCCGAAATGGAAGGCAGCACCGAGGACTGCCGGGATCAAGTGTTCATTGATTTTAATGATCTGGGCCCCAATCTGGATGATGTTTACACTGAGATCCATGCGCGCTCACCGCAGGCGCAGGTAGTAACCACCGGATATATGTTGTTGTTGGCGGCGGGGGAGTGTCCGGAGTTGGCTGCGGTATCGCCTGAAGATCAGCAATGGGCTTTGGAGCTCTCATATTCTTTGAACCAAAAAATTGCCGAGGCCGCCACCCGCAATGGTGCCGATTATGTGATGCCTGTTGATGCCGCCGAACACACCGCCTGCGTTGCTCCGGCGCAGCGTTGGGCAGACTTTGAGGGCTTTGATACTGACTCTTACCCCGAGCACATGACGCAGGCTGGGCATGTTGCGATGGCTGCTGCTGTGAGGGCGGTGGTGGGGAGCTAGGGCTTTGCTCTTAAGATTCCTTGACTTGGCGCGTATTTTGGTGAGTTACTACTTTGCGGGCTTCATAACGTGCCTGATAGGTAGGCCAGAACTCTTTTGAATATCCAGTCAAGGCAGCCAATCGGGTGGCTAGATCTTGAGAAATCGGCTCATCTCCATTGATAACCTGACCGAGGTGACCTGTTGAGATTCCTAGGCGCTTGGCGACATCTGATTGAGTGATTTGAGGATGCTCTTCCATCCACTCCTCGATGTAGGTTCCTGGAGGAAGTAGCGGTGCTGGCTTGGTTGCTTTCATGGACATGTTGTCACCTCATTTCTATTTGTGGGTGTATATGAATATTAAGCTGTAGCGATGAACCTTCAAACTAGGGTTCGATATATTCTTAGATTCTCAATTATGGATGAGTGCTTCATTCAAAGTTTAAAGGTGCTGGTCAGTGGTTTACTTGAGGCCTTTGTACTTAATTGATGAGGCTGGTCTGTGCCGACACGAGTTGCAGGTACAAGGCTCCTATCAGGTCCACGTTCGACGAGACAGTAATATTAAATCCTAATATTGAATGGCCACTGCGCGCGGAGGAGGGGAAGTAATGGTTAAGAAAATGCAAGGCACAAAAGTTCTGGCCAAGTTGTTGAAAGCGGTGGCAAAGTAATGGCTCTTAAAAAATCTGACCTCTATTCCTCACTTTGGGCTAGTGCTGATCAGCTTCGTGGCGGCATGGATGCTAGTCAGTACAAGGACTACATTCTCACTCTGCTCTTCGTTAAATACGTCTCGGATAAGGCTAAGTCTGATCCGGATAGCCTCATTGATGTCCCAGAGGGCGGCTCTTTCGACGATATGCTCGCCGCCAAAGGCGAAAAGGATATCGGCGATCAGCTCAATAAGATTATTGCCAAGCTCGCTGAAGCTAATGGTCTGCGCAATGTAATTGACGTTGCCGACTTTAACGACGAAGAGAAGCTTGGCAAGGGCAAGGAGATGCAAGATAGGCTCTCCAAGCTAGTTACGATCTTCAATGACATCGACTTCCGCAGCTCAGGTGCTGAAGGTGACGACCTTCTAGGCGATGCCTATGAGTACCTAATGCGTCACTTCGCCACCGAATCTGGCAAGAGCAAAGGCCAGTTCTATACCCCTGCCGAGGTGTCTCGTATCTTGGCCAAAGTTGTTGGTATTGGAGCAAGCACCAGCCAAGACGAGACTGTTTATGACCCAGCGGCAGGTTCAGGTTCGTTGCTTTTAAAGGCTGCGGCAGAAGCTCCTCGAGGTATGACCATTTACGGTCAGGAAAAAGATAACGCCACCTGGGCGTTATCGAAGATGAATATGATTCTGCACAATAACGAGACTGCAGAGATCGAAAAGGGCGACACTATCACCAACCCGCAGTTTGTTGAAGGTGATCGCCTGCAGACTTTCGATTATGTCGTCATGAACCCACCGTTCTCAGTTAAGGCCTGGAGCAATGGCCTTGAAGAAGAGTATGGCCGGTTTGAGCTTGGCATGCCTCCGGAGAAGAACGGCGACTACGCTTTCTTGCTTCATGCCCTGACTTCTCTGAAGAGCACGGGCAAGGGTGCGATCATTTTGCCCCACGGAGTGCTATTCCGAGGAAATGCGGAAGCCACGATCCGTAAGGAACTTATCCGACGCGGATATATCAAGGGAATTATTGGTCTTCCTGCCAACTTGTTCTACGGCACCGGTATCCCAGCCTGCATCATCGTTATAGATAAGGAAAATGCTCAGGCACGTACTGGCATCTTCATGATCGATGCATCCAAGGGCTTTATTAAAGATGGCAACAAGAACCGTCTGCGTAGTCGTGATATTCACCAGGTTGTGACCACCTTCAATAACCAGCTCGAGATAGATGGCTATTCTCGAATGGTTCCGATGGGTGAGATCTCGGATGAGAAGAACGATTACAACCTTAATATTCCACGTTATATTGACTCCTCTGAGCCAGAAGATCTGCAGGATCTTGACGCTCACCTCAATGGCGGCATTCCAAACCGCGACCTAGACCTCTTGAATGAGTACTGGAACGCGTTCCCAAACCTGCGAACTGCGCTGTTTAAGGAAAACCGTCCAGGCTATAGCGATCTTGCGATTGAACCTGAGGACGTTCAGCAGACGATTCTTAACTCTGAGGATTTTAAGGAATTCTCTTCTAAGGTCGATGCAATTACCGAAGAGTGGAAATCTCAGTGGCGCGAGCCCCTAGAGTCTGTGGGCGCAGAAACCGTACCGAACGATTTGATTGCTGAAATCTCTGAGGACTTATTGGCACGGTTCAAAAACGTACCACTGCTTGATGAATACGCTGTTTATGAGCAGTTTATGTCTTATTGGCATGAGTCCATGCACGATGATGTAGTCCTAATTATGGGCTCGGGCTGGGTTGAAGCATCTAAGCCACGTCTTGCGATTGACGATAAGGAGCGCAAGCTCAAGGAAGAACCTGATCTGGTTATCGGTACCGGCAAGAAGGCTTCCAAGTTCAAGATGGATTTGATTCCACCGAAGCTGATTGTTGATCGTTATTTTGCCGATGACCAGCGAAACCTAGACGACCTGATCGCGCAGGCTGACCAGGCGGCTCAGGAGCTCGAATCCTTCTTGGAGGAGAACGCTGGTGAAGACGGATTACTAGCCGAAGCAATGGAGGACGAGAAGATCTCTAAGGCCTTAGTTGCTAAACGGCTAAAGGCCGCCAAGCTCGAGGGCGAGGCTGAAGAGATTACTGCGCTTAACACAGTCTCCAAGCTTTATGCTGCTGACGACAAGGCAAAGAAGGCAGTCAAGGAAACACAGGCTGAGCTTGATGAAGCAGTGCTAGGGAAATACCCAGAGATCTTGGTTTCAGAAATCAAACAGATAGTTGTTGTGGCTAAATGGAATTCTACAGTTGCAGAACGTATTGATGCCGCTGTAAACGTCTTAATACAAGGCCTAGTTTCTAGACTAAACACATTAGGTGTTCGATATAAAGAGACTCTTGGAGATGTTGCAAGACAACATGAATTCGCTGAAAAAGAGGGCGCAGAAATTTTTCAACTATTGGGGCTCATGAATGACTAGCTCTACTTGGGAAACTGTCCGAGTTTCCGATATTGCAGATGTGCGCGGTGGAAAGCGTTTGCCAAAAGGGAAATCTTTAACAAAAAATAAGACTCGATTTCCTTACATCAGGGTTAGTGACATGTATCCAGGATCGGTCTCCTTAGATGACCTACATTATGTGCCGGATGATGTAGCGCCCCTGATTTCTCGGTACAGAATTTTTGCCGATGATATCTTTATTAGTGTTGCAGGAACTCTTGGAATTGTAGGTCGAATTCCAAAAAAGCTTGATGGTGCAAATCTGACCGAGAATGCGGATCGTCTAACTGGAATTAAGTGCGACATCGACTATCTTCAATATTTTCTTATGTCTGACACGATTCAGTCTGAGATTTTGGCAGTTCAAACTGTCGGTGCTCAACCCAAACTTGCCCTAGGAAGGATTCAGGGTTTTGAGGTTGGTCTTCCCAAATCTCGGTCAGAGCAAGAGAATATTTCATCCACGCTAAAGAAAATTGATAAATACTTACTTGCAATAGATGGCTTGATTTCAAAGAAGCGCGATATCAAACAGGGAGTATTGCAACAACTCCTGACTGGTCGCACTCGATTACCTGGGTTCGGGGGTAAATGGAAACAATTCAAGGTAGTTGATCTATGCGAGCCTAGCAGCAAGAAGGCATGGCCTGCGAAAGTCTCATCAGAGACTCTGTTGATCGAAATGGACCAAATCGGTCAAGGAACGGGAACTTTATTATTTAGTCGAAGCTCTTCAGAAGCAACCTCAATGAAAAGTTACTTTGAATCCGGCGATGTCTTGTTTGGCAAGTTAAGGTCTTACCTTCGAAAATATCTACTGGCCACAAGTCCTGGATTATGCTCGACAGAATTTTGGGTCTTGAAACCAAAGCACCAGGTCACTAGTGAATACCTGAGGTATCTCGTGGAGACTGACGAGTTTGTTAATACTGCCAGCGAGGGTGCTGGTACCCATATGCCCAGAGCTGAATGGAATGTAGTAAAAAACTTGGAGTTTAAGATTCCCCCAATGTTCGAGCAAGAGGCTATCGGGCAAGTACTTCTTACGCTAGATAAAGAGATCTCCCTCCTTGAACAAAAGCTCGCCAAAGTCAAAGATATTAAACAAGGCATGATGCAACAGCTCCTCACTGGTCGGGTGCGTTTGCCGCTAGATCAGGAGGTGAAAGCATGAGCAACCTAGGACAAATTGAGCGCAAGACCCAGAATCGAGTAGTTGAGCTACTTAGAGACCAACTCGGATTTGAGTATCTCGGCAATTGGGAGCATCGCCAAGGCAATTCAAATATCGAGGTCGGCTTGCTGGAACAAAACCTACGAGCTCGCGGATACGATGAAAGACTGATTAATCGCGCTGTTAGCCACCTTCAGAAAGCATCGACACTAAGTGCTGGTCGTGACCTGTATGAAGCGAACCAGGAAGTCTATTCAATCCTGCGATACGGTGCGAAGGAGAAGGCTGGTATTGGTGAGCAGACTGAGTCCGTCTACCTCATCGACTGGAAGACTCCTACTAACAATCATTTTGCTTTCGCGGAAGAGGTCTCTATCCAGGGAGTTAATAAGAAGCGCCCAGATATCGTGCTGTATATCAACGGCATTGCCATTAGCACGATTGAACTGAAGCGCTCGCTAGTAAATGTCTCTGAGGGTATTCGTCAGACAATTGGTAACCAGAAGAAGGACTTTATCCGTCACTTCTTCTCAACCGTGCAGTATGTCTTCGCCGGTAACGACATTGAAGGTCTTCGCTATGGCGTAATTGACTCACCGGAAAAGTATTGGCTGGAGTGGAAAGAGGAAGGGTTTGAGAATGCTAATCCTCTCGACCGCGCTCTTCTCCAGATGGTAGATAAGACTCGCTTCCTTGAGCTTATTCATGATTTCATCGTCTTTGACCGTGGTGTTAAAAAAGGGCCTCGCCACAACCAATACTTTGGCATTAAGGCCGCTCAAAAACGCATTGCAGAGCGTGAAAATGGCATCATCTGGCATACCCAGGGTTCAGGAAAATCCCTCACAATGGTGTGGCTGGCAAAATGGATTCGCGAGAACCAGAAAGACGCTCGAGTCTTGCTGATTACCGACCGAACCGAGCTCGATGAACAGATTGAGAAGGTATTCAAGGGCGTTAGCGAAGTTCTGTACCGCACCAAGAGCGGCATCGACCTGATCAATACCCTTAACACCAGCGAACAGTGGCTGATCGGCTCCCTGGTGCACAAGTTTGGTGTGGCAGATAAGACGAAGTCTGAAGTTGAGGCAACAGAAGACTACATTGCCCAGCTCAAAGCTAATCTACCTGCAGACTTCAAGGCCAAAGGCAATATCTTTGTCTTTGTGGATGAGGCACACCGAACCCAGTCTGGCACGATGCATAAGGCAATGAAGGAAATTCTGCCCGATGCTATGTTTATTGGTTTTACTGGAACGCCACTTCTGAAAAAAGATAAAGCAACCAGTATTGAGACCTTTGGTTCATACATCCACACCTATAAGTTCAATGAAGCCGTCAACGACGGTGTGGTTCTAGACCTGTCTTATGAGCCACGAAATATCGACCAATTCATCACCAGCCCTGAGAAGATTGACCAATGGTTTGATCTCAAAACCAATGGTATGACCGACCTCAGCAAAGCCGAGCTTAAAAAGCGTTGGGGCAATATCCAGAAGGTATCTACCTCTGAGCCTCGTGCACGTCAGATAGTCAATGACATTTTGATTGACATGGAGACCAGGCCACGGTTGATGGATCGCACTGGTAATGCCATGTTGGTTGGCTCGAGTATTTACCAAGCCTGCAAGTTCTATGACTTGTTCGAGCAGACTGATCTAGCTGGTAAGTGCGCTATTGTCACCAGCTATGTTCCTAATGCCTCGGATATTTCCAAGGAAGACTCTGGCGAGGGCAAGACTGAAAAAATTCGCCAGTATGACACTTATCGCAGGATGCTCTCACGCTACTTCAATGAGCCAGAAGAGACTGCCGTTCTGCGCGTTGAAGAGTTCGAGAAGAAGGTTAAAGAGCAGTTCACCAAAGAGCCAGGGCAGATGCGCCTGCTGATTGTTGTGGACAAGCTTCTGACTGGTTTTGATGCTCCGAGTGCCACTTATCTATATATCGATAAGAATATGAAGGATCACGGTCTCTTCCAGGCTATTTGCCGAGTCAATCGTCTTGATGGTGATTCTAAGGATTATGGCTACATCATCGACTACCGTGACCTTTTCAATTCGCTCGAGAGCGCGATTGATGATTACACTTCCGATGCACTTGGTGGTTATGACAAAGAGGATGTCAATGGCCTGCTGACCAATCGCATTGAGCGGGGTAGGGAAGACCTCGACGCGGCCTTGGAGCGGATTCGTGCCTTGGTTGAGCCTGTTGCTCCACCAAAATCCTCCTCTGAATACCAGCATTATTTCGTTTCTGTCGAGCCAGGCAATGCTGAGCAGATCAAGGTGAATGAGCAGAAGCGCGTAGAGCTCTATAAGTCTGTGGCCGCAGTTAGCCGTGCCTATGCCAATATCGCCAATGATATGGCTGAAGCTGGCTACAGCGGTGCCGATGCAGAGAAGATCCGTAAGGAGATTTCCGACTTCATCAATATCCGTACCGAGGTAAAGATTGGTGCTGGGGAGAATGTTGATTTCAAGCAGTATGAGGCTGGGATGCGTCATTTGCTCGATCATTACATTCAAGCTGATCAGTCTGTGTTGATCACCGATTTCTCTGGTGTTAGCCTCGTTGAATTGATCCTGAAGAATGGTGAGAAGGCGATTAAAAAACTTCCTCCAAATATGCGCAAGGATAAGGAAGCAGTCGCCGCTGCTGTGGCTAACAATGTTCGCTCAACGATCATCGATAAGCACGACATTAACCCTGCGTATTACGAGAAAATGAGTAAGTTGCTTGATTCAGTTCTTGAGGACTGGCGTAAGGGAGTTCTGGAGTACAAGGAGTATCTGAAGCGGATTCTTGAGGTTGGCCGACAGGTTGAGGATCGAGGAGATGGCTCACTTCCCGCTTCAATTAACACCCCGGCGATGCGCTCGCTATTTGATTTTGGTTTCAGTGAGTCTTTGGTGCTTGAGCTAGATAACGTAATTCTGACTTCCAAGCCTCACAATTGGGTGGGAAAGCCTATTAAGGAGCGCGTAGTTAAGCGAGCATTAGCCAAGTCATTGGGCGATGAATTTGACCGAATTGACGATCTCCTTAACCTCGTAAAGATGCAGGATGAATACAAGTAACCTAGCTCTAGAAGTTTCTGGAACACCGGTAGCGGTCTCATTCAAGGACATTAAAAATCTTCATATTTCTGTTTATCCTCCAGAAGGGCAGGTTCGAGTTTCTGCACCATTGCAGTATGACGAGGAGCAGATTCGTCTAGCAGTGATTCAGCGGCTGACCTGGATTCGTAAGGAACAGAAGCGGTTTGCTACTGCCGATCGTCAGACAAAACGTCTGATGGTTGAAGGTGAAACTCATTATGTGTTGGGTCGGCGTTTTCGCCTGCGTGTCATCGAACAGCCTGGGCGTACGTCGTTTGCCATTAACGGCAACCGGCTTGAGCTTCGCACTCCAGCGGAGATTAGCCGGGACTACCGATTCCGTAAGCTGGAGGATTGGTACCGGGATATTCTCAAGGTCGAGATTCCGCCTCTGATTTCTACTTGGGAGAAGAAGCTTAACGTCCAAGTCCCCAAGTGGACTATTAGGCGTATGAAAACCAAGTGGGGTTCATGCAACCGAAACTCTCGGCACATCTGGTTCAACCTTGAGCTAGCCAAAAAAGAGCCCGAGGCGATTGAGTACATTGTCGTTCATGAAATGATGCACTATTTCGAGACCGGTCACGGCGATGCTTTCGTTGCGCTCATGGATCGGCACATGGCAGATTGGCGTGAGCGCAGGAATAGATTGGATGCTTCACCACTTTCTGAAGAGAAGTGGTCGAGCGAAGAATAAAACTCGGGGGCATGGAAAAGCCCTTCCAGGCTAGTTTACTGCATTTAAAACAAGCCCCTGGCCGGTGTAACTGATAAAAAGTTCCAGCGATTGGGTCTTTTAGCCTTGACCTAATGGTGCTTATTACTTTTTCCATATTTTCACCAGAAGGGGAGCCGTACAGTAACCCTAGGGTAGCGACTTAATTCCTATCAGAAGGTAATAATTCTTGAGATAATTCAAATACTTTGCTTTCTATGGCATTCATAAATGGTTCAGGTCAATAGTCATAGGTCGAGGTCAAAGACTAAAACGCAACTCTGCTTCCTGAATTGGTAAAATAGGTCTAATAAATCTATGCGATTTGCTAAGGCATATCGGTTATTGGGAGTTAGAACAAATGCCTGAACAACAAGTAAGCGATAAGAACAACCAGGGTGGGCTCTGGCTTGACTCGGTGGTTATTTCAAATTTCAGGTCTTGTGAGTCGGTGACCGTCCCTTTGCGGCCAGGAATTACTCTCCTTGTAGGAGAAAATAACTCCGGAAAGTCAAACGTCATTGATGCGCTCCGTCTCGCTACAGACCCACTTAGCAGCAAATCCACAAGGTACTTCTCAGAAGATGACCGAACAAGGGAAACCAAAGCTGCAATTAATATAAGTATAAAACTTGCTGGCGCTAGCAATTTTCAGAAAGCTTTGCTTATTTCTGGCCTGGATGCGAAAACTGGCAATATTCATTTTCAGACAAGTTACACTCCGGCGACTCAGCAGGCTCCAAGAGGAATCCGCAAACGTACTGCAGGGCCACTTGAAGGTGTTGATGCGGAGCCAGAAAATCGATCAAAAATTAACCATGTCTACCTGGCTCCATTACGTGACGCAAAACAGCACCTCGACTCTGGAAATGGTCGTGGACTAGGGATAATTTTGCGGTCGATGCTTAGTCAGAGCGAACAAGAAAAATTTGTTAAAGCAGCCTCTGAGGGATTCAAAAGTTTACTAGAAAAAGAACCGGTTAATTTAATACAAAGCTCGATCCAGGAGCATCTATCTGGTCTCACTGACTCCATTAGAGGACAAGCAGTAGAACTGGGATTTCAGACACCGAGTATTGAAAGTCTAGCCAGAGGCCTTCGTCTCAAAATGGCGGAGAATGGCGTTGATCCAATTGAACTGGCCTCATCCGGCCTTGGCTATGCCAACTTACTCTTCATCTCAACCGTTCTTATTGAATTATCGCTAGCGACTGATTCAGAGCTAACACTCTTGCTTCTTGAAGAGCCAGAAGCACATCTTCATCCGCAGTTACAAATTGCGCTCCTCGATTTTCTTCGTGACTATGCGCAAAACGGTGATGAGGTAGTCAAAAATAGAGATGAAGATAGAGACTCTAAAGCCGATACCGCAAAGCATGGGCGCATCCAGGTTATTGCGACGACTCACTCACCCAATATCACAAGCTCACTAGAGATTGACGACATTGTGGTCTTGAAAAACACTCAATCGAACGGGACAGTTGCGCTTCCTCTTGTAGATGTAAATCTCGGCGATGGAGTTGAGGGCAAGCGGAACCGCCGTAAAATTAATCAATATCTTGATGTCACAAGGGCTGAGCTACTCTTTTCTAGAAAAGTAGTTTTGGTCGAAGGGATTGCCGAGGCAGTAATCCTTCCAGCTCTCGCCCTAAGGCACTTTGCGGGCAATAAAGCGAAGTACCGCTCTTTTAGAGCAGCTACAATCGTCAGCTTAGGTTCCGTTGACTTCGCGCCATATATCAAGCTGATGACGTTTTCGACTACTACGAAAACTGGCGGGAATGTAGTTCCGCTCATTGATTCATTATTTGTACTTACCGATGAAGATCCCAACTTAATCGAACCGACAGGTGGAGACCCGAAGACACCATACAATCGCGCGTCAGATCTTCGGAAGGTGGGTGGCTCGGCAATAACAGTTTCTGAATCCCCATACACTCTCGAGGTTTCCCTACTTGGAGATTCCGATGAGAATGTCAATTTCCTTGGGGAGGTGTATTTGCAGCAGCATCCCAATTCGAGTGTGAAGTGGAGCAACGTTAAGTCGAATAGAGATTTGAAATTAAAGATGTACGAAATGATGCAATCTTCAGTAAGAGGCACGGACTCACTGGATATCGGTAAAGGGCAGTTTGCTCACGATTTAGCAGTAAAGCTGGCAGAAGAACCCAATGCCGAATTTAAAATCCCTAACCATTTAGTAGAGCTGCTCGACAAGATTGCTGAGGCGTAATTAGTGAGGGAATACACGCCAACGGCAGAACAAATTGATTTCGTCGAGGCAAGTGATGAGGGTCTTTTTGTTGTTGCGGTGCCTGGAGCAGGTAAGACCGAAACTATTTCTAGGCGGTTTGTACACCAATGTCAGCGGAGGGGAGAAAAGCAGGGGATGCCGGTGCTGACATTTACTAATAATGCCACCGAGGAAATTCAAACTCGAGTCGATAACCAGACGGGAAAGAAGAACGGCGTTCACTTTATTGGGACGATTGATTCCTTCCTAATTACATTTCTTACTCGTCCGTTCTGTGAGGCTGAATACGGGACTACACCTAGCATCCATGAATCGTGGGATGATCTTGGTAAAGTCGCCAGAATAGAACTGGCCAGCTTCATTTCTAATTCCAAAGCGATTGTCGGACTGTCAGAAATTGATTGGAATGAACCTGATCCACTTCAGACCATTAAGAGAAATGGAGTGCTCCTCGGAGCGACTAGGATCCAAGTACAGGAAATCAAAGATGCTATGGTCGCACGACGAAGAGCATTGGTACGTCAAGGATTTATGACGCATGATGAAGCGCGAGAAATTGTGGAGTACGTTCTGAAGCATAATCCCTACAGAATTGTAGACATAATTTCTACACGATTCAGAGAAATTCTTGTCGATGAGGTGCAGGATTGTAACTCTGTTGATCTTGCTCTGCTCCGAGAGTTAAACAGGCGTGGTGTAGTTATCTCCCTTATTGGTGACCTTGACCAGGATATTTACTCATTTCGGGGGACTAATGCATCAAAAGTAAGAGAACTCGCAACGGAGCTCAAACTACGCGAGATTAGGATGGTTCACAATTTTCGAAGTACGCCTTCGATCTGCGGATTAGTTTCCGAGCTACGAGCTAGCAGTAATGTCGTTGATATCCCCACAGAGATAAACGTTGATGATATTGGGGTAGTAGTTCTCCCTTATAAGCAACGCGAAGAATTATCGAGTCAGGTTACTAAACTGCTTTCTACTCCGTCTATTTCGCGGTTGGGTGTTGGTAGTCCTGTGTTTTTGGCGACGGGTTGGGAAGCCGCTGCGAGCGCTGCTGGTGGCGAACAAGCGACAAAGGTTTATAGAACAGAATCATCACATCATTTCCTTAGCGCAATTTCTGGAATTGTTTCCGCTCATGGAGATAATCGTGCATTAATCAGGTCGATTGAGCGTTTGACTATTGCTTTGCAGGACAATTTTTACATCGAGAAAGATGAGCCCCTTGCCAGGCCAAAACTAGAAGAGCACTTAGGAAGCTTGGGTTTATCGGTTAGAGAAGCCTGCCTTAAACTGGCTTTCTTTGTTGGTGATCCTACTGAGCTAGTCCAGGATGAATTTAAACGTCGGATTATTGAAGTCTGTACGAAAGAGCTTGGTCTGTTTGTACGTCAACAAGCGAAGTTTGCACCAAGTAATGCTGACTGGCAAAGCGTCCTCAATAAAATTAGGCCCCCAAAACAAGGAAACTTTGAATTCGATACAATCTTCGGAAGTAAGGGCAAGCAGTACGAATCAGTAGTTCTGGTATTAGATCAACCTGAAAATAGACGGGTTACACAGAAATCTAATGAGTTCATTAGAAGCTGGTCGCGTGGACAATCGACGGAAGAGCGGCGCCTTTACTATGTAGGGGCTTCACGAGCTCAAAAGCTTCTAATAATCGCAGTCCCACCCTCACTCGAGAGTGACCTGGTTAGTCAATTAAGTAAGACATCAGTAAACGCCTCTCGGTGGAATGAAGACTTGGAAATATTGGAGAAAATTAGACCAGTCGAAGACTAAAAGCGACGGGTCGATAACTTTACCGATATGAACTAATAGCATAAATAGAGAACTACACCAAATCTGAGAGCTAAGACCGGTCAGCTATGCCTATTGCACGTAGATACTTTGCTTAGGTTAATGCTTTTAAGGAGAAATATTGCAAATGCCAGTTCCTGATTCCTTGCGTTATACCGAGCGGCGAGATTTCATTTCTCTCCTTAATAGCGATGGGTATGTGCTCGAGTTCTCAAGTGACGGTTTTGTTAGGAACGGCTATTTTGAAGCACCGTGGTGACAATCGTGAAGCAGTATGGTGAGCTTCGTGAAGCGGTAACCGGAGTCAGACCCCACACTTCTAGTATCACCCGACAACTCGGTCAGGTGAACACTAGAAAGGACCTGGACCGTGACCAACTACCAGTTGATCATGACTCTGCTTCTTCGAGGCAATTCATACAGGACAATCCAAGCCCACTGCGGTGCCGCACACGCCACGATCGCTAAAGCGCGTAAAGCACTCGACCAACACAATCTCACCACCGAAGCTCACATCATGGGCCACAGCAATGAAGACCTGGCATTGATGATCGGCGATGGCCGGGCCACCACCGCAGGTGAATTCGTCACCATCGACATCGACACCATCATAAAAGCCAGAACCGGCAGGAAGAAAACCCCACTCAACGTCCTGTGGGCCAACTACCTGAACATCCCCGCACCTGAAGGGCTTCGGCACTACAGCTATGAACGTTTCCGGCAGCTCGTCAACCGTCACATCGCCGCGCAAGGCCTGACCACCCGGGTCCACCACATCCCAGGACACACTTGCCAGGTCGATTGGGCTGGAACGACAATGCAGTTGATCGACCCGATCAGCAGGAAAACCACCAAGGTCAGCATCTTCGTCGCCACCTTGCCTTACTCCGGGTTGGTCTTCGCCCACGGTTTCCTCGACCAACGCCAACCCAGCTGGCTGGCCGCGCACCGCCTGGCCTTCGACTACTTCGGGGGAGTACCTGAAGTCATCGTGCCGGATAATGCCTCCACCGCATCCAATGTCATTACCACCGGGGATAGGGCACGCAGGGTCAACACTAGTTATCAGGAGTTTTTGACCCACTACAACACTGCAGCATTGCCGGCACGCCCCCTGCGGCCCAAGGATAAAGGCAATGTGGAATCCGGGGTCAAAGTCATCACCAACTGGGCAATCCTGAAACTAGCGGGCAGGGACTTCACCAACCTGGACGACCTCAACGGTGCTCTTCGGGGAGCAGTTGATGAGATCAATGACCGTACTCCCTTTCGTGACCAGCCGATATCCAGACGCCAGATCTTCATCGATGCTGAACAGGACCTCTTGGCTGAACTACCTCACCAGCCGTTTGTATCCACAGTGTGGAAGAAAGCGAAGGTCGCTCCGAACTGGAACATCACGGTATCCACGGTGCATTGCTCCATCCCGTATACCTATGTCGGTGACACTGTCGATGTCCGTATCCGCGGGGAGCAACTCGATGTCTTTGCTGGTGGCATCACTATTGCCACTCACCAGGTCACCACCCAACGAGGTGCCTATGTCACCGATATTGCTCATTGCCCACCGGGAATGGAAGATCCTAATAACCTATGGTCAGCGGCGTATTTCCTCAATCAGGCAGCCAGGGTGGGGCCCAATACCAGGAAGACCATCGGTGCATTGCTGGCTGCCAAACCCATCGTGGCCCAGGGGTATCTTCCTGCCCGCAATATCCTAGGGATGGGCAAAGGTGACAACAAGATCATCCTGGAAGAAGCATGCCGCCGGCTCGTCGGGGAGGGTGATCAATCCCGGGCCGTGTCCTACACGGCGGTGAAGAACATGATGGCTGCGGTGCGTAGCGATCTGGCAGATCGCCCCACGACCACTACTCAGGTGCCACCGCGCCCGAGTGGTCAAGATCAGAGGTCACAGCATCATCGCAGGCGGGGTGGTTTGTTGGGCGGGGCCGACCAGTTCAGCTTGGATTCCTTGATGGGTAAGAAGGAGGATCAGCCGTGAGCGATTCTTCTATTCACCTTGATGACACCTGGCTGGAAACATTCACCAGGCTACGGATGACTGCATTTGGCCAGACAGTCATCGATATCGCCAACGACGCCGCTTATGACGAGTGGACCTTTTCCCAACAGATTGCCTTTGCCCTGGATAAAGAGGTTGCGGCCCGATCGGAACGCCGCTTTGCAAAACTACTCAAAGCATCCCAGTCGCCAAACCCTGATGCTTGTGTAGAAGAACTCGACTACCGACCTGATCGCAACCTCAACCGTGAGTTAACGACACGGTTAGCTCACTGTCAATGGGTAGCCAAGGCCACCAACGTCATTGTCCTAGGCAAATCATCGGTGGGGAAAACCTATCTGGCCTTGGCGTTGTTGAATGCTGCCTGTCGGCGGGATTACACCGCCCGGTTCTTCCGGACTGATGATCTGGCAGCGCGGCTGGCGGTGATGGATTACCACGATCCCAAGCGGGTTCAGTTCATTAATCAGATCACCACGACGGATCTGCTGGTTCTGGATGATTTTCTCACGACCCCGATCAGCGCGGATACGGCTGATGTGTTGTTCAATATTTTGGCCGCTCGCGAGGGGCGTGGATCGACGATGGTTACGTCCCAGTTCAATCCGGAAGAGTGGTACACCTCGATGGCGGACAAGGTGGTCGCGGAGTCATTGCTGAATCGGCTTGTTGGTGGCGCTGAGATCATCAACCTGGATGGTCCGAACATGAGGTTGAAACCGACGATGAGTTAACAGGCGGTTAGGCGTCCTGGTGCTGGGGTGGGTGCTGCTTCACGATGCTCACTCCAGTGCTTCACGTTTGTCACCACGGTGCTTCAAAATACCCGTTCGGAACAACGGTTTCAATGAATTCACCGAAGAGATTGTTGGATTGCGGCTAGGGGATAAGTATCAGCTTTCCAAAGGTAAATCACTAGAGTGTTATTTAGCCGAGGCTCCTCGCGCTGATGCAATTAAGTTACTTGAGGCGTTGATGAAAGAATGGCTATTGACTTCACCAAACACGATATCTGATGAAGAATTTGAATTATCTACGAGGTGTTTTGAACAGCTCAATAACCTAAAAGCTAACCTTATTCCAGTGGAGCTTCGTGGTGATAGCTTGGTTGAGGCTGGATTCTCCAGTGAATATTTGGATAATCAGCGTGAGCTCCTCACTGACGGAGTAAGGAACAACCCGACACTTGCGATCGGTATTTCCAAGGAAATGGTGGAATCATGCGCCCGGACAATTTTGGTGGAACGTGGAGGCAATTTTTCGAGAAAAGACGATATGCCAAAACTAGTCCGCAAGGCTATGGCCTCTCTTGGTATTAACGCAAATGACGTCGACCCTGAAATTCTGGAGTCCCAGACTGTCGAAGTCCTCCTGTCGAATTTGGCACAAACTTCCAATTCTTTGGTCGAGTTGCGCAATTCATTTGGGACTGGGCATGGCAAGGAAGAGAATTATAAGGGATTAAGTGAGCGGCACGCACGACTATCGGCCGGTGTGGCTCTGACGTTAACTCAGTATTTGTGGAACACTCATCTTTTGAGTCTGTCGCAGAAATAGTCAATCGGCCGATATTTCTTAAAACGGCAGGTAATGAGCTTTGGAATTAACCGCCCCAACTAACCCCAAAACCCAACCACCACAAAACCCCTGAGAATCAAAATGATTCTCAGGGGTTTGCTTTAGGAACTAGTTCCCGCTGTAGCTCGACTTAGCAATCGAAGTAGAGCTCGAACTCCTGTGGGGTTGGGCGCAGGCGAACTGGGGAGATCTCGTTGTCATACTTGTACTGAATGTATGCCTCGATGAGATCCTCGGTGAACACATCGGACTCGGTGAGGAAGTCGGAGTCTTCCTGCAGAGCCTTGATGGATGCCTCGAGGGAGGTAGGAGCCTGTGGGATGGATGCAGCTTCCTCTGGAGGCAGCTCGTACAGGTCCTTGTCCACTGGTGCGTGTGGCTCAATGCGGTTCTTAACACCGTCAAGGCCAGCCATCATCATCGCAGCGAAGCCCAAGTATGGGTTGCCTGATGGGTCCGGAGCGCGGAACTCAATGCGCTTAGCCTTAGGGTTGGAACCGGTGATTGGGATACGAACAGCAGCAGAACGGTTGCGCTGGGAGTAAACCAAGTTGATTGGGGCCTCGAAGCCTGGAACCAGACGGTGGTAGGAGTTCAAGGTTGGGTTTGTGAAGGCAAGAACTGCGCCAGCGTGGTGCAGGATACCGCCGATGTAGTAACGGGCGATATCGGAAAGTCCTGCGTAGCCGGACTCATCGTGGAAGAGTGGCTTGCCGTCCTTCCACAGGGACTGGTGCGCGTGCATACCGGAGCCGTTGTCGCCAGCAAGTGGCTTAGGCATGAAGGTTGCGGCCTTGCCGTGCAGCTTAGCGGTGTTCTTGATGATGTACTTGAAGGTCTGGATATCATCAGCAGCGTGCAGCAGGGTGTTGAAGCGGTAGTTGATCTCCTGCTGTCCACCGCCAACCTCGTGGTGGAAACGCTCGAGGTTGAAGCCAGCTTCTGCTAGGTTACGAACCATGTCGTCACGTACGTCTACGGACTGGTCATAAGGAGCAACTGGGAAGTAGCCACCCTTGACGCGGTTCTTGGAGCCCAGGTTGCGGGAGCCATCGATGTTGAACTCGTTGCCACGGTTCCACCAGCCCTCATCGGAATCAACGTGGTAGAAACCAGCGTTCATTTCGGTGGAGTAACGCACGGAATCGAAGAGGTAGAACTCAGCTTCTGCGCCAAAGTTGCAGGTATCTGCAATGCCGGTGGATGCCAAGTACTGCTCAGCCTTACGAGCCACGTTACGTGGGTCGCGGGAGAATGCCTCGCGGGTGAAAGGATCGTGCACGAAGAACTTGATGTTCAGGGTCTTCGCCTTGCGGAAAGGATCGATGGTGGCGGTGGTGAGGTCCGGAAGCAGGTTCATATCGGACTCGTCGATGGTGGTGAATCCGCGGATGGAAGATCCGTCGAATGCTAGACCCTCTTCGATTGCGTCTTCGTCGAACGCAGCTGCTGGGATGCTGAAGTGCTGCTCGGTGCCGGGAAGGTCAGTGAATCGAACGTCAATGAACTCGACGTTTTCATCTTTGATGAACTTGGTTACTTCTTCCGGGGTTTTAAACGCCACGGTAACTCCTCATTGACATGGGCGGAAAGGTTTATCTGAAGCTTTTGTCACAATTCCTGGACTCTTGAGATCAGGTAGTAGACTTGGCTGCAAATGTAGTCCTTGCGACGTTTTAAAGTATAGAGCATTATCTGTCGATCTATCAAAACTTTTGTAAAAATAATCTTTGAGCTGGTTCGATAGTTTTCTATATTTTGGAAAATCTGTGAACTTGTGTCCTTAAATGACACTCTGTAAACCCAAGAGTGTCGCTTTTAAAGGCCAAAAATACAGACTGCATTCTCTGATTTCTCGCCCTCGACACGTTTGGATTTGGTTTTAGAAAATGGCAAAGCCGAAAAGAAGTTGGCTCGATGGACCACAAATTCCCGCCGATTTTGATGATCCCGATGCACCCGGCCGCTGGCCTGGCGAAAAACTAGGCTTACCCAAAGAGGGCGCCGGTTCCCTGGTTTCAGTGATGCGTCGCATCGGTGGCGTGTGTATTGACTGGTTCTTCTCCTGGATCATCGCCATCGTCTTGAGCAACTTCACCAGCGCGCTCGGCGATGTCGCCACCACCACGCTGATCATCTTTGTCATCCTCGGCTGGCTCAGCGGCTGGTTCTTCGCTCGTACCCCCGGCCACGCAATCCTTGGCATGGGCATCGCCCGCGTGGACGCCACCGCCCACGTTGGCTGGTGGCGCGCGCTCGTCCGCTCCGTGCTCACCATCCTTATCCTGCCCGCCGTCATGGTCGATTCCGACGGCCGTGGCCTGCACGATAAGGCCACCGGCACCGCGGTCATTCGCGGTTAAACCCCGCTTTTCGACGCCCGGAGCTTGCACGCTACCGGGCGTTTTTTATGGGGGTACCTAGAGCAGCAGGAACAGCAACACCTGGGCTGCCAAAATTTTAGACACCATCGCCAGCGGATATACCGAGGTATAGCCCATTGCTGGCAACTCATTGCGGGTGCTTTCGGAAACGTAGCTGAGCACCGCAGGGTGGGTTTGGCTACCGGCCAAAATACCGGCGGTTTCACCAAAAGGAATCTTCAGCAGCTTGTGGCCAATAATGAGCACACTTAGGGAGAGGAAGAGGGTAACCAGCGCGCCCACACCAATGATCTTCAGTGATTCTGGATCACTGAGCGCCTTGCGGAAGCCGGCACCTGCAGTGGTACCAATCGCAGCCAAGAAGAGCGTGATGCCAAATTGGCGCAGGGCCAGGTTGGCACCATAGGGGATTTGCCACACAACTTTTCCGGAGCGTCCCAAAGATCCCAGCAGCAGCGCCACAATCAGCGGGCCACCGGCATTACCAAGCTTGAGGGAGCTACCGCCAGGCAACGGGATTTCAATCATGCCCACCAGCACACCCAAGGCTAAACCAGCGACCAAAGGCAGCAGGTTGAAGTCCGAGAGCTTCTTATAGGAATCACCCAGCAGGCGAGTGGCCTCATCCATACGATCGGCAGGAGCTACCACGCGCACGCGGTCACCCAGCTGCAAGGACATATCGGGATCAGCCACCAGGTCGGTATCGCCACGGCGAATACGGGTAATGAGCATGCCGTGGAAACGTGGACGCAGGTGCTTCAGTGGAATACCGACCACCGATTCTTTAGAAACAAAAATTCGGCGGTAGTCCAGGTCAAGGCTCTTATAAGGGTGTCCGCTGATTAGCTCGCCCAGTCTATCTTCGGCAAGTTCCAGCTCCTCCTCGGTGCCCACCACGGTGAGGATATCGCCCACGCGGGTTCTATCGCCTGCTTCGGGGATGAACTGGGAACCGCCACGCTCCACGCGGGAGACGATGATGTGGAGGTCCAGCAGTTCAGGGATGTTGTTAATGGCTGGTAGATCATCATGGGTGATGCGAATACGCTTGCCCAACAATTGCTGCACGGCAACCCCTGCTTCTTCAGCTTCCTTATTGTGATCGATTTTGAACACCGCGGTGAAAATTGCGATGGAGATAATCACAATGAGAACGCCCAGAGGATAGGCCAGCGAGTAGGCGATGACCGGGAGTTCAGAGATCACGTGAAGCTGGGTCTCGTCGTCGATAAGCGCCGGTAAGGCATCGACCACGGCGGCCATGGCTGGGGTGTTGGTCAGCGCACCGGTTAATATGCCGGCGCCAGAGGCGGCGTCGATGTTAAAGAGTTTGATCAAGGCCCAGGCCAGCGCCGTGGCTGCCACAATCGAGCCAAAGGCGAGGCTGTTGTTTCTTAAACCCACAGCCTTCATGGATTTGAAGAAGCCCGGTCCGGATTCTAGGCCGATGGTGTAGACAAAGAGGGAAAGGCCGATGACGTACACCAGTGGAGGAATGGTGATCTCGGGCTCGATGGTGGTGAAAATCAGGCCGACAAAGAGGACTGCTGCAACACCCAGGCGGAATCCGAAAATTCGGATTCGGCCGATGAGCAGTCCCAGGGACATGATGACGGTCAAGGCTAATAATTGGTTTTCGATAAGCAGGCTCACACCGCTAATGATGGCACGGTCCGCGGGGAAATACTCAGCAATGAGTTGTGTTACGTAACATACTACCTTTGGGGCTGAAAATATCTGGAAACCAAAAAGACGCACCCTCCCGAAAGTGGGAAAGTGCGCCTGAAAAAACTACTTAAGGCTTAGGCAGCGGCGTGAATTTTACTTGTCACCCTTGCGCTCAGCCTGGCGACGCGCACGACGGTTCATACCGGACATGCTTGCACCCTTTGGCAAAGGACCCTTTGGAAGTGCAGCACCAGGGCCGTTTCCAACGTTGTCCATTGCCTCAATACGAGCTGCCAGGGAAGCAACCTCGTTCTTCTTGTAGTTGCGAGGAAGCTTAACCAGCTCGCGCTGCAGCTTGGCGATAGGAGTCAGACCCTCGCCCTCGCCGGTGATGATCTCATAAACCGGAACGCCAGGAGCGACGCGGTTAAGGCGCTTGCGCTGCTGAGCCATCAAAGGCTTGAGGCGGTGTGCAGCACCTTCGCCCACCAGCACCACGCCGGAGAGGCCGATGACGCGGTGCACAGCATCCATATGAGTGGTTACTGCGATGCCGGTCTTGGTGCGCCAGGTCATGCCAACGCCGGAACGGAGGTTTTCTACCGCCCAGGCTGCAGCACCCTGCTGGCCTTCGGCCTGCTTATATACATCGCGCTCAACACGACGGGTGAAAATAAACATTGCAGCAACAATGCCGGCGGCAATACCGATGGGAAGCATCCACCACTGGCCGCCCCAGAGCATACCCAGCAAGAAAAGAATCAACGGAATGCCAAGAATTGCCAGCAGCATCAAAGGAATAAGTGCTTTATCCTTCTTGCTCTGCATCTTGAAAACCTGCCACATCTGTGACCAAGTTTGTTTACGTTGAGCGTTTTTTGCTGCTCTGATCTGCTTCTTGGCGGCTTTATCCGCCTGCTTCTTCGCGTCTGCCATGTTTTTAATAGTAGGCGATATGCCAAGAACTGCGAAAATAACGCCACTTTAGGGGATATGGTGCCCTTCTCACCGCGCCTTGATTAGCTCTTGGGGCAGCAAAAAACCTGCCCCAGAAAGTTAAAATCTGGGGCAGGTTTGAAGCTTTAGCGTGCTAGTTAAAAGCAACTACTGGGGTCTCCTCGGAGGCGCCGTAGCGGGCCAGCAAGGTGGAAGCTTCCTGAGCAGTGGAATCGCCAGAGTTTTCCTTGAGGTGGCTTAGGTGCGCGGGGATTTCCTCGCCGCGGAACTGCATAGCCTGTGCGTACAGACGGCCTGCACGGTAAGAGGAGCGAACCAAAGGTCCAGACATGACGGCCGCAAAGCCCATTTCCTTAGCAGCTTCAGCGTGCTCAACGAACTCTTCAGGCTTAACCCAACGCTCGATGGGGTGGAAGAGGGGGCCAGGGCGCAGGTACTGGGTGATGGTGATGATGTCACAGCCAGCATCGTGCAGATCCTGCAGTGCGGAGTTAACTTCTTCCTTGGTCTCGCCCATGCCCAGAATTAGGTTGGACTTGGTTACTAGACCAAAGTCGCGAGCCTGGCGGATTACGTCCAGGGAACGCTCATAACGGAAAGCTGGGCGAATGCGCTTGAAAATGCGGGGAACGGTCTCCACATTGTGGGCAAACACCTCAGGGCGGGATTCAAAAACTTCCTGCAGCAGATCCTTCTTGCCGGAGAAGTCAGGAACCAGGTTCTCAACACCGGTGTTGGGGTTGAGCTCGTGGATCTTGCGTACAACCTCGGCGTAGAGCCAAGCGCCCTCATCGTCGAGGTCATCGCGGGTAACGCCGGTGATGGTGGAGTAGTTGAGCTGCATTTCGCGGACAGACTCAGCCACACGCAAAGGCTCGCCACGGTCCAGGGGCTCTGGGCGAGCAGAGTTAATCATGCAGAAATCGCAACGGCGGGAGCAGTTTGCGCCACCAATAAGGAAGGTTGCTTCGCGGGATTCCCAACATTCATGGATATTGGGACATCCGGCTTCTTGACACACAGTGTGCAAGGATGCGCCAGCAACCCTTTCCTTCATGTCCTTGTATTCAGGTCCATTCTTGACCTGGTTTCTAATCCATCGAGGCTTGGTCTCAATCGGGGTCTCCGAGTTACGAGCCTCGACGCGCAGTAGTCGTCGTCCTTCAGGTGCGATAGTCACAAATGCAACCTTACATCTTTCAAATAGTTAATTTTTAAAGAGAAACTAAAAACGCTTTTCGACGTTCTGAGTCCGGGTGTTGCTGTTGCCTTCAACGCTGCGGGTTGCCGGCTAATTTCCTCTGCTACCCCCGATTAGGGCGAACCTTAGTGGGATCAGGCGCGCTAGCAAAACTGTGATTGGCCACCACCAGGCGTCCTGCCAGGGCATCATCAAGCGCCGTGATCATCGGCTCAATGAGCTCTTCAGTGGTGACATCGCGCTCCAATTCGCGCGAGAGCGTGGTTAAACCTGCATCGGCAATGCCACAGGGCACAATGTGCTCATAAAAATCCAGGGTGTTATTGCAGTTGATGGCCAGACCATGCATAGTTACTCCGCGCGTAACCCGAATACCCAAGGCAGCTACCTTGCTATCAGCCCAGCCATCATGAGCCGGAACCCACACACCAGAACGGCCATCAACGCGGCCTGCTTCATGCACGCCCATATCGCGGACCACCTGAATGAGAGCCTCTTCAAGGCGGCGCACATAATCCACAACATCGATTGGCTCTGCCAGCTTGATGATGGGGTACATCACCAATTGGCCGGGGCCATGCCAGGTAATGCGTCCGCCGCGGTCGGCCTTAATGACAGGCAGGCCATTGGTGGGCATATCTTCAGGCTGGGTGCGTTTACCTGCGGTATAAATCGAGGGGTGCTCCAGGATCAGCAGCTGGTCATTGATTTCATCGCGGGCGCGTTGTGCAGCCAGCTCCGCCTGATAATCCCAGGCTTTTTGATAATCAACTAAACCCAAACGCTGAATCTCAATGGGTTGATCCGATGCTCTAATCGAGAGATCGGCGGGGAAGAAGGGATCTCGTGGTGCAGTCATGATGGTAATCAACCCTAGCCCTCTTTTGGGATCTCGTCACACTGGCCCAGGTCATACAAAAAGCCGCTTAGCCCCAAATGGGAACTAAGCGGCTTTAGACGCTAATTTAAGTGATCTTAGAGATCAAGGTCACCCAAGAAGTTAGCGGTTTCCAGACGATCCTTGATGGTGGTCAAGAAGCGACCTGCATCGGCACCGTCAACGACCTGGTGATCGTAGGTCAGTGGCAGGAAGACCATCTGACGGATTGCGATGGAATCGATGCCATCCTCGGTGATGACAACTGGGCGCTTGACGATAGCGCCGGTGCCCAAGATGCCAGCCTGTGGTGGAACCAGAATTGGGGTATCGGAAAGTGCGCCCTCAGAGCCAATGTTGGTGATGGTGAAGGTACCACCGGAGAGATCATTTGGCTTGAGCTTGTTGTTGCGAGCGCGGTCAGCCAGATCAACGATTGCCTTAGCGATCTCAGGAAGGGAGAGATCCTGGGCATCGTGGATAACTGGGGTGAGCAGGCCAGCAGGGGTGTCAACAGCAATGGAGATGTTGACGGAGGAGTGGTAGGTCATCTCCTTGGTCTGTGCGTTGTAGGACGCATTGACGTTCGGGTGGGAAACCAAAGCCTCAACAACAGCCTTCACGAAGAATGGCAGGTAGGTGAGGTTAACACCATGCTTCTCGATGAAGGCAGGCTTGTTGTTCTTACGCAGCTCAGCAACGCGGGTCATATCAACCTCGTGCAGCTGGGTGAGCTGTGCGGAGATCTGCAACGCCTCAACGGTCTTCTTAGCGGTGATCTCGCGGATGCGGTTGACCTTCTGAGTGGTGCCGCGGAGCTTAGCCTTCTCAGGATCAACAGACTTGGTGGAAGCAGCGGATGCAGGAGCTGCAGCAGCCTGAGCAGGTGCAGACTCGCCATTAGCAGCAGCCAAAACATCCTGCTTGCGGATTCGGCCACCGATGCCGGTGCCGGTCACGGTGTTGAGATCAACATTGTGCTTCTCAGCAAGCTTGCGAACCAGTGGGGTGACATAAGGAACGTTGTCGCTGGAAGCAGAAGCTGCAGGAGCCTTGGCCTTAGCAGCTGCAGGGGCAGGTGCTGCCTTTGGAGCCTCAGTCTTTGGAGCTTCTTCCTTAACAGGTGCTGGCTCAGCCTTTGGAGCTTCCTGCTTTGGCTCTTCCTTGGCTGGTGCTGCTTCAGCTGCTGGAGCTGCGTTTGCATCACCGATGCGTGCGATAACTGCGCCGACGTCGACGGTGTCGTCTTCGTTGGCCAGGATTTCGACGATGGTGCCGGCTACTGGGGAAGGAATTTCGGTGTCAACCTTGTCGGTGGATACCTCGAGCAGTGGCTCGTCGATTTCGACGGTGTCGCCAACTTGCTTCAACCATTGGGTAATGGTGCCTTCGGTGACGGATTCGCCGAGTTCTGGCATTTCAACGTCGGTAGCTGCGCCGGATGCTGCAGGTGCAGCAGCAGGAGCCTCAGCGGCAGGTGCTTCTTCCTTAACAGGTGCTGGCTCAGCCTTTGGAGCTTCTTCCTTAACAGGTGCTGGCTCAGCCTTTGGAGCTTCCTGCTTTGGCTCTTCCTTGGCTGGTGCTGCTTCAGCTGCTGGAGCTGCGTTTGCATCACCGATGCGTGCGATAACTGCCCCGACGTCGACGGTGTCGTCTTCGTTGGCCAGGATTTCGACGATGGTGCCGGCTACTGGGGAAGGAATTTCGGTGTCAACCTTGTCGGTGGATACCTCGAGCAGTGGCTCGTCGATTTCGACGGTGTCGCCAACTTGCTTCAACCATTGGGTAATGGTGCCTTCGGTGACGGATTCGCCGAGTTCTGGCATTTCAACGTCGGTAGCTGCGCCGGATGCTGCAGGTGCAGCAGCAGGAGCCTCAGCGGCAGGTGCTTCTTCTTCAACTTCTGCGGCAGGAGCCTCAGCAGCTGGAGCTTCCTCAGCTGCAGCGCCGGCGGATTCGCCAGCCTCGCCGATGATGGCGATAATGCCGCCAACATCAACGGTGTCGTCCTCTTCTGCCTTAATTTCAAGGATTACACCAGCTACTGGGGAAGGAATTTCGGTGTCAACCTTGTCGGTGGAAACCTCGAGCAGTGGCTCGTCAACCTCAACAGTGTCACCAACAGCCTTCAGCCACTGGGTGATTGTGCCTTCGGTTACTGATTCGCCCAGCTCGGGCATCTCTACGGAGAACGCCATTATTTAAGACTCCTCGCAAGTCGTGTCGTTAATTTGGAAACTAATACCCAAAGAATACCGATTCGAATTGCTAAGTGTGGACTTCGGGTCATATCAACCTCCCCAAATGCCCCCTACAATGGTTTTGTGTTCAATTTATTTGGTCGGAAAACGTCGCGCTCTAATCTGCGTCCACCCCGTGGTCCGGGCGATACAGTGCGCCCTCACGACCTTGAATTTTTGCAGCAGTGGGTTAAAGATAAGCCCTTTGTAGAGGCCTATGTAGAGCCGGAAACGCTGGTCAATGAAATGTCAGTGGTTCTGGTTGATGATCGTGGCGTTTTTGTGCGCAGAAGAATTGGTGGACCCAAGGGCATCGATGTGATCATCAAAAAACTAAAAATTCCGGTTTATGACGTGGAGGAGACCGGTTACCCCCAAAGGATGCGCGAGAGAATTGAATTGGAACGCATCATTAGAAAACGCGAGGAACAAAAAGCTCGCCGCGCTAAATTCGAGCGCGGCGAGCATCCTGATAGTTAATTACTTTTCAGATAGGTCCTGCAATACCTGAATGAATGTGCGCACAGGCTGTCCGGTTGCGCGCTTTGGGGTGTAGCCATATGGGGCAGCGGTGTTGTAGGCAGGTCCGGCGATATCTACGTGAGCCCAAGAGATATCCTCACCCACAAACTCCTGCAGATAACGCGCCGCAGCGCACATGCCAGCAAAGCGGGAATTGGTGGTGTTGCGGATATCGGCCACTGGGGACTTCACCTCTTCATCAAGTTCCTCAGGGATTGGCATTGCCCAGGCATGCTCTCCAACGGAGCGGCCAGTTTCTGCCACTGCGTCACGGAATTCGGCGTCACCCATAACGCCACTGGTGCGGAGACCCAAGGCAACTAGCTGTGCGCCGGTGAGGGTTGCTGCATCCAGCAAATAATCTGGCTTGGACTCAGAGGCATAGGCGATGGCATCGGCCAGAATGAGGCGACCTTCAGCATCGGTGTTAAGAATCTCAGAGGTCAGGCCACCAAAGTGGGTGATCACATCGCCTGGGCGGAAAGCGTCCCCGGAAGGCATATTTTCTGCCATGGGTAGATAAGCGATGACCTCGAGCGGGAGGTTGAGGCGAGCTGCAGCGATGATGGTGGCCAACATAGTGGCGGAGCCACCCATGTCAGAGACCATGTTTTCCATGCTGGCACCTGGCTTCAAAGAAATTCCGCCGGTGTCAAAGGTAATTCCCTTACCAACTAGGGCAATGGAGGTAGAGGCCTTGCGTGGCTTCCATTCCACCTTCAACAGGCGTGGCTTGCGGGAAGAACCATTGCCCACGGCCAAGATGCCACCAAAGCCCTGCTCTGCCAGCTGCTTTTCATCAAGGATCTCGGTCTTGAGGCCAAACTTGGAGGCTTCATTGGCAGCGATGACTGCGTAGGACTCAGGGTAAAGGTGGGAGGAAGGAGTGTTGACGAGGTCACGTGCCAAAACCACAGATTCCACAATGATTTGGGCTGCAACAAATACATCCTTATCAGCCTTGTTGGTGCTGATGAAGTGGATGGTGGTGGGGGTTTCATCCTTGGTGGCAGGCTCTTTACGCAGGCCAGTGTAGGAGTAGGAGCCGAGTCCAAATCCTATGACGGCAGCCTCTAGGCCCAGATCGCCAATGGTGGTAGCTACAGTGGCAAGCCCCTTAAGCGCACGGGCAGCGGTGCCGGTGGCGCGGCGCAGGGTTTCGTCGACAAGCTCCTCAGCTTTACCCAAGCCCACCGCAATGACCGGGCCGACCTCGGTGATGCCTGGGATGCGGGTTACTTCGTTTTTCTTGCCGGTGGCGCCGACGGCCTCGAGTTGGCGCAGGATTTCGGCCTGCTGCTCGGTGCTGAAGATGAAATCGAGGAGGTCACCGCCGGAGAGCTCGAGGGAATCCTCGCCCGCAAAGACTGCGACTACAAGGGCGTCAAGATCCTTGGGGAGCTTTTTGTCGAGGCTGAGCTCAGCCACATAACCGCGTACCGGCAGTGAAGCGTCCTTGGTGACCTTGGTCGGAGCGGTGGTTTCATAAGCCTGTTTAGCCATGAATATTGGTCCTTTCATCTACTAACTCTTTATTTAGGGCAGTTCAACGCGCTGCTGGCGTTGGCTATTCCTATCAACAACTTCCGTCCAGCCTAGCCACAAGCAAAACTTGTGAGACAAACTTTAAGATTTGTCCCAAAAAGTCCACCCAGCTAGTGATTAACAAAGGCTGCGGGTGTAACTTAATTTTTATGACGTCAATTGAGTTCACAGTATCCCGTACCGATAATCCGACGTCACCCGATCGCTTGAAGGAAATCCTTACCGCTCCCAAATTCGGTAAGTTCTTCACCGACCATATGGTGACCATCGACTGGACCGAAGCTGAAGGCTGGCACGATGCTCAGGTAATTCCTTATGCTCCAATTCCGATGGACCCTGCCACCACGGTATTCCATTATGGACAAGCAATTTTTGAGGGAATCAAGGCTTACCGACACGAAGATGGTTCCATCAAGACCTTCCGCCCAGAGGCAAACGCAGAACGCCTACAGCGCTCCGCAACCCGCATGGCAATGCCTGAATTGCCACAGGAAACCTTCATCAAGGCTTTGGAGCTTTTGGTTGAGGTTGATCAGGACTGGGTACCTGCAGCTGGTGGGGAAGCATCCCTCTACCTGCGTCCTTTCATGATCTCCACTGAGGTTTCCCTCGGCGTGAGCCCAGCAAATGCCTATAAGTTCATCGTGATCGCTTCCCCTGTTGGCGCTTATTTCTCCGGCGGAATTAAGCCAGTTTCCGTGTGGCTCAGCGAGGATTATGTTCGCGCAGCTCCGGGCGGTACCGGCGCAGCAAAGTTTGCTGGCAACTACGCAGCCTCCCTTTTGGCTCAGGCACAGGCTGCCGAAAAGGGCTGCGATCAGGTTGTATGGCTTGACGCCATCGAGCGCAAGTACATCGAAGAGATGGGCGGTATGAACCTCGGCTTTATCTACCGCAATGGTGACAAGATCAAGCTGGTTACCCCTGAACTCTCCGGCTCCCTGCTGCCAGGTATTACTCGTGACTCCCTGCTTCAGGTTGCAGCTGACCTGGGCTACGAGGTTGAAGAGCGCCGCATCTCCACCCAGGAATGGGAAGAGGATGCAAAGTCCGGCGCTATGGTCGAGGCCTTTGCCTGCGGTACCGCAGCAGTAATCACCCCAGTTGGAACCGTGAAGTCTGCACATGGAGATTTCACAGTTAACAACAATGAAGTTGGTGAGATCACCATGAAGCTGCGCGAAGCTCTGACCGGAATTCAGCACGGCACCGTGGCTGATACCCACAATTGGCTGCACACCCTCGTGGATTAAATTCTGCACTTAGCTGGATAAAACCCGTTGCTTAAAATCCTAAAAAATAGGCTTTAAGCAGCGGGTTTTTCTATAGGTTGATAGAAATTCTAAAAGTGTTGCGCGGTGGCGGGGGAGCACACAGGGGTTATGGGGGTGTTTGTATTGCAAAGTCGGTGGCATCCTGGACGAGGTAAAACCGAACACTAGGAGGAAACCCATGGGTGAGAACACCCAAAAGATTGCATTGGTTACTGGTGCATCCAGTGGCATTGGTGCAGCAAGTGCCCGCGCGCTAGCAGCAGATGGCTGGAAAGTTTTTGTCGCAGCGCGTCGCATCGATCGCTTGGAAAAGCTTGCGGAAGAAATCGGCGGAACTGCAGTGGCGCTCGACATCACTGATCAGGAATCCGTCGATGCTGCAGCGGCAATCGTGGGCGAAATTGATCTGCTAGTAAACAACGCCGGCGGCGCTAAAGGCCTTGATAGCATCCGCAATGCCAACATTGACGATTGGAAGTGGATGTATGACACCAACGTATTAGGCACCGTACGCGTCACCCGTGCCTTTATGGATGGACTGATCGCTCGTGACGGGCAGGTCATCAACGTCAGTTCCACAGCCGGTGACACTCCATATGTAGGTGGCGCGGGCTATAACTCAGCTAAGTTCGGCGTGGCTGCGTTTAACCGTGTGCTCCGTCTGGAAACCCACAATCAGCCGCTGCGCGTTACTGAACTCGCACCCGGCCGTGTTGCAACAGAGGAATTCTCCCTAGTGCGTTTTGGCGGAGATAAGGAAAAGGCTGAGGCTGTGTACGAAAATGTACTCAACCTCCAAGCTGAAGATATCGCTGAATCTGTGCGCTGGATTGCGACCTTGCCCAAGCATATGAACGTGGACAAGATCCGCATTACCCCACGCGATCAGGTCTAATTCTCAGCCGCCGACTCATCGGACTCAACACCCGAGGTGTCCTCAACGCCAGCAGCTTCTGCTGCTGGCAGCTGGGACATATCATTCATGAGGTCAACAGCGATCTTGAGCAGTGGCAATGCCGTTGCAGCGCCACTGGCCTCGCCCAAGTTCATGCCCAAATCCAAAAGTGGCGTGAGAGCCAAAGCATCAAGGGCAATGGAGTGGGCAAGCTCGGGGGAGCGGTGGCTGGCAATAAACCAACGGCGTGCGCCGGGAGCTAATTTATTGGCCAAAAGCGCAGCTGCCGTCACAGTCACTCCGTCGAGAAGCACTGGGGTGCGGCGCACTGCAGCTTGGGCAATAAAGGCTGCCAGCGCTGCGAGGTCGGGCGAAGAAATCTTTTGTGCAATGGTCAAAGGTTCCTGACGTAAAGTACGCACGCGGAACATAGCATCGCGGATTGCTGCAACCTTGGTTTTCCAGGCTTCATCATCAATGCCAGTGCCACGGCCCACCACAACAACCGGCTCTGCCAGCGTAAATGTACCAACAAGGGCAGCGGCAGTGGTGGTATTTCCAATTCCGATATCACCGGGGATAAGGATATCGGCACCGGAATCAATTTCCTGATCCGCAATGCGCTTGCCAATTTCTAGGGCGCGCAGCAATTGCTCCTCAGTCATGGCATCTTCAACATCGATGGAGCCACAAGACCTAGAGACTCGCTCCTCGCCCCAGGCCTCATGGTCCAAGGAGACATCTACAAGGCGAACACCGGCGTCGAATTGTCGTGCAATCACATTAATGGCGGAGCCACCGTTGAGGATATTTTGTGCAATTTGCACAGTGTGATCAGGGGAATAAGCGGAGACGCCCTTCGCAGCCACACCGTGGTCACCAGCAAAAATAACCACCCGAGCACGCTCAATAGGACGGGGCGGAACCTGGCCCTGGCAGGCAGCAATAAAAGCGCCCAACTTTTCCAAAGATCCCAAAGAACCAGCAGGCTTGGTCAGCGTGCGATGGAATTCTTGAGCCTGCTCCAGCACCTTGTGGTCAGGAAAATCTACGCGCGCAAAAAGCTCAGCTGGAACCATGGACACTCCTCAATATCGAACAAATCGAAATCAATTTTAGCGCGATTGCGCCAAAAGCTGCGGGTTTGCGTCGAAAAGCAGCTTTTCGACGCGCCCCTGTGCGCGGTGCTAAACCTCGGCGCCGACCTCAACGCGGGCACGTGGGGTGCGCCACTTACGTGGCTGCACGGAACGAGAATAAGCGTAATAGCCCAGTGCAAAGCCAGTTTCGGTGGTCTCGGGGAACTTGGCGCGAGCGGCCTTATTCACGCGAATACCGGTGGAAATGCCCTCCACAAAGAACACCGCCATGAGCAACATGGCAAAGATAGAGGCGGTGGCAGCAAACTCAGGATAGAAGTTACCAACCAACATTACGACCAGCAGCGCAATCGCAACGGGCATGACAAAGTTGGAAGCAAAACGGCGCGCATCGATCCAGTCGCGAGCGAAACGACGAACCTCGCCCTTATCGCGATCCATCAAATAAGCTTCTTCGCCCCGGTCCATGGCAGCCTGAGCCTCACGCTGGCGCTTGAGGCGAGCATCGCGCTCTTTATTCTTATAGGCCTTGTACTCTTCTTTGGACATAGAAGCTTTCAGCTCCTTGCGCTTTTGACGCTGCTGGCTATAGCTTTCAGCAGGTGCCAAGGACTGACGGCCGACAATGCCACGCTCCAGCTCTACTTCACGGCGCTTTGGGGTAGGACGGCCCTTTGGCGGGGTGTAGCCCTTTGGCAAAGGCTGATCGGATTCAGCCTTGTGTGCAACGGAGGTGCTGGTGCTGGTTTGGTTGCTGCTAGCGTCGTTGTTCGCGCTTTCAGCACCCTTAGAGTTGTTATTTTTATCCCACGGAAGTTTCACACTCAACAGGCTACAAGGAAAACCTGAATTTTCGGGAATAGGGGTGCCCTACATGGTGTTGAACGGGTGCAGAAGGCTTTTCTTAGTGGAATATCCAGGCTTGTAGGCACCGCAATCTCCACCTAAGAATGCTTTTTCAAAAATTTCATAACAATTCGGAGGTTTACCCACCAAGGAACTCTCGGTAGGGTAGGCACCATCAACTTTATTTTCCGTCCTGCTGAATCTTTTGAGCCCGCGCTCATGGGAATCGCGGGGGCGGGGAGTAAACTCCAAGCCATCATTGAAGTTCCGGCCCATTTGGGGCCAATAGTTAAGGAGACTAAAGCGATGACCGCTCCATCAACCAACACCGGCGTTATCCTGACCGAGGCGGCCGCATCCAAGGCTAAAGCTCTCATTGACCAAGAGGGTCGCGATGATCTAGCCCTGCGCATTGCTGTTCAGCCAGGTGGCTGCTCCGGCCTGCGTTACCAGCTCTACTTTGACGACCGCACCCTGGATGGCGACAAGGAAGACAACATCGGTGGCATCCGTCTTGTTGTAGACAAGATGAGCACCCCTTACCTGCTCGGCGCTCAGATCGACTTTGCTGACACCATTGAGCAGCAGGGCTTCACCATCGACAACCCTAATGCAGGCAGCTCTTGCGCTTGTGGAGATTCCTTCAACTAAGAAGTACTCCCGCATTAACTAAAAACTGCGCTGTCCTTCCCACCTGGTGTGGAAGGACAGCGCAGTTTTCGTTTTGGGGTTTTAGGGGGGGCGGTGCCCCTTGTTCCTGGGTGATCCCGCAGCCCCGGTAGGGGAGCGGGGCGTCTGGGAACGCTTGACCTAGGCTTAGAGCTCTACTGGGTACTTGCGGTTCTCGATCTGAGGATCGATGCGGTTTTCCACAAAGATGCCATGCCACACCATGAAAGCAAGCACGGTCCACAGACGGCGAGAATGATCAGAAGTGCCGGCGCGGTGCTCATGGAGCATCTCCAGCACAGCCTTCTTGTTGAAGATCTCATCGGTCTGAGAATCCTGAATGGTGTCTTGTGCCCATCCAAAGAGTTCATCGCCGGCAAGCCAATGGCGCATTGGGACAGGGAAGCCCAATTTCTTACGGTGCAAAACGTGCGGAGGAACAATCTGCTCCAGTGCCTTACGCAGCGCATATTTAGTGGTGCCATTGGCGATCTTCAAATCATAAGGAATGGTCTCAGCGACCTTAAATACTTCCTTATCCAAGAACGGCACGCGCAGCTCCAAGGAGTTAGCCATATTAATCTTGTCAGCCTTGACCAAAATATCGCCGCGCATCCAGGTGAAAAGGTCTAGGTGCTGCATGCGGGCAACTGGATCAAAGCCACGGGACTGAGCGTAAATTGGCGCAGTGACCTCGCGGTGATCCCATTCGCGCTTAGCCCAAGGAATTACGCGCTGCATCTGCTCAAAGTTAAAGGAACGAGCATTGCCATAATAACGCTCTTCCATAGTCATGGAACCGCGCTCAAGCAGGGATTTGCCCTTCATACCGTCGGGAAGCACCTTGCTGAGCTGGCCGAGACCACGGCGCAGTGGGGAAGGGATCTTCTCAAAAGGAGCCAAGGAAAGTGGTTCCTTATAAATGGTGTAACCACCGAAGAGCTCATCGGCACCCTCGCCGGAGAGCACAACCTTAACGTGCTTACGGGCCTCAGCAGCCACGAAGTACAAAGGAACCAAAGATGGATCGGCTACTGGATCATCCAGGTACCACATAATCTTTGGAATAGCGTTGGCATATTCTTCCGGGGAAACAATCTTAACGATGTGCTCTGCACCAATCGCAGCAGCAGACTCTGCCGCCACATCCACCTCTGAGTAACCCTCGCGCTCAAAACCGGTGGTGAAGGTCAGCAGATTAGGGTTGTGGCGCTTTGCAAGCGCCGCAATAGCGGTGGAATCAATGCCGCCAGACAGGAACGAGCCCACAGTCACGTCAGCGCGCATGTGCTTTTCGACGGAATCCTCAAGCACCCTTGCAATACGATCAAAAAGATCCTGCTCTTTACCCTTGACAACTGGCTGCACCGGGAAACGAGGCTTGAAATAACGCTTCTGCACCAACTTGCCACCTGGCTTCACAGTTGCGGTGCAACCGGACTCCAAACGGCTGATATTGGCGTGCAGGCTTTCTGGCTCTGGCACATACTGCAGATCCACATAGTGCTCAATCGCACGCTTATCAAGGCTGAGATCTAGATTCAGCTCTGCTGCCATCTCTAGGATGGTCTTCTTCTCAGAAGAGAACACAGTGCCTTGTTCAGTGGTTGCAAAGAACAATGGCTTAATACCAAATTGATCGCGGGCAAGGAAGAGGGTCTTTTCCTTGGTGTCCCAAATAGCGATGCCAAACATGCCACGCAGGTGCTCAACAACAGCTTCGCCCCAGTGGTGGAAACCTACGACGATGGGCTCGCCGTCGCCAGAAGTATTAAAGGAATACCCCAACTCGATGAGCTCTTTGCGAAGTTCAACGTAGTTGTAGATTTCGCCATTAAAAGTCATGGCATAACGGTCAGGCTCATCTGCAGGACCCCAGCGCAAAGGCTGGTGGGAATGGGCAATATCAATAATGGACAGACGGTTAAAGCCAAAGGCTGCATCTGCATCGTGCCAGGTACCTGCATCATCCGGGCCACGGTGACGCATGCACGGAAGGGCCCGCTTGAGGGCAGGAACAAAGTCTTCTGCATTTCCGTTAGCAGTCAAAATGCCGAGCAGGCCGCACATAGGAAAGGTCCTCCTGAAATAGATTTTAGGCATCTATCAACACTGCGCTGACCGTCTAAAGCCAGCGCATTTTTGACGCCCGGTGTTAAAACAACCTCAACGATACGGCGAATTGCGGAAGAGAGTAAAAAGGGCTCGCCTAAGAGCGCTTAAAAACCAATTTTCCGGGTCTGGCTGCGCTGGTGGGAATCAATCCTCAAAGGCATAACAGGACTCAGTTGGAACAATAAATGCACCTTAAGGGGCCTGTGGGGGTAATGGTGGGGGAATTATAAGGGCAATCAAAAGGATGATGGTCTGTGACGTAGCCGACATGTATTAACTTGGCGTTTGCCCGATAACCTCCGACTTCCTGGCTATCACTGCAGTTAGACGTAGTTTGGCTCTGCCTTAGACTTAGATGTCAGAAGAATAAACGCCCAATTGCAAGATATGGAAACTGCTGGCAAATAGGCTATTCTGCGAAGATAGAAATGACCGTAAGGTCTCTGGTTTTTGTGTGGACAGGAAGGCAGAACACACGTGGAACAGCAAAATAAGCGTGGTTTAAAGCGCAAGGCCCTGCTCGGCGGTGTCTTGGGCTTAGGTGGCCTCGCCATGGCGGGCTGTGAAGTCGCCCCTCCAGGTGGTGCGCTTGGATCATTCCTACGCATGGGATGGCCTGACGGCATCACCCCTGAAGCAATTGAAATGGGTAACTTCTGGTCCTGGGTCTGGGTTGCTGCCTGGATCATCGGCATCATCATGTGGGGACTCTTCCTCACCGCTATCTTTGCGTGGAACGCAAAGAAGGCAGAAAAGCGCGGCGAGGGTGAATTCCCTAAGCAGCTGCAGTACAACGTTCCTTTGGAGCTAGTTCTTACCATCGTGCCAATTATTATTGTCATGGTGCTGTTCTTCTTCACGGTTCAGACCCAGGACAAGGTTACTGCTCTGGATAAGAACCCTGAGGTCACCGTTGACGTGACCGCTTACCAGTGGAACTGGAAGTTTGGTTACTCCGAGGTTGCAGCCGATCTGGCTCCAAACAACCAGGATTACCAGGGTACCGACGCTGACCGTCAAGCAGCAGCTGAAGCTTCTCAGGAAGATCCTTCTGGAGAAAACCCAATTCACGGCAAGTCCAAGTCCGATATCTCTTACTTGGAGTTCAACCGAATTGAGACCCTCGGCACCACCGATGAGATTCCAGTTCTAGTCCTTCCTAGCAACACCCCAATCGAGTTCAACCTTGCTTCTGCAGACGTTGCACACTCCTTCTGGGTTCCAGAATTCCTCTTCAAGCGTGACGCTTACCCTCATCCAGAGGCTAACCAGTCTCAGCGAATCTTCCAGATCTCTGAAATCCTGGAAGAAGGCGCCTTCGTTGGTCGCTGTGCTGAAATGTGCGGTACCTACCACGCTATGATGAACTTTGAGGTTCGTGTTGTGGATCGCGATTCCTTCGCTGAGTACATCAGCTTCCGCGATGCTAACCCACAGGCAACCAACGCTGAGGCTCTTGAGCACATCGGCGAGGCTCCTTACGCAACCTCTACCAGCCCGTTCGTTTCCGAGCGTACTGCCACCCGCGACGGTGACAACGCCGAGAGCAACGCTTAAGAAGGAGCTGCTTAACAATGAAGTCATCAGCAAAAATCATGTACGGCCTGACCATCTTCTTGGCGGCCATGGCAGTAATCTACATCTTCGCTACCATGCACGTTGACGATAAGGGCAGCACTCCTGGCCTTGAGTGGGTCGGCGCTGTAGCTTTGGTACTTTCCACCGGCCTGACCTTGATGCTCGGCGTCTACCTGCACTTCACCGAAGTTCGCGTTGACGTTCTCCCCGAAGACTGGGAAGAAGCTGAAGTTGCTGACAAGGCTGGAACCCTGGGCTTCTTCAGCCCTAGCTCCATCTGGCCTGCAGCAATGGCCGGCGCCGTGGGATTCCTCGGATTTGGCATCATCTACTTCCACTACTGGATGATTTTTGTAGGTGCAGGCATCCTTGTCTTCACCGTTGCAAAGCTCAACTTCCAGTACGGAGTTCCACGCGAGAAGCACTAAGTCTTTAAAACCAAAGTCCAAACCCGCTTAACACTAAGTGTTAAGCGGGTTTTTGCTATGCGAACACGGGTGCTTCTCGACGAAAAGCATGACAGTAAATCTCAATGAATAAAGTTCCCAGACTTTCCCAAAAAGTTTGTTTCGAGACGGATAGTGGGGGAGTGGGGCTAAGTTACCCTGCGTTAAGCTGGAAAAACGCAGGAATGCGGGGGTCAACCGAAAGTTTGAAGAGAGTTCCTGCTTCAGGCTAAAAGCTTGTGACGTGTCTCTCAGGAAAAAACCTGCGGGAGAGCTAATTTACACTCTCAAAATAGCTGGCATTGCAGATTGTAGAACTTTGGATCAAAATTTGAGTTTCCTGTGAACCCTTTAACCTGCGATTATGTAGCCGTCGGACAAAAGGGTGAAAAAGTTCCATCGATTTCCAAAAAAACTTAGAAAAATATGCTCCAAATTTAGCTGAAAACCGGGGTTCAAACTTTCAATTGAAACGGGGGGCATGAAGTGACTTTGGCGAGCTAAACGGCCATACTAGATAACGTGACGAGCGCAGTTGGAAATACAGGTATGGCAGCACCACAACGTGTTGCGGCACTGAACCGTCCCAATATGGTCAGTGTTGGCACCATTGTGTTCCTGTCTCAGGAATTAATGTTCTTCGCCGGTTTGTTCGCGATGTACTTCGTGTCCCGTGCGAATGGACTGGCAAATGGATCATGGGGAGAGGGAGCAGACCACCTCAACGTGCCTTGGGCACTGTTGATTACGGTCATCCTGGTCTCCTCATCGGTCACTTGCCAGTTCGGAGTTTTTGCGGCTGAAAGGGGTGACGTATACGGCCTCCGCAAGTGGTTCTTGGTAACGATCATTTTGGGTACAACCTTCGTTCTGGGTCAAACCTATGAGTACATCGAACTTGTACATCACGGAATGACCATCCAGAGCAGTGTTTATGGTTCTGCTTTCTTCATTACCACCGGGTTCCACGCAGCCCACGTGATTGCGGGAATTCTTGCCTTCATCATCTACTTGATGAGAATCCAGAAGGCAAAGTTCACCCCGGCACAGGCAACCGCAGCAATGGTTGTGTCCTATTACTGGCACTTCGTTGACGTGGTCTGGATCGGCCTCTTTATCACGATCTATTTCATTCAGTAGGCCTGAAGACTGCTGCTTAGGTGAATTCCTGAGTGGTAGCCCAAAGCCCTTCACTTCCAAGTCGAGATTCAAAGGGAAATGATGGAAACCAACCCGCAGACCCCCGAGGCAGCCAACACGGCTAAGCCTCCGGCTAAAAAGGTCAAGAATCGCCGCAAAGTCCGGCGTACAGTGGCCGGTGCTTTGGCGCTGACCATCGGACTGAGCGGAGCAGGAATTCTCGCTACCGCGATCACTCCTGATGCCCAGATCGCAACCGCAGATGTCGATCAGCAAGCACTAATCTCTGAGGGTAAAGACCTCTATGACGTTGCTTGTATCACCTGCCACGGTGTCAACCTCCAAGGTGTTGAGGACCGCGGTCCTTCCCTCGTAGGTGTTGGCGAAGGCGCTGTATACTTCCAGGTTCACTCCGGTCGTATGCCAATGCTGCGCAATGAAGCTCAGGCTGAGCGCAAGGCACCTCGCTACACCGAGGCACAGACCCTCGCTATCGCTGCTTATGTTGCCGCTAACGGTGGCGGCCCTGAACTCGTTTACAACGAAGACGGCACCATCGCCATGGAAGAACTCCGTGGAGAGAACTATGACGGACAGATTGATCCTGCCGACGTCGCTCGCGGCGGTGACCTATTCCGTCTGAACTGTGCATCATGCCACAACTTCACCGGTCGCGGTGGCGCACTTTCCTCCGGCAAGTACGCACCTAACCTTGATGCTGCCAATGAGCAGGAAATCTACCAGGCAATGCTCACCGGTCCACAGAACATGCCTAAGTTCTCCGATCGTCAGCTCTCCGCTGATGAGAAGAAGGACATCATCGCATTCATCAAGTCCAGCAAGGAAACCCCATCCCCAGGTGGCTACTCACTTGGCGGATTGGGCCCAGTTGCTGAGGGACTCTTCATGTGGGTATTCGGCATTTTGGTCCTCGTGGCCGCCGCTATGTGGATTGGATCACGTTCATGAGCAACAACACCAACAAGCAGTACACAAAGCAAGAACTCAACGCAATGAGCAATGAGGATCTGGCACGTCTAGGCACTGAGCTTGACGATGTCACCATTGCTTACCGCAAAGAGCGTTTCCCAATTGCTAATGATCCAGCAGAGAAGCGAGCATCTCGCCTCGTTAACTTCTGGCTGATCCTGGGAATTATCGGTGGCTTGGGCTTCCTGGCTACCTACATCTTCTGGCCATGGCACTACAAGGGTCACGGTGATGAAGGTCTACTTATGTACACCTTGTACACCCCAATGCTCGGCATCACCGCCGGCTTGTGCATCCTTGGCCTTGGCTTCGCCGTAACCCTTTACGTAAAGAAGTTCATTCCAGAGGAAATCGCAGTACAGCGTCGCCACGACGGTCCTTCTGAGGAAGTTGATCGCCGTACCATCGTCGCACTGCTTAATGATTCTTGGCAGACTTCCACCCTTGGTCGTCGCAAGCTTCTCATGGGTCTTGCTGGTGGTGGCGCAGTCCTCGCAGGTCTGACCATCATCGCTCCACTTGGCGGTATGATCAAGAACCCTTGGAAGCCTAAGGAAGGCCCAATGGATGTTCAGGGTGACGGCACCCTGTGGACCTCCGGTTGGACCCTCACCGAAAAGAACGTCAAGGTTTACCTTGGTCGCGACACTGCAGCTATTGCGGAGTCCCACACTGATGCAACCGGCGAGCACTGGTCCACCACCGGTGTTTCCCGCCTGGTCCGTATGCGTCCTGAGGACCTCGCTGCTGCTTCCATGGAAACTGTTTTCCCATTGCCAGCAGAGATGGTTAACGACGGTGCAGAATACGATCCTGCAAAGGATGTCTACGAGCACCAGATGCACTCGGTTCACGGACCACGCAACGCAGTTATGTTGATCCGTCTGCGTACCGAAGATGCTGAAAAGGTTGTTGAGCGCGAAGGTCAGGAGACCTTCCACTACGGCGATTACTACGCATATTCAAAGATTTGCACGCACATCGGCTGCCCAACCTCTCTTTATGAGGCTCAGACCAACCGCATCCTGTGTCCGTGCCACCAGTCGCAGTTCGACGCTTTGCACTACGGCAAGCCAGTCTTCGGACCTGCTGCCCGCGCATTGCCACAGCTGCCGATCACTGTTGACGAAGAGGGTTACCTCGTAGCCGCAGGTAACTTCATTGAGCCTGTTGGCCCGGCATTCTGGGAGCGTAAGTCATGAGTCTAGCTACCGTGGGAAACAATCTTGATTCCCGTTACACCATGGCTGCGGGTATCCGTCGCCAGATCAACAAGGTCTTTCCGACCCACTGGTCCTTCATGCTCGGCGAAATTGCTCTTTACAGCTTTATCGTCCTGCTGCTCACCGGTGTTTACCTGACCCTGTTCTTCGATCCTTCTATTACTAAGGTCATCTATGACGGTGCATACCTCCCACTTAACGGTGTGGAAATGTCTCGTGCATATGAGACTGCTCTGAACCTCTCCTTCGAGGTCCGTGGTGGACTCTTCATCCGCCAGATGCACCACTGGGCAGCATTGCTCTTCGTGGTTTCCATGCTGGTTCACATGCTCCGTATTTTCTTCACCGGCGCTTTCCGTCGCCCACGTGAAGCTAACTGGATCATTGGTGTTGTCCTCTTGCTCCTCGGTATGGCAGAAGGCTTCATGGGTTACTCCCTTCCTGATGACCTGCTTTCCGGTGTTGGTCTGCGCATTATGTCCGCGATCATCGTTGGTCTGCCAATCATCGGTACCTGGATGCACTGGATGATCTTCGGTGGCGACTTCCCATCCGAAATCATGCTTGACCGCTTCTACATTGCACACGTGCTGATCATTCCAGGAATCATCCTCGGCTTGATCGCTGCTCACCTGGCACTGGTTTGGTACCAGAAGCACACCCAGTTCCCAGGTGCTGGCCGTGCAGAGAACAACGTTGTCGGCGTCCGCATCATGCCACTGTTCGCAGTGAAGGCAATCGCTTTCGGCCTTATCGTCTTCGGTTTCTTGGCTCTGCTTGCTGGCGTCACCACCATCAACGCTATTTGGACCTTGGGACCATACAACCCATCACAGGTTTCCGCTGGCTCTCAGCCTGACGTTTACATGCTGTGGACTGACGGTGCGGCCCGTGTTATGCCTGCGTGGGAGCTTTACCTCGGTAACTACACCATCCCTGCAGTGTTCTGGGTTGCTTTGATGCTGATGATCTTGGTCGGTCTCTTGATTGCTTACCCATTCTTGGAGCGTAAGTTCACCGGCGACGATGCTCACCACAACTTGCTGCAGCGCCCTCGCGACGTTCCAGTTCGTACTTCCCTTGGTGTTATGGCTCTAGTCTTCTACGGCCTGCTCACCATCTCTGGTGGTAACGACGTCTACGCAATGCAGTTCCACGTTTCTCTGAATGCTATGACCTGGATTGGCCGTATCGGCTTGATCTTGGCTCCTGCAATTGCTTACTTCATCACCTACCGAATCTGCATTGGCTTGCAGCGCTCTGACCGCGAGGTCCTCGAGCACGGTATTGAGACTGGCGTTATCAAGCAGATGCCAAATGGTGCCTTCATTGAAGTTCACCAGCCTCTGGGACCTGTGGATGATCACGGCCACCCAATCCCACTGCCTTACGCTGGCGCAGCTGTTCCAAAGCAGATGAACCAGCTTGGCTTCGCTGAGGTTGAGACCCGCGGCGGATTCTTCAGCTCTGATCCTGAGGATATCCGCGAGAAGGCTGCTCACATTCAGCACGCTAACCACGCTGAGGAAGCCGCAGCACTGCGCGCCCTCAACGAGGCAAATATTGAGCGCGACAAGGGTAATCACTAAGCCTCCCGCTCTTTAAGAAAATGGACTCTCTTCGGAGGGTCCATTTTTTATGCCCATTTCTTTAACAGGTTCCTATTGATAGGGCAGATTATGGAGTCTAGACAGGCCCCTTTATCACCGTCTCGCCACTTGCTAGATAGACTCCGCTTCGCGTTCATTCTGTTCCTTATATATAGGTATAAAAATCTCCTGCACACGTCTTAGTAAACGCAGAGTTTTCATATGCACATAAGGCGCTTGTTTATCGTCTGAAACCCTTATGTCGGAGATGCCATTTGGCACCGGCAAAGGTGCCCCAAAAAGCCCTCTAATGCCCTTTAAATCGGTTGGAAAATACCCAGTTTTTCGTGCTTTATAAAGCTCGCTTGGCCTTTTTAAATCAAATGTGGGAAAGGTCACATCGTTGATGATAGGTATTGAAGGGTGTCGAGTTTAGGGTATGCCAAGAATTTTCATTAAACCGTCGATTGTTGCGAACCTCCTGTTAAGGGCTAAATCGGAGGCACAATCAGTGGCCTAATCTGGTTGGGGGAGTTGAGTAAAGCAAATTAGTCTCGGTCAAATCAAACAACGATAACGGTTCTGTAACGCTGTGGAATTTGGTGGAGAACTAGACAAGGGTTGATGCGGTTTCGTAACCTTATTGAGACCTTGCAGGAGGGATTGGGAATATCTAATCCGCCAGCATCAGAGAAACAATAGAACATGCTTAGTCGCCAGGCGGTATTTCAAAGGCTCATAGCCGGAAGAGATAGCAACAAAGCGAGCCGGGGAACCACACGCGTTCCTGGGGTGAGTTCTTCACAAGGGCCAACGGCTTAAAGCCAGAGGAAAGAGTGAAGATAGGGGCCTTCCGCTCCGAACCCGACAGCTAACTCGGTAGGCAAACAGGAAGATTTGGAGTTTCAACAGTGGGCAAGCACCGTCAAGTACATTCGAACGCAACTCGTAACGTTGTAGCAGCATCAGCAGTTGCGCTCGGCGCTACCGCCGCAATTGCGCAGCCAGCGCAAGCAGCGCAGGTAGTAGTCCCTAACACTGGATACAGTGTTGAGGTTGCGGGCATTGAGAACACCCCAGGTATTAACAATGTTCCTGGCATTGATCAGTGGATTCCTTCCCTGGCAAACCAGGCCGCACCTGTTGCTTACGCAGCAGTTGTAGATGCACCAGCAGTTGAAGCTCAAGTAGCTCCTGCACAGAGCACCGGACAGGCGATTGTCGACGCTGCTCGTACCAAGATTGGTTCCCCATACGGTTGGGGTGCAGCTGGCCCTAACGCTTTCGACTGCTCTGGCCTTACCTCTTGGGCATATAGCCAGGTAGGCAAGTCCATTCCTCGTACTTCCCAGGCTCAGGCAGCACAGGGCACCCCAGTTGCTTACTCTGACCTCCAGGCTGGCGACATTGTTGCTTTCTACTCCGGCGCTACCCACGTAGGAATCTACTCCGGCCACGGCACCGTGATCCACGCTCTGAACGAAAGCACTCCTTTGTCCGAGAGCCCAATTGATTACATGCCTTTCTACTCTGCAGTGCGTTTCTAAGACTTACCTGAACACGCATCGCCATTGAACCTCTAGCTGATTTGATCAGCTAGAGGTTCTTTGCTTTATTTAAGGTGTTTTGGTCTATTCAGAAATAAGTAACTACGTTAAGATTTTCACAGTGAAAGTCCTGGTGTTTAAGCCTCAATCCAAGTGCGGGCAGCTGGGGAATCTTCAATCACTTGGATTACATCTGTCTTCGGGAGTTTCTGTGTTTACACGTCGTTGGGTCGGGCTGGTGACCTCTGGTGTGCTTCTATGCTCACTCCTGCAAAGCCCCCATGCAGCCTTTGCTACAGAGGTTGATCAACTCATCGCAGAGATGGATACCATTTCCCAAACCGTCTCGGCGCAAAATGAGGAAGTCAAACAACTTGAGCAGGATGTTATTGCGCGCGAAGCCCACGTGGCAGAAATTCAAAACGAGGTTAATCAGCTCAAAGCAGCGGCCGATTTAGCTGCTCAAAATGTCGAAGCTAACCACGGCGATATTGATAAGATCGCACAGGCGAAATATCGCGGAACCGTGCTTGATCCAATTTCTATCGCAGTATCAGCGGAAAACCCTCAAAATGCCATTGATCGCATGAGTTATTTGCGCACTCTCTCCAAAACCACAAGCGAAGCTGTGGAGTCCTTGCAGGATGCCTCTGCGGAATCTGCAGAAGCTTTAGGGAAGGCCAATCGTGCAAAAGCCGAAGCCGAGTTCCAATTAGGTGACCTCAAAGCGCGCCTTGACAAGCTAAACAAAGAAAAACAAGAGCTTGATGTAAAGCAAGCTGAGATCAAAGATCGCGTTAATCAGCTGTCTCAGCAGGAACGAGAGCTGTGGATCGCCAAAAACGGCCCGGTGGATATCAACATCAATGACTTCTTGGGCAGTGGCACCGCGGCTTCCGCTGCTGTTGATGCAGCTCTTTCAAAGCTCGGCTCTCCCTACGGCTGGGGCGCAGCCGGACCCAATGAATTTGATTGCTCTGGTTTGATTTTTTGGGCATATCAGCAAATGGGTAAAACCCTGCCACGTACCTCCCAAGCTCAGATGGCTGGCGGTACCCCTGTAAGCAAGGATGAGCTGCAGCCAGGTGATGTCATCGGTTATTATCCAGGTGCAACACATGTGGGTATGTACATCGGGGATGGCAAGATCGTGCATGCCTCGGATTATGGAATCCCTGTCCAGGTGGTATCTGTTGATTCAGCACCATTTTATGGAGCACGCCGCTACTAGTTTCTCATTTTCAAAGGAGGGCTTTCGTGCCTAAAACTCTCAGAACACTAGTGGTGACCAATGATTTTCCGCCACGGGTCGGCGGAATCCAAAGCTATTTGAGAGATTTTATCGGCACCCAAGACCCTGCCACGATCACAGTATTTGCCTCCACCCAAAATACCGAGGAAGCCCGGGCCTACGATGCCACCTTGGATTATGAGGTTATTCGCTGGCCGCGCTCGGTGATGTTGCCATCGCCAACCACAGCGCAGGCCATGGTGGAGATTATCAAAGCCAGAGACATTGACAATGTGTGGTTCGGGGCAGCAGCACCTTTGGCCCTAATGGCTGGAGCTGCACGCCAAGCAGGTGCCAGCAAGATTATTGCCTCCACCCATGGCCATGAGGTGGGCTGGTCCATGTTGCCGGTGTCAAAAGATTTGCTCCGCAAAATCGGCAATGAGGTTGATGTAATCACCTATATCTCGGATTACACCCTCAACCGATTCCAAAAGGCCTTTGGTGAGCAGCCGGAATATCGCCACCTCCCCTCAGGCGTGGATATCCATACTTTCCAGCCATCCACCGACACGCAGATCCTCAACACCAGGAAGGCCCACGGCTTGGAGGGAGAAACCCCGGTTATTGTGTGCATCTCTCGATTGGTACCGCGCAAGGGGCAGGATTCTCTTATTAAAGCGTTGCCTAAAGTGCTCAAAAGCTTTCCCACCACGCAGCTGCTTTTTGTTGGAAGCGGCCCCTATGAGGCTAAACTTCGCAAACTCGCAGCCGGGCTAAACAAGAATGTGCAATTTTTGGGCCGCTTGGAACATCAAGAAATGGTGCAAATCCTCGCTGCAGCAGATATTTTTGCGATGCCCGCACGCACGCGCGGCAAAGGCCTCGACGTTGAGGGTTTGGGCATTGTGTACTTGGAAGCGCAGGCAAGTGGGGTGCCAGTTGTCGCTGGTACCTCCGGCGGAGCCCCTGAGACCTTAACTGCCGGCACCGGCGTTGTGGTTGAGGGTAGGGACGTCGAGAAGCTCTCTGAGGTGCTGGTGGATCTGCTGGGTAAGCCGCAGCTCCGGGCCGAGATGGGGGCGGCTGGGCGCCAGCATGTGGAGGAAAAGTGGGCGTGGGAAATAATGGGGCAGCGCCTGCATGAAATTTTGCAAGGGGAGCCACGATGATGGTTCGCGGGCAAGTGCTAGATATACTTTGAAAGATTATTTTCAAAAACCTTTGTCAAGAACGCGAGGCCTTAAGTAAATGCCACAGAATCCGACCAGCTATGCGGTGGGCTTCGACATTGGCGGGACAAATATGCGCGCGGGAGTTGTTGATGAAACCGGGCGAATTATTAAGAGCCTGTCAGCACCTTCGCCCCAAACCACCGACGCCATCGAGCAGGGGATTGCCCATCTGACTGCCAAGTTGCAGGCAGAATTCCCCATTAGCGCTGTTGGAATGGCCGTGGCCGGATTTCTTGACCCCAAAGGTGAGCGGGTGCGTTTTGCCCCGCATTTGCCTTGGCGCGATGAGCCAGTGCGCTCCCGCCTGGAGGATCTTTTGCAGCTCCCGGTGCGCCTTGAACACGATGCCAACTCTGCTGCCTGGGGTGAATACCGATATGGAAGCGCCCAAGGTGAAGACAATTGGGTGCTGCTGGCGTTGGGAACTGGAATTGGTGCAGCGCTGATTGCTGATGGAAAGATCTACCGCGGTGCCTTCGGTACGGCGCCGGAATTTGGCCACCTGCGCGCAGTTCCCAATGGTCGCCCCTGCCCCTGTGGTAAAAAGGGCTGCTTGGAGCGCTATTGCTCAGGTACCGCCATGGTTGATACCGCCCGCGAGCTTGCTGCTAACGGACACTTTGAGGGCAGCGAGCTGCTCAAGCACCTCGATTCGATGGAGATCGATGACCTCAGCGGCAAGATGATCACTGAGGCCGCCCGCCAGCAGGATCCTTTGGGCCTGGCGGTCATGGAGGATTTTAGTATCTGGCTGGGCGAAACCTTGTCCATTGTGGCTGATGTCCTTGATCCTGGTCTCATCGTCATTGGTGGTGGTGTCTCCCAGGACGCTGACCTTTACCTTCACGCTGCCGTGGAGCATTTTTCCACCCGCATCGTGGGTGCAGGTTATCGTCCGCAGGCGCGGGTTAGCACCGCGCTGCTCGGCGCCGACGCCGGTATGATTGGCGCCGCCGATATTGCGCGCCAAGCGCTTTAAAAGAGTGCTTTTCGACGCACCCTGCCATGCTTTGAAGGGGATTTAAGGCAAAGTACAGGCAGGGTGAAGTAGTCTTGTAAAGGAAACTCCAGAGGTGCCACCTCTGGCTCGTTAATGCGGAGAAAGGGATTCTTGAAACCATGAACAACAATTGGTATCGGGTATTCAAATATGTCCTGGTTGGCCCATTCTTGCGTGTTTATAATCGGCCGGAAATTGAAGGCGGGGAAAACATCCCAAGCCAAGGCCCTGCCATCTTGGCCTCCAACCACCAGGCTGTTATGGACTCCTTCTATTTCCCTTTGTTGTGCCCACGGCAGATTACCTTCCCCGCTAAGGCGGAATACTTCACCGGCACGGGGCTTAAAGGCCGTTTCCAAAAGTGGTTTTTTACCGCTGTTGGCCAAGAGCCCTTGGATCGCACCGCCGATAATGCCATGGATTCTTTGATGAATACCGCAAAGAAGGTCTTGGGTAGGGGAGACCTCTTTGGAATTTATCCAGAAGGCTCCCGTTCACCTGATGGACGCATTTATAAGGGTAAAACCGGCATGGCCTATGTGGCTATGGAAACCGGTGTGGAGATCATCCCCATTGCGATGATCGGCAGCCGCAATGCCAACCCCATTGGCACCACCATTCCGCGCCCAGCCAAGGTGCGAGTGAAGGTGGGAACCCCCATTGATCCCCGCGCATTTATTGCAGAAAAAGGCCTGGAACTGGGCAGTTATGAAGCGGCACGCCAATTGACTGATCACGTGATGTTTATTCTGGCTGATCTCACCGGTGGGTCCTATGTGGATGCCTATGCCGCCGATGTAAAGAAGTCCCTCGCAGCAGGTGAGGGTTTCCCACCGGGCACTGAGCCTCAGTAAATCCATTTCAGAAGATGACCTTTGCAGTTTTGGGTGTGACCTCATCGTCCTCTTTGAGGAGCGTGAGATGACACTCAGATTCTTGCAAAGGTTTTTCTTTTTAATTGGACGGCAGGTATTCTAGGAGAACCATAAGTTAAGACTTAGGAAACTTCCGGAAAATGCTGGAAAAACTAACGGGTTTCAGTTTTAACAGTCTGCTTAGAGATTCAATATTTGGCCGTCTGAATTCCACTTGAGAGTTCGCTGCTGAATGCTAGGAGCTTTTGCCAACGTGGAAACTGGAAGCCTTAAACCAGCACGTCTGTCAGGGGACTTAAAAAACAGCACCCTTAAAAAATCAGCGAATCAACGGATGGACTGGCCAGACATAGCCAAAGGTCTCTCGATTTTGGGCGTGGTGTTACTCCATGTCACCATGGCCATTCCCGAGGCTGAAAATACCTTCGTTGCGCAGCTAAACCTGCTGCTGGATCCGCTGAGAATGCCACTTTTCTTCTTGGTTAGTGGATTTTTTGCGGTCAAGGTTCTAAACCAAAGCTTTAGTCAGCTTTTCCGCGGGCGCCTATGGTTTTACGCAGTTCCTTATCTTTGCTGGGTTCCAGTCAATCTTTATGCCTTCAACCTGGAAGCAAACCTGGCCGTAGGTCGGCCCTTCTCTGAAATAGATTGGTACCTTGAGAGTATTCTCAGCGGCGAGAATATGTACTGGTTCCTCTTTATGCTGGTGCTTTTTAATATCGCCTTATGGGCCACCAAAAAACTCCCCGCCTGGACAATTGCGGCCGTGGTACTGGCTCCGTGGCTATTTATGCCAGTTTTTAGTGAACTTGAGTTGGTGCGCAAAAGTCTTATTTATATGCCTGCGTTTTTTATTGGAGCCTATTTCCGCCCATTAATCAGTAAGTTCGCAGCCTCGGCAACGCAGGCCACCATAGTGGTTTTTGCTTTTGCACTTTATGTTGCGGGCCTGGCTGTGGGAGCTTTCGCGGACTCTATAAGAAACCGCGAATCTTATGGATTGACTATGCAGCTGCTAATTCGGTTTAAAGACGCTTTTGCTACCTCACTTGGAGGCCAACTCACCCCAGCGGATCTAGACCACATCCCAGCTGTGCTCATCCGCTTATTTTCCTTGCCGATTGGCATCGTGCTTTGCGTGTGGCTGGCTAAAATCGGCCCGGTGAAGGTGGTGCTTAAGTTTCTCGGACGCCATACGCTACCTATTTATATTGGGCATGCACTGGGGCTCACGCTCATTTTCCGCTTGGGGTTGCGCCCGCAACTTGTGCACATCGACAACACCTCACCCAATATGTGGCAGTGGAGTGGAACTTGGATGCTCATCGCTTTTGTATGTGCGCTACTGGGAAGTTACATAGTCTACCTTATTTCCCGGATTCCGATTGTGGGCTGGACTGTTGTTCCGCCGCGTTTGCCGGCATCAAAGTTGATGGAAGAAACCAAACTAAAGATTGCGCAGCGGCGTGAAAATGCACAGCCGGTGCCTTCCAAACGTGAGCTCTCCAAGTAACATCTGGAAAAGAAAACTGGAAAGAAGGATATCTGGTGGAAAATTCATTGCTTTATAAGCTGCTCGCCGTCACCTTGTTAATTGTGGTGTATGTACTCGCCGCAGCCTTTGATATGGCACGAGAGACGGTAGCGCCCTTAGTGGTCATAGCTATCGCCGTGGTGTTATTTTTTCCCACCCGGAAAAAGAAATAACACCATCATCTTTTCGTCGAAAAGCGCTAGGCAGCGCTTTTTTCTTTAGGCGACAACTCTGCGCTGATAAAAACACCGAGCACAATCGAGGCGGGGGCAAGCGCCAGCGGCTCGACCAAAAGGTACCAACCAAAATGCGCGACATATCCGGTGGGGGCTGGATTATTTAGCGGAAATACAGCGCCATAGGACAAATGCTGTGGTAGCCAGGCAAAGAAATACACCAAGAGCAGTAGATATAGCTGGACAAAACGACGCTCAGACAATAGCACCGCAAGCAATGGAAGCAGTAACACCCAGTGGTGTAGTTCGACTGTGGGCAGCGCAAGAGCCGGTAAAGCAATCGTCAAAGCTTGAGATAGCGCCAGCTCACCACGGCTAAAGGTGCGATAAATTGCAAAGGCACCCAGAACCAAGCCGAGAATGAACCAAGAGATCATCAGTACTTGGGAATTGCTAATCCAGCGTGCCACAAAGGCAAAAATGGAGATATTATCGCGACCATCGCGGCCACTAAACCACTGATAATACAAATTCAGGTTGAAGGACTTCGGGTTGGCCAGAATACCTAGCAGCCACAACACCAACGCAGTGCCCGCAGCGAAGAGGGCAGGCTGGAAACGGCGCTGAATCAGATAACCCACCAAAATCAGAATCGGCCAGCCACTTAAGCCAGCTGCGATACCCGTGAGCAAGCCACGGCGCCAAAGCGTTTTAGGCGCAAAGAAATCGGTGCAAATAAGCGCCAAAGAAACCAAGGTTAGCGAGCCAAATTGCAGTGCGTCTTGAACGGGGAAAGAAATCAACGCAAATACCACTGCACCAAGGAAGATCAGCAAGTGGGGTGTGAAAGTGGAAAAACGCTGCACCAAAAGCCATAGCGTCCACAGCAATGCCATACTATTGATGAGGCCGACCACCGCCAGCGCCACCCCTGGATTCGCGAAATAAAGCGGACTGGCCAGTACATCACCCAATTGTGTGAGGCCGCGTCCTTCCAGCGTCTGCAATGGGTATTGGATCAGGGTTTCATTAGACATATTGCCCTTAAACCAAATATTGGCAGCCAGGGACAGCACAATCAGGCCCAAGGCCACTGCCAAAATTTGCGCAGGCTGCTTGGTGCTGGCTGGCGCATTGCCAAAAATTCCGGGCTTAAAGATCGCCACAATGGTGATTATGAGCGCAACCACCACATAGGAATTGCCTGCAGGTTGTAGCAACAAGGGCCAGCTGGGTGCAGCTTCAGGATCATAAGGCATATTCCAAAACGCTGGAATAAACATCGGCACGGTGCTCATCAGTGAAAGCAACGCAGCCGTGGCAGCGGTCGCCGGCGCACTGTGGCGCTGATTCCACGCACTAGCTGCCAGTGCTAGCGCCAAAGGAATCAGCCACACCCAGTGGTGTGACCAAGACACAGGCGAACACAGCAGCGCAATCAGGGAGTTCAACAGCAGTGCACCCAGTGGATTTCCAGCGCGCACCGCGCGCCACATTGCCACCGCAACACCAACTAGGCAGGCAAGCACGGCCACGTACCAAAGCTTCTCGACGAGACCCTGATTCTCATGGAGCATTCGGCTTAAGGTGCCACGCATCGATTGGTTGGTGATATACGACAGGTTGCCAATTCGCGTGGGATCGCTGAGGGTTTCAGTCCAATAAATCTTGGAACTAGACGGTGCCAGCAGGAAAGCCAAGGCAGAAAAACCTACACCTGAGGCAACAGAAACTGCAGCCCCCTTCCAATCCTTCTTCACCAGGAAATAGAGCCCAAAAACTGCCGGGGTGAGTTTGATTGAAGCAGCCAGTCCAATCCAAAAACCGCGCGGGAACCAAGGCTTCTTGGTGAATGTATCCATAAGGACCAAGGTCATGAGGAAAATATTGACTTGCCCAAATTGCACAGTCTGAAATACCGGCTCAGTAGACAAGGCGATAGGCAAAATAAGGAATGCCAAAAGGCGGGAATCAGGAGTGTCCATGCTGGTGAAAGTCCGGCGCAGCACAATAGCAATACACCACCACAACGCCACCGTGGACAAAAGTGTGAGCAAGATGCCAGCGATATTGCTGGGAATGATGCCCAAGGGGACAAATACTGCAGCGGCAATCGGTGGATAGGTGAAAGGTAATTGAATACCACCCACCTGATAATCCTGGGTATAGAGGTTTTCTCCATGCAGGAACGCTAGCGCGCCAGCACGGTAGACATCACTATCTATGTGATAGAAAAAGGTGAATTGCTCAATGGCGCGGACATTAAAAATGGAGGGCCACAGCGTGAGGGTGGTAGCCAGTGCTGCCATCACCACGAGCGCTTTACGAATAGTGGGGTGAGAGAAATAGCCTCTCAGTGTGAAATTCTTAGCAATTCCCGCTATTCCAGCTGGGGACTTATCTCCGGACATAAATAGCAGTCTAACTGTTCGTGGGAACTATTCAGGAGTTAGAGGTGGACTTTAAGCTCGGCCACATGGGGTTTCCGGCTAGGATGAAGCACAGTTAACTTTTTCCTAGCTGTAAAGGACTTTTACTTTCGTGCGCTATTTTTATGACACCGAGTTCATTGAAGATGGACGCACGATTGATTTAGTCTCCATCGGCATTGTGGCGGAGGACGGCCGCGAATATTATGCAGTGTCCACCAGCTTTGATCCCGCCAAGGCAAATTCTTGGGTTCGGGTAAACGTACTGGATAAACTCCCCAATCCCTCCTCACCAGTGTGGAAATCCAATGACACCATCCGCGCAGAGGTGTTGAAGTTTCTTAGCGCGGGCGCTGGCCCCATTGAACTTTGGGCTTGGGTGGGAGCCTATGACCATGTCCTTTTGGCTCAATTGTGGGGTGATATGGCAGCTTTACCTCGGGAAATTCCACGTTATACCCGAGAACTAAAACAGTATTGGGAAATGGCAGGGCACCCGACGCTGCCCGCACTGCCGCAGGGTAACCATGATGCCTTAGTAGATGCTCGACACAACTTGGCTAAATTCCGGGTATGTATGCAGGCATTACCTTTAGGTGCCCGCAACCGGGTGTAGAAAGCGGGCCTGTTTCATAGCTCGAGAGAGAATCGGCTAAAAGTTCCATTCCATAAAACAACTCACTCGTGATATGAATAGGGGTGTGAGTTGGACAGTAGACATCCCTAAAGAAGTTCTCCCTGATTTGCCCCCATTGCCAGTTGGCATGCAGCAGCAGTTTGAGGACATCATTTCCCGCGACGCAAAACAACAGCCGACCTGGGACCGTAGCCAAGCCGAAAACGTTCGCAAGATTCTAGAATCTGTACCTCCGATTGTGGTGGCACCAGAAGTTGTAGAGCTTAAGAAGAAACTTGCCGACGTAGCCAATGGTAAAGCATTCCTATTGCAGGGTGGTGACTGCGCTGAGACCTTTGAGTCCAACACAGAACCTCATATCCGTGCCAATATCAAGACTTTGCTGCAGATGGCAGTTGTTCTTACTTACGGCGCCTCCACCCCAGTTATCAAGATGGCGCGTATTGCCGGCCAATATGCCAAGCCACGTTCCTCTGATCTCGATGGCAACGGCTTGCCCAATTACCGCGGCGACATTGTCAACGGCGTCGAAGCAACCCCTGAGGCTCGTCGCCACGATCCAGCCCGCATGATTCGTGCCTACGCTAATGCCTCAGCTGCAATGAACTTGGTTCGTGCGCTGACCAGCTCTGGTACCGCTGATCTTTATCGCCTGAGCGAGTGGAACCGCGAGTTTGTGGCGAATTCCCCAGCAGGTGCTCGTTATGAAGCACTGGCTCGTGAGATCGACTCTGGCCTGCGCTTCATGGAGGCTTGTGGCGTCTCTGATGAGTCTTTGCGAGCTGCCGATATCTACTGCTCCCACGAAGCCTTGCTGGTGGATTATGAGCGCTCCATGCTGCGCCTGGCCACCGATGAAGATGGCAACCAGGAGCTTTATGATCTTTCCGCACACCAGCTGTGGATCGGTGAGCGTACTCGTGGCATGGATGATTTCCACGTGAACTTTGCATCTATGATCGCCAACCCAATTGGTATCAAGATCGGCCCAGGCATTACTCCAGAAGAAGCTGTTGCTTATGCAGACAAGCTGGATCCAAACTTCGTACCAGGTCGCCTCACCATCGTGGCTCGTATGGGTCACGATAAGGTGCGCTCGGTGCTTCCTGGAGTTATCCAGGCTGTTGAGGCTTCCGGACATAAGGTTATTTGGCAGTCCGACCCTATGCACGGCAATACCTTTACCGCCTCCAATGGATACAAGACCCGTCACTTTGACAAGGTTATTGATGAAGTCCAGGGCTTCTTTGAGGTGCACCGTGCCCTGGGCACCCACCCAGGCGGAATCCACATTGAGTTCACTGGTGAAGATGTCACCGAGTGCCTGGGTGGCGCAGAAGACATTACCGATGTTGACCTGCCAGGCCGTTATGAATCAGCCTGCGATCCTCGTCTAAACACTCAGCAGTCCCTCGAGCTGTCCTTCCTGGTTGCAGAAATGCTGCGCAACTAGGAGTTAGCTTGAGAAAGCTGCACAATGAAAATCCCGATGGCACCTGACATCGGGATTTTTCTTCCTTAAAAACTATGAGGTTGAGGCCGTGGTCTTTGGGAAAGCCTTAAGGCTGAAAGCCAAGGTAATCAAAAGGCCAATTGAGAGCCAAGTCCAATCCGAGATTATGAGCTTTTGCCAGAAATTCAGTGCAAAAACATCAACTCCATCGCGACCAAACCACCATTTAGGTGGCAGAATCAGCTGGACGATGGCGAGAATAATGCCGCTGATAAGCAAGGGGCGTGGGTGTTGCGGATGTTGGACATAGCGCACCACAAATACTAGCGCCCACAGAGACAACCAGACCCAGTGATGGGACCAAGAGATGGGGGAAATCAACAGCATCAACATGGCGTTAACCATGGCTGCTTCGGGGATGAGATTACGGATAAACAGGTGATGCATAAGGATTGCGCAAGCAATAATCGCAATCAAACTGAGGACAATCCAGATAATCATTGGCGCAGATCCAGACATCGCTGCATCATCGGTCAGCCACCAGCGGTAAATCATGGCCTGGAGTGAACTATTCGATTGGAAGACAGTACTAACTCCGGAGTCACCAGAGGCATTAAGCGCAAAGAGCGTGTGCAAGAAATACTCTTTGGTGTTATCCCAGGTGATGAGCGCACCAATGGCAGTAAAAGCCACCAAGGATACCAACGCGTTGATAATGCCCCGGAAGTCTTTTTTGACCAGGAAATAGAGCAGCATTGCCAAAGGAGTGAGCTTAATTGCTGCTGCTAAGCCTATGAGTACACCCCGCGGAATACGGCGTTTTATAGGTAAGAGATCATAAACAACCAAGGCCATGATGATGATATTGATCTGACCGAGATCGGCATTAAGAATGACCGGCTCCGTTAACAATACAACCGGCCAAGCAATGGCAGCGATGGCAAATGATGTCAGACGATCTTGGCCTTTGAGCACTGCATTGGTTACTAAATAAAGGCAAAAGAGCATCAATAAAGAGGAAACAACCACCATGAAGTTGCCCAATAGTTCATCATTGAGGAACTCAAAATAACCAAAGGGATAAAAGACGGCCGCACCAATGGGCGGATAGATAAAAGGCAAAGAAATATCGCCCATATCAAAAGGCTCGGTATAAAGAGACTCACCGTTTACCAGCGCCAGCACGCCTTGTCGATACACCGCAGCATCGATGCGCCAGTCGAACTTCTCAATCAGAATTTTGTTGACGATCAAGCCTGCGACGATTCCGAGCAGTGAAATTAGACTTAGCAGCATGCGTGGAGAGAGCTTAAAAGCCTCCTCAGCGGGGGAGGACTGTGAAGTTGGCAAGATGCGAGGTCCTTTCCTGTTTTGAGAACATGGAGCTTATATAAGCGGTATGACCCCATGAAGATTTCTGCCAAAGGTGCCATTATAGGACATTGCTAACGGGAAACTTCCTTTGGTGCAGGCACTTCTTTGATAATTAGCACAATGATCACAGCAAGTGAGTACCACAAATAATGTGTGGCAAGGATATGCATAAAGGGGTTCCAGCTAAGTTCTGCACCATTTTTTGCAGGTAGGTACATATGGAAAGAGCCTACGGTTTGGGCGAAAACTCCCCAGAGGGCCAACTTATGAAAACCATTAATCCATAAAGCGGCCACTAGTGGTACTAACCAGACCCAATGATGATACCAACTTACGGGTGAGCATAAAACCGCTGCCAAAGACACTACACTCACAGCCAATATGGTGGTGCGAGGAGTGAATCCGCGAGACAGGATTCTAAATAGGGCAACTTCGATGAGCACAAGCACCACAAATACTGTTAGTACCCACACGAGAGAAGCTGCGGAACCAAGTTCTGGAAAACGTTCAATCATGCCACGGAAGGAAACGTTCTTGGCATAACTTTGATCCCCAATGCGATCGGTAGCAAAAAGCACCTGAGTGAAATATTGCAAACTAGTTGCAGGTTGCACAATAAATGCCAGGGCGGTGGCACCAAAAAAGCCACCCAGCATGCCCAAAAGACCCCGTGGGGATTTACCCATGATCCATAACATGAGGAAATAGAGCCCAAAGACGAGGGGAGTGAGCTTAATCGCGGCGGCGATTCCGGTGAGGAGCCCGAGTGGCACCCACCTTATCCACCCGGTGGGCTTGTCGAAGTGACCCGAGCGGGTGACGTCGATAAGCGTCAAGGTCATCAAAGCGATATTGATTTGACCAATATTTAAGGTGGAATGAACCGGCACTGTAAGGCACATGGCTACACCACCAACGAAGATCCACAGGCGACTGTGGATGCCAGCAATGCTGAGCAGGAGTTTGGAAATATAGAAGAGCATCAGCAATGAGAGCAGCGTAAAAATAAGGCTGCTAATAGTGAGGCCAACGAGATCTACCAACCACCAAACCGGAGTGAAAATAATGGCGGCAAAAGGCGGATAGGTAAAGGGCAGGGTAGTCGTGCGCGTGGGAAAGCGCAGTTCATAAAGATTGGAGCCGGTCCAGAATTCTTGTGCACCTTGCCAATAAACCTCCAAGTCAATGGGGGCACGCCAGGCCAGTGGCCATCCTAAGAGGATGGTTCCTAGAGCACCCATCAATACCAAGGAGGTGCTTACCCAATAAAATGTCTGTTTATTCATGATCTCTAAAAAGCCCTGATGGTTACTTCTCCACCTACGGAGAGTTCACTGCGTGCACGTGGAGTTTGAGTAATAACACGATCATCATCGGCAGCATCAGTGATGAGCACCAATCCTGCTTCAGCGAGAATCTCACGGGCATCACTGACCTTGCGTCCAACGATGCTAGGCACTTCAACCTCACCCGCCAGGCCGAGCGTGACCTGCGGGTTGGCAGGGTCAACCAATGCGCCCAACTCGGGCTGGACACTGACAACGGTATCAGCCGAGCTGGCGGCCTCACCGGGGACAACGCTTGTCGACGCAACAACCAAGCCAGCTTCGGCCAACGTTTCCGTGGCCTTATCCTTATCCATCCCCACCACATCTGGAATTTCAATGGCATTAGAAACCTTAAGCACCACGCTACTGCCACGTTTTACCTCAGTTGAAGCAGCAGGCTCGGTAGCAAAAACCTCTCCAGCTTTGGTGGAGGCATCAAAGGCCTCGGTAGTGGAGCTAACAACTAATCCCGCACCTTCCAACACCTTGATTGCTTTGTCAGCTTTCATGCCAGAAACATCAGGAATAGCAACAGGTGCCGGTCCCCGACTTAAGTGAACCTGCACCGTGGAACCCACATCTAGGGAAGTGCCAGCGCGCGGAGTGGTGGAAGAAACCTGGCCTTCAGGAATCTCATCTGAATATTCTGCCGGGCCATCAACCCACACCAGGGTGCGATCTTCTAAAGCAGTACGGACAGTTGACACGGATCGGTCCTCGCCGAGATCCGGTACTTCAGGGCGCCCCTGAGAAACAAGGATATTGACATCCTCGCCGCGAGGAAGGCGCTCACCAAAAGACGGTTCAGTTCCAATGATTGATCCGACTGGAACCTCATTGTCATAACGCTGCTCGGTGTGGGCTGCAAAACCAGCCTCCTCAACCAAGGCCACAGCCTGAACCTTATCCATCCCCAAGACCTGCGGGATTTCACCATAACGGCCAGAGCCAAACCACCAGCCGCCCACCGCAACAGCAGCAATGACGATAACCACAAAGATGGACCAGAGAGTGACTTTAAGCCGGGAGCGATTACTCACCGCCGGTATATCAGGCTCTTCTTGGGGGACTAAGGATTGATCCTCCATATGCAGATTGGTTTCCGGTTGCTGCGGGACATAATCAGCTGGAGCTGGTGCGAAATCTGCATCGCCATAATCCGGAGTCGCTTTAGCAGGTACATATTCCGGAAGGATGGAAGTTTCTGCTGCAGGCGCAGGAGCCGCCGGAATAATCGTGGTGTGATCTTCGGCTTCAACCTTAGGGATCTGGGTAGTGAACATATCCGTGGGTGGAGCTGCGGGGGATTCAACATTAGCCCGGTGCGCTGCAGAATTAACTGGCACTGGCACTCTGAAGGAGGGCAGATGCAACTCGGCGGCAACGTCTTCCAAGGCATTGAGGAACTCTGCTGCATCGGAAAAACGGTCAGCGGGCTCGCGCGCTGTAGCCGTGGCAACCAGCTCATCCACCAGCGACGGTACGCCGTCGATAAGCGAACTCGGTGCTGGCACTACCGTTGAAAGGCGCGCATAGGCGTGGGAAATGTCATCCTTGCCACTGAAGGGAGTTTGGCCAGTGAGCAGCTCAAAGAGCACAATGCCGGCGGAATAGACATCGCTGGCGGGACCAATTTCTTCCCCTTCAACCTGCTCCGGGGAGAGATAACCCACGGTGCCCACAATCTGGTTATCTAAAGACTGGCCCGCATAAGCCGCGCGTACCAAGCCAAAATCTGAGAGCTTAACGCGGTGATCGCTATTGATCAGCACATTGTCAGGTTTAATATCGCGGTGCACCATGCCTGCTTTATGGGCTGCGGACAGTCCGGTAAGCACTCCGCGCATCACTGCAATGGCGGCATGGGGTGGCATGGGACCGCGCTCAGCTAATAACTCACGCAAGGTGCCACCGGTGATAAGTTCCATTACCAAATAAACGTGGCCACTAGCTGCGGAGAAATCATAAACATTGACCAAATTAGGGTGATTAAGCTGCGCCATGGAACGCGCCTCACGGCGAAAACGCTGCCGGAAAATTGGATCATTTACATACTCGCGATCCATCACCTTAAGCGCTACTGACCGGCCAAGACGGAGGTCAACACAGCGATAAACAGTGGACATGCCACCTCGCGCAATCGGAGCGTCGATCCGATACCTGTCCTCTAAAATGTCCCCGACCTTCAAGTTCACCATGAGTTCCAGTATGTCGGAATCAGGGCCCAAAGTGGTAGTGAGAGGCGTTGACACCGGAGGTTTTTCGTGGTTTTCTCGTGGTTTTTCATGGTTTTGTCGAGGTTGGATCTGGTTTTGGGGGAGATGAGGGGATTCGGAAAAGGGCTGTGAGCAGGTGCTACTTAAAACCCACTTCACTCTTAGGCAGGTGAGGGGCTAAATTAGTGCTGTGAGTTCCAACAATGCATCCCATGAAGTCCTGCCAGAGAACGAGCCTTTGCTCACCATCCCTGAAATCGCTGAACGTCTAAACGTTGTAGTGACCAGGGTGATGGATATGGTCAGCGAGCACAAACTGATTACCGTCCAAAAAGATGGTGTCCGTTATATTCCAGAAGCTTTCCTAAGCACCAAGAAGGAAAACACCAACCGCTTTATTCCAGGTGTTATCGCTTTGCTGTCCGATGGTGGCTACAGCGATGAAGAAATTTTGAAGTTCCTCTTTACTGAGGATGACTCTTTGCCAGGTCGCCCCATCGACGGGTTGCACGGGCACCTCGCTCGCGAGGTCATGCGCCGCGCACAGGCCATGGCTTTTTAAGAGTTTTTAAAAATAGAAATAGAGGGGCACGTCCAGATTGCTAAACGTGCCCCTCTAAGTATGAGGTTCTAGGCCTCGACCTGGACCTCAACCTGGACTGTGTGGCCGACCTAGCTGGTGGGGTCCTGCTTTGGCACTGTGTTTAGAGCTGTGTTTGGCTCAGTGTTTGGCACCGAGTTTGGCACTGTGTTTGGTTTCGCCGTGAGCACAGTGTTTCCCTTTGCATCATCAAAAATCACCACAGTGGCAATCCACGCGATGAGCATGGCAATGATGACCATGACGATGGTATAAAGCATGTGGTTTCCACTACCACTAAACATCAAAGCTATAAACACCGAAAATGCCGCAAAGAAGCGCAAGAGCCATGAAGGTGGGCGGAAGGTTCCCACCAGGGAAAAGAGGCTAGCGTAATACCAGGGCAAGGTGACCGAATTAAATACAAAGGCCACGGCATAAGCTGCGGCAGTACCGGCAATGGCGCGCCGGGGTGTACGGCGGAAAAGCCACCAACAAATAATGAGTCCCAGCAGCATGAGCACCATAGAGACATTTCGCAGTACATCAACCACTGCGTTGTAATTAAAATCGTCCATAAAAATGCGTGCGACCAGACCAATGACGCTTGCAACTAAAGACGGGAAAGCAAGTGGATTAATAACCTTGCTATTGCCACTGATTTCACTGATCCAGCCCCACGAAGCGCCAGACATCCAGGTAATTGCGCTGACCACAACTCCGGTAATCGCAACTCCGACAGCACCGGCGCTGACAAAAGCGATGAGACGCTGTACCAGGGTGGGTTCAGTGTGGCCCTTCTTATTTGCCAGGCGCTGCGCAAAATAGAACATGCCAATCCATACGACAAAGGGTAGAGCAATCGCGGCGGTGGCTTTAAGGGAAACTGCGATCGCGATGAGCGCCACACCCAAGACGTATTTCTTCCGCAAAACCAGCAATAATCCACAACTGACCAAGCCAACCATCAAGGATTCATTGTGCATGCCCCCGATCATGTGAATGATCATCACCGGGTTGGCCACGCCGATCCAGAGAGCCACTGCCTGATCCGCGCCAAAATGCTTGGCGATTCCGGAAACACCATAGGCGATGCCGATCAGGCCAGCAATGGAAATCACCTTATAAGCCATGACGCCCAGGGTGACATTGTCGCCCACCATCGTGGTAATAATGTTACCAATCCACAGGTGGAGGGGGCCATAAGGTGTGGTGGTGTTACGCCAATCGTGGGAGACTTCCAGCAACATAGGCCCTGGGTTGACGGCCGCGCCCTCGGTGTAGGGATCAAAACCATCGCGCAACATTGCGCCCTGCATCAAATAAGAATAAACATCGCGCGACATCATCGGCGCGGCAAAAAACAAGGGGATCAGCAGCGCAACCAGGGTGCGCTTGACCAGTTCAAGACGCTTTTCGACGTCAAAACCGCCTTTGAAAAGGCGATGTCCTAGATGGACCCATGAACCAATTAATAAGATCTGGCCAATAAAGAGCACTGTATTGGACAGTCCTTGACCGTGGCCATAAGCCAAAAAACTTAAACCCAGAGCGTCCAAAACACCGCCACGATAACGAATGGCGCCACCGCCAAAAGAGCCCAGCATCAGCATTATGCCTGCAGCAACTGCCAGGAATACTGGGTTGGTAAGTGTCCGAAACGCCGCGGAATGGCGCAGTGAATGTAGCAGGGTAGAAGTCATTTCTCTTACATCCGTCGCTCGGTCGAGCGAATAGCAAGGTCACGCAATAGCGTTTTGACCTCCGCAGGCATAGTGACAGTTTCCAAATGCTCAAGACCAGAAGTGGTGAGATTAGCGATCATTTCCTCAATCTCAGCTTCCGCTCCTGTTTCTCGAATAAGCTGCGCAAGCTCTGCAATATCTGCAGGCTGAGTCACTTTTCCAATACCGGCGCGAATAGCAGCGGCTGCAGCAGGGGAGTTGCGATCTGCCCTTTCCAATGCCTTTGCTAGCAGCACTGTGCGCTTTCCTTCACGAAGGTCATCGCCGGCAGGCTTGCCAGTAATAGCCGGATCACCAAAAACACCGAGGAGATCATCACGCAACTGGAAAGCGATGCCAATATCATGACCATAATTGCGCAGCGCCCCAATGAGTTCAGGGCTAGCACCGGCAATAGACGCTCCCAGATGTAGGGGCCTTTCAATGGTGTAAGCAGCAGTTTTAAAACGATTGACGGAGTTAGCTAGCTCTACAGACTCATTTGCGTGCGCTTCCAAATAGATATCCAGGAGCTGGCCTCCAATGACCTCGGTGCGCATGCCTCGCCAAGCTGGGCGGGAGCGCTGGAGAGCTGCTGCGGAAAGACCAGAATCCTGCAGCATATCTTCGGCCCAAACCAAAGCCATATCGCCGGCCAGAATGGAGACTGATTCTCCAAAGTGCGCAGCGCTTCCCTCAAGGCTGTGCTCCCGGTGATAAGCCTCCACCGCGCGGTGAACTGTAGGAGCTCCACGACGAGTATCTGAAGAATCAATAATGTCATCATGAATCAACGCACAAGCCTGAATAAACTCCAGGCTAGCGGCGGCGTCGAGGACAGCCTCGATTTTTTCTGAGCTGTGCTCTAAACCGCCAGCTGCGACAAAGCCTGCCCACGCATAAAGGGGACGAATGCGTTTTCCACCATTAAGGACAAAAGATCGTAAATAGGAGACCGCATCTGAGACTGGCGTGCCGATGGCTGCAATATCTTCGTCTTTAGAATCGAGAAATCCGCTGAGACGATCATGAACAACCGCAGGAATTCGGTTGAGGTCAAGGTCGTGGGCATCAAAGGTGCTCAAGTGGTCGTCCTTCGTCAAGATAGTGGTGTGAGCTGTGAGCGTTTTTCAGACATGAATTTATGCTGTTGCATAGTCCCTAAAAAACGACTTCCTCACACTAAGATACTCAGGCATGCAGTCATCTAACATCCCAGCCTCTTCTCAATGGGCTATTAGTGATGTATTAAAGCGCCCATCGCCAGGTCGAGTGCCCTTCTCTGTTGAGTTTATGCCTCCCCGAGATGATGCAGCTGAAGAACGCCTTTATCGTGCAGCTGAGGTTTTCCACGACCTGGGTGCATCATTTGTCTCGGTAACCTACGGCGCTGGTGGATCAACTCGTGAACGAACCTCGCGAATTGCGCGACGCTTGTCTCGCCAGCCTTTAACAACTTTGGTGCATCTCACCTTGGTTAATCACAGCAGGGAAGAAATGGAACAAATCCTGCAGGAATATTCCGAGCTGGGATTAATAAATCTTCTGGCGTTGCGTGGGGATCCTCCAGGAGATCCTTTGGGAGAGTGGCAGCAAACTCCCGGTGGACTGAACTACGCAAATGAACTTATCGAACTGATCAAAAAGTCACCGAAATATCAGCACTTTGATATCGGCATTGCTTCCTTCCCTGAGGGACATTTCCGGGCCCGCACTTTGGAGGAAGATACGCAGTACACCCTGGCTAAATTGCGCGCCGGGGCAGAGTATTCCATTACGCAGATGTTTTTTGATGTCGATGATTATTTGCGTCTACGTGATCGTCTCATCGCTGCGGATCCTGTGCATGGAGCGAAGCCGATTATTCCGGGTCTAATGCCCATCACCAGCTTGAAGTCTGTGCGTCGACAGGTTGAGCTATCTGGCGCCCAATTGCCACGTGAGTTGGAAGATAGACTGCTGAAAGCGGCCAATGGGGATGAGGAAGCCAATAGGGATGAAATCCGCAAAGTCGGTATTGAATACACCACTCAGATGGCGGAGCGTCTTATTGCTGAAGGTGCAGTTGACTTGCACTTTATGACCCTCAATTTCACCCGCGCAACCCAAGAAGTTCTGCACAACTTGGGCATGGCACCAGCATGGGGTGCTGAGCATGGTCAGGATGCGGTGCGCTAATTAAGACGATTGTGCTGACCGCAAGGGCAGGGCAGTAGTTAGTACCGCAAATTCTCTTTGGTCACCATCAAAGCGGAAGTGGCGAAGTAGATCACTAAAGCCGAGGGAGCGGTAAAGTCCAAAAGCATGGTTGGACTCCTGCTCAACCTCGGGGGTAGACAGTATTGCGTGTGATCGTGGTTGATCCCGGAGCAACTCAAACATCATTTTTCTGCCGATTCCATGTCCTTGGAAACCGGGTAGGACGTGGACCTCTGCAACCTCAAAGTAGTTTTGAATGATGTCTACTTCTTCTGCTGTGGGACCGCCTTTGTGGCGTAGTCCGCGCCGAAGCTGGTGTTGCCACCAATGATCAGGGCTGCCATAAAAACCGTAGGCAACACCGACAACCTCATCGTCTTTTAATGCGCAGACTGCGGTAAAACCTGGATTTTGAGAGTTTCGACGCCAGACCTCAATACGTGTGTCCCTAATTGAGTGCTGATATTTCATAGCTGTGATGTAGACATCAACGAGAACTGGGGTATTGGTCGTGAATTCAGGAATGCTTAGCCTGCGAATAGTAAGGGACACGTTCACTATCAAACCAGATCTCATTCCTTTGGATTGTGTCTTTTCCTCTAAAACCCCATTTTGAGTGGGTCTGCCACCAAAAATAAAACAATTGTTCGAATAGTTTGGGGAAGGTGTCCACCCTAGCGTTTAACATCATGGGCAATCCGATTGACAGAGACGGGAACCAAGTTAAAGAAGGGCGTGAACGTGATGGGCGAGATAATTTCGGCAACGACGCGTTTTATGCGAGTTCAAGGAAAGGAGGCAGAATTCCTTTCCAAAGCCACAGTGTTGTTGCGGCAAGCTAAACAGCATCGCCGAGAGGGGGACCTGCTCCTCGCTTTGGAGCTTGGATATCAATCCGCCCTTCGCACTGCTGGAGCTGTAATTGCAGGAAGTCCGGTGGCGAAGCGCAAGCGCAAGCCACGCGGAGCTTGGGATCAATTGCGGCTTGTTGATGCGCAGGCTGCCACATGGGCAGATGAACTATCGCAGTTTTCCCAACTCCGTTCTCGAGCTGCGAGTGGGTTAGCGGTTAGCCTCAGTCAAGAAAAGCTGGATAGGTTCCTGTTGCAGGTTGCGCACTTCCTTGAAGAAGCGGAACAGAGCCTCGGTTGGTCAACTGAAGCTGCTTAAAATCTTGCTGAATCCTAATTGGGTTTAGGGTTGGATAGGCCTTGAGCTCGGATTTGAAAGCCTTCTTAAATGCTGGCGAAAAGAGAATTTTAAGGCCATTAGCATTGAAGGGAACATTCCGGATATTCTGAGCGTTAATAAAACATAGAAGTAAAACGTCTCAACAAAAGGTACCGGGAGGACATCATGTCGCTTTCTGAGCAGGAGCAACGAGCGCTGCGGGAAATTGAACAGGCGCTTATGGCTGATGATCCGAAATTCGGAAAAGTCGTCGCAAGTGACAGTGGTCTTGGGGGCGGTGCCTTAACTCTTAGAGGGATTGCATTGTTTGTCCTTGGGCTTGTTCTCCTGATCGCTGGCGTTGCCCTAAGTCAGCAAACCTTGTGGTTCGTTGTGCTAGGAATTATCGGATTTCTTGTCATGTTTGGTTCGGGTGTGTGGATGTTGCGCGGAAATGGCTCGGGAAGAATTTCTTTCTCGTCGGTTTCCTCGGCATCCCCTTCGCGCGGACGTGGAGGGTCATCCTCCTTGAGCGACAAAATGGAAGAAAACTTTCGTCGTCGCTTTGAGGGTAAATAACTGCACAATTGCAGTAACAAGGCCTGGCTGCTTTTGCCGATAGTGGTAGAAGTGGCCAGGCCTTAATGATTTTGTAGGTAGGGCTTATTTCCCCCAGCACCGGGTGTGGTCTCTGTTTAGATCAGGGATCGCACACGGTGCTCTTCTATGTGGGGCGGGAAAGATGACGAAATAGGTGGGTTTTGTGCTGTAGGGCTAGCAAACCCATTTTTCCCCCATTTTCCCCCACCTAGAATCCCACCATTAGAAAAATAGCTATACATTTATTAAAAAAGTCTCATTCCGGGCAGAGTTTTCTGAAATTTTGCTGAGATTTTTTAGCATTTTGCCAGGTTGTGGGCATTTTATGTTGGGGCTCATCCCGTTTTAAGTGTGAGTGAACAGAGTTAAAAAAAGTTAGTAAAGTGGGAGGTGTGAATGGAAAAGAGGGGGCGACACCAAGAGTGCCCCACTTTGATTTTTTGGCTTTGAACTGGTCTTATATATGTGTTTCGGGGGAAAATTGTGTTGGTACTTGATTCAGGTGGGGGAAAGTGGGGTATTGTGGGCTTCAGCGGTGCATAGTGGTCTTGCATGAGAGATCACTAGGCACCGTCAGAAATGAAATTGATCTACCGATGCCAGAAGGTGACTGGGGAAGGGGACCTCAAGGATGTTCCTTGGTACCTACACCCCAAAACTTGATGACAAAGGCAGATTGACACTTCCGGCAAAGTTTCGTGAGGAGCTTGCAGGAGGGCTAATGGTGACAAAAGGTCAAGACCACAGTCTCGCGGTTTATCCCAAAGAGGAGTTCGCTGCCAGAGCTCGCAAGGCGGCAGCGGTTTCACGGACAAATCCAGAGGCACGTGCGTTTATCCGAAACCTTGCAGCAAGTGCGGATGAACAACGACCAGATGGCCAAGGGCGCATCACCCTTTCGGCGGGGCATCGCAATTATGCGGGCTTAACCAAAGAGTGTGTGGTTATCGGATCAGTTGATTTTCTTGAAATTTGGGACGCTCAGGCCTGGGCTACGTACCAGGAAGAAACTGAAGCTGCATTCTCTGCAGCGGAGGATGACGTTCTGGGAGGTTTGCTCTAGTGGCAACACTTCTTTGGAACACGGAGCGCGTGTATGGACTCTGCTCGAGGAGGATGAGCTCTGGTGTACTTCCCCAACATCAGATCGGAACTTCTCGAGTAGGGCCCTGTACGCACTTCATGCAATTTAAAAAAGGACTGCGTGACTAGTGGCTTCAGCATTGTCATGCGGTTTTTTTATTTAAAAACATGAGTACAGATCGTTGTTAATTGTGGAGAGAAAAAAGGGGGGAAGGCGTTCATGGAAGATTTCTCAATTGATGGGAACCACGGTCACGTTCCCGTAATGCGTGACCGCATGGCAGCGCTAATTGCCGAAAAAGTCGAGGCAATGGGGGACAACGCTGTCATTGTCGACGCCACTTTAGGTGCGGGCGGACACTCGGAATTCTTCCTGAAGACTTTCCCTCAAGCACGTCTGATCGGTCTCGATCGAGATGAAAATGCGCTGCGTGATGCCCGCATGCGCCTGGCTCCTTTTGGGGCACGTTTTGTCGGAGTGCAAACCCGCTTTGATGGGCTAGCTGATGTGCTTGAAAACGAAGAAGGCGAAATCTTTGATATCGCTCGCGAGCACGGAATTTCCGGAGCGCTTTTTGATCTAGGTGTGTCCTCCATGCAATTGGATCAGGTGGAGCGAGGCTTTGCTTATCGCACTGACGCGCCGCTAGATATGCGCATGGATCCTTCCCAGGGCATTACCGCCGCCGATATACTTAACACCTATTCCCATGGCGATATTGCCCGCATTCTCAAAACCTATGGTGATGAGCGCTTTGCCGGCAAGATTGCTTCCGCGGTGCTCAAAGAACGCGAAAAAGAGCCATTCACCACATCGGCTCGCTTGGTGGAGTTGCTCTATGACGCTATCCCCGCTGCTACTCGACGCACCGGTGGTCACCCAGCCAAGCGCACCTTCCAGGCGCTGCGAGTTGAGGTTAATAACGAGCTCGACTCGCTACAAAACGTGCTCCCACAGATCACTGATGCCCTCAACGTGGGTGGTCGGGCTGTCTTCATGAGCTACCAATCCCATGAAGACAAGTTGGTGAAGAAGTTCTTCACTGAGCTGACCACCTCTAAAACCCCACGTGGATTGCCGGTGGATTTGCCGGGAACTGCACCCAAGTTCAAGCAGGTCACTCGCGGTGCCGAAACGGCATCAGAGGCCGAGATTGAAGAAAACCCCCGTGCTGCACCAGTCAAGGTAAGAGCCATCGAGAGAATCACCAACCAGCCAGGAGATCGATCATGACAATGACCAACAACTCCCGCACCGAACGTCGGCCTGAAGAAACTCGTATGGTAGCCCGCACCCCTCGCGGCGTGTCAGTTAGCCGCGACTTCTCTACCGCGGGCAGGGGCGCGTCGACAAGCGTGCGCGTACCCGAGCGCCACACCACCCGGGGCCTTGTTAACCCGGGTGCTCAGCCGACCCGTAAGCGCCGCTTCCAGCACAAGACTGGATCGCAGCAGGTTATTTCGGTACGCGGACGTCGCGTTGTTGCCAAGCGGGCAGACCCTAAGGTCATTAGAATCGCGATCATGATCGTGTTTTTGCTATGCGGCGGTGTCGGCGCCACCATGGCACTCTCCGGTACCTCTACTCAACAAACTTTCCAATTGCAGGAGCTGCAGTCCACCGAGACTGACCTCAGCAACCGCATTGAATCACTGACCCGTGACGTAGAAGAGGCACGTTCCGCTTCCACCCTGGCATCAAATGCTGCCGATATGGGTTTGGTTTCTCCAGTTGAACCAGGAGTCCTGGAGGTCCAGGGCAATGGCGATGTTGTGGAGAAGCGCCCAGCTGATCCCGAAACCCGCCCCATCATTGATATCAATGGTGAAGTGGCTCCGAACCAGGCGTCGAGCAACCCCAACGCAACGAGCGCTGTGACCAATAACCTGCAGGCCATCCCACCTGCAGCAACTGTTCCACAGACTGCTGCGACCCCTCCTTACCAAAGTGGCAGTGGCAACCTTCCATACGCTGCCACCACTAACCAAGCAGGTGGCGCAGGGCAGTGACTTTCCCCAGCGATGGACGGAGTCGAGACCAACGAGCGGGACGTGAAGACACGTCCCGCCGTTCGGCATATCAGGATGAAAGTCGCCGCGCAGCCCGCGAACGTGAGCTAAAGCGACGTAAAGGAATTCCAGAAACACCTGCCGGAACGACCTTTAGGCCTAATGCCAGCTCCGACGGTGGCGCCCACAAACACCGCGTTAATGCGGTTACCCTCATCGCGCTAGTGGTAGCTGGCGTACTTATCCTCCGTCTCGGTTGGGTGCAGGTTGTATGGGGTCCGGAGCTTTCCCTTAATGCTTCCGAGCAGCGCACCCGCGTTTATGTTGATCCTGCTCGCCGTGGTTCCATTACTGACCGTGAAGGCAACCAATTGGCATTCACAATGCAGGCTCGATCCTTGACTGTATCGCCAAATGTGATGCGCACCGAGCTGCGCACCGGCACTGATTTGGCACTGCGTTTGGCCTCTGAGGAAACCGATCCCAAAAATGTGGAAAGCTATGTCACCATCGAAGAGGGCACAGCCTATGTGAATGCTTCTGCAGAGCAAAAAGAAACAATCCTTGATGAGAAGGTCAAGGAGCGAATGGAAAATATTTCCACCCGCATCCCTGAGATCATCAAATCTCATGGCAAGGATGTCAGCAATATCAAATCCTCTGAAATCCTGGAGAAACTCAACGCTGAGAGCCAATATGAGGTGCTGGTACGCAATGTTGATCCAGATATTGCCTCTGAAGTCACCGCTGAAATGCCCAACATTGCTGCTGACCACCAAGATATTCGCGAATACCCCAATGGGGCGATTGGTGAAAATATCATCGGACGCATCAGCATGGACGGTGAAGGACAATTTGGGTTCGAAGCCTCTAATGATTCTTTGCTAGCTGGAAACAATGGCCGCTCCACCCAAGACATGTCTATTTTGGGCCAAGCCATTCCCGGTACTTTGCGTGATCAAATTCCGGCAGTAGATGGCGCCAGCGTTGAGCTCACCTTGGATCTAGACTTGCAGACCTATGTCCAGCAAGCCCTGGAACAGGCTAAAGCAGCCTCTGGCGCAGATGATGCTTCCGCGGTAGTGCTTGATGCCAAAACTGCGGAAGTTTTGGCCATGGCGAATACCTCCACCATTAATCCCAATGAAGATACCGCCAAGCAGATTGAACAGGGTAAGAGTTTTGATAACCCTTCCGTCACCCATCCTTTTGAACCAGGTTCGGTAGCCAAGATCATTACTGCAGCCGGTGTGCTGCAGGAAGGTCTGACTACTCCAGAGGAAGTGCTGCAGGTTCCTGGCAGTATTGAAATGGCTGGAGTAACCGTGCGCGATGCGTGGGATCACGGCGTAGTTCCTTATACCACTGCTGGTGTTTTTGGTAAGTCATCCAACGTTGGCACACTTATGCTGGCAGAGCGCCTGGGTGAAGATAAATTTGCCGACTACTTAGAGCTTTTTGGCCTTGGTCAATCCACTGGCATTGAATTGCCTAGTGAATCCGAGGGCCTTTTGCCCGCACGTGAACAATGGTCAGGTGGTACCTTCGCCAACCTGCCTATTGGTCAGGGTATGTCTATCACCACCTTGCAAATGGCAGGTATTTATCAAACCCTGGCTAATGGTGGCGAACGTGTTGAACCACGCATAATCAAAAGCGCAACCGCTGCCGATGGCACTCCCATCGAGCAACCAGAACCAGAAAAAGTTCAGGTGGTTAGCCCTGAAGCTGCAAAAATGACGGTGAATATGTTCCGCGCTGTCACCCAATCGGATCCAACTGGGGTGCAGCAGGGTACTGCAGCCGATGCAGCCATTGAGGGATATCAGATTTCCGGCAAGACCGGTACTGCCCAGAAGATTGATGAAAATACCGGAGCTTATTCCAACTCTGAGTATTGGATCACCTTCGCTGGTATTGCTCCTGCTGATGATCCGCGCTTTGTGGTTGCCATCATGCTCGATGAGCCAGAACGTGGAGTCCATGGTCAGGGCGGACAATCTGCTGCGCCTTTGTTCAAGGATATCGCCACCTGGTTGCTCAACCGCGACAATATTCCGCTGTCTGAAGTTGGAGAACCGATAGTGCTGCAAGCGCAGTAGCTGCCCTCTATTAAGCTCAATAAGATTCAACATTATCGGCACCATCACATGCCATTTATGGCCCACTGATCGTCCAACCTAGAAGCCCCCAAATGGAGGAGAAACCAATGGCTACTTCATTGCATGCCCTCGCCACACTGGTCCAAGGCACCCTCAAAAATTTCCAGGAAAGTAACTCCCAGGACTCAGACCTCCAGCTCACCGCTATTGGTCTAGATTCCGCCAACCTTCCTGCCTCCGGCGCTATCTTTGCTGCAGTTCCAGGTACCCGAGTTCATGGCGCAACCTTTGCGCAGCAGGATCAGGCCGCCACTGCTGTGACAATCCTTACCGATGCTGAAGGCAGCCAGATTCTAGAAGAAGCAGGGGAGCAGCGTCCCTTTATCGTGGTTGACAACGTGCGGGAGGTGCTCGGCGTTGCGTCGGCAAGCATTTATGGCGATCCTTCGGCGGACTTTGTACTAATCGGTGTTACCGGTACCTCAGGCAAAACCACCACCAGCTACCTGCTGGAAAAGGGCTTGATGGCTGCCGGCCACAAGGTTGGCCTCATTGGCACCACCGGTACGCGCATCAATGGTGAAGCAATTCCCACCAAGCTCACCACCCCAGAAGCTCCCACCTTGCAGGCGCTTTTTGCGCGCATGCGTGAAAGTGGAGTCAGCCATGTGGTGATGGAAGTTTCTAGCCATGCACTGTCTTTGGGTCGCGTAGCGGGCTCCCACTTTGATGTTTCTGCCTTTACCAACCTCTCGCAGGATCACCTCGATTTCCACCCCACTATGGAAGATTATTTTGAGGCCAAGGCCTTGTTCTTCCGCCCAGAATCTCCACTTTCTGCCCGCAAGCAGGCAGTATGCATTGATGATGAGTGGGGCGTGCGCATGGCAGCAGTGGCTGCAAACGCCCTAACAGTCTCCACCCAAGGTGCAGCGGCAGATTTCCGCGCGCATGACATCGCGGTCAGCGATACCGGCGCTCAAACCTTTAAGGTCACCCTGCCAGGCAACGCAGATACCGGCAGCACAGACATCACCGTCAAACTGGAACTACCAGGTGCTTTTAACGTCGCCAATGCCACCTTGGCTATTGCCGCAGCAAGCCAAGCTGGGGTGGATCTCAACGCCTTTATCCAAGGCCTGGCAGCAGTCGCTGTACCTGGGCGAATGGAAAGAATTGACGAAGGCCAAGACTTCCTGGCCGTGGTGGATTATGCCCACAAACCAGGTGCCGTGGCAGCCGTGCTGGACACCCTCAAAACCCAAATCGAAGGCCGCCTCGGTGTGGTAATCGGCGCCGGCGGTGACCGCGATGCCACCAAGCGCGGACCCATGGGGCAGCTATCAGTGGAACGTGCCAATTTGGTCATCATCACCGATGACAATCCACGCTCCGAGGACCCTGCCATCATCCGTGCTGCGGTGCTGGCTGGAGCCCAAGCGGCCGCTGCAACAGCCACTCATGAGGTGGAAGTGCGAGAGATCGGTGACCGCGCGGCGGCAATTCGCGCTTTGATCGAGTGGGCACAGCCTGGAGATGGCATTGTTGTAGCTGGCAAGGGACATGAGGTCGGGCAATTAGTTGCCGGCGTAACACACCACTTCGATGATCGCGAACAAGTGCGAGCAGCACTGCAAGAAAAACTTAACCCTTTGGTGGAGCAAGAGCTCCCGGGCAGTACGGAAGGAAAATAGGCCACACTCATGATTCAGCTGACACTTGGGGAGATCGCCGAGATTGTTGGCGGCACACTCAGCGGTGGCGCCGAGGCGCACACACCCGTGCTGGGAAGCGTCGAATTTGATTCTCGTGCAATTGTTCCGGGAGGCCTCTTCCTTGCCCTTCCCGGCGCACGGGTAGATGGACACGAATATGCTGCCGTCGCAGTGGAAAAAGGCGCGGTTGCAGTCCTTGCTGCGCGCGAAGTCCCGGCACCTGCCATCATCGTGCCCAAAGTTGCTCAAACCAACTCCAACGCTGATATTTATGCCCATGATCCGGAAGGACATGGCGCTGCAGTCGTAGCTGCACTATCAAAGCTGGCACGCCGAGTGGTTGATCTCTGCGTGGCTGAACATTCTCTTTCCGTGGTTGCGGTTACCGGTTCAGCAGGTAAAACCTCCACCAAAGATTTTATTGCCACCATCTTTTCCCAGGTAGGGGAGACCGTAGCCCCTCCCGGATCTTTTAATAATGAGCTCGGCCTGCCCCATACCGCGCTCCGGTGCACCACCAGCACTGAGTTTTTGGTGGCTGAAATGTCCGCCCGTGGCATCGGACATATCCGTCACCTCACCGAGATCGCACCGCCCAAGATCGCTGCGGTGCTCAACGTTGGCAGCGCACACCTCGGCGAGTTCGGTTCCCGGGAGAACATTGCCCAGGCCAAGGGTGAGATTATTGAGGCACTGCCAGCAGCTGCTGCAGGCGGAATCGCAGTACTCAACGCCGATGACGCATTGGTAGCAGCCATGGCACCACGCACCACCGCCAAGGTGGTGTACTTCTCAGCAACTGGCTCCACCCCCAAAACTGCTAAAACCCAGAAGACCGGCAAAGCAGCCATGTCCGTCGACTATTGGGCCACCGATATTGTGCTTGACGACGTGGCCCGCGCGAGCTTCACCCTCCACACTCAGGCCGGGTCCTGGCCTGTAACCCTCCAGGTTTTTGGCGAACACCAGGTGGCAAATGCGCTGGCAGCAGCAGCAATCGCCATTGAAGCAGGGGTCAATCCTGAGCAGGTAGTGGCAGGGCTGCAGGCCCATGCAGCGGCATCTGCCCACCGCATGGATGTGCGCACTCGCAAAGATGGCGTCACCATCATCAATGATTCTTATAATGCCAACCCAGATTCCATGCGTGCTGGTATCGCAGCACTTGCCTATACTGCTAGCGGTCGTACCGAAGCGACCAGCTGGGCCGTGTTGGGACAAATGGGTGAATTGGGCGATGACGCTCAAGATGCCCATGCTGAATTGGGCGCAGAACTAGTCAAGTATCACGTCGACCGTCTTATTGCGGTGGGAGATAATCCCAATAGCCATGCGCTGGCAACTGCTGCGCATGCCCGTGGCATCAACACCAACGCGGTCGCTGATGTGCAGGAAGCAACTCAGCTGCTGCAACGGGAACTCAAACACGATGATGTGGTGCTGGTAAAGGCATCCAATGCAGATCGTTTATGGCGAGTGGCTGAAGCGCTGCTCGCAGCAAGTGACGGCAATTCCAGCCGGAATGTGGAAGGACATTAATCCATGCAACAGATCATTATCAGCGGGGCAGTAGCCTTCCTGGTCTCCATCTTCCTAACTCCACTGCTCATCCGGTATTTCACCAATCGCCAGCTTGGCCAAGAGATCCGTGAAGAAGGTTTGCAGTCACACTTGCGCAAACGCGGCACCCCAACCATGGGTGGTATCGCCATCATCGCTGGTATCACCGTGGCTTATGTGGTTACCAACCTCATCGCCATGGCTCAAGGTGTTGGCAACTTCACCGTGTCCGGACTCCTAGTTTTGGGCTTAACCCTCGGCCTGGGCGCTACTGGCTTTGCCGATGACTTCATCAAGCTCTATATGAACCGCAACCTCGGGCTCAACAAGACCGCAAAGTTGGTATCTCAGCTGGCCATCGCTTTGATCTTTGGCCTATTGGTTTTGCGTTTCCCCGATGAAAGTGGCATCACCCCAGCCTCCACGCATCTCTCCTTCATCCGCGATATTGACACCATTGACCTCGCCTTTGGTGGCAGCATCATTGGCATTATCATCTTCCTCATCTTCATCTATGTGGTGGTGAGTGCTTGGTCCAATGCCGTTAATATCACCGATGGTCTAGATGGGCTGGCTGCAGGTTCCACTGCTTTTGTCATGGGCGCCTACACGATTGTGACCTTCTGGCAGTTCCGCAATTCTTGCGCTACGGAGGTTGCAGCAGGCTGTTATACCGTCCGCGATCCACTGGATATTTCCGTGCTCTGTGCCGCAGGACTTGGTGCCACCCTGGGATTTTTGTGGTGGAATGCTGCACCAGCCAAAATCTTCATGGGCGATACCGGCTCCCTGGCTTTGGGCGGTTTGGTCGCAGGCCTTTCCGTAGTCACCCGCACCGAACTCTTGATGGTCATCATCGGCTCCCTCTTTGTTATCGAGGTAGCCTCCGTAGCCATCCAAATCTTCTCCTTTAAAACCCGCGGCAAGCGCGTCTTTAAGATGGCCCCCATCCACCACCACTTTGAGGCAGTAGGCTGGGCGGAAACCACCGTGGTTGTCCGTTTCTGGCTCATCGCCGTTATGGGTGTCCTCGGCGGCATGGCTGTGTTTTATAGTGACTGGTTGAGATTGGCAGAGGTATAAACAATGACTGAACTTTCCCACCTCCCCGCGCAGCTTCAAGGCCGCGTCCTCGTGGCTGGCGCCGGTGTATCCGGAATCTCCATCGCCCGCATGCTCAGTGACCTGCACTGCGATGTTGTTGTGGCCGATGACAATGAAACCGCCCGCCACATCCTCATCGAGATGGTCGACGCACAAGAGATGAGCACCGCTCAGGCTCGCGCCGAACTTGATACTTTCTCCGTAGTAGTCACCTCACCGGGTTGGCGTCCAGACAGTCCTTTGCTTGTCGACGCCCACCGCCGCGGACTTGAGGTTATCGGTGACGTTGAGGTTGCTTGGCGCCTAGATCAGGCAGGCGTTTTCGGCGAGCCCCACACCTGGCTCGCAGTCACCGGCACCAATGGTAAAACCACCACCACGGCCATGCTGGCCGGCATGATGAATGAAGGTGGCTTTGCTGCCAAAGCCGTAGGAAATATCGGCGTGCCAGTATCTGAAGCACTAACTGCCAAAGAGCGAATTGAAGTGCTCGTGGCTGAACTTTCCAGCTTCCAACTGCACTGGGCTCCTACTTTTAAACCCGATGCGGGTGTTTTGCTCAACCTTGCAGAAGACCACATTGACTGGCATGGCTCCATGCGCGATTACGCCCTGGCCAAGGCTAAGGTTTTGAGTGGAGCGGTTGCCGTCATCGGCGCTGATGATGCTTATCTCAGCGAGCTCGTGGAAGAACTCAACATTGCAGATCTTAAGAGCTTTACCCTCGGAGAGCCTGCTGCCAAACAATTGGGTGTGCGCGGTGGGGAACTCGTCGATAATGCTTTCGCCGAGCAGCTCGCCCTTGCCCCTGCTGATGGCATTAACCCCGCAGGCCCCGCTGGTGTTTTGGACGCTTTAGCGGCCGCTGCGATTGCGCGCTCGCAGGGTGTTTCTGCAGCCGCGATTGCCGCTGCGCTGGCGGCCTTTGAGGTTGCCGGGCACCGTGGCCAGGTAGTTGCTACTGAAGATGGCGTGGACTTTATTGATAATTCCAAGGCCACCAATCCGCATGCGGCTGATTCTGCTCTGGCTGGTCACGATTCCGTCATTTGGATTGTGGGCGGACAGCTTAAAGGCACCGATATTTCTGAGCTGGTTATTAAGCATGCAGCTCGCCTCAAGGCAGCCTTGGTGCTGGGCGTGGACCGCGCAGAAATTGTGGAGGCACTAAAGCGGCATGCCCCAGCCGCCCACATTTTTGTCACTGATTCCACCGACCCAGAGGCAGCCACCGCGGAACTTGTGGCCGAGGCTTTCCGCCTCAAAGCACCTGGCGATACTGTGCTTTTGGCACCAGCGGCTGCGTCCTTGGATATGTTTAAGGGAATGGGCCAGCGTGGCGATCTTTTTGCTCGCACTGTCGTTGAGACAATCGAGCAACACGTGGAAGAGAAAGGCTAATCATGACTTCCGGCAGCGCATATAGGAAATCCGCAGCTCCTGCATCCTCAGAGGGAGAATCCCGCACGCGGACAGGGCTGGGAATCCGTGAGCGCGTTTCGAATGCCTGGAATGATCTGCTTTCTCGACCCCTGACCGACTACATCATGCTCCTATGCATTGTGGTGATTTTGTCTTGCCTGGGCGTGGTCATGGTGTATTCCTCCTCCATGACCTGGTCCCTCCAGGAGGGCGGATCCGTATGGGGAACCGCTTTACGCCAGGGCGTCATGATTGTTTTGGGCTTTGTTGCCATGTGGATAGCCCTGATGATCAGGCCCCAAACAATTAGAAACCTGGCACCTGCATTTTTGGTCGTCGCAATTATTTTGCTGCTGGCAGTCCAGGTTCCAGGTATTGGTACCGGTAGGGAAGAGGTCGGCTCGCAGTCTTGGATTGTGCTGGGACCAATTCAATTCCAGCCCTCGGAAATTGCCAAGGTAGCCATTGCCGTCTGGGGTGCACACTATTTGGCTGGAAAAGGTCAAGCTGAGCACTGGTTCTTTAACCACCATATGAAATTTGCCGCCGTTGGTGGCTTTATGACAGTCCTTATCTTCCTCGAAGGTGACGCCGGCATGGCAGTATCTTTTGTGCTGGTTGTGCTCTTTATGCTGTTTTTTGCAGGCATTGCAATGGGCTGGATGGCCTTGGCCGGTTTGCTCATGGCAGCAGCCTTGGTGGTGTTGGCGGTCGGCGGAGGCTTCCGTTCCAACCGTTTTGAAGTCTATTTTGACGCGCTCTTTGGCAACTTCCAAGATGTCCGCGGTATCGCCTTCCAGTCCTATCAGGGCTTCCTTTCCTTGGCCGATGGCGCTGGATTGGGTGTGGGCCTTGGGCAGTCACGTGCCAAATGGTTCTATCTCCCCGAAGCTAAAAATGACTTCATCTTCGCCATCATCGGTGAGGAACTTGGTCTGCTCGGTGGCGCACTAGTTATCGCACTTTTTGCTGGCTTGCTCTACTTCGGCTTGCGTACCGCTAAACGCAGCCACGATCCTTTTTTGAGTCTCATGGCTGCTACTTTGACCGCTGCCGTGAGCTCGCAGGCCCTTATCAACATCGGCTATGTGGTTGGTTTGCTCCCCGTGACCGGTATTCAGCTTCCCATGATCTCTGCCGGTGGTACCTCCGCGGTTATTACCTTGGCGTCAATGGGCTTGCTCATTAGCTGTGCCCGCCACGAGCCAGAGGCGGTTTCTGCCATGGCGTCTTATGGTCGCCCACCGATTGACCGTTTGCTGGGACTAAAAGAGCCATCGAGTGAGCTCACCCGCAGCAATGCACCGCGACGGACTAAGAAGGAGCCAACTGCGTCCAAGGCTGCAAAAGAATCCAAGGCCTCGCAACAAAGGTTTGGGCAGCCAGTAACCGCGCGCACCAAAACTCGCAGCGATGCGACACCGCGTAGGGATAATTTGCGCCGCGAGGAGCCTCGCGCAAACCCACGTTCCAATCCACGAACTGATCCTCGTATGGATGCACGGGGTGGTCGCAGTGGTACATCTAATGCCACCGGCCGTGGCGCTACTGGTAGCGTCAGAAAACAAAGCGAGAACAATCCGCCACGCCCCGACGCCCGCAAACGCGGGGGTCCAGATGATAGCGGTAGGTGGAATGATCGTTATCGTCGCTAGACCTTGGAAGTCAGGAGAATTAGGTAGAGATGAGCCAACCTCAACATCCATTTAATGTGGTCGTCGCCGGCGGTGGCACTGCAGGTCATATTGAACCAGCTTTGGCTGTGGCAGAAGCACTGCGCGATAAATATCAGGCCGAGGTTGTTGCCCTGGGTACCGCTCGGGGCTTGGAAACCTCCTTGGTTCCAGACCGTGGATTTAAGCTTGAACTCATCGAGCCAGTCCCCGTTCCACGCAAGGTTAATGTCGCGCTTTTTAAGCTGCCTTTCCGAGTGGTGAAGGCTTTGGGGCAAACCCGCAGCATTTTGAAAAACACCAAGGCCCAAGCAGTAATTGGGTTTGGTGGTTATGTGTCTGCGCCGGCATATTTGGCCGCTCGTTCCCTAGGCTTGCCCTATTTTGTGCATGAGGCAAATGCGCGGGCTGGTATGGCCAATAAACTTGGTGTCAAGCTGGGTGGCGTGGGCCTCAACGCAGTTGCTGGTTCCGGTATGGAAGGCCAAGTAGTGGGCATTCCAATCCGTAAGGCTCTAGGTGGCGCGCGCGATGAGGCCGCGGCTGAGCGTGCGCGTACGAAATGGGGTTTGGAAGCAGACCGCAGCACCATTTTGGTTACCGGTGGTTCCCAAGGCGCGGCCAGCATTAATAAGGCGCTGGCCGGGGCAATCGATCAGTTGCTCAACGCTGGCTTCCAGGTCCTACACGCAGTAGGCAAGAAAAATGAACTGCCAGCTGCCAAACCTGGATACGTACCGGTGCCTTTTATTGAGGATATGCAGGCCGCTTACACCGTGGCTGACCTCATTGTGTGCCGTTCTGGTGCGATGACCGTGGCCGAGGTGACGGCAGCTGGGCTGCCAGCCATTTATATTCCGCTGCCACACGGCAACGGCGAGCAGGCGCTCAACGCCTCAGCGGTAATCGAGGCGGGGGCTGCGGTTGAGCTCAAAGATGCAGACCTCAGCGCACAGGTGCTTGTCGACGAGATCTTGAGGATTCTCAACAACCCGGCTATTCATCAGCACATGGCTACCGCTGCTAAAGAATCTGGTGTTGGTAATGCAGCCGAGGTCATCGCTGACCTTATTGCAGATACCATTAAACGATAAAAATCTTTTCACAACTTAAAGGACACCTTCGATGACAAATCCAGCTGCAGAAACCCCGCAGAATATTGATCTTTCCCGCGTCCACCTCATTGGTATCGGTGGCGCCGGAATGTCAGGTGTAGCTCGTATTTTGTTGGCTCGCGGCAAGACCGTCACTGGTTCTGATGCCAAGGATTCCCGCACGCTGTTGCCACTTCGTGCTGTTGGGGCCAAGATCGCCGTTGGCCATGCTCCCGAAAACCTGGAGCTTGCAGGCGAACTTCCTACTGTCGTTGTGACCTCCTTTGCTGCGATCCCGCAGGACAACCCAGAGTTAGTGCGCGCACGAGAAGAAAATATCCCGGTTATCCGCCGCTCTGATTTGCTCGGGGAGCTGATGGAAGGCCACACCCAGGTGCTTATCGCCGGCACTCACGGCAAGACCTCTACTACTTCTATGACGGTGGTAGCTATGCAGGCTGCGGGCATGGATCCCAGCTTTGCCATTGGCGGTCAGCTCAATAAGGCTGGTACCAACGCTCATCATGGCACCGGCGAGGTCTTTGTGGCAGAAGCCGATGAATCTGATGCCTCCTTGCTGCGTTATAAGCCAGCAATTGCAGTGGTGACCAACGTGGAGCCAGATCACCTCGACTTCTTCAAAACCCCTGAAGCTTATTTCCAGGTGTTTGATGATTTTGCTGGTCGCCTTACCCCCGGTGGCACCTTGGTGGTGTGCCTTAATGATCCACATGCTGCCGCCTTGGGTGAGCGTGCAATCCGCAAGGGAATTAAGGCTGTAGGCTATGGCACTCTTGAAGCTGTAGCTGCACATCCAGATGTACCAGCTCTGGCCACCATTGTTGATACTGAAGTTGTAGCTGAGGGAACGCGCGCCACCATTGAACTTGAGGGCAAGACGCTGTCAGTTATTTTGCAGATCCCCGGCGATCATATGGTGCTCAACGGTGCGGCCGCCTTGGTGGCCGGTTCCCTGGTGGGTGGCGACGTCGAGAAGCTTGTTTCTGGTCTAAGTGACTTTTCAGGTGTGCGCCGCCGCTTTGAGCACCACGGCACTGTGGAGGCGGGTAAATTTGCGGGCACTTCCGTGTTTGATGATTATGCGCACCACCCAACCGAGGTGCAGGCAGTGCTCACCGCTGCCCGTGAGCGCGTGGAAGCAGCGGGGAAGGGCCGCGTCATTGTGGCCTTCCAACCGCACCTGTACTCGCGCACCATTGAGTTTGCCAAGGAGTTTGCAGCTGCGTTGTCCCTGGCAGATGCAGCCGTGTTGTTGGAGATTTATGGTGCGCGTGAACAACCTGTCGAAGGTGTTAGCTCCCGCATTATCGCTGAAAAGATGAGCATTCCCGTGGTTTATGAACCTAATTTCTCGGCAGTTCCAGAGCGTATTGCAGAGGTTGCCGGCGCGGACGATATTGTGCTGACCATGGGCGCAGGTTCTGTGACCATGTTGGCTCCGGAGATCCTTGCTCAACTTCAAGACTAGCTCTGTTGAGAGCGAAGGTTTATGCCTGTGAAAAAGAAAACTATTGCCATTGCAGCGGTATCCCTGGTGGTCATCGCTGCAATTCTGGCTGTTGTCGCCTGGTTTGTGCCCATCCTGAAAGTCAACACCATTGAGGTAACAGGTGCTCCCATTACCGGCGCGGTGGTCGTTGAAGAAACCTCAGGGATCACCGTGGGAGAAAACCTATTGCGGGTAGATGCCTCTGGTGCCGCTCATAAAATTGCGGAATTGCCCTGGGTGAAAACGGTGACCATTAACCGAAAGATACCGAGCACCATTGCTATTGAGGTGCAAGAGCGGGTGGCTGCGGTGTTCCAAAATACTGCCGATGGCAATGTTATTTATGATACTGAAGGCAAGCCGATCATTATTGGCACGCCACCTCCTGGCACCGTGGAAGTAACCGCAACAGATGCAGCCAATGAAGCCATCCTGCCTGCAGTCATCTCGGTGATAAACTCCATTAGGGACCAAGATGCAGCGCTGCTGAACAATGTGGCAACAGTAGAAGCTCCAGACCAATATGATATTTTGCTGAAACTTAAAGATGGTCGGGAAATTTACTGGGGTTCGGCGGAAAATAATCACGATAAAGCAGTCGCCATGGCTACTGTAGTCAAGCGTGAAGGCCAGCATTGGAATATCAGCTCACCGTCAATGGTCAGTGTCCGCTAAAGTGGCTACCTGAACCAGTTTTAGGGTAGTTTATAGCTGCTTTAGACACGGGGGCGGGGAGCGTTTCTCCACCTCAAGAACCTTAAAGTAAAGGTTGAGGGTACGACACGCCGCCGGAAATGTCCGACACATTGGGTGCCTTTTCGCACAAGATGTATAACAGCCGGATAATGACTAGTGGGCTGAGATATGCCTGATAGTCTTGTTCAAAATATTTATATAAAAGCTCTTTTAGTATCAACTCTTCGAAAGGCGAGACATCGACCATGACCTCACCGAACAACTACCTCGCCAAGATTAAGGTCGTCGGCGTGGGCGGCGGCGGAGTCAACGCCGTCAACCGCATGATTGAAGAAGGCCTCAAGGGTGTGGAGTTCATCGCGGTGAACACTGACTCGCAGGCTCTCATGTTCTCCGATGCCGACGTTAAGCTCGACATTGGTAGGGAAGCCACCCGTGGCCTCGGCGCCGGCGCAAACCCAGAGGTTGGACGTACCTCTGCAGAAGACCACAAAAACGAAATCGAAGAGACCATCAAGGGCGCTGACATGGTCTTCGTTACCGCCGGTGAAGGTGGTGGCACCGGTACCGGTGCAGCTCCAGTTGTTGCTGGTATTGCAAAGAAGATGGGCGCGCTGACCATCGGCGTTGTTACCAAGCCTTTCGAATTTGAGGGTCGTCGCCGCACCCGCCAGGCAGAAGAAGGTATCGCAGCTCTTAAAGAGGTCTGCGATACCCTCATCGTCATCCCAAATGACCGTCTGCTGGAACTCGGCGATGCCAACCTCTCCATGATGGAAGCATTCCGTGCTGCCGATGAGGTCCTCCACAATGGTGTGCAGGGTATTACCAACCTCATCACCATCCCTGGTGTGATCAACGTGGACTTCGCGGACGTTCGCTCCGTTATGTCCGAAGCTGGCTCCGCATTGATGGGTGTTGGCTCTGCACGGGGCGATAACCGCGTGGTTACCGCTACCGAGCAAGCAATTAACTCCCCACTGCTGGAAGCAACCATGGACGGCGCAACTGGCGTCCTGCTCTCCTTCGCAGGTGGATCTGATCTTGGTCTGATGGAAGTCAACGCTGCTGCCTCTATGGTGCGCGAGCGTTCCGACGAGGACGTTAACCTCATCTTCGGTACCATCATCGACGACAACCTCGGTGATGAAGTCCGCGTAACCGTTATTGCCACCGGCTTTGACGCTGCTCGCGCTACCGCTTCTGAGAACCGTCGCGCGGGCAACGCTGCAAATAACGCAGCTGAGCAGGCTAACCGCGAGCGCCAGGTGCCACAGTCCAACGCCACCGTGCCACCAAAGGATGAAAACATCTTCGGCGGTTCCCGCGAAGAGAACGATCCTTATCAGTCTCGTTCCGCAGGTGCGCGTCATCGTATTGAAGAGACCCGCTCCAGCGGTGGACTCTTCACCAATGGTGAGCGCGACTACCCTCGTGATGATCGCCGCGACGATCGTGATTATGATCGCCGTGATGAGCGCCGTGATGAGCGCCGTGATGACCGTCGCGATGATCGTGGCGACGATCTGGATGTACCTAGCTTCCTGCGTTAAGCAAAAGGTGAATAGACTAGTCCACTATGGATAGTCTTGATCTTCACTCCCGCCCCGTCCGCAAGGTGTTTAGCACCCGTGCCGGCGGGGTTTCGCAATCTCCCTATAACTCCTTCAACCTGGGAGATCATGTTGGCGATGATCCAGCAGCAGTTGCTGCCAATCGTGACCGCCTGGCCGCCAGCATTGGCTTGGCGCCGGAGCGCATGGTGTACATGGAACAAATTCATTCCAATAACGTCACCGTGGTGGATCAAGCACCTCCAGTAGACGCTCCGGTGGAAATGACGGACGCTTTGGTCACCACCCAGCGTGGCCTTGCGCTGGTGGTCCTTGTTGCGGACTGCGTGCCGGTGCTGCTTTCTGATACCGAAGCTGGCGTTATTGCAGCTGTTCACGCCGGACGCATGGGCGCACGCAATGGAATTATGAAAAAGACCATTGCCACAATGGTTGAGCTGGGTGCCAAACCTGCCAATATCCACGTTCTCATGGGGGCGGCAGCATCCGGCAAAAATTATGAGGTGCCCGCAGAAATGGCCCGCGATGTGGAAGCCAAGTTGCCTGGCTCTATTGCCCGCACCACCAAAGGCACAACTGGACTGGACATCCGCGCCGGTCTCTTGCGCCAATTGTTAAGCCTGGGCGTGCACGCCATTGACTCCGATCCGCGCTGCACCATCGAGGACAAGGACTTCTTCTCCTACCGCCGCGAAGGCACCACCGGCCGCCAAGCTGGCGTTATTTGGCTACCAGAGGTGGCGTAAATGGATAGAGTCACTGAGCTTCAGCACAACCTCACCAAAGTACAAACGCGTATCGACTCCGCCCTCCAGGCCGCAGCTCGGCCTGCAGGTAGTGCGGTCTTGCTGCCCGTAACCAAATTCCATCCGCTTTCTGATGTGGAAATCCTGCAGAGCCTGGGAGTGACCGCAGTGGGGGAGAACCGGGAACAAGAAGCACGCGATAAAGCAGCGAAATTAGCAACCATGGATTTCCATATGATCGGCCAAATCCAGTCCAAAAAGGTTAACTCTGTGGCGCGGTGGGCAGCAGCCGTACATTCCATCGACAGCCTAAAAATCGCTCAGGGCCTTGACCACGGCATGGAATTAGCGCTGGAAAGAGGTGACCGCACCACGCCAAGCCTGCAAAGTTTTATTCAGCTGAGTTTGGATGGCGATCCAGCCCGTGGTGGAACTCCTTTAGAGGAGGTCACAGCACTTGCAGAAGCCATCGAAAAGGCGACACACCTCGACTTCGCGGGTGTAATGTGTGTACCCCCGCTTAACTGGGAGCCTGAACGTGCATTTGCCCAGGCAAGAGAGATTCTTTCAGGTTTAGAACACCACTTTGACAGGTCTTTGGAATTTTCCGCAGGTATGTCTGGAGATCTCGCGGAAGCAATTATGCATGGCTCAACAATCGTGCGTGTCGGAACTGAAATTCTGGGAACGCGACCGCTAGCGTAGAAAATCAAGTTAAGGGTGTGATGAGCACCCCAGCTGCACATGAATAAATAGACATTCCAGGTGAAGGGAAACTGCCATGTCAATGCTCAAGAAGACCAAAGAATTCTTCGGACTCGCTCCTTATGAGACCGACCATGATGACGCCTACTATGCAGATGAGCCACGCTACGAAGCAGCTCCTGCCTACGCGCCGGAATACCGTGATCGCGAATACGGTTACACCCCAGAACCTGTTGCACCTGCTGCTCCAGCACCACGCAGCTACCAGTCCACCATCGTGCCAGTGGAACTGAATTCCTTTGAAGATGCACAAATCATCGGTGCGTCTTTCCGCGATGGCGATGCAGTGGTCTTTGATATGAGCCTGCTGTCTCGTGACGAGTCCCGTCGTATTGTCGACTTCGCAGCTGGCCTGTGCTTTGCACTGCGTGGACAGATGAAGAAGATTGACAACCTCACCTTCGCGGTTATCCCAGAGCTGTCTACCGTCACCACCGCTGAGCTGGAACGCGCAGCTCGTCTTCGCTAACACCTAGCGAAACTCGATTTGCCGGATCGCAAAGGGTTGCTGGATTGATAGTCATCTTCGGAAGGCTCTTCACAACCGCTTCATGTGCAGCGTGAACGGAAATCCTAACTTTGACCGCCAGTTCTCCTTATCCTGACCACATTGATCGGGGTGGGAGAGTGGCGGTTTTAGTTTAATCAGGGCTGAAATAATTTCATCGACCATCAAATTCGGTTAGGCTGTTTCCTCGTGGGTACCATTGCATATTTAATTGCTTGGATCATTAGTCTCTACACCTGGGTGCTAGTAGCACGCATTGTGATTGAAATGATCCAATCATTTTCCCGATCTTTCGCTCCGCCGAAGTGGTTCTTCTTCATTGCCGAACCAATCTTCCTTATTACAGATCCGCCAGTAAAGCTCTTGCGTCGAGTTATTCCGCCACTGCCATTGGGTAATGTGCGCCTTGACATCTCCGTACTGGTGCTCTTTTTCGCACTGTCAGTGCTTCAAAGAGTCATCATCATGTTTGCTTAAAGTGCACCTTTAGGAAGTTTGTCACCGTTCGCAGGGTGAGTGGTGACAAAAATTTACCCCCTAAATGCACACCCGTTTATCGGCTACATAGCGAAAGTTATTCGCAATTGTGATCAGTTCAACACTAAAGCTAATAACCGGTCAAAACGGGGCAAAGGAATACACTTTAAGGTCCAAAAAGTCCTTAAAAACGCAATTCAAATGACATATTTGTAATTGTGAGGGGTAGGGTAAGCCCCATTCACATGTTTGTCACTGGTGTGTGGTCCAAGAAGGGTCACAGCAACTACGGTTGCGCGAACACGGCGAAAATACTTAGGGATTTTCGGCGCGGTTGCCCGAGAAAAACTTGCTGCTGGCTACAATAACGTGTGAAGAACAGTATGATAAATGGAAATTCCAGTCGCAGGAAATTCTTGTGACTGAGTCCCGGCCCTGCCTGGGGCCACCGTTAAATCGAAGGGAATCCGCTAATGCCGTTGACTCCAGCTGATGTGCATAACGTCGCTTTCAGTAAGCCGCCTATCGGCAAACGTGGTTACAACGAGGACGAGGTTGATCAGTTCCTGGATCTCGTTGAGGACACCCTCGCACAGTTCCAAGAGGAAAATGATGATCTCAAGCAGCAGGTTGAAGAGCTGGAAGCACAGCTTAACGACGGCGCTGCAACCAGCACCCCGGCAGCAGCCGGCGCTGGCGTAACCACCAAGTCTGTTGATGAAGCAGCACTGCGCAAGGAAATCGAAGCCAAACTGCGCGCTGAATACTCCACCAAGCTTGAAGATGCGACTAAGGCCGCTCAAAAGGCTCAGAACGACGCAAAGGCTGCACAAGACCAGCTTAAGAGCGCTCAGTCTGAGGCTAAGGCCGCACGTGAAGAAGCTGAGAAGGCTAAGGCAGAAGCTAAGAACGGTGCCAACAACACCAAGGCTGCCGCCGTTAGCTCCGCAGCAGCTGGCGCTGGCGCCGGCGCTGTAGCAAGCGGCGCAGCCAATGTGGACACCCACATGCAGGCAGCTAAGGTTTTGGGACTGGCTCAGGAAATGGCTGACCGTCTCACCTCTGAGGCACGCGCAGAATCCAAGTCCATGCTGGACGAGGCTCGCGAAGCAGCAGAGAAGCAGATCGAGGAAGCTAATAGCACCTCCAATAGGACCCTTGAAGAAGCTCGCGCAGCTGCTGAGAAGCAGCTTGCAGAAGCTGAAGCACGTGCCAACACCCTGGTTTCTGAAGCTGAGACCAAGGCTAAGAACCTGGTTGCAGACGCCGAGAAGAAGTCGGCTGCTACCATCGCAGCCTCTACCTCTCGCGCAGAAGCTCAGATCCGCCAGGCTGAGGACAAGGCTAACGCCCTGCAGGCTGACGCTGAGCGCAAGCACACTGAGACCATGGCGGCAGTCAAGGAGCAGCAGAACGCTCTGGAGACCCGCATTGCTGAGCTGCAGACCTTCGAGCGCGAATACCGCACTCGTTTGAAGACCCTCCTCGAGGGCCAGTTGGAGGAGCTTAATGCGCGCGGATCTTCCGCACCAAGCAATAACTCCGCTAACAAGTCTGGTGAGTAAACTCCGCCAGCATCTTTAAATACTCGGCTCTCCCCGGGTCCGGATTTCTTATAAACCGGGCAGGGGAGAGCTTTTGTATGCCCTGAGCAGCTGACTAAGAAAGGTGATCCTGATGTTTATAGCTGCGATTATTTTATCTATCATCGGTTTCATTCTTTTGGTGCTCACGGTGGTCTCAGATTCTGATATCTGGACAGTGCTGCTGATTGTCGTGGTCAGTGCTGGACTAGTCTGCTTTGGTATCGATGAATGGCGGAAAAAGAAAAGCCGTTAGTAACCCAACGCTCAACTTTCACTTGGCCGTTGGTGCGCTATACTTGGCTGCAGTCGCTTAACTGTCCAAAATTCCGAACAGGGTCTGAGGGCAGATCGGCGAAGATGTTGATCCGGCCATCACCGGGGAGTCTTTTCGGAAGAACAGCACCTAGCGTGCCCAGTAGAACCGAACGGGTGGGACCGTGAAATACCTTTGAACAATCAAGTGGAGCAGGTTGTGTAAATCTACAAGCCTGACTCAAGCAGGGTGGTACCGCGTCCAATAGGGGCGTCCCGGCAAGAAATTGTTAATGCAAACTTGCGTGAAGGATGTGGCCGGAACTCATGACTGAAGCCGTTGGCGGAGTCTACCCCCAGGTCGATATGACTGGTGGATCATCTCGATTCCCTGAAATGGAAGAAAACGTTCTTAAGTACTGGAAAAAGGACGATACTTTCCAAGCCAGTATTGATCAGCGTGAAGGCGCTAAGGACTATGTCTTTTATGACGGTCCTCCCTTCGCCAATGGTCTCCCACACTATGGTCACCTGCTCACCGGCTATGTCAAAGACATTGTTCCGCGCTACCAGACCATGCGTGGACACCGCGTTCCCCGCGTCTTCGGCTGGGATACCCACGGCCTTCCTGCAGAGCTAGAGGCTGAAAAGCAGCTCGGCATCAAGGACAAGGGCGAGATCGAGGCCATGGGCCTGGCCAAGTTCAACGAGTACTGTGCTACCTCCGTGCTGCAGTACACCAAAGAGTGGGAAGAGTACGTTACCCGCCAGGCTCGTTGGGTTGACTTTGAAAACGGCTACAAGACCATGGATCTCACCTTCATGGAATCCGTTATCTGGGCCTTTAAAGAGCTTTATAAGAAGGGCTTGATCTACCAGGGTTTCCGCGTGCTGCCTTATTCCTGGGCCGAGCACACCCCACTGTCCAACCAGGAAACCCGCCTGGATGACTCCTATAAGCTGCGTCAGGACCCAACCCTGACTGTAACTTTCCCCATCACCGGTGTGCTGGAAGGCTCTGGCGCTAATGCTGATCTGGTCGGCGCTTCAGCGCTGGCCTGGACCACCACTCCATGGACCCTGCCTTCCAACCTGGCTTTGGCAGTGAACCCAACGGTGACCTACGCATTAGTTGAGGTTGCTGAAGACGGTGAGGCAGGATTCGTCGGCAAGCGTGTGCTTTTGGCAAAGGATCTCGTTGGCGCTTATGCCAAGGAGCTCGGCGCTGAGGCGCAGATTATTTCCGAGCACGCAGGCTCTGAGCTCGTGGGCCTGACTTATGAGCCAATTTTTGATTACTTCCGCGAGCACCCTAAGGCTTTCCAGATCTTGGGTGCGGATTATGTGACCACCGAAGATGGTACCGGTATCGTCCACCAGGCTCCTGCCTTTGGTGAAGACGATATGAACACCTGTAATGCGGCGGGCATTGAGCCAGTTATTCCGGTGGACATGGATGGTAAATTCACCAGCCTGGTTCCGGAATACCAAGGTCTACTCGTTTTTGATGCCAATAAGGACATCATCAAGGACCTCAAGGCTGCCGGTCGCGTGGTCCGCCACCAGACCATCGAGCACTCTTACCCACACTCTTGGCGCTCCGGCGAGCCACTGATCTACATGGCGCTGCCATCATGGTTTGTTAATGTCACCGAGATTCGTGACCGCATGGTTGAGGTCAACCAGGACATCGAGTGGATGCCAGCCCATATTCGCGACGGCCAGTTTGGCAAGTGGCTGGAAGGCGCGCGCGATTGGAACATCTCCCGCTCCCGCTACTGGGGTTCCCCAATTCCAGTGTGGATCTCTGATAACGATGAGTACCCACGTGTGGATGTCTACGGCTCCCTCGATGAGCTGGAAGCAGACTTCGGCGTGCGCCCCAAGTCCCTGCACCGCCCATATATCGATGAGCTGACTCGTCCAAACCCAGACGATCCAACCGGAAAGTCCACCATGCGCCGCGTCACCGACGTCCTTGACGTGTGGTTCGACTCCGGCTCCATGCCATTTGCGCAGGTCCACTACCCATTTGAGAACAAGGACTGGTTTGATACCCACGCTCCTGCGGACTTCATTGTGGAGTACATCGGCCAGACCCGTGGTTGGTTCTACCTGCTGCACGTGCTGTCCACCGCACTCTTTGACCGTCCTGCCTTCAAGAAGGTTGTCGCCCACGGCATCGTGCTTGGTGATGACGGACTAAAGATGTCCAAGTCCAAGGGCAATTACCCCAACGTCAATGAGGTTTTTGACCGCGATGGCTCTGACGCTATGCGCTGGTTCCTCATGAGCTCGCCAATCCTGCGCGGCGGCAATTTGATTGTCACCGAAAAGGGTATCCGCGAAGGTGTACGCCAGGCACAGCTGCCAATGTGGAATGCCTATTCCTTCCTGCAGCTCTATGCCTCCAAGAAGGCCACCTGGTCTGTGGATTCCACCGATGTGCTGGATCGCTACATCCTGGCCAAGCTGCACAACCTCGTTGCAGAAACCCAGGCAGCCTTGGATGCAACGGACATTGCTAAGGCTTGTGACCTGGTCCGCAACTTCTGCGACGCCCTGACCAACTGGTACGTGCGCCGTTCCCGCGATCGTTTCTGGGCCGGCGATGACCAGCACCCAGAGGCCTTCAACACCCTATACACCGTGCTGGAAACCCTCACCCGCGTGGCAGCTCCACTGCTGCCAATGACCACCGAGGTTATTTGGCGTGGTCTGACCGGCGAGCGCTCCGTGCACCTCACCGATTACCCAGATGCAGCTGCTTTCCCAGCAGATGATGATCTGGTCCGCACCATGGATGAAATCCGTGGCGTTTGCTCTGCAGCTTCCTCCGTGCGTAAGTCCCACAAGCTGCGCAACCGTCTGCCTTTGCCAGCGTTGACTGTGGCACTTCCAGACGCACAGCGCTTGGCTGATTTCACCGCCATCATCCGCGATGAGGTCAACGTCAAGGAGGTCAATTTGACCTCTGATGTGGATTCTGTGGGCACCTTTGAGGTTGTTGTTAACGCTAAGGTTGCAGGTCCGCGCCTGGGCAAGGATGTCCAGCGCGTGATCAAGGCTGTGAAGTCCGGAAACTACACCCGCGAAGGTGAGGTTGTGGTTGCTGATGGCATTGAGCTGCAGGAAGGCGAGTACACCGAGCGTCTCGTTGCTGCCAACCCTGATTCCACTGCCCAGATCGATGGTGTGGACGGCCTGGTTGTCCTCGACATGACCCTGACCGAGGAGCTTGAGGCTGAAGGTTGGGCTGCCGATGTTATCCGTGGCCTGCAGGATGCCCGCAAGAACTCCGGCTTTGAGGTCTCTGATCGCATCTCCGTGCTGATCAGCGTGCCTGCCGATAAGCAGGAGTGGATCAACACCCACGCCGAGCATATCGCCGCTGAGGTCCTTGCCACCTCCTTCGAGGTCACCACCGAGCCGCTGACCGGCGAGACCCACGAGGTTCTCACCGGCGTTAACGCTCAGGTCACCAAGAACTAAAACGCTTGTCGACGCGCCCCCGCTGCCTTGGGTCACCCCAGGCAGCGGGGGTTCGGCGTTTTGACCTTGACACGATGTCAAGGTGTGCAATGGGTTCTATGAATAATCTTCAAGCCGTTATGACAGCAGGCATCAAAGCAGATCCACACACCATTCCCGCACTAATTAAGCAATGTGGGGTAGAAGAGGATTTCTACGTCCGCGATATGCTCACCTGGGCTTTAACCCGTATGCCCCAGGATGAGGTCATCCCACTTCTGGTGACAGAGCTGGATGCTGAGACTCCTTTTGGAGCAAGCCAAGCCCTGCACACCTTCTCCAAACTCAAAAACACCTCGGTGTGGGCCGAGCTTAAAAGCCGCCCTCAGCTGCTCCATCGAAGTGATACCAAAGTAACTGCGTGGCGTAGTTATGCCGGATTAGTGCCAGAAAAAGATGTGCCATGGTTACTTGAGGAGCTGGGCCAAGAATTAGATCAAGGTGATACCGATACCCAGCGCAGCTTAAGTAGAGCAATTGTGGAATTGGGTAACAGGGGTGCGTCGATAAGCGCCTTTTTAGGGCGCTTTAAGGGCCCGCATACCCGCGCCACGCTGGCTCTGTGGGAAGATCCAGACGCTGACTTTGCAGCAAATCTCCACCTCGCGCGCAAGGTGGATAATATGGGCGCATGCTAATTGGTGAGGTCGCAGCACGCAGTGGGGTTAGTGCCAGAATGTTGCGCCACTATGAGTCTCTGGGGCTGTTGGAACCAAGGGTTAATAGCTCAGGTTTTCGGGAGTTTTCGGCTGCTGACGTGCAAAGAATTCTCCATATTGAGGGCCTACGGAGTTTGGGGCTAAGCCTTGCTGAGGTTGCCGATGCCCTGCATGATCCCCACTTTCGTCCGGGCTCGGTTATTGCAGATTTAATTGCCGATTCCCAGGCCCGTTTGCGGGCAGAAAAGGAATTATTGCACCGCCTGCGCGCGGTAAAGGCAGCTGAGGTGGACAATTGGCAGTCTGCTTTAGACGTAGTGGAGCTAATGGGTGCTTTGCGATCTTCCAACCCAGCACACCGACAGTCTATTGCCTTTGCCCAGGGGGTAAAAAAGAATAGCTCACTTATAGCAACGCTGGTTGATTCCGCATTGAGGGAAGATAACCCCAATGTGGAAGGTGCATTGACCTGGGCGATATTGCAGGCTGAGGACTCGGTAGTGGAGGTTGTTTCGATGGCGGCACGAGGTTTAAGAGCTGCCGATTCTGCTATTCGATTCCGGGCTGTGCGTATTATCGCTGCAGCTCAACCGAGTGGCCTGCGCACCTCGCTTTTGCTTGGTTGTTTGGATGATCCCTCCGCAGAAATCCGCGCCCATTCTGCCTTGGCTTTAAGTAAAGAGATTGGCATCGGTGGGGCAGAAGTGGAAGCAGAATTGGTGTCCATGGTGCTTGAGGGGGTGCAGGACGTGGAAGCTGCAGAAGCCTTGGCAGCGCGTGCTGCCGCTGGTGTGCCTGGGGTGGTGCTGGACCGTTTTGCCAAAGAGCTTAGAACACGTGAGGTGACAGATCCGGCACGGGCGCGAATTACCCAAGCTTTGGCAGAATTTCCTGCTGGTATGGAGCAGGTTGAGCAGCTTTTAGAGGAACTAAGCCGAGATAAAAATCCGCAGGTTGCTTTTACCGCGCAGGCAGTTCGATTAGGCCGGCAGGCTAAATAGGGCATCACTGAGCTTTGGTGAGGTTCGGCTAAAATTAGCCTTTGTGAATGGGAAAACTGGAGAAAATTCCGCGAAGTCAACGCTCGCACCTTTATTAATGGTCTTAAACGGTGCTTCCCTCTACGCCGGAGCAGCGATTGCCGTGGGGCTTTTCCAGAGTTTCTCTCCGGCCTTGGTGGCCTGGATGCGTGTGGCCGCGGCAGCCCTAATCTTATTGCTCATGTATCGGCCAGCCTGGCGGTCCTTTTTAGGAAGTGTGGGCTTGAGCGCTGCAATTTATGGCGTTGCCACCTTAAGTATGAACATCACCTTTTATGAAGCGATTGCCCGTTTGCCCATGGGCACCGCTGTGGCCATTGAATTTTTAGGCCCCATCGTGGTGGCTGCAGTAGGCAGTTCCACCTTGAGAGATTGGCTGGCTCTGATCTTGGCCGGTGTTGGAGTGGTGATTATTAGCGGTGCGCAATGGTCTGCCAATAGTGTCGGTGTGCTTTTTGCCCTAGCTGCTGCTGCCTTGTGGGCACTTTATATTGTGGCGGGAAATCGCATTGCTGGAGATGCAGCCTCCAGTCGCAGCAGTATGGCCATTGGCTTTACCTGGGCTTCTGTACTCTCCCTGCCCTTGGCATTGTGGTGGTGGCCAGGGCTGTCTGCAACTTCTTTGAGCTGGTGGGAAGTGGGCGGGTTAGCACTGGGCTTAGGAGTGCTTTCTGCAGTGATTCCTTATGGTCTGGACCAAGTGGTGCTGCGCATGGCAGGCCGCGCCTATTTTGCGCTGCTTTTGGCAATTTTACCCATTAGTGCAGCGCTGATGGGAGCTATTGTGCTGGGGCAGATGCTGAGCGTGGCAGAAATCTGCGGCATTGTTCTGGTGGTATTGGCAGTTGCTCTGCGCAAACCCTAGATGGGTGTGTTTAAACTGGGGGCAGGTATCGAACAAAATAGCGTTTAAGGGTGTCCCAATGTAGGAAAACTACATTGACGCGCCTAGCATAGAGGTTATGCAACGTTGGGTTCTGCACATCGATATGGATGCTTTCTTCGCCTCCTGTGAACAGCTCACCCGACCTACGCTGCGCGGCCGTCCGGTGTTGGTCGGCGGAGTAAATGGCAGGGGAGTTGTAGCCGGCGCATCCTATGAAGCCCGAAAATTTGGGGCTCGCTCCGCCATGCCCATGCACCAAGCAAAAGCACTAGCAGGATTTGGCGCTGTGGTGGTATCCCCACGACACCAGGTCTATTCCGCAGCTTCCCAACGAGTTTTTCAGATTATTGAAAAACGCGCCGGGATTATTGAACGCCTCAGCATCGACGAAGGCTTTATGGAACCCGAAGCTCTCGTCGGAGCTACACCTGAGGAAGTAAAACAATGGGCAGAAGACCTGCGCGCCGAAATCCGCGAGGTCACCGGGCTGCCATCGTCTGTGGGGGCGGGATCAGGTAAACAAATTGCCAAAATTGGCTCCGGGGAAGCCAAACCCGATGGCGTTTTTGTGGTGCCCGTGGAAAAACAGCATGAACTTCTTGACCCACTTCCAGTGGGCGCGCTTTGGGGAGTGGGCCCAGTTACTGGCGCAAAACTTGCCAAAATGGGTGTGGAAACCATCGGTGACCTCGCAGCACTATCGGCAAAAGAGGTAGAAATTTCACTCGGTGCCACCATCGGTTTAGGGCTGTGGAATCTTGCCCGCGGTATTGATGATCGCCCAGTAGTTCCGCGGGCTGAAGCTAAGCAGATTTCCCAAGAACACACCTTTGAAAAAGATTTACTCACCCGCGCGCAGGTCGATGCAGCCATTATTCGTGCAGCTCAAGGTGCACATAGGCGCTTGCTTAAAGACGGCCGAGGCGCCCGCACTGTAAGTGTGAAATTGCGGATGGCGGATTTTCGGGTGGAATCGCGTTCTTTTACGCTTTCCTATGCCACCGATGATTACGCCACCTTGGAGGCAACGGCTTTTAGATTGGCGCGTTATCCGCAGCAAGTTGGCCCCATTCGCCTGGTAGGTGTGGGTTTTTCCGGCCTGGAAGAATCCCGACAGGACATCCTATTTCCAGAGCTTGATCAGCAAATTGTGGTTCCCGCTGCGCCAGATTCCGAATATGAATCCGGGGTGCAATCAAGTAGTGCGCAGGCACAAATTATTACTGACGTTCATGGTGGTTCAAGCTCGAATACCTCGTCCAGAATCTGGCGTGCCACCCAGGATGTTTTTCATCCAGATTTTGGACATGGATGGGTCCAAGGAGCAGGACATGGCGTGGTGTCTGTGCGCTTTGAAACCCGCAGCACCGTCAAGGGCAAAACCAGAAGTTTTGCCATGGACGATCCGCTGCTTCAAGAAGCAGATCCCCTCGATAGTTTGGATTGGGGGCCGTGGTTTGCTGAAAACGGCACCGCAGAGGAAGAAGAGTCAGCGGAAGCTGGGGACTAAAGGAGATTAGATCAAGGTGGCTGGATGGCGACCACTAGCAAGTGCAATGGCTAGCAAAATACGAGCCTGGCCAGCACGGAAATAGCGGGAACCAATGGCGCCCTTGGCAGCCAAAGTAGCACCGCCACCGGCACCGCCATAAACGCCTGAGACCTCACCACGTGCAACGCGGGTGCTCATAATAACTGGTACTCCGGCATCCAAGGCTTTGCCCAAAGCATCGCCCATTTTGGAGCCGACATTTCCAGAGCCCATTGCTTCCACAACCAGGCCTTGGGCACCAGCATCAAGAGCAGCCTGCACCATGGCACCCGAAGCACCGGGATAAGCAGGGATGATCTCGACAGAGACATCACTTAAGGAAACCAGCGGCAGTGGGGTGGGGCGTTCTGGTTCTTCGGGTGCATTGGAACCAAAGGCCAATTCATCAGAGGTATGCCACTTGGTGCAGCCACGTGCTGGAAGTACCGCATGTCCAAAAACAATCAGCGCACCAATTCCGCGGGCAGACGGATCAGAAGCAATGAGACAGGCTTCAAATAGATTGGAGGGACCATCGGACTCGGGATGATCAAAAGGTTTTTGGGCGCCGGTAAACACCACTGGGCGAGGATCATTAAGGAAGGTATCAATAGCAATGGCGGATTCTTCCATGGAATCGGTGCCATGGGTAACAACTACGCCCACAACCTTAGGATCAGCCAATACCTTATGAACTGCTGCGTTGATGTCATCAATATCGGCAAAAGTAATGGAGGAGGAATCCAAACGGTTGAGCTCATGAACCTCAAAAGAAATTGCGGAGCCATCAAAACGTGAGGCGATGGTGCCAAGCAATTCTTGGCCGCTAACGGTGGGCACTAAGTGTCCATTGGCATCAGAGGTGCATGCAATGGTGCCACCGGTGGTAATTACTGCAACTTTTCCCGGGGCATTGGAAGAATCTGCAGGGGTGTGGGTGTGCGGTGCTGGCTGCTCAGACATGGGTTTAACACTAGCAATGTGCCATGAAGCCCTAAAAACTACAGTGTGATTCACAGCATTTCCCGACCTCAGGAATGTGGGTCGCTCCGCAATGACGTGTACCCTTTGTGGGAAAGCCGTTTATAAATTGCCACACCGTTGGTGTGCGGATGAGCTTAGCGCCCATCTGCGTCCGCGTCGTGGACTAAAATCCATGATCAGATTTTGGGTGGCAACGATGAGACAGAAGTAAAGGATTCTTTCACGTGAAGCTTTTTAAGGTAACCGCAGCAACCCTTGGCGTTGCAGCAGCACTGACCCTTGGCGCATGCTCCAGCAGCGAGGACACCGGCACTGAAGCAACCTCAGCTGCCTCCAGCTCCGAAGAATCAACCAGCGCTGCAGCTGCCTACCCAACCGCAGATGAGCTTAACGCCATCCTCGCAGTTGCAACCGATCCCAATGCTCCAATTGAGGAGAAAGTAAAGACTGTTCAGGGTTCTGAAAATGCTCCTGAGCTCTTTGAAACCATGACTCAGGCCAAGGTTGAATCTGGCGCTCAGTTCCAGGTTGTGGGCTCCGTGCTTCCAGGTTATGACCCCACTTCTGAGGTTCTGACCACCGTTATGTTCCAGCTTCCAGATCGTCCTGAGCAAGAAGCCGAAGGCGTGGAGTTTGTGAACACCAACGGCAGCTGGCAGCTTTCCCAGGACTGGGCTTGTATTTTGATCACCAACACCGTCGCTCCGGAACAGGTTCCTGCCATGTGCGTGGGCACCGCCACCGATGCCCCTGTAGCTGAGGTACCAGCTCAGTAAAACTAGCTGCTTAAGCTAATTTTCTTCCCCGACCATCGTCTTCTCACCCACCTATCATGGCTGGCCAGAAGCACGCGGCCGGGGAATTTTTCTATTGCGGCTTCCAATTCTTCACTCAGCGCCAAAGAGAGATGGTTGGTCGGTTCGTCGAGAAGCAATAAATCTGGGGGACTAGCCAGGACGAGCCCCAGTGACACCCGGCGACGTTGGCCAAGCGATAAGGCGCCCAACGGGGCGCTTTGCGACGCCGGACTAAGCAGTCCCAAATCGCTTAAGTCTGGCCCATCCGGGCGGTGCGACAGTTGTGCAAAAACCTCAGCGGCGGGAGTGGCTAATTGCTCTTGGCTCCACTGATCATCCTGCTTAAGGCGGGTTATGCGCAGCCCCTCGGGGATAATCAACTCGCCTTGGGTGGGGGAGAGATCGCCTGCCAATACCGAGAGCAAGGTGGATTTACCCACGCCATTTGGACCTTCTAGGAGGATGTGCGCGCCAGGATCAATGCGGAAGGTGACCGGCTGTACGCGGCCAGCAACTGCAATATCTCTGAGTTCAATACTTTCGCCCACGCCATGATGGGACACCTCAGGGATACCTTGGAATTCCAGCACCTTTGGGGGTGCAGGCAGCGCAAACCTCTCCAGCTCTTCCAGGCGGTGGCGAGCTGAGCTCACCCTATTGCCTTGGGTTTTGGCAGCGCGATCGGCATAAAACTTGGCGGTGACTTTTGCCTCTGACTTTGACTCCGAGGAATGGAAAATATCACCTTCGGTGATGCCGGTGGCGTGTTCGAGTTTCTCGCGCTCGGTTTCTTGGGCAATATAAAGCTGCGCCCATTTAGCGCGACGTTGTTCGCGATCAAGCAGGTAGTCACTAAAACCGCCACCAAAGGTAGCAGCTTGTTTAACGGCTTCGCCGGACCCGCCCTCAGGTCCCAGCGCTGGATCCAGGTCTACCAATTTATTACTTACTTGATCGAGGAAAAAGCGATCATGGCTGGCAATAAGAATGGGGCCCTTAAAGCTTTTGAGCTCGGTGATAAGGAAGTCCACCGTGGTGTCATCAAGGTGGTTGGTGGGTTCATCCAAAATCAAAGCCTTGGCAGGTTCCAGCAGTAGCGCTGCTAAGGCGAAGCGGCGGCGCTGCCCACCAGAGAGCTCTCTAATGGGAGTTTGACGATCAATATCTGCCAAGCCGAGGCCAGCCAGCACGGTTTCAATGCGGGAATCTAGCTCCCACAGCCCATACTCCTCGGCATCGTGGAGGGCTGCGTCAAAGGAGGCGGAGACCTCCTCGCTCATTGATTCAGCCATCTGTGCGGAGAGGGCAGCGATGGTGTTTTCAATGGCCTTAATCGGTGCGACGGCAGCGTCGATAAGCGCTTGAGCAGGGGAGTTAAAGGGCAGCTCAGTTTCCTGGGCAATAAAGCCGGTTTCTTGGGGTAGATAAATATCGCCCTGATCTGCTTCTAGGTCGCCCGCGATCAGCGCTAGTAGTGTCGATTTTCCGGCGCCGTTTTCACCAATCAACCCGACAATTTCAGCAGGGTTAACGGTGAGCGAAATATCAGTGAGTACGCGCCGGTCGGGGTAAGAAAAGCTCAGGCCATCAACGGCAATATAGGTGGCGTAGGAACGCATAAAAAAGTCCTTCGAAGTCATACAAAGCTTTGGCTCAACACCAAAGTGGGGCGGTGGAGCCTAAGCAAACGGAAAAATACCGAGAGTGTAACTATCGAAGGATCATGGTTGAATTATGCACCCAGCTTTAAAAATTGGCAAGAGCCAATTATTTAGGCGGGTGCTTCATTCGCGCAGGCGCTAGTTGCTGATGGTGGTCGTAGCTGCGGTTTCAGACTCGCCAAATTTCACCGAAGAGGTGGAATCCTGCACAATGCGAGTGTTATTGGAAGCACCACCATAAATTACGCGAGTGGTCCAGGAAACCTGGCCTGCAGTGGGCAAAGGCTGGGTGAGATCCACACTCAAATTTCCCACCGAGGTGGTATTGGAACTTAGGACATTGAGCTGCTCAGGCGCTGCAGTGGTGGTCGGTGTTGCTTCGGTGGTAGCTGCGGTAGCAGTGGCATCTGCGGTGATATCAAGTGCAGAAATGCTTGGGCGCTGGGATACCGAAACCTCAAGTTCCACCTTGTCCCCCTCCAGTGCCGTGATGGTATAGGTGAGAGTTTGCAACAAGGTGGATTCACCAGTGACGCGGCTATCTACGGTCCACTTGGCACCCACACCAACCTCCTCGGTGGGGAAGATAATTGGCAAAGAGGTGAAGGTCATCAGGTATTGCTCCATGAGCGCGCGACCAGTATCAGTGGCATCAACAGGAGCAGCAAGGCTCATGGTGGTTGCCTGTCCGCTATCAGTTGCGCGCATACCTAAGATGAATCCAGCAGCAGTGTTGGTTTCAGGGGATTGGCTGAGATCAGTGAAATCTGGGTTTCCCACCTGGTAGCTAATGTCGCGGGAAGCAGCAATTGCTTCCTCCTCGGACGCCTCAGCAGCCTGTGTCGAGGCACTGATTGGCAGCGTCATGGTGGTCACATCGCCACCAGCAGGGGCAATAGGATCAACCTGCTCTGCTGCACCCACGGACTGGGCAAAGCCCTGGGCGATTTCCAAGGTGACTTCCTGAGTGGTTGCTTCTGCATCTGCTGCAGGTACGTCCTTATAAGCAAAGGTACGCAGGGGAGCGGTGCCCGTTTCTAACACCACCACGCGCGGTGCATCAACGGCGAGGCCAACAGCCTGTTCCACAGCCGGGCTATCATCCTGGCTTTGTTCACCACAGGCAGCAAGAGTAAGCGCTGAGGATAAAACCAGGGAGCCGGCTAGAACACGGAAACCTTTAGAACGCGAAGAAAATTTAAGTGGCACATTCTCAAACCTATCGCTTATGCAGGGCAGCTGGCCAAGCGCACCCTGAAAAGCAACTGCCATTAAGCTTTGAATTTCACAATAATATAGGTGGGTATCACCGTTCGCTAGCTCAAGGTACAGCGGAAATCGCGCCGACCTGGCGCAGCACAGGGCCGGAAAAGGTGGGGTCGGGTGGAAGTTTTCACCCTCCATGGGGAAAGATAGTCTAGGTGACCTCAAACGAAGCAGGGGCCGGTGCAGCCCCCAGGACAAAGAAAGAAAAGAGGACAACCGTCAAACAGGTGGTTCCTTTAATGGCAGCCATCGTCGTGGTGATTGCAGCCGTCGATCAGCTGGTGAAGGCTTTGATGCTTAATTGGCTGGAACCGGGCGTCCCGGTACCCGTGATCGGCGAGTGGTTCCGTTTCTATTTACTTTTTAACCCCGGCGCAGCATTTTCCATGGGTGGCAACAACACCTGGATTTTCACCTGTATCCAATTAGCCTTTATTATCGGCATTGCCATTTACGCCCCGCGTATTCAACACCGCTGGATTGCAGTTGGTTTGGCACTGGTTGCTGGTGGCGCGCTTGGTAACCTCTTGGATCGCCTTTTTAGGGCTCCTTCCTTCTTCCTTGGCCATGTGGTCGACTACATCTCCGTGGGCGGATTTGCAGTTTTTAATATCGCCGATGCCTCCATTACCTGTGGTGTCATTGTGTTCTTAATTGGGATGTTCCTCGAAGACCGCGAACTCGCCCGGAACAAAGCCCAAGACACAGAACCCAACAATTCCCCGGCAGCTAATGGAGCAGATGCATAATGAGTAGACAAAGTAGAACCCTGCCCGTACCTGAGGGCCTGGCTGGAATGCGGGTGGACGCAGGCCTATCTAAACTTCTAGGAATTTCCCGCACCACCGCGGCGGAACTTGCTGCGGCAGGTGACGTCAGCGTTGATGGTGTCACGGTGGGCAAAAGCGATCGCCTGGTAGCAGATACCATGCTTGATGTGCTCTTGCCAGAACCTGCACAACCACTGATGCCCAAGGAAGAAATCGTCCCTGGCCTCGATATTCTTTATGCCGACAATGATGTCATTGCGGTAAATAAGCCAGTGGGTGTGGCAGCACACCCCACCGTGGGTTGGGAAGGCCCAACTGTGGTGGGCGGTTTGGCTGCAGCGGGATTCCGTATTTCCACCTCCGGTCCACCAGAGCGCAAAGGTATTGTTCAACGCCTTGATGTTGGCACCTCTGGTGTGATGGTGGTGGCCGCTTCAGAGCGCGGATACACCGTGCTCAAGCGGGCTTTTAGGGACCGCACTGTGGATAAGACCTATCATGCTTTGGTGCAGGGTCATCCCGATCCACTCACTGGCACCATTGAAGCTCCCATTGGGCGGCACCCTTCCGCAGGCTGGCGTTTTGCTATCACTACTGAGGGCAAACACGCGGTCACCCACTATGAGACCTTGGAGGCTTTCCAAGAAGCCACCTTGGTGAAGGTGCATCTGGAAACCGGACGCACCCACCAGATCCGTGTGCACTTTTCGGCCCTGCACCATCCTTGTTGTGGCGATCCCATGTACGGCTCTGATCCGGCATTGTCCAAGCGCCTGGGCCTTAGCAGGCAGTGGCTGCATGCGGTTTCCCTGGGCTTTAATCATCCCGCAGATGGACGTTGGATGGAGATCCAATCTCCTTATCCAAATGATTTGCAGCATGCACTTGATGTGCTTCGGGAATCATAGATGGATAGTTTTGATCGGGGTCGGCGCGCGCTGGCGCTGCTGGCCATTGTGGCTTTAATTGCGCTGGTAGTGGCTTTAAGTTTTAGCGATCGCACGGCGAAGCCGATGGCCATTAATGGTGATATGCTCGGCCAGGAGACGTCGGAAAGCATTGATGCCTACGCCGCACGCGCTGGTACCTCGCTCGCTGAGGCGCCGGCTGGTGAAAAAGCCTATGCGCTGGTGAGCTTTGCGCGTCCGCTAAACGCAGAGGCTGCGGCCGCGGTGCTTGACGGGATCGGCCGCGTCAACGCTATGGTGATGCTTTCGGCGCCCGCCATGGCGTTGCCGGAACCGATTGCAGGCGAGTCCCGCGCTGACGTTTTTCAGCGTCAAATAACGCTTGTCGACGCCCAGCTGGCCGGTATCGGCAATGTGCGCGCCCCGCAGGAACTCAACGGGGTGGTGGTATGGGATACCCCAGAAGCAGTTAAAAAAATAGCTGAAAACCCGGAGGTTTTCAGCGTAGAAATCTTGCCACCTGATGCAGCCTGGGGAGCTTTTGGAGTACGTCCCGTCAATGTGGACGGCACTCCGCTCGACGGCGCTTAAGCGGTGTGAGGGTGGTGGCGTCTTTGGAGGAAAATATCCACAATATAAATCGCCACTGCCACCCAAATGATGATGAAACCAATCCAGCGCACGGGCTCTAGGTATTCATTAACCACCAGCAATGCCCACAACATTTGCATGGTGGGAGTCATGTACTGCAGCATGCCCACAGTGGACAGTGGGATCGCCTTGGCTGCGAGGGCAAACATCAGCAAAGGAACTGCTGTCACCACACCTGAGCTCATTAAAAGGAGCATATGAGAAGGCCCATTGTTAAAGAAGGTGCCTTGTCCTGAAAGCTCCAGCCAGCCCAAATAAACTGCTGCAATGGGCAGCAACACCAGGGTTTCGGCGGTGAGCGAACCAATGGCAGATATATTGACCTGCTTTTTGATTGCTCCATAAATACCAAAGGTAAAGGCCAAGGTCAGTGCTAAATAGGGTGGCTGACCTGCTAAGAAGGTTAAGAACAACACACCAGCGGTGGCAATAAGGACCGCTGAAACCTGCAATTTGCGCAGCTGTTCTTTGAAGAAAATAATGCCGAAAACCACGCTGACCAGTGGATTAATAAAGTAGCCCAAAGCTGCTTCAGTGACATGACCAGCATTAACGGCAATGACATAAATCAGCCAGTTGGCGGCAATAAAAATAGATGCAAAAACGATTCGAATCCAAGTGGCGCGATCAGTCTTTTTAAACTCACCCCAACCTTTGCGCACCGTGATCACGATGAGCATAAGAACTGCGGTCCACAGGATGCGGTGTGCCAAAATTTCTAAGGGTCCTGCTGGCAGCAGCAATGGGAAAAATGCTGGGAAAAGCCCCCAAATTAGATAAGCGATAACGCCGTAGATCATAAGTGCTCACCTTATACCCAATGGTGACCTGCCACCTTTAATACCCGAACTGTGGGGTGATAAGCAGCAAGTTTCATCGCTTGGACTCGATGGCTAGACTATCCACCATGGCCAAGCATTCCTCATTTGTACATCTTCATAATCACACCGAGTTTTCGATGCTGGACGGAATGGCCAAGATCGACATGCTGGCTGATGAAGTTTCGCGTCAGCAGATGCCCGCCGTAGGAATTACTGACCACGGCAATATGTATGGCTCCAATCCTTTTTATCGCAAGATGACCGAAGCTGGGGTCAAGCCCATCATTGGCATTGAGGCCTATTTGGCACCAGAATCCCGCTTTAATAAAGAACGTGTGCGCTGGGGTGAACCGCACCAAAAATCCGATGACGTCTCCGCCTCAGGTGCCTACCTGCACCAAACCATGCTGGCTGAAAACGCCACCGGTTTGCGCAACCTTTTCTATTTGTCCTCCATGGCCTCCTATGAAGGCCAGCTGGGCAAGTGGCCACGCATGGACGCCGAAATTATTGCCGAGCGCGCCGAAGGCATTATTGCCACCACCGGTTGCCCCTCTGGCGATGTGCAAACCCGCCTGCGCCTGGGCCAATTTGATGAAGCTTTGGAAGCTGCTGCCATGTGGCAAGACATCTATGGCCGCGATAACTACTTCCTCGAGCTCATGGACCATGGCCTAGACATTGAAACCCGCGTGCGCAGCGAGCTGCTGGAAATTGGCCGCAAGCTCAACCTGCCACCCTTGGTGACCAATGACTGCCACTATGTGCTGGAATCCCAAGCCCAAGCCCACGAGGCAATGCTTTGCGTGCAAACAGGTAAGACGCTTCACGACGAAGACCGCTTCAAATTCGGGGGCACGGGATATTATGTAAAATCCGCCGAAGAAATGCGCGCACTATGGGACGATATGGTTCCCGATGGCTGCGACAACACCCTGTGGATTGCCGAGCGCGTGCAGGATTATGGCGAGATCTGGGAAGAACACCCACACGATCGCATGCCTATTGCCGACGTGCCAGAAGGCTATACCCCAACTTCCTGGTTGCACCATGAGGTAATGGCAGGTTTGGAAGATCGCTTCCCCGGCCGAAAAGTGCCCGATGAATATATCGAACGCGCCGAGTATGAAATCTCCGTGATCGATATGAAGGGCTATCCTTCCTACTTCCTTATCGTGGCCGAGCTAATTAAGCATGCTCGTTCCATTGGCATCCGTGTTGGTCCAGGCCGTGGTTCTGCTGCGGGTGCTTTGGTGGCCTATGCCTTGACAATCACCAATATCGACCCCATCGAACACGGTCTGCTCTTTGAGCGATTCCTCAACCCCGAGCGCCCCTCCGCACCCGATATTGATATCGACTTCGACGATCGTCGTCGTGGCGAGATGATTCGCTATGCCGCCGAACGCTGGGGTGAAGATAAAATTGCCCAGGTTATTACCTTCGGTACCGTGAAAACCAAGCAGGCTCTGAAGGACTCCGCGCGTGTGCAGATGGGCCAGCCTGGCTATCAAATTGCTGACCGCGTGATCAAGGAATTGCCACCCGCCATCATGGCCAAGGACATTCCGCTGTCCGGTATTACCGATCCCAGCCACCCGCGTTATAACGAGGCTGGTGCCGCACGTCAGCTGATTGAAACCGACCCTGATGTTAAGCGTATTTATGACACTGCGCGTGGACTTGAGGGAGTGGTGCGCCAATCCGGTGTGCACGCCTGTGCTGTGATTATGTCCTCGGTACCTTTGCTGGACTGCATCCCCATGTGGAAGCGACCTGCCGACGGTGCCCTCATCACCGGTTGGGATTACCCAGCTTGTGAGGCTATTGGCCTGCTGAAGATGGACTTCCTAGGTCTGCGAAACCTTACGGTTATTGGTGACGCCATTGAAAACATCAAGGCAAACCGCAATGGCGAAGTGCTTGACCTGGAAAACCTCAGCATTGAAGATGAGGAAACCTACAAGCTGCTTAGCCGTGGTGAAACCCTCGGCGTCTTCCAGCTTGATGGTGGTGGCATGCAAGAGCTGCTAAAGCGTATGCAGCCAACTGGCTTTAATGACATTGTGGCCGCATTGGCCCTGTACCGACCAGGTCCCATGGGTGTTAACGCACACTGGGATTATGCCGACCGTAAGAACGGCCGCAAGCCAATTACTCCAATTCACCCAGAGCTGGAGGAAGCACTCGAAGAGATCCTGGGCGAAACCTACGGTCTGATTGTGTACCAGGAGCAGATCATGAAGATCTCGCAAAAGGTAGCAAACTATACCGCTGGTCAGGCCGATGGTTTCCGTAAAGCCATGGGTAAGAAGAAGCCTGAGGTGCTGGCTAAGGAGTTTGCGAACTTTGAAGCCGGAATGCAGTCCAATGGCTATTCCAAGGAAGCCATTAAGACTCTGTGGGATACCATTCTGCCTTTCGCAGGTTATGCGTTTAACAAGTCCCATGCTGCAGGTTATGGCTTGGTTTCATTCTGGACGGCCTATCTTAAGGCGCACTATGCGCCAGAATATATGGCTGCCTTGTTGACCTCCGTGGGCGATAACAAGGATAAATCTGCAATCTATTTGGCAGACTGCCGTCACCTGGGTATCCATGTGTTGTCCCCAGATATCAATGAATCAGCACTGGATTTCCTGCCAGTGGGCACCGATATTCGTTATGGCCTGGGCGCTATCCGCAACGTGGGTTCGGAAGTGGTGGACTCAATTATTGCCACCCGTAAAGAAAAGGGGATGTTTAAAGACTTCTCCGATTACCTGGACAAGATTGACACCCTGCCATGTAATAAGCGCATCACCGAATCTTTGATTAAGGCCGGCGCCTTCGACTCCCTCGGTCACCCGCGCAAGGGTTTGATGTTGGTCTTTGAAGACGCTGTTGATGCGGTTATCGCCACCAAGAAAGCCGCAGATAAGGGACAATTTGATCTCTTTGCTTCCTTTGGGGCTGCAGCAGAAGAGGAAGTAGGCAGCTTCTTCCATATCAACGTTCCCGATGAGAAGTGGGAGCGTAAACATGAGCTGGCGCTAGAAAGGGAAATGCTCGGCCTTTATGTGTCGGGACACCCCTTGGACGGCTATGAAGATGCCATTGCCGCCCAAATTGATACCCCACTAACCACCATTGTGGCCGGTGAACTCAAGCATGGCACCGAGGTGACTGTGGGTGGCATTATCTCTGGCGTCGACCGCCGCTTCTCCAAAAAGGATGGCTCACCGTGGGCGATTGTGACCATGGAAGACCACAATGGTGCCTCGGTGGAACTCCTGGTGTTCAACAAGGTCTATTCCATCGTGGGTTCTTTGATCGTGGAAGACAACATCATTTTGGCCAAGGCTCATGTCTCCATCAGGGATGATCGTATGAGTTTGTTCTGTGATGACCTTCGTGTGCCTGAACTTGGACCTGGAAATGGTCAAGGTTTGCCACTGCGCCTATCGATGCGTACCGATCAGTGCACCATGTCGAATATCGCCAAACTGAAGCAGGTGTTGGTGGATAACAAGGGTGATTCCGATGTATATCTCAACCTCATCGATGGTGATAGCTCTACCGTGATGATCCTCGGTGACCACCTGCGGGTGAACCGTTCTGCCAGCTTAATGGGTGATCTCAAAGCAACTATGGGGCCAGGCATTCTGGGCTAATAAAACGCCCACCGTGAATAAATTTCCGCGTGAAGTGGAGTAGAGCACTGGCTCTGCGGTTAGAGTCGGATTATAGAAAGAATTTTCTTTATTTGGTGAATGGAGTTTTATGAGCATCGATCACATCAGGACTAGCCACGTAGGTTCCCTGCCACGTACCCCAGAACTGCTTGATGCAAACCTCAAGCGTTCCAAGGGTGAGATCGGCGAAGAAGAATTCTTCCAGATCCTTCAGACTTCCGTTGATGATGTTGTCAAGCGCCAGGCGGACCTGGGCATCGACATCCTTAACGAGGGTGAATATGGACACGTGACCTCCGGTGCCGTCGACTTCGGCGCATGGTGGAACTACTCCTTTACCCGCCTGGGTGGCCTGACCATGACTGATGAGGACCGTTGGGCTAACCAAGAGGCCATTCGTTCCACCCCTGGCAACATCAAGCTGACCAGCTTTTCTGACCGCCGCGACCGCGAGCTCTTCCGTGAGGCATATGAGGATCCAGCCTCTGGCATTTTCACTGGCCGTGCAAGCGTGGGAAACCCAGAATTTACTGGCCCCATCACCTACATCGGCCAGGAAGAAACCCAGACCGACGTTGATCTGCTCCGCAAGGGCATGGAGAAGGCTGGCGCACAAAATGGCTTCGTTGCAGCGCTTTCCCCAGGATCTGCTGCTCGCCTAAAGAACAAGTACTACGCCACCGATGAGGAGGTCGTAGCTGCCTGCGCAGATGCACTTTCTCAGGAGTACAAGATCATCACTGATGCTGGCCTAACCGTCCAGCTCGACGCCCCAGATTTGGCTGAAGCCTGGGACCAGATCAACCCAGAGCCAAGCTTGGCTGATTACCGCCAGTGGATTGGCACCCGCATCGACGCTATCAACAGCGCAGTGAAGGGCCTTCCAAAGGAGCAGACCCGTCTGCACATTTGCTGGGGTTCTTGGCACGGCCCACACACCACCGACATTCCATTCGGTGACATCATCGAAGAGATCCTGCGCGCTGAGGTGGGCGGCTTCTCCTTCGAGGGTGCATCTCCTCGCCACGCACATGAGTGGCGCGTTTGGGAAGATCACAAGCTTCCTGAAGGCTCTGTCATTTACCCAGGTGTGGTTTCCCACTCCATCAATGCTGTTGAGCACCCACGTTTGGTTGCTGACCGCATTGTGCAGTTCGCTAAGTTGGTCGGTCCAGAAAATGTTGTGGCATCTACTGACTGTGGTCTCGGCGGACGTCTCCACTCCCAGATTGCCTGGGCAAAGTTGGAATCCCTAGTAGAGGGCGCTCGCATCGCCACTAAGGAACTGTTCTAAGCTATAGGGCGAGGGTTGCACAACAGCAACAAAATAAAGTGGCTGGCCGCGAATTATTTTCGCAGCCAGCCACTTTTTTACATTAACCTCAGTGGAGAGATAGCTATTTAAGCATCAACGTTAATGCCCAATTGGGTGAGGTAATCGCGGAAAATAGGCTTGAGGTCTGGATTGATACGCAGAGCCATCGCGCCAGCGGTAGCAAGAAGGCTGGTAGCAGAGCCAAGTGCATAAACGATTGCAAGCGGGATACTCACCCAAGATGGAGGAGACAGTACAGAACCGATGACTGGGATCTGTGACCACTCGTCAAGTTGTGCTTGCTCTTCATCGGTCACAGTGTCATCATCAGAGGTTTTTCCAGAAGATCCAATGGAAGGGGCTTCTGGAATTTGACCACTGCTGAGCATGGAGCTGCCCTCAACGCTTCCAGGCCATTGCTCGGTACCGTCTACTGGATCTCCATTTTCATCCACAATGGTGGAAGAAGTGAGGTTTTCGGTGATTCCGGAAACTGCTTCAGAGGATTGTGCGTGGGCGACAGGGGAGAAGGCGGAAAGCGTCACGGCGGTAACCGTTACGAGGGTTAAGGAAGTACGACGCAAAGTCAAGACAATTCTCCTGGCAAGTGTTGGTGTTTAAGACAGTGTTTGAGTCTAGTATCCGAACTACGGTATTGCCTAGAAAAGCTTTCTCATATTCTGGAACATGTATGAAACTCTGTACCAAAGTCGTGGTCTTAAACGTATGGGATTACACTTAACAACCATGAGTGAAACCAAAGTGTCTGAGAAAAGTCCAGGAGTGATGACAAGCGGAGCGGAGCCAATTCGTGCCGCCGACATTCAAACGGCACAGGCACGAATTTCCTCGGTGATTGCACCCACCCCACTGCAGTACTGCCCCCGCCTATCCCAGGAAGTTGGCGCCGAGGTTTACCTCAAGCGCGAAGACCTCCAAGACGTCCGTTCCTATAAGATCCGCGGTGCATTGAACTCTGGTGTGCAGCTCACCCAGGAACAACGCGATGCCGGTATTGTCACCGCCTCTGCAGGTAACCACGCCCAGGGCGTGGCCTATGTGTGCAAGTCACTCGGAGTACAAGGTCGCATCTACGTTCCCGTGCAAACTCCAAAACAAAAGCGTGATCGCATTTTGGTCCACGGTGGTGACTTTGTCACCCTCGTAGTCACCGGCAATAACTTTGATGAGGCTTCTGCTGCAGCTCACGCAGATGCAGAGCGCACCGGCGCAACCCTCATTGAGCCTTTCGACGCCCGCAATACCGTCGTAGGTCAGGGCACCGTAGCTGCTGAGATCCTGTCTCAACTGACTTCCCTTGGCAAGCATGCAGACTATGTCATGGTTCCAGTTGGTGGCGGCGGATTGCTTTCTGGTGTGATCAGCTACCTCTCTGACATGGCACCACGTACTGCCATTGTGGGTGTGGAGCCTGCTGGCGCTGCATCTATGCAGGCAGCTTTGCGTGCTGGTGGACCCGTTGCTTTGGAAAACGTTGATCCTTTTGTTGACGGTGCTGCAGTTAAGCGCGTAGGCGATCTTAACTACACCATCGTGGAAAAGAACCAAGGTCGCGTGCACATGATGAGTGCCACCGAAGGTGCTGTGTGTACCGAAATGCTTGATCTTTACCAAAACGAGGGCATCATTGCAGAACCTGCTGGTGCGCTCTCGGTGGCTGGGCTTAAAGAGATGTCTTTTGCACCCGGCTCCGTGGTGGTGTGCATTATCTCTGGTGGTAACAACGACGTGCTGCGTTATGCGGAAATTGCAGAGCGCTCCTTGGTACACCGTGGTTTGAAGCACTACTTCCTAGTGAACTTCCCACAGAAGCCAGGACAGCTGCGCCACTTCTTGGAGGATATCCTCGGACCTGAGGATGACATCACCCTCTTTGAGTACCTTAAGCGCAATAATCGAGAAACCGGAACTGCGCTGGTTGGTCTGCAATTGGGCGAGGCTGCGGGTTTGGATTCTTTGCTCGAACGCATGGAAGCCTCGGCTATTGATTGCCGTCGCCTGGAGCCAGGTACCCCAGAATATGAGTACCTGACCTAAAAATACATAAGACAAAAGGGTTGGGCTGCGAAATTTTCCGCAGCCCAACCCTTTTAGCATTTAGCAGTTAGATCTGTACCAACATCTTGCCGGTGTTAGCGCCCTGCATCATGTTGATAAAAGCATCAACCGTGTTTTCAATGCCGTGGACAATGGTTTCATCATAGGAAATCTGGCCATCGGCAAACCATGCGCTCATCTTCTCCTGGAATTCTGGAGCTAGGTGCAGATAAGCAGCCAGGGTAAATCCACGTAGGTTCAACGCGCGGGTGATGATATTGGACATATTGTCTGGGCCAGGAGTGCTCTCAGTGGTGTTGTAGCTAGAAATTGCACCGCAGAGTGCTGCGCGGCCACCATCATTGAAGGAATCAAGAGCTGCTTGCAGGTGATCGCCTCCAACATTGTCAAAGTAGAGGTCAATGCCTTCAGGGGCAGCTGCACGCAGGAGTTCGCGAACATCGCCATCTTTGTAGTTGAAGGCCTCATCATAACCGTACTTTTCTTTGAGTAAGGCAACCTTTTCGGCAGATCCGGCAGAGCCAATTACCTTCTTTGCGCCCAAGAGCTTGGCAATTTGTCCCACTGCAGATCCCACGGCACCCGCAGCGCCGGAAACGAAAACAACGTCTCCTTCTTTAATATGTGCAATTTCAGTCAGACCAACATAGGCGGTCATTCCGGTCATGCCCAAGATGTGCAGGCGGAGGGAGAGCGGTACACCAGGGATATTTGGTACCGCGCGGAAGGTGCTGGCATCTGCTTGCACACCGTCGCTCCAGCCATGCTGGTGCAAAACAATGGTTCCTACTGGTAGCTCAGCGGAGTTGGATTCGACAACCTCACCAATGGCGCCACCGGCAATGGTTTCACCAAGCTGGTAGGGGGCAACGTAGCTGCGGGTGTCATTCATGCGGCCACGCATATAAGGGTCGACGGAGATGAAAGCGTTTTTGACGCGCACTTCATTCTTGCCAAGTTCCGTGGCGGTGACGGTAACTTGTTCAAAGTTGTCGTGGGTGGGCCAGCCGGTGGGGCGGGAAATTAAGTGAATCTGGGTGGTGGTGAATTCGCTCATTGTTTTAAAACTCCTTGAGAAAGATTTAGAAAGCCAGGCTCAGTGCCAAGGTGATAATGGCAAGAAGAGGCAAGGTTCCTTGTTTGATGGCGGCAGCTGATTTATCTGGGCTGGAAATCAGTAAGACAGCAGCTGCTGCCAGCATCGATCCGGTGCCGGCGAAGATGAGTGCTGCGCCCACGGCCGTATGGCCTGCGAGATAAAAAACTAGGCCAGCAAAGCTGATGATGGCCAAGAAAAGGTTATAAAAACCCTGGTTGAAGGCCATCTCTTGGGTGGCTTCGGCTTCTTTTGAACTGATGCCAAATACTTTCTGAGCAGCAGGGGTGGTCCATTTAAAAGACTCTAAAAAGAAGATATAGACGTGCAGCAAGGCTGCAAGCCCGCTAAAGATCAGTCCGGCAATGAACACAGTGTTTTCTCCGATGCCTTGGGCAATGATTCTGGAACGATCGTTTCAGTATATACTGTAATGAACGTTTCAGAAAGTGAGTGGTGAAAAAATGGCGAGAACAGCAGCTTTTGATATCCAAGAAGTGGTGGTGGCAGCCCGAGATGTCTTTTGGGAACGAGGTTTTGATGCAACTTCCATCCCGGACCTAGAAAAAGCGACAGGGGTAAGCAGGTCCAGTCTTTATAATGTGTTCGGAAATAAACGCGGACTTTTTGATGCCGCAGTGCAAAGCTATTTGGATGAAGTAGTACGCCCCCGTCTAGCTGAGCTCCAAGCAACAGAGGTAACTCCTCAGGCCTTGCGCAATTACCTCAGCATGTTGCAGGAGGCGTTTGCCAGACCACTACCTTCGCCAATTTCGCGGGGGTGCTTGCTTATTAATACCGCCACCGCTCCTTTGGCGGCAGATACAGAAGTAGCGCGGGCGATTAGCGATTACCGCGCCGAGCTCGCCAGCGCTTTTAGCAAAGGCCTGCAGGCTCAAGCGCCACACTTAAACTCCAAAGAAAATAAATCATTGAGCCGAGCTTTAACCGCACTGGTGATTTCTGCCTATGCCATTGTGCGCGTGGCACCCCAGGAGGCGGTAGAGATGATGTCTACCGCCCTGGACCTGGCAGCACAGGCCTAGCGCGCTAAAATCGCAAAACCCCAAGCTGGCAGGGTAGTAGAGAAAGCGGAAACAACAGGATGTCCAAAGCTGTAGATCAACTCCCCACCAAAAGGCACCTCCACCGGCCCATTGGAAAAGTTCGCCAGCAAACGCCCCTCACCGTTGGCCATGGCCAACCAGGAATCACCGTAGTCCACCTCAACAGTGAGTAGATCAGATTGGGAAAATCCTAACTCGTGGCGCAGACGTAGCAGCTCAGAATAGGCGGCAAAAATCTCTTCTTGTTCGGGGCTCAAATTCCAATCCAGCTTGGAGGCTTGAAAAGTAGCTTCCAATTCAGGGGAGGGGATTTCGGCTGGATCCCAACCCATGCGGGCAAATTCGCGCTTGCGTCCCTCTGCAGTTAAGCGATTAAGCTCCGCGTCAGTGTGGGAGCAGAAGAACGCGAAGGGAGTCTTGGCGCCAAATTCCTCACCCATAAAAAGCATCGGGGTATAAGGAGAGCAATAAATCACGGCTGCTTTAAGCACCTGCTGGGCAGTGCTGAGATTCATAGAAGGGCGATCACCCAAGGCTCGGTTTCCGGTTTGATCATGAGTGGTGGTGTAGGTGACAAAGCGCGACGCTGGAATCACATCACGGCGCACCGGACGGCCATGGCTGCGTCCACGGAAGCTGGAATATCCGCCATCATGTTCAAAGACTTCCTCCAAGGTTTTAGCCAGGGTAGCCACCGAACCGAAGTCCCCAAAATAGCCTTGCCGTTCCCCGGAAACCAGGGCGTGCAGTGCATGGTGAATATCATCAACCCACTGGGCATCAAGGCCAAAACCACCAGCCTCGCGGGAGGAGACCAAGCGCTGATCATTAAGTTCGGATTCTGCAATCAGGGAGCGTGGCACCCCGGTGGTTGCAGAAACCTCCGTGGCCACCATGGCAAGCTGCTCCAAAATTGAATAGGCGCCGCGGTCATCAAGGGAGTGCACCGCGTCAAGGCGCAGCCCATCAATGTGGAAATCAACAAACCACTGCCGCGCAGCATCCAAAATATAGGCGCGGACCTCATCGGAATCATGGCCGTTGATATTCACCACATCGCCCCAACCGGTGCTGCCACCAGCAGTATAGGGGCCAAATTGGCCGTTGTAGTTGCCATCAGGGCCAAAGTGGTTATAAACCACATCAAGATAGACGGCGATTCCCGCCCGGTGGGCGGCGTCGACAAGCTTTTTAAGGCCCTGCGGACCACCGTAACCGGCGTGGACTGCGTGCCACAGCACCCCGTCATAGCCCCAGTTGCGGTCGCCGCCAAAAGGTTGCACAGGCATCAGCTCCAGGGCGGTGACCCCGAGCGCGCGCAAATAGGGGAGCTTTTCGACGACTGCCTCGAAGGTTCCAGCGGGAGTAAAAGTGCCAACATGTAGCTCATAAAGCACGGAACCAGGCAAAATGCGGCCGGTCCAATTTTCATCACGCCACTCAAATTTGGGATTAATCCACTGACTTAAACCATGGACACCATCTGGTTGGAAAGCAGAGCGCGGGTCGGGGAGCGTTTTGGACCAGGAGGATCCGTCGAAAAGCTCAAAACCGTAGCGGTCGTCGACCTGTGGCTCAACCGCGGCCGTCCACCAATTATCTTCATCTTTGGTCATGGGATGGATGTCGCCGTTAAGGCGCAGACGCACCTCGTGGGGCAGGGGCGCCCAAACGCAATATTGTGTGGAGTTCAACATAGCCACCAGGCTAGTGAAAACTGCGAGTTTTGGCGGGCTAAGATGAAGACAATATGTCAGAGTACATCCTTCCGCCCCGGTTATTGGAATATCAACTACCTGTTGCCACACAGATTTTTGAAGCCGAAAAGGAGATTAAGCGATCGCGTTTTCTCACCTTTATCACCCGGGTACAGGATGAACCGCAGGCGCGGGAGTTCATAAATTCAATTCGTGAGCTCTATCCCGATGCTCGCCACCACTGCAGCGCCTTTATTATTCAGGTGGACGACGCCAATGATATTGAGCGTTCCTCTGATGATGGTGAACCCTCTGGCACTGCTGGAAAACCCATGTTGGAGGCCCTGCGCGGTTCTGGGATGAAGGATATTGCAGCGGTAGTAGTGCGCTATTTTGGTGGCATCAAATTGGGCACCGGCGGATTGGTTAATGCCTATACCAATGCTGTCACAGAGCTGCTACCTGCAGTTACCCAAGCTACCCGCGCAATTAGGGATATCTTTGAACTGCATTTGCCCCATGCTGAGGCAGGCCGGATTGAAGCGAATCTGCGCGGGCTAGGTGTTGTGATCACCGATACCGAATATGGCGAGGATGTGCGCTTTCACCTGGCAATCCTGCCCGGACATCAAGAATCAGTGGAATCATTTTTGTCATCGATGATGGGTGCAGAAATTGAGCTAAAACATGCGGGAAGAATGTGGGTGGAATCCCTGAGTGACTCGCATTAGGTTTGGGCACTACACTTAAAAACCATGAGCATGCAGCAATATCCCCGAAACCCCATTGAAAAGCGCAAACAAGAAGTGCGCAAGAATTCCCGCAACGCCGTAGTCAGCGTGGTTGGTGGCATTGGTGGTGGCGCTCTACTGTGGCTGCTTACCGGCTCTGCCAGCATTATGATGCTGGGCCTAATTGTCGCTGTGGCCGGTGGCTTATTCTTTTATAACAAGGTCCGCAAGACCATCAATGAAAAAGACCACTACTAAACCTTAGATTTCTGGATGGAAATGAATGCACAAGTAAACGCACAGGTCAGAATTGATGCCTGGGTGTGGGCAGTGCGCCTTTATAAAACACGCTCAGATGCTGCAGATGCCTGCCGCGCCGGGCATGTCAAAATCAATAACACTGCGGTTAAACCGGCACAACAGGTAGTGCCCGGTGACCGCGTACGAGTGTGGGTTAATCACCGCGAATTTGATGTTGAGGTAACAAAAACCATCAATAAGCGGGTAGGTGCAGCTATTGCTAAGACCTGCTATATCGACCACACTCCGCCGCCTCCTCCCATGGAGGTGCTAGCAGCGATCCCCGTGCGTGATCGCGGTGCAGGCCGGCCGACTAAAAGGGAACGCCGGCAGATGGAAAGCTTCCGCGGCATGCGTTAAAAAATCGCCCTCTTAGAAAAGAGGGCGATTTTTTAGGGCTTTACTTACTTTATTGAGTTGCTGTATTTACTTGCCGTAGCCGCGCTTTGCGAGGATCGCACGGACCATGGGGATAACCTCGGTGCCGTAGAGCTCGATGGAGCGCAGGTGGTGTTCATGTGGGGTTGGGCCACTGGCGTACTTCATGGTGAAGCGATCCAGGGAAAGCTTCTCGATTGTGTCTGCAATGCGGTTGGCCACGGTTTCTGGGGAGCCAATGTAAAGGGAACCGTGATCAACTTCGCGATCAAATTGGCGGGCATCGGCAGGAGCCCAGCCGCGCTCTACACCAATAGCCCTTTGCAGCTGCAGCCAGTTTTCCAAGGAAAGCTCACGTGCTTCCGCATCGGTATCAGCAACTAGACCAGGGGAGTGAATACCGATTGGCAGCTGTGGCTGGCCAAACTGCTCATTGGCGCGCTTATACAGCTCAACATAGGGGCGGAAGCGATCTGGAGCTCCACCAATGATGGCCAACATGAGTGGGAAGCGGTACTTTGCAGCACGCACCACAGACTCTGGGCTGCCACCAACTGCAACCCAGGTCTTAATACCATTTTCAGTTGGTGGGTAGAGCATTTGGTTTTCCAGTGCGGAACGAGTTTCGCCCTTCCACGTCACACCTTCATGTTTGGCATCTGCATCCAAGATGGCACGGAAGAGATCAAGGCGTTCATTAAAGAGCTTTTCATAGTCTTGGAGGTCAAAACCAAAAAGTGGGAAAGATTCAATGAAGGATCCACGGCCCAGGGTGATTTCTGCACGGCCATTGGAAAGTGCATTCATAGTGGAATAACGCTCAAAAAGACGTACCGGATCATCAGAGGAGAGCACCGTAACTGAGGAGGTCACCTTGAGCTTTTCGGTGCCGGCCAGGATTGCAGTCATGACAATGTCAGGGGCAGAGATTGCGTATTCCGAGCGATGGTGTTCGCCGATGCCGAAGATATCTATGCCAACTTTTTCAGCCATTTTGGCTTCTTCAATAACATCGCGGACGGTTTGTGCCATGGAAACGGCATTGCCCTCGGTATCAACAGTGACATCGCCGAAGGTGTCTAGTCCGAAGGAGAGTGAAGAAGTTGGAGTAGTCATGGTGTCCTCAGTTTCTGGAGAATTTCTGGGTTTTAAAAGTATCTTGTAGACATGTCAACAATATCAGCTTTAGTTTATTCCAGAAAGACTTGGGGTCATGATGCAGGACACAAAAAGGGAACCACTAGCCATAGAAGGCAGTGATTCCCTGGGCGCGCATAATTTAGAAGCTGCGTGCTACTCGAACTTAGATTGAACCGAGGCTCCAATTTGCCGGTGGGAAATCAATTCCCATTGGGCGGAAGAAATCAGCGACGGCCAGGCCCCACACGTGGAGGAAGTCTGCGAGCATTGGGAAGTCGGTGATGGATAACCCCATAATAATTGGCTCCTTGATAGACGAGATTGTTGATTTAGTGCCAGCCTAACAGGTGAATAGGCCGATTGTTGATTTAGGTACTCCCGGGCGCGTCACCGGGGGCCTCGGCAATATGAGCCTGTGCCATGAGCTCCAGCTTGCGCTTAAGTTGGCGTTGTCGTTTTGTATCTGTCGGGGTGGAATCGGCAGATACGGTGGCATCAATATGGGCTTGGCCCAACTTCTTCAGCAGCAGATCATCAATGATACGAATCTGGCCGGGGTGGAAGCGGTAATTCATTACCTTGAGCAGCACCTCAATATCGGTGGGGTTAAGCAGATTGCGCAATTGTTCCACCGAGGTAATGGCATTGGCCGTCAAAATATCTTCCAAGAAACGGTAGTTGGTGGAGCGCGGCCGTGGGAAACGATTGCCAATGAGCATCGCGAGCACACCTGGCAAGGTCTCTGCAGTAAGCTCCACCGATTCATCGGTAACGCGGCCGGTATCCTTAAGTGCTGCAATCTGGTCAAATTGCTGATCTGCAAGCTCGATTAGGCCAGCTGCCAGCGTAAACATGCGGTCAACTTCAGGATCAATGCCACCGGCTTTGCTGGCATCGGAACGCTTATAGCGCAGATCATGTTCAAACTCAGCCCAGGCATGTTGCAGCACTGTGCGCACCTGCACTTCAAAAACTAAGCCCTTGTATTCCTGAAGGTCATCGCTGGACTCATCCACCTCCAAAATCAGGTGGTGGGAGCCATAACCAAAACCGCCAGAAATACGGGTTTCTGCAGCTTTATCCACCGATTTACGCACAATAAAAGAATCCTGCAGCACTTTAAGCGCTACCGGGATTTCCGTGGAGTGATAGGTGGTGATGCGCACGCCGATCATGTCATGGATATCTCGGCGGGGCACCGGATAAATCAAGGTGCCATCGGCGCGCTTTTTGCGCGCCTTGGCTTTGAGGCTGGACCATTCTTTAACGCGCGTGCTGACCCTGTCAAAAGTGACACCACCATCGGTGAGGAGTTCTTCAATAGCTGCTTGAAAGTCCACATCCGCCGTGGGGTGAGCACGGCGAAATTCATGATAGTAGTTGCCAAATTGGGCAAGAGTGTTGTCAGACATAACGGTCTTTATGGTAGCGGGCACGCAGCGTAAGAGAGCAAACTAAAACTCCGTTTCGGGCAACAAAACCAACAGGGCAGTAGGAAGATTCTGGAAAAGCTCGCCAGCAGGAACCACTCCGCTATAGCGGCGGCCACTAAGACGATCCAACCAGGTGCCAGCGGGCAGGGTAACGGTGGTATCAAACCATCCACCACGGTGCTTCAAAATCAGCGGGCGACGGGTGGCCAGGGCGATGATACTCAAGTGATTGCGGTCGGTGCCACGGGCCATACCCACAATGTGGGATTCTGCGCGGCCTTCACCAAATACGGCCTGGTGATCGCCACCGACAAAACAGCCTGGGAATTCAGCCCGCACGGCCAGTGCTTCTTTTACCACGTGAAGTTTGGCAATATCGGCATGTTCGCGCAGGTGATCATGGAATTCCTGGGTTACCTCATCCCAATTCCAATTTTCCAGCTGCTCCAGCATTTGGGCGCGAGCGGTGTAATCCACAAAGCGACGGTTATCTGGGTCTACCAGGGAATCTTCCATAAATTCCGTACCCTGGTAAGTATCGGGAATACCGGCGCCAATTAGTTGCAGCATTTTGCGTCCCAGGGAGATTTCAATGGCACCAAGATCCAGACGCGAGACAAATTCAGTGATCATGCTCGTGGCGGGTCCGTCGAAAAGCGCCTTAATCCAATCGGATACCGCAGCCTCAAAGGACTCGTTGGGGTCCACCCACGTGGTTTTGACAGACGCTTCGCGAATGGCTTTTTCGGCGTAGTCGAGGAAGCGGCTGCGGAGGGAGTCGGTGATAACACCGTCGGCTGGCCAGATTCCGAGCAGGTTTTGGAAGAGGAAGTGTCCGGTAGCGCCGTCAGGAGCAGGCAAAATGGCCATTACGCGGTTGACCAATTCGGAAAAATCATTGGGCACTTCGGTCAGTTCAATAATGCGGGCGCGTGTGTCCTCGCCACGTTTGGTGTCGTGGGTGGACAGGGTGGTCATGGTCCGTGGCCACAGCACGCTGCGTTCTTCTTGGAGCAGGTGGAACTCAGCTGCGGAGACGCCAAAGCGGCCCGGCGCGCCACCCACTTCCTGCAAGGAGACTAGGCGGGAAGCGCGGTAGAAGGTGGTATCTTCCACACCTTTGGCCATGACGGCACCACAGACCTGCGCAAAGCGAATCTTAGCTTCGCCATTGCCCAACAATGCGGCAGAGATGAGGTCAAGGGCATCGCGGCGGGAGGGGAAGCGCTTGGACATATCGGCAATAACTGAGGCCGTGGTTCGGGACAGGGAGATATAGTCCGCGCGGTAGACCGGCATGGCAGCAACCAGCTCGATGATGGTTTCGCTGAGGTTGTCCTCGCTGACATTGTGTCCGGCGGTGGAGAAGTTATCGCGGCGCATGGCGCGTGCAAGCCTGCGGATTTCTGCGGAGAGTTCGCTTTGGGCAACGCTGCGCTTGAGGTTTTCCTCGGTGGACTGCAAGGCGCGTTCATCCCAGGTTGATCCGGTTTGATTAAGCGCCAGCATAGAGAAGTGATCCTCGGCCTCGCGGGAGACAAACACCCCGTCTAGTTCGCGCAAGGCGTCATAACCGGTGGTGCCATCGACGGATAGACGCGGATCTAGGGGCTCTTCCACGCCGAGGATTTTCTCAATAATCAGCCAACGGTCAGGGCCAATGAGTTCGCGCAGGCGGTGCAAATATCCAAAAGGATCGGAGAGTCCGTCGGGGTGGTCCACGCGGACGCCGTCGATAAGATCTTCTGCCACTAGTTCACGCAACACGCGGTGGGTGTGTTCAAACACCAGGGCATCTTCTTGGCGGATGCCAGCAAGGGTATTCACAGAGAAGAAACGGCGGTAGTTGATCACCCCATCGCGCCAAAACTGCAGGCGGTAGGACTGGCGTTCATAAACTTCCTGCGGAGTGCCCTCATCAGTACCAGGTGCGATGGGGAAGACGTGCTCATAGTAGCGCAGGACTTTTTCTCCGCCTTGGGCGCCACTGCCGGTGCCGCCGGCCTCGAGAGCTTCGCTGCCACTTAGCGTGCCGTCTTCGCCGAGCACATCAAATTCAAGCTTGTCCTCATCGCCCTCAGCGCCCAAAATAGGCATGCCGAGTTTGCCGCCGGAGCCATTGTCGGTGTGCCAGTCAATATCAAAATAGAATTCAAAATCAGATTTTTGACCATTTTTCAGCACATCCCACCACCACTTATTTAAGTGCGGGACAGCAACGCCCAAGTGGTTGGGCACAATATCAATGATGATGCCCATGCCATGTTCATGGGTGGCAGCAGCAAGCTCCCTAAAACCCTCTATGCCGCCGAGCTCCTCATTGATGGAGGTGGGATCAATGACGTCATAACCATGATTGGAATCGGGCATTGAGGTCAAAATTGGGGAAAGATACAGGTGACTTACCCCCAACTTTTTCAAATAGGGAAGTTGTGCCTTGGCCTCGGCAAATCCAAAGGCGCGGCCAGCCTCATCGGCCTGGGGACCACGCATTTGCAGCCTATAAGTTGCAGTAATCGGGCGTGACATAATATTTTCCTCCAGCAATCTTCCGAGCAGCACACAGTTCGCCTTTTGATCCTAGTGAGATCGCTGCGCCCGCGTCGGATGCTAAGCCACCCGCGCCAAAATATTTGGCGCATACGGGGCAGGGAACCCCAGGTGATAACTAAAAAGCTTATCGACGAGTTCCTCCCGTGCCTGCGCTTTAGATTCGGCCTTTGCCCAGGATAGAAGTTGTGGCGTCTCAGCTGAATTAGCGGCAATCGCAATGAGCATATTGGGGTGTGGTGCCAAATAACGCAGTCGCTCACCCAAGCGGTGCTCTAAATGACGATTCAAAATAGTGAAGGTTCGAGGATGGCTTAACCAAGAAGTAATGGGCGCGCCGGGCACCTTAATTTCCAAAGCTGAGGTTTCAATTCCGGTACTAAAATGGGCGCTTCTTAAATCAAGCCGCACACCTACGCCATCCTGAGCTAAAGCTATGAGGTTTTCCGCTGAGATATCCCAGGCCTGGCGAATACTTAAGCCTAATTCCCCCAAGGCCCTAAAGCTGAGTGTTTTTCCGCGGGCACTAAGCCCCATATAGAGCTCCGCCGACAAACTTAGTCGCGCCGGGCTATCGCAAAAGCCGTCATCGCTTAGGCGACAGTGCTTAATCCAGCGGTGGTTGTGGAGCCGTGGCTGAATGTCCCGCAGCAGTCTATTCATGGTTTTCCCCCTCGTTTTTAAAGTCCTTCTATAAGTTTTGGACTGTCAAAAGGGGCGAAAGGTTCCCAGTTTATGGAAATTTTTAATACCCCCGCTTTGAATCGCGGGCGCTTATTAGTGAAGCATATAACTGTTCTATATAAAGGCTATATAAATGGAAAATAATATAAAATATCCTTCTACCAGCATTTTTAATGGGGGTAAGGAAGTTGGCTGTATATAACTTTTTACACCACAAAGGCTGACTTATGTCATAGGTCACATTAGGATTCCGGGCAAGAATCCTTCTTCCACCGCCCACTTAAGGAGACACTCATTACAACCCCGCATTTAGAAGTCTTGCCACCTTCTGACAATTCCTATGCAGACTTCCGCTACTTCTACCGTGATGGAATGCCCCTGCGGCCAGCCCCCAAAACGTCGAACTGAGAAGCCCTCCTGGTCAACTGCGCGCCATACCCTCTTTGATAAATGGCATCACGTGCGTGATGACTGGTCCTATGACACCCCGCAAACCCGGTTGCTTGATGACCACATGTGGCAGACCGACGAATATGGCAACCGCGTGGCAGAAATGTTCCGCCGTGTGGGAGCCAAAAAGCAAGTGCCGATTTTGAACTTGCCCTCAATGAAGGCATCGAGAAGGTCGAAAACCCCGAAGCAGAGTTACTCGCGCTTTTTGAACAGCTGGACAATATCCCTGAGTGGATTGATCTGGAAGCAGCGAAGCGAGGTCGAATCGCTTATTACAACGTCACGCGCATGGCAGAAAAGATTACCTTCGCCTTTGGATATTGGGCCACCACCTTGGAGGATCGCACGTCCTCAGCCACCGGCGAAACCCAAATGTTTGAGGTCAACCCTTTGCAGCGTGGCATCGAAACCGCCAACTTCTTTGTGAACCTGGGTTTGCACGGAGTTTTTGACCGCTTTAGTTAGGGTTTTAAATCTGCAGCGCGGGTGCGCTTAATTCACGCCCAAGCAAATCGTGGTCTGGATAAGTTGTGGGGTCCAGATCGTTATAACGAATATGGTTGGCCTATTAACTCCAGCCACATGATTTCTGGCGAAGGCTGGTTTGCCCTAGTGCCACTAGCAATTGATGAGTTTTTCGGGCGCCAACACTCCGGCAAAGAATGGGATGATGTGGCGATGTACTGGGCTTATGTCCTCTACGTCATGGGCGGGGAAGAACGCATCATTCCCAAAACCGGCGATGAAATGCGCAAAATGACGGATTTTCTCTTCGCCAATGGCGGTCAATCGAGCAAGTATCGCGTGCAGGTAGCCACCTCGTTGATGAATATCTACGAGATGATGGGTGAGCGCGCAGCCTTGGAAGCCCTAGCTGGTGTGTCACTCATTGTTGGTGATGAAGACACCCGCTTTATGGTCAAAGACACCAAGTGGGAATCTTGGGACTGGAGCGAGGTAGCCAAGGAAATGGAAGCTCAAGGCCGTGCCGAGGCTGCAGAACTAATCAAACTTGATCAAGCTCCTGATGCGCAGCAGCGATATCAGGAACGTGCCTTGGAAGGGAACCCACCATGGATGGGTGCGCTGCGTTCCAAAATTGAATGGGCCAAAGAACACGGGATTGATATTCCGAAGAATTATCAATTGCACGATGATTCCGTGGTTGCTCACTCCTAGAAGGGTGGTTGCTCATCCAACCCGAGGGCGCTGAAGAGCTGCTTTTCATCCCAGATCTGAATATCTTGGCCTTTTTCTTTAAGCTCTTCAGCGCGCTTTTGTTTGGAGGTAATGGTCGCCCACTGGCCAGCCACCAAAATGGTGGTTTTCTTGGTGACATTCTTGCCAATCTGCGCGCCCTGATCAGCAATGCGCTGCCACAGCGCTCCCTTTTCATAAGGCTCAAAATCGCCGGTGAGGGTGATGTTGTGGCCATATAACAAGGAGTTTGGATCGGCATCAGGATTAGGGTCCGGGATGACCTCAGGGGTTGCCACCTTATCCCACGGTGCACGACCCCGAGACTTCTTGGGCGCAGCGGCCTTGGGTTCCTCGACGGCTGGAACAACGGCTGCAACTTCGGAGTGCTGCGGGGCGCTCAAGCCAAGGCGACGGCGCTGAACTGCAACATTGGCGCCTGAACGATCACGCAGGACGGGGTAGACCTTCTCATTATCTATGGTGCCCAGAGTGAAACCACGGCTGTGGATGAAATCGACAAAGGAGCCCTCAAAGTCATGTCGGCGAGCCAAAGCGATGGTTATGGCAGCACAAGCGCGGGCATCTTCAGTGGCGTCGTGGTGGTGCTCTAGTTCAACACCGAGGAAGCGTGCAACGGTAGGCAATTTATGGTTTTCCACCTGCAGCTTCTCATTGCGCGCCAGGGTGAGGGAACAGCCGTAGATCATTGAAGGGGCCTCAATGCCGGCTGCTGCGCACGCGCGAGAAAGCGCAGTGAAATCAAATTGCGCATTATGTGCCACCAGGCTGAGATCGCCTACAAAGTCGACCATCTTGGGCAGTAGTTCAGCAAAGGTGGGCTGATCGGCAACCATCTCTGGGGTGATGCCGTGGATTCCGATGTTGACGGGATTAAAGAAGTTTAAAGGCTCAGGTGGGGAGCACAGCCAGGACACTGCTTCTACCTCGAGGCCGTCCTTGTATCGAACAAGGCCAATCTGGCAGATGGAACCCCAATCATCATTGGCGGTTTCCACGTCAAAGCCCACAAAATCCAATCCTGGTACTGGAGCATCAGATTCGGTGGAGGTGGAGCTAAGCGAAGGGGCTTCACCTTGAAGAACTTTGTGAATATCTGCTGCCAGTGCCTGCATCTGGGCAGTTTGGTTGGGGGCGAAGGTAATGGTGGTGTCAGTACCTTCAAGGGTTAAGAAACCACAGGTGAAAGCGGTGGGGTTGTGCAGGGATACACCGGTGATGGCATCCAGGGAGATGGTTTCTTCCTGGTTGCTACTCGAAGACAAAGCGGTCAGAAGTGGGGAATAGGTAACTAAAAGTGTGGAATCATCCAACGTGACAGATGCGCCATGTGCCGCGATCACAGGTGAGGTCCTTTCGGTCTGCGTTAATGAAAACCACCCTACTAGGTGCGGTGGACATAGTTGTGGTTGCCGTATTTGAAAACGTCCGGGAGGGGCGCGTCGAAAAGCAACTTTTAGTTACCACAAATTTAGCTGGATGTAACACAAAGCCGGCCGGGAACGACGCTTTAAGTATCAGGAACCTAAAATTCCATGCCATTTAGGTGGCCACAGAATCAAAGGATAGTGAGCTGAGATGAACACCGAAACTGAACAGAACCTTAATAAGGAGCGCATCCAGGGTGCCACCGTCACCGATATTCGGAGCGCCAAAAGGAAGAATCATGCAGCTGCAACCGGCGATCCCTTTATGAAAAATTGCCCCAGCCGCGATCTGCTGGACACCATTAGTGATAAATGGGCGGTGCTGATTTTGCTGAGTATCGCTGATGGCCCATTGCGCAATGGCGAGATTAAAGAACAGGTTGAAGGTATTACCGCCAAGATGCTCACCCAGCGTCTTGGCGTGCTGATGGAGGATGGATTAGTAACTCGTACCTCTCATCCCGTGGTGCCACCGCGCGTTGATTACCAGCTCACTGAACTGGGTGAATCTGTTATTGAGCCATGCCGTGCCATGTATTCCTGGGCGGTTAATAATGTGAGCGAAGTTGAGGCTTATCGCTCGGCTTAAAATGTACGAACCACGCCCCTGTTTCACCTGCATCACACCCCGTTGAAGAGAGTAATGGGTGGAAACGGGGGCGTTTGTGCGTCGAAAAGCGCCTTATTGGGCGGTGAAAGGCAGCACCAAGCGGGATGGGTGCTCGGCGTCGCGGTAAATCTTGTGGCTGACCGGACGGCCCACCGGCAGGTGGAAGGCATCTGGTGGCAGCAGGGAATTGTGCTCATCCACCAGAGGCTCAGCATTGGGGAGCTCAACGGTGAGCTTGTGGCCAGGTTGGAAAGAGGCCGCAAAAGGATATAGGCGGATGATGTATTCCTCGATCTTGCCCGGTTCCACGTCTACTGCGCGGGTGTGTGGGTGACGGGGACCGCCATAGCTGCTGCGCTCCTCCTCCAGCTCGCGGTGGCTGGCCTTGAGATAGCCGGTGGTGATCAGCTGACGCTTGCCATTGGAGGCGTAGTCCCACAGACGCAGGATGAAGTTGGTGTCAGGCTGGTCAATCTCGGCAAAGATGTGGACGGCACCGGTGCCGATCATCTCGGTGGCTTCCTCCAAAACTGGGGTGGACCAGGAGAGAATCTGCACTTCATCGGTCACGGTGAGGGGAGCCTGGTAGAAGCCGTCCGGAGCGGCGTATTCCGCACCCATGGTTTCTGGCTCGGTGGAGAGCTTGAGGCGCAGGCGCAGGAATAGCTCGCGGTACTCAATTTCCTTTGGTGGCCACTGATCAGCAGTAATGGTTTCGCGGGAGCCTTCCACAAAGACATCCACCTGCGGCTCGTCCATGATGCCATTGTCGATGCCCTTGAGCCAGTAGTCGTACCAGGCGAACATCTTGTCATGTTCTTCAATGAAGGGGCGGGACTGCATCGGAGGGTAGGAGCCGATGGTCAGCTTCTTTGGTCCCTTGACGCGATCAAAAACCTCAATGGTGGAATCGAGGGTCCAGCCACAGCCCTGATCCAGCTGCAGCCACACAGGGATATCAATATTGGAGGCAAGCTCATTGGGATTGCGCTCCTTATACCAAGGTCCATCAAATTGGTTCATCACAATGTCGAACCAAGCTTCGTGGTTCTTGGGGTAGTTCAGGGTGTGAACCAGGTTTGGCCAGGCCTGAATATCGGGATCTGCCAGGCGTTCTTCCACCTTGGCGCGCAGCTCTTCGGGGCTATAGGTTTCCAGCATGCGGGACTTCACGCCATCGGTAAAGGCCCAGCCCGAATCGCCACCGCGACCTTCGCGGGCAGCGCGCGGCATGAACCACATGATGCCGCCGTGGTATGTGGTCTCGTAAAAGTCATAGTGGCCACCAGAGACAAAGATGGCCTTAAGGTGTGGTGGGCGTTCTGCAGCGGCAAGTACCTGCATGGAACCAAAGTAGGAGATTCCCACCATGCCTACATTGCCATCACACCAAGGATGCTCAGCGACCCATTCGATGAAGTCATAGGCGTCTTGGCCAAGTGACACACCGCCGGCATTGTAGTTGCCAATGTGCTCGCCTTCGGAAGCGCCGGAGCCGCGGAGATCGCCAATAACGTGGACATAGTCCTCGGATACGATGCACGCGATATCGCACGCCTCGATGCAGCCATCCCACAGTGGGGAGGGGCGACGCTGTGGTGGGGTGGTCAACGCAAGGGCTTGGAGCTCCTTGCCATAAGGGGAAGGGGCAACCAGTGCGGGGCGAGGCTTTTCGACGTCTGCCTCATAAGCATCAGCGGCGAGTTTAATACCATCGCGCATGGGGATGCTGAGATCTTTGCGGATTCGAATATTTTGGCCACCAGCGTTAAAAAACTTGATGTCGCTCATATGAGGCTCCTTCGTTGGAAAAGTGTGTTTATGCAGGACACGCTCGGTGTTGTGGTGTAGCGCCTAACACAATCTGAAGTGTGCTCTGTTTCATTAAATTGGGTGACAAAATAATATTATTATAATAAAGTGACTTGTGTAAGAGTTTTGGGCTTTAAAAAATGAAAACTAACCAGGTTTCAGACCTAGCATTAAGACCTAAGGGACAAACACGAGAAGGAGAAAATAATGGCTCACCCTGAGGCAGCGCAGGCACAAACGCCCACCCCAATTCACTCTATTTATGCACCCTGGGGCCGTTTTGGCCTTTATACCTTCCTTATTGATGCACCAGAAATGGCACTGGTAGATACCGGCGTTACCGATACCGCTAAGGGCGTTGGAGACGGCCTGGCCAAACTAGGTCGCGATATTAAGGATGTGACGTGGATTTTGCTGACCCACGGCCACATTGATCACCTCGGTGGCACTGTTGCGCTGTGGGAAATGACTGATCGTAAAGCCAAGGTGGTTATCCATCGAGATGACGTGGACTATTTGCAGCGTCGTCGCGCACGTGGAAAATTACCTCAACCTGCGCGCGCACTATATTGATGATCCCGATGCTGAGGCAAAACAAACAGCCATGATGGAACACGCTATTTCTGGCGAGATGTCTCCCGACATCATTGTTACCGGTGGCGAGGTGCTTGATCTTGGGGGAGTGAAGGTGCGGGTTGTGCACACTCCAGGCCATACTGCCGGTTCCGTGGCCTATGTGGTTGAAGGCCAAGAGGTCAGCACCGTAGGTGTGAGAGACAGCAACGCCGGTGGCTTTAGCTGCGCGCACTGCACCTCGCAACAGGCTTTCATCGGTTGCGGTCATACCGGAGGCGGAGGGCAGGGGGACGATGAGGCCGGCTGCTTGGCGGCGTTCAACTCGTGGTACTACCATGCCTTCCGTGATTTCTTTGGTGAAGAGATCAGCGAATTTTTCCGCAGGCCACGGGGTTGGGGGATTGGTCCGTGGGGTGAGGAAGTATCCGCCGAGCATTTCTTCGGGGCCCATGCCGGTGGAGGCGATGTTGTTAACGCCCGTGGTCCGTGCGAGGATTTCCAGCAGATCAAGGGTGAAAGGGAGGTTGCGGCCGTGGAACATGCCTGCGACATCCACGATGGTGCGGCCACTGGCTGCATAAAAGCTATTTAGTTTGTCGCGCAAAATGTTGAAAATTTCAGCGCGGTTGATGGTGATATCGGGTGCGTATTCAGCGCCGGGAAACACAGAAAGCAATGATGCGTGCACAACTGTGGGTCCGAGCTGATCTGCCGGAACAGGGCCGAGGACGGTGTTGACCACGGAAGTGTTGTCGGGCATGGCACGACCTTTCTTCATTGGATCAGGCGACGTTGGATCGCCTGGAGAGCCTGTCATTGGTCGGCAGTTGACGTTGAAGAAACAGTGGGCCAGGAAGCGCTACCTCTGCCGTAGGGGCCGCAGCACTCTGTCTTAAGGATTGTGACCTCTCTAACTCCTTTCCCCTACTTTCACATGTTGTTATAATAAAGTCAACAGATTTAGTGGTGCACCTCACTTAAACTTCTAACTGTGCAGCTCACTTAAACTTCTAACTGTGCAGCTCAGGACATATTTTTAAAGAGGGGTAGGGGTAAAAACGGGTTAGGGCACCCTCGGGTGCCCCCAAAAAATGCTTTTCGACGATTAAAAACTTGGGGTTGGAGCTAATGCATACCCCCAAAAAGCCCGAGAGAAACAACAAGCGGTGTTCAGGAATTAACCTCAACACCGCTTACTAGGCTCTAAAGCAGAACTAAATTACTGCTGATTAGTCGCGTGGGGAATCATAATCATCGGCGCGTGCGGCATCATTGCGCAGGCGCTTAAACTCTTGGGCTTCCGTGCGCTCCGCTGCTTCTTGCTCAGCATTGCCCTCAGCCTCTTCGGCAGAAACCTCTGGCACATCGGCTTCGGTCTCTGCTGCTGGAACTTCCTCCGCTGGAGCTGCTACCTCAGCGTCTGCTTCGGTGTCAGGTTCAGACTCGGACTCGGCGTCGGCCGCTGCAGGAGCTGCCGAATCCTCAGCAGACTCTGTCACCTCTGCGTCGGACTCTGCTGCCTGGGTGGCCTCAGTGGCCTCTGAGACCTCGGTGGCCTCGGTCGAAGCAGAATCAGAGGCAGCTTCCACAGCCTCATTAGCAGCATCACCTGTTGCATCTGCAGCAGCCTGATCCTTGGAGCCATCTCCATGAGGCTGTGCCTGGTGCTGGGCTGCTTCCTCCTCCTGGGTTTCCGCATTCTGTGCAGCTTGGCGCAGGGCTGCTTCAGCCTGTGCTGCTTCTCGCTCAGCTGTCTTAGCTGCTTCTTCCTTTTCAGCTGCGATCTTGGCATCAAGCTTGGTGTAATCCGGAGCTTCAACCTGACGTAGCAGCATGGTGGAACGCGCAGGCACAGTCAAGGTACCGCCGGCAGCAATGGTTAATTCCTCCAGCGGATAACCAATAGCTTCGGTGGTATCAACCAGCAGCTTCCACTTCATACCAAAATGCTCTGGAGGCAGGGTGAACTCGATGGGCTCAAAGTGGGCATTGAACATGAGGATAAAGGATTCATCATGAACCTTTTGTCCACGCTCATCAGGCTCAACAATGGCATCGCCGTTGAAAAAGACCTGCAGAGACTTACCAAAGGCAAAGTCCCAGTCATCTTGAGTCATCAAGGTGCCATTGGGTACCAACCAGGCAATATCGCGATCACGCACATCGCTACCCAAAGGACCACCGGCCAAGAAGCGACGACGACGGAACACCGGGTGGTTGGCGCGAATGCGCAGCAAACGGCGGGTGAAGCTCACCAAATCGCCATTTTCCTCCAACTGATCCCAGTTCATCCAGGCCAGCTCATTGTCCTGGCAATAAACATTGTTATTGCCTTCCTGGGTACGCGCCATCTCATCGCCATGAGCCAGCATCGGAGTGCCCTGGGAAAGTAGAAGAGTGGTCAGGAAGTTGCGACGCTGTTGGGCGCGCAGCTGCCTAATTTCTGGATCCTCAGTTGGACCCTCCACACCACAGTTCCAAGAACGGTTGTGGGATTCACCATCGCGACCATCTTCGCCATTGGCATCATTGTGCTTTTCGTTATAGCTGACCAAGTCATTGAGGGTAAAACCATCATGGGCGGTCACGAAGTTAATCGAGGCGGTGGGGCGTCGGCCGTTATTGGCATAAAGGTCGGAGGAACCGGTGAGGCGAGAAGCAAATTCACCCAGGGTGGCAGGCTCGCCACGCCAGAAATCGCGCACGGTATCGCGGTATTTACCATTCCACTCAGTCCATAGGGGAGGGAAGTTACCCACCTGGTAACCGCCTTCGCCCACATCCCAAGGCTCAGCGATGAGCTTGACCTGGGATACCACAGGATCCTGCTGTACCAGGTCAAAGAAGGTAGCCAAGCGGTCCACATCGTGGAGTTCACGGGCCAGGGTGGACGCCAGGTCAAAGCGGAAACCATCTACGTGCATTTCGGTGACCCAATAGCGCAGGGAATCCATGATCAACTGCAGGGAGTGTGGATCGCGCACATTAAGGGAGTTACCGGTGCCGGTGTAGTCCATATAGTGGCGCTTATCGCCATCAACCAGGCGGTAATAGGCTTCATTGTCAATGCCGCGGAAGGCAATGGTGGGACCCATATGGTTGCCCTCTGCGGTGTGGTTGTACACCACGTCCAAAATGACCTCAATGCCAGCTTCATGGAAGGAACGCACTAGGCCCTTAAATTCAGCTACCGCACCGCCGGGTGCTTTGTTGGCGGCGTAATCGTTATAGGGCGCAAAGAAACCAAAGGAGTTATAGCCCCAGTAGTTGCGCAGGCCAAGCTCGCGCAGGCGATCATCTTGGAGGAATTGGTGCACTGGCATGAGCTCAATGGCGGTCACACCCAAATCCACCAAATAATCAATGATGGCAGGGTGCGCCAAACCGGCGTAGGTGCCTCGAAGTTCTTCAGGAACATCAGGGTGAGTCATGGTCATACCCTTGACATGAGCCTCATAAATGACAGTCTCATGATAAGGCTTGCGCGGGGAGCGGTCATTGTCCCAGTCAAAGAAAGGATTAACCACCACGGACTTCATGGTGTGGTCAATGCTGTCCTCTGTGTTGCGACCATTGGGATCATCAGGATTGGTGATGTCATAGGAGAAAAGCGAAGCGTGGCCATCAAAAGCACCGTCAAAAGCGCGGGCGTAAGGGTCAACCAGGAGCTTGTTGGCATCGCAACGTTGGCCTTGGGCCGGGTTCCAGGGGCCATGGACGCGGTAGCCATAACGCTGGCCTGGTTGCACACCAGGGAGATAGCAGTGCCAAATATGAGCATCGCGTTCTTCCAAATTGATGCGAACTTCATTATTGTTCTCATCAAGAAGACACAGCTCAACACGGTCAGCGATATCGGAGAAGATCGCAAAATTCGTACCCGCACCGTCATATGTAGAGCCCAAAGGATACGCGTCGCCCGGCCATACGGAGTAGTTGTGATCGCTCGTTGTTGTCATGGAACGTCATCTTATATCGCGAATGGCATCTAGACCCACAATGATGATTTGTACCCCAGTGGAAAACCGTTGCTCAAAATCAACTTTTTCACCCTCTTCTCCCGTAAGTTCCTGCAGCTGAAGCTGGGTTTGTTCGGCCAAAACAGCACCTACGACAAAGTGTAAAAGCGTAAAAGCACCAATTTCGTCGGGGGTGTCCAAAGCCCCAGCAATTAGTGTCTCCAATTCAGTGCGCAAGGTCGGACTGCTCAGCGCCGCACTAACTACCTCCGCACCATCGCGGTGGCTGATCATTAGGGCCCTTAACTGTGCGCAGGTATCCTGCGCATTGCGCTTTTCGACGCGCCCCTGCACGTCGGGCTCCAGCAGCGGGGCGAGGATCCGGCGCGCGGTGGCGTCGACAAGCTCTTGTTTGTTCTTAAAATGCCAGTAGAGCGCGCCGGGCGCGACCTCAAGCTGCTTGGCGACGCGACGCATGGTCATATCCGATAGGCCATAGGCGTTGAGGAGAGAAATTGCTGCGTCCGTGATGGACTCTTTATTTAGCTGCACGATTCCCAGCATAATAACAGCCTGGTGCCCACCACTTAAGAAGCTGGATTTGCTAGGGTAATCTGCGTGAAACCCCCGGAATCCTCAAGGTTTCGGGTACGTCGATGAAAAATCAGGAGCAGAAACTTGTCAATTCGTCCTTCCGCTAAGAAAGTCGTTTTCGCTGCTTTCATGGCTGCACCGCTGTTTCTAGCAGCGTGTGGCAGCGATGAGTCCAGCTCTGAGGTTGCATCCTCATCGACCACTACCGCGTCGACCACAGCATCCAGCTCTGCATCTTCCACTGCCAGCTCCTCCACCGCTGCTTCTTCCAGCGCGACCACCGCTCCTGCAACCAGTGCAGCTGCAGAACCAGCAGATGGTGCAGCCCAGCAGGCTGAAATTGAAGCCCTGTCCCAGGAACTTTCGGAAAACCCCATCACTTTTGCTGAACTAGCACCGGTAGAAAATGGCCAGGCTGCATCCCCTGAGGATTCCGCAGCTATTGAGTCCCTCATTCGTGGCGCTTCCCAGGCCACCACCTTGCGTTCCTCATTGGGCTATATGCTCAACAACACCTGCACCCGCGTGCTTGAGCAAAGTGGCGGAACCGGCGCCATTGACCTCAACACCATTCCAGATGTGCCACTGAGTGGCGAGGGCACCGGCACCGTTGATTCTGTATCCGATATTGCCGTTAATGGTGAAACTGCTTCTGCTTGGGTTGTTGCCACCGCTGGTGACCAAACCGATTCTGGTACTCAGCGCTTCCTCCGCGAAGGTGGACAGTGGAAGTTCTGCGACTAATTTTATAAAGGTTTTAGAGCCACAAACCCTGCTAAAAATATTCTTTAGCAGGGTTTTCTGCTGCTCCTTGGGTTCGTTTCCCAGGCGTGGTTTTGGATAGGTCAATATGTACGGGGGTATTCTCATAGCTCATGACCACCTCTGGCGTATCCGTGAACACAAGTCCCTATGAAGGCTATGCAGCTGCTGATGTGGCTGCGCAGCCTGCGCCTCAAAAACCACGGATGAAAATCAATAAATCAGTTGGTGCCTATGCTGGAGCTCTGGCCTTGTCCTTCATACTTTTTGCCATTGGTGGCGTGATCTGGGGTCTGCTTCGACCCACCTACACCGCCTTTGTAGAAGATGTAGAAACCGCCTCGGTAGCAGTGGCGGAAAACGTAGAATTTACCGGCTATGCCTGGTTTACCCTGGCTACTGGTGCTATTGCTGCAGCCATTGCGCTTTTTATTTTCCTTAGGTCTCCGCGCACCCGGGGGCTCCTCATGATGGCGTGGTTGGGTGTCTTAGCAGCAGCTGGCGCGGTAGTCTTCTTGGTGTTTGGAAGTTATGCCTCCACCTTGTTGCATGGGGTACCAGCTGACTATGCCGACGCCATCGGCCAATCATTCCAGGTAGCTCCCACCTTGCAGCCTGGTGTGGCCTTGGCAGCAGCGCCATTTTTATCGGTGTGCATGTACTGGTGTGCCACCTTTGTCACCCCAGAGGATGAGGTGGAGCCTGCGGCTACACCTGAGGAAGCCGCTTCGGCTGAGGCTGCGCAGGTTTAGAAATCCTCCGGCCAATTAACTGCCGTATTGCCCGTGATTTCCCTGCTGAGGGCATCAATAGATGTCAGAATATGGTGAATGGCTAAATCAACATTGCGCTCTAATTGTGCCTTGCTTAGCCCTTCGCCCACGGCAATGGAAAATTCCACCCGTACCTGCAGTCCATCGCCATTTTCATGGCAAAAAGCTTTGGTCAACAGCGCGCGTTCATTGTGCTGATTGCAGGTCATGAACACTTTCATAAAATCGCGAGTGGGATCTAGGCCAGGATCCCAATCACCTTTAATGACCAAGGTTGGGCCATTGTCTAGAACAAATGCGATGAAAATTTCATTGATCCAGGCGCCGAGGAATTGCTCATCCCAGGAAGTGTGGACGATTCCTTTCTCCGCCAGGACCTCATTAACCTTTTCGATGGTCACCTCGTCTACGTGGTGTTCGGCTTCCATGAGTTCGTCTTCCTGCAGGTAATCCTCGTATTCATCGGAATAGCTGTCATCGTCTGGGTCCGCATCTGGGTTTGCATCGGGATCACCATCTGCAAACTCGAAATCAAATTCATCCAACTTATCGTCTTCAGCACTAAAACTCATCGGGACCAATAGGCCTGGGATTTCTTGGGTGCGCAGGATCTCGTCTTGAATGTCGCGAAGTTGATCGCTGCCTGAACCTGCAATGGCTAGATCTGAGAAACGCTCCACCATAAAGTCCACCGCCATCTCGGTAGCAGCCAGCGCCCCTGCGAGAAATTTCTCCAACTGCGCAGTAGTAAGGCCTTCTTCCACATTGAGGCTGCAGCGAAAACGCACCTCAATAGCGCCATCATCGGCCATATTGAGCAGTGCCGCCGCTCCCAGATATTCGGCATTCCACAGCGTAATGGCGCGGGCCAGCTCATTGATGGTGAACATATCCAAAGGTATGCGGATTTGGGAGAGGACAATGAGGCAAAGGCTAGATTCTTCACCAAAATAAACCGTGCTGAAATGCTGGTCCTGGGAAACTGTGAGTCGATCGGATCCTAGCTCAAAATGGTAGGGCAGGGTATGGAAAATGCCCCGCACCCGGTCCAGGTCAACTGGGGAGGGGAGTGCGGAGTCAAAAGCGCTGGAATTACTTTCAGTCACAGGAGGAAAAACGGCTTTCTTTTGGTACTTCGAAAGGAATAGAGCTGCCGAGGGCGAGCTTTTCATTCACCATAAAATATTGAGGTCTTTTAAGTTTCAAGACTAAACCACACGCTTGGGAATGTACCCGAATCAGAAAAAGGATTAGTGGGGAATACAATGGGAAACCATGTGGTGTGAAACTTACTACCTCACACTCATGCAGTAGCCCTAACCTCTCGCCCCAACCTTCAGGGAGAATGCCTCGCCATGTTGAATGTCACTGACCTCCGCGGTCAAACACCATCCAAGAGCGATATCCGACGCGCACTGCCACGCGGAGGAACGGATGTAGTATCCGTCCTTCCCATCGTGCAGCCAGTGGTGGATGACGTGAAAGCACGCGGCGCCCAAGCCGCCTTGGAATACGGCGAGAAATTTGACCATATCCGTCCCGCATCGGTGCGGGTTCCGGCTGAAGTGTTGGCTGCTGCAGAAGCTGCCCTGGATCCGCTGGTGCGCGAATCCATTGAGGAATCCATTAGGCGCGTGCGCAAGGTTCACGCTGAACAAAAGCCACAATCCCACACCACCGAGCTTGCCCCAGGTGGCACCGTCACCGAGAAATTCCTGCCCATTGACCGCGTTGGCCTTTATGTCCCCGGCGGCAATGCTGTTTACCCCTCCAGCGTCATCATGAACACCGTTCCAGCACAGGAAGCAGGGGTTAGCACCCTGGCGGTCGCATCCCCACCACAGGCAGAACACGGTGGTTGGCCACACCCCACCATTTTGGCAGCTTGTTCCATCTTGGGCGTTGACGAAGTCTGGGCCGTCGGCGGTGGCCAGGCTGTTGCACTTTTGGCCTATGGCGATGAGGCTGAAGGTCTGGATCCTGTCGATATGATCACCGGACCTGGCAATATCTTCGTCACCGCTGCTAAGCGTCTGGTGCGAGGAGTTGTCGGTACCGACGCTGAAGCTGGCCCCACTGAAATCGCCATTTTGGCTGACGGCACCGCAAACCCGGTCAACGTTGCTTATGACCTCATTAGCCAGGCAGAACACGATGTCATGGCAGCTTCCGTGCTGATTACTGATTCCGAGGAGCTGGCCAACGCAGTCAACCGCGAAATCGCAGCGCGCTATTCCATCACCCGCAACGCCGACCGTGTTGCCCAGGCACTGGAAGGAAAGCAAAGCGGAATTGTGCTTGTCGACGACATCACCGTAGGCATCGACGTTGCCGATCAGTACGGCGCCGAGCACCTAGAGGTGCACACTGAAAACGCTCGTGCTGTCGCAGAAAAGATCACCAACGCTGGTGCCATCTTTGTGGGAGATTTCTCCCCAGTTCCACTAGGCGATTACACCGCCGGTTCCAACCACGTGCTGCCCACCTCTGGCACCTCACGTTTTTCCGCGGGTCTGTCAACCCACACCTTCCTGCGCCCCGTCAACCTCATTGAATATGATGAGGCTGCGCTGAAGGAAGTCTCTGATGTGGTGATTAATTTTGCCAATGCAGAAGATCTGCCCGCCCACGGTGAGGCAATTCGTGCCCGCTTTGAAAACCTTCCCACCACCAATGAGGCCTAAAAAATGAGCGAACAAACTCTGGCAGCAGATACCACCCTGGCACAATTGCCACTGCGTGAAGAACTCCGCGGGGAAACCGCCTATGGAGCACCCCAGCTTGATGTGGACGTGCGCCTCAACACCAATGAAAACCCATATCCACCTTCGGCTGCGCTGATCCAAGATCTTGTAGCCACCGTGGACAAGATCGCCTCTGATCTCAATCGCTACCCTGAACGCGATGCCGTAGAACTGCGCGAATCCCTCGCTGCGTATATCACCACCCAAACCGGTGTCGCTGTCACCAAAGACAACCTGTGGGCAGCAAATGGTTCCAATGAGATCCTGCAGCAGTTGCTGCAGGCCTTTGGTGGACCGGGCCGCTCCGCACTTGGTTTCCAGCCCAGCTACTCCATGCACCCCATTCTGGCGCAGGGCACTCAAACCCAATTTATTGCGGTGCAGCGCGGCGCTGATTTCCGCATTGACATGGATGTGGCACTAGCAGCCATTGAGCAGCACCAGCCCGATATCATCTTTGTAACCACCCCAAATAACCCCACCGGTGATGTCACCAGCCTCGCTGATATTGAGCGCATCATTCAGGCCGCTCCCGGCATTGTCATTGTGGATGAGGCCTATGCTGAGTTTTCACCCTCACCTTCAGCTACCACGCTAATTGCTAAATACCCCAGCAAGCTGGTGGTTTCTCGTACCATGAGCAAGGCTTTTGACTTTGCTGGTGGCCGCCTCGGTTACTTTGTGGCAGCACCGGCCTTTATTGAGGCCGTTATGTTGGTGCGCCTGCCGTATCATCTTTCAGCCTTGAGCCAAGCAGCCGCAATTGTGGCGCTGCGCCACAGTGCTGACACGCTGGCCACCGTCGAGAAGCTCTCTCAAGAGCGTGAGCGAGTTGTCGCTGGTCTTAAAGAAATCGGCTTTGAGATCGTGCCTAGCGAATCCAACTTTGTTTTCTTTGGCCGTTTTGCAGATCAGCATGCAGCGTGGCAGGAATTCTTGGATCAGGGCGTGCTCATTCGCGATGTGGGTGTGGCTGGACATTTGCGCACCACCATTGGCGTGCCGGCGGAAAATGATGCTTTCTTGGCTGCCGCGCAGACCGTTTTTGATAAGAACTTGTAGAAAGAAGGATCTGCTATGACCCCTCGAATTGGTCGCGCATCCCGCACCACCAGCGAGTCTGATATTTCCGTTGAGATCAACCTTGATGGCAGCGGAAAAGTAGATATTGATACTGGCCTGCCATTTTTTGACCATATGCTCACCGCTTTTGGCGTCCACGGCAGCTTTGACCTCCAGGTCCACGCCAAGGGCGATATTGAGATCGACGCGCACCACACCGTGGAAGATACCGCCATTGTGCTGGGCCAGGCGCTGCTTGATGCCATTGGTGATAAGAAGGGCATTCGCCGCTTTGCATCCTGCCAATTGCCAATGGATGAGGCCTTGGTGGAATCCGTGGTGGATATCTCCGGCCGCCCTTATTTTGTGATCAATGGCGAGCCAGAGCACATGGTTACCTCCGTTATTGGCGGACACTATGCCACCGTGATCAATGAGCACTTCTTTGAAACCTTGGCTCTTAACTCCCGCATTACTCTGCATGTGATCTGCCACTATGGTCGCGATCCACACCACATTACCGAGGCAGAATACAAGGCTGTGGCGCGTGCACTTAGGGGAGCAGTGGAGATGGATCCACGCCAAACTGGCATTCCTTCCACGAAGGGTGCGCTTTAACAGATGAAATCCGCGACGCTCTCTGATATGGTCACTGCGTCAATGCAGACCACCGCTGACGGCAGTAATCGCTGGATGATTTATGCGCTTTTTATTGTCGCTGGCCTTTTTGCGGGCGGTGCCTGGTCTGCGTATAAATCAAAAAACACCCTGCTTATGGTGTTGGCTGGCGTGATTACGATTGCTGCTCTCGCCGGCGGAATTCTGTGGATGATCGGAGAGATGACTTAATTGGAATCTAGGGCTTTAACACGCGCTGAGATCGAACAACTACCCAGCATGTGGCAAAGCCCCGGGTTTGTCGCTGTTATGGTCGCGGTCGCTGCGGCCTTTGGCAGCTGGTCACTCTTGCTGCCAGTAGTCCCACTTGCTGTGCTTAACGACGGTGGCTCCAGCGCACTTGCTGGTGCCACCACCGGAATTCTTATGGCTGCAACTGTGGCTACCCAGATCTTTACCCCAGCAGCACTCCGCAACATTGGCTACACCTCGGTGATGACCTTCGCAGCTTTTATGCTCGGCGTTCCGGCACTGGGATATATCCTCAGCATGGATCCACTCCCAGTGCTCCTGGTGTCAGCCCTGCGCGGAATCGGTTTTGGTGCGCTCACTGTTGCAGAATCAGCGCTTATTGCAGAACTGGTGCCCTCCCGCTTTTTAGGCAAAGCTTCTGGCATGCTGGGCGTATTTATTGGGCTTTCCCAAATGCTCTTCCTGCCCACAGGTCTGTCTTTGGGGGCAAAATTTGGCTATGACATTGTCTACGCCCTTGGCGCCGCAATTGCGCTGCTGGCAGCTTTGATGTGTTTAAGAATCCCGCGCCTAAAGGCAGCTCCCAAAGCAGTGCCGACGAACCCAGCAGGGGAGGGCACAGTGGTTGCAGGAGCCACCGGGGCAACCGAACCGCAGGCCGAAGTGCCCACCTGGAAACTGGTACTCATTCCAGCCCTCGCCGTAACCTCGCTGTCCATGACCTTCGGCGCAGTATCATCCTTCCTGCCAGCAGCAGTGATTGAACTTGATCCTGTCCTCGGCGCCATGTTGGCCGGCATTATTCTATCCCTCACCGGCGCGTCTGCCATGGTTTTCCGCTACCTCTCCGGCGTAATCTCCGATCGCCGCGGAGTGCCTGGAACCACCATGATCCCAGCTCAAATCGCAGGCTTTATTGGCGTCGTACTCATCGCAGCCACCATCTACCAGGGCTGGTCAGTATGGATTTTGGTGCTCGGCGCCGTGCTCTTCGGCGGCGGATTTGGCATGGTTCAAAACGAAGCCCTGCTTTCCATGTTCTTCCGCCTCCCGCGCTCCCGCGTCTCTGAAGCCTCAGCTATGTGGAATATTTCCTATGACGCCGGCACCGGATTGGGCAGTTTTATCCTCGGTATTGTGGCCGCAGCACTGGCCTATAGCGGTGCATTTACCGCCGGAGCTGCCGTCATCCTGCTGGGCATTGGGCTCACCGTCGCCGACCGCATCGCCGGCAAATACCGCATCACCGAATACAACAACACCCGTGCGCGCCTGCGCCAAGTGCCGGTGGCCCGCAAAGCGGTCCACAACTTCCGGGAGGTCCGCGGGAAAGGTACCACTACTAAGCTTGTCGACGACAAGATCCAGCAGCACAAGGATCTTGATTCTTAGTAGTCTTGCCCAGCTTTTGAGCATGAAAATAGGTTGCGGTGCTTGTCATTGTTGACGGGTGTCCTAAACTATCGACATGACCAAAACCGTCGCCCTCCTCGACTATGGATCCGGTAATCTCCGCTCCGCCCAGCGTGCCCTCGAGCGCGCCGGTGCTGAGGTTATCGTGACCTCCGATCCCGATATCGCAACCAACGCAGATGGACTTTTAGTTCCAGGCGTTGGCGCCTTTGATGCTTGTATGAAGGGCCTGAAGGCCGTATATGGGCATCGTATTATTGGTCAGCGACTCGCCGGAGGTCGTCCCGTCATGGGCATCTGCGTAGGCATGCAGATCCTTTTTGAAGAGGGCGAAGAACACGGCATTAAAGCTGCAGGCTGTGGCGAATGGCCCGGCAAGGTGGAAAAACTACAGACCGAAATTCTCCCTCACATGGGCTGGAATACCGTAGAGGTACCCGCCAATTCTGAGATGTTTGCAGGTCTTAGCGCCGATGAGCGTTTTTATTTTGTGCACTCGTATGGCGTGCGCAAGTGGACCTTGGAAACCGATGATCTCACCACACCACCAAAGGTAACGTGGGCCCAGCATGAAAATGATCGCTTTGTAGCAGCAGTAGAAAACGGGGCTTTGTGGGCAACCCAATTCCACCCCGAAAAATCCGGTGATGCCGGCGCGCAACTTCTGCGCAACTGGATTAGCTATATCTAAACGTTAGGACCAATAACAATGAGCTTTAATATTCTTCCCGCAGTTGATGTAGTTAATGGCCAGGCAGTGCGCTTGGACCAGGGCGAGGCCGGTACCGAAAAGTCCTATGGCACCCCTTTGGAATCTGCACTGAAGTGGCAGGAACAGGGCGCTAAGTGGCTGCACTTTGTTGACCTTGATGCAGCTTTTAACCGTGGCTCCAACCACGAGATGATGGCTGAAATCGTGGGCAAACTAGATATCGATGTGGAACTCACCGGTGGTATCCGCGATGATGAATCCCTCGAGCGCGCATTGGCAACCGGTGCCCGTCGCGTCAACATCGGCACCGCCGCTTTGGAAAAGCCCGAGTGGATTGCTTCTGCAATTGCTCGTTATGGCGACAAGATCGCCGTGGATATCGCCGTGCGCCTGGAAGCTGGCGAATGGCGTACCCGTGGCAATGGTTGGGTTTCTGATGGTGGTGACCTCTGGGAGGTACTCGAGCGCCTTGATTCCCAAGGCTGCGCCCGTTTTGTGGTTACTGACGTGTCCAAGGATGGTACCTTGAGCGGACCCAATGTGGATTTGCTGCGCGATGTAGCCGCTGCAACCGAGGCTCCCATTGTTGCCTCCGGTGGTATTTCCAAGTTGGAGGATGTACTGGAGCTGGCTAAGTACCAGGATGAGGGCATTGATTCGGTGATTATTGGCAAGGCCTTGTATGAGCACAAGTTCACCCTTGCTCAGGCACTGGCAGCCGTCGAAAAGCTCGGTTAAAACATGGATGCACGCGGGATGTTGGCCATCGCTGAGGCCGTCGTAGATGATGCCGAAGCCCTTTTTATTAAGGGCTTCGGTGCTGCGCCTGCCCATATGAAAACCCCAGGTGACTTTGCCACCAGTGTGGATCTAGAGATCGAATCTCAGATGCGCACCATGTTGGAGATTATGACGGGTATTCCCGTTATCGGCGAGGAGGCCGGGGGAGTGACCTCTGGTACCCGCTGGGTAATTGATCCCATTGATGGCACTGCCAACTTTGCCGCCAAAAACCCAATGAGCGCGATTTTGGTGTCGTTGGTGGTGGATGATCAGCCCATTTTGGGTGTTACCTCCACGCCAATGCTGGGCAAGCGTTTATCTGCTTTTGAGGGCTCACCCTTGATGATCAATGGGCAGCCTCAAAAGCCACTGGAAGATCAATCCCATCTGGTGGCTCACATTGGCTTTAGCTCCATGGCGTCCCCGCGTGAATCCACTTTCCCCGTTGAGGTCAGGCGCGATCTTTTGGCCGAGCTGACCGAATCTTATTTGCGTCCCCGCATCACAGGCTCGGTGGGTGTGGATCTGGCGTTTACGGCGCAGGGAATTTTTGGGGCCTGTGTATCTTTTAGTCCCCATATTTGGGATAACGCGGCTGGCGTCATGCTCTTGCGGGCAGCGGGGGCAGTGGTCACCGATACCGATGGCAATGAGTGGCATCCTGGACATGGAGTTATTGCGGGAACAAAAAATGCCCATGAAGTGCTGTTGGGTACGATAAACAAAATTAAGACTGAGCACGAGCAAGCGGTGCAGGACTAATCCTCTTTCAAGGAGCAAAAATTTTATGGGCGTGGCAATTAGGGTTATTCCTTGTCTCGACGTTGATAACGGCCGAGTAGTCAAGGGCGTTAACTTTGAAAATCTTCGCGATGCCGGAGATCCAGTTGAATTAGCCAAGCGTTATGACGCCGAAGGTGCAGATGAACTAACCTTCCTTGATGTCACCGCCTCCAAGCACGGCCGCGGCACTATGCTCGATGTGGTGCGCCGCACCGCCGACCAGGTGTTTATTCCTTTGACCGTGGGTGGTGGCATCCGCAGCGAAGAAGACGTTAACCAGTTGCTGCGCGCCGGAGCCGACAAGGTCTCCGTTAATACCGCTGCCATTGCGCGCCCGGAGCTGCTCTCTGAGCTTTCCCAGCGCTTTGGTGCACAGTGCATTGTGCTCTCTGTTGATGCCCGCCGCGTACCAGCAGGCGGACAGCCCCAGCCCTCCGGCTTTGAGGTAACCACCCACGGTGGCTCCAAGTCCGCTGGCATTGACGCCGTTGAGTGGGCACGCCGCGGCGAGGAACTGGGAGTAGGGGAGATCCTGCTTAACTCCATGGACGGCGACGGCACTAAAAATGGCTTTGACCTAGAGCTGCTCACCAAGGTCCGCGAAGCCGTGAGCATTCCGGTGATCGCCTCTGGCGGAGCTGGCACCGCAGAGCACTTCCCACCAGCTATTACCGCCGGCGCCAATGCCGTCTTGGCAGCCACCATTTTCCACTTCGGTGAAGTAAGCATCACCGAGGTTAAAAACGCCATTCGCGCAGAAGGTTTTGAGGTCCGTTAATGAGTACTAACCCTGCCGATTACAACCTTGACCCCGCCGTCGAAAAGCGTTTAAAGCTTAACGACGCCGGCCTCATCCCAGCGGTCGTCCAAGCCGCCGGGACCAAGGAGGTGCTCATGATGGCGTGGATGGACGTCCACGCATTGGCCTACACTTTGGAGACCCGTCAAGGCACCTACTTCTCCCGCTCCCGCAATGAGTATTGGATTAAGGGACTAACCTCGGGAAATGTTCAGGAGGTTACCGCTGTTGCACTCGATTGTGACGGCGATACTGTCCTGGTGACGGTGAATCAAACCGGCGGTGCCTGCCATACTGGCTCCCGGACCTGCTTTGACAATGATGTATTGCTCTAAAGCTTAAAGATTAAGGAAATTTTTTATGAAGCCACGTGTGTTGTCAGCGCTGATGATCGGAGCTGGCGCCTTGGTAGTGTGGATCAGCTCACGCATGAACTGGATTACCATCGAGGCTTTTGATGATAAATCAGGCGCAACCACCCAGTCCTTGGTGGGTGCCACCTGGTCCACCGAGATCATGGCCTTGGCGCTAGCGCTTTTGGCTGCCTTCGCAGCTGCTCTGGTGCTACGCCGAACCGGCCGTCGCGTCATTGGCGTGCTGGCTGCGCTGCTAGCTATTGGTGCTAGTCTGTCGCCCTTGTCCTTGCTGACCCAAGATCCCGATGCTGAGCGCGCCCGTACTTTGCTGACCTCAGGAGTGGCCTCCCAAAAGGCTAATTCTGGCACCTTGTTGTCCGACTGGGCGGAGATTACCTCCATCACCACCCATCCACTAGCTGCAATAATTGCCATGATTGGGTGCGCGCTGGCGCTGGTGGGCGGGGTGTTGCTAGCAATGCGACCTGGCGTTGACACCGTCAAAGGCAATCAATATGAACGCCGTCAGGCGCGCGCGGAGCGAATTAAGGCCGATCTGGAAGAAGCTCCGGAGTCGGGTCGTGTGATGTGGGACGCATTAGATGAAGATATTGACTTCACCGACAAGCCAGAATCCACAAATAAATCACCAGGTCAGAGCTAAAAAATGAAGCCTTGATTTCTTTCACCGTGGGCCTTCGGGTTAATCTTGAAGGTGCATTAGGAGGAAGGAGGTGTGGCATGGTTGCGACAGATAATCGCATCCTCAAAGAAGTCGCTGCGGAAGTTGCCGCGCGCGAAGCTAAGCTGCCTTTCCAAGAGGTCAAGGCCAAATCTCGGTCCTCACACCTGCAACCGGCCATTGATGTCCGCTCTGTCTTTTTCTCCTCAGGCTGCAATGTGGTCGCAGCCTTTGATCGTTTCGCCTCTGACTGGTCCGATCACACCGACCCCGTGGACTTTGCAGAAAAGGTAGCCAGCTGCGGTGCCGCCATGCTGGCCTACACCGTGCGCCGCGGTCAATTTGAACGCGCCTGTGGTGATGTTCGAGACATTAAGTCCAAGGTGAATATCCCAGTTTTCCTGGGTGACCTCATTATTGACCCCTACCAAATCCACGAAGCCCGCGTGATGGGTATTGACGCTTTGGAACTTCCAGTGTGGGCGATGGACCAGCCGCGGTTGGAATCCTTACTTGACCGCACAGAATCGCTGGGAATGACCGCTATTGTCTCGGTACGTAACCCCGCCGAGGCGCAACGTGCAGTTATGTCAGGAGCTTCAGTAATCGCCATTGATGTCACCGGTTATACCGGCTCAATGACCTTGCCTGAGGCTTTTTCTAAAATCTGCCAACTGCTGCCTGCGGAAGTCGCCCGCATTGTGCTGGGCGGCTGCTGGACGCCTAAAGAATTAATGACCTTTGCGCGTTATTCTGCCGATGCCATCTTTGTGCCACATACCAAGCTTGCCTCCACAAAATCCCTGGTGAGTGCCGGGATGCACCCTGCTTGTCCCTCGCGTTAATTAGGGGCTTGAATGGTTATTGTCGGTGGCTAACATGCCGGTGGGTGAGGGGAGTTGCTAGATTAAGGGACATTGTTGTCCGCCTCACCGTTAGGTAAAAAGCTGCAGTGGATGTAATGACTTTGGCCGCGTTTCCCTCCCCACCCCAAGGCGTGTGGTACTTGGGACCAATTCCAATTCGAGCCTATGCCTTGTGCATTATTGCCGGCATTGTGGTGGCCGTGTGGCTGACCAGAAAGCGCTACGCTACCCGCGGAGGAAATCCCGAAGTTGTTCTGGATGCAGCTATTGTTGCCGTTCCAGCTGGCATTATTGGTGGCCGTATTTATCACGTGATCACCGATAATCAGAAGTATTTTTGCGAGAGCTGTAATCCCGTTGATGCTCTCAAAATCACCAACGGCGGTTTGGGCATTTGGGGAGCGGTAATCTTAGGCGGATTGGCAGTAGCCGCCTACTTCCGTTATAAGAAGATTCCGCTGGCTCCTTTTGCTGATGCAGTAGCTCCCGGTGTTATTTTGGCCCAGGGCATTGGCCGTTTGGGAAACTGGTTTAACCAGGAACTTTATGGTGCAGAAACCAATGTTCCCTGGGCATTGGAGATTTATTACCGCGTAGATGAGCAGGGTAAATTTGCGCCTGTCACCGGAACCTCCACCGGTGAAATTATGGCCACCGTTCACCCCACCTTCCTTTATGAGCTCTTGTGGAACCTGCTCATCTTTGCCCTGTTGATGTGGGCGGATAAGCGTTTCCAGCTTGGCCATGGTCGCGTTTTTGCCCTTTATGTTGCCGGCTATACCCTCGGCCGCTTTTGGATTGAACAGATGCGTGTCGACGAAGCGACGATGGTCTTTGGCATGCGCATCAACACCCTGGTTTCTGCAGTGGTATTCATTTGCGCTGTTATCGTATTCTTCCGACTCAAACCCGGCCGTGAAACCCCAGCTGAAATAGATCCGACTTATCAGGCATCTTTGGCTGCAGCAGGGGAGTCGGTCGGCTCTGATGAGAAGCCAGAAACGACTGGCCACGCCAAGGTTTGAGTGGTTTAAGAGGCTGAGTGAAGAATTAACCTAAGGTTTAACCGGGTGTCCGTTTTAGTGTACGGGTGCCCGGTTTTTTCTGATTTGAGCACGTCAACCAGGTTTCGGGCAGCCACTGTGTCGGGGGTCATAAATGGCTAAAAGGGGTATTTTGGTTATGTTAAAGATATTACTTGTGGCCTGGTAGGGGCGGTAGGTACTAGGCTAGGCAACGTGGAAAGACGAACGAAGATTGTATGTACCCTTGGCCCAGCGGTTGCCAGCGCAGATGGAATTTTGCGCCTGGTAGAGGATGGCATGGATGTTGCCCGCCTCAATTTCTCCCATGGTGACCACCCAGATCACGAGCAAAACTACAAGTGGGTCCGCGAGGCCACTGACAAGACAGGTAAAGCTGTTGGCATCCTCGCCGACCTTCAAGGTCCAAAGATTCGCCTCGGCCGTTTTACCGACGGCGCCACTGTGTGGGAGACCGGCGAAACTGTCCGTATTACCGTTGATGAAGTAGATGGCACCCACGACCGTGTGTCCACCACTTATAAGAACCTGGCCAAGGACGCAAAGCCAGGCGACCGCCTCCTCGTAGACGATGGCAAGGTTGGCCTCGTATGCGTTTCCGTAGAAGGCAATGACGTCATCTGTGAAGTCACCGAAGGTGGCCCAGTATCTAATAACAAGGGTGTCTCCCTGCCAGGTATGGATATCTCCGTGCCTGCATTGTCCGAAAAGGACATCCGCGACCTCCGCTTCGCACTTAAGCTCGGCGTTGACTTCATCGCCCTGTCCTTCGTTCGTTCCCCAGCTGATATTGAACTTGTCCATGCCATCATGGATGAAGAGGGTCGTCGTGTCCCTGTTATCGCCAAGCTGGAAAAGCCAGAGGCAGTTTCCGCCCTTGAGTCCATCGTCCTCGCATTTGACGCTGTCATGGTTGCCCGCGGCGACCTTGGTGTTGAGGTTCCTTTGGAGGAAGTTCCACTGGTACAGAAGCGTGCAATCCAAATTGCTCGTGAGAATGCAAAGCCAGTGATCGTGGCAACTCAGATGCTTGACTCCATGATCGAAAACTCCCGCCCAACCCGCGCTGAAGCATCTGACGTTGCTAACGCTGTGCTGGATGGTGCAGACGCCGTCATGCTTTCCGGTGAAACCTCCGTTGGTAAGGACCCACACAATGTGGTTCGCACCATGTCTCGTATTGTCCGCTTCGCGGAAACCGATGGTCGCGTTCCTGACCTCACCCACATTCCACGCACCAAGCGTGGCGTGATTTCTTATTCCGCACGTGACATCGCAGAGCGCCTGAACGCTCGTGCTTTGGTCGCCTTCACCACCTCCGGTGATACTGCAAAGCGTTTGGCTCGTCTGCACAGCCACCTGCCTTTGCTGGTCTTTACTCCAAACCCAGCAGTTCGCTCCGAGCTTGCTCTGACCTGGGGTGCGACAACCTTCCTCTGCCCACCAGTCACCGATACCGATGACATGATGCGCGAAGTTGACCGTGCACTGCTTGCCATGCCTGAGTACAACAAGGACGACATGATGGTTGTTGTTGCAGGTTCTCCTCCCGGAGTTACCGGTAACACCAACATGATTCACGTTCACCTCCTCGGAGATGACACCCGAATCGCAAAGTAGTATTAGCTACTAAAAGGCGCTGACACCCACCACGGGAGTCAGCGCCTTTTGTATTTACGCAGGTGGTTGGCCGATATGAACCACTTTAGGAATTTACTTGACACGGAAAGTAAATTACTTTAAACTCAGTATCAACAAAGAAAAACCCCACACTCCCCAAGGATGATTAACATGGCTGCACTGGAACAGAGCATTAATGACAACACCTTCATGGACGCAGTTTCCCTGCGTGTTGGTGACCTCGAAGGCATGAGCTCTTATTACTCCGCAATTCTTTCACTTGAACCAATGGAAGAAAAGGTTCGTGGCAAGGAAGTCCACCGCGTACTCGGCCGCAATGGCACCCCATTGCTGCGCCTTATCTCTACCCCTAACCTTCCAGGTGTAGATCCTCGTCAAGCAGGTCTTTATCACACCGCTTTCCTCTTTGATACCCAGGAAAGCTTGGCCGCTACCGTTTACCGCGCAGCACAGGAACCACGCTCCCGCTTTGTTGGTTCCTCCGATCACTTGGTCTCTGAAGCTTTTTACTTCACCGACCCAGAGGGCAATGGCATTGAGCTTTATGTAGACCGCGTTCGCAGTGCTTGGAAGTACGATGCCAATGGCGATGTCCGCATGGACACCATCTACCTGGATCCAAACCAATACCTGCAGCAGCACCTTAGCGAAACCGTGTTGAACAACACTGCTATCTTGCCTGCCAAGATCGGCCACGTTCACCTCCAGGTTGGCGATGTTGAGCAAGCTCGTCAGTTCTACGTGGACAAGATCGGCTTCGACGCCACCACCTCTATCCCCGGCGCACTCTTTGCCTCTGCAGGTGGATACCACCACCACGTCGCTATGAACACCTGGCACTCCGGTGGAGCCGGCCCTCGCGCTGCCACCCTCGGCCTTGCCAATGTGGCAGTAGTTGTTCCAGGCCGTGAAGATCTGGACAAGCTGGTTAGCCGTCTGGGCTCCTGGGAGCACTCCGATAACGGCACCTCTGTAATCACCAAGGATCCTTGGGGCACCCAGCTCACCGTTTCCCTCGGAATCACCTCCACCGAGGAACTGCTCGAGCGCTAAATTCTCCGGTAGCAGGGCACGCTTTCACAAGCTAGGTTAGGTCTTGTGAAAGCCGTGGAAAAAGTGCAAGTGCACCAACAGCTCCCTGCCCAACTTGAGCCACTCCTCCGACTAGCGCACAATTTGCCTGGTCATGGCGAGAAGACGCCAAAAACTCTTCTGTGATATTGACCCATCCCTGTGGGAAGAACTCACCGAAGATCCAAAGCAGCTTTTAGCAAAAGTCTCAGCCTCACGTTTGCATGCCCTTGCAAATGATGAGGCTTTTTTGGCGCGTGTGAAGGAAGAAGACCGCAACCTCACCGCGTATCTCAGAACCAAGAAGTGGTACCAAAAACAACCCCCTCCAAGGACTCCAAACAGGGTAAGGCCCGTGACCTGCTGGTGGCTTATTTCTCCATGGAGTTTGGAATCCACCCCAGCCTGCCTATTTATTCCGGCCGCCTGGGAGTGCTCGCTGGCGACCACCTCAAATCAGCATCTGACTTAGGCGTACCCCTGATCGGCGTGGGGTTGTTAAATAGCCAGGGATACTTCACCCAGACTCTCAGCGGAGATGGCTGGCAAGAAGAAAACTATGACTTCCACGACCCAGCCCACTTACCACTAGAACAGGTTGTGGATGAGCAGGGCTAGCAACTCCAGGTTTCCCTTGCGTTTCCTGAAGGCCAAGAAATAATCCTCACCCTGTGGCTAGCGCAGGTGGGTCGCGTGCCCTTGTTATTGCTTAATAGCAATAATGAGCACAACCCTGAGCATCTGCGTGCGGTTACAGATCGCCTCTACGGCGGTGATAGCGAACACCGCATTCAACAAGAAATTGTCTTAGGAGTCGGCGGAGTGCACGCTGTCAATGCATTCTGCCAGGTCCGGGGTATAAAACCACCGCCATTGGCGCACCTTAATGAGGGCATGCAGCCTTCCTGGGAATTGAGCGCATCCGGGAAATGATTGTTAACGGCGCAGACTTTGAGGCAGCTTTTGAACAAGTCCGCGCCTCAAATATCTTCACCACCCATACTCCAGTGCCAGCTGGAATTGATCGTTTTGAAATGGGCCTAGTAGCGCGTTATTTAGGTGCAGACCGCCCCAGTGAACAGCAGCTATGTCCGGGAGTTCAGCTAGATAAAGCACTAGAACTAGGCCGTGAAAATGATCCCAACCGCTTCAACATGGCTCCCTTAGGTTTGCATATAAGTTAGCATGCGAACGGCGTCGCAAAGCTGCATGGCCAGATAAGCCGTAAGATGTTCGCCGGCCTGTACCCCGGATTTGAGGAGTTTGAGGTGCCCATCGGGCACGTCACCAACGGTGTCCACCTGCCCACCTTGACCAAACCAGCAATGTTGCCACTGGTGGAACGGGTTACTGGTGGGGTAGAGCTGGCAGTGGGCGATAGCTGGCCCAACCCGGAGGCGGTGAAGCTGGAAAAGTTGTGGAAGGTGCGCAATAAGTTGCGTGCCGAGCTGGTCACGGTGGCACGCGCTGCCACGGATCAGTCCTGGCAGGCGCGTGGTCACAACGCAGCCGAGCTGGGGTGGACGCGCCGAGTGCTGGACCCGGAGGTGCTCACCATCGGTTTTGCGCGCCGCGTGTCCACTTACAAGCGCCTGACTTTGATGCTGCGTAACCCTGAGCGCTTGCGCGCAATTGTGCTCAATGAGCAGCGCCCGGTGCAATTTGTTATTGCCGGCAAAGTACACCCCAATGACAAGGCCGGCAAAAAGCTCATGCAAGATATCATCCGCTTTGCCGATGACGCCGGGGTGCGAGCGTTTTCTCTTCCTCGCCGATTATGATCTCGCCCTGGCAAACTCCCTGGTTGCGGGCAGCGATGTGTGGCTCAATAATCCCCTCCGCCCGCAGGAAGCCTCGGGCACCTCAGGTATGAAAGCGGTGCTTAATGGTGGTTTGACCTTGTCTATTTCCGATGGCTGGTGGGATGAAATGCCGCGAGAGACCGGGTGGACCATCCCCACCGTGGAGAGCGAGGATGCCGACTACCGCGATAATGCCGAATCTGCAGCCCTCTATGACCTGCTAGAACATTGGATTGCGCCGCTGTTTTATCCACGCGATAAAAATGGCATTCCGCAACAGTGGCTAGAAAAAGTGCGCCATTCCTGGACTACCTTGTCGCCCCTGGTTACCTCCACGCGAATGGTGCGTGATTACACCGACAATCTCTACCGCCCGGCGCGCCACCAAGCTGGCCTGATTGCCAACCCGGCCACAGCAGGGGAGTACGCGCAGTGGCTTGGGCATCTGCGCACCGCCTGGCCTGGGGTTTCAGTGTCAAACCTGCAGGTGCGCCCCGGCCACCCCATTCAGCTCAGCGTCCGCGTGGATCTAGGTGTGCTTCTCGACGAAGAGATTGCGGTGCAGGCACTTTATGGTCGAGTTGATGCTGCTGGAGAGCTCATCAACCCTGCCATTGTGCCTTTGCAGCCTGTCGGTGACGGCATTTATTCCGCCACCTTAGACCCCGATATCCCCGGAGATTATGACTTCACGGCACGCGTGGTGCCTGCCCATGAGATGATTCTCAACCCGGCGGAAACCGGCTTGGTTACCTATTTGTGAAGGTAGGTCAACACTGCCGCGGCTGCTGCTTTGGTGGCAGCAGTCATGGTGGGGTGATAATCGGGAAGGAAATTACCCATGTGATTAGCTGGAATATCTAGCGCTTGGCGATCTTTTTCCACTGCTTCCTGCCACTGCTCGCGTGGGGTCGCACCCACCGTCCAATAAAGGTAGGGGCTATTAAAAGCCTTGGGGATGGAGGGGAAATCCTCAGAGGCAGTCCAGCGCTGGGCATCGCGGGAATCTGAACCAAAGACCTCATCAAAAACAGGCCTGACCGTGGAATATACCTGGGGAGTATTGTCGGTGAGATCGCCATGTGCAAAGTACTTCAGCTTGGGTTCATTCTCAATTCCAGAGGCCAAACACTCGCCGCGCACCACTCTTTCAATGGCGCGATAGACCTTGCGCTTGACCTTGTCATTATAAAAACGACAGTTCAGCACCAAGCGAGCTTCCGCAGGAATAGTGTTATTGGTATTGCCTGATTCCAGGGTGCCTACCGAAATCACGGCAAAATCTTCCGGAGATACTTCGCGTCCCACAATGCCCTGCAAACGCACCACAATCATGGCTGCTACATAGGTGGGATCGATGGAGTTATGAGGCATGGAACCATGCGCACTGCGGCCCTTGATCTTAATTTCAATGGAGTCACAGGCAGCTAGAGCACCACCGGCCATGGACATAACTGTTCCTGCAGCTCCGGGTACTACGTGCTGACCAAAGCACACATCGGGGCGAGGAATAAGATCCACCAGACCACCGGCAACCATCTTATTAGCCCCCTGGGAGTTTTCCTCTGAGGGCTGGAAGAGTGCGACAAAAGTGCCTTGCCATGCTGCACGATGTTGATCCAAAATGGCGCAAGCGCCCAAGAGGGCAGTGACGTGCACATCATGGCCACAGGCATGCATAACAGGAACATTTACACCGTCATGGGGACGCACGCGGGTGGAAGCAAAAGGAACCCCGGTAGTTTCCTTGACGGGGAGCCCATCAAAGTCAGCACGCATGAGGGCAACCGGGCCGGATTCACCATTGCGGAAGATGGCCACAATGCCATATCCGCCGATGCCGGAAATTACTTCACAGTCAAATCTTTGGAGATAGGTGAGAATGCGATCTGCAGTCTCCGCTTCAAAACCAGAAAGCTCGGGGTGCTCGTGTAAATCCTGGTAAACGGCCTCTTGCCAGGACAAATCGACACCGTGATTACTAAGGAGTTCTGAAATGGGGCTCATGGCTTAAATAGTAGAGCACAATTGCAGTGGGCTTTGCGAGGGTCGTTTATTAACCCGGCTGATATGTGATCTTCACCGCTTAAAGGTGTGAGAGTTTTGGCGCAAGCTGACAAGAGTTAATCCCGCACGGACTTAAAATATTGAGCCTGAGCAGGGGAGAGAGTTCGGGTGATGGATGGAACGTGGGAGGAGATGCAAAAATTCACCATGGCTGCAATATTGTCTACTGTGTAGCTATGCCAACGATTCAATTTGATGTTCTTGTTCCTGATTCCGACTCCATCGATCTTGCCGGACGTTTTAGCGCCGTTTCCAAACTGCTGGTGGAAAAAGACCTAATGGATTCTGGATTGGTGGTCCATGATCCGGAAGCGACAATTCACGAGGCGGTGGAGGCACAGTTGCGCCAAACCTACCGTGATGAGCATGAGGACCAGGATTTAGAAAATGCCTCCGTGAACCGTTACCTCATTGAGGTTGATGGCGTTAAAGGTTCCGTCAACCAGATCACCATGATCTTCTCCCGAATTTTGACCCCTCCTGCAGATCTGCCCAAGGATGCCTTCCTGCTGGAACAGGAATTAGCTTATGAAGTTCCAGCAGTTTATCCCTGGACTGTGGAAATTATCCGTTAGGACTGCTCTAAGAAATTCTGCGCGATGCTGCGCCCCGCTGCTTGCAGTTGTGCGGCCACGTCGGCAGATTTTTCTAGTTCAAAGGCGGAAATATCAGCCGGGATTTCACCTGCTACCTGGCCAGCAGCAACAACGAGGGGAACCTGGGCTGCTTGGGCCAGGTTGTATAAGGTTCCCACTACTTTGCCGCTAAATGATTGGGAATCCAGGCGGCCTTCGCCAGTAATCAGGAGATCAGCAGAAGCAAGCATCTCTTCTAGGCCGGTTGCGCGGGCGATAACAGGCGCGCCGGGCAGCACATGAATATGTTCGCTGGTGCCGTGCATGAGGGTGGATAGCCAGCTGAGCCCAATGGCCATGCCACCGGCTGCTCCCATTCCTGGTTGAGTTCCATCAATATTGAGCTGTTCGCAGGTGTGCTGGAGGGCGGTGTCGAGAAGCTCTATATCTTTTTGGGTGGCACCCTTCTGGGGGCCGAAAACGGCGGCTGCTCCCTGCGGTCCGGTGGCGGGGGAGGTGACATCGGTGAGCAGGATCCATTCCACGGCTGCGGCGGGAATGTTGAGTTCTGCGGTGTCGATATAGTCCAGGTTGATTAGGTCAGCACCACCTTTGCGGAGGGCATAACCTTCCTTGTTCCGTGGTACTGCACCCAAAGCAACCAAAATTCCCATGCCGGCATCGGTGGTTGCTGAGCCTCCGAGTCCCAGTGTGATGCGGGTAGCGCCGCGGGTGACGGCATCGGCAATAAGCACGCCAGTACCATAGGAATCCGCGGTGGTGGAAATACCTTCGCCAGCTACGGCAGGTAAACCGGAAGCAGCGGCAACATCAATATATGCAGTACTGGAGGCAGCATCAAAGGTGTAGCTAGCCTCGGTGAGGCGACCGGCGGCATTGGTAGTGGGCAGAGTAATAATCTGGCCCCCAAAAACTGCGGAGGTGCCTTCGCCGCCATCGGCCATAGGTGCCAAGGTGATCGTCGCCTCGGGGAGGATCTCGCGGACCCCGGCAGCAAGATATTCCGCAGCCTGGGTTGCAGTTGCAGTTCCTTTATAAGAATCTGGCGCAATGATGATGTTCGCGGAGCTGCTCACGGGGTAGTGGAACCTTTCGAGGTTGGGCACGGTAGTTGGCGTGCCGGGGGAACGGCTTGAGTAATTTCCCTCATCTTAGTGCCTTGCCGCTGGGCTTCTACGGGGTGCCTGCCGGGGCGCCGAGGCGGAGCTTATGAGGTCGCTGTAGCAGCAAAGTACTGCTACCCTCGCGGGAGCGCTTGTGGTTATATGACAAATATGTGCAGTGGTTATATCTCGCCGTCTCATTGCTGGCGATTGTGAATTCCACGAGCCCTTGAGAAGGAAAGCAAAACCTGCAGAAAACGCTAGGAAAACGACCACAAGTTTCCTCAAATAAAGAAAATTTAGTGCTGAGACACTTCTCTCCCTGGGGGGTTTAATTCATTCTGGTCTTATTGGCCAAACGCTGACATAATCGATTAGTGAGTACTGACCAGCCAATACTTTCATTGTGAGTTAAGTCTCTTGAAATGAAGTTGCTCTCAGATACCTCAGTGCTTTAAAACTATTAACCGTTAGTTAATACAAGCCGGCGAGGGCGCAGTGAATTTCTAAATATTTTCAATTTTGTTCGAGGATGTTCAAAAGATCCCACTGCGCTCTAGGCCGAGATGGGAACGTGGAATTCATGACTGTTGACGAACAGGTCTCCAACTATTACGACATGCTGCTTAAGCGCAACGCTGGGGAACCAGAGTTCCACCAGGCTGTGTCTGAGGTCCTTGATTCCTTGAAGATTGTCTTGGAAAAGGATCCTCACTACGCCGATTATGGCCTCATCCAAAGGCTCTGTGAGCCTGAGCGCCAGCTTATTTTCCGCGTGCCTTGGGTTGATGATGAAGGCAACGTGCAGGTCAACCGTGGTTTCCGTGTGCAGTTCAACTCCGCACTCGGCCCATATAAGGGTGGCTTGCGCTTCCACCCATCCGTCAACCTGGGCATCGTTAAGTTCCTGGGCTTTGAGCAGATCTTCAAGAACTCCCTCACCGGCCTGCCAATCGGCGGTGGCAAGGGCGGTTCCGACTTCGACCCTAAGGGCAAGTCTGACCTCGAGATCATGCGTTTCTGCCAGTCCTTTATGACTGAGCTGCACCGCCACATCGGCGAATACCGCGACGTTCCTGCTGGCGACATCGGAGTTGGCGGCCGCGAAATCGGCTACCTCTTCGGCCAGTACCGTCGCCTTGCTAACCAGCACGAGTCCGGCGTTCTTACCGGTAAGGGTCTGACCTGGGGTGGATCCTTGGTCCGCACCGAGGCAACCGGCTACGGCGCTGTTTACTTTGTTGATGAAATGATCAAGGCTGCCGGCGAGGAAATCGCAGGCAAGCAGGTTATCGTTTCCGGTTCCGGCAACGTGGCTATCTACGCCATCAAAAAGGCTCAGGAACTGGGCGCTACCGTTATTGGTTTCTCCGACTCCACCGGTTGGGTTCACACCCCTAATGGCGTTGACGTGGAGAAGCTGCGCGAAATCAAGGAAGTTCGTCGCGCACGCGTATCCGTATACGTTGACGAGGTTGAAGGCGCTACCTACCACACCGATGGTTCCATCTGGGATCTTAAGTGCGATATCGCATTGCCATGTGCTACCCAGAACGAGCTCGATGGTGACCACGCAAAGACCCTGGCAGACAATGGTTGTCGCTTTGTTGCTGAAGGTGCAAACATGCCTTCCACTCCTGAGGCCGTTGAGGTCTTCCGCGCTCGTGGCGTGCGTTTTGGACCAGGTAAGGCTGCCAACGCTGGCGGTGTTGCTACCTCTGCATTAGAAATGCAGCAGAATGCTTCCCGTGATTCCTGGAGCTTCGAGTACACCGATGAGCGACTGCACGGCATCATGAAGAATATCTTCAAGACCTGCGCAGAAACCGCTGCTGAGTACGGCCATGAGCACGACTACATTGTCGGCGCAAACATTGCCGGCTTCAAGAAGGTCGCCGACGCCATGTTGGCACAGGGCGTTATCTAAGACGCCTCATAAACTACCCTGATCACTGCCCTCAACGTGGGCGGGGATCAGGGTTTTTTAAACCCCGCTTTTCGACGAACCCCGCTTGCAAAGTTCCGGTAAACACGCCAATAAGCACTAATTAAGGCAAATAGGGGAGTGCCTAAGTACGATTAAACCCATGTACAAGGTTTTTGACGCACTCGATGAATTAGTCCGGACCGTTCAACGTGGCTATGGCGTACCCATGACCTCCAACTGCGTCGTACCGCGACAGGATATGATCGCGCTTTTGGATGATATCCGCGACGCACTGCCAGTGGAACTAGATGATGCGCAAGATGTCTTGGATCACCGTGACGCTGTCATCCGCGAAGCCGAAGAAAAAGCTATCGCGATTGTTGAAGAGGCTGAAAACGAAGCCCGCGAGCTACTAGCACGGGCCACCGAAGAATCTGATGCCATGGTGGAAGACGCCACCAAGCATGCACATTCTGTCGTGGGTAAGGCCAATGACACCGCTGACCATATCGTCGCAGACGCTCGTCGAGAAGCAGCTACCACGATCGAGCGCGCACAGGCTGAAGCCGATCGCCTCATTGCCTCCGGCAATGATTCTTATCGCCGTGCCATCGCTGAAGGCCAGGCTGAACAAGAACGCCTTATTAGCGAATCCGAGGTAGTGCGTCGCTCCACCGAAGAAGCACACCGCATTGTTGATTCCGCCCATGCCGATTCCAATAAACTGCGCATGGAATGTGATGAATACGTGGACTCCAAGCTGGCAGAATTTGAAACCTCACTATCCACCACCTTGCGATCGGTTAGTGCTGACCGCACCGCATTGCGACGTGGCGCCGGCGCCAAAGGCCGCGAAGAGGGCGCTTCAGCCCGCGACTACGACCGAGATTATGACCGCGACTATGAGCGTCCCGAACGCGGTTATGATCGCGACTACTAAGACTCCACCTCATCATCGTCTTTAAGCCAAACCCCCACTGATGTCTCAACTCAAGTGGGGTACGAGTAGGATTTCCCAGGTCATGAAATCACCATTTGTTTTTGATGTCGCAGCCATGTTGCGCGGCAGCGCACTCCCGGAAACTTTTAAGCAGTCCGGCCCCAGTCCAACACGTATTGGGCCAGCAATGATTGCCATCCCAGAGGGTGGAAACGTCGTGGTGGAAGCCCAAATCTTCCCCCTCGGTGGCGGTCTTTCCGTGGAAGCTGATGTCGAGGCACAATTGCTCGGCCAGTGTTCCCGCTGCCTGCGTGAGCTCACTCCTACCCGTACCCTGCACATCTCCGAAGTGTTTGCAGCTGACCCAGATTTTATTACTGGTGAAGAAGCCGAAGATGAAGACGAGATCCCACAGGTACACCAAGATCAAATTGATCTCCTGCAGTCAGTCATTGATGAAGCAGGCCTAAGCCTGCCCTTTAATCCCACCTGCGAAACCCTTGGATATGGTCCTTGCGATGATCGCGAAGTTCCAGCTCCAGATGGAGATTCTGAAACCGCGGAAGAAACCAAGGTCGACCCTCGTTGGGCAGGACTGGAGAAATTCCTGTGAGCCGCAAAAAGCCAAGGGTAACCGGAGTTGACGCGCTCAATGAGGCCTTCGACAGCGTTGATCACACTCCACTTTTGGAGAGTCTCGGCGTAGATATCCAGCGTGATCTGCTGATTTTGGCGCTCACACACCGCTCATTTGCCAATGAAAACGGCATGCTGCCCAATAACGAACGCCTAGAGTTCCTGGGCGATGCCGTTTTGGGTCTTTCCGTAGCCAATAAGCTTTATGAGCGTTACCCCAGCAGCCCTGAATCTGAAGTGTCCAAAATGCGCGCCTCCATTGTGAGCCGTTATGGACTTTCTGATATTGCCCGTGAAATCGGCCTCGGCGATTATATTTTGCTGGGCAAGGGCGAACTGCTCACTGAAGGTCGCAGCAAAGATTCCATCCTGGCTGATACCACCGAAGCTCTGCTCGGTGCGATTTTCCGCCAGCATGGATTCGAAGTAGCCCGCGACGTAGTGCTCCGCCTCTTCGGTCACAAGATTGAAAACGCCTCTGCCAAGAGCTTCCACCAAGACTGGAAGACCACCTTGCAAGAAGAGTTGGCACATCTTAAAAAGCCAATGGCGCAGTACACTTCTACCTCCATTGGCCCAGATCACGATCTTGAATTCACCGCCATTGTGTCCTTCGACGGTGAAGAAATGGGACGTGGCATTGGTCCCAATAAGAAGCTGGCTGAACAAGAAGCAGCACATCAGGCTTTCCGCAAGCTAAGACAGTGGCGTGCCTGAATTACCTGAGGTTGAAGTAGTCCGGCGAGGATTAGCCGAACACACGACGGGTAGCACAATTGTGCAGGCAGAGGTGTTCCATCCGCGGGTGGCCCGCAATCAGCTGGGCGGCACGGTAGAGATAGAAATAAACCTCGCTGGTCTAAAAATTTCTGAGGTGAAGCGCCGAGGCAAGTTCTTATGGTTGGAACTTGCCGATGCTGCCTTAGATCCCACTGGTTTATGCCTCTTGGTGCATTTGGGTATGAGCGGACAAATGCTCATCAAAGATCCAGAAGCGCCCCGCAATCCGCATCTTCGAGCAAAGTTGGAACTAGACGATGGCAAAGAAGTCTGGTTTGTAGACCAAAGAACCTTTGGATATTGGTGGCTTGGCGAACTCCACGATGGTGCGCCCACCAAAATTTCCCACATCGCCCCAGATCTTTTGGATTCGCAGGCGGATTTTGCAGCCATTGCCCATAATCTTAAAAAGCGCAGCAAAGATATTAAAAGACTGCTGCTGGAGCAGGAAATAGTTTCGGGTATTGGCAATATTTACGCCGATGAGATGCTGTGGGCTGCGCAGATTCATCCCCAACAGCGGGCCGATAGGTTGTCGATTAAGCGTTTAGAAAACCTATTGGAGTGCGGACGTGAAGTCATGATCAAGGCGCTAGCGCAGGGCGGAACATCCTTTGATGCGCTCTACGTGAACGTCAATGGCAACTCCGGATATTTTTCCCTATCCCTTAATGCTTATGGCCAAACTGGGGAACCTTGTGCACGATGCGGCACCGCAATTTCTAAAATTGTGGTGGGCGGACGTGGCACTCATTTTTGTACGAATTGCCAGCGACGCCGTTAGTTTTTGGCTGGAATGGGCGGGAAGCATATTTCTCAACTTGAGGAAAAGTTATCTAATCGTTGTTGCCTGAATTCTTAAAATAAAACAAGGCTAGGGTAAGTTTTCCCTATGGAATCCATACTCAACGCTATTGGAATGGTTAATGACAAGCTGTGGCTTGTCGTTATTGCCGTTCTTATCGGATCAGGAATTTGGTTCTGTGCAACCACCCGTCTTGTGCAGATCCGTTACGTTCCAGACATGTTCAAAGCCATCGTCGAAAAGCCTTCGGAGATTTCCGAAGGTAAAGATGGTATCTCCGCTTTCAAAGCCTTCACCATTTCCGCAGCTTCCCGCGTGGGAACCGGCAACGTCGCAGGTGTGGCCATCGCAATCGCAATGGGTGGCCCAGGTGCTGTCTTCTGGATGTGGATGATCGCCATTATTGGCGGTGCAACCAGCTTCATGGAATCAACCTTGGCACAGGTCTACAAGGTGCGCGATAAAGATTCCTACCGTGGTGGCCCTGCCTACTACATGACCAAAGCCCTTAACTGGCGCGGTCTGGCTCTTTTCTTCGCCATCATCATTTCTGTGACCTACGGTTTTGTCTTTAATGCGGTGCAGTCCAACTCCATCGCATCCTCTGTGGCTACCTCATTTGAATCTGACGCAATGATTATCAAGATCATCGTTGGACTTATTCTCGCTTCACTTACCGCCGCAATCGTCTTTGGTGGCGTTCAGCGCATCGCCAATGTGACTCAGTATCTCGTGCCTGTTATGGCATCCATGTACATCTTCGTTGGCCTCGTTGTGGTCGTGCTTAATATTGGCGAAGTACCAGCCATGTTCGCCTCGATCATTACCCACGCCTTTGGTATCCGTGAATTTGCCGGTGCAGCACTTGGCACTGTGATCATGCAGGGTGTCCGTCGTGGTTTGTTCTCCAACGAGGCAGGTATGGGCTCTGTTCCCAACGCCGCAGCAACCGCTTCTGTGTCTCACCCAGCAAAGCAGGGTCTTATTCAGACCCTGGGCGTATATTTCGATACTCTCATTGTTTGTTCCATCACCGCCTTTATCATCCTGCTGGCCAAGCCTGATCTTTATGGCTCCGACGGCGGAATGGAGCTTACCCAAAGCGCGCTAGCTTCAAGCGTTGGTACCTGGGGCATTCACTTCCTCACCGTCGTAATTATCTTCCTGGCGTTTTCCTCCGTCATTGGTAACTACTACTACGGTGAGTCAAATATTGAGTACATGACTGAAAACCGTTCCTTCCTGCAGGGCTTCCGTGCCTTGGTGGTGCTGTGCGTATTCGGTGGCGCGATTGGCTCCGTGCCTTTGGTGTGGGCACTTGCCGATGTGTTCTCAGGTCTAATGGCCATTACCAACCTGGTAGCCGTGGTTCCTTTGACCGGAGTCGCCTTGGCTGTCCTGCGTAACTACACCCGTCAGCGCAAAGCTGGCCTTGATCCTGTCTTCAACCGTGAAGATGAGGAAATCAAGGGCATCCGCGGTTGGGACGGCATGGAATGTTGGGATGGATCTGATCCGATTACCCGTCGCGAGGTCTCAGAAGTTAATAAGAATTCCTAGCATTAAAATGCTTAACTAAAGCCAGTGTGCAGACTTAAAAAGTCACTTTGCACACTGGCTTTTTTCATGCCTTATCCGCGTTGTATAAAGTTCTCTGGGCGTTAGCTGAGTGTTTTGAAATTCCGGAACACAACAAACAAACAAAGCGTTATATGTGCAATAAGCATGAACAGGGGAGTGACGTTTTTGATGAATAAGGCACCAGTATTGCTCTATCTACATGGTGTAGGTCAGGGAGATTTAGCCCAGGAGTGGCGCCATCAACTTTCCCAAACTCTTACTGATATCGGATATCCCAATCTAGATAATGTCGAGATCATTGCACCCAAATACGCCGATGCCTTCGCGGAATTTGAGGAGGCCGAAGAAGTTCCTCCTTTGACCATTCCAACCTTGACCAAGGATGCAGCTCGACAAAATCGCATAAATTTCGGGCACCGTACCTCGGCCATGGAGTTTAGACTTGGCCGCCACAATGGAGGGGCCGGTGGTGGCATGCCCGATGCGGTGGTCTCTCTAAGTGTTGAGCTGCCCTGGTTTTATCAGGCGCGAAATTACCTCACTAGCGAACAGGTAAGAGCCCAGGTTCTCAATAGGATCCTTGCCGAATTGCCAGAGGCGGGCTCCGTCGTCATTATTGGCCACAGTCTTGGCTCCGTTATTGCCGCGGATTTGGTGCGCCGTTTGCCTCCCGAACTTAGCGTTGCAGGTTTAGTAACCATCGGTAGTCCACTTGCCAATGGCAATTTCAATGTTGATCGAGTGGAAAAACTGCTTCACCAACCACCTTCCAATATGCGCTGGTGGGTGAATTTTTGGAGCGGAACGGATCCGGTAGCTGCCAAAAGGGGAGTATCGGGAGTAATTCCCTGGGTTTTGGACTACCGCATTAAAACTCCGCTGATTCCGGGCACCGCGCATTCCTCGAAGCAGTATTGCGCCGATCCGGCAGTGGGAGAGGCCATCGGTTTTGGTCTTTTTGGCTCTCGCTCAAAAGAGCTCGTGGTGTCAGAAAAGAACCTCAGCCTGCCACTTAATGAGGCCGAGCTATTTGTGGTGCAAGCTCTGCGATTTTCCTACCTTATTTCCCAACGTCTGCAAGGGGAGAAGCAACAGCGGTTTAATCTCGCACTGCGTGATACCCAAGCGCGCTTTGTGCAGGAAATTTTGGCCCATAATCAGGCTGAAAACCGTCCAAATCCTGTAGAAATTAAGCATCTGGAGTTTGATTTTGCAGATCCTGAGGCAGCTGCACCAATTCCACTACCTAGCCCCTATGTGCACAAAGAAGAAGCTGCCCGCCAATTTGTGGATCTAGTGGGGCTTAACCTTTTGCATCCTTTTGAAATTGAAGTGGACGATAATATTCGCTTTGAAGCAATGAAAGATTTCTCCGAGGAATGCCAGTTGGGCAGTCAATTCGGTGCGGATGTTATGTTGTCGCTGAACAAGGCAGAAGATCTCATCTCCACTGGCCGTAAAGCACGTTGGCTTAAATGGGGTGCCTTAGGCTTTGGCACTGCCGCCCTTGCTGCTGCAAGTGGGGGTTTGGCTTTGGCTGCGGCCCCTGGTGTTGCAGGAGCTGCCGCGATTACTAGTGCCCTGGTTGGTTTTGGCCCCGGCGGAATTGCCGGCGGATTGCTCACTGCCGGGACACTCATTTCTGCTGGCAGTAGTGGCATTGCCGTAGGTGTCTTAAAATCCAGCACTACGGCCGAGGAAGTTGAGGCACTGGTTGCACAGAAGTTGGCAGTGGTGATCCTCAACCAAATTCATCAGCTGGACAATGATCCAGAAACCTGGAACTACTTTGTGGATTCGGAAAGAAGCCTAAGAAGAGAACTCACCCGTTTGGAAAATATTTCCGATGATAAGTCACCTACCGTGGCAGGGGTAAAGCGCAAACTTGAGGCCGTCGAAAAGGCATTAGCCTATATGTCACAACAAGGATTGGAACCTGGACTGCTAAATCAAGTGGAAGCAGGACCAATCAAGCCAAAATTAAAGTTTTTAAGCCGATAAGTGTGGATAAAATAGCGGGATAGGGCACGCGAACGTAGCACGCATACAGCAACCATAACTTAAGGAGATCTCACCAATGGAACAGGTAAGACTAACGGCTTTTGTCCATGGCACCGTCCAAGGAGTGGGATTTCGCTGGTGGACCATGCGCCAAGCTAGGGAGCTCAAACTCCAGGGTTCAGCCACCAATTTGGCAGATGGCAGAGTATGCGTGGTTGCCGAAGGGCCACGGGAAAAGTGCGAGGAAATGTTGAAAAGACTGCAGGAACAACCCAGCCGCTACCAGCGAGTGGGCAATGTTGAGACAGTTATTGCGCAATGGGGTGAGTCTCGTGGCATTGAGGGTTTTGTGAAACGCTAGACTTTAACCCCGTTATGTATTTGAAATCGTTGACGCTCAAGGGGTTTAAGTCTTTCGCGTCTGCGACGACCCTAAAATTTGAACCGGGGATCTGCGCCGTTGTCGGCCCCAATGGTTCCGGCAAATCTAATGTGGTGGATGCTCTTGCCTGGGTAATGGGCGAGGGCTCTGCCAAAACGCTGCGCGGTGGCAAGATGGAAGACGTCATCTTTGCTGGTGCTGGCGATCGTAAACCGCTGGGCCGTGCAGAAGTAACACTAACCATTGATAATTCTGATGGTGCTCTGCCCATTGAATATTCTGAGGTGTCTGTTACCCGCAGAATGTTTAGGGATGGCGCCAGCGAATATGAGATTAATGGTGCCAAAGCGCGCCTAATGGATATTCAGGAGTTGCTTTCTGATTCCGGCATTGGCCGGGAAATGCACGTTATGGTCGGCCAGGGAAAACTGGCCGAGATTTTGGAATCTCGCCCAGAGGAACGTCGCGCCTATATCGAAGAGGCAGCTGGTGTGCTTAAACACCGTCGCCGCAAAGAAAAAGCACAGCGCAAACTTCAAGGGATGCAGGTCAACCTGGATCGTTTGCAAGACCTCACCCATGAGCTCTCCAAGCAGCTAAAACCACTGGCACGCCAAGCTGAAGCTGCACAGCGCGCTGCCACCGTGCAGGCAGATCTCAGAGATGCGCGTTTTAAAATCGCTGGTTTTGAGATCCTAAAGCTCTCGGAAAAGCTGGAAACCTCCAGCGAACGCGAAAAGCTCATTAAGCAACAAACAGAGGCTGCCCAGGAACAACTTGAGCAGGCAAGCGAAGAACAAATGGAGTTGGAGCAATCACTTGCTGAGCTCACCCCACGGGCTGAAGCTGCCCAACAACTCTGGTTTGAATTATCTTCGCTGGCAGAGCGAGTTTCGGCAACTATGCGTATCGCCCAAGACCGTGCCAACTCCGGTGCGGTGGATACCGCCTATGCTGGCCAAGATCCAGAAGAGCTGCTGCGCCGTGCCGAAAAAGCCGATCAAGAGCTTGAAGAACTTGAGATGGCAGTGGAAATAGCCGCCCAACGCCTAGAATCCATCCGCGAGGATGTGGAAGAAAAAGCCACCCTGGCCCGCGAAGCAGAGCAAGAACACCTGGCACAGGTACGTGCCATTGCCGACCGCCGCGAGGGAGTAGTGCGCCTCCTCGCTAGCGAGGAATCTCTGCGTACCCAGCTCCAGGCAGCCGAAGAGGAAGCCGAGCGCCTCGCTGAGCAGCTGGAAGAGTTTATTGGCCGCATTCTTGATGTTGAGCGCGAAACCCGCCTGCTGTTTCAAAAGCAGCAGGAGCTTGATAGTGAACGCGAGCCTTTGGAAGCAGCGATGGCAGAGGCCACCCATGAGGCCGAAGCTGCGGAAACCCGCCTGGAGGAATTGCGCAGCGCCCGTGGCAATCTGGACAAGGATGTCTCCCGCCTGGAATCGCGCATTGATACGCTCAGCCAAAACCGGCCCCGCTCTGCGGTGGAGGATGAGATTGATTATCCCAAATTGGCGAGCCTGCTCAGCGTGCAGCCCAACGTCGAAAAGGCGGTGGCTGCGGCCTTGGGCGCGCATGCCGAAGCCTTTGCCGGCGACGCCGGGGACGGACTCATCGAAAAGCTTTTAAAGGCCGGGGTACCACGCACCGTCATCGTTGATCACACCATTGCGCCCGCAGCCTGGCGCCTTGACGCCACGCTGCCTAGCGGCAGCAGCTGGCTCCTGGATCACGTCACCTTAGACGCAACCATTGCGGGCCCGGTTAACCGCGTGCTTGCCGACGTAGTGCTTGTCGACGACACCCAGCACGGTCGCGACATTGTCCATGAGGACCCGCGTTTAAGAGCGGTAACCCCAGATGGTGTGCTCATTGGTGCAGGTTGGGTGCAATTGGGAAGTGGCACCACCACCGTGGAAATTTCCTCTCAAATTGACGCAGCCACCGCTGAATTGGCACAGGTACAACAAGAACTGAAAGACAGCGCCGGAACCTTTGCCGGTGCGCTTCAAGCCACCGAGAACACCCGAGTGGAAGTGGCTGCGCAGCGTGCCTCTTTGCGGGAATTGGATCTGGCCCGGGATTCACTCAACCGTGATCTCAGCCGTTTGGAAAAACAACATCAGGCCGCAGAAAGTGAACGCGCACGCCATCTTGCACGGTTGACCCGGGCTGAAACACGCCGAGAAGAACTGCGCGCGCAACTCGATGAGATTGTGGATCGACTCTCCCGTGTTGAGGATGAGGAAGAGGTTTCTGAACCATCCACCCAGGAACGTGATGCAGCCCAAACCATGTTGGCGCAGATCAGAGCCATGGAAATGGAGGCTCGCCTTGCGCTGCGCACCGCTGAGGAGCGCGCCGGGCAGCAGCGTGGCCGTGGAGATAATCTGCGACGCCAGGCCGAGCATGAAAAACAGGCCAAGATTCGCCATGAACAAGCTATGCAGGCGCGTCGTCGACGGGTGGAATTGGCAAGCGTGGTTTATCAAGGTGCTCGTGATGTATCCGAGCGAGTGGCTGCTGCTTTGGCGCAGGCTGCTGCCGAGCGTGATGCCCGCAACCAGAAAAAAGCCCTACTGTCCACCCAGGTTGCCCGCGCCAAAGACACTGTTAATGCTGCTCGTCAGCAACTTAATCGTCTTAGCGATAATGCCCATGCCATGGAGCTGGCGCGCAGCCAAGCTCAGGTGCGCATGGAGGAGGCAGTCACCAAAATTACTGAGCAATTGGCTATTTCCTTGCCTGACCTCATGCGGGACTACACCCCGGAGGAAGATTTTGATGAGAAATTCCAGCGGGCTCGACTCAAGCAGGCGGAAAAGGATCTCGCTGCACTTGGCAAGGTGAACCCCCTGGCCTTGGAAGAATTTAAGGCTTTGGAGGAACGTTATGAATTCCTCTCCACCCAATTGGCCGATGTGCAACAGGCCCGCGCGGACCTGAGCAAGGTAATTGATGAGGTGGACGCTAAGATTCTGCAGCTCTTTACTGATGCCTGGACTGATGTGGAAGCGGAATTCCCACGCGTATTTAACACCCTGTTCCCAGGTGGTGAAGGTCGTCTGATTTTGACTGAACCAGGCGATATGTTGGCCACCGGTATTGAGGTGGAAGCGCGTCCTCCTGGAAAGAAAGTCAAGCGTCTGTCTTTGCTTTCTGGCGGTGAAAAATCACTCACGGCTTTGGCAATGCTCGTTGCTATCTTCCGCGCGCGACCTAGCCCTTTTTATGTCATGGATGAGGTGGAAGCAGCCCTTGATGATGTGAATTTGCGACGCCTCATTGCGCTTTTTGAGGAGCTTCGTAAAGATTCCCAGCTGATTGTGATCACCCACCAAAAGCCCACCATGGATGTGGCCAATGTGCTCTATGGTGTGACCATGCGCGGGGATGGCGTTACCAGGGTAATCTCCCAAAGAATGGAGCGCGCAGCAGCTCTCAACCAAGCCTAAATGTGGGCTTGGTTACCGACTCCTGTCCTATGCAGGGCAGGAGGTTGGGCATCAACATTTATCCAACCAACGGTGGGGTAGTGTGAGAGAATTAAGTTGCTTCTAGTAGAAAACGCATAATGCGCGGGGAGAGTGTATAAATGCCGGCTGGCATCGCAGACATGACCGATTCATTGCTCGGATGGGCATCACAAACTGAGCTGGATCTCAACCAGCGACTTGCAGGTGTTGAATACTTCCCTCAAGTTCAACTTCGACGAGATGAACTGGAAAGAATCGATCGCTTTTTTGGAACCTTCCTCTCCCGCCAGCTCGCTGCGGGTGCTTCCATCATTGATCTCTTTGAGATGACCCCTTGCCTCACCGTCGCCTCCCTTGTTTCGCGCGCATCCCAAATTGGTGATCCCAGCGATTTCTTCGGTGAATATTTCGGTGGTTTGGGCTTAGGCGCCGAGTATGCCGCGGCGCTGGAGGGAAACGTCGAAAAGCTCTTTGTGCAAGCTGGTTTGGCAGTCCCCGCTGAATCGGCAACGGCGCTGGAGATTTTGAGCGTTCATGCCGGAATTAGCAACCGTGAGGTTGCTGCGGTGTTGGCCGAGGTTGAGGCTGGCGCCACTGAGTTTCCTTTTATGTTTGATACTGCGCAGCGGTTGGCGCCGGAATGGGCTGCTGCGCTGTTGGCTGGTGTGTCTGAGGTAATTGAATTTGCCACCTTGCACCCAACCAGTTGGCCAGACCGTGAGCGCACCTCCAGCCTGCCTGCCATGATTGATGAAATTGTGGTCGCTGAGCTGCGCGAACGCCCAGTTGGCACTGCTGATCGTGAAAACTCTGTGGGTGTGGCGCTGCGTGAATTGCGTCCGCGTTTGATCCTTGACGCAGAGCGCCGCAAGGTGTGCCTGCGTCTGCCTGAGCAAAAGGTTAATGATGAGGAAATTAACTGGCGGGTAAGCCTCGAGGGCACCACCCGGATTTATTCCACTCGTCGTGCCTGGGGTGATACCTCGGGTTATTCCCAAGCGCTTGATATCACCCTGGAACGCCAGGTGCGGGAAACCACCGTCACCGATACTGCAAACCAGATCACCTGGGTAGTACCAGTGGTGGACTTTAATGATCCTGTGTTGGTGTTCTCTAAGCGCGGAGAAAACCTGAGCGATAAAGTCTCCCTGCACCACCAGGAAATTTATGTACTCGCCCCTGCTGAGGCTGTGCTGGAAGATATGGTGACCGGCCAGGAAGTTCCAGTACTTGAAACTTTCCAGGTTGAGGGCTGGACTTCTTGGGTTTGCTCCCGTGTTGATGCACGTGGACTTTCCTCCCTGAAGGTGAGTAAGGAAGTTCGCTGCATTGATCCCCGCCGCCGCGTGGCTTTCCACCACCCAGCTGAATTGGTGGCACATGTGCGCTCTACCTCCGGTCTGCCGGTTTATGCGCAGTCTTTGGTTGCGGAATTCCCACCGACCATCAGCGGCCGTGATGAAACCTGGATGCTCACCATTTCTGCATTTGCAGGTGTGGGTGCTGCTGGTGAAGAAATTGCTGAACCAGAGCCTTTGGAAGTGCCAGCTGAGGGCGGCGTTTTCTATATCTTTGACCCTGAAATTTATGACGCTCCCTGGGTAGGCGAGTACTTGGTGCGTCTGCGCGGACCTCGCAATGAATCCTTCCGCCATGAGTTTGCCATTGTTGAGGGCATGACCACTGAGCTGGAGATTGCCTCCGGCGCGTCCTTCCGAATTCCCACCACCACTGGTTTGAGTGAAGCTACCTTGCGTGTGCGTTCTGGCGAAAAGCATTTCACCGCCGAGCCTCGTTTGGTCGGCGTGGGCGCAACTGATCCCAATGCTTCTTTTGTGGTTACCACCGATGAAGGCGATCAAATGCCTTTGCGTTTTGTGCCGCCACAGATCTCCATTGAATTGCCACTGATCACCGAACCTGCGATGTGGCGTGTCACCCGTACCGTCTGTGGTCCTCGTGATCTCGACGGCGCTGGTGAACTACGTATCCGCACCGGTGTTGACGTGGGCGATCCTAAGGTCAGTGTGCGCAACCATCATGGTTCACCACTGCGCACTGTGAAGATGACCAGCCCTGATAATGGCCGTACCTGGGTAAGCAGCATGAAAGAAATTGCTGCCAGCACCTTTGTGATGCCACGTGGTTCCATTGAATTTGAATGGACCGACCGCCGTGCTGATCGACGAGTCTCTGTGACCATTGCGGTCATTGATAAGACCCCGCACTGCGAGGGCATCAGCATCGAAGACGGCAAGCTTGTATTTGCAGAGCTTGCTGCTGGCCGCAATTTGGGTGCCTGGATCTGGCCACAGACTGCACCATGGATTCGAGCAGTAGAAGTGCCAATTAACGGCGCTGAAATTCCACTGCCAGAAAACCTGGTGGGTGCAGGCAACCTCATTGTGCAGCTGCACACTGCCGATCCTTTCACCACCTTGATCACGCCATTGTCACCAGGCAAGGCTGCCATCACGGTGGAACAAGAGGGCTACTACGCTGCTCAGTCTGAGGAATTTGCGCAGCTTTCTGCCTTCTTCGGCGGTCAGGTTGAAGAACCACCAATTAGCGATGCCGTGGTTCCAGCACTGTGGGATGTTTCCCATATTTGGACTGAACAGGGAAATACTGAGCACCTGCCAGTAGTCCACTCGGCCTTGCGATCTTCACCAGCAGCAGCGCTGAAGGGTCTTTCTGCCTCCTTGGTGCCTGCTCAAGCACTGCCGGGCAAGGTTATTTCCTCCGGTTTGGCTGCATCACCTTTTACCACCGATGCCCCAGCTACTGAGGTTCATCGCACCGCGTGGATTGGCACCCTGCAGCTGCTTGGACTCTTGCCAAATGCCTTTAAAGAGGCAGAAGAACTAGGCAACCGCACTCCATTGCTGCCAATTTTGGCGCAGCTGGAAGAAGTGGCAGGCAAGAATATTCTTTCCACCTTGGCAACCGGCCGTGATTCCACCCTGGATACCGCATGCATTGATCAGTCCACTGTGGCGATCGCCAGCATGAACGAGGCCCAGCAAAGAGCTCTGCTGGATATGTTCTTCAGCAACGCCGATATTGTGCCTGGACCTTTGATGGAAGATAACACCCGTCTCATGGCAGTGTTTGAGACCTTCAAGAAGCGCGATCAGTTGCGTGAGGTTCTGCAAACTGAAGGCCTCATCAAGACCGCAGTGGAATTGTTGCGTGCAATGCGTGGCACTCAGCGTCAGCTGTATTCCTCTGCTCGCATCCGTTTTGACAAGCTTGACGGCGTCAACACCGACAACCCAGACAATGTGTGGGCCTTGACTCCAGTGGTGTCCTTGGTGTTTGCACTGTCCTCTCGTCTCCATGCCCATGAGATGATTGGCAAGACCCGAACCCTGGATCGCGCTGCTGGTGGATGGGGACGCATTGCCGATATTGTGCCTGATCTGGTAACCGGTGACCTTATTTCTGCCGAGGCCATGGTCTTGGGCGTGCGCCACCCAGGCCTTGTTGATTAATAGCGCTTCCTCTTAAGTCTGTCGCTTAAGATCTGGAGCTTTAAGGCGGCTACACCTCTCAGCAATGGGGGAGTGCGGCCGCCTTCGGTGTTTCTTTTCTTTCCGGCAACGGGATGGTGGGGCGCTGGCGTGGAGGGGGCAGCGCCCGCAAGTGGAAGTGTTGTAGCAGGTTTTTGGCTAATAATTTTTAAATAATCTATAAATAATCCCCAAATAATCGAGGGCTAGCTGTGTATGTGGCGGGCAAACCTGCCACTATAGAGGGTATGGAACCGACAATGTGGATTATTGGATTAGTTGTCCTCGTTGTGCTGGCGATCATCATTGTGCTGATCGTTGGCAATCAACGAGCGAAATCAAAAACCGTTAGTTTTGAAAAGCCCGCAGAGGAAAAGAAGGAACTAACCCAACAAGAAAAGTCTGGTAACTACCAAGCCCAAGGTGGCTTCAACTTTGCACCAGCAAAGAAAGACGCAGAACCAGTTCTTAATCAGGGCCAGGAGCTTTCCTCGAAGCCAGCTGCTGAAACCGAGAGTGCAACCCAGCCCGTGGCACCACAGGTGATTCCACCAGTTATCCCACCAGGCGCTGTACAGGATGAAACTCCAGCGCCGGCTGAAACTGCTAAACCAGCTGAAACGGCTGAAGTGGCTGATACGAAGGCAGAAGAAGCTGCCAAGAATTCTCCTACTGATACTTTTGCAGCTCAGCCTGCCCCAGAGAAGCCAGTGGTTGAGGAGGCTGCTGAGAAACCTGCCGAGCAGGCACCTGCAGTGGCTGAGGTTTCCGAGACCCCTGTGGAAACTAAACCAGAAACTGAGGCCGACACCGCTGCTGAGGTTCCGGAGGAGATCTCCGCAGAAACCGCGGAGGTCCTCGAAGAAGCACCAATTGCAGCTGAGGTTGAGGGCGAAGACCATGTCATTGCCGATGAGCCTATCGATAACGCCTCCCCAATTTTTGAGGAAACTGTTGAAAATGTGGCAGAGCCGGTAGCTATTGCGGGCGCTGAGGCTGCCGAAAACGCCGAGGTTCAGGCTCTTCAAGAAGCTGAAACTGAAGCAGTTGAGGCTGCAGAAGCTGCACAGGTTACCGCTGAATTTGCTGAAGCTGCGCGCGAGCAGACTCCGGTTCCAGACACCGAACCAGCCCCAGCCGCTGAGCCGCTTGATGAGATCGCCCCAGCTGCTGGCCGTATTGGCAAGCTGCGCGGGCGCCTGTCCCGTTCCCAAAACGTCTTTGGCAAGTCTGTGCTCGGCATCTTAAGCGCCGGCGATTTGGACGAGGACGCTTGGGAAGACATTGAAGCAATGTTGATCAAGGCGGATCTTGGTTCCAAGGTCACCGCCCGCGTTGTTGATGAATTGCGCGAAAAGATCGCGCTGCATGGTGTGGCCAGCGAGGCTGAGGCACGTGCGATGCTGCGCCAAACGCTTATCGACGCCTGCCGCCCCGACCTTGACCGTTCCATCAAGGCTATGCCTTATGAGGGTAAGCCAGCTGTGGTTCTGGTGGTTGGAGTTAACGGCACCGGCAAGACCACCACCACCGGCAAGCTCGCTCGCGTGTTGGTATCCATGGGGCACAAGGTGATTTTGGGAGCAGCCGATACTTTCCGTGCCGCTGCCGCCGATCAGCTGGAAACCTGGGGTCGTCGCGTTGGCGCAGAAACCGTGCGTGGTTCTGAAGGCGCGGATCCAGCATCTGTCGCTTTTGATGCTGTAGCTAAGGGTGTTGAGCGCCAGGCTGATGTGGTTTTGATTGACACTGCAGGACGTCTGCACACCTCCACTGGTCTTATGGACCAGTTGGGCAAGGTTAAGCGCGTGGTGGAGAAGAAGGCTGTTGTTGACGAAGTCCTCCTGGTCCTTGATTCCACCGTTGGCCAAAACGGTATGCAGCAAGCACGCATCTTCCGTGACGTTGTGGAAATTACCGGTGTGGTTCTAACCAAGCTTGATGGCACCGCAAAGGGTGGCATTGTCTTCCAAGTTCAGGAAGAACTGGGTGTTCCAGTCAAGCTAGTCGGCCTTGGCGAAGGCTCCGATGACCTCGCACCTTTTGAGGTCGAAGGATTTGTTGACGCTTTGCTTGGCTAAGAAATTTAAGCAGAAGATATCCCGTTGTTCAGGATGCTGAACAACGGGATATCTTTATTTTCCCAGTGATTGACACACTGTAAGGCCTCCGGCTTAAATACTCGGTAGTGGTCCAAAATCAAAAGTTCTAACGATCTTAAAAGGCCATGTTGAGCAGTGTTAAAAGGCCTCACGATACCCCCAATTTTACCCCCGATCACAGTGTGTGACCCACTTAACATTTAGTGGAAAGTACCTGTTGAGCTATCGAAAATACCTTAGTGGGCTTAAGGTTTGAAGAAATTGAATTCTATAGCGCTATTGAAAAAGGTTTCTGTAGGTCTATAGTTAAATTCGGTTCACGGGGTATCAATCCCAGAAGATCCCCGTGAACTCGCTAAATCTTTGAGAGCAAAAACTTCACTTAAAGGAGGTCGTCCACGCTATGACCGCAGATCAGATCGCAGCCGCTTCGGGTAACTCCGCCTGGATGCTAATTTCCGCTTCGTTGGTGCTTCTAATGACACCAGCCCTAGCCTTTTTCTATGGCGGCATGTCACGCCAAAAGTCCGTTCTTAACATGATGATGATGTCCTTTGGTTCACTTGGCGTGGTTACCGTCATTTACGTGTTGTGGGGCTGGTCAATGTCCTACGGCACGGAAACCATTGGCGGAGTTTTTGCCAATCCTTTCCAGTTCTTCGGACTTAAGGATTCCATCGTAGATGCAGACGGCAACTACATCGAAGGCATCTCCGGCTACGCCAACATTATCGACGTTGGATTCCAGCTCACCTTCGCAGTGATCTCCACCGCACTGATCTCCGGTGCTTTGGCAGAACGCGTGAAGTTCTCCACCTGGTTGGTATTCTCCGGCGCGTGGGCAACCCTCGTTTACTTCCCACTAGCTCACATGGTGTGGGGTGGCGGCATCCTTTCCCACTTCGAAAGCGGCTTCGCCTCCTGGATGTTTGGTTCCACTGATGGCGTCTCCAATATTTCCCCCATCGACTTCGCAGGTGGCACCGTAGTTCACATCTCTGCAGGTTCCGCAGCATTGGTCCTGGCTTTCATCGTCGGCAAGCGTCGCAACTTTGGTAAGTCTTTTGCCCGCCCACACAACCTGCCTATGGTTATGCTCGGCGCAGCACTCCTCTGGTTCGGTTGGTTCGGCTTTAACGGTGGCTCCGCATTCGGTGCCAACGGTGTCGCTGGCCTTGCATGGCTGAACACCACCGTCGCAACCGCAGCAGCAATGCTTGGTTGGTTGGCAGTGGAGAAGCTCCGCGACGGACACGCAACCAGCCTTGGTGCAGCCTCCGGTGTTGTTGCCGGCCTCGTTGCCATCACCCCAGCAGCTGGTGCATTGAACCCACTAACCTCCATCATCCTCGGTGTTATCGGCGGTATCCTGGCTTGCCTCGGTGTTGGACTGAAGTACCGCTTCGGCTTTGACGATTCCCTCGACGTAGTTGGTGTCCACCTGGTCGCTGGCCTCTGGGGCACCGTTGGTGTCGGCCTCCTGGCAACCGATATCGGATTGTTCACCGGTGGCGGTTCCGAAGGATTCAAGCTCTTCATCGTTCAGATTGTCATCGCACTGGTGGCAGTTGTCTTCTCCGGAGCCCTCACAGCTATCATTGCTCTAGTTCTCAAGGCAACTATCGGATGGCGCGTCGATGATGACAAAGAATTGCAGGGCATCGACACGCATGAGCACGGTGAGTCTGCTTATGACACCACTGGCCCAGAAATTCGTTAAGTTTAAAAGAAAACGTGCATACGTCCTAACGTCCTAAGGAGACGCAATGAAACTCATCACCGCGATCGTTAAACCTTTTACCCTTACCGATATCAAAGAAGCCTTGGAACAAACCGGCGTCCAGGGAATGACCGTTACCGAGACCCAGGGCTTTGGACAGCAAAAAGGCCACACCGAAGTGTACCGCGGTGCTGAATATGCAGTGGACTTTGTACCAAAGGTCAAAATTGAGGTCATCGTTTCTGACGCTCAGGCCGAAGAAGTTATCTCCGTCATCGTAGATACCGCCCGCACTGGCAAGGTCGGCGACGGCAAGGTTTGGATGACCAACGTCGAAGAACTAGTCCGCGTGCGCACTGGTGAACACGGCGAATCCGCCCTCTAAGCAACCACTCTCTTAAAGATTTTGCAGATGAATAACCCCACCCAGCTACGCCAGCAGGCCGAACAAGAGGCCCTAGCGTTGCTGGGTTCTCTGTCTCTCCCCGCAGGAACCGCCCTCGCGGCCACCGGATCCCTCGCCCGGAGTGAACTCACTCCCTATTCAGATCTGGATCTCTTATTGATCCACCCGGAAAATGAGATTCCAAGCGGGATCGAGGACCTGTGGTATCCCATCTGGGACGCAAAAAAGCGCCTCGATTATTCAGTTCGCACCCCTTCGGAATGTGCCAGCATGATTTCGGCAGATTCCACAGCGGCACTTGCCATGCTGGATATGCGCTTTATTGCAGGAGACCAAGAACTTTTTAATCTCACGCGCCAAAGGATTCTAAGTAAGTGGCGCCAAGAACTAAATAAGAATTTTGATGCCGTGGTTGATACGGCCATTGCCCGCTGGCGCCGTTCTGGACCAGTGGTGGCAATGACCAGGCCAGATCTCAAACATGGCAGGGGAGGGCTGCGCGATTATGAACTCATCTCAGCCCTTGCCTTGGGCCACCTCTGCGATATGCCAAAACTCGAAACGCAGCACCAGTTGCTCATCGATACCCGCACCCTTTTGCATGTCCATGCGCACCGCTCCCGTGATGTCTTAGATCCCGAATTTGCCGTAGAGGTGGCCATTGATCTGGGATTTGTGGATCGCTATCATTTGGGTCGGGAAATCGCCGATGCTGCCCGCGCCATTGATGATGCCCTCACCGCAGCGCTCGCCACTGCCCGCGCCGTGCTGCCACGACGCTCCGGCTTTGCTTTTAGAAATGCTCACCGCAGGCCGCTCGACGTTGATGTGGTGGATGCTCAAGGTACGGTGGCGCTGTCGCGGAAACCAGACCTAAGCGATCCCGCTCTTGTATTAAGAGTTGCTGCAGCTGCTGCAAAAACCGGATTGGCTGTCGCGGATTCCACCTGGGAGCGCCTCAAAGAATGTCCTGAGCTGCCTGAACCATGGCCGGCCGCAGCAGCTGGCGATTTTTTCCGAGTCCTGTCCAGCCCGGAGCATTCACGCCGCGTGATTAAACAAATGGATCGCCATGGACTGTGGGCTCGCTTTGTGCCTGAGTGGGACAATGTTCGCGGACTCATGCCACGCGAACCCAACCACGTATCCACCATTGATGAACATAGCCTCAACACCGTGGCAGGCTGTGCCCTGGAAACAGTGACGGTCGCACGGCCTGATCTTTTGCTCTTGGGTGCGCTTTACCATGACATGGGCAAAGGACAATCTCGCCCGCATGAGCAGGTGGGTGCGGAAATGGTGGCACGCGCAGCGAGCCGCATGGGCCTTAACCTGCGTGATCGCGCCTGCGTGCAAACGCTGGTAGCTGAGCACACCACCATCGCCCGAATTGCCGCCCGCCTTGATCCGCACTCAGAGGAGGCCGTCGACAAGCTGCTTGATGCAGTTCGTTATGACCTGGTCACCCTTAATCTTTTGGAGGTGCTCACCGAGGCAGATGCCAAGGCCACAGGGCCTGGTGTGTGGTCAACCCGTTTGGAGAGCGCGCTAAAAATTGTCCTGCGCGGGGCTCGAACCCGTTTGGTGGAGGTACGTCCGACTCCGCCGCTGGTTGCCATGCGGGAGGAGATTGCCCTTAAAGAACATGAGGGTATTTATACGGTCTATTGGCATGGCGAGGAAGTCCGCAGGATCTTGGGAGTTATTGCTGCCAAGGGGTGGACAATTGATAGTTCGCGGATGATGCGGCAAGGGGAGTGGCATGGTGAATTTGATGTCCGCGCTACCGGCCCTATGGATTTTGATCCGCAGTCTTTTGTGCAGGCTTATCAATCTGGGATTTACTCCGAGGTGCCGCAGCCAGCGCCGGGCCTGACGGCAACATTTTGGCATGGAAATACCATTGAAGTCCGTACTGAACATCGCGCTGGCCCCATATTTGTGCTGCTTAATACGCTGCCCAATGCTTTGTGGATTAGTACTGTTACCCGCGGTGCGACCTTGATTGTGCAGGCCGGGTTGGAGCCTGGATTTGATCGGGCGCAGGTGGAACGGGCTGTTATCAGGGCCCTGGCAGGTAGCTAACGTGACCTTGCTGGGGGTGACCAGCTACCATAAGGGGATTAGAAACCCCGCACTCTAGAACCTACTGGGAGTTCATTCGTGTTTGAGTCACTGTCCGATCGGTTGAATGATGCCCTCCAAGGCCTGCGTGGCAAAGGCAAGCTCACCGAGGCTGACATTAATGCAACAGCGCGAGAGATTCGTCTCGCGCTGTTAGAAGCCGACGTTTCCTTGCCGGTTGTCCGTGCATTTATTAATCGTATTAAAGAGCGTGCTGTTGGTGCGGAAGTCTCCCAGGCGCTAAATCCTGCACAGCAGGTTATTAAGATTGTTAATGAGGAACTGGTTCAGATCCTCGGCGGTGAGACCCGTCGCCTGCAGCTGGCTAAGAACCCACCTTCAGTCATTATGTTGGCCGGTCTCCAGGGTGCAGGTAAGACCACCTTGGCCGGTAAATTGGCTAAGCACTTGGCTAAGCAGGGGCACACCCCCATGCTTGTGGCCTGTGACCTGCAGCGCCCCGGCGCAGTGCAGCAGCTGCAAATTGTGGGTGAGCGTGCCGGAGTTAAGACCTTCGCGCCAGATCCAGGCACCAGCATTGACTCCCTCGAGCATGAGATGGGTACCTCCCACGGTGATCCAGTAGAGGTTGCTCGCGCCGGTATTGAAGAAGCGAAGCGCACCCAGCATGACATTGTGATTGTGGATACCGCAGGTCGCCTCGGTATTGATGAAACCCTGATGACTCAGGCGCGTAATATCCGCGATGCCATCAACCCTGATGAAGTGCTCTTTGTTATTGACTCCATGATCGGTCAGGACGCAGTGGATACCGCTGAAGCCTTCCGCGATGGTGTCGATTTCACCGGTGTGGTTCTGACCAAGCTTGATGGCGATGCCCGCGGTGGTGCAGCACTGTCCATCCGTGAAGTCACCGGCAAGCCAATTATGTTCGCCTCCACCGGTGAAAAGCTGGAAGATTTTGATATCTTCCACCCAGAGCGCATGGCCAGCCGCATCTTGGGCATGGGCGATATGCTCTCCCTCATCGAGCAAGCCGAAGCCGTTATGGATCAGGAAAAGGCCGAGGCTGCTGCCCAAAAGCTGGGCAATGGCGAGCTCACCCTGGAAGACTTCCTCGACCAAATGCTCATGATCCGCCGCATGGGACCCATCGGCAATATCTTGAAGATGCTGCCCGGTGGCAAGCAGATGTCGCAGATGGCGGACATGGTTGATGAGAAGCAACTTGACCGCATCCAGGCCATCATTCGCGGTATGACCCCAGCTGAGCGCAATGATCCAAAGATCCTCAACGCCTCACGCCGCAAGCGCATCGCACTTGGTTCTGGTGTCAGCGTGTCCGAAGTTAACCAGCTGGTTGAGCGCTTCTTCGAAGCCAAGAAGATGATGGGCAAGATGGCTGGCCAATTTGGTATGGGCGGCGGAACTCGCAGCGCAACCAAGAAGCAAGCTAAGGGTCGCAAGGGCAAAAACGGCAAGCGTAAGCCAGCAAAGAAGGGCCCAACTCAGCCTAAAATGCCAGGTGGAATGCCGGGAATGCCAGGTCTTCCCGGAATGGGCGGAGCTGGAATGCCGGACCTAGCTGAGTTGCAAAAGCAGCTTGGCGGCGCTGGCGGCGGACTCCCAGGAATGGGCAAGATGCCAAAGTTGCCAAAGGGTATGGAAAATATTGACCTCAATAACCTGGACTTCGGCAAAAAATAAAAGATAAAAAGACGCTTTTCGACGCAAACCCGCAGCGGGTGGCGTCGAAAAGCGTCTTTTTGGTTTTTAGAGAAGGTCTTCTGGGCTTACGCCATTGATATCGCGGTGATGGGTGTTGGCGCCAGCGCGTAACAACACATCAACCACCTCAGAATCTGGCAGGTGATTAGCTGCGGCATACCAAAGCGGAGTGCGCATTTGGCAGTCCAGCAGATCGACTTCAGTACCTGCATTAATGAGGCATTCCACAATGCCGTCGTCGCCCACAACGGCAGCGCGGTGGAGGGCAGTAGCACCCTGAGGATCAGGAATATTAGGGTCTGCACCCAGATCCAATAAACGCGCAACCACCATGAGATTGCCGGCTTCGGCCGCGCGAATTAGCACTGGCCTATCATAGGCATCGTGGGCATTGGGGCCTGCATTATTAAGGAACTTGTCGAGTCCAGTCAGGTCGCCGGTGAGCATAATTTCATCAAAGCGACCGCCGTCAACATAACTGATCAAATTCCGGTCACTTTTACCGGATGTAATCGGAAGCACGGTTGTCTAATCTACTCCTCATTATTGATTCCGCATACTTTCCACAGGTTCAAGGCTGAGAGCATCTATAAAGTGCCTGTTAGCGGGCGATTTCTTTTTTGAACTCCAGATGGCTAGAATGTTAAAGGTTGTCTGCACTCGCATGGGTGTGGCAACTTTAAAAGACTTTCCTGCGTAATGCCGCCAACGACTACGGTCGTCCGGAGGAGTCACGCGCAGGTAAAACAAAAAGGGTTGAACCGGCTCACCAGCACAAGGTGAGTGTCAGAACTGCCCAGTGACCAGTGAGGAAATTTCACATGGCTGTAAAGATTAAGCTCCAGCGCCTCGGCAAGATTCGTACCCCGCACTACCGCGTTGTCATCGCTGATGCACGCACCAAGCGCGACGGCAAGGTTATCGAGAACATCGGTACCTACGAGCCAAAGGCTGAGCCTTCCGTAATCAAGATCAACTCTGAGCGCGCTCAGCACTGGCTTTCCGTTGGCGCTCAGCCAACCGAGGCTGTTGCAGCACTGCTTAAGGTGACCGGCGACTGGCAGAAGTTCAAGGGCATCGACGGCCAGGAAGGCACCCTCAAGGTTGCTGAGCCTAAGCCATCCAAGCTCGAGCTCTTCAACCAGGCTCTCTCCGAGGCTAACAACGGCCCAACCGCAGAGGCTATCACCGAAAAGAAGAAGAAGGCTCGCGAGGAGAAGGAAGCTAAGGCTGCAGCTGAAAAGGCTGCTGCTGAGAAGGCTGCCGCTGCTGAGGCCGAGGCTGAAGCTGCAGAGGCTCCTGCTGCAGAAGAGGCTTAAGTCTTTTCTCTCCTTTCCCCTTTTGGTGAGGTAAACACCGCCTAGTGATCTAATCACTAGGCGGTTTTCTTTGTCTCCAGGCGCGGTAACGCGTGGCAACGTTGAAAACCTCGAATTCACGGCCTCGAAAGGAGCCGATATTTTCAAAAAATCGACTCCTTTCGAGCTACTGAATTCGAGGTTTAGCCAAAGCGCGCCCCAGCTGGGAAGCAGAGGACTAAGTAACATAGAATTTCTACCCATGAGTACAGAGCAGGAATTGCAAATCGGCCGGGTCATCAAATCCCACGGCATCAAAGGCGAAGTGGTTGTTGAAGTCACTACCGATGAACCAGAGATTCGTTATGAGATCGGTGCAGTTCTCACCGGCAAACAGGCTGGCAAAGAACATAGCCTCACCATTGATGCAGCCCGTTTCCACCAGGGCCGCCTGCTCATTAAATTTGCGGAGGTTCCAGACCGCAACACCGCAGATTCCCTCCGTGGTACGCGCTTTTTCGCACCACCGCTGGAAACTGAGGACGATGAAGACGGCTTTTATGATCACGAGCTTGAAGGTCTGCACATCATCCACGATGGGGAAGACATCGGCGTGGTCACTGGAGTTCTGCACGGACCAGCTGGCGAAACTCTAGAAGTTGAGCTAAACGGCGGTAAAGAAGTACTCATTCCTTTTGTCCATGCCATTGTTCCCGAGGTTGATCTCGAAGCAGGCACGGCAACGATTACCCCACCGGAGGGCTTGCTGGACCTCTAAGAAATTTGGAAAGATGTTAGATTCCCACAGCTGTTGTTGAGAGCAACTCCACCTCCGGATTGCTACAGCCACTAAAGCCACTGAGCGGTACAAAAGCTGCATGGGTTTCCTCTGGAGGATAGATCCGCAGGCCATCAATAGGCTGCGGAGAACACCAGCTGGGGTCAAAGTTTTCCGCGCGGGTAATTCGCACCCTGGAGCTCGTACTAATGCCAGGTGGCAGAGAAATCAGGGGAGCGGCATTAAAGTCCCGAGCAGCTGGGGCACCAATTTGGGTGCCATTGCCAAAACCGACAAGACTCACCCCCGGATAGCCCTGGAGCACACACTCGGTTGCTCCAATGTTGATGAAGATAATGTTGATATAGGTGCTACCAGCAGCGCTATCCTGATCACCGAGGAAAACTGCGAGCTGAGAGGTGGCACACAGGGGAGCGGAAGACTCAGTGTCCACCGGAACCGGGGTAGGGGTAGCCGGCGCGGAGCTCGAAGAAGCCGAAACCGGTGCTTCCGTGAAGGTAGAAATAGTTGTGGACACAACGGTTGCCACTGCAGGTGACTGCGCAGCCCCCGCGGAAACAGAGCTGCTAGAGCTGCTGGAACTGCTCGATTCGTTTCCACTTCCAGCACAGGCACTCAGCACAAGAACTCCGCAAAAACTGCCAATCCCTGCAACAAAACGCAGGAGAGCATGAGGCTTCATAACCTCAGGATAGTCCTCTTGGTAGATTTGAGTCCGTGACTAGCTCCCCTGAACATGATGCACACCGTTTACGCCTAGATGTTATTAGCATCTTCCCCGAATACCTTGATCCGCTGCGCCATGCGCTGCTGGGCAAGGCAATTGAAGATGGCATCCTCGAGGTGGGAGTGCATGACCTCCGCAAATGGGCTACCGGCGGACACAAAGCCGTTGACGATACTCCCTATGGCGGTGGCCCCGGCATGGTGATGAAGCCCGAGGTGTGGGGACCTGCCTTGGATGATATTGCTGCAGGCCATGTGGTCGGCGAGCAGCTGGAATCGGCGAGCCCACACCTAAAAACTGCGCGACACGATGAGCTAGAAGGCGTCGAAAAGCGCTTTTATGAGGCGGGAGAAGAAGACCTGGACCTCCCACTGTTGCTGGTACCCACCCCGGCCGGCAAGCCTTTTACCCAAGCCGATGCGCGTGCCTGGTCCAATGAGCGCCATATTGTGTTTGCGTGCGGCCGCTATGAGGGCATTGACCAGCGCGTTATTGATGATGCCGCCAATCGCTATCGCGTGCGTGAGGTCTCCATCGGTGATTATGTGCTCATCGGGGGTGAAGTTGCGGTGCTGGTCATCGCAGAGGCAGTGGTACGTCTTATCCCCGGTGTGCTGGGAAATCGCCGCAGCCATGAGGAAGATAGCTTCTCTGACGGCCTGCTCGAAGGCCCTTCTTATACTAAGCCACGCAGCTGGCGCGGACTTGATGTGCCCGAGGTGCTATTCTCGGGCAACCACGCAAAGGTCGACAGGTGGCGACGTGATCAGGCGTTATTACGCACCCGGGCGGTGCGGCCTGAGCTTCTCGACGACTCCACCCTCGACGCCACTGACCGCAAAGTATTAGGGCTGGATTAAATGACTGAACCGATGGACAACCCGGCCCCGGCTCAAAAAGAACCGGAATTACCTGCCTTCTTAACCAAACCGCAAAAGATGGACATCGTGCTTTTTGTCCTGCTTATTGCGATGGGCATTTTCTCCCTGTGCATGATTCCGCTACGTGCTTGGTTACTCACCCAACCACTGGCTTATACCTTGATCGTGGGCGGCTACACCAGCGCCGTGGTTTCGGGAGCTAATGCCTCGGTGGGCAATGGCACCTGGTGGATTTATCTGCTGTGCACCCTGGTGGGCGCGCTGAAATTTATGCCGGTGTATTGGCTGATGGGCAAGCGTTGGGGCATGGAGTTTATTGATATGTCCCTGCAATATATGCCCCGTGCTCACCGCATCTTCAAAAAGGCCGTGGAAAGTGAATCCACCAGTCTCTATGCCTGGGTGCTGGGTCTTTTGCCCTTTGGTTATCTGCCGGGACCTGTTCCTAGCACTGTTCTTAATGCCATTGCCGGACTGCTTAAAATCCGCTTCCTCGTCATGCTGGCTTTAAACGCGGCTTGTGTGCTGCTGATTAATGGCCTTTTTATTTGGTTGGGATTTACCTTCGGCCAAGAAGTGCTGGACATTGTTAATGTGATCAACCGCTATATGCTGTGGATTACCATCGCCTTGCTGGCTGTGATGTTCTACCGCGGCAGGAAGCAACTTAAGAAATAGAGGATGCACCCATGGCTCAGGTATCAACTGACCTTAATATATTGATCACTCCCGCTGAGTGGGAACGCGCGGTGGAATCCCTACCCGCAGCACTCCAGGCAGCAGGCTATGAGGCAACGGACATCCACGCACAGATCGTGGACCTCACCTGTGAGCCAGACAATATGCTGGTTACGCAGTTTTCCCAGATGGAAGGCCATCCACCCATCGTGGAGGTGCTGTACCGCGTGGTCATCAATGGCTCCTCAGAGCTGGGACTGAAAGAACTGACCAAGGTGGTAGTGGCTGCATTGCCCAAGGGCTTGTACTGGTATGGCAGCTCCTATGCCGGTGCCACCGAGCCTGGCGTTAATGCAGCATGTGCCTGGCAGCACCGTCCTTAACCGCCTTAAAGCTCAAGGATTCGCTAGAATTAGCGAAATGTCATTAATTTCTGCACAGATTGCCCGCGAACTGGCGGTAAGAGAAGAACAGGTCCAAGCAACCATTAAGCTGCTGGATGAGGGAAATACTGTTCCTTTTATCGCCCGCTACCGCAAAGAAGTCACCGGCGGTTTGGATGATACCCAGCTGCGCGAGCTGGAAGAACGCCTTTCCTACCTGCGGGAGCTGGAAGATCGCACACAGACAATTCTGGCGGCTATTGAAGAACAAGGCAAACTCACCGATGATCTCCGCGCCCTAATTCTTGGCTGTGATACCAAGGCGCGTTTGGAAGATCTCTACCTGCCCTTTAAAAAGCGTCGCAAAACCAAAGCTGATATCGCTCGGGAAGCTGGCCTGGAGGAACTCGTCGACAAGCTTATTCAGAACCCCAGCGCTGCGGCTGCCACGGTGGCTGAGGCCTATAAAACCGAAGGTTTTGAGGATTCTAAAAAGGTGCTGGAAGGCGCCCGCGCTATTTTGATCGACCGTTTTGCACTGGATGCGGACTTAGTGGGCGAGGTCCGCGAGCAGATGTATCGCAGCGGATCAATGAGCGCCAGCGTAGTGGCTGGCAAAGAAGCAGAGGGTGCAAAATTCAAGGACTATTTTGAATTTAATGAGCCTTTTGACTCCCTGCCATCCCACCGCATTTTGGCGCTGCTGCGCGGTGAAAATGAGGGTGTGCTCTCACTAAATCTGGATGCCGGTGAGGACGCCATTTATGAAGGCATGATTGCCCAGCGTTTTGAGCTCGATACCCACACCTCCAGCTGGTTGGCTGAGGCTGTGCGTTGGGGTTGGCGCACCAAGCTCTATGTTTCCTCCGGCCTGGATGTACGCATGCGACTAAAGGAAAAAGCTGAGGAAGGTGCGCTTGAAATTTTTGCCACCAACCTCCGCGATGTCTTGTTGGCTGCACCTGCAGGCCAGCGCGCCACCATTGGCCTGGACCCAGGGTTCCGCAATGGCGTGAAGGTGGCTGTGGTTGACCAAACCGGCAAACCCCTGGCCACCACCATTGTGTACCCGCACCAGCCGCAAAACCGCTGGCAGGAAGCAGTTCAGGAACTCGCCAATCTGTGTGCTACGCACTCGGTGGAATTAATGGCCATTGGTAACGGCACCGCCTCCCGCGAAACTGAAAAGCTGGCAGGTGAGGTGGCAGACCTCATTAAAACCGCAGGTGGCAAGCGTCCCACCCCAGTGGTGGTCTCAGAATCGGGCGCCTCGGTGTACTCCGCCTCGGAGCTAGCAGCTGCAGAATTCCCCGATATGGATGTTTCCCTGCGCGGTGCGGTCTCCATTGCCCGCCGCCTGCAGGACCCACTGGCAGAGCTGGTGAAAATTGATCCCAAGGCCATCGGTGTGGGCCAATACCAGCATGATGTAAACCAATTTGCGCTGGCGAAAACCCTCGACGCCGTGGTGGAGGATGCCGTGAATGCGGTGGGTGTAAACCTCAATACCGCCTCTGCACCTTTGCTCAGCCGTGTGGCCGGTGTGACCAGTACCTTGGCTAATAATATTGTGGCTTACCGCGATGAACACGGCGGTTTTGATTCCCGCAAAGACCTCAACAAGGTGCCACGCCTGGGGCCAAAAGCCTTTGAGCAGTGCGCCGGCTTCTTGCGCATTAACGGTGGCAAGGATCCACTTGATGCTTCTGCCGTACACCCTGAGGCTTATCCGGTGGTGCGCCACATTGCCCAAAAAACGGGGCTTGATGTTGCAGGTCTCATTGGCAATACCGCCGTACTGTCCAAGCTGCAGCCTGCGGACTTTGCCGATGAACGCTTCGGTGTGCCCACCGCCAGCGATATCATCGCCGAGCTGGATAAACCCGGCCGCGACCCCCGTCCAGAGTTCAAGACCGCCAGCTTCAAAGAAGGCGTAGAAAAAATCTCTGACCTTAAACCCGGCATGATTTTGGAGGGAACTGTCACCAACGTGGCTGCCTTCGGCGCCTTTGTTGATGTCGGAGTGCACCAAGACGGACTGGTCCACGTTTCTGCCATGAGCGATAAATTCATCAGCGATCCCCACGAGGTGGTGCGCTCGGGCCAGGTGGTCAAGGTGAAGGTCATGGAAGTTGATGTGGACCGCAAGCGCATCGGCCTTTCCCTGCGCCTCAATGACGAGCCCGGCGCAGCAGCGCCAAAAAAGAAGTCCCACAACCCGGCCCCCAAGCGCGCCGAAAAGAGCCAACCTGCCCGCAATCAGCCAGCGGCTTCCGGTTCCATGGCCGAGGCCCTGCGCCGCGCTGGCCTTAAATAACGCTTCTCGACGCCCACTCGCCGCGACTCCCGTAGCACCGCGGTGGGTGGCAGGCGGTGGGGCGGCGTCGAAAAGCCTAGTTTTGGTAGGCCTGAACTCCACCGGGCAGGCTTAAAAGCTCGGCGTTGAGGTCGTGATACTTCTTAGTGAAGTTGGCGCTGCGCACCCCGGATGCGCAATAGACCAGCACTTTTGGGTGCTCGCCGATTGCCTTTTGGACGTCATGCGGGGAGATGATCTGACTCAGCGGCAACTTCACCGAAGGGATGTGAGCGGGAAGATCTGCAAGCAGCACTTCGTGCTCCTCGCGGATGTCTAGGGCCAGCAGCTCACCGCTGCGCACGCGTTCCAATAAATCCGGCGCAATCTCGCACATCGTCTCGCCGTAGTTAGGTGCTAGTTGCGTAACCACGCTGCGCGCCGGGTCTGCAGCAATAACAAAGCTGCGGGTGCTGGCGGGGAAAGCATCATAGGTGAGCATAGTTCCGGGCTCAATACCTTGAAGTCCTGCGAGAAAACCGATGGTGTGAGTGGCCATGAGCGATCCCATCACCGCAGTGGTTGCACCCAGTACGCCGGCTGTAGCGCAATCGGGGACTAAATCTCCAGGTGGTTGGGTGGGGAAGAGGTCTCTTAAACCCACCCCGCGGTGTGAGGGGCCCGAGTGGAAGAGCGCTAGATCGCCATGAAAACGCAAGACCGTAGCCCAGACCAGTGGCGTTCCAGTTATTTCTGCAGCATCGGCAATGAGATAGGAGGTAGCAAAGGTATCGGAGCCATCCAGCACAATATCTGCATTTCTAAGCAGTGCTAGGGCATTGTCCACTGTGAAGCGTTCCTGCAGGGTATGAACGGTAATTCCGGGCTGGAGTTCTTTAAGCCGTGCGGCTGCTACTTCCACCTTTGGCTTTCCAATATCGGCTGCGCCAAAAAGGATCTGGCGGTGGATATTGCTGAGATCAACGGTGTCATCATCAATGATGGTGATGGTGCCAATGCCTGCAGCAGCTAAAGACTGCAACGCCGGACAGCCGAGACCACCGGCACCCACCATGAGCACATGGGCATTGTGCAGGCGTTCTTGTTCCGCGATGCCAAAACCGGGGAGGGAAAGATGGCGGGCGGTTCTACGCAGTTCGGCCTGGGTTAAAGGCATTTATAACACCTGCTCCGACCACGATGCCAAGCCCTCAAAACTTGAGGAGGCCACCGCGTGCTCACGTTTGGGAATTCGCCCCGCACTCGCTGCCAATCGGCCAGCTTCCACCGCGTGAGCCATGGCACGGGCCATAGCGACAGGATCTTCCGCGCGGTTAATCGCCGAAGCTAAGAGCACACCATCACAACCAAGTTCCATGGCTAAAGCAGCATCCGAGGCAGTGCCGATGCCAGCATCCAAAATTACGGGCACGTGGGCGCGCCGGGTAATGAGCTCAATATTGTGCGGGTTGAGAATCCCCAACCCAGTGCCAATAGGAGAGCCTAAGGGCATGACCGCAGCCACGCCTACATCCTCGAGGCGTTTGGCAATTACGGGATCATCAGAGGTATAGGCCAAAACTGTGAAATCATCATTAACCAGCAGCTCACAGGCTTCAAGGAGTTCCGTGGTATCAGGCAATAACGTGTGCTCATCGGCAATGACCTCTACTTTTACCCAGTTGGTACCAAGTGCCTCGCGGGCAAGCTGTGCGGTTAACACGGCGTCACGGGCCGTGCGGCATCCTGCAGTATTGGGCAGCAGCTCAATATTTAGGCGCTGGAGCAGAGCAAAGATGGATTCCTCGGGAGTACTGCTGGCACGGTGATAGCGCATGGCGACAGTGGTGAGCTCAGTGCCGCTGGCAATAAGAGCCTCTTCCAAAATGCTGTGGGAGGTAGCGCCACCGGTGCCCATGATGAGGTGGGAGTTAAAGGTCTTATCAGCAATTTTTAGCATATTATCCGCCCTGCGCTGCGCTGAGAATATCCACCTGATCGCCCTCATTAAGGACTCGTGACCATTGAGAACGTGGTAGCACACGGGCATTAATTGCCACGGCCACACCCTCGGTGGTGCCAACTTCTCCATGTACTAAATCTTCTACCGTTGTGGCTGTGGCCACGGTGGCGGAGCCATTTAAAGTAAGGGGGATCATGAGGTCCTCGAATCTTCCAAAGCGTGTCGAAGGGGATAGCAGGACTGAATATCTACGAAAGTGGTCTGCTCAAGTACTAGATCTACAGTTGCACGGGCGGCAAGAGCAGCCAATAAAATGCCGTGGCGGAAAAAACCAGTGGACACAATGAGGTTGGAACCAACCAGCCCAAGATATGGCTTATCGTCCGGGGTGCCAGGACGTGCACCACAGGTAGCCTCAATAAACTCCGTTTCCGCAATGCCCGGAACCAGCCGAATGGCATCGCGCAGCAGATCATGAATCGCGCCGGTCCGCGGCTGCGGACTATCTTCACGGCTGCTCGCGCCGATGGTGATCGTGCCATCAAGACGCGGGATCAGATACACCGGCCGGTCCTCCACAAAACCGCGCACCACCTGCGAAATCAGTGGTTGCATTGCATCCGGCACGCGCACCCGCAGGATATCGCCATAAACCGGGCGCAAACGCAGCGGGTTGCTGCCACTAAACCACCCCGGAATTGAGGCAGCGCCGAGGCCTGCTGCTAAAACCACAGTGCTTTTCGACGCCGCCCTCACCCCAGACGTCAAAGTCACCGTGCGGCAGGGATTGTGGCCGTCAATTGAAACCACCGCCTCTTGAATCAACTCGGCACCACGGTTGAGCACGGCATCAAGCAGTGCCCGCGCAAAAAGACGGGGATCAAGCTGATGATCGCCCTCAATGCTGATCGCTTTGGAAATACGTGGTGAAAGTGCAGGTTCGAGGGCGCGAGCTGCGCGGATGGTGAGGGGATCAGCGGCGATATTGTCAAAATTCATATATCGCAGCAAATTGCCCAGGTGGGAGGCATCGGCGCGATCAGCTCCGATCAATAAGGTGCCGTTGTTGCGATATCCCGTGGGAAGTTTGCTAGCAGCGCTTACTCTTTTAATGAGATCAGGATAAATTCGGGCGGAGGCCTTCATGAGTGTCAACAGCTCGGATTGTTGATATTGCACCTCTGACATGGGTGCTAACATTCCGCCAGCATGATGGGTGGCTCCAGAAATGGGGTCTGGATCAATGAGCGTGACCTGGAAGCCTGCCTCCTGGAGTTCAAAGCAGGTGCTTAGGCCAATGATTCCGCCGCCAATAACAATTACCTGATCAGTCATGCTTGTGATCCTGCAATAAATTGAGCATTTACGCTTTCTGAAACTGCGCGGGGGTGTTTGGCCTCCATGAAAGCGCGTACCATTGCGCACCCGGCCACGCCTGTTTGTGCCAGGGAAAATACGTCCTCAGGTTGGACATCACCAATGGCCACGATGGGAAGCTTCGAAATTTCCACCAATTCGCGGTAGCCTTCGAGCCCTAGAGGTGGCCTGCCGGAATCCTTGGTGGGCGTGGGACGGAAGGGGCCAGCACCGATGTAATCGATAATTCCCGCGTAGGCATTGGCTGCATGAACCAGCTCTGCGGTTCCGGTGGTCAGACCGATGATGGCATCCGGGCCCAAAAGCTCACGGGCAGCAGTAACCGGAATATCGCTTTGTCCAAGATGAACTCCGTGTACGGGGAGTCCGCGGCGCATGAGGATAGCTGCAACGTCGAGGCGGTCGTCGATAAGCGTCTTAGTGTGTGGATTGGCAAGCGCAACCGCGCTGGCCACCTTTTCGCCCAGCTCCAGTAGCGCGCGGGCACTAATCGGCTTGGAGCGGATTTGTACAACGCCGGCACCACCTGCGGCTGCTTCTTGGGCAACCCGGACAATTTCTGTGGGAGTTCCAGCACCTGTGACCACATAACATCGCAGGTCAAGTGGGGTTCTTGAGATAGGTATAGACACAGTTATGAAGTCCTCACTTCCTTCGCTGGCATTAACCAGACAGGTTCAGACGGTCCGGCGCAGCGACAGCGCACATCTCAGCCCAATGCTTTGGGCACCCGTGGGGTATTGGCAGCTAGTTAAGCGCGAAAAAGTAATTTTGTCAACGCACAGATTCTTTTTGCTGGTAAAAGGCGAGTTTGTTAATGGGGGTGAAATGTGAAAGAATACCTAGGTTGACTCTACATATCCCGCAGCAATGGGGGACAGGTAGTAGCGGCGCACAATTGAAACGGATATGAACCGGCCGAGCGCCCCATCAGGGGAAGTGCCGCCAGGGTCCTCTTTCCCTACTAGTCAAAGGATTTTTCATGAACCTTTTGGATAAGGTCGATTCCGCATACTTGCGCGACGACGTTCCTGCTTTCCGCCCCGGCGATACCCTCGACGTTCACGTCAAGGTCATCGAAGGTGCAAACACCCGTACCCAGCTTTTCAAGGGTGTTGTCATTCGTCGCCAGGGCAGCGGTGTCCGCGAAACCTTCACCGTTCGTAAGGTTTCCTTCGGCATCGGTGTTGAGCGTACTTTCCCAGTACACTCCCCAAACCTTGAGAAGATCGAGGTCGTCCGTCGTGGCGATGTTCGTCGCGCTAAGCTGTACTACCTGCGTGAGCTGCGCGGTAAGGCTGCTCGCATCAAGGAAAAGCGATAATTCTATCGTTTTCCCCAATTGCTTAGCTAAGCAATTGTTTAAGCCCTTGTGCTCTTCATTTGTGGAGAGTATAAGGGCTTTTTCTTGCCTATATTCTTTTTGGGGCTTGGGGTTATGCCTTGATGGTGGAGCGTAGGCCATCCATGATGATCTCTGCTGAAAGTAGGGAAGCATTGACAAACCAGGAATCAAAATTGATTTCAATGGCCCGCTGGTCTTGCACTGCCTGCAATGAAGGCCACAGTGCGGTATCTACCGGGCTCGGGGAGCCAGCTTGGACGCCGTAGAAAATCCAATCGGCATCTGCCTGTGCGAGTAGTTCAGCAGAAAGATCATGGCCGGCTTTATCAGTGAATTGCTGAGCCTCAGGGCGGGCATAGCCGCAGTCGGCTGCCACGGTTCCAGTCATGGAATTAAGGCCGTACATCTGGAAAGCAGCATCATCATTGGTGCGCAAAAAAGAAACAGAGGGAGGGGTGGCAGGCTGGTCTGCTGCAATTTTGGCTGCCCTTTGCTCATAGTCGGCAAGCAGAGTTTTTGCTTCTGCTTCTTTGCCAACACCAGCAGCGATTGTGGTGAAGTCTTCTTTCCAGTTTTCACCGCCACCTGCACCGGTAACTAGTGGTGCAATTGCTCGTAGCTTCTCCAGGATTGTCTCATCGGTGCGGGAGTTAGCACAGATAAGGGTGGGATTGAGGCTGGCAATTACTTCTACGTCGGGCTCTGCGCGGAGCCCACAATTAACGATGGAATCAAGGTCAAAATCAGCGCCAAAACGATTGCGAATGAATTCAGGAATTAGATCTGCGTTTTTGGCAGCTGCGACGCCGACGGGCAGAATTCCGAGGGTGAGCAGGTTGTCGAGCTGGCCGGTGTTAAGTGCTACAACCCTTTGGGTTTGATCAGCGCTGCTGGGTTCCGTGGATCCGGCAGTGGTGGAAGAGCCTTCTGCGCTGGTGTTATTGCTGCTAGAGGTGCAGGCTGCGACAACAACGGCAGAAGCGCCGAGCATAGCGCCAAGGAAGGCGCGCCGGCTAATGTTCTTTTGCATATTTAGAAAGTTAGCCTTGCCTAAAACTAATTGTCAATTATTGTTAATGATTTTACTTATAAAGATGTGAAAATGCTGGTGCTGTGCTGTTGTTTTGTATTAAAACATAGTAAAATTATTATCAATTAAACCTTGTTAGAACTTAAGCAGTCATTAGCATTGGAATGTTCCTTTAAGCGGAGAATTCCTAACTCCTATTTGGTTAAAAACGATGCAGGTGAATGGATAGCCACGCCTCAGTCTCTTGAGCGAGGTTTCTAAGACCTGCATCTCAAGGGAAGTTAGGGAGTGCATCATGTCAAGAAAATTCAGGAAAAATCGCAATGGAAGAACGCACCTAAAAACCGGTGCCGCACTGCTTTCTGCGACAACGCTATTGGTGGCGGGATGTTCCTCATCCTCAGATACCTCCACGGAAGGTAGCTCAGCAGATGCTGCCAGCGGCACCGTGGCTGTTGGAGATGCTAGCGCCGGAAACGCCGTTGATTTTGAAACGATTGTGGACGCAACCATTCGTATCAGTGGCCAGGGCACTTTTATTGAGCCTGGCCAAACCTCCGCTTCAGAATCTGCCTGGCAGGGCTCAGGATTTATCATTGATCCTTCTGGCATTGCCATTACTAACAACCACGTGGTGGTTGGTGCCGGCCGTCTCGATGCCACATTTGGTGAAGATGGAAAAGAAAAGGCCAGTGTCAAAGTCTTGGGCGCCTCAGAATGCCTTGACCTGGCAGTGGTGCAACTCAATTCCAAAGAGCTGCCTTATTTTGATTGGTTTGAGGGTGATATCACCACTGGCCTTGATGTCTTTTCTGCTGGTTATCCAGTAGGTGCTGCAGAGGAATTCACTCTCACGCGCGGCATTGTGTCCAAAGCGGATTTTGAATTTGACACCCTCTGGGCCTCACTTGATCAGGTCATTGAGCATGATGCGCGCATTCGTGGTGGCAACTCTGGTGGTCCACTAATTACCTCAGATGCCAAGGTGGTGGGTGTGAACTATGCCGGCGATGACTCACTAGACTATAGCTTCGCCATTCACCGAGATGTCGCCCAGCAGGTTTTTGAAGACCTCAAAAATGGTGAGCGGATTTCCTCGATCGGTATTAACGCATCTGCCTGGGATAGTGGCGATCCGGAATTCTTTGGCGTATGGGTGAACTCGGTTGAAGCAGGTGGCCCTGCTGACAAAGCAGGTATTAAACCTGGTGATCTTATCCTCAAACTGGCAGGTGTTAGCGTCGGTGACCAAGGAACTCTAGCCAGTTATTGCCAAGTCCTTGACACTCACGGCAGTGATGGAACCATGGACGTGGAAATTCTGCGACCTTCAGACGGCTCTCTTATGGCTGGTCAAATCAATGGCCGCGAGCTGGAAGTAACTCAAGAAAACGTGACGGATGGTTCGGAAGCAGTTGCTGCCGATGGTTATAGCGGTGAAACCGTAGATGTCTCCGACGATAGCAATAGCATTGCAGTAACCGTGCCGGTGGAATGGGCTGAAATTGATGGCGCTGGCTTTAGCGACGATAGTGGCCGGGACTGGAGCTCTTTGGCAATATCAACTGATCTCAATGCCTTCTTTAGTGGCTTTGACGCCCCGGGTGTGTGGATGCTCGGTACGGATCCATCATTGAGTACTGGAGATGCGCTGGCTCAATTTGATCCCATGGGTAGTTGCAGCCAAACGGATCAAGGGCCATGGGATGATGGCTACTACCGTGGCGAATACATCCAATATGACTGTGCTGGAACCACCGTTGCAGTGCTAGCCACTCAAGACTATGAAGCCACGGGAACCTTGGTAGTGCTGCTCAAATTGCACACGGAATATGAGCTGACCACAGTCCTCGAAGAAATTGCAGCGACTTTCCGCTTCCTTTAGAAGCTTGCGAGGAAAAACCGCCAAAACACCATCACCAAGAATAAGGAGTAGTTACTCTGGCTAAAAGCCCGGAACCCAATGACCCCAACTCAGGAAATGGAGGAAAAACTGATGATTATCGCAGTTGAGGGGCCAAGCGCAGCCGGAAAAACAACGCTTTGCCAACAGTGGGAAAGAACGATTGTGCCAGAGTATCAACCCACCGGAGGTGAGCCTGCCGATAAATCCATTGAGGTGCAGGCTCACTTTTGGAATAACGTCAACACCACCAGATGGAATGCGGCACGGCTTTTGGAAAATAAGTCAGGGCTGGCGATCTGTGACACTGACCCCATGCACCTGCACTATTCCTGGACCCTGGCTCGCAGTGGGCATGCACCCAAGGAGAGATTTGAATTTGAGGCCATGCTAGTGCGTGAGGCACTCGTCGAAAAGCGTATTGGTTTTGCCGATGCAATCGCCGTTAATTTTCCCACTCAGGATGAGCTCCGCCAACGTAAAAACTTAGACTCCGTGCGGGTACGCGCGGATTTTGAGCTCCAGGTGCAGCTCAGGGAACCACTCAGGGAGTGGTATCAGGCATTGGAGGAGGCAGACCCTGGCAGTGTAGTGGGATGGGACGTGGACATTGATGCGGTGGAGCCTCGGCAACGCCGATATGATGCCGCGCTTTTTGACGCGCTGCTGCATAATCTGCCAACTCTGAGGTGAATGGTGCTGCTAGAGTGAATCCTCGTGAGCGATTTTTCTAGTGCATCAAATGCTGAAGACCCCACCCAATCTGCCTCGGGCGCAGGTGCGAGTGGTGGAAAGAGAGCTGGAAAATCCAAAAAGGAATCCACGCCAACTCCCTGGTACGTGGAAATTCCAGTCGTCATAGTCCTGACTCTAGCCTTGATTTTTGTACTTCAGACCTTTGTGGGACGTATGTACATGATTCCCAGTGGTTCCATGGAACCCACCTTGCACGGCTGTGAAGGCTGCACCGGTGACCGTATTTTGGTGGAAAAGGTGAGCTACTATTTCAGCGATCCTGAGCCCGGCGACGTCGTGGTTTTTAAGGGCACTGATTCCTGGAATGTTGGTTTTACCACCCAGCGCTCGGAAAATTCCGTCCTCCGCGGTCTACAGAACCTAGGTTCCTATGTTGGGCTGGTGGCTCCAGATGAAAACGACCTGGTCAAGCGCATTATTGCTGAAGGTGGCCAGACCGTTTCCTGCCAGGAGGGTGATCCCGGAATCATGGTTGATGGCAAGGAAGTTGATGATAGCTACACCTTGCAGCCAGCCCAGTACCCAATTGATGAGACTTCTGGTTCCGCCGAGTGTGGTGGCATGTATTTTGGACCCATCACCGTGCCTGAGGGCAATTACTTCATGATGGGCGATAACCGTACCAACTCCATGGATTCGCGCTACCACCTGGGCGATCAGTACCAGGGCACCATTCCTGAAGAAAATATCAAGGGCAAGGTTCAGGCCATTGTGCTGCCATTTAGCCGCATCGGTGGCGTCCAGGATTATGACATTCAAGGCTAAAAAGATGCTTCTCGACGCCTCGACGTTATGCGGCGCTTAAAGCAGCTGCGGACCTTTGAGGTCACCTTGTCGCGCAACGGGCTAGGGCCCGTTGCCGGAGTGGATGAGGCAGGTCGCGGTGCCTGCTGCGGTCCGATTTCTATTGCAGCCTGCATTCTGCCGGAACGCCCGATTCCGGAATTAGCGCAGCTAACTGACTCCAAGAAGTTAAGCGCTGCCACCCGTGAGCGCCTCATGCCACTTATTAAGAAATATGCTTTGGCCTGGTCTGTTGTGCTAATTTCCGCGACGGATATTGATCGTTTTGGCATCCAACATGCCAATATCTCAGGCATGAGGCGAGCCGTTGCTGAGCTTTCCCTGCGCCCCGGATATGTGCTCACTGATGCCATGAAAGTCCCGGGGTTTTCTATGCCTCACCTGCCGATAATCGGAGGAGACGCCAGCGCGCGCTGTATTGCAGCAGCGAGTGTGCTGGCCAAACAAACCCGCGATGACCTCATGATGCAGATGGCTGCCGAGTATCCGCATTATGGCTTGGAAATTCATAAAGGTTATAGCACTAAAATTCATATGGATGCGGTGCGCCAGCACGGCGGAAGCCCCGAGCATAGATATAGTTATGCAAATGTGGCTGCAGCACATAAGCAGTGGCTACGAAGTGCTAAAAGTAAAACGACGGAAGGTGAAGCATGAGCGCTGAAGAACTCGACAATTATGAGGCAGAAGTCGAGCTATCGCTATACCGCGAATATCGCGACGTAGTGAGCCAGTTTTCCTATGTTGTAGAGACAGAACGTCGTTTTTACCTGGCCAATGCCGTTCAGCTCATTCCCCACAACAGTGGCAATGATGTCTACTACGAAGTGCGCATGTCAGATGCTTGGGTATGGGATATGTACCGCTCTGCACGCTTTGTGCGTTATGTCCGCGTAATCACCTACAAGGATGTCAACATTGAGGAATTGGACAAGCCAGAAATTTTGATGCCGGAATAATATTCCTCGGTTTTTGTCAAGCCCCAGTGCAGCTAGCTGTGGATAACTAGCTCGTTTTTATCTAGTTTTCCCAGTTATGCACAGGGGCTTTTGTTGTGTCCTTGCCGGATGCTTAACCCTGGCGGTTGAATCTGAATCACAGCAGATAAATCGTGAATCGGGGGACTAATAATGACAACACCGCAACAACAACTCGGGGGCTTTGGGGAAAAAGTAGGCGCCAACTTTTATACCTCCAGGGGCGGGGTGATCCTAGATAGAAATGTGCGCTATCTCAACGGAGAAATAGACATTATTGTCCAAGAACCCAATGGAGAAATAGTTTTTTTGAGGTAAAAACGCGCCGGGGTGCGGCTTTTGGTGGTGCCGAGGCAGTAGGCCGCAATAAAATGCTGCGCATTAAAAGGGCAGCGGTTAATTGGTTGCGTGACAAACCCTATGTTTCAATCCGCTTTGATGTCCTTGTTATCCAGGTAGATCCTTTTACGGGCGAGTGCGAGATCGAGTCCTATGAGGGGGTTGACCATGGCGCTCGCTAGAACACTTACCACCGCCCAAACTGGCGTCAACGCCACCATTGTGCGCGTTGAGGCCAATATCGGGCCCGGGTTACCGGGCACCTACATTGTGGGGCTTGCCGACGCTGCGATCTCTGAATCCCGCGACCGCATTAAAACAGCCGTACAAAATAGTGGACTGCAATGGCCCAAAACCAAGGTAATCATCAACCTTTCACCCGCATCCCTCAGAAAACACGGCTCCCACTTTGATCTAGCGATGACCATATGTGTCCTAGCTTCCCAAAGCAAAGATGCAGGGGTGCGGCACCGCGCCGAAGAATGCATGTTTTTAGGTGAGGTAGCACTCGATGGTTCACTCATTCCTATTACCGGAGTGCTACCTGCACTTTTAGCAGCCCGGCGCGAGGGAATCTCCACCGTAATTATCCCGGCAGCTAATGCCCTGGAAGCAGGCCTTGTTGATAGCCCACAGGTTTTGGTGGCATCAAATATTTATGAGGTCCAGGCGTGGCTCTATGGGGAAGCCGAACTATCCGAGGTTGGTTTCTATCCGCCTGCGCAACCTGAAAAACAACCTGATATGCGCGATGTGGTGGGACAACCCCAGGCACGTTTTGCTGCCGAAGTAGCAGCTGCTGGTGGGCACCATATGCTGATGTTGGGGCCTCCCGGATCTGGCAAATCAATGATTGCTCAGCGCCTGCCAGGACTTTTGCCACCTTTGAGCAAAACTCAGCAAATTGAAGCAACTGCAGTGCACTCAGTGGTGGGGCGCACTTTTAGTGGGCCCGTGCTCAGAGCACCTTTTGTCGCCCCGCATCATAGCTTGAGCAAAGCTGCTCTCTTAGGCGGAGGTGCCGGAAATCCACTGCCGGGCGCGGTGAGTTTGGCACACCATGGGGTACTATTTCTCGATGAAGCAAGCGAAATTCCAGCAGCGACCCTCGATACTTTAAGGACCCCTTTGGAATGTGGAACAGTCCGTTTGATCAGGGCAAAACAGCAAATTGAATTCCCCGCTAAGTTTCAATTGATCCTGGCATCGAATCCGTGCCGCTGCGGAGCAGAACAACCTCAAAAGTGCGTGTGCTCCGGTGCCGCAAGGGCCACTTATCTTAATAATCTTTCCGGTCCTTTGCGCGACCGCATAGATATTCAGGTAAGGACACATTCTCAAGGATCGGTATTGCACAGCGCAGATACTGAAGCCTCTGCTCCCATTGCTGAAAGAGTGGCTTTGGCGCGTGAGCGAGCTGCTGCTCGGTGGGAGCGCGCCGGGTTAAGTGCGCGGGTTAATGCCCATATTGATCCGCACCAATTACGGCGGGAGTTCCCAGCCACCGAAGATGCGATGGCATTTTTGGGCGTGTACCTGGCCCAGGGCAGTATTTCTCAACGTGGTGTAGACCGCGCCTTAAAAGTGAGCTGGACCTTGAGCGATTTGGCGGGAACTGATCGCCCAAATCTTGATCATGTGGCTCAGGCGATGGAGTTACGGGGACGCACCATGATTGAAAGGGCCGCCTAATGGGTAAGAATCAGCTTGCCTGGGCATATCTTTCGCTAGTGGTGGAAGGGCCAAATGCACACCTAGGGACCCTTATTAAACAGGGACATGAAGCAGAAAAGATTGCGGCCGGAATTAAAGGCCGGGAAGCGTGGATTGGCACTGAACTCCTGCATGAAACAGACTCGCGGTATACCTGGGATACTGCGCACAAGGATCTTGAGATTATTCACCGCTTGGGTGGACGGCTGATTACCCCGCATGATGTGGATTGGCCAAAGGATGAATTTGAGCATGCTTTTGGGTTTGCAGCCTCTGGAATGAGCGACCATGTAAGAACCTATCAAGATGATGCAGTTGCACCTCATGCGCTCTGGGTACGCGGTGGGGATCTTAAAGCCTTATCGGCACAGTCAGTGACCATTGTGGGAACCCGCGCAATTAGCCATTATGGCACTGAGGTGACTGAGCAATTCACCCAAAATCTTGCGGCTCATCAGTGGACGATTATTTCCGGCGGAGCTTTGGGCGTAGATACTGTTGCCCATACTCAAGCGCTTAGAGCTGGTGGTTCAACTATCGCGGTGGCAGCGTGTGGACTGGATCGTTCCTATCCCGCACACAATAAAGAACTTTTTGAACGCATTGTGTCTTCCGGAGCAGGGGCGCTGGTGAGTGAATATCCCCCGGGGACTCCACCGCAGCGACACCGTTTTCTTACCCGGAATCGGCTGGTGGCGGCACTTTCACAAGGCACAGTGGTTACTGAAGCAGCGTGGCGCTCGGGAGCATTAAATACCTTAAGTTGGTGTGCCGGTTTGGGCAGAATTGCGATGGCGGTGCCAGGTCCGGTGACAACTGCGGGCTCTTTAGGCTGTCACGAAAGGATCAAAAATGGCAGTGCCCAAATGGTGACAAGCGGTGACGATGTACGCTCCCTCCTGGGTGCTATCGGAGCGCTTGACGTTATTGAGCAATATGAGCTCAATTTTTCCGCTAGCCCAATTCAAGGGCTGACCCGTAATGAATTGCGCGTTTATGATGCCCTCAACACTCATGGCAGGGAGGCTGGGGATGTGGCAACTGACTCCGGCCTACCGCTTGCTTTAGTTATTCATTTGCTAGTTGAGCTGCAAAACCGAGGACTAATTATGCGAGATGGGTTGTTGTGGAAGCGAATAAAACAATCAGAGCTAAATAAATAGTGTGGCTAAGGCGAGGTCAAGTGATGAAATTGTTTGGAATAAAAATCTTAAAAAGGGTTGCGCAGCCTTTCGGCACTCGCTAGTGTAGGTGAGGCAAGCCTAAGTAGAGTTTTTCAAGGTTCGGGCTGGTTCCTTGGATAATGTGCGTTTAGGTTCTCCCACCCGGGGGGAGCTTAGGTACTAGGGTAAGCACTATGGGTGAGTCAGAAAAGAAGGTGACGCGTTCCGGGCGGGAGGCGTCACCTTCTACTATGTTTAAGGCTGCTGGGGCTGAGTCAAAAGAGCTTGTGCAGCTTCACATGATTATTGACGATTTTTGTGAGCATTTGGATTTGGTGGTTGGTCGATCGCCGGCAACGGTGCGTGGCTACCGCTCGGACCTTTATCTAGTGGCTGAGTTCATCGGCAGCCTCGACAATTTTAAATTGTCTCGACTGCGGGAATGGCTCGGTGAAGCCGTCACCGACGGCAAATCACGTGCCACCTTGGCGCGTCGAACAGCAGCCGTTAAAGCTTTTTCAAAATGGGCTGTGAAGAATGGTCATCTTGCAGCTGATGAGGCGGCACGATTAGTCTCGCCCAAGGCATCGCGCGACTTGCCCAAGGTAATGGGGGAGGAGCAGGCTGGCCGATTTGTGGAAAATGCCGGTTCTGCCAATGAGACCGAATATCTGCGAGATAGTGCAATCTTGGAATTGCTCTATGCCACCGGTATGCGGGTGGCTGAGCTATGTGGCCTTGACATTAAAGATGTGGATCAAAGCCGACAGATGGTGCGCGTCCTCGGTAAAGGAAATAAAGAGAGAGTTATTCCTTTTGGTGCCGCAGCATTGAATGCGCTCCAGCGATGGTTGGAGGCGCGTGCGGAAATGGCCAAGGACCCCACAGCGATGTTTGTTGGTAGTAGGGGGCAGCGAATAAATGCCCGCCAGGTGCGACGCATTGTTGATAAGGCTGGCCAGATTACCGGAACTGAACATCTTTCCCCGCACTCTTTAAGGCACACTGCAGCCACTCACCTTTTAGATGGGGGAGCAGATCTAAGGCAAGTCCAGGAAATGCTGGGGCATTCTTCTATGCAAACCACCCAGATCTATACCCACGTAAGCAATAAACGCTTGCTTGAGGCTTTCAATAACGCACATCCGCGCGCATAATCTAGGTTAATGGCTTGATTCTGATTGTTGGCTTAGGTAATAGGGAAATAGGGTTGAGGTAATCCTCTCCCACTTTTGCACCCCATTGCAGGCCTGGATATGCAGTGGTGGGGTGACCGAGGGTACCAATAATCTCTCCCCTTGATACCGTTTGGCCCACCGTGACATGGGAATGAACCGGCTGGTACGTGGTTCGAATCCCGTCGGGGTGATCGATGGAAATTGTGGGCGTACCAAACACGACACCACTAAATGCAATAACTCCAGCACCTGCTGCCAGTACAGGATCACCAATGGCTAAATCTAGATCCACACCACGGTGCCCGGGAAGCCAGTTTTGGGCTGGTTTATCAAAGCTGAGCAGAACCCCACTAGCTCGCGCCTCGCCCGTAGTAGGGCTGACGTACTGTGACGTTGTGGTGGCTGAGGTAGTTAAAAAGGGGGCCGAGGTTGTTGTGGGCACTGCGGATGTGGCAGGTGGCAATTGCCACAGTGTCAAAAGGCTGAAAACTAGAAGAATGCGAAACAGTGGATTCACGCACCTAGTGTCGCTGGCGTCGAGTTAAAGGCCAAGTGAATGAACTTCGATCTGTGGAAAATGGGGCGAAAGTGAAAGAAGTGCTTGACAAAACCCAAAGTTATCCACACTTGGGTGGCTAAAGTTTTGGCTGGCAGCTCAAAGTATGTAAACTGTCTCTAGCAGTGTGTCTTAATTGAATCTTCCTCTGTAAAGAAGCAAATAAACCATTGACTACGCGCGATGGCGTTGCAGAACTTTAAACTTCTACAACTCTGGAACAACTAGGTCCCGAAAATTCACTGAATTTTAGGGTGTTGAACTGGGAAACCATCGCTAGGGTGCAGGATAAAAACCTGTACAAATTTCCAAAACCGAAACCCTTAGACTTATGAAAGGGGCTTACCATGGCAGTTGTAACCATGCGAGAGCTTCTCGACGCTGGTGTGCACTTTGGCCACCAGACCCGCCGTTGGAACCCAAAAATGCGCCGCTTCATCTTCACCGAGCGCAATGGCATCTACATCATTGACCTGCAGCAGACCCTGACCTTCATTGACCAGGCTTTTGAGTTCGTCAAGGAGACCGTCGCTCACGGCGGAACTGTCCTCTTCGTTGGTACCAAGAAGCAGGCTCAGGAAGCTGTACAGGTTGAAGCTGACCGCGTTGGCATGCCTTATGTTAACCACCGTTGGCTCGGCGGTATGCTCACCAACTTCCAGACCGTTTCCAAGCGTCTGAACCGCATGAAGGAACTTCAGGCGATGGACGAGGCTGAGAACGGCTACGAGGGTCGCACCAAGCGCGAAATCCTCATGCTTACCCGTGAGCGCATCAAGCTTGAGCGCGTCCTCGGCGGTATCGCTGAAATGACCCGCGTGCCTTCCGCACTGTGGATCATTGACACCAACAAGGAGCACATCGCGGTTGCTGAAGCTCACAAGCTCAACATCCCTGTTGTTGCAATTCTGGACACCAACTGTGACCCAGATGTCGTTGATTTCCCAGTTCCTGGTAACGACGACGCAATCCGCTCCACCGCTCTGCTTTCCCGCGTCATCTCCACCGCTGTGGAAGAGGGCAAGAAGGCTCGCGAAGAGCGTCAGCTAGCAGCTGCTAAGGAAGCTGCAGGCGAGGCTAAGACTGAAGAAGCATCTGCTGCTGAGGCAGAGGCTGAGCAGGAGACCGCAGCTGAATAAGCTGCAGTAAATTGCTACAGTTTTGCTGACCACCAAGCCCCCACGACGATGGAACTTTAACTATAAAATTTCACGCTGTGGGGGCTTTTTGAGCAGCCACCCTGCCACGTCAACACGAATTTGCATGTACGATCTGCATATAGACGGGCGGGTAGGGCAGTTGTGCCCTAACCTAGGCTTGTAAAGCATTAATTATCCATAAATAAGGAGGATCGCCCCCTAATGGCGAACTACACCGCTGCGGATGTTAAGAAGCTCCGCGAACTCACTGGTTCCGGCATGCTTGACTGCAAGAAGGCACTTGAGGAGTCCGCTGGCGACTTCGACAAGGCTGTTGAGATCCTGCGCATCAAGGGTGCAAAGGACGTCGGAAAGCGCGCTGAGCGCAACGCTACCGAGGGTCTTATTGCAGTTTCCGGCAACACCATGATCGAGGTTAACTCCGAGACCGACTTCGTTGCTAAGAACGCAGAATTCAAGGAATTCGCTGCCAAGGTTGCTGACGCTGCTGCTGCAGCTAAGGCTAACTCTCAGGAAGAGCTGGCAGCTGTTGACCTCGACGGCCAGACCGCAGACCAGGCTTTGCAGGAATTCTCCGCAAAGATCGGTGAGAAGCTTGAGCTTCGTCGCGCAGTAACCCTCGAGGGCGAGCAGACCGCTGTTTACCTACACCAGCGTTCCGCTGACCTGCCACCAGCAGTTGGCGTTTTGGTTGCTTTCACCGGCGAAGGTGAAGCTGCTGAGGCTGCTGCACGTCAGGCTGCAATGCAGGTTGCTGCACTGAAGGCTGCTTACCTCACCCGCGAAGATGTTCCTGCTGAGGTTGTTGAGAAGGAACGCTCCATCGCAGAGCAGATCACCCGCGAAGAAGGAAAGCCAGAGCAGGCTATTCCAAAGATCGTTGAGGGTCGTTTGAACGGCTTCTACAAGGAAAACGTTCTGCTCGAGCAGGCTTCCGTCGCTGACAACAAGAAGACCGTTAAGGCTCTTCTGGACGAGGCTGGCGTTACCATTACCTCCTTCGCCCGCTTTGAGGTTGGCCAGGCTTAAGTTAAGCCTTTGAGGAACTCATATTCCTCAACGATATGCCTCCAATTTTGGCGTTGATAGTTATCAACGCCGGAGTGAACATCATTTTCCCCACGTATCAATTTTCCTTAGATGCGTGGGGTTAGTTTTGTCCAGAGTTCCCGGCTCTATTGCTCGGTGTGACTTTTGGAAAATTCAATAAAATCAGCGATTAGCCAAGTCTTGTCGCAGCTATCTAACAGGTCGATGTAAGATCGGAACCCAGGAATAGGGACGCCCCGAAAATTTTTCTGTGTTTTAGGAAAATGGGGAGCACCTCCTGCCGATTTGAGCGGCTGCTAATACCCCTACCGAAGGAGAACACCACGGTGACCACCTCGAGTGAACAACCCCGTACCGGCTTTAAACGAGTGATGTTGAAGCTCGGAGGTGAAATGTTTGGTGGTGGAAAAGTCGGAATTGATCCTGACGTTGTAGACAACGTCGCAAAGCAAATTGCCGAAGTTGCTAAGGGCGGTGCAGAAATCGCAGTCGTCATTGGTGGCGGCAACTTCTTCCGCGGTGCTGAACTACAGCAGCGCGGCATGGATCGCGCCCGCTCTGACTACATGGGAATGCTCGGAACCGTCATGAACTGCCTGGCCCTTCAGGACTTCCTGGGACAGCACGGTGTTGAATGTCGCGTGCAGACCGCAATCAATATGGCGCAGGTCGCTGAGCCATATTTGCCACTGCGTGCAGAGCGTCACCTGGAAAAGGGCCGCGTTGTCATTTTCGGTGCAGGTATGGGTATGCCATATTTCTCCACCGATACCACCGCTGCTCAGCGTGCCCTTGAGATCGGCTGCGATGTGCTGTTGATGGCTAAGGCCGTGGACGGAGTTTATAGCGATGATCCTCGCACCAACCCAGACGCAGAGCTCTTTACCGAGATCACTCCAAAGGAAGTAATCGAAAAGGGCCTCAAGGTAGCAGACGCAACTGCATTTAGTCTGTGCATGGACAACAAGATGCCAATCCTCGTCTTCAACTTGCTCACCGAGGGCAACATTGCCCGCGCAGTTAATGGCGAACGTATCGGTACTCTTGTCGAGTCCTGATAGATTAATTATTAACTTTAGGCTTCCGCAGGAAGTCCCAAGCTGCGAGAGCACAGGAGAAAAATTATGATTGATGAGATTCTTTTTGAAGCAGAAGAGCGAATGACCTCTACTGTTGAGCACACCCGCGAAGACCTCACCACCATTCGTACCGGTCGCGCAAACCCATCCATGTTTAATGGCGTGATGGCTGAATACTACGGCACTCTCACCCCAATTACACAGATGTCCAGCATCTCAGTTCCAGAGCCACGTATGCTGCTCATCAAGCCTTATGAGATGTCCTCTATGCAGGTTATTGAAAATGCAATCCGCAACTCTGACCTTGGTGTTAACCCCACCAACGATGGTCAGGTCCTGCGTGTAACCATTCCACAGCTCACCGAAGAGCGTCGTAAGGAAATGGTCAAGATGGCTAAGGCTAAGGGCGAAGACGGAAAGATTGCTGTCCGTAACGTCCGCCGCAAGGGCATGGATCAGCTGAAGAAGCTGCAAAAGGATGGCGACTCTGGTGAGGATGAAGTCCAGGCAGCTGAAAAAGAACTAGACAAGGTCACCGCTCGCTATGTTGAGCAGATCGATGAAGTAGTTGCCAAGAAGGAAAAGGAATTGATGGACGTCTAAAGACGGACATTAGTTTGAAAATGAAAACGTCGTTTCATCGTCGAGCTGGCGGAGAGACGACGCTTTCTTCTGTTTGCGGTGGTTGCTCAGCATAAGAACCTAAAAGCTGGCACCATCAGAGTGAGATTTACCCCAACATCAAGGAGAGCCCATGAGCGAACCGGAGCAACATCACCGGTCCATGCGGATGCCCAAACCGAAAAATAACGCGGGCAGGAATCTAAAAGCCGCCGTTGGCGTCGGAGTAGGTTTGGCCATTTTGGTTCTCCTAGGCATCATCCTCAGCCCCTGGGGTTGGTACATCGTAGTCGCCGGTGCCGTCGCAGCGGGAACCTGGGAAGTAGGTAGCCGGCTTAAGGAAAGTGGCTACCACCTCCCAATGCTCATCATGCTGCTAGGTGGCCAAGCCATTGTGTGGGCCTCGTGGCCTTTGGGCACGGTCGGTATCCTGGCATCTTATGTGGCGACAGTATTGGTGCTGATGTATTTCAGAATCTTCTACAACGGTGCAGATAAAGAGGCCCGCAACTATTTGCGAGACACCTCCGTTGGTATCTTTGTGCTCACGTGGATTCCGCTCTTCGGTAGCTTCGCAGCCATGCTGTCCTTGATGGAAAATAACTCTGTACCGGGAATTTTCTTCATCATGACCTTCATGCTGTGCGTAGTGGGTTCAGACGTTGGAGGTTATGCCGCCGGAGTATTTTTCGGTTCCCATCCCATGGCTCCACTGGTAAGCCCCAAAAAATCTTGGGAGGGCTTTGCTGGATCAGTGGCCCTTGGCGCTTTAACAGGTGCCCTCTGCGTGCATTTTTTGCTTGAACATCACTGGTGGTTGGGCGTAATCCTCGGATTTGCCCTGGTAGTTTGCGCAACTTTGGGTGACCTCGTGGAGTCCCAATTTAAGCGCGATCTGGGAATTAAAGATATGTCTAACTTGCTGCCCGGCCACGGTGGAATCATGGACCGCCTCGATGGCATGTTGCCAGCAGCAATGGTGACCTGGTTGATTTTGAGCGTGGTCAGCAGCTCTTACCCCGCCTAAACACCTGCGGGCACCGGTAGCGCGGGCAGCGCCCGCACCAACGGGGAACCTGTCCTAGTTAAGCCCGCAGCGGGTGATAGACACAAAAGTGGCGTTGTACTTGTCCATCTCTAATAGAGATACAAATACAACGCCACTTTTAATTAGTGATCGCAGGGTCGCCGTAGTTTTATAGCGCCTTACGCAGCTTCTTGATCTGACGACGGTACTCAAACATACGCACGCCGCCGACCAAAGCCATGATCAAAGCGCCAGTTACAGCAGCAAGCAGGAAACCAATTCCGGCTGGGAATTGGAAGGACCAGGTAAAGAGATTAAGCTCAACGCTGGTTTGATTTTGCATAATGAAAATCAAAAGACCAATGAGTAGAATTGCTCCAATGATCAAAGCCACCCAGGTTCCACCGGCAACGGTCTTACCTGAAGCCACTTCTGGCTGTTTGTTGGCAGCAGAGTGGTCGATCTCCTCACGGATGGCTGGTGTGTTTGCAGACACTTCTGGGTTTGTTGAAATTTCTTGAGCTTCAAACTCGTTGTACTCACCGTTACCCGCATACGCTGGGTCAAAACCGGTGGGAAGGTCTTGTGAATTGGACACATTAGGTTCCACTGGTTTATTGCTCATACAGCCATTGAACTAGGTTAAATCATATTTCGCCACTCATTGACTAAATTCAAGTTCAACAATTCCATAACATCTGAAAGAATAGGGACATTATGGCAACTCCTGTACCCCTGGTTTTTAACGCTCCCAAGCGTGGCATGCCCCCGGCCCACTTCGCAGACCTCACCACTGAGGAGCGCATTGAGGCTCTTAAAGAACTAGGCCTTCCAAAATTCCGCCTCGACCAAATTGCCCGCCACTACTACGGCAGGCTCGAAGCCGACCCAACAACAATGACAGATCTTCCTGAAAGCGCCCGCGAAGAAGTCAAAAAAGCGCTCTTCCCAACCCTGATGGAGCCTTTGAAAGTCATTCACACCGATGACGATCAAACCCAGAAGACCCTGTGGAAGCTGCACGACGGCACCTTGCTGGAATCTGTGCTCATGCGCTACCGCGACCGTTCCACCCTGTGTATCTCCTCCCAGGCTGGTTGTGGCATGGCGTGTCCATTCTGCGCCACCGGCCAGGGTGGCCTGGACCGCAACCTTTCCACCGGCGAAATTGTCGACCAGGTCCGCAACGCTGCCGCAACCATGCAGGCCGAAGGCGGCCGCCTATCCAACGTCGTATTCATGGGCATGGGCGAGCCACTGGCCAACTACAAGCGCGTGGTATCTGCCGTGCGACAGATCACCCAGCCATCCCCACAGGGATTTGGCATCTCACAGCGCAGCGTCACCGTTTCCACCGTAGGTTTAGCGCCGGCAATCAGGAAGCTTGCCGACGAAGACATGTCGGTTACTCTCGCGGTGTCTTTGCACACTCCAGATGACGAACTGCGTGATACCTTGGTTCCGATTAACAATCGTTGGTCTGTTGCTGAGGTTTTGGATGCAGCACGTTATTACGCTGATAAGTCCGGCCGTCGTGTCTCTATTGAGTACGCACTCATCCGCGACGTCAATGATCAGGACTGGCGTGCAGACATGCTGGGCGAAAAGCTCCATAAGGCTTTGGGATCCCGCGTTCACGTCAACCTCATTCCTTTGAACCCAACTCCAGGCTCTGAATGGGATGCTGCTCCTAAGGAGCGACAGGATGAATTTGTTCGTCGTGTTATTGCCAAGGGTGTTCCTTGTACCGTTCGTGATACCAAGGGACAAGAAATTGCGGCCGCTTGTGGCCAGCTAGCTGCTGAAGAGAAGTAGCCACCACTTAAAGAAAATGGGCTTATCCTCCACAACAGATGGGGGATAAGCCCATTACGTTTTGGTAAAGTCAATGCCTCTCTATTTTCTCTCTGGTAGCGTCGAGACGAAAACGCATACCAATAGCAACACTGAAAAACTTGTGCTGTGCAGCGAAAAGGAGAAAAGTGATGAATGAAACTCCGCCGTCCTCGCAAACAAACAAAGAGGAAACAAAAGTCTGCCCGGTAGATCCAAGTACGCAGGCTCTAGCACTTCGCGGGCTGACCAAGGAATACAACGGAACAGTTGTCGTTAATAACATTTCCCTCGACATTCCCATCGGCGCGATTTATGGCATCGTCGGCCCCAATGGTGCTGGCAAGACCACGATGCTCTCCATGGCTACAGGTCTATTGCGCCCAACTAAGGGCAGCGCCTGGATCGCTGGAGCAAATGTATGGGATGAACCTTTAGCCGCTAAGAAATCCATGGGACTCCTCGCAGATGGTTTTCCTATTTTTGATCGCTTATCCGGCAGGGAACTGCTGAGCTATGTGGGCGCTCTAAGGGGTTTAAAAGAGGATGTGGTCCAGCAACGCAGTACTGAGCTTTTGACTGCACTGGGGCTTGCTGAGGCAGGGGATAAGCGGATCGTTGATTACTCCGCGGGCATGACCAAGAAGATCCTCTTGGCTCAAGCCCTTTTACATAATCCTCAGGTATTGATCCTCGATGAACCTTTGGAAGCTGTGGATCCTGTTTCAGGACGATTGATCCAACAAATCCTGCGTAACTTCGCTGCAGCCGGTGGCACCGTAGTGCTGAGCTCCCACGTCATGGAACTGGTTGAAGGCTTATGCGATCATGTCGCCATCATTAATAAGGGCGTGGTGGAATTAGCCTCCCATGTTAAAGACATCACCTCAGAGAAATCACTGACAGATCTTTTTGTAGACATCGTTGGCGGAGCAGCCCTCGCCGAAGGCAGCCTCTCCTGGCTGGGCGGTGTGGCTAAAGAATCACCGCAGGTGGAGGACAAATAATGACTTCAACATTGTTAAAACTCCAGGCAATCTTGTGGAAACGCAGTATCAAAGGCAATAGTGCCGCGATCGTCATGATCCTTTTTATTGCCTTTTATAGTCTGATCGGCCTGCTCGGCTTAAGCGCACTGCTTATCACCGGCATATATGAGCAACAGCATGGGGTATTGGCTGGGGTAGTGGCAACGGGCATGCTGGCTTATGTAGTTGCCGCCATAATGTGGCCTTCCGGCGAGGGCCAACTACAGGTTGCCTCCTTTGCCACGATGCCATTAAAACCAACGCAGCTTTTGCCCGGTTTCGCCATTAGTACAGTAATGCAATCGCGGGGCATCACCGCCGTGGTGTGTACCGTGGTCACTGCGATTATTTGCAGTATTTATTATGATCCGGTGCTGATTCCCCTGGTATGGATCATGCTCGCAATTTCTCTCCTAACCACCTTGGCCTTGGGAGAAATCCTCAGCTTGCTGGCGTCGAGTTCTTCCTCTCGCGTAAGCAAAGAAAGAATGAGCCTTGTTGCCACATTAGGCTTCGTTTTCATCATTATTGGCTACAACATGCTTATTGGTTCAGGCTCTCTTAATCGAATCGAAGCCTTTGGAGATATTGCCAAGTGGACCCCAGTGGGAGCCTCGGCTGGAGCAATTGAAGCGGCCGCTCAAGGATACTGGTGGGAAGCCTTGCTCTTGGTCGCATTGTCCCTAGCCTATGTTGCTCTAGGAGTCTGGGCCTGGATTGCACTCCTGAAAGCAGGGCTGAGCGCTCCACTAGATCAAGGTGGTAGGAGCACCAAGGATGCTGCCAAAAAAGACACCAAAGAATCAGGCAGAACTCTCTTGCTACCAGGCGTTGCATGGTCACCGGCAGGAGCAGTTTTCTCGCGTTCACTCAAATACCTAGTGCGCGATTCTAGACTCTTAGCCTCTTTAGTGATGCTTCCAGTTTTTGCAGTACTTTTTGCCTTTCAAGGCATCACAATTGAAGCATCGTTGGTCTATGTTGGGTTGGTGCTCCTAGCAGCATTTTCCGGCATGTTGGCCACCAATGACTTTGGTTATGATGGTCCATCCACCTGGCTGAATATGGTTTCTGGAGTGCCTGCTAAAACCCTCCTTTTAGCGCGGCACTGGGCATCAATGGTGCCTGGCGTACTGGTGTTCTTAGTGGATATCCCCGTTGTGTTTATCATCGCCAAAGATAGCTTGCTCTCAGCAGTTATAGCAGTGATCGCGCTGGGAATCCTTTTCTCCACAGCAGCGGTGTCCTTGCTAATGACAACCTTTAATCCTTATCCCACGGCAAAACCAGGAACCAGCCCTTGGGGTGATCGCAGCGGATATTCTGCGGCTGCTTTTGTCGGCGCTTTTGGTTCACTATTTTTGGGCTGGATTCCCGCAGCACCTGGAATTGCCTTGAGCGTTATTGGTTTAACAGCCGAGATGACCTGGCTGCTTATCATTGGCCAAGTTCTGGCAGTGTTCATTCCAGCGCTGGCGTACCTGGCCATTATCAGGATGTGTGGGCGCAGAGTAGAAGAACGTTTGCCTGAGATCTTCGACAAGGTCAAAACTCCAGTCTCCTAAAACATCCAAAAAGAGGCGGACCGAAAATATTCGGTCCGCCTCTTTTAGCAACTAAAACTTAGTTGTTGAGCTCCTTGGAGGAGTCTGCAGAATCAACTGCACGCAGGTGAGCAACACGCTCAGGTGCAACGTTGATGGAACGAAGCTGGGCATCAGTGAGGTTACCCCAGGTGCCGGTGAGGGTTGCCTGGTCGTAGGTCCAGTCCGGCTCAACGTGGCCAACTGGCTTGTTGTGAGCGGTGATGGTGCGAACCTGGGAAAGCTTTGGCTCAAAGAGGTGGATCAGCAATCCAATGACAATGAGTGCAGTGATTACGAGGAGCCAAATGGTCTCAACGTGACCCTTGTGGTTACCAAAGTTGTAGCCAAGCAGGAACAACACGGAGATCCAACCAGCGATCTGGGTGGTTTGGCGCTTCAGGCCGTGCCATCCCCAGGCAGCCGAAGGCTCATCAAGGGTGGATACACCGCGGTAGATCTCGGGCTCAATCATGTGGGAGGAACCAGCCACGTCATACTCCTTTATTCGCGCACTCGATTCGATCCAAAACCTGGAGAACCGCATACGCACCTACAGAACTTGTTTAACTTTCTCTATATTCTCACATTTATCGCGGTCAAGCTAAAAATTTGGGTATCCACGCAAGGGTTATCTAAAAAATCCACCAAAAGATACAGCTTTTCCTGCACACTTCTGGCATTTGGCTTCTCAACACATCACTTTGGATTGCCCCAAATGGGTGTAAGAATAGATGTCGTGATCAAAAAAATTCTCATCCTAGGTAGTACCGGCTCCATTGGAACCCAAGCTTTAGAAGTTATCGCAGATAATCCACAGCTTTTTGAAGTTGTTGGTATTGCAGCTGGAGGCTCGGATCCAGCTCTGGTTATTAGCCAGGCACAAAGCTTAGGCCTCAAGCCAGAACAAGTGGCTATCGCAAATACAGAAGCGGCACAGGAAATTAGCGCAGCGCTCGGCGGTGACGTTATTAGTGGGGCAGATGCAGCCAAAATCTTGGTGGAGGAAACCCCAGCAGATACGGTGCTAAATGCTCTGGTCGGTTCCCTAGGCCTGGCAGCAACACTTGCAACCCTCAAGTCCGGTGCCTATTTGGCGTTGGCCAATAAGGAATCCTTGGTCGCCGGTGGTGATTTTGTGATCTCACAGGCCAAACCAGGACAGATTATTCCGGTTGATTCTGAGCATTCTGCAATGGCACAGTGCCTGCGGTCTGGAACCAAGAATGAGGTAGCGAGGATTGTGCTCACTGCTTCAGGTGGGCCTTTCCGTGGCTGGACGCGGGAACAAATGTGGGATGTCATCCCGCAGCAGGCGGCAGCTCACCCCACCTGGTCCATGGGGCAGATGAATACTCTTAATTCAGCCACCCTTATTAATAAGGGATTGGAGCTTATTGAGGCCACTCTGCTTTTTGATACGGATGCAGACCTTATAGATGTAACAGTCCATCCGCAGTCGATTATTCACTCGATGATTACCTTCACCGATGGCGCAACTATCGCGCAAGCATCACCACCTTCGATGAAGCTACCTATTGCACTGGCTCTGGACTGGCCACACCGAGTGCCACAGGCGCAGCCAGCGCTTGACTTTAGTCAAGCGTTTTCCTGGACTTTTGAACCGGTTGACTCCCACGCCTTCCCTGCGGTGCAACTGGCTCGGGACGTCGCAAAGCAAAAAGGTACCTACCCGGCTGTATATAACGCGGCGAATGAGGAGGCAGCTGCCGCGTTTTTGCAGGGTCGGATCCATTTTCCGCAGATTGTTGATGTTGTCGATGAGGTTCTCCAAGGGGCTTCCCAGTTTGCTGGTGTACCCTCAAACGTCGACGATATTTTGGCTACGGAAGCCGAGGCGCGCCGTCGGGCGAATGCTTTGGTAGACACCTTGGCCATTAATACAAAATAGAAAATGAAGGAGCTTCCCCCTCGTGGCAGCCTATCTTTTTGGTGTCGTTTTATTTTTCCTCGGCATCGCCCTAACCATTGCACTTCACGAGTGGGGGCACTACATCACCGCGAAAATGTTCGGGATGAAAGTGCGACGCTTCTTCATCGGATTTGGGCCCACCCTATTTTCCAAACAACGTGGTGAAACCGTCTACGGCTTAAAAGTAATTCCGGTGGGCGGATTTTGTGATATTGCCGGTATGACCGCCCAAGACGAGCTTGACCCTGCCGATCAAGCTCGTGCAATGTACCTTAAGCCCTGGTGGCAGCGCATTATTGTGCTCTCCGGCGGCGTGATCATGAACATCATTATCGGCTTTGTGGTGCTCTACGCCGTGGCCGTTGGCTCGGGCATTCCCAACCCCAACGTGGATACCACCGCAACTGTGGACACTGTCCAGTGCGTGCCACAGACCCAGCTTTCCCAAACTGAACTGTCCAGCTGTACCGGCGTGGGTCCCGCCGGCGAGGCCGGCATTGAGTCCGGCGACCGTATCCTGGCCGTTAATGGCGAGCAAACCGCAGACTTCACTGCGGTCCGCGATGCTGTTTTGAACCTGCCGGGCCAGACTGCCACCCTCACCATTGAGCGTGCCGGGGAGCGTTTCGACGTAAACCTGCAGGTGGCGGAGGTTACTCGTCTAACTACTGATGGTAGGGAAGTAACCGTTGGCGCTGTAGGAATGACTAGCCTGCCTCCGACCGATGTATATAAGAAGTACGGCCCACTTGAAGCTGTGGGTGCAACTGCACAATTTAGTACCGATATGTTGCAAGCCACCTTGGAGGGACTGAAGGAATTCCCCGCCAAGATCCCTGGCGTGGTGGCTTCAATCTTTGGTGCTGAACGCGATGTGGAAAGCCCCATGAGTGTGGTTGGAGCTTCTCGTATTGGTGGCGAATTTGTTGAACGCTCCATGTGGGATATGTTCCTCATGATGCTGGCCAGCCTAAACTTCTTCCTGGCACTATTTAACCTGGTACCGCTGCCTCCACTCGATGGCGGACATATCGCCGTGGTGCTTTATGAAAAGGTGCGAGATCTCTTCCGCAAGATGCGTGGCTTGGCACCTGCAGGTCCTGCTGATTACACCAAGCTGATGCCGATTACTGTCACCGTGGCCGCCATTCTTATGACCGTTGGTGGCCTGGTGATCGTGGCGGATATTGTGAACCCGATTCGACTCTTTGGCTAAGACAGCTGCAAGCAGGGAATTGCTTGCAGCTGGAAATGGTTAGAGCCGATGACGGTGATACACTTTCCACATAACTGACTATCACCCAGAACATTTTCCGGCAGGGCACAGGAAACCTCTGGACGCCACTGCCACTTCTAGGAGCATGTAACTTGTCTATCCCAATTGGCCTTGGCCTTCCTCCAACTCCACCACCAGTTTTGGCACCACGTCGTAAGACCCGCCAGCTAATGGTCGGCAAAGTTGGCGTTGGTTCGGACTACCCAATCTCGGTACAGTCCATGACCACCACCAAGACCCACGATGTGAACGCCACCCTGCAGCAAATTGCGCAGCTTACTGCATCTGGTTGCGATATTGTGCGCGTTGCTTGTCCTAAAACTGTGGACGCAGAAGCACTGCCAATTATCGCCAAGAAGTCTCCAATCCCCGTGATTGCAGATATTCACTTCCAGCCTAAGTACATCTTTGCCGCAATCGACGCTGGCTGTGCAGCGGTTCGTGTGAACCCCGGCAATATTAAGGAATTTGATGGCCGTGTGAAGGAAGTAGCTAAGGCTGCTGCTGACGCCAACATCCCAATCCGCATTGGTGTAAACGGCGGTTCCCTGGATAAGCGCATTCTGGATAAGTACAACGGTAAGGCCACCCCAGAAGCACTTGTGGAATCTGCACTGTGGGAAGCTAGCCTCTTTGAAGAAAATGGCTTCCAGGACATTGCTATCTCTGTAAAGCACTCCGACCCAGTGTTGATGGTCGAAGCCTACCGTCAGCTCGCTGAGGTTAGTGATTACCCGCTGCACCTTGGTGTTACCGAGGCTGGCCCTAAGTTCATGGGTACTATCAAGTCCTCCGTAGCCTTCGGCGCATTGCTCTCCCAGGGCATTGGCGATACCATCCGTGTTTCCCTCTCTGCAGATCCAGTTGAGGAAATCAAGGTTGGTGACCAGATTCTACAGTCCTTGAACCTGCGTCCTCGTAAGCTGGAAATCGTTTCCTGCCCATCCTGTGGCCGTGCACAAGTTGATGTGTACTCCCTGGCTGAGGAAGTTACCGAAGCTCTAGACGGGATGGAAGTTCCGCTGCGTGTTGCCGTTATGGGCTGTGTGGTTAATGGTCCTGGCGAAGCACGCGATGCTGATCTGGGTGTGGCTTCAGGCAACGGTAAGGGCCAGATCTTTGTTAAAGGCGAAGTTGTTAAGACCGTCCCTGAGTCCCAAATTGTGCAGACCCTCATTGAAGAGGCAATGCGCTTGGCAGAGGAGATGGACCCAGAGGTTCTCGCAGCTGCCAGCGCATCAGGAATGAAGGCGGAAGTAAAGGTTACAAAGTAGCCGGAATTTTCCCCTGATTTAACACTCGACCGTCGACAAGTTCGATATGACGGTCGAGTGTTTTTATTTGCTCCATATCATGGCTGACATAGAGACTGGCAGCCTCAAAGTCATGAGCCATGGACACAATCAACTGGGTAATCTCGCGAGCTGAAGTCTGGTCCAGCGCAGCGGTTGGTTCGTCGACAAGCAAAAGGTCGGGCTCATTCATGAGCGCTCGCGCCAGGTTAACGCGCGCCTGCTGGCCGCCAGAAAGCTCACCAACTTTGCGTTGAGCAATATCTGGCAAACCAATAGCGGCCAAAAGATCCTGTGCCTTGCGCTGGTAGTGGCTTTTTTGGGAAGGCGATAGCGGCAGCACGCGACCCAGGTGAGGGATGAGCATGAGCTGATCAATAACTCGCAGCGAAGGCAAGAGGTTGGGTTGTTGGAATACAATGCCGATATGTTCACGGCGTAATTGTGCTGCGTGCTTGCTGTTTTTAAGGTTCAGTAGATCAACTGAGGTGGTGGCGGTTTCTAGCACTGCTGTGCCGGAATCAGCCGCTTGCAGGCATCCCAGAACTCCCAGCAGCGTGGATTTACCAGAGCCAGAGGGGCCGACGATGCCCACGACCTCGCCGGAGTTGATGTTTAGGGACACATCATTGAGCAGCGTGCGGGATTTTGTGCCATCGGCAACGGTGAGGTTGATATGTGCAGCGTGGAGGGACATTTTTTCTTCTTTCTACTGGGGTTTTAAGCGGACCAGGGCCAGCACGGCAGGGGGAGTTAGGCGTTCATCAGTGCGCTGCGCGGTTCAACCCGCAAGATGGGGCCTAAGGAAAGTGCTGCGCCAGCTAGACCACAGAGCGCCAGGATCAATGCAGGGTAAAGGGTGGTCGCAGTTGAGATCACAACTGGAAGGGCAGCTCCTAGGCCAAGGGCCAAGGCGATGGTGAAGCCCACGCCTAAAGCGATTCCGATAAAGAGGACCACTAAAGCTTGTCCGATAGCATCGGCGATGAGGACACGCCGGGCAGCTCCCAAGGCACTGGCAATTGAGATGCCTCGCAGGCGTTGAATCGTCCACACCATAAAGAAGGCGCCGAGAACCAATCCGGAAATGATGTACAGCATCACAATCATGAGATTGAGCGACATTTGTTCGCCCTGGTAGGACGCAGATGCCTGCCATCTATCGGAACTGTGGAGGGCAATCGTGCCTGCGGGCAGCGAGGAGGTGGAGCTTGCATCAATGAAGGCAGCAGCCGGGCCTTGTACACCACGGGCTTGAGCTAGCTGTGCGAGGTCAGAAGTACTAAGCACAATGACAGGGAGGTGATCTAAATAGAGATCATTGGCGGAGTTGATGACGGTACCGGCTGTGCCCGTGGAGTCTCCCGTGGAGTCTCCCGTGGAGTCTCCCGTGGAGCCTCCTGTGGAGTTTCCGCTGGAAAACTGGGCGAGGGCCTGCACTGAATCAACCTCAGCAGGCAGAGAGATTTCACCCGGCTTCAGCTCGGAGGAGTTGAGCAGCATAACCGGGGTATCGCCCAGACGATCGCGCACCTGCCACAGTGGTTGCGCACCTGCTTGTTCCAACTGCTCCATAGTATTGGCATCAAGGGTGGAAGCTGATAGGGAAGTGGAACCGGAATCTGCCAGCACCAAGTCCTTATCGCCAGCGAGATATTGCAGGGCAGACACTGATTGATGGCTCAGCCCTGCGGTAAGAGCGGAGAGGAAGGTCACCATGATGGCAATCAGCCCGACGGTGACCGTAATGAGCAGCGTGCGGCCTTTAGCAGCGGAGAGTTCTTTAATTCCTTGAAACATAGTTCAAGTTTCTGCTATTTTTCACGCGCGGAATTCGGGCTGGAGTCGATACTTTGACTCCGACCTAAGTCGGATTCGCCCTCACCCCTTAATCGACTAGGTTAGTTCTGTGAGCACCAACCAAATGACCCTTTCCCGCATCGAATCCGTGTTGACCTGGGGTTTACATCTGCTCATTGCAGTCTTGTTAATTCTGGTGCTCTGGCGTGCCGATCACTGGAGCATGTGGCTTTTAGCCTTTGCCTACGCCACGTTCTACCTGCTTGGCGTCATCCCGCGCGGCCCGCTCTTCAACCACCGCCTGCTGTGGATTGTGCTGCTCTGCACCATCTGGATCGGCCTAATCTGGGATGGGCCCGAGCCCGCCTACCTGGCCTTTCCCATGTTTTTTCTCATTGTCCTCCATACCTCTCCACTGCGTTCGGCACTAATAATCGCGCTCATAACCGCCATCGCCATCGCAGCCCTGTCCGTGCACCTCGGCTTCTCCGTCGGTGTAGTCACCGGCCCCGCACTCGGCGCCGCCGTGGCGTGGATCCTGGGCACCTGTTTTCAGTTATTGGCAACCACCGTCAAGGAGCTTGTCGACGCGCGCACCGCGGCGATCCGGGCGTCGAAAAGCGCCGGCGAGTTGGCAGAAAGAGCCCGCATAGCGGGCGAAATTCATGACACAGTGGCGCAAGGGCTTTCCTCAATTCAGATGCTTTTACATGCCGCGGAAAAACGCGTGAGTGATCCGCAGGCGCTGGCGCAGCTGCAATTAGCGCGCCAAACAACGGCGGAAAACCTGGCTGAAACGCGCAATATTATTGCAGCACTACAACCGCAGCCCCTGGTCGGTGCGACCCTACCGGTGGCTCTTGCGCGAGTGGCCGCCAATACGCCGATGGGGGAGCGAATTAGTTTTGCTGTAGATGGTATGGCTAGACAACTGCCCGATCAGATGGAAGCTGATATTGTGCGTATTGCACAAACACTGGTGGGAAATGTGCTGCGACATTCTCAAGCCCAGAGCGCAAAAATGACTCTGACCTATCAACCCGATCAAATATTGCTGGATGTGCTTGATGATGGGATCGGCTTTGATGTGCCTGCAGTGTTAAGTGGTAGTTCAGTTGGGCTACCGACCGCGCAAAAACGCGCGGAAAAATACGGTGGCAGCATTATTATTGAATCTTCGCCCGGCGCTGGTACCGGAATTTCCCTGTGCATTCCCCATCTCGAAAGGACCTCCCATGATTAGAATCTTGCTTGCCGATGATCATCCCGTGGTGCGCGCCGGGTTGGCATCTTTGATTAGCGGTGAGCCCGATTTTCTCATTGTCGATTCCGTGGGCAGCCCAGCTGAAGCGCTGCAGATTGCCGCTGAAGGTGGAGTTGATGTAGTGCTTATGGATCTGCGCTTTGGTGATTCTCCCGGTACAGCTCAAGCCGCCGGGGTAGAAGCTACGCGCCAGCTGCGAGCTCTAGACAATCCGCCACAGGTGCTGGTGGTGACCAATTATTCCACCGATGGTGATGTAGTGGGTGCTGTTTCTGCAGGTGCAGTGGGATATTTGCTCAAAGACAGCTCACCTGCGGAGCTGATTTCCGGCATTCGCGATGCTGCCCGCGGAGAATCAGTACTTTCACGTCAGGTGGCCAGCAAAATTATGGGACGCATGAATAATCCCATGACAGCGCTCAGCCCTCGAGAATTGGAGGTGCTGCACTTGGTTTCCGAAGGTAAAAGTAATCGCGAAATTGCCAAGAAATTAGTGCTTACTGAGGCCACCGTGAAAAGTCATATGGGCCATGTTTTTAATAAATTGGATGTCACCTCGCGGACAGCTGCAGTGGCAGAGGCCAAACAACGCGGCATCATTTAATGCACTTTGGGTATCTGTCGGAGTGGGTGCACGGAGGTTTCGACATTCATTGTTAGTATGCAGCCATGAACAAGGCACAGCGCACGTCATTTTTGGCACTCTGCCTGACGGTGACTATCTCCGCCAGCGGTCTTAGTGCCTGCACTCCGCGGCCTGAAACCGCTGATCCTATTGCCCAAGAGTTTCTCACCGCTTGGGCTGAGCAAGATTATGAGACGATCTCAGAGATTAGCGATCAGGCAGAAACCACCACCAGCGCTTTAGAAAGCACCTTTTCTGGTCTCCAAGCTGAGGGCGTGGAGCTGACTTTGGAATCAGTTGATTCCCGTGATTCCATTGCCACCGCAAAATACCTGGTGAATTGGGATTTGCCGCGGGATCGAAACCTGGAATATGAATCCTCCATGGCATTGACCAAAACTGGTAATGATTGGACCGTGCGTTGGCAGCCTTCCCTTTTACATCCGCAATTGGGCGCTAATCAGCATTTGGAATTGCGTTCCATTGAAGCCCAAAGAGCCAATGTGATTTCCTCTGATGGAGCTCCCGTGTTGGCTCCGGGCAGTGTGTACCGCATTCTTATTGATCCCACTACTGCTGATAATGCAGAGACCGCGATCAAAAGAGTGGCAGCAGAGCTTGATGCAGCACGCGTCACCGATAGCACCGTGCCCTCTATTGATAGTGCAGACGTCTTGAGCAACTTGGGAGATTCCACATACTCTCTGGCTGTGGTTAATTCCACGCTGGGAGAGAAAATGCAGCAAGATCTTGCCGGTATACCCGGGCTAGTGTTTAACGAGGAAGCAGCCATGGTTGCCACTGATCCAACCTTCGCCCCTGACATCGTTTCCCGCGTGGGTAGCATTGTCGACGAAGAACTTGACGGTTCGAATGGTTGGCGAGCCTCCATCGTGACCTCTAATGGTGCGATTATTAGCGATGTATCCTATAACGCCCCGGAATTGGCTCCCAGCGTGCGTATTAGCCTTGACCACGATGTGCAAAGAGCAGCAGAAGAAGCTGTGGAATTGCGGTCCGGAAATAAAACCATGCTGGTAGCTATGCGTCCTTCCACCGGTGAAATTTTGGCCATCGCCCAAACCGCGGAAGCGGACAAGGACGGAGACGTAGCGCTAACCGGCCAATATCCACCGGGATCTACCTTTAAGATCATTACCGCAGCGGCTGGCTTAGCTCATCAGGGCTTGAGCCCCGACAGCATTGTGCCGTGTCCAGGCACAATGAATATCTACGGCCGAATTGTAACCAACTACAATAGCTTCTCCCTGGGCAACACCTCCCTCGATGATGCCTTTGCCAGTTCCTGTAACACCACCTTTGCCAATATCTCCACCGAACTTGAACCCGGCCAGCTCAAGGATGTAGCTAAGCAATTTGGTTTGGGTATTGACTATGAAATCCCTGGTCTTGATACCATTACCGGTTCGGTGCCAGAAGGCGAAGTAGTTTTGGACCGAACCGAGTCTGGTTATGGTCAGGGCCTTGACCTTGCAAGTCCTTTTGGAATGGCCTTAGTTGCTTCCACTGCAGCGACTGGCCGCGTTCCCACCCCGACTTTGATCTCCGGACATGAAACCAAGGTGAGCGCCACTGTTCCTCCACTTGATCCGGTAGTTTTGAGTTCTTTGCAATCAATGATGCAATCAGTGGTGACGGACGGTACTGCGCGAGGCATGAGACAGACCGGTCCACAGATCTATGGCAAAACTGGTGAAGCTGAAATTAATGAAGGCTCCCATGCCTGGTTTACTGGATATCGCGAAGACGATATCGCTTTTGCCACCTTGGTGGTTTTGGGCGGTGGCTCTGAAGCAGCAACCGCAGTAACCGATCAATTTTTTGTGCGCCTTGATGAATTGCGAGCTCAGGGTGAAGTACCCACAGCACCGGTGGGGTCAACTGAATAGCAATCCCGAATTTAGAAGCTCCCGTGATGGGGGACTAGCATGGGAAATATGTCTAGTCTGCGTGCACCGATTGTCCCTGGAAAACTTTCTCCCATTAGGGAGGTACCTGCGCATATTGAACGACCTGAATATGTGTGGAAAGACGAAGTTCAAGAGGCCATTGGTGAGCCTTTTGTTCAAACACCTGAGGTCATTGAAGCAATGCGCGAAACCTCACGCATTGCGGCAAACTCCCTAAAAATTGCTGGCGAGGCCGTAAAACCCGGCGTTACCACCGATGAGATTGACCGTATTATCCACGAATACACCTGCGATATGGGTGCTTATCCTTCTGACTTGGGGTACCGAGGCTTTAAGAAGTCCTCGTGCATCTCCCTCAATGAGATCGTGTGCCACGGTATTCCTTCCTCCACTGTGATTGAAGAAGGCGACATTGTGAATATCGATGTCACTGCTTTTAAGCACGGCGTCCATGGAGACTGCAATGCTACCTTCCTAGCTGGCGAGGTTTCTGAAGAGCACCGTCTCCTGGTTGAGCGCACTGAGGAAGCTATGATGCGCGCTATTCGTGCAGCTAAGCCGGGTCGCGAAATCAACGTTATCGGCCGTGTGATTGAATCCTATGCCAAGCGTTTTGGCTATAACGTGGTCCGGGATTTTACCGGCCACGGCATTGGACCAACCTTCCACAATGGACTTGTTGTGTTGCACTATGACAACACCCAGTACCGAGATTTACTGGTTCCGGGCATGACCTTGACCATCGAGCCAATGATCAACCTCGGCTCCCTGGACTATGAAATCTGGGAAGATGATTGGACTGTGCAAAACAAGGATCATAAGTTCTCCGCCCAGTTCGAGCACACCATCGTGATTACTGAGGATGGAAATGAAATCCTGACGCTGCCAGATGAAAGCGTATAAGCTTTTATAATTTTTGGCGATTGCCACCAGACTTCGGTGACATAAAAACCAGCTACCGTGCATTATGTGCACGGTAGCTGGTTTTTGCTGTGAGGAAGGAAAAATGGGCACTCACGATGACGTGAGTGCCCATTTTTATAGCAAGTTCTGAGACTTACTTGATGATGCCGTTGTACTTCAGATAGTTAACAACTGGGAATACGATCATGCCGAGGACGGAACCGACGATCAGAACGTCGAATACCTTGCCCCAAGCGGAAAGCCAGCGAGGAACATCTTCGCCGGAGTCAGTGCGGGAAGAGCCGAAGCCGTCAACGCCGTAGCCTTCTTGGTCGCCTTCGTACTCGTCGCTGTAATCGCTCCAAGAAGAACCGAAGGAAGAAGAACCGAAGGAAGAGCCGGACTCAGACTCAGATTCTACAGTTTGGTTGTTGGTTTCCTGAGCGGAAGCAGCGGAAACGCCACCGAGGGTGATTGCAGCTGCAGAAACAAGTGCGATTGCAGAATTGCGGAATTTACGCATTGGAATGCGGACCTTTCAGTTGGTGAAGAATGAAGAGAAGGGTTACTTGGTGATTACGCCGGTGTAAACCAGGTAGTTGTATGCAGGGAACACGATGACGCCAAGAAGGGTGGCGATGCCACCGATCCAGGTGAGGTCATACATGTTCTGAACCCAAGCTGGCTGCTCATCGCGGGACTCTTCTTCGCCGAAGATATCATTGCCAGTAGCAGGAAGGTCAGCATCCCATTCTTCGCCAACAGCAGCAGGGCCACCGGAGGAGAGTGCGGAGAATACGGAGGAGAGGTCCTTCTGATCAGATTCCTCAGCAGAAGCGATAGTGGTGGATCCCAATGAAAGAGCGATTGCGGCAACGCCAGCAACTGCAGCAGTACGGAAAGAACGCATGAGAAAAGTCCTTTGAAATTAGATTGGAGCAACTCTCTTCGGATGAAGAGAGAACATATTTAGCCTTAAGTAATTGCTTTAATCTGCCAGGAAAGTGGTGGCAGAATATAAACAATTACCCAGCAACTGACATATCGGACAGTTTATTCCAAGGGTTACGGGAGAAACTGTAGTCAATTTTAATTACCGAGCTTAGATTTCCCAAGCATTTTATTGGTTGGTGATCTAACGTTCAAAAGTTTATACGGCTTTTCTAAGCCTTCAATAGCTAACGCTACTCCTGGGGGTAGCGTTAGCCAGCGAAGATAGAAAAATCCTTAAAAACTTGAAGTAAATCGCCTTCAATCTGAGATTTTCTTCGATTTCTATTTGACATGGAATGTTTTTATGGGAAGTGAAAAGCTTAGATTTTCTAGAATTCAAGACCTAATAATGCGTTTTCCACAACCTCAGGCAACGCGGGGTGAATCCAAAACTGCTTAGTTGCGGCTTCGCGTGTATCAATTCCAAAAGCCATGATGGTAATCAGCTGTTGAATTAAGGTCGAAGCCTGTGCCCCAATGATGTGAGCGCCGAGGATCTGGCCGGACTCTTTATCTGCAATAAGCTTGACAAATCCGTCCTTGTCTTCCATTGCCCAACCATAGGCAACGTCAGAATAGTTTTGGATTTTCACCGTAATATTGTGACCAGCTTCAATGGCTTGAGCTTCGGTGAGCCCGACTTGAGCAATTTGAGGGTTGGTGAAAACTGCAGAAGGAACGAAACTATGTGGCATAGGCTGCAAGTTTTCTGGATGCAGCAAGTTATGACGTACAGCGCGCATTTCTGCGTTGGCAACATGCTTTAGCTGGAATGGGGAGGATACATCTCCAAGGGCCCAAACACCTTCGACGTTGCTGCGACCGAACTCGTCCACCTTAACTTTGGTGCCGTCCATTTCGATGCCTGAAGCTGCTAGGTTCATCTGGTCGCCATTGGGAACGCGTCCGGTTGCTACCAACAGAACATCGGGTGTGATTTCTTCGCCGGTGTTGGTGCTAATGCTGACGCTGCCGTCCTCATTGTTCTTAGCTGCAGCGACAGTGGTGTTAAGGCGCACATCAAATTTCTTTTGGGAAAGTTCGAGAAGGCGTGCGGAGATATCTGCATCCGCTCCACGAAGCAGTTGCTCTGAACGGTTAAGAATGGTCACCTGGGTTCCCAAAGACTGGAAAACATGGGCAAACTCCATTGCAATATATCCACCACCAACTATCACCATGGATTTTGGTTGTTGAGCCAGACGCATGATGTTCTCGTTGGTATAAAAACGCACACCAGAATCTGCGATGACCTGTGGGACTACTGGCCGTGAGCCAGTTGCAATAACAATGTCGGTGCCACTAATAATCTGTTCTTGACCAGCGATGCCAGTGGAGATTGTTTTGTGTCCCACAAATTGAGCATGCATATCGTAGACATCGATATTTGGCGTCTCGGGGCCTCGTCGATAAGCCTCTCCACCTTGAGCAATGGGGTCAATACGGTCGGCGAAAACGCGATCCACGATTGAAGGCCAATCAACGCCATTGAGGGAAGCATCGATGCCATAGCGGGAAGCTTCATGAATTTCCTTCGCTACATCTGCGGCGTAGACATACATTTTGGTTGGGATGCATCCCACATTGAGGCAAGTTCCGCCAAAGGCACCTTTTTCAATAATGGCGATTGACTTATCATCAAACTCTGGTCCAGGGATAGAGTTTCCTGAGCCAGTTCCAATGATGATGAGGTCATAATGCTTGACTGGTGCGGACTGCTCTGACATGTAAAAGATCTCCTATGGATGGATCGAAAGTAGCGGGGCGTAGGGTTTTTCTGCCCCAGGTCTATTCGATTGATGTGCTTCTTAAAAGGCAACACTTATTGGTGACAATATCTTCCCCGTTTGTGTTTAGCGAGGTATGCGGTGTCCTTCTAGCCAATTGTTTACGACGTCCATTGCCTTTTTGCGCACCGGCTGGATTGAGAGGAAAACATCATGTCGCGCATCCTCAATTGGGATAACGGTGACTCGAGAAGAGGGTTTTGAAAGATGAGGCGCCCACTTTTGAATCTGTTTTACATCTAACACTGCATCGGCGGAATCTGTAGCTGGGGAGTATTCCCGCTTGAACCATGATCGTGCCGAACAAATAGTTAGTACATCAACGCCCACATTGACTAGATCTTTGTGAACTTGGCGGTGGCCCAAAAGCACGGCGCGTAACCATCCGAGATTTTTCTGATGGCCTTCAACGGGTTTGAGGATGGTATCAAAATCCCATTCACCAAAATGATCCTTGTGGATCGAACGACCATAAGACCCCAAACCATCGTTGGGGAGGGTGATAAGCGGTTTTTTGAATCCTAAAAACTGAATCAAGGGTGTGAGGAGACGAACAACCACCCTGGGGTACATGAGGTCCAGCCAAGGACTGTTTAAAACCAATGCAGGAATTTTTGAATGCAAGGCCTTATCGGTGGTTTTGAGATCTGAAAGCCAGAGCGGAACGATTAACCCACCGGTGGAGTGCGCCGCCGGTATCAGTGCAGGGTGGTGGGATGTAATGAGTGCTGTTGCGGCACTTAAGTCCTCGAAGTAGAACCGTAGATCGGTGGCAAAATGCCATTGCTGGCCGGGCCTATGTGAACGGCCGCATTTCCGTAAATCCACAGCATAAACCGCAAATCCAGCAGCGTGAAAGTATTCCGCGAATTCAGTGTGGAAGAAATAGTCTGTCATGCCGTGTACCCACAAAAGAGCTGGCCTTTGGAAAAACTCATGGTCAAGGGAGTTGGCGCTATCTGGATTAAAGCGGACAACTGTAGCTACGACATCAGTTTCACCATCTGGGTCACTACCTAGTTCTATGGTGTGTTTTTGATAACCGGGACCCAGGATGTCACCTTCCCAATCGTCTTCATTGAAGAGGGACATTGAGGTGCTTTGAGAATACATACTCTAAAGATAGGAGGAATTGATATAAAAAGCTTCAGCAGCCGCTGAACTCAGCTGAATTTAGGTAAGCACTCTTGGTGAGGCCGTGAAAACAAAGCCCAGATTCAATCTGAAATCCGCTAGTTCTTGACGGCAAGCTCCCAATCAAAATTGGTCTCAACTTCAAACATTTTGCAAAGATCACATTTACAAAGTTGGCAACTTGGGGGTGGGGGTGAAAAGGGGGAGGTTTATTGTGATGTTTGGTTAATATTAGGAGGCTGTTTCCTGGCTCTTGTATTGCAGGCGTACACTATTAACCTACGGACAACGTGCACCTAAAGTCTTTTGAAAGAGTCAAGAGAGGGTGCGCTTTCAAGCGTCAGCTTAAGGTTCTGCCATCAAGTTCGCTTTTGTTGAGGGTAGAAGTTTGGCTTGTGCGCCTGTTTTTGTGTTCGGCAGACAACTCGCGGAGATAAAAGGAAGTTGAACATGTCAGATTCCCCGAAGAACGCACAAAGGATTACTGATGAGGCAGACGTTGTCCTCATCGGTGCCGGAATTATGAGCTCTACCCTTGGTGCAATGCTGCGCCAGCTGGAGCCAACCTGGTCTCAGATCGTCTTTGAGCGTTTGGATGGACCGGCCCAAGAGTCGTCCTCACCGTGGAACAATGCAGGTACTGGACACTCTGCTCTGTGTGAGTTGAATTACACTCCAGAGGTCAATGGCAAGGTCAATATCACCAAGGCTATTGGCATTAATGAAAAATTCCAGGTTTCCCGCCAGTTCTGGTCTCACCAGGTTGACGCCGGTATCCTCTCTGATCCACGCGAATTTATTAACCCTGTACCTCACGTTTCCTTCGGACAGGGTGCGGATCAGGTTGCATACATTAAGAATCGCTATGAAGCGCTTAAGGATCACCCACTTTTCCAGGGTATGTCCTACGCTGACGATGAAGAGACCTTCGCAGAGAAGCTTCCTTTGATGGCTAAGGGTAGGGATTACTCCAACCCAGTAGCAATTTCTTGGATCAAAGAAGGTACCGACATCAACTACGGTGCACAGACCAAGCAGTTCTTGAGTGCGGCTGAATCTAAGGGCACCGAAATTCGTTACGGTCACGAGGTTAAGAGCGTCAAGGCTGATGGCTCTAAGTGGATCGTTACTGTCAAGAATGTTCACACTGGCGACACCAAGACCGTGAAGGCTAATTTTGTCTTCGTCGGTGCAGGTGGATACGCACTGGATCTCCTGCGTAGCGCAGGTATTCCTGAGGTCAAGGGCTTCGCTGGCTTCCCAGTTTCTGGTCTGTGGCTGCGTTGCACCAATGAGGAGCTCATTGAACAGCATGCCGCCAAGGTTTATGGCAAAGCATCTGTTGGCGCTCCTCCAATGTCTGTCCCACACTTGGATACCCGCGTCATCGACGGCAAGAAGGGCTTACTCTTTGGACCTTATGGTGGTTGGACCCCTAAGTTCCTCAAGCAGGGTTCTTACTTGGATCTCTTCAAGTCCATTCGCCCTGACAACATTCCTTCCTACTTGGGTGTTGCGGCACAGGAGTTTGACCTCACCAAGTACCTGGTTACCGAGGTTCTCAAGAACCAGGACAAGCGTATGGAATCTCTGCGCGAATACATGCCAGAGGCTCAAAATGGCGACTGGGAGACCATCATCGCCGGCCAGCGTGTTCAGGTTATTAAGCCAACCGGATTCCCTAAGTTTGGTTCCCTAGAGTTCGGTACCACCTTGATCAACAACTCTGAGGGCACCATTGCAGGTCTGCTTGGTGCATCTCCAGGAGCTTCCATCGCTCCTTCCGCAATGATCGAATTGCTGGAGCGTTGCTTCGGCGACCGCATGATTGCCTGGGGTGACAAGCTGCAGGAAATGGTTCCTTCTTATGGCAAGAAGCTGGCTAATGAGCCAAAGCTTTTTGCTGAGCAGTGGGATCGCACCCAGAAGACTTTGAAGCTCGAAGCATAAAGTTTTCACCAAAGTTTAGCTAAAAAAGACAACGCCTCAGAAATTTTCTGAGGCGTTGTCTTATTGTCTTGAGCAGGAACAATCCGATGAAAATCGAACAAATTTCGAACGAAGATGCCATTAGTTTGTGGACCAGATCACAAGATGTCCACCTCTTTCTCTATTGTCGGGTTTATGCAAAAAATCATTCCAAATATTTGGTGCCAAGGTAACGCAGATGAAGTCGCAGAATACTACGTCGATATCTTCTCCCATACCCCTCAGGAAGCTCATATTCAGGAGACGATCACCTATTCAGAAGAAGGCCTCCAGGAATTTCAGGAGTCTCTAGCGGGAAAGACCCTAACGGTTGAGGTAGAGCTTTCCGGAACCCGGTTTATTTTGATCAACGCCGGTGTAGAATTTCGCCCCAATCCGTTCCTAAGTTTTGTGCTCAATTTTGATCCCATACTAGAACCGGAGGCGAAAGCACATCTTGAGCAGATGTGGCAGCTGCTTAGCTCTACGGGTAAGGTGCTCATGCCGCTGGACTCTTACCCATTTTCTCCCTATTTTGCCTGGGTAGAGGATCCTTATGAAGTAAGCTCGCAGCTCCATTTAGCACCTGAGGGAAGTGATCCACGGTCTTTTATTATTCCTTCATTCATGTTCGGTGCAGAGGCTCAAAACCAAGCCAAAGCCGCTCAAAGAAGTACCTCAGCACTTTTCCAGATTCCCAATTGGGCAGCACCGTGGAGTTTGCCGAAGCAACTAGACCTGCTGAAAAGGGCGCATTGATGTATTCCGACTTTCAGCTAGCTGGTCAGTGGTTTAGCGCCCGTGATGCTGGAGTGCCACAACCCTTTAACTTCAATGAAGGCGTGTCACTGATGTATCAAGCTCACGGCCAGGAAGAGCTCGATGCGGTGTGGAATTCTCTGTCTGCGGTTCCTCAAGCTGAGGTCTGTGGCTGGCTCAAAGACGAATTTGGTGTGAGCTGGTAGATTGTGCCAGATAATCTAGCCGAGCTCATGGAAAAGCCGGGAACTTTTGAGAAGCTAATGGGCATGGGAAAGATTCAGATCAGCGAGTTCGAAGCCCCTGATACAGCTTGTCGACGTCCCCTCGCCCCGCCAGGCAACGCCCGGCAGGGGGGTTGCGGAGGGCGGCGTCGAAAAGCAGCTTAGGTGCCACAGAAGGTTCGATAATTGTCCTCGAAACCTGGTGAACTAGGTAAAGAAAGATAAGCTGTTCCAGCTTCCCGGTCAAAGGGGTGTGTGACCGCTTTGAGGAGCCGAAGGTAATTGTGCAGATCGCCATTAAGAGCGCTACTGAGAGCATCTTCCACTAGGTGATTCCGCGGAATGAAAATAGGGTTTACCTGGGCCATCTGCTTAAGATTCGGATTTAGTGCCTGCCATCTCGCAACCCAGTCCTCGAACCCAGAGGGTTTGGTAGTCCCCTCTGTAAGCGCGCGCATCAACGTTGTTAGATCGGGAGAATGCAGTGCTAAAAGGTTTTGGAAATCTTCAAAGAGCTTCTTCTCCGAGGCATCCACCCCCAATGCCAGCGCAAGTTCTGCTTGAAGTGCCTCGCGGTAGAGTCCACCAAATTCATTCATGAGTATTTGGGCCTGTGTCATTGCCTCATCTGGAGTCTCAGCCAAAAGTGGGAGCAGGGTTTCCACCAGGCGGGCCAAGTTCCACCCGATTATGGAAGGCTGATTGCCAAAGCTATAACGACCCTGGGTGTCGATAGAGCTGAAAAATGTGTCCTCGCTATATGTCTCCATAAAGGCGCAAGGCCCATAGTCAATCGTCTCACCAGATATAAGAGTGTTATCGGTATTAAGCACTCCATGGACAAAACCCAGACGAGTCCACTGAGCCACGGTACGAGCTTGACGCTTCATCACCGCGCGGAAAAAGTCCACATATAGCTGTGGGGTGGGCTCTGCTAAACTTGACGCTAGCTCCGGGTAATTTCGCTTAATCGAAAAATCTGCGAGGCGCTTAGAAAGCTCAATGCCACCAGTGAGATTGGAATATTGAAAAGACCCAACTCGGATGTGGCTCGCGGCAACTCGAACCAAAACTGCTCCCGGAACCGCAGTTTCGCGTTGGATTTTTCGCCCCGTGGTTAGAACCGCGAGCGCACGGGTCGTAGGAACACCCAGGGCAAACATCGCTTCCGAGACCAAATATTCACGCAAAACTGGTCCCAAAGCCGCACGCCCGTCACCGCCACGGGAAAATTTTGTGCGTCCAGAACCTTTAAGGTGAATATCGCGCCACATGCCGTTCTTATCCTGAACCTCTCCCAGCAGGAGTGCACGGCCATCTCCCAGCTGAGGAACAAATTGTCCAAATTGGTGGCCAGCGTAAGCTTGAGAGACTGCCTGGCTCAAAGGCTCAGTATCGCGGCCTAAGAGGAAGTTGATACCGTCATCACTTTTTAGCCACTCCGGATCCAATCCCAATTCCTGCGCTAGCTCCTCATTAAGCAGCAACAAGGATGGAGCCGGAGCGTCTTCACCCTGGCCAGGAGAAGAAAGCTCGGGGAACTCGCGGGCGAACTGCGCATCCAGCTTAAAAGGCACGGCGGTAGGGGAGTTGGTGCTTGCGGTACTCATGCTGCCAGCCTAGCCATTTGCACCGACTAGGATAATTTTCCATGAGTATTAAGCAAACAGAGCCTGCCTCTTCCATAAAGCCGGTTAGTCTAATCGGCGGCGGTCCCGGAGCCTGGGATCTCATCACTGTGCGCGGCATGAATCGTTTGCAAGAAGCAGATGTTATTTTGGCGGATCACCTTGGACCCACCAATGAGCTGGACAAACTATGCGATATCAGCTCCAAGGAACTTGTTGATGTCTCCAAGCTTCCCTATGGTCGCCAAGTTGCACAGTCCCGTACCAATGAAATGCTGGTGGAATACGCACAGCAGGGTAAGAAAGTTGTGCGTCTTAAAGGCGGCGATCCTTATGTCTTTGGACGCGGGTTTGAAGAATTGGAATATCTGGCTGAACACGGCATTGCCTGCGAGGTGATTCCCGGCGTGACCAGCGCAATTTCAGTACCAGCAGCGGCCGGAATCCCTATTACTAGCCGAGGTGTGGTGCACAGCTTCACCGTCATTTCCGGGCACCTGCCTCCTGGACATGAAAAGTCCCTGCTTGACTGGGACGCTCTCGCCAAATCGGGTGGCACCTTGTCCATCATTATGGGCGTTAAAAATGCTGCCGCCATTGCAGATGCTCTCATGGCTGGCGGACTTGCCACGGACACCCCAGCAGCGGTAATCCAGGAAGGCACCACCTCTGGTCAACGTTCAATTCGATGCACCCTGCAAACTCTGGGTGAAACCATGATCAAAGAGGAAATCAAAGCTCCTGCGGTTTATGTCATTGGGGATGTCGCCGGCCTGTAGCCACAAAACCGGACAATGGGGGCAAAGAAAGCAAATTCTTTACCCCCAAGTCGGCAAATTTCCACCCCACTAATTCGTAGTAGTAGGGCAGCGCTACTAAGGTATCCACACACGGGTGTGATCTAGTCACACCAATGGAAAATATGTGACGGAGCATCCAAACTTTGGTGCTTCGCAGGTGGAAAGAGGAAAAGCGTGTCCCCCCAAGCGGCAAATCGGTACCCATTTTCAGCAGTTGTTGGCCAAGATGAGCTACGTCTAGCGCTCATCCTCACTGCGATTTCCCCGCGCATCGGCGGCGTAGTAATCCGCGGCGAAAAAGGCACCGCCAAAACCACCACCGTGCGCGCCTTTGCCGGTTTGCTTGGCGACGCGCCTCTGGTCAACCTCCCGCTCGGCTCAACCGAGGACCGGGTGGTCGGCTCGCTGCATATGGAAACCGTGCTGACCACCGGCCGCGCAGAATACCAGCCCGGCCTGCTCGCGCAGGCCGACGGTGGTGTACTTTATGTTGATGAAATTAATCTCTTGGCGGACCACCTAGTTGATGCCCTTCTTGATGCAGCAGCTAGCGGTCGCGTCAATATTGAGCGCGATGGAATTTCCCATTCTTCACCTGCAAACTTTGTGCTGGTTGGAACTATGAACCCAGAGGAGGGCGAACTCCGCCCGCAGTTGCTTGACCGTTTTGGTTTAGCCGTCGATGTTGCAGCTTCAAATAACCCAGAGATTCGCGTGGATATTATTAAGCGCCGTCTGGCTTATGAGAACAATCCTGAGCAGTTCATGGCGCAGTGGGCCGATCGAGATGCCGAGGTTGCAGCCCGCATTGTAGAAGCGAAGAAATTGTTGCCTCAGGTAGAACTTCCAGATCTGATTCTCAACCAAATTGCTTGGCTCTGTGCCCGCATTGAAGTTGATGGCATGCGCGCTGACCTCGTAATTACCCGTGCAGCCTTGGCCAATGCAGCCTGGGAGGGACGAACTGTAGTGACCGATGAAGATGTAGAGACCGCAGCTCGATTGGCGTTGCCACACCGTCGCCGCCGAAATCCTTTTGATGCTCCTGAAATGGAGGAGCGCAAGCTGCAAGAGACCCTGCAAGAAGCCCGAAACTTCTTCAAAGACAATGAAAAGCAAGGCCCTGCAGCCAAGATCACCGATGAAGAAACCGGTGCTCAGGCCTATACCGATACTGATAATCCTACCGATGATGATGGTATGCAGGGCACTGCCCAAGCCAAGGCGCAGACCACCGGAAAGGTAGGTACTACCGGTTCCGGCGAGCCCTTTCGTTCCTAGAAATCTTCGCCTTTCTACCATGGGCTCGGAGGAGTTAACTCCGGGTCGTCGATCCAAGGCTTATTCCCGTCAGGGCGCAGATGTACGCCCGCAAAAAGGCGGACACGGAATCAACCTGGTCGGAACCTTGATGGCTGCATCTGAGCGTGGCGCAGGCATTGTGGAAGGCATTGTTGATTTCCGCCCTGAGGATCTCCGCGGCTCACTGCGACGGGGCAAGGAAGCAAACCTCATTGTTTTTGTGGTTGATACCTCAGGTTCCATGGCTGCCTTGTCGCGGGTGCGTGCGGTGACTGGCACCATCACTTCGATGCTTAATGACGCCTACCAGCGCCGCGACAAGGTGGCGGTTATTGCAGTAAATGGCAATAAGCCAACCTTGGTCTTAAGCCCGACAAACTCGGTGGAATTGGCACAACAGCGCCTCAAAGACATGCCCATGGGTGGACGCACGCCTTTGGCTGAAGGCTTGTTGATGGCAAAGGACCTAATGGAAAGGGAACGCCGCAAGGAACCAGGCCGACGCGCGCTAATGATTGTGATGACAGATGGCCAAGACACCTCAGATGCCGGTGAAATGGGTATCGCCACGGCAGCAGACCTGGTGGTGAAGTCTGGACTTTCTGGAAATCTGGTTATCGACTGCGAAGGCCGGTTAAAAGTAAGAAAAGAACGCGCTGCAGTTTTGGCAGAGATGCTGGGGGGAGTGTGCATCCGCTTGCGAGATATGAACTCCGAACACATCAAATTCGTGATTAACGCCTAAACCACCAGGGTGAAGGTTTCATTGTGTGCTGGATTTTCCTCAATGGTCATGCCAGCAGCACGAGCGATCGCAGCCACCTCGGCAGCAGTTGTTGCCTCCTGTGGGGAGCTTGCCAAAACTCGGGCAAGCTTCCCTTTGTAATGCTTATTAAAATGGCTAACCACTTTTCGGGAACCATCTTCCAGCACAGATTCCACACGCACGGTTACCGCATTTTTTACTCTTCCCAATTGCTGATAAGTACCACTGCGCAGATCCACCACCAGCGGTTCTGCGTCGAAAAGCGCCTCGGTGATTGCTGTACCCCAACGTGCCTTAAGCGTTGGCAGCTCACCGGTTTTGGTGGGCACTTTAGTGCCCCCAGAGAGGCGATAATGTGGGATTTGGTCGGTGGCGCGCACTACGCCAAAAAGGGCGGAGCCGATTGCTAGACGGTTAAGGGCGAAGTCGGGGAGGGAAGCGGCATCCAGCGCATCATAAAGAACACCGGAATAGCGGAAAATCGCCGGCATTGTGGGGCTGGTGCGTAGGTGTTTATTGGCTTGCGCCTCGGATTTAAGATTCTCTGAAATTCCGAGAATGCTCAGTGCATCTGCAATTTTGAGCGCGGAGAGATCTTTAATTAATTGTGTGCGCACCGGGTTTAGTTGGGGAAAGCTTAAGGCCTTCAGCGATAGGGGTTCGCCGGTTCCGCCGGGGGTTTTGGTTTCAGAAGGTGGCAACACAATAAGCATGTGTGTGAGGATACTTGAGAGCTTTTAGGAAGGTGTTAGTAGGCTCCGGCGTGAAAACCGGGGGTTGGGCGGTTGAATAGGAAGTGAGAGGGTATATTTATCACTCATGATCACTCGTCTTTCCACGCTCTTTTTGCGCACCTTGCGCGAAGACCCTGCCGATGCTGAAGTACCCAGCCACAAGCTGCTTGTCCGTGCAGGTTATATCCGCCGAGTAGCACCCGGTGTGTATTCTTGGCTGCCCCTTGGCCTGCGAGCACTGCGCAATATTGAAGCTGTTGTCCGCGAGGAAATGAACGAGATCGGCGGCCAGGAGCTGCTCTTCCCAGCACTGCTGCCACGCGAGCCTTATGAGACCACCCAGCGTTGGACCGAATATGGCGATTCCCTCTTCCGTTTGAAGGACCGCAAGGGCGGCGACTACCTCCTGGGACCAACACACGAGGAAATGTTCGCCTCCACAGTGAAAGATCTTTATAACTCCTATAAGGATTTCCCTGTCACCCTCTACCAAATTCAGACCAAGTACCGCGATGAGGAACGCCCACGTGCGGGCATTCTGCGTGGCCGTGAATTTGTGATGAAGGATTCTTATTCCTTCGATATGAGCGATGCCGGTTTGGAAGAGTCCTACCAGCGTCACCGCGGTGCCTACCAGCGCATTTTTGATCGCTTGGGCATTGAATACGTCATCTGTAAGGCAACTTCTGGCGCCATGGGCGGTTCAGCCTCTGAGGAATTCCTCGCGGTTTCCGAAAACGGCGAAGACACCTTTGTGCGTTCCACCGCTGGCAACTACGCCGCCAACGTTGAAGCAGTTATCACCCAGCCTGGTGTTGAGCGTTCCATTGAAGGCCTGCCAGAAGCAGTTATTCATGAGACCCCAGCATCTGAAACCATTGACGCTTTGGTCGAGTGGGCAAACTCCATCGACGTGCGCATTGATGGCCGTGAAGTAACCGCAGCTGACACCCTCAAGTGCATTGTGGTTAAGGTACGCCAGCCTGGTGCTGAAGAGTGGGAGCTCACCGGCATCCTGCTTCCAGGAAACCGCGAAGTAGATATGAAGCGTTTGGAGGCGTCCCTGGAGCCTGCCGAAGTTGAGTTGGCAGTAGAGGCTGACTTTGCCAAGAACCCATTCTTGGTTAAGGGCTATGTTGGACCTGTTGGTTTGGCAAAGAACGGCGTGAAGGTTCTCGCTGATCCTCGCGTTGTCACTGGTACCTCCTGGATAACCGGCGCCGATGAAAAGGAACGCCACGTGGTGGGCCTGGTTGCTGGCCGCGATTTCACCCCAGACGGCTTTATTGAAGCTGCTGAAATCATGGAAGGCGATCCAGCACCAGAAGGCGAGGGCACTTTGACCCTGGCCCGCGGTATCGAGATCGGCCACATCTTCCAACTGGGCCGTAAGTACACTGAGGCCTTTGACGTGCAGATCCTTGATGAAAACGGTAAGCGCGCCATCCCAACCATGGGTTCCTATGGCATTGGCGTTTCCCGTCTGCTGGCAGTTCTTGCCGAACAGCGCCACGATGAGGCTGGCTTGAAATGGTCCGTTGAGGTTGCCCCTTATCAGGTGCACGTTGTTGCAGCTAATAAGGATGCCGCAGCCATTGAGGCTGCAGAGCGCTACGCCGCTGAGCTGTCTGCCGCTGGCCTTGAAGTGCTTTTCGACGACCGTGCCAAGGTGAGCCCGGGTGTGAAATTTAAGGATGCGGAACTTTTAGGCATGCCTTTCGCACTTATCTTGGGCCGTGGTTATGCTGACGGCAAGGTTGAGCTGCGTATACGCGGTGGCGAAAAGTCCGAACTTGATGCAGATCAGGCTGTAGCCCAGATCGTAGAGATGGTTGCTCAAGCTCGCACTTAAACCGATAGATGAGTTTTAGACTCTGCCCCGGCTCAAGGTTCATTCCTTGAGCCGGGGCAGTGGTGTTTTTAAGCGAGCTTGAGTCTTAGCGGCTTTGGTGGCTATTGCAAAACCCCTGTGCTGGCAGTGGCCTTTTAGACCACACCAGCACAGGGGTTTAAACCTGCAAACCAGAGGACTAGAACAGGTTTTCACCGGTACCAAGCTCAATGCCCAAACCTGGAACGGCATTAATCAATGCACGGGTGTATTCCTGCTGTGGATTATTAAAGATGTCGTCGGTGCGACCCTTCTCTACAATCCTGCCCTTCTGCATAACCACCACGTCATCAGCTGTTTGGCGAACCACCGCCAGATCGTGCGTAATAAAGAGGTAGCTAAGTTTTAGATCTTGCTGCAATTGGGCCAAAAGCTGCAGAATCTGGTTCTGCACCAACACATCCAGGGCAGACACTGCCTCATCAAGCACAATGACCTCAGGGTTGAGAGCAAGCGCGCGGGCGATTGCAATGCGTTGACGCTGACCACCGGAAAGCTCATTCGGATAGCGGCGCATGGTAGATCGTGGCATGGAAACCATATCAAGCAGTTCAGCAACGCGTGCCTCGCGGGCTTTGCGGTCACCACCCACCTTGTGAATAACCAGTGGCTCTTCAATACAGCGGTAAATAGAGTACATAGGATCCAAGGAACCATACGGGTTTTGGAAAACCACCTGCAGCTTCCGGCGCATATTAAAGATCTCTTTGGAGCTCAAGCTGGTGAGGTCCGTGCCTTCATAAAGCACCTGGCCACTAGTCGGCTCCAGGAGGTTTAGCACCATATTGGCCACTGTGGATTTGCCAGAACCTGATTCTCCCACCAAGGCAGTGGTGGTTCCCTTGCGTACAAAGAAGGACACATCGTCCACGGCTTTGAGCTTTTTCTTATCACCACGCGTTCCGCGGATATCAAATTCCTTGGTGAGGTTTTTCACCTCAATGACGCGCTCCTCAGATTGGGAATCATCACCTGCGGTTGCAGCCAGCAGCTCAGCACTTTCAATGCCTTGTTGCTGGGCGCTTTGAATACGCGCAGAAGCCAGTGAGGGAGCAGCCTTGACCAAACGCTGGGTATATGGATGCTGCGGATTGCGCAGAATACTCAAGGAAGGACCAGATTCCACGATGCGCCCGCGGTGCATGACCACCAGGTGCTCAGCGCGCTCAGCAGCCAGACCAAGATCGTGGGTGATAAAGAGAACTGCAGTTCCCAGATCCTTAGTTAATGTCTCTAGGTGATCCAGAATCTGGCGCTGCACTGTTACATCCAGCGCCGAGGTTGGCTCATCAGCAATGAGCAATTTGGGACGGGCTGCAAGGCCAATGGCGATGAGGGCACGCTGGCGCATACCTCCGGAGAACTCATGTGGATACTGCTTGGCGCGACGTTCGGCATCGGGGAGGCCCGCCTCTGCCAAAACCTCAGCAACACGCTTATCCATCTCAGAACCTGGGACCACATGGTTGGCTCTCAAGGATTCTTTGATCTGGGTGCCAATGCGCCATACGGGGTTCAGGTTGGTCATTGGGTCCTGTGGAACCAGACCAATTTCAGAGCCGCGGTATTTTTCCATTTGCTTATTGTTCAGGTTGGTAATGTCTGCGCCCTCAAAGATGATGGAGCCTTCAGTGACCTTGCCGGTACCTGGCAGTAGTCCAATGATGGACATTGCGGTTGTGGATTTACCTGAACCTGATTCACCCACGATGGCTACGGATTGGCCAGGGTAAATGGTGAGGTTGGCACCACGCACTGCATCCACAACTCCGGTTGAGGAGGTGAAGGAGATCTTAAGATCTTTAAGTTGCAGCAGTGGTCGTTCACCCGCGTGGTTGGGGGTGTGTGAGGTGTTCTTGGTCATCGCTTCCTCGACTTAGGATCCAGAGCGTCGCGGACGACATCGCCCATCATGATAAAGCTCAATACGGTTAGTGCCAGTGCCATTGCAGGATAGAAAAGCACCATTGGTTGGGTACGAAGTGAGGTCTGTGCCTTGGCGATATCCGCACCCCAGGACACAATTGACGGTGGCAGGCCGATACCCAGGAAGGACAGGGTTGCTTCAGCAACGATGAAGGTTCCCAGTGCAACGGTGGAGTACACAATGATGGGGGCTGCAGCATTGGGCATGATGTGAGAAAGCAGCATCTTCGCCTTGGATGCACCTAGTGCGCGGGCGGAGGTGACATATTCTTCATTCTTCGCGGTCATGACCGCACCACGGGTAATACGCGCAATATTGGTCCAACCAAAAATGCCGAGGACCAAAACCACGGTGACAATCGTGCGGTGTTCTTTGAACATCTGCATCACCACGATAGCTGCTAGTACCAAAGGCACTGCGAAGAAGATATCGGTGATGCGGGAGAGGATGGTATCCATAATTCCGCCGAAGAAACCGGCCAAAGCACCAAAAATCGTGCCGATAATAACCACCAGCAGCGTGGTCAACACACCTACTGCGACAGATGCTCGGGCGCCATAAACGGTGCGCGCATAAATATCGCAACCTTGGCGATCAAATCCAAAAGGATGCCCAGCTGTGGGATCGCCCAAAGAATTGGAAAGTTCACAAAACTGTGGATCAGTATTGGTAAAGAGCGAAGGCACAATAGCTAGCGCGAAAGCCAAAAGAATCAACACCGCGGAAACCCAAAATAGAGGACGGCGACGCAAATCACGCCAAGCTTCACCCCACATGGAGGTCGGTGCGGAATCATCGGCGACGGCATCAACCGCACCCAAACCGGTTTCATCAGTGTCAGCAATAAAGTGTTCTTGGCCAGGGCGAATTAGTGCCTGTTCAGCACCGCCTGGGAAGAAGGAGGCTTGATCGAGATTGTCGTCGCGGCCGTGGTCCTGGTTTGCGGGGAAGTCAGTATTAGGCATAGCGGATCCTCGGGTCGAGAACGGCGTAGATCAAATCCACGATGAGATTGGCAATGATATAGACGATCACCAAAACGGTGACGAAGGAGACGACCGTTGTTGGTTCGCCCTTCAAAATTGCCTGGTAAAGCGTGCCACCCACACCATTAATGCCGAAAATACCTTCGGTGACAATGGCACCGCCCATGAGGGCTCCCAGGTCAGCGCCGAGGAAGGTGGCAACAGGAATAAGCGAGTTGCGCAGCACATGGCGGTTCATCACGGAAAAGCCGGACATTCCCTTAGCGCGCGCTGTGCGGACATAGTCTGCCCGCAGATTTTCACTCACGGACTGGCGGGTCAGGCGCAGTACATACGCAAAGGACACCGCACCGAGCACAATTGCCGGCATTATCAACGCTGTGAAGCTGGTGTTTGAGCCTACGGTTACCGGTAGTAGACCCCATTTCACACCAACAAGGAATTGAAGCACAAAGCCAATAACAAAGGTGGGTACCGCGATAACGATGAGGGAAATCACGAGGACAGTGGAATCAAAAATGCCACCGCGGCGAATACCAGCGATAACACCAAAGGCAATGCCAAGTACTGCCTCAAAAATCAGTGCCATTAAGGAAAGCTTGATGGTGACTGGAAAGGCGCGAGCCATCACGTCCAACACAGGTTGGCCGGAGAAGGTGGTGCCGAAATCGAGGACAAAAATACCCTTGACATAGAGCAAATATTGCACCAAGAAGGGTTTATCTAGGTTGTATGCCTGACGGATTTTTTCGGCGGCAGCCTCGGTAAGGCCACGATCGCCACCTAGAGCCTGGACTGGGTCACCAGGCATCAGGAATACAAGGGCGTAAATCAGCAGGGTCGCTCCAAAAAAGACCGGAATCATTTGGAGCAAACGTCGCCCGATATAACGAAGCATGAGCGTGGGTGTCCTTGCTTGCTGGGGGTGGATAAAGGAAATAGCGCTTTTCGACGAAAAACCAAGTGGAAAAGCTCTTGTTTAAAAACAAAGGCCCAGGTCTGGTTGACAGTTTCCTGGGCCTTTGGGTTTAGCTCCGAATAAAGCTAAGTGGTGAAGCGGAAATCACGTGATTATTGCTTGGTGATCTTGTAGTACGCAGGCTGAGAATTCCACTGGAATTCAACATTGTCCACGTTCTGGGAGTAGCCACCAACAGCGTTGGAGTACCACAGTGGGATTGCTGGGAGATCCTGCAGCAGGATTTCCTGAGCTTGGTTGTACAGCGGGGTAGCAGCTGCTACGTCTGCTGCGGCTGCAGCCTCGGTGAGCTTGGCGTCGAATGCTGGGTTGGAGTAGTCGCCGTCGTTGGAGCCTGCGCCGGTGACGTACAAAGGTCCGAGGAAGTTGCCCAAGGATGGGTAGTCTGCCTGCCAGCCGGTACGGAATGCGCCCTTGATGGTGCGGTTGGTGATGTCATCACGCAGGGACTTGAAGTCTGGGTATGGGTTGCCAATGGCGTCAATGCCCAAAGTGTTGCGGATGGAGTTGGCAGTAGCATCTGCCCAAGCCTGGTGGCCGCCATCGGCATTGTAGGAAATGGAGAATTCGCCACTCCATGGGGAAATGGCATCAGCCTGTGCCCACAGTTCCTTGGCGCGTTCTGGGTCGTAGGTCAGAACCTCGGCACCGGCAAGGGAATCAGAGTGTCCATCGATGACCGGGGAGGTGAAGTCAGTTGCTGGGGTGCGGGTGCCTTCGAAGATGGTGGTGGTGATTTCCTCGCGGTTAATAGCTAGAGAAATCGCCTGGCGGCGCAGCTTGCCTTCTTCGCCAGCGAAGTGCTCGAGGCTCTCGGGGATGGTGAAGGACTGGAATACAGCGGAAGGCTGGTTGATGGAACGGCCAGCAAGTTCCTCTTCATAAGAGGAGAAAGCAGAGTCTGGGATTGCGTCCAAAACGTCGAGGTTATCGGAGAGCAAGTCTGCGTAGGCTGCGTCGAAGGTGGGGTAGAAGATGAACTTCACGCCATCATTTTGGACGGTTTGGCCGCCGGTGTAGTCCTCATTCGGAACGATGGTGGCGTCTTGGTTGTGGTTCCATTCAGCAAGTTTGTAGGGGCCATTGCCCACTGGGTTCTCGCCAAAGGCGGTCATATCTTCAAAGGCAGAATCCGGCAGTGGGTAGAAGGCGGAGTAGCCAAGACGGAGTGGGAAGTCAGATTCGGGCTGGTTGAGCTCGATGGTGAAGGTTTTATCGTCGATAACCTTCAAACCCTCCATGGATTCCTTGCCTTCTTCATAACCGAGGATGGATTCGAAGAAGTAGGAGGAGAGGGTGGCGTTGGCAACGTTATAGTTCCATGCCTTGACGAAGTTCTCTGCCTTGACTGGGGTGCCATCGGTGAAGGTTTGGCCGTCCTTCAAAGTGACGCGATAGGTCTTGTCGCCTTCCAATTCAATGGATTCAGCAACGTCATTGACGGGGGAGCCGTCCACATCGTAGTACACCAGGCCAGCAAAAATGCTGTCGACGATACGTCCGCCGCCAACTTCGTTGGTGTTGCCTGGGACTAGGGGGTTTTGTGGCTCGGTGCCGTTAACGAGGACGTAGTTTCCTTCGCCTTCGCTACCTGCTGCGGAGCTGTCGGACGAGGAGTCCGAGGAGCAAGCTGCGAGGCTGAGTGCAAGTGCAGCTGCTGTCGTGACAGCAAGAGACTTCTTCAAAGTCATGATTGACCTCCGTTGAATTGAATAGTCCACCAGGATTTCTCACCTTGTGGGGTCCGGTAACTCAAATAGTATTTGCGATATGGGTCACAACAAAACCCCCGAGAGACAGGTGGATCACATATTTGTTAGCAAAAATTAACCAGTATCACAGGTTGCTAGGTGTGAGCTGGGAGTTTCTGGCTACGTGATAAATCCTAACAGCATATCTATCGATTAATCGATATTTGACCTACCCCTTAAAGGGTGTAGAAAATGGAGTCTTGGCAGGTGGGGGATTGGAAAACGATTGCACAAAAATTGCCAAAATCTTAGTAAATAATAAGAAGAGTATTAATTTTTTCTATGACCCACGCACCTAAAACCGCCCCGCTGCGGCCTAGTGGCTGCGGCGGGGCGGCGTCGAAAAGCGTGGTTTTAAAGCTCGCGGGCAGTATCGCCGGCGATCTCAGTGCACAACACTCGCCAGGCGTCGGTGGTGGAGGCAGCAGCGGCAGCATGCCAGGCGGAAACCGCATTCTCCTGAACCTTAGACACGGTGAGCTGGGCTGACGCGGCGTCGGTTGGTTCGGGAATATCACTGCGATAGCCCGGCGAGAAACTATCTTCAGCGGAATCTCCCAGAATGTGCACCAAGACACTCGCACGCTGCTGGTGATTGGAAATCGCGCTCTCAATTGCGGATTGCTGCTCGGTAGGGGAATATGCCAAAGCGACTCCCAAGGACCAGGCTGCGGCGTATTCCCGAGAAAGCATTTCCTTCGCCACAGCTTGCTCTGCATCGGTCAGGGTGAGGTTAGTGGGAGCTTGTAAATCCTCTTCAGGGGCTGCCGTAAAACGCGCCTGCTCAATATATTGCTCAGTAATTAGAGCAACCGAATCCGCCGGAATTTCATCCAATTTATCCAGGATCAGAGATTGACTATCTGCAATATAACTTGCTGCATCTGTTGCGGGGGATGCCCCAATGGCAGTTAATTCGACCGTACAAGATTCAGGCACCGTCCCCTCATCGGTGTACCCGCATTGGCGATCAATCTCAGCTTGGATCTCCTGTGCATGCTCCGAGCGTAAAGCCGAAGCCTCGGGAGCAGTTGTTGCCAAAGCATGAGAATCCAATTGCGCGTCCTGCAGCATTTCCACCAAAACCGGATCAGGCTCAGGGGAGGGCGTGCAACCACTTAAGGTGGCTGCCAGCAAAGAAATGCTAATGAGGGAAATGGTGCGCGCGTGCATGGATTAATAGTCTAATGCCAAACAAAGAAATTCTGACAGGTTATCCTTGAGGGCATGGCATTTCCCACCAGTGAAGAACTCACTACATTAATTGCGCCTTTGGCAGCATCCCACAACTTGGATATTGAAGGTTTGCGCGTCACCAAAGCCGGCCCCAAGTCCGCCGTGGCTATTAAGCTCGACTCAGATCAACGCCCGGACCTTGACTTGCTGGAGGTTGTGAGCCAAGAGATCGGAGAGCTTTTCGACGCCGCCGAGGCGCGCGGTGATTTGAGTTTTGGGGCGGGGTACACGCTGGAGGTCTCCACCCCCGGTGTGGATAATCCTTTAACCCAGCCGCGTCATTGGCGCCGCAATCGCGGTCATTTGGTGGCACTGACTGTGGACGGAAAAAAGGAGGTAGCCCGCATTGGTGCCCTTAATGATGACGAGACTGCGGTGGTACTCATCACCAGAAATAAGAAGCTGCTCGAGGTTACAGTCCTAGAATTAGCAAATTCACCCCATGCAGTGGTAGAAATTGAATTCGCGAAACCTGCGCAGGAAGAAATAGAACTCGCGGAAAGCACATTTGACGAAGCCACCGCTTAAAGAGTGCGGTGGATGCTTGAGAGGAAGACAAGTGAATATTGATGTCCAGGCTTTAAAAGCCATCGAGTCTGAAAAGGGAATTCCCGTTTCAGATTTGGTTCGCACCATTGCGAGCGCATTGCTGCACGCCTACTTGGATAGCCGTGAATCAGAGGCCGATGAAAACTCCCGAGCCCGCGTGGACATCGATACCGCCACCGGCGCCGTCGCTGTCATCATCACCGAATTTGATGAGGATGGAGAAGTCTCCTCCGAATATGACGGCACCCCTGATAACTTCGGACGCATCAGCGCCCGCGCAGTCCGTGACGCCATTGTAAAAAGGCTCCGCGAAGCAGAAGCATCCCGCGCTTTTGATGCCTATGCAGAATATGAAGGCACTGTAGTTTCCGGCATTGTGCAGGCTGACGCCCGTGCTGCCGAACGTGGCATCATTGTTGTCCAATTGGGCACCGAAGCTGATAACCAAGACGGCATCTTGCTGCCAGCAGAACAAATCCCCGGCGAGAAGCTCAAGCACGGCGATCGTGTAAAGAGCTATGTTGTGGGCGTAGGCAAGGGCACCACCGGCATCGAAATCAACCTGTCTCGTACGCACCCAGAATTGGTACGTCGCCTTTTTGAATTGGAAATTCCTGAGGTTGCCGATGGCTCCGTGGAAATTGTGTCTATCTCCCGTGAAGCAGGACACCGCTCCAAGGTTGCCGTGCAGGCAACTGTAAAGAACCTCAATGCCAAGGGTGCCTGCATTGGGCCACGTGGTCAGCGTGTTTCCAATATCATGCGCGAACTTGGTGGCGAGAAGATCGATATCATCGATTTCTCTGAGGATCCTGCGACCTTTGTTGGCAATGCACTGGCTCCATCCAAGGTGGTCAATGTGGAAATTACCGACGCTGAAGCACAGACCGCACGCGTTGTTGTTCCTGACTACCAGCTGTCTTTGGCCATTGGTAAAGAAGGGCAAAATGCTCGTCTAGCTGCACGTCTTACCGGTTGGAAGATCGATATTCATTCCGATCTGGACGTCTAAAAAGCCCTGAAAGGGCGGCGTCGAAAAGCTGCTTTTAAGGTCTTTTAAAAAACCCGTTTGGATTAAAATCCAAGCGGGTTCCAATTTTGGGGTCCGATAGCGTAACATTGGACAAAGGCCCATATGCGGGCAGAGGTTATGTCCGATCGGGCGTAATTAAAGTGCACATTGCGAAAGGGATTGAATGCCAGAGATTCACCAAACAGATGCTTCAGCATCTGCACACGTGGAATCTTTAAAAAGCGCAACAATCCGGATCCGAACCTGCATCGCCACACGCCAGCAACTGCCTGATACGGCCTTGCTCCGTGTGGTTGAAGACCAGGATAATCCTGGAGTGATTCTTCCCGACCCGAATCGTCGGATGTCTGGAAGAGGAGCATGGTTAACACCCTCCATCGCCGCATTGGACCTTGCTGAACAGCGTCGTGCCTTTGGCCGAGCGCTAAGGGTGTCCACGAAAGTGGATACAGGTCACGTACGCACGTACCTGGCGGAGACTACCGCCGGACCCGATATTTATAAGGAAGACTGAACACTGATGAGCACACGATGAAGCATCAGCGATGAACGTCAATAACCACTGCTAGAGATCAGGGACCCTTTCATGGGCCTTCGAATCTCTGGCAAAAAACTAGAGGAGAGAAGTGCCCGGAAAGCTACGTGTACACGAGCTCGCAAAGCAGCTCGGTATTACCAGCAAGGAACTACTTGCCACACTTAAAGACAAAGGCGAGTTTGTTAAAACCGCATCTTCAACCATTGAACCCCCGGTGGTAAAAAAGATGAAGGAACACTACGGATCTACCGGTTCAGATAAGATCGCCGTAACTCCAAAATCAGCTGGAAAACCAGCAACTCCCGGCCCTAAGCCAGGAGCAGCAGCTCCTAAGCCAGGCGCCGAGAAGAAGCCTGCCCCAACCCCTGGTGCAGTTGCTTCCGCAAAGCCAACTCCAAAGCCAGCTGCTGCAGCTAAGCCTGCACCAAAGCTTGCCTCCGCAGCTAAGCCTGCGCCGGCCAAGCCTACAGCTGCAGCAACTCCAAAGCCAGCTAATAAGCCAGCTCCAGCTGCTAAGCCAACCTTCTCCGCACCGACCCCAGGTGATGCGGTTAAGAAGACTGAGGCTGCAAAGCCTGCAACCGAAGCTCCACGTCCTGGTGGTATGCCTCGCCCAATGGGCAAGCCTGCACCAAAGCCAGGCGCACGTGCACCTCGTGTAGCAAATAACCCATTCTCCACCGGTGGCAGCGAGCGTCCAGCTCCTCGCCCAGGTGGCGGCCCACGCCCAGGTGGCGCTCCTCGCCCAGGTGGCGGAAACCGCCCACAGGGTGGCGGACGTCCTGGTGGCCAGCGTGAAGACCGTGGAGGTCAGCGCGAAGGCCGTGAAGGCCAAGGCGCTCAGGGCAACCGCGGTGGCCAGCGTCCAGGCGCAGGCAACGGCGGACCACGCCCACAGGGTGGATCTCGCCCACAGGGCAATGCATCCCAGGGTGCAGGTTCCCAGGAGCGTCAGGGTGGCGGACGTCGTCCATCACCAGCAATGATGCCTCCAACCCCAGGTCAGATGCCTGCTAAGGCAGCTGGCGGCAAGGGTGGCCGTGGTGGCAACTCTGGCGGTGGCCAGGGTGGCTTCAACCGTGGCGGCGGAGCTGCCGGTGGCGCAGGTCGCGGCGGACGTCGTGGCGGCACCGCAGGTGCTTTCGGTCGTCCAGGTGGCGCCCCACGTCGTGGACGCAAGTCCAAGCGTCAAAAGCGCAATGAATACGAATCAATGCAGGCACCAAATGTCATCGGCGGCGTACGTTTGCCAGATGGCCGTGGCGATTCCATTCGTCTCGCACGTGGTGCATCCCTAGCTGACTTCGCTGACAAGATCGGCGCCGACGCAGCTGCATTGGTGCAGGCATTGTTCAACCTTGGCGAAATGGTCACCGCGACCGCATCTGTTTCTGATGAAACCTTGATGCTGCTCGGTGAGGAAATGAACTACAAGGTTCAGGTTGTTTCCCCTGAGGACGAAGACCGTGAGCTGCTCGAGAGCTTCGATCTGCAGTTCGGTGAAGACGAAGGCGGCGAGGAAGACCTTGCTAAGCGTCCTCCAGTTGTCACCGTCATGGGTCACGTTGACCACGGTAAGACTCGTTTGCTCGATACCATCCGTAAGACCAACGTCGGTTCCGACGAAGCTGGCGGAATCACCCAGGGTATTGGTGCATACCAGGTCAAGGTCGATGTTGAAGGCGCAGAGCGCACCATCACCTTCCTTGACACCCCAGGTCACGAGGCCTTCACCGCAATGCGTGCCCGTGGTGCAAAGTCAACCGATATCGCGGTTTTGGTTGTTGCAGCAGACGACGGCGTTATGCCACAGACTGTTGAAGCAATCAACCACGCTAAGGCTGCCGATGTCCCAATCGTGGTCGCAGTGAACAAGATTGATAAGCCAGACGCTTCTCCTGAGAAGATCCGCGGTCAGCTGACCGAATACGGGTTGGTTCCAGAAGAGTACGGTGGCGACACCATCTTCGTTGACATCTCTGCACGTCAGGGCACCAACATTGATGAGCTGCTCGCTTCCATCTGCTTGACCGCAGATGCTGAGCTCGACCTCGTTGCTAACCCAGAAATGGACGCACAGGGTGTTGCAATTGAAGCTCATCTTGACCGCGGTCGTGGTCCAGTGGCAACTGTTATCGTCCAGCGCGGTACCCTGCGCGTGGGTGACTCCATTGTTGCTGGTGACGCTTATGGTCGTGTGCGCCGCATGGTCGACGAATACGGTCGCGATGTGGAAGAGGCTGGTCCTTCCCGCCCAGTTCAGGTTCAAGGCCTTAATGGCGTGCCTGGCGCTGGCGACAACCTCTTGGTTGTGGAAGATGACCGCATTGCTCGTCAGATCGCCAACCAGCGTAATGCTCGTAGGCGTAATGCACTGGCAGCTCGCTCCCGCAAGCGCGTTTCCCTCGAGGACCTCGATGCAGTACTCAAGGAACACAGCACCCTCAACCTTATTCTTAAGGGTGACAACGCTGGTTCTGTTGAAGCACTGGAAGAAGCCCTGCTCAAGATCGAAATGGACGATGAAGTCCAGCTCAACATCATTGACCGTGGTGTAGGTGCTGTTACTCAGACCAACGTTTCCTTGGCTGCTGCCTCCGACGCTGTGATCATTGCTTTCAATGTTCGCGCAGAGGGCAAGGCAACTGAAGAAGCTAACGCTGAAGGTGTGGAAGTTCGCTACTACACCGTCATCTACCGTGCGATTGAAGAAGTTGAGTCCGCTCTGAAGGGCATGCTCAAGCCAATCTACGAAGAGCGCGTTATCGGCCACGCTGAGATCCGTGCCCTCTTCAAGGCTTCCTCCATCGGCCTCATCGCAGGTTGTATGATCGAAGACGGCAAGGTGCGCCGCAACGCAACCGTTCGCATTATCCGAGACGGCAATGTTATTGCTGAAAATGCGAAGATCGAATCCCTGCGTCGTGAGAAGGATGACGTCACTGAGGTCACTGCAGGTTATGAATGCGGTATGGTTCTGTCCTACCCAGACATCTCTGTAGATGACAAGATCGAAGTCTACGAAATGGTTGAGGTTCCCCGCGAAAGCTAAGCGGAACTAAAAGATCATAAAGATCGGGCTTATTGGGTAAGCATCAACTTGCTTCCCAATAAGCCCGATTTTAACTTTCCCAGTGGTTCCCGGGGATAGAGTTTTGTCATAGGGGACCGACCCATCGCCACCCAAAAATAAAGGGCGTTTCCGCCCGGATGCTTATTCATTTGTGAGTGTGGCAGGGTAGAATTTTTCAGGAATTACTAAGAGTAAAAGATTAAGGGAGTGGTCCATATGGTGGATACCGCACGCGCAGCTAGAATGGCCAAGCGCATTCAGACCATCGTCGCCAGCGCCATTGAGCGCGAGATCAAGGACCGTCGTCTGGAATTCGTGACCATCACCGATGTCACCATGACCGGTGACCTCCATGACGCCACCGTTTTTTATACCGTCCGTGGCGCCACCGTTGAGGACAAGCCAGACACCGAGGCAGCTGCAGAAGCATTGCACCGCGCCAAAGGTCAACTCCGCAAATTGGTAGGAGAGCAGCTGGGCGTACGTTTTACCCCAACCTTGACCTACCGTCTGGACACCGTGCCAGAAGCATCTGCCCATATGGAAGCCCTACTTGAGCGTGCACGCAAGCGCGATGAGGAATTGGCCAAGCTTAAGGAAAATGCAGTTCCTGCCGGCGATCCCAATCCTTATAAGACTGAAGTAGAAGAAGAGCCAAAGGCCTAAAACACGTGTCTCTGAAATCGGAATTTCACAACGCATCCCAGTTGCTCGCAGCAGCTCATTCGGTAACTGTCATTGGGCATTTGCGTCCAGACGCTGATGCTATTGGCAGTGTATGTGCCACTGTGTTGGCACTACGCCAAATGGGCCTTGATGCTCACGGCTTTGTTGGGCAAGAAGATCCGATGCCAGAGAATCTGCTCACCATCCCCGGTGCAGCCGAAGTGACCATGGCAACCACCTTGCCGGAATCAGACCTTTATGTCGTAGTGGACTGCGGCTCAATCGAACGCACCGGCGCCTTCCAAGAGGCGTTGGCGCAAAGAGAAGCCCGCACCATCGTGGTGGATCACCATGCTACAAACCCGGGTTTCGCCAAGGTGAATTTGCTTGATATTGCTGCAGAATCAACCACCACGATTTTGTATGAATGGTTTGACTTCCTCTCGGTGCAAATCACTCAAGAAATTGCACATGGACTCTACGCAGGCCTTTTAACTGACACTGCATGTTTTAGGTGGGGTCGTCCCATCATGCATGACATGGCAAAAGAACTGATGGAATTTGGGCTAGATATCCGAGCCATTTCCGCTGAACTTTTGGACCAAACTTCAGTGGATGATCTGCGCCTGGTGGGACAGATCATTTCCAAGATTGAACTGCATCAAGCAGGCCCTTATACCTTGGCAGTGCTGATCGCTGACTATGACACCATCAATGGTCGCTCCAAAACTGTGGTTGAGGGCCTCATCGAGATGGTCAGGGCAGTTGACGGTGCTGATTTCGGAGCAGTATTTAAGGAATACACCCCAGGTGAATTCACCGTCTCCCTGCGCTCGGCACATTTGAGCGTTGGACATCTAGCCGTGCATCTTGGTGGTGGAGGGCACGTTCCAGCTGCAGGTTATACCGCCCGTGGTTCTGAATTCGAAGCCTTGGATACACTCATCTCCGCCACCGTCACCTTGGGTGAATCACTGCAGCGATCCATCCCTGCTACCAGCTAAAAATGGCATCCCGATCTGATCAAACCACAGGTTCTCAGAACGCAGCAGGACAGGTAACGGCAGGCCAGATCTTTGGCTTAGCCTTCCCAGCTTTGGGAGTTTTGGCTGCCATGCCCCTCTATTTGCTGTTGGATACCGCAGTAGTGGGGCGCCTGGGTGGTTTTGAATTGGCAGCACTCGGTGCTGCCACCACCATCCAAGCGCAGATAACTACTCAACTAACTTTCTTGTCCTATGGCACCACAGCCCGGGCATCACGGTTATTTGGTGCTGCTAAAAAGCAAGAAGCCATCGCTGAAGGTGTGCAGGCGACGTGGGTAGCTATTTTGGTTGGGCTCCTCATTTCTACCGCCATGATGCTGGGAGCTCCATTTTTTAGCCTGTGGCTTAGCGGAAATACTGAGGTAGCACACGCTGCCACCCAATGGTTACGAGTTGCTGCCCTGGCAGTACCTTTGGTGCTGATTATCATGGCCGGAAATGGCTGGTTAAGAGGGATTCAAAATACTCGATTACCGCTCTATTTCACCCTCGCCGGAGTAATACCAGGTGCGATCCTCATCCCGGTGCTGGTCTCGCATTTTGGACTCATTGGTTCCGCCTGGGCGAATGTGGTGGCTGAATCCATTACCGCTGCGCTATTTTTGGGAGCTTTATTTAAAGCACATAAAGGTACCTGGCGCCCGCAGTGGCAAATTATTAAACAGCAGCTAGTAATGGGTAAGGATCTCATTTTGCGATCCCTATCCTTCCAAGTTGCATTCCTCTCGGCAGCTGCCGTGGCCGCCCGCTTTGGCACTGCATCCCTGGCTGGACATCAAATTTTGCTGCAGCTGTGGAACTTCATCACCCTTGTTTTGGATTCCTTGGCTATTGCAGCTCAAACACTTACCGGCGCAGCCTTAGGAGCCAAAAGCGCACAGGTGGCCCGCACCGTGGGCATCAAAGTTGTCGGCTATTCCGTGACTTTTGCAGCTGTCCTCGGACTAGTTTTCGCCCTATTCCATCAGCAGATCCCGCGGATTTTTAGCCAAGACCAAAGTGTGCTGGCGGAAATCTCAACACCATGGTGGATTATGGTGGCCATGATTGTGCTTGGTGGCATAGTTTTTGCCATCGACGGCGTACTCCTGGGGGCCTCGGATGCAGTATTTCTCCGTAATGCTTCAATTGCTGCAGTACTGCTGGGATTTTTGCCCGGAGTATGGATTGCTTATGCCATCGGTGCAGGCCTAACCGGAGTATGGTGTGGTCTGCTGGCGTTTATCCTAATTCGCCTGGTCGCAGTGGTGATTCGTTTCCAATCGATGAAATGGGCGCGTACATAGAACATCTCTGCCGAAGGCAAGGCATAATGGACAAAAGTTATGTGCTTAAAAATTTGCAACACGCAGGCGACTATTGTGGCAACTATTGCGTGGTTAAGGCGGAGGTGAACGGTGACCACAACACTTTGGGCGGTTGCTGATCTCCATGCAGCGGTAAAAGCTAATGCGGATGCAATAGCAAAAATCCAACCACGAGATCCCTCAGATTGGCTCATCGTGGCGGGCGACGTTGCAGAGCGTACGGAATTGGTCTTGGAAGTTTTAGCCCGCCTAAGGCGCAGATTTGCCAAGGTTATTTGGGTACCGGGAAACCATGAACTATTTTCGCGCTCAGCGGATAGATACCAAGGCCGGGATAAGTATGTGGAGTTGGTGGAGGGCTGCCGCAAAATTGATGTGCTCACCCCAGAAGATCCATATTTAAATTTCGGGGGAGTGACCATCGTGCCGCTCTTTACCCTTTATGATTATTCCTTCAGACGCCCCGGCTTCACGGTGGAACAGGCAATTCAGGCGGCACGCGATCGTCAGGTCATGATGACCGATGAGTTTTCTATCGCACCTTTTGTGGATATTCGTGCTTGGTGCTGGGACCGTTTGGCTTATTCTATTAAGCGTTTAAGTAAAATCAATGGGCCAACGGTGCTGATTAATCATTGGCCATTGGTAGTGGAACCCACCCAACAAATGCGCTGGCAAGAATTGGCATTGTGGTGCGGAACTAGGCATACCCGTGGCTGGGCCGAGCGTTATCAAGCACAGGCCGTGATCTATGGGCATTTGCATATGCCCGGGACCACCACGATTAATGGTGTTAAACATATTGAGGTTTCTTTAGGATATCCCCGCGAGTGGGAACGCTGGGAAAACGGCCACGTGTGGCCTTTCCCTGTTATGGAGGTGGAAAATGCTGGATGAATCCCTCTTCCCAAGCTCAGCACGATTTTCCTTCATAAAGACCGAAAATAAGACTGCCAATTTAGACAACTTCCATCGCCTGCATCCGCTGGAAAAAGCACTGGTAGCGCACTCCGTAGATATTAGAAAAGCGGAGTTCGGCGATGCTCGCTGGTGTGCGCACCAGGCATTATCGCAACTTGGCAGGGATAAAGGGGAACCAATCCTGCGCGGTGAACGGGGAATGCCCCTATGGCCTTCTTCAGTGTCCGGCTCACTCACCCATACCGATGGATTCCGGGCGGCAGTGGTAGCACCGCGGTTACTGGTGCGGTCAATGGGCTTAGATGCTGAACCTGCGGAGCCTTTGCCTAAGGATGTTTTAGGTTCTATCGCGCGAGTAGGGGAGCTTCCTCAACTAAAACGCCTGGCAGATAATGGCATTGACTGTGCTGATCGGCTGCTTTTTTGCGCCAAGGAAGCCACCTATAAGGCGTGGTTCCCGCTTACTCATCGCTGGTTGGGCTTTGAGCAAGCAGAAATTGATATCCGTGATGACGGCACGTTTGTCTCTTATTTACTGGTACGCCCCACACCGGTGCCCTTTATTTCGGGCAAATGGGTGCTGCGCGATGGTTATGTAATTGCCACCACCGCGGTGACTTGAAGCAGAGCCATTAACAGCCCTAAAGGGTATTTGGACGCGCTACGAACACGGTTGCCAAACGTTTTCCCTTTTCCTCTACTAGGGCAATCGCGTGGCCCGAAGGAGTAACTGCAGCATGCACTCCCTTTAGGCCGCGCGGTTCTAGCCACTTGCCCATTGAAAGGTCAACACCTTGTTCTTCGGTGATCTCCAAAATTGGGTAGGAACGGGTAAGAGCTTCATCCAAGGTCAGGGACAAGTGGGCGTTTTCTTGGAGATCCGCCAAAGGGATCGCGTCGTCAAGCTTAAAAGGGCCGACCTCTGTGCGCCTTAAGGCGGTCAAATGGCCGCCCACCTGCAGAGCTTGTCCGAGGTCGCGCGCGAGCGCGCGGATGTAGGTGCCAGAGGAGCAGTGCACGCGCACGTCAAGGTCATAAAATTCACCTTCGGTGCGGAAATCCTGCACCTCAAAAACGCTGACCGTCACCGGACGGGCGGGAATTTCAACTTCTTCGCCGGCGCGCACCAATTCATGAGCGCGTCGACCGTCAATTTTGATGGCAGAAACCTTGGTTGGTTTTTGCATAATATCGCCGGTGAGGTGGCCGATTTCTCGCAAAATGTCCAGGTGGTCTAGTCCGCTGGCGTTTGTCTGGGAAATTATTTCACCTTCGGCGTCATCAGTGGTGGTGGCAGCGCCGAGGCGAATGGTTGCATCATAAGCTTTGGTGGATGCTACCAAATGCGCTAAAAAGCGCGTACCGCGTTCAATTCCGACCACCAAAACGCCTGTTGCCATCGGGTCGAGGGTGCCAGCATGGCCAACTTTGCGGGTGGAAAAAGCGCGTCGCAGTTTGGAAACTACGTCATGAGAAGTCATTCCCGCTGGCTTATCAACAATCACCAGGCCGGAAGTTTCGGCTAGAGCATTCATATCAATGAAGTCTATGCCGTAGTCTAAGACGGTGGATATTTGGCGTGGATTAAAGAGCATTCCGGAAGAACTTGCGGGATCAGTTGTGACAATTGGCGTTTTTGACGGTGTGCACCGCGGTCACCGCGCGCTCATTGCCCAAGCAGTACAACAGAGTAAAGAGCTCGGGGTGCCATGTGTCATGGTTACTTTTGATCCGCACCCCATTGCTGTCTTTTTGCCAGGTCAGGAGCCACGGCGCTTGGCAACCTTGGATTATCGCCTGAATCTGGCTGCCGAAAATGGCGTCGATGCAGCCGTGATTATTGATTTCACCAAGGAATTAGCAGGGCTATCCCCGGAAGAATATTTCTCCACCTTGCTCGTTGACCAGCTTAAAGCCAAGTCAGTGGTAGTGGGGGAGAACTTCACCTTTGGTGAAAACGGTTCCGGCACGGACGACACCATGCGCGCCCTGGGTGAAAAATTCGGGGTAAATATCACCATTGAGCCCCTGTTGTATGACGATTCTCTGAAAATCTGCTCCACCTTGGTGCGCACCTACCTCGATGAGGGCAATGTCGAGCGCGCAAACTGGGCGCTGGGCAGGCGTTATGCTGTGCGTGGGGAAGTGGTGCGCGGTGCCGGCCGCGGTGGCAAGGAATTGGGTTACCCAACTGCCAACCTCTATCTGCCCGATTCTGTGGCGCTGCCCGCCGATGGCGTTTACGCTGGCTGGTTCACCATCACTGATGACCGCACAATTGACCGTGGCATCTCCCGCGAAATTGATGGCGATATGGTCCCGGGGGTGCGTTATCCCACTGCAATTTCAGTAGGCACCAACCCCACCTTTGGCGATCAGCGTCGCAGCGTTGAGGCTTTTGTGATGGATCATGAAGCCGACCTTTATGGCCACCACGTTATGGTTGAGTTTGTGGGTCATTTGCGTGACATGGTCAAGTTCGACGGCATCGAGGAACTGCTCGACGCCATGGAAAATGATGTCAACAACGCCCGCGAGATCCTCGCCAAAGATAAGGCGCTTCTCGACGCCGCGAGCCAGTCAGCACTTTAGGTATCACCCCGGGGCACCAGCAGGTGCCCCACAAAAAGAAAGTAAGGGAAGAAAAACATGAGCAAAAAAGCCATCTTGGATCTGGATACCGGCATTGATGATGCCCTCGCCCTGGCATATGCACTGGGTTCACCTGAATTAGAAGTTATCGGTGTCACCACCACCTACGGCAACGTACTGCTGGAGACCGGAGCTGCCAATGACCTCGCTCTGCTGGAACTTTTTGGTGCTCCTGAGGTTCCCGTTTACCTGGGTGAGCCACATGCACAGACCAAAGATGGCTTTGAGGTGCTAGAAATCTCCGCTTTTATCCACGGCCAAAATGGCATTGGTGAAGTTGAACTAGCCAAGGCCGCTGCAGCTGCCCAACCTGGTGCTGTGGACTTCCTCATCTCCTCCGTCAAAGAACATGGCGATGATTTGGTCATTATTGCCACCGGTCCCATGACCAACCTTTCTGCCGCAATTGCCAAAGACCCAAGCTTTGCTGAAAACGCTCATATTGTGATCATGGGTGGCGCTTTGACTGTGCCTGGCAATGTCAGCCCTTGGGCCGAGGCAAATATTAACCAGGATCCAGATGCCGCTAATGATCTTTTCCGTTCCCGGGCAGATGTGACCATGGTTGGCCTAGACGTCACCTTACAGACCTTGCTGACCAAGGAACACACCGCTCAGTGGCGTGAGTTGGGTACTCCAGCTGCTATTGCCCTGGCTGATATGACCGATTATTACATCAAGGCCTATGAAACCACCGCACCACATTTGGGCGGCTGTGGTCTGCACGATCCACTAGCTGTGGGTGTTGCCGTTGATCCAAGCCTGGTTACTCTGCTCCCAATCAACCTCAAGGTCGATGTGGAAGGGGAGACCCGAGGCCGCACCATTGGCGATGAAGTTCGCCTCAATGACCAGGTCCGTACCTCCCGCGCAGCGGTGGCTGTGGATGTCGATCGCTTCCTTAATGAATTTATGACTCGCATCGGTCGAGTTGCTGCAGCTAAGTAGTTTGGTTTAAGGGGGTCTTGCTGTTAAGCTGATCGGTGGTTTTGCGACTGCGGTCCGTAGCAGTTGCGAAAAGTACATTCTTTAAGAATGAAATTTTTCATACGGACTGAAATAACAACAGGAGACCCCCATGGCTCTAACTTCAGAGCAGAAGAAGTCCATCCTTTCCGAGTATGGCCTGCACGAGACCGACACCGGATCCCCAGAGGCACAGATCGCTTTGCTCACCAAGCGCATCAACGATCTGACCGAGCACCTCAAGTTCCACAAGCATGATCACCACTCCCGTCGTGGCCTGCTGCTTCTCGTTGGTCGCCGTCGTGGCCTGCTGAAGTACTTGGCTGACAACAACGTTGATCGTTACCGTGACCTGATCTCTCGCCTCGGCCTGCGTCGCTAGTCTTCGGTTCTTTAACCCGCTTCCTGATTCTTAATCAGCGAGCGGGTTTTTGCATTCTCACCCCGTTTTGCTTGAATAAAATGCTGTTGAAGTTCGAAAAAACTGATACTGGGGAAAATGTCTATTAACTGGTAGAATTCAGGATCGTTCTTGAAACAGAAATTTTCGCGATGACACCGATGATCGTCGAGCAGAACTAATAAGAGGAGAATTACTCGCATATGAGCGAAGTAAAATATTTCGAAGACACCGATTTTGGCCTAATTGAGGCTGTTGCAACTATTGACAACGGTGACTTCGGAACCCGTACCATCCGTTTTGAGACCGGCCAGCTGGCCCGTCAAGCAGATGGTGCAGTTACCACCTACCTCGACGATGAGACGATGCTGTTGGCCACCACCACTGCATCCAATCAACCTCGCGAGGGCTTTGACTTTTTCCCACTCACCGTAGATGTGGAAGAGCGCATGTACGCTGCTGGCCGCATCCCCGGTTCTTTCTTCCGTCGTGAAGGCCGTCCTTCCACCGAAGCGATCCTGGCTTGTCGCTTGATCGACCGCCCGTTGCGCCCTACCTTTGTGAAGGGTCTGCGCAATGAGGTTCAAATTGTGGTCACCGTTTTGTCCATGAACCCAGAGGACTACTACGACGTTGTCGCAGTTAATGGCGCATCCGCTGCTACTCGCATCTCCGGTTTGCCAGTATCTGGCGCTGTCGGCGCTGTACGCATGGCTTTGGTTGTTGATGAGCAGCACCCTAAGGGCCAGTGGGTCGCATTCCCAACCCATGAGCAGCACAAGAAGTCCGTCTTCGAGCTCGTTGTAGCCGGCCGTTTGGTCGAGCGCAAGCGCGGCAATAAGACCTTCTCCGACGTTGCCGTCATGATGGTTGAAGCTGGCGCTTCCGAGACCGTCGTTGATCAGGTAAAGGGCGGTGCACCAGCACCAACCGAGAAGGTCGTTTCTGAAGGCCTGGAAGCTGCAAAGCCATTCATTGACACCCTGTGCCGTGCCCAGGAAGGTCTGGCCCAGCGCGTTGCCAAGGAAAGCCACGAATTCCCACTATTCCCTGCATATACCGATGAGGTTTTTGCAGCAGTGGAGAAGAAGGCTTCCAAGAAGCTCGCATCCTTGATGACCATTAAGGGGAAGCAGGATCGCGATGAGGCAACCAATGCCTACATGGAAGAGATTGAGGCACAGTTGCTGCCTACTTTCGAAGCCAACTACGATTCTGCAGCTGCAGCGTCTAAGGAAATCCGTGCCGCTTATAACTCTGTTATGAAGGCAATTGTGCGTCGTATGATCCTCACCGATCACTTCCGCATTGATGGCCGTGGCATCACCGATATCCGTGACCTTGGCGTCGAGGTTGAACTCATCCCACGCGCACACGGTTCCTCCCTCTTCGAGCGTGGCGAAACCCAGATCCTCGGTGTAACCACCCTGGATATGCTCAAGATGGAACAGCAGATTGACTCCCTGGCTCCAGGCGATTCCAAGCGCTACATGCACCACTACAACTTCCCACCATATTCCACCGGTGAAACCGGTCGCGTGGGTTCACCAAAGCGCCGCGAAATCGGCCACGGTGCCCTGGCAGAGCGCGCAGTTTTGCCAGTGATTCCTTCCCGTGAGGAATTCCCATACGCAATCCGCCAGGTTTCTGAGGCTTTGGGCTCCAACGGCTCCACCTCTATGGGATCTGTTTGTGCATCCACCTTGTCGCTGTACAACGCTGGTGTGCCACTTAAGGCTGCTGTTGCAGGTATCGCTATGGGCCTTGTCTCCGGCGATGTTGATGGCAAGACCGAATACGTTGCACTGACCGATATCCTCGGCGCCGAAGATGCCTTTGGCGATATGGACTTCAAGGTTGCCGGTACCGCAGAATTCATTACTGCGCTGCAGCTGGACACCAAGCTGGACGGTATCCCATCCAAGGTGCTTTCCGATGCACTGGAGCAGGCTCGCGATGCACGTTTGGCCATCCTGGAAACCATGTCTGAGGTCATCAGCGGTCCAGACGAGATGAGCAAGTTCGCTCCCCGTATCACCACCGTCAAGATCCCAGTATCTAAGATTGGTGAGCTCATCGGACCAAAGGGAAAGAACATCAACGCCCTGACCGAAGAGACCGGCGCAAACATCTCCATCGAAGATGACGGCACTGTCTTCATCTCCGCTGCTAATGGTGAAGCTGCAGAAGCTGCGATCGAAAAGATCAACGCACTGGCTAACCCACAGCTACCAAAGGTGGGCGAGCGCTTCCTGGGTACCGTGGTCAAGACCACTGCCTTCGGTGCCTTTTTCTCCTTGCTTCCAGGCCGCGATGGTTTGGTTCACATCTCTAAGCTTGGCAATGGCAAGCGTGTTGAGAAGGTTGAGGATGTAGTAAAGGTCGGCGATAAGATTCAGGTCGAAATTGCAGACATCGACAACCGTGGCAAGATCTCCCTGGTCCCAGTTGTTGAAGAGGACTAATTAGATCCACACCCCGCACAAGGTGGCTTAACCGTGAAAACGGCTAAGCCACCTTGTGGCATTTCTAGCCCTAATGTTGGATATCAACCACAATTCGGGTGGGGTTTTCTAATAGTGATACTGAATAGCTCTTGGGGCTGCCGCTAACTCCAATGAGGAATTGGGCACGCGCCTCAAAAATGCTGGTGAGCTGCACCTCCTGCACAACACCTGCGCCTTTGAAAGAGCCGATCTCTACGCTTTGGGCAGTTGCCTCGCTGGGATAGGTAATGCCCTCGATATTGACGTCCAAGAAGCTATCACCAGCAATATCTACCGGTAGCCCAGAAGCCTGTTGCACAGGATTTTGAGTCCAATCGACCCACCAACCGGGTTTGGAAGCGCCGGCAATATCAAAAACCACCCGCGTAAAAGATTCATGATCCGCCACGCGAACTCCGGTAACAGTCATATCAAATTCGCCTTCGGGGCTGCGCTGTTTATTAGCGGCATCAGGTGTACCCAAAGGTGAAAGGGCTGAGCTTGTTGTTGGGGTAATTGTCGGTGATATTGAAGGTATCGAGGTCTCCTGCGTGGAAGTGGTCTCGTGGACCCGCGTGGTTGTCACTGGGCTTGCAGTTTCCGTGACTATCACCGGAGTTTCAGAGGCCGATGGGCTTTGTGGCGTTATGGAGGTGCAGGCACTGGGCGTTAGCAGGGTAGTGGCACTAAAAGCGCTTAGCAAGAGGACTCGAGGTTTCATACTTTAAAACATAAGGCGGAAACTCTTGTGGGGTGCAGTTTTAGTCGAAAACGATAATCAATTGTTAGATTATTGGAGCTCACCCAGGTCACAACGGCGCAGCCAAGCGTCGAAAAGCGCTCTTATGGGCTTATTTCGATGTTGGTCTTGGGAGATGTCTAGACTGGGAAGGGTTAGCTATAGGCATGTAGAGCACAAAGGAGAAACATGGGAATCAAGGTTGGTGTCCTGGGAGCGAAGGGCCGAGTTGGACAGACTATCGTTGCAGCTGTCAATGAAGCATCTGATCTGGAATTGGTCGCTGAAATCAATAGTGGCGATAGCCTGGATGCTTTGGTGGACAGTGGTGCCGAGGTAATTGTTGACTTCACCACTCCTAATGCTGTGATGGCAAACCTTGAATTCTGCATCAAAAACGGTATTTCCGCAGTTGTGGGCACCACTGGTTTTGATGAGGAGCGCCTTGCTCAGGTACGCAGCTGGTTGGCCGATAAGGAGGGCGTTGGTGTTCTCATTGCACCTAACTTTGCTATCTCTGCCGTATTGACCATGGTTTTTGCGAAGCAAGCAGCACGCTTCTTTGAATCTGCTGAAATTGTGGAATTGCACCACCCCAATAAGCTTGATGCGCCTTCAGGCACTGCTATTCACACTGCTCAGGGCATTGCTAAGGCACGTAAAGAGGCCGGTATGGATGCTCAGCCAGATGCTACCGAGCAGTCTCTTCCAGGCTCTCGTGGCGCCGATGTGGAAGGCATTCCAGTACACGCTGTTCGTATGTCCGGAATGGTTGCCCATGAAGCAGTAATTTTTGGTACCCAGGGACAGACCCTCACCATCAAGCAAGATTCTTATGACCGCAATTCCTTCGCCCCAGGTGTACTGGTAGGTGTGCGTGGCATTGCAGAGCACCCTGGCCTGGTTATTGGTTTGGAGAACTACCTCGGGCTTTAATCTTGGGCCTCGGCCCTCAGGTCTTGGGCACGGCATCGAAAAGAGATACTGGGCTCCGGGAGCGGGGGCGGGGGCGGCAGACCGGATTGGGTCTGCCCCGCGGTCTAAACCGGGAGTGGAAGAATTCTGCGGACCGGTGTTTATAAGTGGTTGGCAGCAGGTTGGCACTAGTTTGTCAGTGGAAAGAGTGGATGGAACATGGCTGAACAGGTCGAATTAAATGTGGAGCTCATTGCGTGTACCGCATTTACGCCTCCTGCTGGAATTGACTGGTCAACAGACGCTGAAGGCCCCGAAGCCTTAGTGGAATTTGCCGGACGTGCCTGTTATGAGACTTTTGATAAGCCAAACCCGCGAACTGCTTCCAACTCTGCTTATTTGCGCCACATTATGGAAGTTGGACATAGCGCTTTATTAGAGCATGCGAGCGCTACTGTATATATTCGCGGGATCTCTCGCTCCGCTACCCATGAGTTGGTACGACACCGTCATTTTTCTTTTTCCCAGCTCTCCCAGCGTTTTGTCCACAGGGGCCAACAAGCAGTGGTGGTGCCGGATGTTATTCAAGAAGATCCGGAACTACTGGCCCTATTTTTACAGGCCATGGATGACACCCGATTTGTGTACAACGAACTTTTGGAAAGCTTGGAAGAAAAGCTAGTCGGGGAGCCCAACGCACTACTGCGTAAAAAGCAGGCTCGCCAAGCTGCCCGCGCAGTGTTGCCCAATGCCACTGAATCGCGCATTGTGGTCACTGGCAACTTTAGAAGTTGGCGACACTTTATTGCGATGCGCGCCAGCGAGCATACAGATGTTGAAATTCGTTCAGTAGCTGTAGAATGTTTGAAGAAGCTGCAGACAGCAGCGCCAACTGTTTTCGGTGACTTTGAAATTGAAGAACTCGCCGATGGTTCATATATGGCTACCAGCCCTTATGTGACAGACTTTTAAATTAATAACTTCTAAGAACCTCATTGAAGTTTAATGGCTTAGACCTTGAACAATCCTGGCCTGCACCTGAAGTGGGTCTGCAAAAAAGTCAGAGTTTTGAGCTGCCTGGTGCTGCGTGAACACCCCTTTAAGTGGGGCGAAAAATGTAGCTAGGAAACCTGGATTTTTCCTCTCAGTTTTTGTGCCTGAGATCTAAGGCAAGTGCATAAAACCTTAAGGTGCAGTGGAAACAGGGTGCGATGGCCAAGTGAACCGGCAGGGGAGACATGAAGTTTAAATACATCTCTGCTGATAGTTGTACTGAAGCATTAAGTATAAGATTTAACTAAATATTCCCGCACTAAACCTCCAAGCAGGCTTCAGCCTAAATTTCATTGGTTGTTGATTTTATTCCCAGGTTAGCTTTGGCAGTAATAGTGCGGGATTAAAATTAAACGAAAGAAGTTGCAGATTCGAGGGGTGGTGAACCCCCAAAGCAGGGAAGAAGGTAATCTTGGTCTCCATGAGCACAGGTTTAATTTCAAAGACCGGAGTAGAGTACTTTGGCACTGTTGGAGTAGCTATGGTTACTCCATTTAAGGAATCGGGCGAAATTGATATCGCCGCTGGCCGCCAGCTTGCAGCGCATCTGGTGGACAATGGTCTAGATTCCTTAGTTCTTGCGGGCACCACTGGTGAATCACCCACAACAACCACTGCCGAAAAACTTGACCTGCTCAAGGCCATCCGAGAAGAGGTTGGTGACCGCGCAAAGCTCATCGCCGGCGCTGGTACTAATAACACTGCTTCTTCTGTGGAATTGGCCAAGACCTCAGCCGCTGCTGGCGCAGATGGGCTTTTGGTAGTAACTCCTTACTATTCCAAGCCCAGCCAGGAGGGTGTCTACCGCCATTTTCGTGAAATTGCGCAGGCAACTGACCTTCCCATTTGCCTCTATGACATTCCTGGTCGATCGGCTATTCCTATTGAGTCTGATACGATTAGACGTCTAAGCGAGTTGCCCACGGTTAAAGCCGTTAAGGATGCCAAAGGTGATCTCGTCGCAGCAACGCCACTGATCCAAGAAACGGGTCTTGCCTGGTACTCAGGCGATGACGCGCTCAACCTCCCTTGGCTAGCATTGGGTGGATCCGGCTTCATCTCCGTTATTGGACATGTGGCTCCCAATGAGTTGCGCGAGCTGTACACAAGCTTCGAGGAAGGCGACCTCGCCCGTGCGCGGGAAATAAACGTCAAATTAGCATCGCTGGTTGCATCTCAGGCTCGCCTGGGTGGGGTCAGTATGGCAAAAGCTGCTCTGCAACTGCAGGGCATCAACGTAGGAGAGCCACGTCTTCCAATTATTGCTCCCAATGAGCAGGAACTTGAGGCTCTCCGAGCAGACATGAATAAAGCTGGAGTTCTATAAATATGAATGAATCCCGAAATCGCGCCCGGAAGGTTACCCGCAAGGCTGGCCCACCAGAGGCTGGTCAGGAAAATGCTGTGGAAGCCCCAATTTTCCAGGCTCCCGAAGCACCTGCCACTCAGGGTACCGAGAAAAACAACAACGCCGGAAACGACAATCGGGACTCCTCCAAGTCCACTGAGTCCGGTGACTCCGCGGCCGATAACGCTGCAGAGAGCAACAACGGTGGCAACAACCGCAGCCGTAATAACGCTAATCGACGGGGCGGACGCAGCCGTCGCGGATCCGGTGCATCCCAGAACAACGAGGGTGCCGCACGTCAAGAGGGTGGCAACCGCAATAACCAAGGCGGAAACCGCAACAATCAAGGTGGCAACCGCAACAACCAGGGCGGAAACCGCGGTCGTCGCAATGTGGTGAAGTCCATGCAGGGCGCTGATCTCACCCAGCGTCTGCCAGAACCACCAAAGGCCCCCACCGGCGGCCTGCGCATTTACGCACTGGGTGGTATCTCTGAAATCGGCCGTAACATGACCGTGTTTGAGTACAACAACCGTCTGCTTATCGTGGACTGTGGCGTGCTCTTCCCATCCTCCGGCGAGCCTGGCGTGGACCTGATCCTGCCAGATTTCGGTCCTATCGAAAAGCACCTGGACCGCGTGGAAGCACTGGTTGTTACCCACGGCCACGAAGACCACATTGGCGCTATTCCTTGGCTGCTGAAACTGCGCCACGATATCCCAATCCTGGCTTCTCGATTCACCTTGGCTCTTATTGCTGCCAAGTGTAAAGAGCACCGTCAGCGTCCAAAGCTGATCGAAGTTAACGAGCAGTCCAATGAGAATCGCGGGCCATTCAATATCCGTTTCTGGGCTGTAAATCACTCCATTCCAGACTGCCTCGGCCTTGCAATTAAGACCCCAGCCGGTCTTGTTATCCACACCGGTGACATCAAGCTCGACCAGACTCCAACCGATGGACGTCCAACTGACCTGCCAGCACTGTCTCGCTTCGGCGATGAGGGTGTTGACCTCATGCTTTGCGATTCCACCAACGCCACCACCCCTGGTGTATCCGGATCTGAAGCTGAAGTTGGCCCAACCTTAAAGCGCCTCATCGGCGAAGCCAAGCAGCGCGTTATTCTTGCGTCCTTTGCCTCCAACGTTTACCGCGTTCAGGCAGCAGTGGATGCAGCAGTTGCCGCCAACCGCAAGGTTGCCTTCAACGGTCGTTCCATGATCCGCAATATGGAAATCGCAGAAAAGCTGGGTTACCTCAAGGCTCCTCGTGGCACCATTATCACCATGGATGAAGCTGCACGTATGGCTCCACACAAGGTACTGCTGGTAACCACCGGTACCCAGGGTGAGCCAATGGCTGCACTTTCCCGCATGGCTCGTCGCGAACACCGTCAGATCACTGTGCGCGATGGCGACCTCATCATCCTGTCCTCCTCCTTGGTGCCAGGCAATGAAGAAGCTGTCTTCGGCGTAATCAACATGCTGTCCCAGATCGGTGCCACCGTGGTGACCGGCCGCGATGCCAAGGTTCACACCTCTGGCCACGGCTACTCCGGAGAGTTGTTGTTCCTTTACAACGCAGCTCGTCCCAAGAACGCTATGCCTGTGCACGGCGAATGGCGCCATCTGCGTGCCAACAAGGAACTGGCAATTTCCACCGGCGTGCAGCGCGACAACGTTGTGCTCGCTCAAAACGGTGTGGTTGTTGACCTTGTTAACGGTCACGCAAAGGTCGTTGGACAGATTCCAGTGGGCAACCTCTATGTCGATGGTGTCACCATGGGTGATATCGATGCTGACATCTTGGCTGACCGTACTTCCCTCGGCGAAGGCGGACTTATCTCCATCACCTCGGTGATCGATAACCGCACCGGCCGTTTGCTGGAGCGCCCAACCGTTCAGACCAGTGGCTTCTCTGATGATGCGAAGTCCATGATGTCTGAGGTTACTGAGCTAGCTGAAATCACGATGAACGATCTGGCCGCCGAAGGCGAAAACGATCCTTATCGTATGGTCCAGCAGATGCGTCGCAAGATCTCCCGCTTTGTGGAGCAGAAGTGGAAGCGTCAGCCGGTCATCATGCCGACTGTTATTCCAATGACTTCTGACACCGTCAGCATCGGCGACGACGAAGTCCGCGCTTCCAGGGAATCCCTCTAAAAGCAGCGCTTTTCGACGAAAAGATTTAAGGGCCAGCATCTCAATGGGAGATGCTGGCCCTTTTTCTATAAATATTGTTGAGCGCTTTCTCTAAAGAGTTTGAGTCGAATCGACTTAGCAGTTTTCATGTGTTCCTCTGCTAATTGACGTGCGAGTGCTTCATCGCGATTTTCAATTGCGCGAATCAATGCCTCATGCTCGTCAAGCGACTCTGCCCATCTATTAGAGACCGCAAGTGTGGGTTTGGGAGTTTGAATTAGATGGGTAGTCAACCTTTCTAAAATATCCACCAACACCGAATTATGGGTGGCTTTCCACACTGCGGCGTGGAATTCTAAGTTGGTAGCAATCATTTCTGTGTTGCTGGGATCTTTCAAAGACCGATCTCGCGTGAACAGTGCTTCCAATTCGAGGAGATTGCGTAAAGAATGAGCGCGTGCGGCCTCTGCTGCGGCAGTACCTTCCAATTGAATTCGAAGGTCGTAGACCTGCACCACACTTTCTGGATTTGCAGCAGGCACTTTTAACCCGCGGTCTTCTCGAACCAGAAGTTTTTCTTGTTCCAAGCGGGAGAGTACTTGCCTCATTGGAGTTCGTGAAACTCCAAAGCGTTTGGAAAGTGGAATCTCCTTAAATGGTGCACCAGCGGGGTGAGTTCCTGACAAGATTTCACTGCGCAATTCCGCATATATAGAATCCACATCGATTTTGCGTGTTTCTGTCATTGTGGGCACCTCCTAAGAAGAAAATTACGTGATTATTTTTATCTTAGCCTGCAGCTTTAGGCGATAGAGCCTGCGCGCCGTCCAAAGACACATCCTGCTGCAAGTCCGGAACCACCTGGGTAGTTGGTGCTGAAAAGGCCACCTAACATTTCACCTGCGGCAAAGAGTCCTGGGATATGTTCACCTTGCTCGTTGAGAACACGTCCTTCGGTATCAGTTTTAACACCACCGAAGGTGAAGGTGATGCCACAAGTCACTGCATAAGCGTAGAAAGGGCCATTTTCCAGCGGGGAAGCCCAGTTGCTCTTATGTGGCGAAGTGGAAGAGGATTTACCATCTTTCACTGTAGGGTCGAACTCTACTTCACGATCAACGTTTGCGTTGTAGTCGTTGATGGTGCGTGAAAGTGCCTGGGGATCAAGATTGATTTTTGCTGCGAGCTCTTCGACCGTATCTGCCTGCTGCACAGAAATTTCAGGCATATCGTATTCTTCGGTGCGCAGCATGGGGCGCAGAGTAGCATCGAAAATTTGATAAGCAATGGAATCTGGCTGCTTAAGAATTTCCTTGCCGTACTTAGCGTAGGTGTAGTTTCGGAAGTCCGCTCCCTCGTCAAGGAAGCGCTCACCATTCTTATTAACAACGACACCCAAGAAGTAGCTTTGGCGGGTTAGACGGTTTGTTAACTCGCGATTTGACTCATTATTAGGGGTAAAAGCATCCCACTGCACTGAGTGGCAGGTAGAGAAGTCCCCACCCTTATCAGCACCGATCTCCAATGCTGCCTTGATCATGTCGCCTTGGTTATATGGGGTGCCACGAACTTTCGCATTTTCCCAGCCTTGTCCGAGGTGCTCTTCGCGCCACTGTGGGTTTGATTCATATCCGCCAGCAGTCATGATCACGGACTCTGCATAGAGTTCGAAATCTCCAGCGGGATTCTCACCTCGAACTCCGACTACGCGATTGTCTTCGGTAATGAGAGCAAGTGCACGGTGACCATATCGGATGTCGACGCCGTTTTCTAGGGCCACACGGGTGTGATCGGCAATGAGACCTTCGCCGCCACCCACGTTGCCAACATGTAGTCCGCCCCAAAAGAGGAAGGAACCATCGGGACGCTCATAAGCTTGACGCTCATACATGAGGCGGTACCTCAAACCGAGACTTTTTAGCCAACGCAACGTTGGGGCGGCTTCCTCAACCAAAACTTTGGTCAACTCAGGGTCATTTTTCCCTTCGGTTACCTTGACCAGGTCAGCGGTGTATTCCTCGGCGGAGTAAGGAGGAACGATGGTGGTTTCATGACGCTCGTCGAATTCCACCAAATCCTTGAGATCCTCGAGGCCATCGTGTGCAATGCGGGTGGCACCGGCAGTGTAGAAGCTATTTCCGCCGGCCATGTCTTCGAGACCTCGCTCAAGGAGGATTACTTTACGTCCGCGGGTTGCTGCAGCGAGGGCAGCGGTGAAGCCGGCATTTCCGCCACCGACAACAATGACGTCTGCATCGTTTTCCGGCCGAAGGTTTTCCTGGGTCATGATGATCCTTTCAGTGTGGGGTAGTGCGTTCACCCTTTGTATACAACTGTATTCATTCTTTCTTGTCAACCTTTATTTTGAAAAAACTTATCCCCTGAATGGCATCCTCATTCCCGAAGTAGCGGGGTTTTAATGCTAAATAATCGAGAAATTCCTCAAATCTACTCTTGTTGTGATCTGTGTCATGGTGTACAAATGTATACAATTATTCAAAACGTTTTGAGAGGGGAACTTAAGATGGGCAGCTACCGAAGGGGCAGGATATGAATGCTTCACACTTAAGGACAGGGATCTTTGCGGTTGTAGTTGCAGTGGTTGCGGCTTTTGCTTTGATGAGCGCGGCGTCTAGCGGCGGAATAAGTACCGCTCGAAGCAAACTCACAATCGTTGCGCCGGCTGCGCCTGGCGGAGGTTGGGATGGCTTTTCACGTGAAGCCCAAGCAGTAATGCGAGAAGGTGGAATCGTTACGAACCCCCAGGTAGTTAACATTCCTGGTGCGGGTGGAACGATCGGACTTAGTCAATTTATTCAAGAAGTTGGTCGCGAAGACATGCTCCTGACAACTGGTGGGGTAATGGTAGGCGCTATTGAATTGGCGAGAAATGAGGAGTCCTTTGACGACGTCACTCCCATTGGCCGCTTAGCAGATGATTACTCGGTGCTTGTGGTTCCCGCGGATTCTCCTTTCCAAACTTTGGAGGACTTTCTCGTCGCGTGGGAAGCAAACCCAGGTCAAAATTCCATCAGTGGCGGTTCCCTTGGCTCAATTGACCATCTATTAAGTGGATTGCTCGCACAAGCACGAGGAATTGAGCCATCGGCAGTCAACTACATTGCATATTCCGGTGGAGGTGAGGCACTCAATGCTCTTCTCGCTCACACGACCTCGGCCGGTATCTCCGGATACAACGAAGTAAAAGATCAGATCGAGGCAGGAACCTTGAGGGCCTTGGCAATTTCTTCAGAAACCAGGCTAGAGGGCGATAATGTCCCAACTTTCATCGAACAAGGAGTTGACGTGTCGATGTCCAACTGGCGTGGGTTTGTTGCACCTCCGGGCATTAGTGAGGAAGCGAAACAAGAACTCATGGATATCGTCGCAGAGCTGCATGCTCAGCCTGCATGGCAAGAAGCTGTTCAAAGGAATAGCTGGGTAGACACCTACCAGGTCGGCGCGGAATTTGAGCAGTTTATCGGCGAGGAAGTAACTACTGCACGTCAAATTGTTAAGGAGCTAGGATTATGACAACTCAACAACCGCTTAACTCTTCCACGAATGCAATCCCGGAGGATGAAAACTCAGCCGTTGACCTAGTTCATCATGAACATGAATCGCTTGGCACCAAATCTCGGTGGGGATGGTTTGCCGGCCGTGGAGAGCTTGGATTTGTCGTTGTCATTGTGGTTATTGCAACCATCATGTTAATTGGTGGATTGACCATGACCGTCCTTGGTAGTCAAACTCCTGGACCACAGTTCTTTCCTATTCTTATTGCAATACTCCTCTATGTATCTGCGGCAGCCATTCTTTTTTCCGTGGTGACTCACCCACAGCTGCCTGACGGTGAACCACACCCGGGACGCGGCAACTTTTCCAAAGATTTGCTTTCCGACCTCGGCATGGTCGACCGCGAAAGAGTACGACGTCGCTATAGCAGATACTCAGAACAATGGGCGACTTACTCTGACTGGAAAACCGTTGGCCTAATTGTCGGCGGCCTAATTATCTTTACCATCGCTCTCAAACCAATCGGTTGGATATTTTCCGCAACCTTTCTCTTTTGGATCGTTGTCCGGGCGCTCGGATCTAAAAGGACGATTTTTGATCTCGGGGTTGCTCTCTTGTTTGCATCCATCATTCAGCTCGCGTTTAACGACGGCCTAGGATTGCCGCTACCTCCCGGATTCTTGGAAGGACTCCTCTAATGGACCAGCTCTCACTACTTCTTGACGGATTTTCTAACGCGCTCACTCCAATCAATCTGCTCTGGCTTCTGCTGGGTGCGATTCTTGGAACCGCCGTAGGCGTGCTACCAGGTTTAGGCTCCGCAATGGCTGTGGCACTCCTACTTCCAATTACATTTGCCTTGGATCCTACGGGTGCCTTCATTATGTTTGCCGGGGTTTATTTTGGCGGACTCTTCGGAGACTCCACGGCCGGAATTTTGCTTAACACTCCAGGAAACTCCTCCGCTATTGCCTCAACATTTGAGGGTCACCGTATGGCTAAAAACGGTCAAGCTGCCAAGGCCTTGGCCACAGCCGCGTTAGGTGCATTTATTGGTGGACTCGTAGCGACCACGCTGGTCGTGTTCTTTGCACCGCAGTTGGTAAAACTCGCAACGGTCTTTGGGCCAGCAGAATACTTTGCCTTGGCAGTGGGAGCATTTCTGGCAATCTCAGCAGTTGTTGCTGAGTCTGTGTTCCGTGGTCTCGCTGCACTAGGAATCGGTTTAGCGCTAGTGATGGTAGGTATCGATGGTCCATCGGGCACGGCGCGCTTTACTTTTGGATCAGCAGAGTTTTTCGATGGTATCTCGATCATCGTCATTACCGTTGGCCTTTTGGCACTCGGTGAAGTACTTCGAGTTGCCTCTCGAATTCACCGCGAGGAAATGCCAACCCTTATCCAACCTAAGGGAATGGCACGCCTTTCAAAAGCAGATTTCCGTCGAGCGCTTCCAGCGTGGCTACGTGGCACTGCCTTTGGTGCTCCCTTTGGACTTATCCCCGCTGGTGGCTCCGAGGTTCCAACCTTCTTGGCATATGGAACGGAAAAGCAGCTAGCAAAGCGAGCTGGAGACAAGGAGTTTGGAACCACAGGTTCGATCAAAGGACTTGCTGCGCCCGAAGCTGCGGGTAATGCAACCGCGGGAACTGCTATGGGAGCTTTGCTTGCCTTAGGTCTTCCGACCTCGGCGACAGCAGCGATTATGCTCGCGGCGTTCCAGCAATATGGCATGCAGCCAGGTCCATTGCTCTTCGAGCGGTCTGGAGATTTGGTCTGGGCATTGCTTGCATCTCTTTTTCTTGGATTGGTCATTCTACTTATCTTGAACTGGTCCTTTGCGCCAATGTGGGCAAAGTTACTCAATATTCCTCGCCAGTATCTCTACGCAGGCATTACTGTTCTTTCCGTTCTCGGCGTGTACTCGATTGGATCCTCAGTGTTTGATCTTTGGATTCTGATTGCCCTCGGACTTCTTGGGTTTATGATGCGTCGTTTTAATATCCCCATTGCACCGGTGCTCATCGCTGTAGTGCTAGGGCCAATGGCGGAAACCGAATTGCGTCGAGCATTGGCAGTGTCTGAAGGTAGTCTTTCCATCCTGGTGGCCTCGCCAATTACCTGGGCGATTTATGGTTTCTTAGCTCTTGGGCTTGGGGTGAGTGCTTATCAGCACCTGCGACACCGATACCTCAATCGCAAAGCTGAAGGAGCCATGCTTGATCAGCCAGTGATATCCTCCTAAATTCCGCTAAAGGGTCTTCGTTGTCATATATGACCACGAAGACCCTTTAGCTTTAAGTATGGAAATGAAAAAGTGTCTAGGCTTGGCATCATGAAACTTTCGGCTTTTGAAAGAGAAGCGCTCAAAGATGCCCTGCTAGAAAAAGGGCCAGATGCACCAACCCTTTGTGGTGAATGGAAAACAAGGGACCTTGCCGTGCACCTCTTGGTCCGCGAGCAGCACCCACTGTCATTCCTGCGTTCACAACTTCCTGTTGGTGGAGATCCAGCCGAAGAACTCACTGAACAGAATCTGGAACGCCCCTATGAGGATGTTGTATATGAATGGGCAGCCGGGCCAAAGGGGTTAAATCCATGGCGTGCCCTTGACTCTATAGGCAATGCTATGGAGCACTTTATTCACCATGAGGATGTACGCCGTGGTGCGCTTACTCCGGGTGAGCTGGTGGAAGAGCGTGAGATTTCCCCTGAACATGCCCGTGAGTTGCATCGTTTATTAAAGATGTCCGCACCGCGCTTCATTAAGGCGGATCGTCCGGTGATTTTAGCACCAACCGGAATGCCGCGCATTGTGTATAACGATAAGTCCGGTGTTTCAAAGGATGGACAGTCAGTAATTAGGGTTCAAGGTGGGGTAGGGGAGCTCATCTTGTGGATCTATGGTCGTAAAGTTGTCAACGTTGACATCGAGGGAGACACCTCCAACCTGAACTTGGCGAGCCTCTAAAAGAATCACCAAAACCGCGTGGTGCCGCTGTGAATAGTGTGGTTTAAGCGACTAGTGTTAAAGCCATGACTGTCAGAAACGGCGCACCCAAGCGGGGGAGCTCTCGATCATCCGGAAAGTCGACAGGCCCTAAAACGGCATCGACTCCCCGGAGAAGCAAACCTGTCTCCAGAAGCAATAGCACCGAAACTGCCGTATTTACTTCCTCGATGACTGCACGTCGTGCAGCTGATACATCAGAAGAAAGGACCGGCAGTGCTTTTCGGGCTGTGGTTTCTGGAATTGGCACGATCTTTAGCGCAACCGCCGGGGGAGTAGGAAAACTTACCCGTTCCGTTGCAGACCTGGGGTGGTCACGCCGCGGTGACTTTGATGATGATTTAGATGATGACTTCGAGGAGGAGATCTCAACGAAACCCGCCGCTCGAAAGTCTCGAAGCAAAGCTGCAGAACCTGAGCTGGATTTGGACATTGATGATCAAGAAGATCAGGTACCGCTGCGCAATCGGGTAAGTGACTATACCGATGAGCACGCTGATGGAATTGCACTTAGCCTCGTTGGCGTAGCCATCGTGTTGGGTGCTGCAGTGTGGTTGGGAATTGGTGGACCGATCGGCAACTTTATTGCTGATATTGTGCACTTGACCATCGGTGCTGGTGCGTGGATCTTGCCACTAGCACTGATCGCATTAGCCATTGCATTGATGCTGCACTACACCCCTGAGAAAGAACATCAGGGCCACGTGAGTCTCGGCATTGGCGTGATCATTGTGAGCATGCTTGGCCTGATTCACCTTTTTGCCGGTAACCCTGTTGATTGGGAAGGGCGAAAGTCCGCCGGCGGAGCAATCGGTGCCTGGATTGGTGCGCCATTGGAAATGGGCTTCTCAGTGTTTTTGGCTGTTCCAATCCTTATTTTGGTGCTCTTTTGGGGTGCGCTAAAAACCACCGGAATTAGTATCCGCGAATTTGGGGAGTTTATCGGCTCCTACTTCGGCTTTGCCGGTGGACGCCGTGAAGAAGATTTTGCAGACGAAGATGACGATGATCTTTATGGGCATGTAGATAAGGTCATTGAATCCCGCGCAAAGGGCCGTGAACTTCCAGCGGCTCCAGCGCGGTCTACTTCCCGCACGCCACGTCGTCGAGTGCCAGCAACTCCACCACCGGCAGCTGCTCCGACCGTATCCACGCGCCGCCCCGCGGCGCCTTTGGACCGTTACCCAGTTGAGGAAGAAACCCCAGCTCCTGTCGCCGAACCTCAGCCAGCGCCGAGGGAGGCGTCGAAAAGCCTCTTTAAGCCTAGTGTGAGCGAAACCGATGAATTCCCGGCTATCACTGATGAAGATGTCAAGGCTGTAGCCAAGACTCCGGCTACTGATGCGGTTGCTGCTTCACGTGAAAGCATGCGTCAGGCGATTATTCAGCGTTCGGGTATGGATCCGGTTCCTGCCAAGGTTGAAAAGCCGGCTGCACCAACGCCAGCGGAAATTGTTAGCGATGGCGACAGCACCTATGTGTTGCCGAGCGCGAATTTGCTGATTCCAGGCGAGCCTGCCAAGCTGCGTTCGGAAACCAATGACCGCATGATTGAAGCGATTACTGATGTTTTCCGTGAGTTTAACGTTGATGCGACGGTGACTGGCTTCTCCCGTGGCCCCACAGTGACTCGTTATGAAATTGAGTTGGGCGCTGGTGTGAAGGTTTCCAAGATCACCAACCTGCAGTCCAATATTGCTTATGCGGCAGCGACGGAGAATATCCGTTTGCTTACTCCTATTCCGGGTAAGTCTGCTGTGGGTATTGAGGTGCCTAATACTGACCGTGAAATGGTGCGTTTGGGTGATGTGCTCAATGCGCCGGCCACGGTTGATAATAAGGACTCCATGCTCATTGGTTTGGGCAAGGATATTGAAGGCGATTTTGTTTCCTACTCCGTGCAGAAGATGCCACACCTGCTTGTTGCTGGTTCCACCGGTTCCGGTAAGTCCGCATTTGTGAACTCCTTGCTGGTGTCTTTGCTGACCCGTGCGCGGCCAGAAGAAGTGCGCCTGATTCTGGTTGACCCGAAGATGGTGGAATTGACCCCTTATGAGGGAATTCCGCACCTGATTACTCCCATCATCACCCAGCCGAAGAAAGCTGCAGCTGCATTGCAGTGGCTAGTTGAGGAGATGGAGCACCGCTATATGGACATGAAGCAGACCCGCGTGCGCCATATCAAGGACTTCAACCGCAAGGTGAAGTCTGGCGAAATCCAGGCTCCTGCAGGTTCCCAGCGTGAATACCGCCCATACCCTTATATCGTGTGTGTGGTCGACGAGCTCGCTGACTTGATGATGACTGCGCCTAAGGAAATTGAAGAGTCCATTGTGCGTATCACCCAGAAGGCACGTGCCGCTGGTATCCACCTGGTGCTGGCAACTCAGCGTCCTTCTGTGGACGTGGTTACCGGTCTGATTAAGACCAACGTGCCTTCCCGCCTTGCCTTTGCCACTTCCTCCTTGACTGACTCCCGCGTTATTTTGGACCAGGGCGGTGCCGAAAAGCTCATTGGTATGGGCGATGCCCTCTTTATTCCACAGGGTGCTGGCAAGCCCCAGCGTATTCAGGGCGCCTTTGTAACCGATGAAGAAATTCAAGCGGTGGTGGAAGCTGCCAAGGCGCAGCGCCAGCCTGAGTACACCGAGGGTGTTACCGAGGACAAGGCTGCCGAAGCCAAGAAGGTTGATGCAGACATCGGAAATGACCTGGAGGATCTGCTGGAAGCAGTGGAGCTGGTGGTGACTTCCCAAATGGGTTCCACCTCAATGCTGCAGCGTAAATTGCGTATTGGTTTTGCAAAGGCTGGTCGTTTGATGGACCTAATGGAATCCCGTGGCGTGGTTGGGCCTTCAGAAGGTTCTAAGGCACGTGAGGTGCTGGTCAAGCCGGAAGAGCTTGAAACCATTATTTGGATGCTCAAGGGTGCTGATCCAGCCGATGCTCCCAAGGAGGACAATTGGGATGACGGAGCAGCAGATAGCGAAGCGGAGCTGGACTCCGGTGGTAAAGATGCTGCCCCAGAAACCAATGTGGTGCGAGCTGACCCTTCCCGCGGAGCCTTCTAAGCGTCTCCCCGTTTGGGCCCAGTAGCAAACAAATTAGAGAATAAAAAGGTGACACCTAAGAGCTTTTACGCTCTTAGGTGTCACCTTTTCTAGGTGGCAATATCAGCCGGATTAGGTTATAGTTTTTCCGTATTGGAGGGGAGTACCCCATAAGCAGCGTTGATCGTCAACACGGAATCCAAACCAGCTACTTGATACCTAGTTAAGTAGCCCTGATTCCCGGTCACACTGGCCCACCATCACTTCTCGCATTTGGCTTTGACAGATTTTTTTAACTGGCCTTGAGGAGCGTTCGGGTGGGGGAGACCTCTGGTTCTTTTTCAACGACCAAGAACCGGAGGTTCTTTTTCTATGGAAGTTAACTTGTTAACTTGGGTAATCACCGTTGCGGTGGTTGCTGCATTCTTTATTTTCGACTTCTACACACACGTTCGCACCCCGCACGAGCCAAGCATTAAAGAATCCGCTTATTGGAGCCTCTTTTATGTTGGCCTCGCCTGCGTATTCGGTATCTTCCTTTGGTTCACTTGGGGTGAGCCAGGCAATCCGCACCAGCACGGTATTGAGTTCTTCACCGGCTATGTGACCGAAAAGGCCTTGAGCGTTGATAATCTCTTTATCTTCGCCTTGATTATGGGTGCCTTCAAGATCCCACGTAAGTACCAGCAGAAGGTACTGCTCATTGGTATCGCACTGGCACTTGTATTCCGTTTGGTCTTCATTTTGCTCGGCGCTGCAGTTATTGAAGCCTGGTCTGACGTCTTCTATATCTTCTCTATCTGGTTGATCTACACCGCAGTGAAGCTGATCTGGGATGAAGTTCGCGACACCCCAGAAACCGATCCTAATGACATGGCAGTCATCAAGATGCTGCGCAAGGTAATCCCGGTTACCGAGGGTTACCACGGTGACAAGCTCACCCACCGCGCAAATGGCAAGCTGCACCTCACCCCACTATTTGTGGCACTGGTTTCCATCGGCATGGTTGACCTGATGTTCGCACTGGACTCCATTCCTGCGATCTACGGTATTACCTCTGAGCCATATATCGTCTTCACCACCAATGCCTTTGCACTGTTGGGCTTGCGCCAAATGTACTTCCTGCTGGACGGCCTGCTTGACCGCCTGGTTTACCTGCCTTATGGCCTGGGTCTTATCCTGCTGTTCATCGGTGCCAAGCTTGGTCTGCACGCACTGCATGAAAACAAGCTGCCTTTCATCAACGGCGGCGAGCCAGTGGCAGTACCTGAAGTAGCCACCGTATTCTCCCTGGTCTTCATTGTTGGTGTATTGGTAGTTACGGTTGTTGCTTCCATCATCAAGAACAAGCGTGATGAAGCACAAAACGCTATCCCTCCACGCTGGAACCCATCTAAGAATGATGGCGACAAGTGGGACGCAGAAGAAGCAGCTGCCCAAGCAGTAGAGCAATCTGCTTCCACCACCAAAGCTCCAAAAGATAAGCGCTAAACGCTTCAACCTTGAGCAATAACTAAAGCGAGGGGGTCAGCCACCGTGGCTGACCCCCTCGCTCCTTTTTGCTTTTCGACGACAAGCTGAGGCTTTTGGAATGCTGGGCGAAATCTAGAAAATCTTGGAAACAGGGTTCCAGGTTTGGATGGTTCGGTTGTCTAGAACACCTTCCTTATAAAAAGGATCATTGTTCATCACGGTTTCAGCATCAACCAGGGTGGAGCCTTCTGGCAAAGCGATGACAATCAGTGCGCCACCCTCACCATCGGTGAAAGGACCGGAACCGACGATCTTTCCTTCAGCCAGCAAAGAAGCAACGAATTCGCGGTGGACGGGGCGAGCCGCTACAACGGCTTCACTATCAGGGCTATAGCTATAAGTAACTGCAAAGTAGGTCATAAACACTTAGTTTAGGCTCTGGCTACCGCTGAGGGGTGATTTATTTCTCCCTGTTCTCGCTCTGTTCTCCTTTAGTTTTTGAAGTCTGAAGCGGGGCGTGAGCGCATACATCATAATTGCTTCCGAGACACCGTAGACTTTGAGGCCTATCGTGGAACATAGTGCAGAGCTAGAAAACGAAAAGCCGGTAGTGATTAAAATCCATGAAGTTTAAGACAGTGCACTCAGCTCAGCTAAACGTTGTGTCTTAAAACAAGGCAGGTAGGGTAATAGATCGTGAATGATGCATCAGCAGGCGCCAATGGCGCACAGGACCGCCGAAAGAATTCCGTGAATTCTGGGGTGGCTCAAGGAAACAATAAGGCTCAAACAGCGACGTCTACTTCGACCTCTTCGACTCCATCGACGCAGCCTTCCAATTGGAATTTGCCTAATTTCTTGACCAGCTTGCGCATCATTGTTATTCCACTTTTTGCTTGGCTTACTTTAGAAGGAAAAACCGAAAATAACGCCTTCGCCTGGTGGGCATTAGTTGTCTTTATTTTGTTGATGATTACCGACAAACTAGATGGCGATATTGCTCGCGCCCGCGGTTTGGTGACCAACTTTGGCAAGATCGCCGATCCCATCGCGGATAAGGCATTGATGACAACAGCGTTTGTCTCCTTTAATATCATAGGAATTTTGCCCTGGTGGGTCACCATCCTCATCGTGATTCGCGAATTCGGCATTACCATTTGGCGCTTCTTCCAATTGCGAAATGGCAATGTGGTTCCGGCCTCCAAGGGCGGCAAGCTTAAAACCGTGCTGCAAACAGTGGCAGTTGCTCTCTATCTTTGCCCTTTGCCAGCGTGGATGGATATTCCAAGCCAGATCGTGATGTATTTGGCCATGATTGTCACCGTGGTTACCGGCCTGCAATACCTGTGGGATTCCCGCACCGCCGGCAAATCTGCTGACCATAGTTCCAAATAGGACTAAGTCATGGACGCGCACCTAAGTCCCAGTAGTGGTGGAAACACAAATGAGCTTGCTAGCCAGCTAGTTCGCCTTTTACGGGAAAAGGGACAAACTCTTGCCTTTTGTGAATCCTTGAGTGCAGGTTTGGCTAGTGCCTCGATTGCCGCAATTCCTGGTGCCTCCGCTGTGCTCCGTGGCGGTTTAGTTACTTATGCCACCGAGCTAAAAATGAAATTGGCCGGCGTACCTCGGGAGATTGTCGAGCAATTTGGGGTGGTTTCTGCAGAATGTGCAGCAGCCATGGCACAAGGGACGCAACAGGTATGTGAGTCTGATTGGGCGGTATCGCTAACCGGTGTCGCTGGTCCCGAAAAGCAAGATGGACGTCCAGTTGGGGAGGTGTGGATCGGCATTGCGGGACCTCCTTTACCCGAGGCAGAGGCCGAAACAAAAGAAAATTACCATTTGGAGAACGCCATGGGAACAATTCAGACTTTTCCTGCGTTTAAAAGTGAACAACAGGTAATCTTGGCTGAACAAGGTAGGAATATCATCCGGGAGGCTGCTGTTGCAGAATCCTTCCGTCTGTTGATCCAACAAATTGAGTGTGATTGACTCAAGTTCTTAGGTAAGCTGGGAACAAATTCAAGGGAAAGAGAGTTGAACCTAACGATGGTTACTTACACAACCCTTTTAGAAAAGCCTATTACTCAGGCTGCTACCAGAAAGGCTCCGGAGCCTCTCTTGCGCGAGGCACTTGGCGCTGCACTACGATCATTCCGCGCAGACAAAGGCGTAACCTTGCGCGAGCTAGCTGAGCTTTCACGAGTATCGCCTGGTTATCTTTCAGAGCTGGAACGTGGCCGCAAAGAAGTTTCCTCGGAGCTTCTCGCCGCCGTGTGCCACGCCCTGGGAGCCAGCGTTGCTGATGTGCTCATTGAAGCTGCCGGATCCATGGCTGTACGTGCAGCCGAAGAAGATCTCGCTCGTGTTTAGTCCGCATTCTTAAGGCCTGCCAGTTGTGCGCCCCCTGGGTGCCCAGGTGGCAGGGACGGTGTGGGGATTCGTCGAAAAGCGATGTTGGTTTCATTTCCAGCCACCATCGTCTTCAAAGTGTGGCTATTATGGACTGCGACGAAGTTCCCTGGAACTTAGCGAATTCATCTGATTCAGATATTTAGGAAGGCTCATTTTCAATATGGCTAATCCATTCTCCAAGGCATGGAAGTACCTGATGGCATTGTTTGACTCAAAGATTGAGGAAAACGCTGATCCAAAGGTGCAGATCCAGCAAGCCATCGAAGATGCACAGCGCCAGCACCAGGAGCTTTCCCAGCAGGCAGCTGCTGTTATCGGTAATCAGCGTCAGCTAGAAATGCAGCTCAACCGCCGTTTGGCTGAGATTGAGAAGCTGCAGGGCAACACCCGCCAGGCAATTCAGTTGGCCGACAAGGCCCGCGCTGAGGGCGACGTGCAGAAGGCTACCGAGTATGAAAATGCCGCTGAGGCTTTTGCTGCGCAGCTGGTCACCGCGGAGCAGTCCGTTGACGATACCAAGCAGCTGCACGATCAGGCCCTGCAGCAGGCTGAGCAGGCCAAGAAGGCAGTGGAGCGTAACTCCATGGCACTGCAGCAGAAGGTTGCTGAGCGCACCAAGCTGCTGAGCCAACTGGAGCAAGCCAAGATGCAGGAGAAGGTTTCCGAGTCTTTGAAGTCCATGAACTCCATGACCAATGGCAGCTCTCCTAACCTTGACCAGGTCCGCGAGAAGATTGAGCGTCGTTACGCTAACGCTTTGGGTCAGGCTGAGCTAGCGCAGAACTCCGTTGAGGGTCGCATGGCTGAGGTTGAGCAGGCTGGCGTGCAGCTAGCTGGTCACTCCCGCCTGGAGCAGATCCGCGCGGAGATGGCTGGTGGTGCCCTTCCTGCAGCTAATAAGCAGGAGTCCATTGCAGCTCCAACCTCTGAGCCCACCGTCACCGATGACGCTGTAGCTCAGCGCATGCGCGAATTGCGCGGCGAAGCTTAAAAACCAAGAAAGCGGGGCAGGTACAACTACCTGCCCCGCTTTCTTGTGCGCTTTTCGACGAACCCCTCCGCTTTGGAGGTTTAGTCGCCAGCTCCGCGGGCGAGGAGGGCATCGCCAATATTTCGGGCCCTGCGAATCGAACGAATGATCACCGGGGTTCCAAAAGCAACCACAGAAAAGCCAGCTCCACGTGCTTTGCGAGCATCAAGGACTTCATTGACTGTGGCCAATTGCAGCGGAATCAAACGTAGTGTGAGAGAAATTGCCAAGGTAATGGTCTCTACCGGAAGGCCAAAACGGGCAAAAGGTTGCAACATCTTTTCCACCGCATCCATCAGCGCTTCCAAACGGGTCGTCAGCGTTAAAAGCATTGCCGCCATTACTGCAGAGAGCAGCGTAAATACCGTGGTTGCCGCAAAATCAAAGCCACGCTGCCAGAGTTGAAAAGCACCCAAGAAGAGCAAAAGGGGAAAAACCGGCCAGATTTGTTGCCAAGCTGTTCTGAGGGGAGTTTTGGCTATGGCATAAAGCAGCACCATGAAGATCACCAAGGCGCCGGCCAACAGGGGAGTATCGGCAAAAATTGCTCCGCCGATAATAAAGATCAACAGCAGTGGAAACTTCCAGATAGCTGCTAGTCGGTGGATGGGTGAATTGGCATCCACATACACACCAAGCGGAATGCTTTTCATCGAATCGACTCTGTCATCAAGGAAATATAGTGAGCAATAGTGCTCTCTGCAGGGCCATCAGCTGCGATCTTATGGTTATCGATGCAAATAACCCGCTCAAAATCGCTAAGGAAATCAAGATCGTGACTCACCACAATAAGTTGCTGCTCAAGTCCCCTAAAAACTTCTCGAATTAAAAGACGATTACGCAGGTCTAGCAGCGTGGTGGGTTCATCGGCAATGATGAGTTCCGGTTCCAAAATTAACACCGCAGCCAGGGCAAGGAGCTGTTTTTGGCCGCCGGAAAGAGTATGCGGAGATTGATCTGCATGTTCGCTCAAATTAAAGCGCGCCAACATCTCATCTACTCGGTGATTGCGTTCTTCCCGCGACATCTTCTGGCGTCGCAATGAAAACGCGATATCTTCACGCACCGTGGGCATGATGATTTGGTTTTCTGCATCTGAAAAAACATAGCCCACCTTCTTTCGGACTTCACGGCCCTTTTCTGAGAGATCAAGTCCGTCAACTAAGACGCGGCCAGTGGTGGGTTCTCCCAGTCCATTAATCATCCTGATCAGTGTGGATTTTCCGCCACCATTAGCACCGATAATTCCAATACGTTGCTCCCGCATTGTGAGTGAAATTGGCTCCAAAATGAGGGTGTCCTCATAGGATACGGCGGCGTTCTCAAAGATGATTTCAGGCATATTAAGCAATTCTAGGTGAAGGGCATAGTTAATACTGACACCCTTTGAACAGCCTAAAGCAGTGGCTATTCAAAGGGTGTGGTGGAAAGTTGCGTTATTTCTTGGCGCGCAGATCAGGGAAGGCTGCATGGACACCAGCAGCGATGATGACCATCACCGCAAATTTGCCAAGGTCAGGCAGGATGAAAGGCAGCTGAGCGGTAGCTGCTTCGGCGAAGCCCATACCTGCACGCAAAGTAAGGCCAATGGAACCACAGAGGTACTGGGTGATAAGTCCAGCAAGCGCTGCCAGGCCAAGCACAACGAACATTCCGGTTCCGCGCTTCTTTGGAGCAAGGTAGGCAATGGAGCCTGCTACTAAGGCGGAAAGCAAATAGCCCACAATATAGCCTGCAGTGGGGCCAGCGAGTGCTGCGATGGTGGTGCGTCCGCCAGCTAGAACCGGCAAACCGATGAGTCCAAGTGCAAGGAACAAAAGTGCTGCCAAGAAACCACGGCGTCCGCCCAGAACTAATCCAGCCAAAACCACAGCTGCGTTCTGCAAAACGATAGGCACACCAGCGGTGCCCACAGGGATGGAAACAAAAGCCAAAACAATAATGAGGGCAGCAAAAACTGCGATGAGCGCGAGGTCTTGAAGACGCTTAGCGGAGGAGGGCCTCTTCTTGGTAGAAACCTGCGCTGGGGACTGGGAATCAGTGTGCATGGATGAATTGTACTACTGAACGGTGTTCAAAAAGCAATCTGGAACACACTTTTTATTTTGGGTGCACAATTCTCACAGCGCTTTAGCTAAATATGGCCATGTATGATTGTCTGCATGCGTTTATCGGAGTTCCAGCATCTAATTGCAGATGAGTTTGGTCAAACAAAAGGGGAGTGGATTGCCCATTCTCATGTCTTGGGCAGCTTCGGCGTCACCGTTAATGAAGCTGTGGAAAATGGTGAAGACTTGAGAGAAATCTGGATTCAGCTCTGCGATGATTTCAGCATCCCAGAGGAGCGCCGTTTAGGCTCTGATGACATTAGGTATTAAAAATTAGGGTTTTAACGCCTTTTAAAAAATTTTTCGTTTAGATTCGGGTTTCGAACAGTTGTGCGTGTAAAGTGGTGTTTAGAAATTTGAACGTCCCGGCTATGTTCTATCGTCTATCCACAGAAGCAACAATTTGACGCGCTGGGGATCCGATCTTCAACTTCCACGGTCTAACAAAGTAGGACCATAAATCCATTTTGTTTAGAGACTTTTAGCTAACACCGCTGGCACCTGTCAGATTTAACAAGGAATAGGACAAAAAATGGCTGCAAAGAAAACAACCTCAAAAACCGCCAATGTTAAGGGCGATGACCGCCAAAAGGCACTGGATGCCGCCCTGGCGCTCATTGAAAAGGACTTTGGCAAAGGTGCAGTGATGCGCCTGGGTGATGAAAACCGCCCTCCAATCCAAACCATCTCTTCCGGCAACACCGCAATTGATATTGCCCTAGGTATTGGTGGATTCCCACGTGGTCGCATTGTGGAGATCTATGGACCAGAATCCTCCGGTAAGACCACGGTAGCCCTACACGCCATTGCTCAAGCTCAAAAGGCTGGTGGCATTGCTGCCTTCATCGATGCTGAGCACGCGCTTGACCCAGATTATGCCCGCAACCTCGGCGTAGATACTGATGCGCTGTTAGTATCACAGCCGGATACCGGTGAACAGGCTCTAGAAATCGCCGATATGTTGGTCCGTTCCGGCGCGATCGACATTATCGTGGTGGACTCTGTGGCAGCGCTGACCCCAAAGGCTGAAATTGAAGGCGAAATGGGCGACAGCCACGTTGGTCTGCAAGCTCGTTTGATGAGCCAAGCGCTGAGGAAGATGACAGGTGCTCTGTACAACTCCGGCACCACCGCCATCTTTATTAACCAGCTGCGTGAAAAGATCGGCGTCATGTTCGGTTCACCAGAAACCACCACCGGTGGTAAGGCGTTGAAGTTCTACGCCTCCATTCGTTGTGATGTGCGCCGAATCCAAACTCTTAAAGATGGTCAGGATGCTATCGGTAACCGCACCCGACTCAAGGTCGTTAAGAACAAGGTGTCCCCACCGTTCAAGATCGCAGAGTTCGACATTATGTACGGCGAAGGCATCTCCCGCGAGTCCTCTGTTATTGACCTCGCAGTAGATCACGGCATCATCAAGAAATCCGGATCCTGGTTTACCTATGAGGGCGATCAGCTCGGACAGGGCAAGGAAAAGGTTCGTCTTTACCTCAAGGGCAACCAAGATCTCACCGATGAGATTGAAGAGAAGATCTTTAAGAAGCTGGGCGTTGGAAAATTCGCTGCGGTTTCCGATGAACTCACTGATGATCCCGTAGAGCTCGTCCCAAATGTTGATTTTGATGACGCAGACGACGCTGAGGATTAAACCCTAAAGTGCCTTAGGCAAGGGGAGTAACTGCTAGATCCTTAGCGAGATGCTCCCCTTTTATATTTTCACCTGCGAAAACCCCAATGGAGGCAGAGCGTGGCTAGCACCACCGATGCGGCACAACTAAGAAAAATCGAACAGCTCCGACTGGCCATTGATAAGTTCCAAGCTGAAAAAGCCGATGGCACCAGCACCTTCTTTGATAAAGAAAAAGAAGAGAAGAAAGCGACAGTCCGCCGGCGTGCTCTATTACTGCTAGATCAACGAGCTCGTTCCACGGCAGAGCTTCGCACTCGTTTAAAAGCCCTTGAATTTGAAGAAGACATTATCGAAGAAGTCATCCAAGATTTTCTCAACTCCAACCTCCTGGATGATGAATCCTTCGCCATGGAGTGGGTGCGTCAACGAAGTCAGCGCCGAGGCAAGTCCTCTCGTGTCTTGGACCAGGAATTGCGGGACAAGGGTATCGCTCAGCATGTGCGTACTGCCGCCTTGGAACAAATAGATGGTGATGCGGAGCGGGAGACGGCTTGGGCCGTCGCCCGCAAAAAAGCGCGCTCCGAAAGCAAGGTGCCGCAAGACCGGGGTGACTATGACAAAGCTTTAAGACGAGTCCTGGGAGCACTGGCACGACGTGGCTTTCCAGCGGGATTGTCCATGCAATTAGCCCGCCAAGCTCTCGACGAACGTTTGGAAGAACTAAAGGCCTAAAACAAAAAGGGCAGGGTCTGGGATTTTAAACCCAGACCCTGCCCTTAATTAATGGTGGTAGTTCTTACTGCACACCAGGAGTTTTGAGGTCCTTATAGTCAGGATCATGCCAATCAGCATTTACTTGATCCTTTGTAGTCAACCCTTGATCAGGATGTTCCGGAACCTTCGCCACAATGTTTTTGCGGGCACGGCCAGCGCGGAGTTGGCGTTCAATTCGAGAAGCCAGGGCGCTGAGCGAGAAGTTCAGAGCGATCATGATAACCGCAACCACAAAGAGTGCGGCCAGGTAGTTACGGTTGACAGAAGCGGACTGAATACCGGAGCGAACAACTTCGATGTAGCCGATCTGGTAGCCCAGAGCGGAGTCCTTCAGGGCGATAACCATCTGAGAGATCAAAGCGGGGAGCATCGCTGCCACAGCCTGTGGCAGCAAGATTGACCAGGTGGTCTGACGGGGAGACAATCCCAGCGCAGTGGCAGCTTCGCGCTGGCCCTTGGGCAGGGAAGCAATACCTGAGCGCAGAATTTCCGCAATGACTGAGCCGTTGTACATGGTCAGGCCAAAGACAACTGCTGCAAAGGCCAGGTGCTTGGACGGGAAGATCTGATAACGCGCAAACATTTGGTAGGCGAAGATCATGAGAATCAGCACGGGGATTGCACGGAAGATCTCGATGATGACACCGCAGAACCAACGCAGCGGGCGAGATTCAGAAATGCGGCCCAGGCCAAGTGCCGTACCCATAATCAGTGCAAGTAGAACTGAGACCACTGCGGACTTCAGGGTGCCCCAAAGACCAGGCAGGATATAGGTGGTCCAGGTTTGGCTATTAATAAAGGGAGACCACTTAGCTGCATCGAGCTGGCCATTGGCATTAAGTGCAGTCCCGATCCAGTACAGCAGGCCAATTGCCACCACGATAGTTATGACCGTGATGATGACGTTTAATCGACGGCCCTTGGGACCAGGCGCATCGTAGAGAACGGTGGCTCTTGTAGAGGTAGACATTATTTCTTCACCGCCAAACGCTCAGAAAGTTTGCCAAGGCCAAGGCCCATCGGCAAGGTCAGAATCATAAAACCAACGGCAAAAATAGCGAAGACAACAAAGAGCATATTGGCGTGGTTTTCGATGGTGGACTTCATCAGCAAGGATGCTTCACCGACGCCAATAACAGAGGCAACGGTGGTGTTCTTGGTTAGTGCGATCAGGGTATTTCCCAGTGGCACAATTGCTGCGCGCAGCGCCTGCGGGAAAACAATGGAGCGGAAAGTATCACTAAAACCAAGTCCCAGGGAGCGAGCAGCTTCAGCTTGGCCAAAGTGCACGGTATTAATACCGGAGCGCAGGGATTCCGCTACGAAGGTTGAGGTGTAAAGAATAAAGCCCAACACGGCAAGACGGAAGTTGTTGTCCAGCAAGAAGGTGGAGCTTTCGCGGTTTGCCAGAGCAAACCCGAGGTTTTGGTAAAGACCAAAGGAACAGAACAGCACCACAAGAGTAAGTGGGGTATTGCGAACCGTGTTGATATAAGCGGTGGATAGGGTACGCAGGATCTTTACTGGTGAAACCCTCATTGCGGTGAGGATGGTGCCCAGGATCATGGCGCCGATGGCGGATAGGATGGTGAGTTTAATGGTCACCCAAAAAGCTGGCAGTAACGACGGACCCAGATCCGCCCACAAAGTGCTCATGTGGAGGTTCCCCTCGATAAGGATGGAAAAGCTTAAGAAAAATGAACAATGCGTGGCACCTCACGGGCGTGAAGTGCCACGCAGTCTAATCAGGTGGAGCTATTTAACCGTGAGTTAGCTCGCGTCCAAGAAGGAAAGATCGCCTGGGGTTCCTTCTTCAACAACAACGGAGTCTTCACCAAGGTTTTCGGTGAGCAGACGCTGGAAGCTGCCATCTGCGTACATACGCTCAAGAGCTGCGTTGATAGCGTCGGTAGCTTCGGTGTCGTCCTTCTTCAAGCCGATGCCGTAGTACTCATTGGTGAAAGGTGCGCCGTCCTTTTCCATTTCAACAACGCGGAATTCGCCTTCGTACTGCTGGGAGTAGCCGAAGAGGATGGTTGCGTCAGTGGTCATGGCATCTACGTTGCCCTGATTGAGTGCCTCAACACAGGAGGAGTAGGTGTCATATTCCTGCAGCTGAACGCCAGGAAGAACATCCTTGACTTTCTGTGCTGGGGTGGAACCAGTGACGGAGCAAAGGATCAGGCCATCGGCCAGATCTTCGAGGGTCTGGATGCGGTCATCATCCTGGCGGACCAAGAGAGCTTGGTGGGTGAGCAAGTATGGGCCACCGAAGTTGACGGACTCGGAACGGCCAGCGTTGATGGAGTAGGTTGCGGCGATCATATCTACTTCGCCGTTTTGGATGAGGGTTTCACGCTGTGCGGAAGGAGACTCACGCCATTCAATGGTTGGGTGCTCCCAGCCCTGGTCATCGGCAATGGAGTTGACCACGTATTCAGCAACATCAACGTCAAGGCCACTCATGGAGTTGTCAGGGTTGCGCAGACCGAGGCCTGGCTGGTCAAACTTGGTACCGATAGTTACGGTGCCGCCCTCGATGGAAGCGAGCAGGCCTTCGCCACCTCCGCTGGAATCACCACAGGCGGTCAAGGTGACGCCGGCGAGAGCGGTAGCGCCGAGGGTGGCAGCGATTTTGGTGAACATGGATTTCTTGGACATGGTGTCTCCTAAAAGTTTGTGTGAGTTAAGAATTAGTGGGCAAGGATTTTTCCGAGGAAGTCCTTCGCGCGATCCGATTGGGGATTGCTGAAGAAGGATTCCGGATCGGTGTCTTCGATTACGCAACCTTCGGCCATGAACAGCACGCGGTCTGCCGCTTTGCGGGCGAAGCCCATTTCGTGGGTGACGCACACCATGGTCATGCCTTCCTTAGCAAGGCTTGCCATGACGTCCAGCACTTCATTGACCATTTCTGGGTCCAAAGCCGAGGTTGGTTCGTCGAAAAGCATGACCTTGGGGTTCATGGCCAGGGCGCGGGCAATTGCCACGCGCTGCTGCTGGCCGCCGGAGAGCTGAGCTGGGTATTTATCAGCTTGGGTAGCAATGCCAACGCGCTCGAGCAGGGTCATTGCCAGTTTTTCCGCCTCAGCCTTTTTCATCTTGCGCACCTTCATCGGTGCCAGGGTGACATTGTCACGGATGGTGAGGTGGGGGAAGAGGTTGAAGGATTGGAAAACCATTCCTACGTCAGCACGAAGTTTGGCCAGTCCTTTGCCTTCTTCGGGGAGGAGCTCACCATCAATCTCGATGGTGCCTTCCTCGATGGTTTCCAAGCGGTTGATGGTGCGGCACAAGGTCGATTTTCCGGAGCCGGAGGGACCTAGGACAACAACAACTTGGCCACGAGGGATTTCAAGATTGATGTCGGTCAAAGCGTGGAAGTCATCAAAGAACTTCTGAACTCCCGTCATCTTAATCATCGGAGAGCTTGTGGTCTGCGTCATATCGAAAGCATAATTCAGTAGTAGGCTTTCTTGTTCGTTTTTGTGTGAATGAGTCCATTTTGAAATAAACCAATCGGTAAATAGCTCTATTTTCCCAGTTCGCTAGGGGGCATTGGGAGGGGGTAATTACCGTTTTCTTCCGGTTTATAACTATCTACCGATAGAAACCAATGTCAAAAAAGGAGGATTTTGAGGGCAAAAAATAAGCTTCAAAACCTAAAATTGCAGCCTGAAAAAACGGCGAAAAATCCGCGTTTATGTTAAGGGCAAGCACGGCGATACAATTACCAATCGTGACGCAGCAAATTAATCAACATCAGGTAACTATCCGCCCCGACTCCGCCGCAGCTGAATTGGCAGAGAATTTTGGCATTAACCCCGAGGTTGTCGCCGAGGGAGGGGCAGGGACTCCACGTACCTATGAAGTAAAAACATTTGGCTGCCAGATGAACGTCCATGATTCTGAGCGACTCTCCGGATTGCTCGAAGAGGCTGGCTATGTAGCTGCCACCAAGGACGACACCCCAGACTTGGTGGTTTTTAACACCTGCGCTGTGCGTGAAAACGCCGATATGCGCCTTTATGGCACCCTCGGCAACCTGCGCAGTGTGAAAGAGAAGAACCCAGGCATGCAGATCGCCGTGGGTGGCTGCTTGGCCCAAAAAGATAAAGACACTGTGGTGAAGAAGGCTCCGTGGGTTGACGTTGTATTTGGTACCCACAACATTGCCTCCCTTCCCACCTTGCTTAACCGCGCGGAGCATAACTCCAAGGCGCAGGTGGAAATTGTCGATTCCCTCGAGCAATTCCCCTCTGTACTACCAGCCAAGCGAGAATCCGCCTATGCTGGCTGGGTTTCGGTATCCGTGGGCTGCAACAACACCTGCACCTTCTGTATCGTGCCTTCCCTGCGCGGTAAAGAGCAGGATCGTCGCCCCGGCGATGTGCTGGCCGAGGTACAAGCACTGGTTGACCAGGGCGTTAGTGAAGTTACCCTGCTGGGACAAAACGTAAATGCCTATGGCGTGAACTTTGTTGACCCCGAGCTCGAGCGCGATCGCTCGGCTTTCTCCAAGCTGCTGCGTGCCTGCGGAAATATCGAAGGCCTTGAGCGTGTGCGCTTCACCAGCCCACACCCAGCAGAATTCACCTCTGATGTCATCGACGCTATGGCAGAAACCCCTAATATCTGCCCTCAGCTACACATGCCTTTGCAGTCCGGCTCTGATCGGATTTTGAAGGAAATGCGTCGCTCCTACCGTTCCAAGAAGTTCCTTAACATCTTGGAAGAAGTCCGCCAGAAGATTCCACATGCTGCCATCACCACCGATATCATCGTGGGATTCCCTGGGGAAACTGAAGAGGATTTCCAGGCAACCATGGATGTTGTCAAGCAGGCACGCTTTACTTCTGCTTATACCTTCCAGTACAGCCCACGTCCCGGAACCCCCGCTGCAGAATATGAAGACCAGGTTCCAAAGGAAGTTGTCCAAGAACGCTATGAGCGTTTGATGGCTTTGCAGGAGCAGATCGGCGCCGAGGAAAACGCTAAGTTTATCGGCCAGACTGTTGAGCTTTTGGTCCAAGCCGGTGGTGGTCGCAAAAACAATGAGACCCATCGCCTCAGCGGCCGTGCCCGCGATGGCCGTTTGGTGCACTTTGCTCCAGAAGGCAACCTTGACGGCGAGATCCGTCCTGGTGATTATGTTGAGGTTGAAGTCACCGCAGCAACGCCATTTTTCCTTACCGCAGATGCCGGCGTGCAGATACATCGCCGCACCAAGGCGGGCGATAACTCCGCTGTGGGCAAGGTTCCAACCACCGCTCCCATCGGCGTTGGTTTGGGCCTGCCAAGCATTGGTGCTCCCAAGGTTGCACCAGCTGCAGATGCAGCTTGCTGCTCCGTTAACTAGGGCATCTCCTAGTTAGTTAATGGCAGCAGCACAATAGAGGGCGTCCAGACCAGCGGTATAGGATGGATGCATCAACCCCCAGAGGAAATGAGCTTTAAAGTGAGCGAAAAAGCGCTTAGTGGCACAGAACTAGCATCATTGGAAAAAGAGGCAGCTAAAACTCTTGAACTTGGTGATAAGAAGTGGTTTTTAATCGCCGGAGGTGTGCTTTTCCTCCTTTCGCTCGCTTTGCCACATATCCGCGGGGTCATGGGTTTCCAGGTGCTCACGCTTTCTGATACTGCCTCCTCCGCGCGCGTCACCCTCGCGGAATACGTGTTTTACTACCTGGGCATCATTGGTGTGGTGATTTTTGGCTTGGGCACCGTGATCACCAAGCGCACGTGGATGGCCTGGGTGGGCTGGATTTTCAGCTGTGTCACCCTGGTTTTTGCCGTCTTCGCCATCTGGATGCGTCAAACCTCCACCAGCACCCAGGTCACCTATGTCAATATCGGCATGATCCTCGCCATCGTGGCAGCTATTGCCGCGGTATGGGGACTATCCACCACCATCCTGGCGCGCAGTGATGCTCAAGAAGAGATCGCCCAGCGTCGCTCGGAAAACCACGATCTCGACCATGTTGCTTCCGCCCAGCGCGCCCTGCTGGAGCAGCAGCAACACAGCCCAGAGACCAACCCTTTGCTTATCGACGATCGCCGCGCCCGCGTCAATCGCCGCCGGCACAGCGAGCCCGAGCAAGAGGGCTAAACCAGATTCTCCCGCTTTTCCCACAGGGTGGTGCGGGAAATTTCTTGAGCACCCAAAGCGCGGTTGATGGCCAGCATTTCCTGGTTATCAACCGCGTTTGAGGTTGCTACCCGTTTTACCGCCGGATGGTGCAAGGACAAAAGCTCCATGCAGGCACCTTTGAGGTGGCGGCTTAAACCGCGACCACGTGCTCGCGGATGCACAATCGTAAGCCCTTGTTCAGCAACATCGGGGTTCGTCCCAGGCGCCATGGAAATGCTAGACATTCCACTAACTCCCAGCTCATCCAGGCTCAGCACCGTAAATAGTTTGGTGCCAAATTCAGCAATGCGTTGGGCTTGTTGTGCCAAACGCTCCACCGACCACGGTTCGGGAGCAACACTTAAACGGCCATGGGGAGTATCCCGCGCTGCGATATTTTCCAGCTCGATAATCCCTGGAATAAGCTCAGCAGGGAAGTCGCTGCCCACCACGGTGCGCAACTGCTGATCGCGTAAAGTCCAGGGCTGAGGCTGTACTGGCAAGGTTTGTTGGATCTCCTCATGGGCTAGCTGATAGCCACGCGCGATTAAAACGGCGCAATAATCGCAGTCATCAAGACCGCCGGCAGGGTGCATATGCGCAGTGTGAAAAATGCTGCGCTGCCACGGTGCATTCGCCGCGGTGCTTTCGCCCCGCTGCAGTAGCGCGTCGATAAGCGTTATTGCCTCGGTGCTTAAACGCTCGCCGGGCAATGGCTGCAGGCCAGCATCAAGGACAATGTCGAGGCTCGCGGAGGCGGTGTCGTCGATGAGGGGCAGGTTGATTTTGAGGAAGCCTGCGGGCTCAATCCATTCGGCGTCGGGCGGATCGAAGGTGGCGATGTGCAACTGCGCGGACATTTCGGGGCTGCCCACCAAATCCCGCTGGATGCGCTCAAGGGAGATGGAAACATCGCGGTTGCCAGCGGTTTCCTGGGCAGCCATATTGGACATGAACACAAAAGAGCGGACCAGATCATCGGGGTCTTGCCCTGCAACCTGGTCCGCTAGCTGGAAAAACCTCACTTAGAGCTGTTCCACTGCCTCATGAGCGGCGCGAGCCCACTCTTCCCACTGCGCAGCCTGGGCACGCAGCTTCTCCGCCTTCTTGGTGTTGCCCTTGGCTTCAGCGGCCTCGGCCTGAGCGTTAAACTCGGCCACCTTCGCGGAGAACTGATCGGCACGAGCCTGCGCCTCCGGATCGGTACGGCGCCACTGGGACTCCTCGGCCTCAGCTACGCGCTTTTCCAAAGCGCCAATCTTGTCCTCAAACTCACGAACTTGGTTGCGTGGAACATAGCCGATCTCTTCCCACTTCTCCTGCAGCTCACGCAGCTTGGTGCGAGCGCCTTCGAGGTTCTTGGCAGGATCAATCTGAGTGTCATATTCATCAAGCAGTGCCTGCTTAGCAGCGGCATTGTTCTCAAATTCCTGATCGCGCTCCTTAGCTACAGAGTTGCGCTTATCAAAGAAGAAGTCCTGGGCTTCCTTGAAAGCAGCCCACAGCTTGTCATCAATTTCGCGAGGAGCACGGCCAGCAGCCTTCCACTCGCTCATCAAATCGCGGAAGGCACGCGCGGTGTCATTCCACTCAGCGGATTCCTTCAGTGCATTTGCGCGCTCAACCAGCTCTTCCTTGATCTTGCGAGCAGTGGCGCGGCCACGATCCAGGTCTGCAAAGTGCGCACCACGACGACGGTTGAAGGCATCACGGGCACGGGAGTAGCGCTTCCACAGATCATCATCGGTCTTGCGATCAATGCCGTGAATGGACTTCCACTCATCCAAGATCGCGCGGATACGATCGCCGGCGTTCTTCCAATCAGTGGAGTTTTCTGCCAGGCCCTCAGCCTCGGTGGCTAGGGCTTCCTTGCGAGCAACAGCCTCCTCGCGGCGCTTGGCCTTTTCTTCCTTGGCGCGCTCATTGGCTTCTTCAGAGCTGTCAATGATTTTGCTCAAACGCAGTTCCAGCGCATCCAGATCACCAATGGCAGCAACAGTGTCAAGAGTGCCCTTGATCTCTTCTGCCTTAGCACGGATGGTGGGTGCATCATCAGGGTGGGAGACCAGACGCTGCTCCAGCAGGGCAACCTCAGTGGCAAGATCATCAAAACGAGTACCAAAGTGGGCGAGACCCTCCTTTGGAGTACCAGCCTGCCAGGAACCGATCAGGCGCTCGCCCTTAGAAGTGGTGACATAGGCAGAACCATCAGCTTCCACCCGGCCAAACTTGGCAGGATTATTAGGCGTTTTAGCCAGCGGAGCAGGGGTGGAAGCAACAGCAGCCTTCTTTGCTGCCACGTGAGCACCAGGGCGGGGTCCTGGCCGTGGGCCCGGCTTCGGGGCTGGGGTGGAGCTAGAGGTCTGGTTCTCAGTCATGATCGGTCCTTTTACTTGCGTCGTCCTGGCCGCGCGACACGGCCGCCGAAACTCAAATTACGTATTCTAAACATACAGCGTGCCCACTTGGGTGTCAGCCAGATAGGGGGCACAAGCGCCATTGAATTCATCAAACGAGGGGCTTAACAATGGTGAGAGCACATTCACGATAGGCTAGTTCAGGTGAAAGCAACGCTGATCATCATGCCCTCAAGCCCCGCCTTGGTCGCGGAACTTGCGCCGCAAGACCATGCCGGACAACGTCTGGTGTCCACGCTCAAAAGCGTTTTGACCCAAGAACTAAAGGCACATAACTGGCCCATCGAACTCATTGGCTCCCGTGACCCGCAGTGGTCTACTAGCCATAGTGGCAGCTTAAAGGCTTGGGGAGCGCCCCAAGTAAAGGTGGGTGCGGGCAATTACCTAGCGGAAATTTTGCAGCGTTATGTCCTCGGCGAGGCCCAAGAGCGTGTGGTGTCCGTGGCAGGAGAGGCGACGTCGATAAGCGCAGAAACGTTAACTCTGGTGGCGCTGGACGGTCCCACCGGCCTTACCCCGCGCGCACCCTCTTCACTGGTGCCCGGCGCGCCCGCAGCACACCAGTGGTGCCAGCAGTTGCTGCAGGGGAAAGCCGAACCGCGCACTGCTCAAGCGCTTTTCGACGCCTCCCTCCGCGATCCCGCGCTCTGGCTGGATCTTTATCAGCTCTTACCGCTGGTAGAAAGCTCAGAATTATTGGATGTGGATGACACCCTAGGTGTGGGCCGTTATGTGGCCCGGTGGACTATTAATAAGGGAGAAAAATAAGTGGTGACACCGATTGCGGTGGTCGGACCGACAGCTTCAGGTAAATCAGCTCTGGGCATTGCGCTTGCCAAGCGCCTTGATGGGGAAGTGGTCAATGTGGATTCCATGCAGCTTTATCGCGGCATGGATATTGGCACGGCCAAGCTCACCCTGGAGGAACGCGAAGGCGTTATTCACCACCAGCTCGATGTTTTGGATGTCACGGAAACTGCCTCAGTGGCGCGTTATCAGCATGAAGCCATTGCTGATGTGGAAGAGATTATGAGCCGTGGTAAAACCCCAATTTTGGTCGGCGGATCCATGCTATATGTGCAGTCTTTGGTGGATGATTGGCAATTTCCACCCACTGATCCCGCAGTGCGCCAAGCCTGGCAGGACAAATTAGATGAGGTGGGTATTGAAAAGCTCCATGCCCATCTAGCTGAGGTTGATCCCGAGGCTGCCGCCATTATTGAAGACCGTGATCCGCGCCGAACTGTGCGTGCCTTAGAAGTTATTGAACTAACCGGTGAGCCTTTCCAAGCTAGCCAACCACCAAAAGATGCACCGCCACGCTGGGGGACTAAGATTCTGGGTCTTAAGACCACTCCCGAATGGCTTAATCCCCGCATTGAACTGCGCACGCATCTGATGTTTGAGCGCGGTTTTGTGGCAGAGGTGGAAGGCTTGGTGGCAAACCATGGCCTTATTGCAGCTTCTACCGCAGGGCGCGCTATTGGATATGCGCAGGTGCTTGCCGCGATGGCAGGGGGTTTGCCGTGGGAGGATGTGGAGGAACGTACCGTTATTGGTACCCGCCGTTATGTGCGCCGCCAACGCAGTTGGTTTAACCGTGATCACCGAGTGCAGTGGATTGATGCCGCTGGCGATACCGTGTCACAGGCCTACACCATTTTGGGGTTAGAATAGTGCACGTGAAAACTGTTATTCCTTTTGCCAAAGGCCATGCCACCGAAAATGACTTCATCATTATCTCCGATGAGCATGCGGAATTTGATATTAGCCCGGAACAAGTAGCGCTTTTATGTGATCGTCGCGCCGGCATTGGTGCCGATGGCATCTTGAGAGTAGTCAAGGCAGGCGAGATCGCAGATAGCACTGTTGATCCGGATCTGTGGTTTATGGATTACCGCAATGCCGATGGTACTTTGGCTGAAATGTGTGGCAATGGTGTGCGCCTTTTTGCCCACTGGCTGCGCTCCCGTGGTCTAGTTGATTCCGATAGCTTTGATATCGGTACTCGCGCCGGGCTGCGCCATGTAGATGTGCTCTCTTTTGATGATTTTGATGCCGTGGTCCGCGTGGATATGGGTCCTGCTGAGGTAACTGGCCTTTCCACCTGTGAGATTAGCGGCCAAAACTTTGCTGGGCTGGGCGTGAATATGGGCAATCCACACCTGGCCAGCGTGGTACCAGGATTGACAGCTGAGGCATTGGCTGAGTTCCCGCTGCAAGCACCTACTTTTGATACTGAGTTTTTCCCCACCGGTGTCAACGTAGAAATTTTGACTGAGCTGCACGATGGTGCCGTGGATATGCGCGTGTGGGAACGCGGAGTGGGGGAGACTCGCTCCTGTGGTACCGGCACTGTTGCCGCAGCCCGTGCGGCACTCGCTGACGCTGGGCAAGGCGAAGGCGTGGTGCAGGTGCGAGTTCCTGGCGGTGAAGTAACCGTAGAGATCATGGAAGAGACCTCCACCCTGACCGGCCCGGCCAAGATCCTGGCCCTGGGTGAAATTACCCTTTAAAACCAAAAGCAGGTCGGACTCTTAAAGAGTTCGACCTGCTTATTGTTTAGCACGTTTCAGGGGTGTCTAATTAGTGGCCACCGCAGCCACAACCACCTGAACCGCAGCCACAACCGCCAGCGCTTTCCTGGGCGATGACAGAACCTGCAAGCATCACCTTGCCAGCCAAGATGGAATCGCGAGCAGGCAGCTCAGGGGCATCAGGCAGGCACACATCAAAGGCAAACATGCCATCAACGGTGGCGTGAATAAACCTCTGGCCAGTCAGTGCATTGGTGCGGTACTCAGAGGAAAGCACGCGGGCAGAAAACTCAGCAGCGGCGTCAGGGACGATCGCGCCATTGCCGCTTTCCACCTTGGCAGCGCCCTCAGACACCAAGGTGCCTACAGTATCGCCACCATTAAGCAGGTAATCGGTGCTATCTGCATAGACCTTGACGTCTACGCCAAGGGCAGTAATCTGCAGCTGCTGCCAGCGCTGCACTGGCTCATCAACCAGCAATGGGCCTTGAGCAAGGTTGCAGGTAATGGTGGTTACTGGATTGCCAAAAGGATCAATAATGTCCACCAAAGCCAGCACATCATTAATCATGCTGACGTGGCCATAAGCCACGGTGGCAGACTTAAAGCCAGCAAAGGTGGCAAAAGGCTCCACGGCCAGGATATTAATCTGGGCTCCGGAATTATCCGAGAATTGAATCAATTGTCCGCCACGGACCTCGCCGGTTACCTCAAGACGCTCAGAGGCAATAGCTGCCTCAACTGCATCCTGCCAGCGGGCGAAATCCATACCGATAGTCTTAAGATCGCTAGTCATGGCCAATAGTGTAGCGCTATGGCCTTTAAACAGTCACTTTGCCTCAGGGTGATTTTTAGCTAAGGCAATTTGGGGAATAGAGCCACCATTGTGCGTGTTTAGTCACATCGTTTATGGTCTGATCGCTGAGAGCGTTGAATTAACTCTATGCGTTTAGGCAGGTGACGTGGAACAATAGTTAAACAATGGATGAAAAGAAGATTATTAATCATGAAGATCTCTTGGCCCAGGCCTTTCGAGATCATGTCACACCCGAGCCAGAAGAAAGCACCGGCTTTGATCTAAGTGGTTTGCTGCATGCGGATGTGGCAGCACCGTCGGTCGGTGAGCTTGACCTTGAAGACCGTGATGCTATTCGACGGCGCGAGACCGAAATCCATGCGGATGAAGCCGCGGACGGCTACGAGGTTGAATACCGAAAACTGCGTCTTGAGCGCGTCATTTTGGTGGGCGTGTGGACCGAAGGTACCACTGCCGAAATTGATGCCAGCTTAGCCGAGCTGGCTGCACTGGCAGATACCGCCGGTGCAGAAGTTATTGAATCGCTCTACCAAAAGCGCGATAAACCAGACCCCGGCACCTTTATTGGTTCGGGCAAAGTGAAAGAGCTTAAAGAAATTATTGAAGCCACCGGTGCTGACACCGTGGTGGTTGATGGTGAGCTCAGCCCCTCCCAGCTGGTTGCACTAGAGCGCGACCTCAACATCAAGGTCATTGACCGCACTATGTTGATTCTGGATATTTTTGCCCAGCACGCTAAATCTCGTGAAGGTAAGACCCAGGTTGCTTTGGCACAGATGGAATACCTTATTTCTCGTGTGCGTGGTTGGGGTGGCAATCTGTCTCGTCAGGCTGGTGGTCGTGCTGGCTCCAATGGCGGTGTGGGTCTGCGCGGTCCCGGTGAAACCAAGATCGAGGCTGATCGTCGTCGCCTGCGTACCGATATGGCCCGTCTACGCCGCGAACTTGCGGGCATGGATACGTCGAGAAGCGTTAAACGCGCGCAGCGCGTAGGTTCTTTTGTGCCCCAGATAGCTATCGCCGGTTACACCAACGCGGGCAAATCTTCGCTGATTAATGCCATGACCGGTGCTGGTGTGCTGGTGGAAAATGCGCTCTTTGCAACCTTGGACCCCACCACTCGTAAGGCTGAGTTGGCCGATGGTCGCAATGTGGTCTTCACCGATACCGTTGGCTTTGTGCGACACCTGCCCACCTCCTTGGTGGAAGCTTTTAAATCCACTTTGGAAGAAGTGGTAGAAGCAGATCTTATGCTGCACGTGGTTGATGGCTCGGATGCATTTCCGCTCAAGCAAATTGAAGCCGTAAACAAGGTTATTAGCGATATCATCCGCTCTACCGGCGCAACTCCACCCCCGGAGATCATTGTGGTTAATAAGATCGATCAGGCTGACCCGCTCACCCTGGCCGAACTACGGCATGTGCTTGATGATGTGGTCTTTGTATCGGCACTAACAGGTGAGGGAATTAAGGAGCTGGAGGCTCGCATTGAGCTTTTCCTAAATGCTCGCGATAGCCACCTCTTGCTGCGGATTCCTTTTACCCGCGGCGATATTGTTTCGCGTTTGCACGAGCATGGCACGGTGCTCTCAGAGGAGTATGCAGAGGACGGCACCTTGATTGATGTGCGTATCCCTGATCAGTTGGCGCAGGAGCTCAAAGAGTTCGCAGTAGAGCGCTAGCGCGGAGAACCTTTAGTAACAATTTGCCCACATTCTTTTGGATGTGGGCTTTTTGATTTCCCAAAAGGCTAGGTCAAGGATGATAATGAACGTTCGTGACTTCAACTTGGGGATGGACCGTCCACGGAGACGGCAAAAAGATCGAACCCGGCGCAGTAGTTGCTCCTAAAGAGCGACTGAGCTGGGGACGCACAATCGGAATCGGAATGCAGCACGTAATCGCCATGTTTGGCGCCACCTTGCTGGTTCCCACACTCACCGGATTTCCGGTCAACACCACCTTGCTCTTCTCAGGCTTGGGAACAATTCTCTTCCTCCTAATTACCCGCAACCGCCTACCTTCTTATCTGGGCAGCTCCTTTGCCTTCATTGCACCGCTTACCGCCACCCAGGCCCAGGGCATTGGCGTGCAAATCGGCGGCATTTTGGTCGCTGGTCTAGTACTCATCGCCATTGGCTTTGCGGTGAAAGCAGCAGGCCGTCGCGTTATTGACGCGGTCATGCCACCAACCGTAACCGGTGCCATCGTGGCACTGATTGGCCTAAACCTGGCACCCACCGCAGCAGGCAACTTTGCCAGCCAGCCACTCGTGGCCACCGTAACCCTTTTTGCTATCTTGTTGGCCACCGTGGCCGGCCGTGGCATGGTTGCGCGCCTGGGCATTCTTATTGGTGTCATCGTGGGCTGGGTTTTTGCAGCTCTGAGTGGCAACCTCGCACCCGGATCAGTGGAAACCATTGAGGCTGCAGCCTGGTTTGGTTTGCCACAATTCCACACCCCACAGTTCCAGCTCTCTGCCATTTTGGTGACCCTGCCCGTAATTATCGTGCTCATTGCAGAAAACGTGGGACACGTAAAGGCAGTGTCAGAGATGACTGGCGAGAACCTCGATGACCTAGCTGGCGACGCCCTCATTGCAGACGGCCTGGCCACCACCCTGGCTGGTGGCTTCGGCGGTTCTGGCACCACCACCTACGCTGAAAACATCGGCGTTATGGCTGCTACCCGCGTTTATTCCACCGCTGCTTATTGGGTTGCTGCTTTCACTGCAATTGCCTTGGCCTTCATTCCTAAGTTCGGTGCTTTGATTTTCACCATCCCCACCGGCGTGCTGGGTGGAGCATGTTTGGTGCTTTATGGCTTGATTGGTATGTTGGGTATTCGCATTTGGCAGGATAATAAGGTTGACTTTAACAACCCGGTTAATTTGACCATGGCTGCAGTTGCATTGGTTGCCGGTATCGGTAACCTCACGCTCAGCGTTTTTGGCGTTACACTTGAGGGAATCGCATGGGGTTCAGTAGGAATCATCGTGTTGTACCCCATCATGAAAAAGCTTTATACCTCCATTGGTGAAGGCAAAAACGCCAAGTTTTAGTACGCTGCAATGTACGCTGCAATTTGAGTCCGCGCGTTTTTCTGCGCGCGGAAAGTGTTTAGTCTTTCTTAGGAACCCCACATTGATAGTTGATACCCAGTATGAAAAGATCCCGGCCCACGATATCGTGGGAATCCGCGTGATCCTTCAGCCTGAGGAGCTGCCCGAGCTTTTCCAGCACGGTTATGCAGAGATCAAAAAACTCTTGCGTTTGGAAGGAATCGAGCCAGCAGGACCGGCCCGTTCCTACTACTTCGGTGATATCTCAGACACCGTAGATATCCTCATTGGTTTCCCTGTCACTCCAGCACAGGCTGATAACCTGCGCCGCGGGGCACTCAGCCAATCCGGTGGCGATATTGACGATGTGGCAGTTCATCACTTCCGTGATATGAAGACCATGCACGCCCGCCACGAGGGCCCCTATGAGGGTTTGAATGAAACCTGGGAAGAAATCTTCGATGGTGTTGCAGAAACCGGTTGTAAGCTGCCGGTAAACACCATTGGCTGGGAAGAATATATTGAAGGCCCAGCCGGCGTGGAAGACCGCAAGGATCTTGTCACTGAGGTTTTTGTTCAGGTCTGTCAGGTTCCAGCAACGGTTTAAAAACCGCCTCACCCTTAAAGGTGTGCCCAGGTAGTTAACAACTACCTGGGCACACCTTTTTGCTTGTCGACGCCCCCCTCAGCGTCTCCGTTTAAGGTGCAGGGTGCTCGGGTGACAAGGTGAGTACAAAAAAGTGCCATTGGACCAGCAGGTCCAAGGGCACTTTAGGCAGTTAGAAAACTAACTAGAGGGGTGTTTACTCAGCGTCAAGATCGCGCTCGATAAGAGCAGCAATCTTCTCAACAGCCTCGGCGTTATCGGAGGTAACAGTAACCTCGTTGCCGTGCTCTGCGCCCAAAGCCATGATCATCAGGGAAGAAGAGGCATCGGTCTCTTCATCGTCATCAGAACCAACGAGGGTGAGGAAAATATCATCATCGTACTCGCCAGCAGCTTCAGCGATGATGGATGCAGGACGAGCGTGGAGACCAACTGAGGAACCAACGGTAACAGTCTTGGAAGCCATTATATTTTTCCTTTCATGGGGCCCTTAGCCGGTAGGCCAAGGGCTCTGAGTTGCAGATCACTACGAGTGGCAGTGTTCTGTTTTAACTTATTTCAAGTCTACTGAGACTTTGAATGCATTGCCACGATACCGGACTTAAAAACAATGTCCGAACAAACATCCCCTTTAAGTCACATCAGGCGAGGTTAAGCGTTTGCAGCTTCGCGAGCCTCTTGCTTTGCAACCTCAGCAGCGGTCGCCTTATTTGGCCAGAATTGCTTAAGAGCAATAACAACCAAAGTGGAAACAATAGTTCCGGCGATCAGTGCAATGAGCCAACCCCACCAAGGATCAATTGCCCAGACCACGAAGATGCCACCGTGTGGTGCACGGGAACCAACGTTAAGAGCCATAGAAATTGCACCGGTGGTTGCGCCACCAGCCATCATGGCTGGGATAACGCGCAGTGGGTCAGCTGCAGCGAATGGAATTGCGCCCTCGGAGATGAATGCCAAACCAAGCAGCCAGGAGGACTTGCCGTTTTCTTGTTCTGCTGGGGTGAAGAGGTTCTTGCGTAGCAGGGTAGCGATAGACATTGCGATTGGAGGAACCATACCGGCGGCCATAATAGTTGCCATGATCTCCATAGAGGCCTGATCGCCGGTGGACAGACCAGCGGTACCAAAGAGATAAGCCGCCTTGTTCACAGGACCGCCGAGGTCGAAGCACATCATGAGGCCGAGGATGATACCCAACAGGATTGCGGAGGAACCGGACATGGATCCAAGCCAGTTCTGCAGGCCAACCATGATGTCAGCCAGTGGACGGCCGAGGATCAAGAACATTACGAGGCCAACCACAAGGGAAGTCAGCAGCGGGATGATAACCACAGGCATAAGTGACTGGATAACGCGTGGCACCTTCCAGGAACCAATCCAGAGAGCCACAAGGCCTGCGATGATACCGGTGACCAGACCGCCGATGAAGCCAGCGCCAACGGTGACGGAAATTGCGCCACCCACGAAGCCCGGTGCAATACCGGGGCGACCTGCAAGAGCATAAGCGGTGTAGCCGGAAAGCGCTGCGACAATGAAGCCCATTGCACCTTGGCCGGTAGCAAAGAGAACAGCACCGAAGTAGAGCAGGAAGCCGGAGCGATCGAAGGTGGTGGCAACGCCATCAATATCGATGGTGTTTCCAGGCAGGTTGGTGAGGGAGAACTGGGTGGCAATTGCTTGCCAGCCATTTGCCATGTCATATCCACCGAAGGCAAAGCCCAAGGCGAGCAGCAGGCCACCGGCTGCCACAAAAGGCACCATGTAGGACACGCCGGTCATCACAGCTTGCTGGATGCGCTTGCCCCAGCCGAGCTTCTCGCCAACTTCTTCAGCAGCGACAGCCTGGCCGGAACCTGCAACCTTGCGAGCATTAGGGTTCTTGGAGGCAGCAATTGCCTCATCAATCATCTTGGCTGGCTCATTGATGGCACGCTTCACGCCGGATTCAATAACCGGAATGCCCGCAAAACGCTCACGATCCTTCACTCCCACGTCGGTTGCAAAGATCACAGCATCAGCAGCGGCAATAACCTTAGGATCCATTGGGGTCACTGCGGAAGAACCCTGAGTTTCCACAACGAGCTCAACATCATCGCGTCCCTCAGCGGTCTGCGTCAGTGCATCGGCAGCCATATAGGTGTGCGCAATACCGGTTGGGCAGGCGGTGATAGCCACGATACGGGTGACGCTTGTCGACGCCGCCCCGCTTGCCGCCACTGGCGTGGCTGCAACCGGGTCTTTAGGAGCCGGGTTGAGAACGGCATCCACCACGTTGACAATTTCTTCCTCAGTTTTAGCCTCATGCAGCGCCTGCACAAAGTCCTTTTTAACCAAGGAGCGAGCGAGCTTGGACAAAATCTTCAGGTGTTCTTTGCCACCACCAGCAGGGGCAGCAATGAGGAATACCACGTCAGCATCGCCATCTGGACCATTAAAGTCCACTGGGCGGCTCAAGCGAGCAAAAGCCAGGGTGGGCTCAGAGACTGCTTCACTGCGGCAATGGGGGATAGCAACCTTACCGGGGACGCCGGTGCCGGACTTTGCTTCGCGAGCAATTGCATCGGCAGCAAGGCCCTCAGCAGAGGTGGCGCGGCCTGCAGCGTGAACAACTGCTGCTAGACCATTGATGACATCAGTGGTGGAAGCGCCGAGATCGACGTCCAACTTGACGAGAGAGGTATTAATTACGCTACTCATGATGACTCTTTCGATTTCTTAACCTGGGTGACCTCTGCACCAGCTGCGGTGACTTGGTCAGGACGGGGGATTGTGGTGCCGGGCAAAGCCGCGGCGGCGGAACCATATGAAACAGCTTGAAGTAGGGAATCTTCAAGTGAAGCGCCCTTGGAACGTGCCATCACAAAACCTGCGAGTGCGCTGTCACCTGCACCTACAGTGGACACAACTTCAATCTTTGGAGTTGATGACACCCAGGCCCCGGCTGCATTAACCAATACAGCTCCAGCGGCACCGAGGGTGACCAAGACTTGTTCTACACCGCGGTTAACCAGAACTTCCGCGGCTTCGATGATGGGGGTGTAATTGCCCTGGAGAGCTAACTCTTCCAGCTCTACGCCATCAGTTTGAGCTAATTGTCCAAGTTCGAGACCATTGGGTTTGATGAGGTTAGGAGCAGCACCTGGCCTTTCTAGATTTTTGCCGAGTTCCAGCAGCGGCACATCGGAGGTATCCACTGCCACGCGCACATCCGGACGGGTCTCATGAATCAGCGTGGTGAGCTGTGAGTACCAGTCTTTTGGTGCCCCTGGAGGCAGGGAGCCAGCCAGCACTACCCAGTCCACCTCGGGCGTCAGCGCGTCGACAAGCGCCTTTTCCAAGCTTTTAATCTTGGGTTCGCTCAGCGGAGCGCCGGGGCCATTGAGTTTGGTGGTGGTGCCGTCTGGTTCGGTGACGGTGGTGTTCGTGCGGACGTTGGTGGCGATGCTCACCGCTGCCACAGGCAGTCCGATATCATGAACCAAAGGAACAAAAGGATCCAACTTGCCAGCTGGGAAGATCGCGAGAGTTTCAATTCCCGCAAGCAGCACAGCGTGGGCAACGTTGATGCCTTTACCGCCGGCTACCGAAGTCACCGAGTTAAGGCGCTGGACGGCGCCTCGATTGAGCTGCTCACCCAGGCTGAGCGTGCAGTCAATACTCGGGTTGGGGGTGAATGTAATGATCAAGGGTTAATCACCTGGAAATCTTGATTGGGTAGTGCGTGGATATCGTCTGAATCTGTGACCAGAACATCAAAATCGGCAGTGCTAGCAAATCCGTGCCGCCAGCGCTGTGGTTGTTCAGTACTTGGAAGCACTGCCACGGTGAAGCGAGAATTTGCGATCATAGCTTTTTTAATGGGAATGGTTTCTGGGTAATCGGTGCTGAGTCCGGTCCTGGAATCAAAGGCATCCACACTGACAAAGGCGATGTCCGCGCGAAGCTGAGAAACCATTTTGACGGCCTCCGGACCAATAATTGACTGGCTGTCCCCGTGCACAAAACCTCCGAGTATCGCGGCAGTTGTCTCGCCGGAATCCGAAAGTGCAATCACCGCGCCGGGGGAGTTGGTGACTACCGTCCACCGTGCATTCTCGGGAGGATCTCCCAGCACTGTGGCTAAGGCGGTACACGAAAGTCCTGCGTCGAGGAAAATGCTGCGCACCTGGGGTTCAATTAATTGGGCTGCTGTTTCCGCCAAGTTCAGCATTGCTGGGCTTGGCGGGAGACCTGGAACCTGCACCGGTTTAAGCGTTGGTGGTGAGGTGCCGTTGGGCTCTGGGGTAATCGCCCCGCCGTGAACTCTTTGCACTAAACCAAGAGATTCCATAATCCGCAGATCACGCCGGATGGTCTCCGAGGTGACATTAAAGTGCTGTGCAAGTTCGACAACACTGACGCGGCCTGTGGGCAATAACAGAGCCAGGATTGTCTGTTGACGTGTGGTCTGAGACATCTTGACTCCTTTTGTCGGTAGGTGGCGGGTTCAAGCGGGACTTTGTGAAGTTGTTAAAGCGTTGTATGTGATTGTTGCTGATTGTGACAAGTGGAACAGGGAAATGTTGATTTATTTCCGTTTTCAGAATTTTCAGTTGTACTGAAAAAACTTGAGATTCTTGCGGAAAAAGGGCCTTTTTAAAGGCATTTTTTACACAATGTGTCTCAGGTCACTACAATGGTGTTATCGCAAAGATAACTCCCAAAAACCAAGTTAAACTGCGAAAACTTCAAATGTGAGCAGCATCTCATTCTTAGAAATATTGTGCCCTCATAACAACAATGTATGTTGATATGTGTTTGTTTGTCAATATGATTATGTTTGATTAGTTGCACAACTGTTGATTTTGTGGTGATCTTGAGGGAAACAAGTCTCAGACTGTGAGGATAAGGTGGCTATTGTGGCCGATGTGATTAATGACACTGTACTGAAGGGTACTGGCGTCGTCGGTGGAGTTCGTTATGCAAGCGCAGTGTGGATCACTCCGCGTCCGGAACTTCCAACCGCAGGTGAGGTTATCGCTGAAGAAAACCGCGAAGCAGAGCTAGAGCGGTTTGATAAGGCAGCAGGCACCGTCTCTGCACGCCTGCTTGAGCGTTCAGCCCATGCTGAAGGCCCTGCCGCTGAGGTGCTTAAAGCTACCGCTGGCATGGTCAATGACCGTGGCTGGCGCAAGGCTGTTATTAAGGGTGTTAAGGGTGGACATCCTGCTGAATACGCTGTTGTGGCAGCTACCACCAAGTTCATCTCCATGTTCGAAGCAGCAGGTGGGCTCATTGCCGAGCGTACCACCGACCTCCGCGACATCCGTGACCGCGTCATTGCAGAGCTGCGCGGCGAAGAAGAACCAGGTTTGCCAGACGTTGCTGGTCAGGTCGTGCTTTTTGCAGACGATCTCTCACCAGCTGACACCGCAGCGCTAGACACCGACCTCTTTGTCGGCCTGGTCACCGAGTTGGGCGGCCCAACCAGCCACACCGCAATCATTGCGCGCCAGCTCAACGTTCCTTGTATCGTGGCCACCGGCTCCAAGATCAAGGACATCAAGTCCGGCGAAAAGGTGCTTATCGACGGCAGTCTTGGCACTATTGAGCGCAACGCCGATGAAGCTGTGGCTACCAAGCTGGTTGCTGAATCCATGGAGCAGGCTGCTCGAGTAGCTGAGTGGAAGGGCCCAGCCCAGACCAAGGATGGCCACCGCGTACAGCTGCTTGCTAACGTTCAAGACGGCAACACCGCACATCAGGCTGCAGAGACTGAGGCCGAGGGTATTGGCCTCTTCCGTACCGAGCTGTGCTTCCTCTCTGCAACCGAAGAGCCTTCCGTTGACGAGCAGGCAGAGGTCTACTCCCAGGTCTTGGCTGCATTCCCATCATCTAAGGTCGTTGTACGTTCCTTGGACGCTGGTTCTGATAAGCCAGTTCCTTTTGCCTCCATGGCAGATGAAATGAACCCAGCACTTGGTGTGCGTGGTTTGCGCATTGCGCGTGGGAACGTTGAATTGCTGACCCGCCAGCTTGATGGAATTGCTAAGGCTGTGCAGGATCTTGGCCGTGGCGATGAAGCCCCAACCTGGGTTATGGCACCTATGGTTGCTACCGCCTATGAAGCCAAGTGGTTTGCCGATATGTGCCGCGAGCGTGGCCTTATTGCCGGCGCCATGATTGAGGTCCCGGCAGCTTCTCTTATGGCTGACAAGATCATGCCTCACCTGGACTTTGTCTCCATCGGTACCAATGACCTCACTCAGTACACCATGGCCGCTGACCGTATGTCCCCTGAACTGGCATACCTCACTGACCCTTGGCAGCCAGCTGTGCTGCGTCTGATTAAGCACACCTGTGATGAGGGCAAGCGCTTTGATACCCCAGTTGGTGTCTGTGGCGAAGCAGCAGCAGACCCACTGTTGGCGACCGTACTGACCGGTCTTGGAGTTAACTCCCTGTCCGCAGCATCTACGGCTCTTGCTGCAGTTGGTGCTCAGTTGGCAGAGGTTGATTTTGAAACCTGCAAGAAGGCAGCTGCAGCAGCATTGGATGCCGAAGGTGCAACCGAAGCTCGCGCAGCCGTCCGCGCAGTTATCGAAGCAGCAAACTAGGACTGTGGCCTGCCGAATAGCTTGATTGGCAGGCATACCTAGGAAAAGAAGTGGTCCAAAGTCTTTTGACTTTGGACCACTTCTTTTGTTCTTTTTGGCTTCTGTTTTGGTTGGGGTGAGGCGGCGGTGCGGTGGGCTTAAGAAAGCGCCCGGACCTCAACAAACTCTGGCAGCAGACGATCTGGGGTAGGAATAAAGTTATCCCACTCGCTGCCTTGAGCATTGGCATAAGCAACGGCGCGCGCAAGATTAACCGCAGAATCATTTACCTCAAGGTTTGAGGAGAGGAAACCTGCGGTAAAGGATTCACGCCAGTTAATCCCTTGTTTTCCGGAAGCCTCCGAGTAGGTAGCAAGAAGGGCTTCATCCTCAGCAACTAACAGTGCTTCTTTGCGCTTATTGGTAACGATAACCTGTTTGATTCCCTTGGTGACCAAAGACTTTGCGGCTTCAAGCAGTGGCTGTTGATCGCCATTAGCCCAAGGATCACGCAGGCTTCCAGGGGCGTGGCCAAGGCTTTGTTCTAGTTCTTCTGCTGGAACAATCAAAGTGTCTGGGGCAGTGGCTGCCAGCTGGCGCACTACAGCGCGAAGAGCATTACCGGTGGCTGCGATCGCTACCTTTACATCTGGGTGGTAGAGCCTTAGGGATCGAACAACATCAACGTACCAGGCAGCTGGTGCAATGGCGGGAAGATTACCGCCTAAGAGAACCCACGTTGCATCCTCGGCGCGACGTACTACGAGGTCACGCAAAATTGCCAGCTGAGAAATATCCAAAGGCATAGGGGAGTGCTTAAAGCGAGTTTCATTCCCAGCTGTATCCCGCATTGTCAGGTGCATGGGGATTGGACCTGGCACTGGAATGATCTCATGTGGCAGACCAGCTAGGGTGACCAACCGCAAATAGTGGGAAATCTCTGGGGCTGGGAAAACTGTAAAGGTTTCAATGCCACCATAAAACAGGGTCGCAGCAACACCGGTGCCAAATCCGCCGGCAACCGTAGAGACCTGGGTGATGGGATTGGCTTCACCAATGTTGATTTCCCCATTTACTTCATTGGTGCTGAGCAGGTAAGGGCTGACCGTCACAGTAAGGATCATTTTGCAATCACAACCTCTATTCCGCGTTCGCGCAACTGCTCAACAAAACTGTCAGGGGCACCGGAGTCGGTGACGATAACATCAATATCGTCGATTGCTCCGAAACTTACCAGATAATCGGTACCCATCTTGGTGGAGTCACACAAGACGACCACCTTATGTGCATTAGTAATCATGGCTGACTTCATGGCTGCTTCTTGGGAATCAGCGGTGGACAGACCATGGTCGAGAGTGAGGGCATTGGTACCGATGAAGACCACATCTGCGCGCATGAGCGCCAAAGTGCGTAGCGCAATATCACCGACAACTGCCTGCGTAATCGCGCGGACGCTGCCACCAAGGAGTTGTACGTCATCCAAACCAGCATTAGCTAGGTTGAGGGCGATGGGAAGGCAGTTAGTAACGATTGACCATTGCTTGGAATGTGGATGCTCTGCGATGAGATCCGCGAGTGCGGTGACAGTGGTACCGGCATCCAGGAAAAGTCCGCCATGGGACTCTGGCAAGAACTGCATGGCAGCCTTGGCGATGGAATATTTGGCTGATGAAGCAGAACGGAATCGAGTATCCAAACTCAACTCGGTGGTTTGGAAAGACTGGGTAGCTACCGCACCGCCATGAACTCGATGGACGATTCCCTCCCTATCCAAAACTGCGAGATCACGTCGAATTGTTTCAGCGGTGACGTTAAACCGTCCTGCCAATTCCGTGACATTTACTCGGCCTTCCACCGCTGTCAACGATGCGATCTGGCGGCGTCGCTCCTCTGCGTACATGTCACTCCCTTAAAACAAAAAGCTTAGCTATAAAGTATGTCCGATCTATTCCTCTAGTATTTCACTGAATTACGCCCAAATATGATTTTTTGTGCTGAGGGTAACGATCAAAAATCCTCAAATTCACAAAAGTGGGCAGCGTTTTTTATGAATGTCACAAATTTAAGCGGAAAACCCACAGGTAAAACCACTATTAGTGCTCTCTTTGGCAAAAATCGGACACTACCCCTAAAAAGGGGTAGAAAAAGCCCCGACTAGAAGTGCTCACGTGAAAAACACATTTAGTCGAGGCGTAAAAGGTAAAGGACTAGGGCTGAGTGTCGGTTAAAGCTTGCGCATAACCGAAACAACCTTGCCCATAATTTCAGCATCTTCGCCTGGGATTGGGGTAAAAGAATCATTATGGGGGAGAAGCCACACTCCGGTGGAGTCCTTGTGGAATTCCTTAACCGTTGCCTCGCCGTCAAGCATGGCAGCGACAAACTCACCTTGTTCAGCAACTGGTTGGGAGCGAACAACAACCCAGTCGCCATCGAGAATGCCAGCATCGCGCATGGATTCTCCAACTACCTGCAACATAAAAAGCTCGCCCTCGCCGACGATCTCCGCAGGAAGTGGGTAGTACTCCTCGATATTTTGCTCGGCAAGGATTGGGCTGCCTGCTGCGATTTTTCCTACCACTGGAATGAAGGACGCTTGGGCGGCAAACTCTGTTGGTGAAACCGCAGGAGTTTCGGCAGACTTGGACTTCTCCACCTTTGGGGTACGGGATTCAGTCTCAGGTAGGTGGCGAACGTCGACAGCGCGGGGCTTATTGGGATCCCTGCGCAGGAAGCCCTTCTTTTCCAACTCTTTGAGCTGATAAGCCACTGAGGAGGTGGACTGCAATCCTGCAGCATCGCCAATTTCACGAATGCTTGGTGGATATCCGCGAAGAACGACGGCATCTCGAATGACCTCTAAGATTCGGCGCTGCCTATCGGACAAACTTGCCGGATCTGGCTTGCCATTGGGCAGGGTCTTGGCAGTGCGACTACCGCGACTTCCTCTAATTCCACTTTTCTTTTCAGCGGCCATTGTGTGTTCCTTTCATCAAAATCTTTTTGGTTTTTGAACCTTCAAAACTGCTCAAGATCTCTGCCAGCAACTACAGGTCTCAGCAAATGAATTCAGCTCAGTAGCTATTCGAACTTTTGTCAACAATCTCAATTTCTAACCATACATGTTTTCCAGCGGGAATGGTACGAGTGTTCGAGATTTCTTCGTCAACTATGGACAATGTTCGAGAGGAATGATATAAATCGAACATAGAAAGTTACTCGAACATGTGAACGGTAAAAGTGTTCGAACGTGTCTTGGTGGAGAACTAAGATGTTGGAAGATAAACACGGAAGGTTTGAAAACGATGACCGATATGGCAGTTAACATGCACCAGGAGCGAAAAATGGCACAGGGTTTGGTGGTACCTTCGGCGGCGGTATGGATGGCCGAAACACCTCGAAATAGTGATACGAAAGTGGTTAATGTTCGAACGCTTGCAGATTCGAATAGTGGTAGGGTTCAACCTCTGAGGAATAGTCAAATAGGACGGCCTTATCCACCTATTTATTTACCTCGGCATGTTGCAAATTCACCGCAAGATCTTGAGCAAAAGCCAGTAGTTGATCCCCACGGACGTTCGATTAAGGAAAACCTGAAGCAGTGGGCAGGTGGTGGCATCTTTGGCCTGGTGGTTTTTGTCTGCTTAATTTGGTCCCAAGCGGGGGAGGAAGAAATAGCTCCAACCTTTCCTGAGGCTCAGATGGTCGGTGTTTCGCTCGGGGAATAGTTCGAGCCATTACCTGCTGGCATACACTGGCATGTGCAAATTTAGAATGCAGGGTTGCTAAAACGCTTCACATAAAAGGAGTCTGCACATGTACTGTCCCTTCTGTCAGCATGACCACTCAAAGGTAATTGACTCTCGTGTTATTGACGGGGGAAGTGCCATTAGACGTCGTCGCGAGTGCAATAACTGTGGTGGCCGGTTCACTACCGTTGAGAAAGCAATCTTGTTAGTGGTGAAGAGGAACGGGCTGACAGAACCTTTTAGTCGCGAAAAGGTGATCACCGGTGTACGTCGCGCCTGCCAAGGCCGAGATGTTTCCGACGATGCTCTTAAACGCCTAGCTCAGCAGGTGGAAGAATCTGTTCGAAGTAGTGGTAGCTCGCAAATTAGGGCCAATGAGATTGGACTTGCCATCCTCGATCCGCTTAGAGAACTCGACGAGGTCGCCTATCTTCGTTTTGCTTCCGTGTACAAATCATTTGAAAGTGCTGATGACTTTGAAAAAGAAATCAGACTGATGCGCCGCCGGGGTAGGGAATAGTTTCTCACTTTAGGCGTCGAATAAAGCTTCAAAACTAGAAAAGATCGTCTCAGCTTCCCTTTGAAGGGAACCGGAGACGATCTTTTAGTCTCTTAATGGGATTATTAACGAAGCTTGTCTACAGCCTTGCGTACTCGCTGGGCGGATACAGGTTGCGGAGTTCCAAGGCGTTGGGCAAAGAGGCTTACCCTCAGTTCTTGGATCTGCCACAAAATATCTTTAACCTCTCGAGTATTACGCCTTTGGCTTGGCAGTTTTTGCAGGCGAGATTCAAGATATTCTTCTACTGCATTTACCTCATCTTGGCGGTCCGCATCTCGATCGGGATTTAGAGACATCTCCTCCATACGGATTTCAATCGCATGCAAGTACCGGGGAAGATGCCGTAGGCGGCTGATTCCATGAATACTGATGGCTTGTTTGGGTAAGAGGAATTCAAGCTGAGACTTAATGTCGTCGATTGCAGCACCGGTCCACTGATTAACCTCAGATCTAAGTGATGCATAATGCACCAAAGCCGGTGCAAGATCCACTACAGTGCGTCGCACTGCGCCAGGTGTGGCGGGCTTTACCTTCGCGAGAAGCTCCTGAAACTCATCTGGAGAGCGAACAGCACCGCCATTGGCGATCATAAGATCCCTAATAGCAGCCACTTTGGCATCACTGACCAAACCCTCAGCTCCGCCGTGGGGATAATTGTCCACCGCCACCTTTTGCTGCAGGGGAAGGCCCTTGACCATTTGTTTTGCCGACACTTCAATTTCTCGCATGAGCAAGGTCAAAGTCGAGGTGATCATGGAGGCGTCGGCTGCTGCCTTAGTAGGCAGTACCTTCACGGAGACACCAGTTGGAGAAACCACAAGAGCTGGATAGGCAGATACCTTTTGGCCATCTACAACGGTTTCGATTTCTTCATCGATCGTTCCCAAGGTCTGGGCAGTCCACTCCTTGGTCTCGTCTTGCTCAGAGTCCTTGGCCACACTAGAAACCGATGCCTTGATTTGATTGGCGCGACGCTGCTTAAGCTTGTCCAAATCCTTATCGCGGTCGATAATCTTGCCTCGGCGGTCAACTGCAGCATAGGTAATGCGGAGATGATCGGGAAGCTTAGTTGGGTCAAAATCGCTGGCATTGATACCGGCGCCGCCCAATTGACGGAGCGCATCGGCCAATTGCGTTGTCAGGGGAGACGCATAGGGGTGCAGCAGTGCAAGCGAACGCTTAGCAAACTCCGGAGCAGGCACTACAGTTCGGCGCAGTGCCTTAGGCAGACTGCGGATAAGTTCTGTAACGAGGTCAAGCCTTACACCTGGAACTAGCCAGTCGAATCCTTGAGTATCAAGACCGCCCAATACAGGAATAGGGATGAGAACGGTGACACCGTCATCACGGTGGCCGGGTTCAAAGTGATAAGTGAGATCAAAGACCAAATTGCCCTTCAACCACTTATCGGGGAAAGCCTCTTCGCTAATGCTGTTGGCTTCCTCATTCATGAGCTTTTCTGGGTCAAAGTCTAGAAGGTCAGGCTGTTGCCTCGAGGTCTTCTTCCACCAGGAATCAAAATTGCGGGAGGTGGTGGCATTTTCGGGAAGCTTTGAATCGTAGAAGTTAAATAAAGTTTCTTCATCAACAATAATGTCGCGGCGACGTGCCTTGGCTTCAAGTTCACCGATCTTCTCGAGCTTTTCTGCATTGTCGTGGAAGAAGCGGTGATGGGTGTTCCAATCACCTTCGATTAGAGCATGTCGGATGAACATATCGCGAGCCGCAACTGGATCAACCGAATGATAGGGAACAACCTTGTCAGCAATGATCGTGACGCCATAAAGCGTTGACTTGCGGTGCACCATCGCAGCTCCACGCTTGGAAGACCAATAAGGCTCAGAATATTGGTACTTCAACAAGGAGCCGGCGAGCTTTTCAACCCACTCGGCCTCAATTTTGGCCACATCGCGAGCCCACAAACGTGAGGTCTCCACAAGCTGTCCAGCCATAACAAACTGTGGTGGCTTCTTGGCAAGGGCAGAACCTGGGAAGACGAGGAATTTGGTGCCACGGGCACCGGAAAATTCCCGGCTTTCACCATCACGGGCACCGATTTGGGAGAGCAAACCAGAGAGCAAGGACTGGTGGATAACATCAGGAGCGGCAGCGTTAGCTACGTTTTCCTTTTTGTCCCATCCAAGTTGCTGGCCCACCTGCTCGAGCTGACGGACAAGATCCCACCATTCGCGGATGCGCATATAGTGCAGGAACTCTTTTTTCATCTGTTTTCTAAAGGCATTTCCGCTGCTCTGTTCGCGCTGGTCGGAAATGTATTCCCAGAGCTTGAGGAAGCCTAGGAAATCAGAGGTGGTGTCTTTAAATCGGGCATGAGATTGATCCGCCTGAGCTTGGAACTCCAGGGGACGCTCGCGCACGTCCTGAATGGTCATTGCGGCCACGATCACCATGACTGGGTAAAGTGCACCAAGTTTATTGGCTTCCACCAGCATGCGGGCCATGCGTGGATCGACAGGAATGAGGGCCAGATCGCGCCCGATGGAAGTTAGACGGGGAGAGCCATCCTCTGCGGAATCCTCGGCCAATGCGCCCAACTCGTGGAGTAGTAAGATGCCATCACGAATAGAGCGCTGCTCAGGGGGCTGTACAAAGGGGAACTCGTTAATATCGCCCAAGCGCAGCGAAGCCATACGCAGGATGACGCTGGCAAGGTTGGTGCGCAGAATTTCGGGATCAGTAAATTCTGGGCGTGAGGCAAAATCTTCTTCGGAGTACAAGCGGATGGCAATACCATCGGCAACACGGCCACAACGTCCCGAACGCTGATTGGCGCTGGCCTGGGAAATCGGCTCAATAGGCAGGCGTTGGACCTTGGTGCGCACGGAATATCTGGAAATACGCGCGGTACCAGTATCAACAACATAGTGAATACCGGGAACCGTCAAAGAGGTTTCGGCAATGTTGGTGGAAAGCACGATGCGCCGCCCGGAGTGCGGACTAAAGACGCGGTGCTGTTCCTCATTGGACAGTCGACCAAAAAGGGGAGTGACCTCGACACCTTTCCACCGGCGTCCCTCGATGGCTTCCATGGCATCGCGAATATCTCTTTCACCAGCGAAGAAACAGAGGATATCGCCATCGCCTTCCTCCATGAGCTCTTCTAGTGCAAAGCACAGTCCATCGAGGGGATCGATATCAATGGTCTTATCGCCTTCTTGGATTTCTAATGGGCGATAGCGGATCTCTACGGGGAATGTACGGCCGGACACCTCGATGATGGGAGCGGGCTTTTTGTTAACGTCGGCAAAATGCTCGGCAAAGCGCTCAGGATCAATGGTTGCGGAGGTGATAATGACCTTGAGGTCGGGGCGCTTGGGCAGGAGCTGACGCAAATAACCCAGGATGAAGTCAATGTTGAGGGAGCGCTCATGGGCTTCGTCAATGATGATGGTGTCATAGGCATTGAGAAAGCGATCACGCTGCATCTCGGCGAGGAGGATACCGTCGGTCATCAACTTCACTGCGGTTTTGGGCGAGACTTTGTCGTCAAAGCGGATCGCATAGCCAATGGTCTGGCCAATTTCTTGATCTAATTCATCGGCAATGCGCTCGGCCACCGTACGCGCTGCTAGTCGACGAGGCTGAGTGTGACCGATAAGTCCACGGCGACCACGGCCTAGCTCCAAACAAATTTTAGGAATCTGGGTGGTTTTACCGGAACCGGTTTCACCAGCAATGATCACTACTTGGTTATTAAGAATTGCCTCCGCGATATCATCCCGACGTGCACTAACTGGCAAAGTCTCGGGATAGGAGATATCGGGAATAAGCTGCGTTTTTGCGTCGAAAAGCGCTCGTGCTTTGTCGATGTCAGCTTTAATGGCAGCAAGCGCCTTGGGCGCGCGGGCCTTGGACAATCGACGCCTAAACGTGCGTTCTTCGTTTAGGGAGACTCCCTCGAGGAGTTCATAAAGTGATGCCTTGGAAAGGTTGGATTCAGAAGTAGTCATGACTAGGGGAATATTCTACTAGTTTGTTAAAAAATACGACGACTCCTTAACCTGTAAGACAGGTAGGGTGGAAAAGTGAACATTCGGTCATGTTGTGTCATATGAGATTTGACGTACAGATTTAGCTAGGGGAGTACTTAGAAAACCATGAGTCAAGACAGTCAAGACAAGGACAACGCAGACAACTTCGATGCGGAAAACTCCGGCGGGGAACATTCTGATGCCGATCGCTTCGATGAAGATGGTTTTCAGCGTTATGGACAAAGCGAATGGAGTGCTGGGGTGCGTCCAAAATATGAACCTACCTCGCACCCTGAAGATGCACCAGGAGGTCTTCGCCCCTACGGTGCAGCAGGGTCACAGGCGCAGGATCCCTATAGTGGCTATTCCGCTGGCCAGCAGGGTAGCTATGGCGTAAACCCTTACCCCGACCCTAATGCTGGCTACCAGGCAGGAGCCTTCCAAGGTGCTGGCTACCGCGCGGACGCTTATCAAAGCGGTACCGCGGGGCAGCTCCCATTGGAAACTGGCACTGGCCACGTTGACCTTATGCGGGCTGTGAAATTTGGATTCCGCACTGTATTTGCCAATCCCGCGATTTGGATCTTGGGCACGATAGTTTTGGGCATCGCTTATATGCTGATTAGTGGGCTCAGTGGCATGATTGCTTTTGCCATCGATCCTGAAGGCACCGCAACTGCGGGTAATAGTATGCTTTCGCCAGCAAATCTTGCAGTGAATGTGCTGATGTTTATTATCAGTTCCGCGGTGACAATTTCTGTTCTCGCGGGAGCGTTGGTGGCAGTTGATGGCCAAAAAACCGCGCTGAGAGACTTTTTCAAACCGCAAAATGTTAGCCAAACAGTTCTACTGCTCTTTATTATCGGCGTGTTTAGCCTGGTACTGAGCAGTATTTCCTCTGGTATAGCAACAAATGCGATTACTGTTGATGAGGTTGCTGGTACTTTCTCCGTTGACGAATCCAGCCTGGGAATTTTGGCAGTTGGGCTTTTGATTATCGCCCTGTTGAGCCCCTTGTACAGTTTTTGGACTTTTTATACAGCTGATGGCAAGCACACCGCGGCCAGTGCGGTCTCCCAGGGAATTAAGGATGCTGCGCGGAATTACCCCAAGCTCTTGCTCTTCCAAATCCTTGGTGGTTTTGTACTGGTAGTTTTTGGCTTGGTGACACTTTTGCTCGGATTTATTGTGCTAATTCCGGCTTATTTCCTCGCTTGCGCCCACCTTTATCGGCAGATGAGCGGTGGCGCAATTCCGGCCGAGCTCCGGGTTTAGCGCCCTAGCCCCAGACCCCAAACCCAAAACACTAGCGCCACACGAAAAGCCCGTAACGTGCTCCTGAAAAGTGCACGTTACGGGCTTATTCATGCACGAGCCTCAAAGCTTAGAGCCAAGAAAACCGAGCAATAAATCACCGAACTCTAAAACTGCTAAACCCTAAACTCCAAGCGATGGGGATGAAGACTTAATCTCAATGCCAGTTTCGCGCGCATGGTCCAAAGCGCGCATAAAAGCCCGCTGTAAAATGCGGGCAAATTGCTCAAACTCTTCAGCACGGGATGAAGAGGAACGGTAAACCAAGCCCATGCGACGGTTCGCAGTAACATCACCGCTGAAGTTCGCAGTGGCTAGTCCCGGGCGGGTGCATTCCCAAGGAACCGCGCTGACAGGAACCAAAGTGGAACCATGTCCAGCAACAACCAATTGCATAACGGTGGTCAAGCTGGATGCACGGGTAACGGCAGTGGTGGAACTAATCGGATTAATCTCTGCGCGTCGGCACAGATCCACAATCTGATCGTGCAGGCAGTGGCCATCTTCCAACAGCAGGAGATCGAGGTCATCCAGAGCCGAGAGCTGCAGGTCTTGACGTCCGGCAAATTGGTGTTTAGCAGGCACGACGACAATAAAGTCCTCGTCATATAGAGGAATTTCCTTCATTCCGGGAGCCTCAGAAGGCAAAGCCATCATGGCGACGTCAATCCGCCCATCGCGCAAGGAAGCTAAGAGGTGCTTGGTCTGATCCTCCACAATATGTGGCTCCAAATCCGGATATTCCTCATCCACAATGGCCAACATTGAAGGCAAAATATAAGGCGCGGCAGTGGGAATAATTCCCACAGTCAACGGCCCGGTAAGTGAACCATTAGCGCCCTGAGCATGGGAAAGGAAGGAGTCAGCGGCATCTAAGGTGGCCTTGGCATAAGGAAGAAGCTTCTCGCCAGCTGGGGTCACAATAACTTTGCGAGTGGAGCGTTCAATAAGCTGCACCCCCAAACCATGTTCCAAAGCAACCAAAGCCTGCGAGAGGGAAGGCTGGGAAATAGATAATTTAGCTGCAGCGGTACCAAAATGTTTGCATTCGGCGATGGTAACGAATGTACGCAACTGCGCAAGGGTAGGCCGGTACTCTTTATTGCTCATGCCTATAATACTATCCAGATAACTAAGAAATGTGTAATGAAAAACAGTAACTCACAATTCAATACGCTGGCTCTATAGGTTTAACCGCTGAATTGACCTAAAAACCCGCTTATCGACGCCGCCCCGCACCGCGCCCCTAAAGGCACGCACCGGGGTAACCACCCCGGCGCGCACATTTTAGTTGTAATCGAGCTCCAGCGTCTTAAAACGCACTTCACCTGCTTCATCAGAGGCATCAAGATCCACAGTTGCTACAAAGGCAAAGGAATTATCTCCTTCTGGATCCTTGATTGTTTGACGCACCTGCCACAGCCTGCCGCTTTGTTCAAGCTTGAAGAACTCAGGTCCACGCGCAGCAGGGCCGGTATCTAGATCAGCATATTCCTCAAAGTATGCATCCATGGCTGCGCCAAAGTCTGGAACCTCATCCAGATACTCCGTCATGGTTGCTAGCTGGTCTTCCTTTTCATAAGCAAAGAGCTCTACCAAGCGGAACATGGCGTTTCGAATCATGATACTAAATGCGCGACGGTTGGCGCTGAGCGCAGTTGGATCCTCGACACCGAAGGCCAGCTCACGTTCCAGGGCTTCCTTAGAAATCGGCGCATCAGGATCTGCCATTTGTGCCCACTCATCTACCAGGGAAGAGTCCACCTGTTTGATGAGCTCGCCCAGCCAAACGACCACGTCATTAAGCTCCTCAGTGGTTGCTTCCTGTGGCAAGGAGTGCTGCAGGGTGCGCCATGCATCAGTGAGATAGCGCAGCGCTACACCCTCTGATCGAGCAACTCCGTAGGTGGCCACCAAATCCGAGAAGGTCATGCCGTGTTCAATCATGTCGCGTACAACAGACTTGGGCTTGATCTCAAATTCCTTAGCCCAAGGATGACCTTCGCGGAAGGTCTCAAAGGCTTGTTCCAGCTCATTTTCTAGTGGCTTAGGCCAGGTGACATCTTCAATCAGTGCCATTCTTTCGGTGTATTCCACACCTTCAGCCTTCAGCGCTTCAATTTCATCTCCTCGCTTGGCCTTTTGCTGGGCAATAAGGATCTGCCGGGGATCTTCTAGGATTGCCTCAAACACGCTGATGACATCAAGAGTGTAGGTGTCTGATTCCTTATCCAATAAGGTCAGCGCAGCCAAAGCAAAGGGAGAAAGTGGCTGGTTGAGGGCAAAATCGCGTTGGAGATCCTCAGTGAGGGCATAGTAGCGACCATTAGAGTCTGGCCCATTGGGAACTTTCTCCACGATGCCAGCATTGAGCAGGCCACGGAAGAGCTCAATCGCGGTAAGAATGTCCTTATTCTGCTTGGTTCGGGTGTCATGGTTTGAACGCAACAGGTGCTTCATATGCTCAAAGCCATCACCATCGCGCGCGATGACATTAAGCAGCATGGAGTTGGAGACTTTAAAGTTGCTGGTCAACTGCTCCGGTTCAGCCGTGGTGAGACGCTCATAGGTCTTCTTAGTCCAGGTCACTTCACCCGGGCGAGTAGCTTTGAGACGAAGTTTTTTCAGCTTCTTAGGATCAGAGCCCGCCTTTTCGCGGAGACGATGATTTTCAATCTCATGCTCGGGAGCTTGGATGACCACCGTACCGATGGTGTCGTAGCCAGCGCGGCCAGCACGGCCGGCAATCTGGTGGAATTCACGAGACTTCAACACGCGCTCGCGGGAACCATCAAACTTCACCAGGCCTGTCATCAACACGGTACGAATGGGGACGTTAATGCCCACACCTAGAGTGTCGGTGCCACAGATAACCTTCAAAAGGCCTGTTTGGGAGAGTTTTTCCACCAAGCGACGGTACTTGGGCAGCATGCCTGCGTGGTGCACACCGATGCCACGGCGCAGCAGCTTGGAGAGGGTTTTACCGAAGGTGGTGCTGAAACGGAAGTCACCAATTTCAGCAGCAATACGCTCTTTTTCCTCGCCATTGATAATGGTCATGGAAGTTAACGACTGTGCTCTTTCGATGGCGTCACGCTGGGTAAAGTGCACCACATAAATGGGAGCTTTGCCGCCTTTTAGCAGCTCTTCAATGGTTTCATGAATGGGGGTATAAACATAGGAGAATTCCAAGGGAACGGGGCGTTCGGTGCCACCGACAAAGTTGGTGGTTCGCCCAGTACGTTCGCTGAGGTCTTTTTCCAACCATTCAGTATCGCCAAGGGTCGCAGACATTAAGAGGAACTGCGCACGGGGTAGCTCTAAAAGAGGCACTTGCCAGGCCCAACCACGGTCTGGCTCAGAGTAGTAGTGGAACTCATCCATGACTACCTGGTCAATATCCGCTGCGGCACCATCGCGTAGAGCAATATTGGCCACGATTTCTGCAGTGGCACAAATAATTGGTGCTTTGCCATTAACTGTGGCATCGCCAGTCATCATGCCGACGTTTTCTGCGCCAAAGATTTCACAGAGTGCGAAGAATTTCTCACTCACTAGGGCTTTAATGGGGGCGGTATAAAAACTGCGCTCACCGCGGGCCATGGCGATAAAATGAGCGGCAATTGCCACCATGGATTTACCTGAACCGGTTGGGGTAGCCAGGATGACATTGTCCTTGGCGAGGATACCCAGGGCAGCTTCTTCCTGGGCAGGATAAAGGGAGATCCCACGTTCACGCGTCCACGCCAAAAAGCTATCAAAGATGGATTCATCCATCAGGCTTTCGGGGACGTCTGAAAGATCCGGCAACATTTGAGAAAGGTTCACAGTTAACTAGCGTAGCTAACCCGGGGACATCGGGGGCACCCGACCACAGTGGCCGCGTCGAAAAGCAAAAAAGAGATCTCATAAGCCTCGATTAAAGGCTTATGAGATCCTTGTTTTACTCCTTGTTCTCAGATTCTTCTGAGCCGCCGTTGTCATCTAGTTCGGCAAGGAACTTTTCAAACTCGGCACCGATTTCATCACCGCTGGGAAGCTCGGATTCACCCGGCAACACAGCTTGAGAATGGCGACTGCGGTAACGCTCGAGCTCCTCGTCATACTGCTGCTCAAGCGCACCCACAACGTGCTGGATCTCGGAAGAATCAGCAGTTTGCTCCATCAATTGACGCTGTACCTTATCGGCATCGCGCTCAATTGCCATGAGTGGCAGATTTAGGTTTGCGGACTCAGAGATGGAACGCAGCAGCTTCAAGGTCGCTGCAGGGTAGGCAGACGCAGCGACATAGTGGGGGACATGCACGGTATAACCCGCAACATTCTTACCACGGCCAGTCAACTCCTTCTCCAGCATCAAAGAAGCAGAACCAGGGATGGTTAAACGCGCATCCATGGTGAACTGATCCTTCAAACGCTGGGCAGAATTGCCGTGCGCAGAGACCACAGTAGGGCGGGTGTGAGGCACAGTCATTGGAGCTGCGTACAAGCAAATGGTGTTTTCCACACCAAACTTATCCGCAAGATCGGCAACTGCATGGCTAAAATCACCCCACCTAAGATCAGGCTCCGGGCCCGCTAAGACGAGGAAAGGCTTGTTGTCATTATCGCGAACAACATGCAGACCCAAGCTGAGCGGATCAATTTCGGTGACCTCATTGTGCTCAATTACTACGGCAGGGCGGCGGGAACGATAATCAATGAGTTCATCGTTATTAAAGGAGGCAATCAGGCGATGATCAAGTGCTGCCAGCAGGTGAGAGACACTAGCCTCCACTGCATGTCCTGCATCTGCATAGCCTTGTAAGGCAACAATGAGAGTGGGGCCCTCAGCGCTGCTTCCGCTCACCTCAGGTGACGGGTATTCAAGCTCGTACATACGATCATTGTTATCCGACATTTTTCCTCCTTTTACACCAGACTCATATCAGAGTGAACGCCACGTAAAGAACCCTGAAGAGAGAACCTGAAGCTTTTGTTTCTGCTGCTCAATGCTTCTTTAAGTGCAGTTCTTTGCCACATTTTTTAAGGTGTTTAGCTCACACCAAAGGCAACTGTTTACTTCAACGCAACCTTGCCGAAAAATAATCCCACAAAATTACATCAATGTTAGGTTCTTCTCATATGAGGGAAGGATCTTCATTGGGGCGTTGCAGGGGATCACCCTAAACGCTTGGGTCGATCATAGTGTGGGGACCTGGGAAAGTGTCAATATTGCGTTAATAGGAACCAGTGTGAACTGCGCTTTTATCCTGTTATCTCAAAGAGGCTGTGGATAAAAAATTTTATCCACAGAAAAACCCGTCCCAAAAATATCGGCTAGAGACAGGGCCGCAAAATCCTTGCATACTGTGCAGCATGTCAGATAAACAAGCCCAAAGCCCGCAGCCGTCCACCCTCAAAACTCCTGGTGAGCTCCTTGCCAATGTGCCTGGAATCCTCGGTTTTTATCCAGCTGAGTCCCTTGTATTTATTACCCTTTTCCACCAAGACCACGCCACTCGCTTTGACCTCGGACCCGTTTTAAGAATTGATATTGAGCACCCACACCTGCTTCAAGAGGTAAAAAGAACTCTCACACACCTCAACCCTGATATCACCTTCTGTTTTATCATTTCCACCAATCAGCCCCTAGACAAGATTGAAGAGATTGCTGAAGAGCTCTTTAAACTCGGTGACAATAACTCCAAGGAGATCATCGGCTGCTGGTTTACTAAGGCAATTTTTAGTGGCGAACCCTATCAACTAGTGTTCGGCCCTACCGAAGAAGCCCTCGGCGTGTGTGACTACGGTATGTCCGAATGGGAGTCCGGCACCATTTCACCCATTATGGCTGCGATCGCCACCTCAAAGATGTTAGAAAATGGGCAGCTCCCAGAAGCAACCCGCTCCGATGCCTATTCAGTTTTTGAATCGGGTAATGGATTCTTAGCAGATGACGTGATTTCCTCCCTCCTGGACCGAGTTAAAAGCATGGGACTCGAAATTGAAGAAGCAATCGAAAGCGACCACACTGGCGGAGCATATGAAGCGGCATTGGAGCAATTCAACGAGCTGGTACTACAACTTTCGATCAAACAGGATTCCATCACCGCAGAAAAAATAATGCAAAGCCCGGAAATCTTGCGCGATGGTGGCGTATTTGTAGCTCGAATTCTCCTGCGGGATTCCATTTTGCATCATTGTGTGGATTCGCCCCGGGTGTGTGCACCGCTATTTTTAGCAATTGGACGCACCTTCGGCGGGGAGATTCGGGCAAATGCGCTGTGCCTCTATGCTTTGTCGGTCATCTCCATGGACTTAGGCATGAAAGCTATTCCAGCTCTGGACGCAGCAATTCGAGAAGTACCATCCCATAACCTCAGCCAATTGCTGCGCCAGGGCATGGTTGAAGGATATTCTCAAGGGCTGATTGATGCCTGCCTTAAGGGCAATCGAGCTGTGAGAAAGCAGTTTTCAGCGGCTCCGGGAAAGAAAACTAAAGCAAAAAAGCCCCAACAGAAGAAATCTGCTGAGGCTGCATAAGAAAGATTATTTGCGACGAGCTGCGTGGGCGCGATCTCCCAATTGGGAGGTAAAAGCCCAAGCATCTTCCACAATCGTGCGGAGGTCAGTACGTTGTGGCTTCCACCCGAGTTCCTTCTTTGCCTTTTCAGAAGAAGCAATGAGGGTGGCTGGATCGCCTGCGCGCCGGGGAGCAACCTCAGCTGGAATGGGATGACCGGTAACTTCGCGGCACATTTCCACAACCTGCTTAACGCTGTATCCATCGCCAGAACCCAGGTTGAAGATGCGGTGAGTGCCCTGGGTATTGGATTCCAGTGCCAACACATGTGCCTCTGCCAGATCCAGGATGTGGATGTAATCGCGGACTGCAGTTCCATCTGGAGTGGGCCAGTCATCGCCGAACATGAAAATCTTTTCGCGGTGGCTGGTAGCTACCTGGAGCACCAAAGGGATGAGGTGGGTTTCAATCTCTCGGTTTTCGCCGATGTTTCCATATGCGCCAGCCACGTTGAAATAACGCAGGCTGGTGGCACCGAGTCCATATGCATTGGCATAGGAGGTGATGGCGTGATCGATAGCTAGCTTGGTGGCACCATAAGGATTGGTGGGGCTAGTGGGGGCGTCCTCAGTAATGGGAACAACTTCTGGTTCACCATAGGTGGCTGCGGTGGAGGAGAACACGAGGTTGTTCACGTTGTGCTTGCGCATGGCATCCAACAAGGTGAGAGCAGTGACCACATTGTGTTGCCAATACTCAGCAGGCTTTTCTACTGATTCTCCAACCAGGGAGCGAGCTGCAAAATGTACAACTCCTTCAAAGCCACCTTGAGCTAGTACTTCATCCACAACTTCGCTGACTTCTGCTTCCACGAGGGTTGCACCGGCAGGTACAGCCTCACGGTTTCCTGTGCTGAAGTTATCGATAATGGTGACATCGTGTCCGCGTTCAACAAGAACTGCTGCGGCAACGCTGCCTACGTAGCCAGCTCCACCGGTGACTAGAAGTTTCATACTGTTTTAGCCCTCTACCTTTTCCACTCGAACTGCATGAGCGAGGTCATCAATAAGCTCAACGTTTCGATCATTGTGGCTGATAATGACTCGACCGTTTTCATTAACTACATCTACCACGGTTCCGATGGTTACATCGGCATTGCTCAGAGCCTGGAATTGTTCCTGGTCCACCTGGAGAATCTCATTGAGCTGCACAATACGTGCCTTCAGAGGCTGGCCCTGTGGGAGATCAACAGCGCGGATACCGGAATCAGGCTCAGCATCTTGAGCAAGTCCGATGTCGGTTAGTCCGGGGATGGGATTGCCAAAGGGGGAGCGGTTGACATCATCAAGAACCTCAACCAAGCGACGCTCAACCTCATCACTCATAACGTGTTCCCAGCGGCAGGCTTCCTCGTGGACCTTGGAAATATCAAGTCCGATGATATCGGTGAGCAAACGCTCAGCGAGGCGGTGCTTACGCATCACGGCGATGGCGAGGGCGCGGCCTTCTTCGGTCATTTCGAGGCTGCGGTCGGTGCTGACGTGAACTAGTCCATCGCGTTCCATGCGCGCAACAGTCTGGCTGACGGTTGGGCCGGACTGCTCTAGGCGCTCCGCAATACGAGCGCGGAGAGGAATGATGCCTTCCTCCTCTAGCTCGTAGATGGTGCGTAGATACATTTCGGTGGTATCGACCAGATCCTTCACAGGAGACTGCCTTCCTTAAAATTATTTTCAAACTCTGTGCGCTTTACTCCACGAGGAGCAAGGCACTGCTGACCCAAGACTGCTACGGAGTTAGGTGGTGCTCTAAAGGTTTAATTATTAGTGTCTCTGCACTTGTCAAACGCATTCTACCAATGTTTATTCCAAATAGTCAGTCGCCAACTTATAGGTTTTGTGAAATTGTGTGCAGCTACACAGAGGCCAAGCATTAACTCTGAAGATTTCCCTCAGATTCTATATGGAACAGACTTTAAGAAGTTTAGCTGAGTAATTTCTCGCCTGCCCCGAGGGGCGCACAGAGGGGCGTGGGGAGAGACGAACCGAGGGCAGCATGGAGACCGAGCAGTCCCGATGAGGAACTCCAAAAAGCGAACCTAGATTGGAGAACTTGAAGTGATCGCCTCAAAAGCAGGTGGAGAAACAAAAGCGCCGAGTGCACAGGCACTCGGCGCTTAGATTGCTCTTGAACAAATTTACTGGGCGTACTCGCGAAGGCGGGAAGCACGCTCACCATCACGCAGTTTGCTCATAACCTCACGCTCAATCTGGCGCACGCGCTCGCGGGAGAGTCCGAAGCGGCGACCAATCTGATCAAGGGTGCGAGGCACACCATCGTCGAGGCCATAACGGAGACGGATGACATCTTGTTCACGTGGCTCTAGGGTGCCAAGTACGGCACGAATATCGGAGTGACGCATAGAGGCGACAACGGCGGATTCAGCGTCGGTAGCCTCGGAATCTTCGATGAAGTCACCCAAAGGAGCTTCTTCATCAGCGCCGACTGGCATATCCAGGCTTACTGGGTCACGGGATTGACGTAGCAGCATCTCAATCTTGGACTCTTCAATGCCGGATTCCTCAGCAAGTTCCTCATTGGTAGCCTCACGGCCGAGGTGCTGGTACATCTCACGCTTGATGCGAGAAAGCTTATTAACCTGCTCGACCAAGTGAACAGGGAGGCGGATAGTGCGGGACTGATCTGCCATGCCACGGGTAATAGCTTGGCGAATCCACCAGGTTGCATAAGTGGAGAACTTAAAGCCCTTGGAATAGTCAAACTTTTCCATGGCGCGAATAAGACCAAGGTTGCCCTCTTGGATAAGGTCCAGAAGTGGCATGCCACGGCCGGTATAACGCTTGGCTAGGGAGACAACCAGACGAAGGTTGGCTTCAAGTAGGTGAGCGCGAGCCTTCTTGCCATCTTTGGCAAGAACCTTGAGGTCACGCTTCATAGCGCGGGTGAGTGGCTCTTCGGAATGCTTTAGTAGGTGCTCTGCATACAGTCCCACTTCAATGGTCTGAGCGAGCTCAACTTCATCCTCTGCGCTTAGCAGGGCGGTTTTGCCGATGCCATTGAGATAAACGCGAACAAGGTCCTGGGATGGATTGTCGTTGGTCTGACCCCTACGGCTTCCTGGGTCAACCTCCCGTTCCGTAGCGGTGAGATCCTGTGCGGACGGTGCTGTCATAACTGGCCTCCTAATTTCGCTGTTCAAGAGGTTCAACGGGTTGGTTTGGGAATTAGTTCCCCATAAATGACAAATTTAAAACATATATCAGATATTTTCTTCAATAAGTCTAAAAAAGAACCTTAGAACTCTGCTAAACAAGTTTCAACACTTGACCATCATTCAATAAAATAATTAAAGTTAATGAAAATCTTATTGAATAAAATTCAGCCAACGTGACCTAGCCCTCAACAGTCACTCAACTAGCACTCGACCAACACCGTAAAGGGACCTTCATTAACGGAGCTCACTTTCATCATGGCTCCAAAGCGTCCCTGTTCCACCACAATGTCGCGCTCTTTGAGGCCAGCTGCAATTTTGGCAATAATCGGCGCGGCTATCTCACCTGGGGCAGCATCGGACCAAGAGGGTCGCCGGCCTTTAGCAGTACGACCCATCAGCGTAAATTGGCTGACCAACAATACCGGTGCACCAGCATCAACCACGGATAGCTCATTATCCAAAATGCGCAGCTCCGCAATTTTCCGCACCATGGTTTCCCAGGCGTTATCGGCATCATCAGCGCCTACTCCCACCAGAGCCAAAATTCCACCGGTCTCTGGGCAATCAATGGCGCCGACAATTTCACCGTCAACGGTGACGCTGGCAGAGCTCACGCGGGTTAATACGGCTTTCACCGGGCTTAAACCTCCAAAAGGTCAGCTGGCAGGACCAAGCCGTGGCGGATCAGATCAACAATGGCAGCGATAACGCCGTTGTATAGTTCCTCGCCCTCCACCCCTTGGGACATCGCATACATTTCCACGATCTCTTCCAAAGCCAGGCCATGGGGATGGAGGCCTGCCACAATGGCGCCAATATGGCTGTCGATATCGTGGCTCCAGCGCGGACCGTCGGTACGAGTTAGGCGCTTGGTCATGGACTTAAAACCCATGCCCTCTTCCACATCGGACAAACTAATATCCTCGCGGGCAACACCCGGGCGCACGCTATACCTGCTGGATAAAATAGTGGAGCGAGTTTGTGCGCGCAGCCATTCATTGCGCGCAAAATATTCTTCCACCTCAGGGCCAAGTGGATCTTCAAAATACTGGGTCATGGTTTCGGCAAGAATGTCCGACTTCAACGTGGCCGCATCCTCAGCCAAACGCTGGATGGCAATAAAACCAAAGCCCACACCGGTTACTTCAGCTTCATCAAAGTGTCGCAACCAGGACACAGTGCGCTCAGCAGCCTCAGCGCTGCGCAGATCCAAAGACTCATCAGCCAACCAGGTCGCTACATATTGAGCTGGGCTGACGGCATCGCGTTCAATAATCCAGGCAACAAAACCCTCATCAGGCAGCCACTCAGCCACGCGATTTTGCCAGGATTGCCCCGCAGAATGCACCCAGGCACCGAGCAGGTGCGCGGTGCCACCGCGGGAGAGGTGCGCACAAGCTTCCTCGACTACCAGCTTGGTGGCACCGTCCAGATCCATGCCGGAATCGCGGTACACATGGGCAATTTCAGCCGGCCCCACCACAAACGGCGGATTGGCAATAATGCGATCAAAACTGCGGCCAGCAACCGGCTCAAACCAGCTGCCCTCCACCAATTCAACCTCAATACCGGAATCAACCAAGGTAGCCTCAGCAAAATCCAAGGCGCGTGGATGCACATCGGTAGCAGTAATTGACTGCGCAATACCAGCCTGGCCCAACACCTGAATGCCAGAGCCGGTACCCAAATCCAAGACACTGCCCGTCGGCGAGATTGGAGTAGCCTGCAAAAGCGATAAACTTGCAGCTCCCACGCCCAAAACATGGTCCGGACCAGGAATATGCTGAGTCATTGCAGCATCGGCATCAGAAAACACCCACTGCTGGCGGCCAGCAATTAAATGGGGACGTATATCAAACAACACGCGCGCCTGATCCCCATCCACAGCGATGAGGTCGGCGTCGAGAAGCGCCTTTAAGGTCGGTTCCCCCAGCAAACCCCCAAGCTTGTCGACGCGCACCAGGTCGCGCAACACCAACGCCCGTAGCGCGAAGTTAAGGTCCGAAGCTGGCTGTTTATCGAGGAAATAGCGCACCGCCGCTGGCTGACCGGCGTGCAAAGCCTGGGTATAATCCGGGCCGAGCAAATTGTTGATGCCGGTTGAGGTAAAACCGATCTTTTTAAAAGTCTGTTTGAGGGACGCTGCGGCAGCGGTGAGAGGGGATCGATCGTTCATTAATTTAAGAATCCTCAGGTTTGTCGGCATCAATAATTAGACCTTCAAAAGGTCGGGGAGCATCAAGAGCTGCAATACGTGGTTGTTCTACTTCAGCGGCGCGCCGGGCTTCCAACTGCGCCTTTTCATTCATTTCGCGCACCAAGGCTGGTTTGTACACGTTTTTCTCCCGCGGATCACGGGGCTCGCCGTGGCCATTGGCAATGACGACCGCAATCCAGGGCAGCGGAACTGAGATGATAAACAAGATCATCGCCAGAATCCACGCATGCCACATCATCCAAGACACGCCTGCCAAAACCAACAGCGGAATACGAGCTGCCTGGATGACATTATATAAACGCTTGCGGTGCCTTAAATCCTGCATCGGAGTGCGCTTTTTGTCGGTAATAAGCAACACTTCACGGCGATGCAAAAAACCTTTAAAGCGTTTGGAAGAGGAATTTTCCGACGCACCAGTTGTCTCGGATGGTCGGTGTTTCCGCTGGTTCATAGGGAACAGGGTAGTCCGTTTAGCGGCCGAGAAGGAATTTGGGGCATTATAGATTAAGTGAGAACGACAACGAAGACCATTGAACGCCCCGATGTCAGGGAAGATAACGCGACTAGCGATGACACTCCTAAGTTTTTTCACTATGTGAAAAAAGACCAAATCGTGGAATCTGCAGTTAGTGGTCGCATGGTTGTTGCCCTATGCGGGGAAACATTCCCAGTGACCAAACAAGCCAAGCCCGGTTCCCCTGTGTGCCCGGACTGCGAGAGAATCTTTAAGGGTCTGCGTAGGAAGTGAGTTCAAATCTAAGAGCGTGGCAGCGCGCAGCTCTAGATAAATTCCTGGCGGAAAAGCCCCGTGATTTCCTGGCTGTGGCAACCCCCGGCGCAGGAAAGACCACGTTTGCGTTGCGCGTGGCCACGGAATTAAAGGCCTCCCGCACAGTTGACCGCATTATTGTGGTGGTTCCTACCGAACACCTCAAAGTGCAGTGGTCCCACTCCGCAGCTCGAGTGGGATTGGCGCTGGATCCAGAATTTAAGAACTCTGGCAGCATCAACCCTGCTTATGACGGCATTTGCGTGACCTATGCCCAGGTGGCAATGCATCCTTTTAAGCATTATCAGCTGGCCATGGCACGCCGTACTTTGGTGATCCTCGATGAGATCCACCACGGTGGTGACGCCAAAAGCTGGGGCGAGGGTATTAGTCAGGCCTATCGTGATGCCGAGCACCGCTTGGCGCTCACCGGTACGCCTTTCCGTTCCGATGATTCGCCAATCCCATTTGTGCGCTATCAAGAGGACTCCGAAGGCCATATGGTCTCCCAATCGGACCACACTTACGGTTATTCCGAGGCTCTTGCCGATGGCGTTGTGCGTCCGGTGGTGTTCCTGGCTTATTCCGGCGAGGCACGCTGGCGCGATAGTGCCGGTGAAGAATATGCCGCCCGCTTGGGCGAGCCTCTCAACCCGGAACAAACCGCTAAGGCTTGGCGCACAGCCCTTGATCCTAAGGGCGACTGGATTCCAGCCGTCTTATCAGCGGCGCATACCCGTTTGATGCAATTGCGTCAGAATATTCCCGATGCTGGTGGCTTGGTGATTGCCTCTGACACCAAAACTGCGCGTGCCTATGCCCAAATCTTGGGCACGATGTCTTCCACTCCGGTATCGGTGATTCTTTCCGACGAGGCCGGTGCCTCCGAGCGTATTGATGAGTTCTCCGCCTCCACCGATGAATGGATGGTGGCTGTGCGCATGGTGTCGGAAGGCGTGGACGTGCCGCGTTTGGCTGTTGGCGTTTATGCCACCTCCGCTTCCACACCGCTCTTCTTTGCCCAGGCTATCGGACGTTTTGTGCGTTCACGTATGCCAGGTGAAACCGCTTCTGTCTTTTTGCCTTCAGTTCCAGTGCTGCTGGAATTGGCGGAAAAGTTGGAAGTTTCCCGCGACCACGTCTTGGGCAAGCCTCATCGCCCCAAAGAAGGCTGGGATGATGAGCTGCTCCAAGATGCCAACCGCAAGGAATCCGAACCGGATCTGCTGCCCAAATATGAGTCCTTGGGCGCTGAAGCCGAGCTAGATTCCCTGATTTATGACGGTTCCACCTATGGGACCGGAACCTTTACGGGTTCCGCCGAGGAGGCAGAATATCTAGGTCTACCGGGGCTTCTCGACGCAGAACAGATGCGTGAGCTTTTGCGTAAGCGACAAGAAGAGCAATTGGACGCCCGCGAAGCTGAGGAACGGCGTCGCCGAGAACTGGAGAAACAGAAACAGCGCGAGGCGGAAATTCTGGAAAAACCAGTTGAACCGGTGGCCAGTGATGAGATTCCTAAGCTGCGCAAAGAGCTTAACACCTTGGTTTCTATCACCTCTGGTCGAACTGGTCGCCCCCACGGAGCCATTCACACCGAGGCACGCAAGCACTGTGGTGGCCCACCCACTGCACTGTGTACTGCTGAGCAATTGCGGGAAAGAATTGCTTATCTGCGCAAATGGTAACGTAACGTTTTCATTGCAAAATACATACCCTCACTCCCTGAATAGGGGCGTGAGGGTATCCTTGTTTGGATACAAAAATCAACCGAGGAAGGCCACGATATGACCACTCCTAATTACCCCTATGGAGAGCCAAACGATCCCCAGTCACAGGGAAACAACCTAAACTATGGCTCCTACTCTGGAAACTACGGTGGCACAGCGGGGGAGACTCCCCAGATTAATGGGAGTGCATATGCCGGTGGTTTTGAAAATTCTCCACTAAATGTTGGTGACAACAAAATTGCCAAATGGGCTCTTGGCCTAGGTATCGCCGCTTTAATTACGTTGCTTGCTGCATTCGGGGGACCTTTAGCAATTCTTTCCTTGCTTTCCCCTATCCTGGCGATTGCGGGCATCATTGTATCCATCATTGCACTGGCTAAGGGGCGTAAATTTACTGGAGCTGCAAAACGACGCGGATTCTCCATTACCGGACTGACACTGTCTATTGTCACCCTGGTAATAATTGTGGTGTCAGTTATCGCGATCACTGTCCTAGTCAGCAATTCCGGAATTCTAGATTGCTTTAACGGCGAAAATGCAGACGTTACTGCGCAGCAGCTATGCGTTGAAGAAACCCTCAACAACTCATTCTAAAATTGCACAGTGCCCAGGCCTCGAAGGTCTGGGCACTTTTGATGTCTATCAAAAGAAATAGGGAAACCCAGTGTCTGAAGTATTGCCGAAGGATAACGCTCGACCTCAGCGTTCGGCATCCTCCCATAGAATCTTGGCACCTGATATTGCGCGTGGACTAGCGCTATTGGGCATTGCTCTCGCGAATGTAGCAACTGCATGGCTTACCCCGACAATTGTGTATAGCAGTGCCCGACTAGGTGGAATTATGCATGATTCCATTTGGGAGCGCAGTTATGCACTTTTTGCAGCAATGTTTGTGCATGTCCGCGGATTGCCGATGTTTTCAACCCTCTTGGGTTATGGCGTGGGCATGATTGTTTTGAGCCTGTGGCGCCGTGAGTATCCGATTACTAAAGCCCGTGCAGTAGTAATGCGCAGATATGCATTCTTAGCACTGCTGGGTCTAATCCATATGGTGTTCCTTTTTTGGGGTGACATCATGTTTTTCTATGGTGTGGCCGGTGTACTTTTTGCGCTGATTATCACTCTAAAAGATAAATTCCTATGGATGCTTGCCGGATTATTGGCGGTGTTATCTATTTTCTTCACCCTCGGGTCCACCGTTATTTTGCCATTTTTGGTCGATATACCGGAAGTTTCTCTCAGCTCCGGGGCGATTGACTTCAGCACCAAATCTTATGGTGAATACGTACTCTTGGGCTTGATTATTTTGGTGGCGCAGTTCGCTGCAATCCCCTCTGAATTGATGATGCTCATGCCAGTAATGATCGTGGGTTTTATTGCCGCACGGCACCGGGTGTTGTCTCGTGTAGATGAATTTAAGAAGCCACTGTGGATTGCTGTAGCCGTGTTCTTGGCAATTGCCCTACTAATTGGTCTGCCGTGGGGGCTTGCTGAGATTGGGGTTTTGCCCAATAGTTACGCCAACACCTTCTATTACCTCAATCAAGCTTTTGGGCCATTTAGTGGACCCGGCATTGTCGCGGTTGTTGCTCTTGCGGTGCAGCCTTTGCAGCGTCGTTTAGATCAAGCTTCGGCGACAGGGCAGGGCTATAAGATTGCGTGGCCAGTTCGGATGGTGGCGGCATTAGGTGCACGCTCGATGAGTGGATATGTTGCGCAATCCATTATCTTCTTGGTGCTTACCCAAAAATTCACGCTGGGAGTTGGCATCGGAGGCGGTATTTTAGTCTCAGCTGCGATTGCCGGTGGTGTGTGGCTGTTTACGCTTCTTGGGGCATTTGCCCTTGAGTTAGCCCATAAACGCGGACCTTTTGAGGCGGCTCATCGTTATCTTGCATATGGCAAAGAAGGCCTGCAAGATCCCTATGTTTCACCGCAACGCGCACTAAACTAAGCCACGAAAAAAGGGGCAGGGACTGTGATAATCACAGTCCCTGCCCCTTTTATGCTGCATAAAACCTTTAGTCTAGGTAATCGCGCAGCACCTGGGAACGAGATGGGTGGCGCAGCTTAGACATAGTCTTGGACTCAATCTGGCGGATACGCTCACGGGTAACACCGTAGACCTGACCGATTTCGTCTAAAGTGCGAGGCATTCCGTCAGTAAGGCCAAAGCGCAGCTTCACAACGCCAGCTTCACGCTCAGAAAGGGTCTCCAGAACATCTTGGAGCTGATCCTGCAAGAGGGTGAAGGAGACGGCGTCAACTGCAACAACAGCCTCAGAGTCTTCAATGAAGTCCCCAAGCTGGCTATCGCCTTCATCACCGATGGTTTGATCCAGGGAGATTGGCTCACGCGCATACTGCTGAATTTCCAGTACTTTCTCTTCGGAAATATCCATTTCCTTGGAAAGTTCCTGTGGGGTAGGTTCGCGACCCAATTCCTGCAGCAGCTCACGCTGAATGCGACCAAGCTTATTAATAACTTCGACCATGTGAACCGGAATACGAATGGTACGAGCCTGGTCCGCCATAGCGCGGGTAATTGCCTGGCGAATCCACCACGTTGCATAGGTAGAGAACTTATAACCCTTGGAGTAGTCGAACTTCTCCACAGCGCGGATTAGACCAAGGTTGCCTTCCTGGATGAGGTCAAGGAAAGCCATACCGCGACCAGTATAACGCTTTGCCAAGGACACAACCAGACGCAAGTTAGCTTCCAGCAGGTGGTTTTTGGCCTTGCGGCCATCACGAGCAATCGCACGCAAATCGCGCTTTACAGCTGGGGTAAGTTTTGCATCCTTATCGCCAGCAGCAAAAGCCTCTTCCATCTCCTCCATACGGTGGGTGGCATAAAGACCAGCTTCAATGCGCTTAGCCAAGGAGACTTCCTGCTCAGCATTAAGCAGTGCGACCTTACCGATTTGCTTCAGGTAAGCACGAACGGAGTCCGCAGAAGCAGTTAGCTCGGCATCTTTACGAGCTTGACGCAGGGTTGCAGACTCGTCTTCATCCCAGACTGAGGAACCGTCATCGTCCTCTTCGTCTACAGCTTCTTCACCAAGTGCTTCGACACCGTCCTCGTCATCTTCCTCGCCGAGATCATCAACAAAATCATCATCGGGTACGAAATCTGGATCGTCTTCGGTGATGAGATCATCCTCATCTGCGACAACCTGAGGTTCCTCATCTGCAACAGTCTCAGGCGCAGCCTTAGGAGTGGCCTTCTTGGCAGCAGCTTTTTTAGCTGGAGCCTTACGGGCAGTCTTCTTGGCAGCCTTCTTCGCTGTCTTTTTAGCAGCAGTCTTGCGGGGAGCGGTGCTGGTTTCTGCAGCATCGTCTTCTACAACCTCGATGGCTGGGGAAGACACAGTTGCATCAATAGTGCGCGCAGACTCAGGCGCCGTTGCAACAACCGGGGTGTCCTGGCTGCCCAAAGGTGCGGCGACGCGAGGCGCTGCCTTGCGTGCGGTCTTGCGTGCGGTCTTTTTAGCGACCGCCTTTTTAGCTACGTTGTTTTCTACCATGCTGCTCTCCACGGCTCCTGGTGCATTTTCATCGACATCTCCGACTGATCCGAGCGATGCTGAGGATTAAATGGCAAGTACTTACGCCCTTTCGCCTAGCTTCTTCCAAAGAGATGTATAAAGTGCGAATATCTATATCCAACAACAGGAAAACTTATTTGTTCCCTTGAAACGCCGAAAAGTTATCCCCGAACTTGGGTACATCTTTTGGGATGGTCAGCCGATCAATTGTTCCATGTCCCTGGTGCCTGCTCCCGGAAAGTCTCACTTGCCCCCGAATGCGTTTCGGAGTGCGTTGAGTCATGTACTTCTTTGGAGGCCAAAAGGGTGAATCAATCTCATGGTTAACTCTTTGTCCACGATCAGCAGCCCAGTATAGTTCAAAGACCGGGCTGCTGTCACAAAGGGGTCAAAATTCCGATACCTCAATAGTGGCTGTGAATCAAGACCCGAAGACAAAGTTAGTGCTCAAACGGGATAAATACGCGACGCTTTAATCCTCTTAAGGGTTGAGGTGTTTAGCTACTGCCATTGCCGCGCCCACAATACCTGCGCGATTTCGAAGTTGTGCTGGGACAACCTTGGTGTCAAGCTCCAACAATGGCATCCACTTATCGTGCTTGCGGGAAATTCCGCCACCCATAATAAAGACCGAAGGGGAGAAGAGCTTCTCAAATTCCCGCAAAACTTTATTAAGTTCCTTGGTCCACTTCTTCCAAGACAGATCTTCATTTTCCTTCACTGCAGCAGAAGCGCGATGTTCAGCTTCCTTGCCATCCACCATCATGTGGCCAAGCTCGGTGTTGGGGAACAAGGTGCCATCGACCAAAAATGCAGAACCAATGCCAGTGCCTAAGGTCAGGAGGATGACTGCACCCTCGCGGGCGATGGGATCACCAAAGGTAGCCTCGGCAATACCAGCAGCATCGGCGTCATTAAGCACGGCAATCTCACGGTCACCGAGGTGGCGTTCAAAAAGCTCGTGAACGTCGGTACCAATCCAGGACTTATCAATATTGGCGGCTGAAAGGGCAATCTGGCCACGTACCACGGATGGCAGGGTGATACCCACTGGGCCATCCCATTCTGCTTCAGCCAAGATCTGAGCTACTACTTCTGCGACGGCTTCAGGGGTTGCAGGTTGGGGAGTGGCGATTTTGATTCTCTCGCCGATAAATTCACCCGTGTTGAGGTCAACGCGTGCGCCTTTAATGCCGGAACCACCGACATCAATTCCAAATCCGGTCTCAGTCATGCGCCCAAGTGTACAAATCAGATGTGCATTCGGCACTGATTCTCCCAAAATTCCCGCTTTTAACGGCAGGATTGGGTAAAAACCACCATGATGGTAAGCATGAACCAGTCACCAGAATCCTTTAATGAACTCCGTGCCATCGCTGCGGAGACCGCCACCCTCACGGCTGCACGCATTTTGGAAAAGCGCAGTGAACTAGGGGATTTGTGGCAGTACACCAACACTAAGAGCTCCTCGGTTGATCCCGTGACCATTGTGGATACCCTCGCCGAGGACTTTATTGCCAATAGACTGCAAGAGCTGCGGCCCGAGGATGGGCTAATCGGTGAGGAAGGAACGGGTACTTCGTCGATAAGCGGTGTTACCTGGATTGTTGACCCCATTGACGGTACCGTGAACTTTTTGTACGGACTGCCCCAATACGCGGTGTCAATCGCTGCAGCGATTGACGGCGAGGTTGTCGCCGGCGCGGTTATTAACGTGGAAACGGGCGTGCTGTACACCGCCGCGCGCGGCGAGGGTGCCACTAAATATTTGCCGGCTATCGACGAAATACGCCAGCTTTCGGTTAATACGCTTGAGGATCCCAGCCAGGCTTTGTTGGCCACTGGTTTTGGCTATTCCTCCAGCCGTCGAGAACAACAAGCTCAATTGTTGACCAAGATGTTGCCTGCAGTCCGAGATATTCGACGCACGGGAAGTGCAGCACTGGATCTGTGTCACCTTGCTAATGGGCAGGTGGACATGTACTACGAACATGGTCTGAATTGCTGGGATTATGCCGCCGGTTCCTTGATCGCTGAGGAAGCAGGGGCCATAACCATCGCTCCGGGACTGTCGATTCCAGGCACTTCCGGCGAGGTATTTTTCGCCGCTCCGCACAGCATTTTTGACGCTGCACAGGAGCTCTTTAACTCATTTGGAGGATTTAAGGCGCTGAATCCTTAAAAAAGCCCATTTTTTAACGCTTCGACACCCTTCAAAATTAGGCCTCTGACCTGCCAATATGACAATTGGCAAATTCTCCTTTACTATGCGCGCTAAATGCTGCACAAGATTTTCTTTAGCTTGTGCAAAAGCAAGCGAACTATACCCACTCGGGAGGAAAAAAGATGGCTACCGATTATGACGCACCCCGTCGCCGTGTAGAAGACGAACTGGAGACCGACTCTCTCGAAGGTCTCAAGGCCGTTGAAACCGCCAGCGATATGGATGACGACGGCGAAATTGTAGAAGCGTTTGAAATTCCCAATATTGATCTTTCCGGTGAAGAACTCAACGTTGACGTGGTTCCACGTCGCGCCGATGAATTCACCTGCGCTAGCTGCTTCCTAGTCCAGCGCAACAACCGCAAGTCCCATGTTGAGGCTGATGGCTCCATCATCTGCCTCGACTGCGCATAAGCCTTTCCGAGCCTTTCCGCGCCTGATTTGGCTGTGGGTCCTGTTAATCTCCAAAGCCAGCGCCCCGCGTTCTTAAGTTGTAGCGAGATCGCCTTGATCACCAGTTTTTCATAGCCTTCCCGAGCCTTGAGTAAAATTTAAACCCCGCCTAAGCAGCACTGTGCTTGCTTAAGCGGGGTTTTGTGAAGCCCAGGAAAAGGTGGCGAGCAAAGCGAAAAGCTAGCGGAAATCCACCATTGCAGCATCTACCTGAGCCGGTACAAATGCTCGCAGTAGGGCTTCTGGATCCTTGGTTCCAACCAGCCAATAAGGGGTGGGATCTTCTGGATCATCCAGTACCAACATCACCATCTCATGCACCCAACCATGGGAAACAACAAAGGCAGCAGGATCAAGCTGGCGGCCCATTGCATTGCGCTTAGCAGTAGCAGGCACCGCCAAAGAACGTGAAACCACATCGGCCGGCAAATTAGCCTGACCTGCAATCAGCCAGCGGGTGCCATTTGCATCCTCTTCGACCTTGATCACGGTGGAGGAGAGGCTAATAAGTACCCATACGCCAACCACAGTGAGTAATACGGCTGGCACATAGAACCACATCACCGAACGATTAAGCCCGAATTGAGCGGTCAGGAGCGCCACCACAAAAGCCATTGCCAACCACCAGTACCACGGCACCCATTGACGCTCTTGGTATAAAACCCGAGCGGTGCCAGCATCAAGAGGTTGGGAATTTGAAGAAGCAGAATCTAAGCCTTGGGAATCAGTCACAATAGGTAATCCTATCCCACCGCCCGCAGCGGAACATTTTCCAAGGTCACTCTCACCGTTGCGCGCTCCCGGCCCACAACTACCACGCAACCGCGCCGCAACCACCCTGCGCTCACCCCGCAGCAGCTGGCCAAGCAGCGCCCACTCGCACCCGCTATGTAATCTAAAATGGTGACTGAGCAAAATTATTCTTCCCTAGAGTCCATCAAATTGGTCCGCCTAGACAAAGAACTTCCCCTTCCCAAAAGGGCACACCGCGGTGACGCTGGCGTAGACCTCCACGCCACCACCGATACCGTGATCGCGCCGGGACATCGTGAAATTGTGGGCACTGGTGTCGCTATTGCACTACCTTTGGGCACTGTTGGTTTGGTGCATCCGCGCTCCGGTCTAGCTGCTCGCGAAGGTCTGAGCATTGTCAATGCTCCTGGCACCATCGATGCTGACTACCGTGGTGAAATCAAGGTGTGCTTGATCAACCTGGATCCAGAAACTCCTATTTCCATTAAGCGCGGCGACCGCATTGCCCAGCTATTGGTGCAAAAAGTGGAATTGGTTGATTTTGAAGAGGTTGAAGAACTTGATGACACCGTCCGCGGGGCCCAAGGATATGGCTCAACCGGTAAGACTTCCAGCTAAAAAGTTCAATTGCGGTGGCAAGATTTTCCAATAGACCTACACTGGAACAGATCCAGAATTGTGTGGCTGGAAAATAGTGTGAATCGAATGTTTTAGGGCAGCGAATACATTTAGCGGCTCGATTTATTTGTCCATCCCAACACAACACCTCTGATAGAAGGGACCGAAAGGTAGCTCATGGCACTGTGGCCGTTTGGCAAAAAGAACGAGACTCAAGATGAATCTGTCGAAACCAATGCAACTGAGAGCGGCGTAAATGCGGTAAATGCACCCGCAGCGCTCTCCAGCCTGGGCGCGACGGATGAACCAGAAGCAGTCGCAAATCCAGCAGAAGTAGATCCTGCAGCCGAGGACGCTGACCACATTCACGATGCTATCAATGGCGAGACCGGCCCCTTTGATGCAGGCGCAGTCAATATGGAAGATTTTGACTTCTCCGATTTTGCCAAGGGCGTCCTCGACCTCGGCTCCCTGCAGATTCCACTGCCAATCAATTCTGAAGTCCAGGTAGAAATGGGCGAGCAGGGTCCTCGTATGCTCCACATCGTTACCCAATTTGGTCGCATTACCCCCGTAGCTTTTGCAGCTCCAACCTCTGCTGGACAGTGGCGTGAATCCACTAAGGAAATCGCCGCTGGTATGCGCCGCGATGGCTTGACCGTGCGTGTGGAAAAGGGCCCTTGGGGTCGCGAAGTTGTGGGTGAGGCAAATGATCGCCAAATCCGCATCGCTGGCGTTGATGGCCCACGCTGGATGCTGCGCATGACCATGATTGCGCCCGCTGATCGTGCAGATGATATGCGTGATCTGGGCCGTGAAGTTATTGCGCGCACCTTTGTTAATCGTGGCGATGCCCCCATCTTGGCTGGAAACCCCTTGCCGGTTGCTTTGCCTCCGCAGCTTGCGGAGCAAGTGCAACAGGCTATGGCTAAGCGAGCTCAGGATGCTGCTGCTAAAAACCCAGCTCAAGCACCTACCTCGACCCCGGATCAGGGAAATACTGACAACGCCGGGTAGGGTTAAGTTCTCTGCGTTAAATATTTCATAGATATGTGTGCTGCGCCTGCGGGATTTCAGCCACACACGCATCATCTTCCGGGGTGGCCATAACGGATCTGGCTGCCAACACATGCCGATCTTGATCCGTACATCACCCCGCGTGACTAAGGCCAAAGCTGCCATGAGCGCGAGTGTGGAATGAGAAAGAATGAGGAACAGTCTCATGACTGAAACCGCTGAACTAACCAAAGGCGATGTCATCTCTGTGGAGGTTGTCAGGCCTGCTCACGGTGGCGAAGGAATTGCCCACCACGATGGCCGCGTTATTTTTGTCCAGGGTGGATTCCCCGGTGATGACGTTGATGTGGAAATCTCCCAGCTAAAAAAGAAGTGGGCCCGTGGACATGTGGTGAAGGTAAATAAGCCTTCCGCTGACCGCGTTGAATCCCGCTGTCCTGCAGCCGCCGCAGGTGCCGGTTGCTGCGATTTTGCAGAGCTCAATCCAGCAGCTGAACTGGGCATTAAAACTCAGGTCTTGAACGATCAGCTGGAAAGAATTGGTGGCCTTGAGGGCCTGGGCACCCCAGAACTTTTTGATCTTGAGCCATCTTCTGGCTGGCGCACCCGCGTCCGCCTCGGCGTTGACGCTTCCGGCCGTGCGGGCTTCCGCAAGCCCAAGAGCAATGACCTGGTTACTGACGTTGCCTGCGCACAGGTTGTACCAGCGCTTCTCGACGGGCTGATGGGCGAGGGCGCACAGCGTTTCACCCCAGGTTCAGAGATCATTGCGGCAATTGATGACAAGGGCACTCGCCACGTTATTGAATCCCGCAAGGCTCCCCGCGGTCGCCGTACCGAGACCGTGCTGAAGGTGCTGGAAGGCACTGGCAAGGTTGAGCAGACTGTGGACAACCACACGTGGACTTTCCCAGTGTCCTCGTTTTGGCAGGCACACACCAAGGCACCAGCTGCATATTCAGATTTTATCGCTGAGGTGTTAGACGGCCTGGAGCTGGGCGACGTCGATAAGCGTGGGCCTGTGGCGTGGGACCTTTATGGCGGCGTTGGGTTGTTCGCGCCTGTAATCGTCGACAAGCTTGGTGCCTCTGTGCACTCGGTAGAGCTGTCTCCCGGTTCCGCAGAAGCTGGCGAGGAAGCCTTGGCAGGTTTGCCTGTTACCTTCCACACTGGCCGCGTTGAGGGTGTTACCTCGCAGTTGCCTTCTCCACATGTGGTGGTGCTGGATCCACCGCGCACGGGTGCTGGCGCCGAGGTGCTAAAAAGCATCGCGGAGGCAAAACCACAGCTAGTGATCCATATTGGGTGCGATCCTGCCACCTTCTCCCGCGATGTTGCGGATTGGAAGAGCAATGGATATAGCCTGGAACGTCTGGCCGTTTTTAATGCTTTCCCTGGTACTCACCACTTTGAAACCATTGGTGTATTCGCCCCCAATAGCTAATTTTTAGCTGTTGTTTGAGTGCTGTGCGGAGCTCAGAATTAAACAAGGTGCTTAATTACAGAGTAAGATAGCTCAAACGACGCAGGTGGGTTCCGCAACCATCTGCACCTTTAGTGTCGCCAGCCCGACACGCATTTTTAAATTGTTCATTTTCCGAGAAGCAAAGGTGTCTGACTCACGCCAATGGGAATCCTAAACTCAATTTCAACACCTGCTGACCTCAAAGCCCTTAATGAAGACCAGCTTGATGGGCTTGCGGAGGAAATCCGCACCTTCCTGGTTGATAAGGTTGCAGCAACAGGTGGACACCTGGGGCCAAACCTGGGCGTTGTGGAACTCAGCATAGGTTTGCACCGAGTTTTTGAATCCCCGGCTGATCCAATCATCTTTGACACCTCGCACCAGTCTTATGTACATAAGATCCTGACCGGTCGCGCTGGAGATTTTGATACCCTGCGTCAAAAAGATGGACTTTCTGGCTACACCAGCCGTGCGGAAAGTGAACATGACTGGACTGAATCCTCCCACGCTTCCGCAGCACTGTCCTATGCTGATGGCCTGTCTAAAGCAATGCAGCTTAATGGCGATAGCGAACATAGCGTAGTAGCTGTGGTTGGCGATGGCGCCTTGACCGGTGGCATGTGTTGGGAGGCGCTCAACAATATTGCTGCAGGTAAAGACCGCAATGTAGTGGTCGTAGTTAATGACAATGGCCGCAGCTATTCTCCCACCATCGGTGGTTTTGCCGAGAACCTCGCAGAACTGCGCATGGAACCTTTTTATGACCGCGTGATGGAAAAGGGCAAGAGCTCTTTGAAATCCATGGGGTGGGTAGGGGAGCGTACCTTCGAAGCGCTGCATGCTTTTAAAGAGGGCGTAAAAAGCACTGTTATTCCCACTGAAATGTTCCCTGAACTGGGCATGAAGTATGTAGGCCCAGTTAATGGCCACAACCTCAAGGCCGTAGAAAACGCGCTGAAATATGCACGTGACTATGAAGGCCCCATCATCGTGCATATGGTGACGGAAAAGGGACGTGGCTACGCCCCAGCAGAGCAAGATCTTGATGAGCTCATGCACTCCACTGGCATTATGGATCCGGTTACCGGTGAACCAAAGTCTGTCTCCAAACCAGGCTGGACCTCTGTTTTTAGTGATGAGATCACCAAAATCGGTGGCCAAAATGAGGATGTTGTAGCAATCACCGCTGCCATGGCAGGACCTACCGGCCTGGCAAAATTTGCCGCCAACTATCCGCAGCGCTTTTTTGATGTGGGCATTGCAGAGCAGCATGCGCTGACCTCCGCAGCTGGCTTGGCGCTCGGCGGTAAGCACCCTGTGGTGGCTATTTACTCCACCTTCCTCAACCGTGCCTTTGACCAGCTGCTTATGGATGTCGGCTTGCTCAATCTGCCAGTCACCCTGGTGCTGGATCGCTCTGGTGTGACCGGTTCCGATGGAGCTAGCCACAATGGCGTCTGGGATCTAGCCCTGACCTCGATTATTCCGGGCGTGCAGGTAGCTGCCCCACGTGATGAGCCTTCACTGCGCGAGCTTCTAAATGAGGCGATTGCCATTGATGATGGCCCCACAGTGGTGCGTTTCCCCAAGGGCGAGCTGCCCACTCCCATTGAGGCAATTGACACCCTCGAAGACGGCGTTGACGTGCTGGCTTATGAGGATGCCACCGATGTTGAGTCCGCCGATGATGCCCCATCTGTGCTCATCGTTGCAGTGGGCGAGCGTGCAACCGTAGCAATTGAGGTCGCTAACCGGATTAAGCAGCATGGCGTGAATGTCACCGTGGTTGATCCACGCTGGATTGTTCCAATCCCACAGTCTTTGGTTGCCTTGGCCGATGACCACGATCTGGTGATCACCATCGAAGATGGCGTGATCCACGGTGGAGTGGGCTCCTTGCTTTCTGACGCGCTGAATGCCTCCGAGGTAGACACCCCGCGCCGCCAGATTGCCGTGCCTCAGAAGTACCTGGACCACGCCTCCCGCAATGAGGTCTTGGCTGATTTTGGCCTTGACGCCGATGGCATTGAAAACACCGTTGTGGGCTGGTTGGATTCACTCTTCGGTGCTGAGTAACTGAGCCCGCAACTTCCAATTTGCGCTTGTCGACGCCGCCCGCTTCCGAAGGCTGGCGGCGTTTCTGCGCGGGGTTGCTGTTGGTGTTCGGGCCACGGGGTTAGGGCCATCGAGTTAGGGCAGGAGGGCTGCCGACAGGATCGGAAATGTCTGATCAATCTGCCAGGGGCGGGCACCATAATCACGCAGGACAGCGTTGAGAGTTTCTGCATCCTGGATTTCGCCGGTGTGCACCGCCATCCACACAGCCGTTCGTAGCGTGGAAGGCTGGAGGATATTTTCCCCAGGGATGGCAATTTCGGCACTGAGGTCGTCGATACGCGCCCTTATTTCTTGGAGCACCTCGTGCTCCTCTGGGTAGTAAGCCGCCCACGCGCGCCGATCCGGGATGCCGTCCTTGCGTTGCACTGGTTTGGGCCAGGTATGCCGCGGTGATTTAAGCGCTCTCATAATAATGCGGAACCAACGGTTGGTAGCACCGGGGGATCTCCGCGGGAAGCCTTTAACATGAGCCAAATCTGCTGCAGTGCGTGGCAGTACCCGGGCTACTTCCACAATCACTTTATTGGGCAGGATTTTTCCTGGCGCCAAATCTTTGGAAGCAGCGTAGGCGTCTCTTTCCATCCATATTTCGCGGGCGACCACCAGCTGTTCGGGGCGTTTGAGGGTAGAAATTCCCTTGAGATCAGTCCAGGAGGTGGCTGCGGGCTCGGAAACTTCGGCAAAGTGGGTGAGAATATGGCGAAATTCTTGTTCCGCCCATTCTAATTTGCCCTGTGCATCGAGGATTTCTGCCATAACATCTGCTAGCTCGAGGAGCATTTCCACGTCGAGCGCTGCATAGTTAAGCCAGGAATCCGGCAAAGGGCGCTTGGACCAGTCCTCGGAACCGTGGCCTTTAAGCAGGTGCAATTCAAAGATTTGTTCCACCATGGCTGCTAGGTTGACGTGATCAAAACCAGCTAAGCGGCCGGCCAGTTCAGTATCAAAAAGCATACCGGGGTGGAGATCCAACCACGCCAAGCTGGGGAGATCAGTGGCAGCAGCGTGGATAATCCACTCTTTATTATTGAGAACAGGCCCTAAAGCCCGGCTTAACTCCGGGCGAAAAGACTCCGGATCAAGCAGTACTGTGCCGCTGCCACGGCGGCGAATCTGAATGAGGAAGGCTCGATCGTCATAGCGGAAGCCTGAAGCGCGTTCCGTATCGATGGCAAAGGGGCCGGTTCCATTGGCCAGGACTTCGGCCGCAGCCTCAAATTCTGCGGGAGTGGAAAGCAGGGGAGGTATGCCATCACGCGGCTGAAGAAGATCGGAAACCATAGGTACCAATCTACCTGTGTAGCTCGGTGACACCTTCCGGTGGGAGGCCTGCAACAGAAGCGAGCACGGCAGCAAAGGCCTCAACATGTGGGGTAAGGTCGGTGCCCTTGGCAGTCCAAGAGGCACGCATTTCTACCTGATAAGCGCTGGGTGGTCCACCAATTTCACCAAAACGAACAGAGCTGGTGGAGGTTACGGTGCCTCCGAGATTAGTGAACTCTGCTTCTGCGTTTTCTAAACCTTCATTAAGCCACTGCCAAGCAACCTCTGGCAGCAGTGGATCGGAGGCTACCGCATGATCCATATCGGCCTGAATATAGGCGACCAGGCGCATGGTTCCTTCCCAAGAATCCTCTGAGCCTGGATCGTGGAGCAGAATGAGACGCCCAAAAGAGTCACCTTCGCTATTGGTGGCAACTACGTCGGATTCTTCGTGGTTGTTTACCTCAAGGCCGATGGCGTGCGAGAAGGGTGCGAGGCGCTGCGGTGGTCTGATAGTGCCCAAAGTAAGTTCTGGGCGCAGGCGCGCTCTATGCATGGACTCAACCGCTTCGGAAAACTCCACGGGAGTACCCTCTGCCGCGTTGGCTGAGGTTTGGTGCTGAGAGGTCGCTTCAGAATCGATCACACTGTGAAACTTACTAATAGCGATTGCATCTGCGGGGGAGGCGCGCCGTTGATTTTTTAAAAGTCCGGTGGCTTAAGAAAAACTTTGAAGAAGTTTGGAGAAAACTAGAGAATTTATAGGAAGTGGTGCACAAAGGTGGTTGGTGGATAGTTGAAGGTTTGGCCACAAGTGACAATTCGTGGGTAGCCTGGGGGCCAATTTTCCCTGCATTTTTGGGCACGGTGAAGCACGCGGCCACGACCATGATGTGAAATTAAGCCTAAGTTTGGGGCTATTGCCACATGGCACGGCAATCAAACTTATGATGGATACGTTGGTGCGAGTTTCTAGCAGCAAAATTAAGCTGCGCTTCGGCTCTACTGCGCCCGCGGGTTTTTATACCGACAAGCGGCTTATGGGCACAGAAATTTCCGCACGACGTTTTATCCGCGATTAATCCGCATGAGGTTCACCTCAAGCACGAGGTCCCTGCCCTTGCGGGTTGGGGAACCATGAAAGGAAATCACCCTATGAGCGATCCCACTATCAAGGAGCTCAATCGAGTGCAGCGCTACTCCCAGTGGGCAGTGTTCCGCATCGTGCCAGGCATTCTTGAAGATGACCGCACTGAGGCCATCGAGCAGGCACGTCAGTTCTTTGCTGATATTGAAGCTGCCGGCAAGGTCGTTGTACGCGGCATTTATGATGCCACCGGCCTGCGCGCCGAAGCTGACTACATGATCTGGTGGCATGCGGAGGAATTCCAGCAGCTCCAAGAGGTGTTTAATAATTTCCGTCGCTTCACCACTCTGGGCCAGGCTTCTGAGGTTTTCTGGATTGGCAACGCAATTCACCGCCCATCCGAGTTCAATAAGGCGCACCTGCCAGCATTCATCATGGGCGAAGAGCCTCGTGACTGGATGACTGTGTACCCATTCGTCCGCAGCTACGAGTGGTACATCAATGATCCTAAGGAGCGCGCTCGTATGCTGCGCGAACATGGTCAGGCTGCGGTTGATTTCCCTGACGTGCGCGCAAACACCATGAGTGCTTTTGCCCTCGGCGATTATGAGTGGATGCTCGCCTTCGAGGCTGATGAGCTGCACCGCATCGTTGACCTCATGCACAAGATGCGCTACACCGAAGCTCGTCTGCACGTCCGTGAGGAGCTGCCATTTATCTCCGGCCGCCGCGTTGCAGATATTGCAGAGCTCATCAACGTCTTGCCATAACCCGCTTTTCGACGAAAAACAGCCCCGGTGGCAGCCAATTTAGGCTGCCACCGGGGCTGAAGCTTTGCGCGGGTTAAAGACTATTCGGAAATAGGCTTTTCTTCCAGCTTGATGCTGATGGAGTTAATGCAGTAGCGCAGGTCAGTGGGGGTGTTGTAGCCTTCACCCTCAAAAACGTGACCCATATGGGAACCGCAGTTTGCGCACAGAACCTCAACGCGACGCATTCCCAGGGAGTTATCTTCACGCTCAATAATCTTGTCACCAGCGAGTGGGGAGAAGAAGGAAGGCCAGCCACAGTGGGATTCAAACTTCTCAGTGGAGCGGAAAAGTTCCTCGCCACAGGCGCGACAGGAGTACACGCCCTCGGTGGTGGTGTTGGTGTATTCACCAATATGTGGAGGTTCAGTGCCTGCTTCGCGGAGCACGTGGAATTCCTGTGGGGTAAGACGCTCACGCCATTGTGCATCGCTGATGAGTTTAAAGTCAGTCATTTTTTCCTCTCAAAAAGTGTTGAGCATGAATCCGGTGGAAAATCCTAGGCTATTGCAGCCGGTGGTGGAGTTTGTAGATCTTCTTCAGTATTTACATGCTCTGGTTCTGCAGATGTTTGTGAAGCCAAGGATCGCTTAGCTTTAATGTCACCTAGGAACCAGAATAGCGCCGCCACAAAAGTCACGACGATCAATAGACTCCAACCAGCTGTAGCCCGGAAAAATTCCACCCAGCGGGCAATATCAGGCCAACGTGCTGAGCTGAAAGTATCTGGGGTGAGGAAGAAGTAGGCTGCCACCCAGGCCACCCAGTTGTGGAATACCGAGCGTGGCCCCAGCACTGTGAAGATCATGGGGAAGATCATCATGGAGTAGTACATCTGGCCCAAAGAAGAGAGGAAAAATACGCCGGTGAGCAAAACACCGGAGGTGGTGGCTGCCCAGAAGAAGGGTTCGGTATTTCTAAACCGCAGCAGTGCCAATACCGCAACGCCCACCATGCCACCGAAGATAAGGAACCACACCATCTCCCAGGCCTTTGGCATTCCAAAATAGATCGCAAGGCCAGGTAGTGAGCTATTGGCAAAGTCCCTGGTTTCACCCAGATAAGGCACGGTACGAGTGATGTAGTCCGATGCCCCAGGCACTAGTGGCCAGGCAATGGCGTTAAAAATCACCGGAGTTAAAATGCCCACTGCTAGCGCGACCCATTGTTTTTTCACCAGTGGCAAAAAGAGCAGAGGCAAAAACATTGGCTTGACCAAAATGGCTAATCCAATAATGAGGCCACCCAGCCAGGACTTCTTATGGATCACACACCAGAGGAATAGGGTGAGCATCAGCAGCAGGATTCCGTTGATATTGGAAAAGATCAGTGTGTTCTGCACAGCCTCAGTGAGCATCGCCAGCGCAATTGCCAGTGGCCAGACCATGGAACGCAGTGCCCAGCCGGTCATTCGGGTAAGCAAGCCCAGGGCAATAACAATGGCTATGAGGTTGGCTGCGATAAATGCCCAACGTGCGAGCGTGAAGTTAGTGATGTACCCCAATGGAGCGAGTAGGAGAGTGGCACCCGGGTTATATAGGTAGTGCGGGTCTACAAAGTGGTAGACCTCGTTATAAACCGGAACCCCCTCAATAAAACGGCGCAGCGCACTGTACACAGTGGTGAAGTCATCGGTTACCGATCCATTAATCGCCAAAATGAAAAAGCGATGCGCCATCAGCAAAATTGCCAGTGGCCAGCCAATGGCGTTGCCTATGAAATCCCATCTGCTGCGCCGGGGTTGGTCGCGCTCATGGGCTGGTGGGCTTGATAAAACCGGGGAGAAACTCACATGTCTAATCTAGCCAATGGGATTAAATTCCCGGAGTCCAACACCCCTTTTAGTCCCGAACATAACGCAGAAACACCGTGCTATCGGCATCGGTATAAAAGTGATCAAATTTAAGTCGCTGCGGTGTTGAACTACCGCCTTTAACAATGGGTCGTTCCACCGTTCCTGAAATCGTGGGGTCGAGGGTTTGGTGCCACACATCCACCAAACCCGCATCAAGCACCTGCGCATACAGGGTTGCGCCCCCTTCACAGGTGATGCGTGCGTAGCCCGCATCCCGGAGCTTCTCGACGACACCCTGCACACTCAGGGTCTCCAACTCAATTATTTTCGCACCGGCATTTTTCAACGCAGCTTGCAGCTCAGCATCTTTATTGTCCGTAAAGATCAGTGGGGAAGTGTGTGCCTCTTTAAAGAAGCGAGATTCCACATCAAATCTGAGGGACCTTGAGATAACTGCAATGGGTGGAATAGCGCTTTGGCCACGGGCGAAACGTTCCTGCTGAATCTCTTGAGGAATCTGTACACCGCCGTAGTCTTCAGCTTTGATAGTGCCAGAACCCACGAGCACCACATCACTCCACTCGCGTAGGCCTAGGAGGAGAGCGGTGTCGGTGCTATTGCCTAAGTTCCCGGAAGTTCCATTGACCGTGGTTGAGCCATGGAGCGTACTGACTAGAACGCAGCGCAGCTCGGGAATTGTGGGTTCTTGGATTGTGCCGATGAGATCATTGATATTTGCCATCTTTAAAAGAATAGAAGCGTTTAGGGATAAAGGCTTGAGGCCCGGTCAAAGGGCAATTTTTTTCTCTACACTTGGGCACTATGAGCCATTTCCTCCTCAGCGTTTTCCATGATCCCGGCGTACAACAAAGCGGCACCGCATATCAGTCCGAAGAAGCAATGCATGAGGCATTCGCCCGAGTAGAAGCATTTAATAAGCAACTTATTGACGATGGCCAATTCGTGTACGCGTGTGGCCTTACACCGCCGGAATCAGCCCAGGTAGTGCATCCTGATGCCTCAGTAACCGCAGGTCCTGCCATAGTGGGGGATAAACAGCTGGGAGGTTTTTGGGTTGTCGACGCCCCCACTTTAGAAGCCGCAGCAGCATTGGCGGAGAAAGGCGCAGCTGCTTGCGGGCAGCCAGTGGAACTTCGCCCATTGCAATAAACACTGAACAACGCAGAACTCCCGACCAGCAAAATTACTGGGCGGGAGTTCTTTTTAATGGTGGTCCTAGCTGGGATCGAACCAGCGACCTTTCCGGTGTGAACGGAACGCTCTTCCACTGAGCCATAGGACCTTATGGAAAACATCGCTGTGAAGCGGTGTGTTTAAAAGTTAACACGCCTTAATTCGAAGTTCATAATTGCCCACCTTTTAAGGGACCGGCGTGTTTATTCAAACCCAGATATGGAACTTTTCGAGTGCCTCGAAAGAAAACTGGCCTGAAACCACATCAATGTAATTCCGAACGGGCGCTTTTAGAGCACCTCTACAACCCTCGATTTCGGGTTCTAACAGGGGATTTGTGTTGTGAGAGCCGTTCAGTCTAAAGTTATTCAGGCACCGAACAGAACGGAACTTAACAGATCAAGTTCATTGCAGTGCATGCGGATGTAGCGCAGTTGGTAGCGCATCACCTTGCCAAGGTGAGGGTCGCGAGTTCGAATCTCGTCATCCGCTCTCATTTCACCGGGCCAATCGATGAAATGTCCCGCGCGTTTAGCTCAGCGGGAGAGCGCTTCCCTGACACGGAAGAGGTCACTGGTTCAATCCCAGTATCGCGCACAAAGAGGGTGAGTCACCTCTTAAAAAATGATTTATGCGGATGTAGCGCAGTTGGTAGCGCATCACCTTGCCAAGGTGAGGGTCGCGAGTTCGAATCTCGTCATCCGCTCTGGTACATTAACCATGTACTCGAGGCGGGAATCCCGCCACGGTGGAATGGCCGAGTGGTGAGGCAACGGTCTGCAAAACCGTGCACACGGGTTCGATTCCCGTTTCCACCTCGCAATTGCGGGCGCGTTTAGCTCAGCGGGAGAGCGCTTCCCTGACACGGAAGAGGTCACTGGTTCAATCCCAGTATCGCGCACAAAGAGGGTGAGTCACCTCTTAAAAAATGATTTATGCGGATGTAGCGCAGTTGGTAGCGCATCACCTTGCCAAGGTGAGGGTCGCGAGTTCGAATCTCGTCATCCGCTCAAATGAAGCCCTGTACTTTTTAAGTACAGGGCTTTTACGTTTTCCACGTTGTACTGCTCACAGTCCCTGACAAAGACGCGCCGACTTAATACACTGTGTTCATAATTTATTAACCTGATTGTTGATTTATGGAAATTAACACAGGCGGGAACTATCTACAGAGATTGTGCGACAACTATCTGAACCGAAAAACATCGGGACTGGTTGTGGCGAAAGATTTGTTCAGGCGCCAGCAGAGGAAAGGTAAAACGTGGCTTTAGTTAGTGATCATGACGTTAACAGTGGGGGATTCAAGAAGCAGGTTCGTGCACTTTCAGCACTGGCTGGATTTTCTGCCTTCGGCGCGCTGACCTTCCTTGCAGCTCCAATGGCTAATGCTCATGACGTGGTTATATCCTCCAACCCGGAAAATGGCAGCGTGGTGGAGGAATTCCCCAAAACTATTGAGCTGGAATTTTCTGGTCTCCCACAAGATCTCTTCACCACAGTGGCTTTGAGCAACGCTGATACCGGCGAGGTCCTAAGCTCTGGCACCCCAACTCTGCAGGACCAACACATCATCTATGAAGTGCCGGCAGATGTAGAAGGTGCACCAGGCAACTATATTCTCGGCTTCCAGATCACGTCCTCTGATGGACATGCCACCAAGGGTTCCATTGAGTTTGAGGTTGCCGGAGCTGCAGCAACCACCACCGCAGCGGTCACTACCACGGCAGAATCCGCTGCAGCAACCACTGCGGAAAGCGCCAATACTGCGGCCGAAACCACCGAAAGCTCCAGCGCGTGGAAATGGGTTGCCAGTATTGCGGCAATTTTGGTTGTCGCAGCTGCCATTGTCATGATGATCGCCAAAAACCGTAACCAGAAGTAAAGGAAGAAAACCATGAAGAAGATTCTTGGCGCTAGCGTCCTACTCTCCGGAGCATTGCTTATGACTGCATGTTCCCCCGCGAACCAAAATGATTCCACCAGTGCTGAAGCAACTGCGATGAGCATGACTTCTTCCGCTGCTGCTTCGGCTACTAAGGCTACGGACTCCAATGCCGTCTTGAGTATGGAAAACGCCGTGGTTCGTGCGTCAGCTGAAGGCAGTGATATGACCGCCGTTTTTGGAACTGTGGTCAACAATACTGACCAGGAAGTCCATGTCACGGGCTTCAGCGCGGATGTGGATGCGCAGAGCTTTGAAATCCATGAGGTTGTTAATGGCATGATGCAGCCCAAGGCTGGGGGATTGGTTATCCCTGCCAATGGCAGTGTGGAATTGGCGCCCGGTGGCGATCACATGATGATCCTCGGCCTGGCTGCGCCGGTACAAGCAGGCGATGAAGTAACCATCACCTTGGATCTTGAAGATGGTTCCACTGTTGAGCTTGAACCCGTCCCGGCGCGCACCATTGCTGCTGGCGATGAAGATTATGGCACCAGCATGGACCATAGCGAGATGGCTCACTAACACTCAGGAGTTTCTTATGGTTACCCGCAGGGGTTTCCTGGCAGGCGCTAGCATTTTTGCTGGCGCCTCTGCCGTGACTGCATGTTCCTCGCCCGCAACACCGCAAGGGGCAGCGAGCGAGGGCGCGTCGACAAGCTTAAAAGGCCAGGTAGTGGCCTTTGATGGGCGCCACCAAGCCGGAATTGACACCCCACATCAGGCGCACCTTAATTTGGTGGCGTTTAGCCTGCGTGCCGGCGTTGATCGCGCGGGGATTCGCCGCCTGCTGCGGCTGTGGACCGAGGACGCCCGCGCGCTGTGCGCTGGGCAAACGCCGCTGGGCAGCCTGGAACCCGAGCTGGCAACCGCGCCGGCAAATTTGAGCATTACCTGTGGTTTCGGTTCTAGGCTTTTCGACGTCGCCGGGCTGGCATCTCAACGCCCGGAATGGCTGCATCCTATTCCAGCATTTTACCGGGATCAGCTGCGGGAGGAGTGGGGTGAGGCGGATCTGGTACTGCAGATTTGTTGCGATGATGCGCTGACGCTGAGCCATGCCACGCGGCATATGATTCGCGCTGGTGTGGATTATGCAGCGACGCGCTGGGTGCAACAAGGCTTTGTCAATGCCAATGGGGTGTTGGCTAAAGATGAGACGCCGCGTAATCTTTTTGGTCAAAAAGATGGCACTATCAACCCCCGCTCAGATCAGGAATTCCAGGATGTGGCCTGGATTAAGGAGGGTCCAGAGTGGGCTATTGATGGTAGCTGCATGGTGGTGCGCCGCATTGCTATGAACCTGGATACCTGGGAAGAGCTTGACCGCGGATCGCGCGAAGTATCGGTGGGGCGTACCTTGGATACCGGCGCGCCACTGACCGGCACCGCGGAGTTTGATGCGGCGGATTTTACTGCGACTGATTCCGTAGGCTTGCCTGTGATTGATCCGGCCAGCCATATGGCGCGCTCGCGGGCGTCGGAGGATCACCCTGAGCAGAAAATTCTGCGTCGCGTATTCAACTATGATCTGCCCCCGGATCCCACCTCAGAGCAACTATCTAATGCTGGTTTGGTGTTTATTTGCTTCCAGAAGAACCCGGACCTGCAATTTACGCCTATTCAACAGCGCTTGGATGAACAAGATCGCCTCAACCAGTGGATTAGCCATATTGGTTCTGCTGTTTTCTTTATCCCGCCTGGGACTAACCCGGAGGATAGTTCAGCGGATGAATTCTGGGGAGCCAGACTGCTTGCAGACTAGGTACACACGGTAGGATATGACAAGACAGTTGGCCATGGGGCTTTATTCCTTAACTATCACCGCGCCATCTGTACGGTGCCACACTAGTTAATAAGGAATAGCGCCCCCGGTATCCGAACATGCCACAGCGATTTTCCCTGCCCTTTTTAAGTTTTAGCAAAGGGCGGGGGAGAGCTGGGTCAACTGCGCACCTTGAACTAGTGGACGGCGGCCAGGTATGCCGTTGGTCCACGTGAGCGCACGAAGGAGCGCACATTTCGTGAACACCCCTAATATCGCAGCACCCAACCTCGTGGAATTTGAGGTTCCAGCAGGTACTGCCATCGGTACCGCTATGCGAGAGCTCGAATTGCCAAACAAGGGCCCAGAGGCCATCGTTTGTGCAAAAGACGCCGAAGGCAATCTTAAAGATTTGTCCCACGTCCCAGAAACCACTGCAAAGTTCACTGCAGTGCCAGCTAACACCCCAGATGGCCGCGCTGTAATCCGCCACTCGTGCGCTCACGTGATGGCACAGGCAGTGCAGGCAGAATTCCCGGGCACCAAGTTGGGTATTGGACCTGCCATTGAAAATGGCTTCTACTACGACTTCGACGCAGCAGAACCCTTCACCCCAGAAGATCTCAAGACCATTGAGAAGCGGATGAAGAAGATCATCAAGACCGGCCAGAAGTTTGAGCGCCGCGTCTACGAGTCTGCCGAGGCTGCAGCAGCAGAACTAGCCAATGAGCCTTATAAGCTTGAGCTTATTCAGGACAAGGGCAATGTTGACCCCAACTCCGATGAAGCAACCGAAGTTGGCGCTGGCGAACTGACCGCCTATGACAACGTCAACCCTCGCACCAATGAAGTCGAGTGGTCTGACCTATGCCGTGGACCTCATATCCCAACCACCCGTTATATCCCAGCATTTGCCCTGACCAGGTCTTCTGCTGCCTACTGGCGCGGTGACCAAAACAATGCTGGTCTGCAGCGTATCTACGGCACCGCATGGGAGGATAAGGAATCCCTCGAGGCGTATCAGACCATGCTGGCTGAAGCGGAAAAGCGTGATCACCGCCGTCTAGGCACCGAGCTTGACCTCTTCTCCTTCCCTGATGATCTGGGCTCTGGCCTGCCAGTATTCCACCCCAATGGTGGCATTGTGCGCAATGAGATGGAAGACCACTCCCGTCGCCGCCACATCGCAGCAGGCTACTCCTTTGTGAATACCCCACACATCACCAAGAAGGACCTTTACGAACGCTCCGGTCACCTGGGCTTCTACAAGGACGGCATGTTCCCACCTATGCAGGTGGATGCGGAATATGACGAAGAGGGCAACGAGACCAAGCCGGGCCAGGATTACTACCTCAAGCCCATGAACTGCCCAATGCACAACCTCATCTTCGATTCCCGTGGACGTTCCTACCGCGAACTGCCACTGCGTCTTTTTGAGTTTGGCACCGTTTACCGCTACGAGAAGTCCGGCGTTATCCACGGCCTGACCCGCGCCCGCGGCTTCACCCAGGATGATGCGCACATCTACTGCACCGAGGATCAGCTCGAAGGCGAACTGACCTCTGTGTTGGACTTCATCCTCTCCCTGCTGCGTGACTATGGTTTGGATGACTTCTACCTGGAGCTTTCCACCCGCGACCCGAAGAAGTCCGTGGGATCTGATGAGATCTGGGAGCGTTCCACCGAAATTCTGAGCCGTGTGGCAACCAACTCTGGCCTGGAATTGGTTCCAGACCCAGAAGGCGCTGCTTTCTACGGTCCTAAGATTTCTGTGCAGGCTCGTGACGCCATTGGCCGTACCTGGCAGATGTCCACCGTGCAGTTGGACTTCAACATGCCAGAGCGCTTTAACTTGGAATACACCTCCTCTGATGGATCCAAGAAGCAGCCAATTATGATCCACCGCGCGCTCTTCGGCTCCATCGAGCGTTTCTTCGGTGTGCTGCTTGAGCACTACGCCGGTGCTTTCCCAGCATGGTTGGCTCCACACCAGGTGATGGGCATTCCAGTGGCTGATGATTGCATTCCACACCTGGAGGCAATTTCCGCCAAGCTACGGGAAAAGGGTATTCGCGCTGATGTAGATACCTCTGATGATCGTATGCAGAAGAAGATCCGCAACCACACCACCGGCAAGGTTCCATTTATGCTGCTCGCCGGTGCCCGCGATGTGGAAGCTGGAGCTGTAAGCTTCCGCTTCCTCGACGGCACCCAGGTCAACGGTGTGCCAGTGGATGAGGCTGTCTCCTTGATCTCCAACTGGATTGGCGATCGTATTAATGAGCAACCAAGCGAGGAAACCATTGCAGCACGCAGGTAATTCCCAATCACACACTGCCGAAGAACAGCAGGTTTATGTAGATTCCGGAGTAGGAATCCCTGATCGTTTAGAGCGCATTTGGGCTCCCTACCGGATGAACTACATCAAAACCCGCCCTAATAGGGGTGCTGCTGATGCTTCTGCTGAAGGTGCCGCTGGCACCGGAGACTCTAAGGCAGTGAAGCGGGATCCTTTCCTAGAGGTTCCCAAAATGAGTGATGAGGAAGGCCTGATTGTTGCCCGGGGTGAAAAGGTTTATTGCTTACTAAACCTTTATCCCTACAATGCTGGGCATATGATGGTGGTGCCGTTCCGCAAGGAACAAAACTTAGAGGATCTCACTGTTGAGGAAACAGCTGAGTTAATGCTCTTTGTCCAAACCGCAATCAAGGTGGTTAAAAAGGTATCCACGCCGGATGCTATCAACGTGGGGTTAAACCTGGGTAAGGCTGCCGGCGGATCAGTGGGGGATCATTTGCATGTGCACGTGGTTCCCCGCTGGTCGGGCGATGCCAACTTTATGACCGTTATTGATGGCACCAAGGTTTTGCCTCAAACCTTGCGTCAAACACGTGCACTGCTTGCTAGTGCTTGGGGCGAACTTGAGGGTGCGCCAGGAATTAGTGATCCCACCTTGACGTCTCCCATTCAGACAGTTTCATCAAAGGAGAACTAATGCTGGGAGTACATGGCCGCAAACCTGCACAGGTAATTGTGGAACCGGTTGCCAAGTTGATGATCAAGTTGGGAATCACCCCCAACCAGCTCACCGTTGTCAGCGCCATTTTGACGGCAGCGGTAGCTCTGGTGTTGATCCCCACTGGACACCTCATTTGGGCTGCCATCTTGACGGGGCTGTTTGCAGCCTTTGACATGATTGATGGCACCGTGGCCAGAATGCAAGGAGGTGGCACTAAATTTGGTGCCACCTTGGATGCGACCTGCGACCGTATCACCGATGGCGCGCTTTTTGGTGCCATCACCTGGTGGTTGGTTTATACCTATGATGCACCGCAGCCTTTGGTCGCAGCATCTTTGGTGTGCTTGGTGGCCTCCCAGGTTATCTCCTATGTAAAAGCCAGGGGAGAGGCCTCCGGCTTTAAGATGGACGGCGGCCTGGTAGAACGCCCAGAACGCCTGATCATCAGCCTGGTGGGTCTTGGTCTCACCGGCCTCGGCGTGCCTTATGCCATCGACGTCGCTTTGTGGATTTTGGCCGTGGGCAGTGTGTTTACCGTAATTCAAAGGCTGGTTATTGCTGGAAAATCCCCACTGGCCAGCGAACATACCAAGGCGCCAGCAGGTGCCAAGGCTAATTACTCTGATCTCAGCACTAAGCATTAAACCCCGAGCCAATAGTGGAGGTGGCCCGTAAGTGAACACCAAAAAACCCAGCTTTGGCGAGGATCTAGCAGCGCTAGGTTATAAAGCTGGATGGCGTTTTGTACGACTGCTTCCACCTCGGGTAGCAAAGTCTCTTTTTGATTTTGGTGCTGATCTTGCCTCTGCCTACGGCAAAGGCATGGATCAGCTACGTTCCAACCTCATCCGCGTGGTGGGGGCGGAACATGTCACCAGCGCGCTGGTGCGCGATTCTATGCGCAGCTACGCCCGCTATTGGATGGAAGCTTTTCGGTTGCCAGCCATTGCTGGTGATCCCACGCTACAAGCCCAATTACATGCGGGTGTGCGCGGGCTTGAACACCTGGATGCCTCCATCGCTGCTGGCAAGGGTGTTGTTTTAACGCTGCCGCACTCCGGAAATTGGGATATGGCCGGCACCTTCTTGGTCAATTACCATGGCAGCTTCACCACCGTCGCCGAAAGGCTCAAACCCGAAAGCCTCTTTGAGGCTTTTGTTGACTTCCGCGAATCTTTAGGCTTTGAGGTTATTCCGCTCAGCGGCGGGGAGACCCCGCCTTTTAAAAGACTTAAAAGCACGCTTGTCGACGGCGGCATCGTCTGTCTCATGGGTGAACGCGATCTTCGCTATAGCGGAGTGGAGACCACCTTCTTTGGCGAAAAAACCTCTATGCCTGCAGGTCCTGCGCAATTAGCTATTGAAACTGGAGCAGCCTTGCATGTGGTGCATTCCTGGTTTGCGGGTGATGGTTGGGGCTTAAGCGTTTCACCTGCAGTTGAGGTGGATAATCTCAGCGACACGGTGCAGCGGATTGCCAATGCTTTCGAGGAAAATATTAGAAAGCATCCGGCCGATTGGCATATGTTGCAGCCTTTATGGTTTGACGATTTAGACCCAGAGCGACTGCGTGCAGCGCAGGAGAAGAAGGAGAAATAATAGGTGCGTATTGGAATGGTATGCCCCTATTCTTTTGATCAACCAGGGGGAGTTCAAGCTCATATCCTTGACCTAGCGCAGGTGTTTATTGATCAAGGCCATGAGGTGCAGGTGCTTGGACCATGTAGCCCAAATACCCAGGTGCCAGATTTTGTGATCAAAGGTGGCACCAGCGTCCCGATCCCTTATAACGGCTCGGTTGCGCGTTTAAGTTTTGGTCCCCGCATGGTCAAAATTGTGCGCGCTTTTATCCGCGATGGTGACTTTGATGTCTTGCATATTCATGAGCCCAATTCACCTAGCTTTTCCATGGCAGCACTTTATTTTGCCGAGGGCCCAATCGTTGCCACTTATCATGCATCGAGTAGTGGTTCGAAGATTCTAAAAACCTTTTTGCCCATCCTTAATCCGCTGCTGGAGAAGGTGCGTGCGGGCATTGCGGTGTCAGAGATGGCACGGCGCTGGCAGGTGGAGCAGGTGGGTGGCGATCCTGTCCTAATCCCCAATGGTGTGCACACCCGTGCCTTCGCGCAGGCCTTGAGCAGCGCTCACAGTGGGACGTCCACAAGCGCCGAAGAACCCCTGGAAATCGTGTTTTTGGGGCGCCTGGATGAGGCCCGCAAAGGTCTGGATATTTTATTGCGCGCGCTGGAGCGTGTGGATCGGCCCTGGCAGTGTACCGTTATTGGCGGTGGTACGCCCCGTGACATCGCGGGCGTGAATTTTGTGGGGCGGGTCAGCGACGCTGAGAAGGCGGAGATCCTGGGGCGTGCCGATATTTATGTCGCCCCCAATACGGGCGGCGAGAGTTTTGGCATTGTGCTGGTTGAGGCGATGGCGGCCGGGTGTGCGGTGGTTGCCAGCGACCTGGAGGCATTTTCCCTGGTCGTCGACGCTGAATCCGAGACTCCGTCGGGGCTGCTTTTCCGCACCGGATCAGCGGCCGATCTGGCGAGCAAAATGACCCTGCTTTTCGACGACGCGCAGCTGCGTCAAAACCTTATGGCGGCAGGCGCGGAAAGAGCCAAGATTTTTGATTGGGATACGGTATCGGCACAGGTTATGACGGTCTATGAAACCATTTCCGATACCAAGGTGACGCTATCATGATGGCTATTTATGTACTCATTGCCATTGTGATTACGGCTGTGGTGTTATGGGCGTATTTTACTGCACAAAGGCTCAATCGTCTGCATATCCGCACCGATTCCGCACGTCAGGCCTTGCAAGCGGCTTTGGATCGGCGGGCTGCTTTGGCTGGTGCTCTGCTACCTGATGCCTTAGAGCTTGCGCGGAGGGCTGAGGCGATTCCGCTGGTGTATTCCCGATTTGAAGACCGCGCGCGTGTAGAAAGGGAAGTCTCGGGCGTGATTTTGCGGCAGCAACAGCCAGTTCCCGAGCCTTTAGTTGATGCCGCAACCCGGGTGGAATTGGCGCATCGTTTTTATAATGACGCCGTGTCCGACACCCGTGACCTGCGCACACGTTATTCCGTCCGGCTTTTTAGGCTGGGTGGCACTGCACCCTTGCCGGAATATTTTGAATTACTTGATACAGATCTGGTGGATTAGAAAAACCTCACAGCTTTTTGGCTGTGAGGTTTTGGCTTATTTGACGTTGTTGGCAATTGCATCTGGATCATAGGGCTGGCCCATGGTCAACAGTGCAATGTAGACGATGACGATCAAGACCACAATGATCAAAATAGATCGCACGGGGTGGCGAACCAGCTGGGCAAGGATCTTGTCGAAGATATTGCGAGGGATTTCCTGGGGGTTGGTGAAGCGCCAGCCACCCTCCAAAATTCCTTTCTTATCTGCCCAGAGAGTAAAGGGGAGTGCAGCCCAGGGGATTACGGAGACAACAAGTCCGACAATGCCCTGTGCAAAAGACCACCTATTATTTACCCACACGGTGATAGTGATGGCGGCAAAGCAGAGGAATCCAAAGCCATGGATGCCACCGGCGATGGAAACCATCGCTTCGGTAACTCCGCTGTATTTCAAAATCATGCCAATGATCAGCAATGTCCAAGTAACCATCTCTAAAAGAGCGGCGCCACGGTGAAGACCTTTAGGTGTCATGAACACCTACGCTATCGCAAAAACCCGGCTCACACGACACCGGGTACCACCGGCACGCTAGGCTTTGTGAGTAACCTCACCACAAAAGATCACCAATGTGGATGTGCAAAAGAAAGCGAAAACCTAGTGAAAAATATCGAATACATTTTGAATCTGGAAGAAATCGACCGCAATATCTACCGTGGTCCGGTTGTTGAATCTGTGCTTGCTCGCACCTTTGGCGGACAGGTAGCAGCCCAGGCACTGGTTGCAGCTATTCGCACAGTTGATGATGAATACACTGCACATTCCCTGCACGGTTACTTTGTTGCACCAGGAGATCCCACCAAGCCAGCCATCTATATTGTGGACCGCTTGCGTGATGGCCGTAGTTTTTGCACCCGCACTGTGCGTGGAGTGCAAGATGGCGAAGTGATTTTTAGCATGCAAGCTAGTTTCCACCATGGCGGCAAAGGCATTGAGCATATGGACAAAATGCGCAAGGTTCCAGGCCCAGATGATATTAAAGGCACCGTTACCCGCCTGCCTTTAAGCAACCGCCGCCTGCTCGAGGAATGGTCTGAGTGGGATATCAGGGTGGTACCAGCAGAGGAACTAGAGCTTAATCCGCTGACCGCCACCGAACAGGTGGTGTGGATTCGGTGCAAGGCAGATCTACCCGATGATCCAACCTTCCACCAGTGCACCTTGACTTATATGTCCGATATGACCTTGTTGCACGGATCTTTGGGACCACACCCAAATGAACAGGTACAGATGGCCTCCCTTGATCACGCGGTATGGTTTTTGCGACCTTTCCGTGTTGATGAATGGCTGCTTTATGATCAGCGCTCGCCCTCTGCTGACGGCGGCCGTGCGCTAACCCATGGGCGCCTCTTTAATGAAAAAGGTGAGCTAGTGGCGATTGTCAACCAAGAGGGCTTGACTCGTTATTTGCGAGATGGTGCCCAAAGCATTCCCATGAAGGAAAGTTAGGCGCACCCCTTTAAAAAACTGGTGACCTTAAGGTTTGTGTGATTGACCATTGCGTATACTCGAAACAGTTCCAACTACCAACTCCGCTTCCAGGGAAGCTACCCCGGCTTCGCCACTACAGATTGAATAACCTCGCTCCCGCCCTAAACGGCGGTAGAGATGAGAGACATCATCCGTGAAAAATTCGATGTTTTCGCTGGTGGTTTATGGAAGCTAGACGACGAAAGGGAGCATATGTCAGGCCACTCCAAATGGGCTACTACCAAGCACAAGAAGGCTGCCAACGATGCTAAGCGTGGCAAGGAATTTGCCAAGCTGATCAAGAACATCGAAGTTGCAGCACGCACCGGTGGTGGCGATCCTTCAGCCAACCCAACTCTTGATGACATGATCAAGAAGGCTAAAAAGGCTTCTGTGCCCAACGACAACATCGAACGTGCACGCAAGCGCGGCTCTGGCGAAGAAGCCGGTGGCGCAGACTGGGCAACCATCATGTACGAAGGTTATGGCCCCAACGGTGTTGCAGTCCTCATCGAGTGCTTGACCGATAACCGCAACCGCGCAGCTACCGAAGTTCGTACCGCTATGACTAAAAATGGTGGCAACCTCGGTGAATCCGGCTCCGTGTCCTACATGTTCACCCGTACCGGCGTAGTCACCGTCCAAAAGGGCGACCTCACCGAAGATGACGTGCTCATGGCTGTTCTTGAAGCCGGTGCTGAAGAAGTTTCCGATATCGGAGAACTTTTTGAGATCACCTGCGCACCAACTGATATGCCTGCAGTACGTGCAGCTTTGACCGAAGCTGGCATTGAAGTAGAAGATTCCGAATCTGACTTCCGTGCATCTGTTGAGGTTCCACTGGACGCTGAAGGTGCTCGCAAGATCTTCAAGCTAGTTGACGCTTTGGAAGACTCTGATGACGTCCAAAACGTCTACACCAACATCAACCTCTCTGATGAGGTTCTGGCAGAGCTAGAAAACGACTAAGCAATACGTCGAAACTTTGCTAAACCCCGTCATTGTCTGTGCTAAAACGCAGGCAATGACGGGGTTCTCGCAATTGTGTGCTAAAAATGGTGTGAGGAAATAGTGTGCAGTTCAGCTTTTAGGCGGGATGTGTCGCTGGGTGCTTGTGAGGATGGATAAAAGACAATGAACCATGAGGGATTAAGGGTGATGGGTATTGACCCAGGCCTGACTCGATGTGGACTTTCTGTCGTCCAAGCAGGCCGTGGTCGAACCGTTTATCCCGTATCAGTGGGAGTTGTACGCACGCCCTCTGAAGCCGAACTCGCTGAACGCCTATTGCGCCTCAACAAAGCGGTGGGCGATTGGATGGATGAATACACCCCAGATGTCATCGCCATTGAAAGAGTTTTTGAGCGTGGCAATGTCTCCACCGTGATGAATACTGCGCATGCCGTGGGTGTGCTTATTTTGGCAGCTGCTGAACGTGGGCTACCAGTGCATATGTACACCCCCAGTGAGGTGAAAAAGGCCATCACCGGAAATGGCCGCGCTGATAAGAAACAAATGACGGTGATGATTACCAGGATTTTGGGTTTGGCTGAGGCTCCAAAACCCGCCGACGCTGCCGATGCTCTTGCACTAGCGGTATGTCATTGTTGGCGTGCACCACTGCTAATGCGCGCCAAGGTATCGGTAAAAGAATTAGAAAATCTTCGTCGCCAACAGCAAGGCAAACTGGGCAAAGCAAAATCAGTATTTAATGCCAAACAACATAGTGGCTCCGCGGAAAAGCCATAATCGACCTCGTCGACAAGCACACTTTTAGACCATTGGAGAGTTTTCATGATTGCATCACTGCGCGGCACCGTCATTAATATTGGACTCAGTTCTGCGGTTATCGAATGCCAGGGTGTGGGTTATGAGGTAACCACAACACCTAATACCTTGGCGCGTTTGACCAGGGGAGAAGAAGCCCTCATCCTCACCACCATGGTGGTTCGTGAAGATGCCATGAAACTCTATGGATTTATCGACAATGAATCCCGCGAGATGTTTGCCGTGCTTCAAACCGTTTCTGGATTGGGTCCACGTCTTGCCCTTGCTTGTGAATCAGTGCTGAGCCCACTCGAGATCTCCCAAGCTATTGCCAATGGTGATTCCAAAACTCTGCAAAGAGTCCCCGGTGTCGGTAAGCGCATGGCAGATCGCCTCATCGTGGAGCTTAAAGATAAAGTGGCAGCCTTTAGCGCCGGCGTTGTTGACCCCAACCAGCCACAACTATCCCTCAGCGATAGCCCAGTGGCATCTGTCGTGGTGGTTGAACAAGTCACCCAAGCACTTATCGGATTAGGGTTTAGTGAAAAGCAATCTGAAGAAGCCGTGGCTTTTGTGCTCAGCGTTGATCCAACTTTGGATACCAGTGGAGCTCTCCGCGCTGCTTTGGCAAAACTCAGCGGAAAGTAGGCGGGAGTTAAAAGATGTCAGACATTGAGAAAACAGAGTTTGAAATCCCCGGGGGAATTCCGCCCCGCCGAAATGGCGCAGGCCGGCCAGCTGATGCCACGGTGGATGCTAACCTCCTGCCCGAAGAGCATGAAACTGAAGTGACGCTGCGCCCTAAATCTCTCCAAGAGTTTATTGGCCAGCCAAAGGTCCGCGACCAGCTGAGCTTGGTGCTCACCGGCGCCAAAAAGCGTGGGGTAGTACCCGACCATGTTTTGCTCTCTGGTCCACCCGGTCTGGGTAAGACCACCATGGCCATGATTATCGCGCAGGAACTGGGTACCAGCCTGCGCATGACCTCAGGCCCCGCCCTCGAGCGAGCAGGAGACTTGGCAGCCATGCTCTCCAACCTCATGGAAGGTGATGTTCTCTTTATTGATGAGATCCACCGCATTGCCCGTCCTGCCGAGGAAATGCTCTACATGGCGATGGAAGATTTCCGCATCGATGTCATCGTCGGCAAAGGCCCAGGCGCTACCTCCATCCCCTTGGAGATCCCACCTTTTACCTTGGTAGGTGCAACCACGCGATCCGGCATGCTCACCGGACCTTTGCGTGACCGCTTTGGCTTTACCGCCCAAATGGAATTTTATGATGTCGCAGACCTCACCAAAGTGGTCAAGCGTACAGCCAAGATTCTCAACGTCGGCATTGATGATGATGCAGCGGTAGAAATCGCTTCACGTTCCCGTGGCACACCGCGTATCGCAAACCGTCTGCTGCGCCGTGTCCGCGACTTTGCCGAGGTTCATGCCGATGGACACATCAATATGGGTGCCGCTAACGCTGCCCTGATCGTTTTTGATGTGGATGAACTTGGACTAGATCGCCTGGACCGTGCAGTGCTTGATGCACTTATCCGCGGACATGGCGGTGGGCCAGTAGGCGTAAATACCTTGGCTGTGGCTGTAGGCGAAGAAGCCGCCACCGTGGAGGAAGTCTGCGAACCATATTTGGTGCGCGCCGGGATGATTGCCCGAACGGGACGAGGCCGCGTGGCAACAGCAACGGCATGGCGTCACCTTGGTTTAGAGCCGCCAGAAGGCACCATCGGAGATTATTAAAATGCGAAGCTAGTGCCCCCGGGCAAGAAGATTTTCTTATCGTCTGGCAAACTAGCTAAGCATGGACATCATGTTTCTGATTATTCTCCTTGCCATCCTTATTATTCCTTCCTTCTTGATGAGTCGCCGTCAGCGCGCCAAGATGACGGAGATCCACAAACTGCAGGAATCATTGGTGCCAGGTGACCGCGTGGTGACCACCTCTGGTCAGCATGTCACAGTAGTTTCCACCACCGCAGAAACTGTGGATTTGGAAATCGCTCCTGGTGTTATCAGCACCTTTGAAAAACTGGCAGTGGTGCGCGTTTTGGCAAAGGCAAACGCTCCACAGGCCGTGGTGGAGGATAACTTCGAGCCTGAAACTGATCTTGACCGTGGTGACAACACCGATGGTCGTAACCAGGGACACCCTGAAAATCTATAAATAAAGCAAACACCCTACGGGTGGGATTAAGATTATCCTGCCTGGAAGGTGTTTTATTTTTAGCTTAAAGGACTTTGAGTGTTTCTCTGCTTCAGAAATGAGTGGGGGACTCACAGGGATAAGCCACTGCAAAACAAAACCAATGGCGTACCATATTCGACGGTAAGCGCCAGATCTTTTGGTTCACCCGGATTTATCCCAGGTGCCCCTGAAGCGTCGTAGCCCCCGGCTACCTAGCGGGCAACCTGCGGCGGTGGGCGTCGAAAAGCGCTTTAGCTTTTTGGGGTTTAAAAGACCACTAATTTATAAGGAGAGTTACTTGGCTCGGCAGAAAAAGCGTGCCGCTAGTGCTTGGGAACGATGGCCAAAACGCGCAATTGCAGTGTTTTTTCTCATCGTTGTCGGAATTTATGCGCTCGTATTATTTACAGGGGATCGTTCAGCAACTCCAAAGCTGGGCATTGATCTTCAGGGCGGAACTCGAGTTACCCTGGTTCCTCAAGGTGAAGAGCCTACTCAGGACCAGCTCAACCAGGCCCGCACCATTTTGGAAAATCGTGTCAATGGCATGGGTGTCAGTGGCGCTAGCGTGGTTGCTGATGGAAACACCCTGGTCATCACCGTTCCAGGTGAGGATACCTCCCAGGCGCAGGCACTTGGCCAGACCTCTCAGCTTAATTTCCGTCCTGTGGGACAAGCTGGAATGCCTGATACCACCACTTTGATGCCAGCATTGGAAGAAATGGCTAATCGTTGGGTTGAGTATGGTGTTATCACTTCCGAGCAGGCAAATGCTGCGCTGGCTGAAATGAACACCGCGGTGGCGCAATCTGCTGCTTCCCAGGCTGAGGCTGCGGGTACTGAAGCTCCAGCGGAGACCCCAGCTCCTACAGTTTCTGCAACTCCTTTGGAAGAGCCAGCAAACTCTATTGAGGCAACCGCTCGCCGTCAAGAAATCACCGAAATGCTGCGTGGGGATCGCCAATCACTCGATCCCACCACTCAGATTGCGGCCAGCTCCTTGATGCAGTGCTCCGCTGATAGCGGCCTTGACCCAATCGCTGGCACCGATGATCCGAAGCTACCTTTGGTGGCCTGTGATCCAGCTGCCGGTGGCGTTTATATTCTTGATCCAGTGCCACTGCTTAACGGTGAAACCGATGAGGAAAATGGCGCTCGTTTGACCGGTAATGAGATTGATACCGATCGCCCAATCACCGGCGGCTTCAACACGCAGACCGGTCAGATGGAAATTAGCTTTGCTTTTAAGTCTGGCGATGGCGAGCAGGGTTCTGCTACCTGGGCTTCCTTGACCAACGAGTACCTGCAGCAGCAAATTGCTATCACTTTGGACTCTGAGGTTATTTCTGCACCAGTTATTCAGTCTGCAACTCCAGTTGGTTCTGCAACCTCAATTACCGGTGACTTCACTCAAACCGAGGCGCAGGAATTGGCTAACAACTTGCGCTATGGCGCACTGCCTTTGAGCTTCGCTGGTGAAAACGGTGAAAGGGGAGGAACTACCACCACGGTTCCACCATCACTCGGCGCTGCTTCCCTGAAGGCTGGCCTGATCGCTGGTCTAGTCGGCTTGGCACTGGTTGCGATCTTTGTGTTCGCTTATTACCGCTTCTTCGGTTTTATTTCCCTCTTCACTCTCTTTGCTGCAGGCCTGTTGGTCTACGGCTCCTTGGTACTGCTGGGCCGCTGGATTGGATACTCCCTTGACCTTGCCGGCATAGCTGGTTTGATCATCGGTATCGGTACCACCGCCGACTCCTTTGTGGTCTTCTATGAGCGTATTAAGGATGAAATCCGCGAGGGACGTTCCTTCCGCTCCTCCGTCCCACGTGCTTGGGATAGTGCTAAGCGCACCATCGTCACCGGTAATATGGTCACCCTTTTGGGCGCTATCGTGATTTACCTGCTGGCAGTTGGTGAAGTGAAGGGCTTCGCTTTCACCCTTGGTCTCACCACTGTCTTCGACTTGGTTGTTACCTTCCTGGTTACCGCACCATTGGTTATCCTGGCATCACGTAATCCATTCTTTGCTAAGACTTCCGTCAATGGCATGGCTCGGGTTTATAAGTTGGTTGATCAGCGTCGCGCCGCCGGCGAACTAGATGAGCCGAAATTTTTGAAGAAGATCCACGCAGCTGAGAAGTCCACTTACGCAACCGAGGCCCCTGCGGATTCAGCGACTCCAGTGACCCCGGCAGACTCTGAGAAGAAGGAGGACTAAGAGCAATGACTGAATCATCAGCTTCCAACGTTTCTCAGGAGAAACCACAAGTGAAGTCAAAAGGTGGACTTTTTAACAGTTTGTACACCGGTGACGGTGGCATCGACTTTATTGGCAAGTCCAAAATCTGGTACGGCATCACCCTTTTCCTCTTGATCATTTCCATCCTCTTCATTGCGGTGCGAGGCTTCTCACTAAGCATCGACTTCGAGGGTGGAACCAAGATGAACATGCCAGCGGCGGATTATTCCACCGAGGCAGTGGAGGAGACCTTCGTCGAGGCAACCGGCGTGGAGCCAGAAACCGTGCAGATCGTCGGTTCTGGCGATGCGCGCACCCTGGAAATCCATTCTGAGCGCCTCAGCGATGAGCAGATTGAAAAGGCCCGCCTGGCCATCTATGAGGAATTCCAGCCTCTTAATGCTGAAGGCCAGCCCAGCCCGGATGCCATTGGTAATTCCACCGTGTCTGAGTCTTGGGGTTCCACCATTACCCAGCGCATGTTGCTGGCTTTGATCGCCTTCCTGATTGTTGCCGCAATTTACATCGCCTTCCGCCTCGAGCGTGAGATGGCGATTGCCGCCATGGTGGCTTTGATTGTGGACGGCATTGTCATCGCAGGCACCTACGCAGTCATTGGCCTTGAGGTATCGCCCGCAACTGTGATCGGTCTGCTTACCGTCCTGACCTTCTCCATCTACGACACCGTCGTGGTTTTTGATAAAGTCCGCGAGAATACCGCAGGTTATGAGGGCAGCCACCGGCGCACCTACGCCGAACAATCCAACTTAGCGGTCAACCAAACCTTCATGCGATCGATCTCCACTACTATCATTTCCGCGCTTCCAATCATCGCCTTGATGGTCGTGGCCGTGTGGATGATGGGCGTCGGTACCCTGAAGGACCTCGCATTGATCCAGCTCATCGGCGTGATCGAAGGCACCTTCTCCTCCGTCTTCCTCGCCACCCCGTTGCTGGTCAGCCTCAAAACCCGCCTGTCCAAGACCAAGCAGCACACCGCTGAAGTTGTTGCCGAGAGGCAGGAAAAGACTGCACTTATCGACGCCACCCCTGCCGTGCCACTGAGCCCGGTCACTGGGGAGCAGGAGAGTGCCCCAGTAACTGAAGTTACTGAGCCTAAAACTCCGAAGAAGCGCACTATCACCAAACCGGTGGCAGAAGATCACCGGCCTGGTGGTACCTGGCGCCCGGGTCGCGATTAAATTTTCTTGATCGAGGCCTCCAATCCCGCCGAGCAGTTTCAGCGCTGCTCGGCGGGATTTGCCACTTTGAGGGGCGACATCCGTATAATTGCTGATCTAATAGAATTTTGGAAAGGCTGGGTACTGCGCACATGAAGTTTGCTAGGTCACGCAGTGTAGGGGCACTTATAGCGACCGCCTTTTTGCTGGCTAGCTGTAGTGAAGCAGGGGAAGAACCAACAAGCCACCAAACTAGCCACTTTGGGTACGCGGTTAATTCTTCACTCTCCACCGCCAACGCAGCATCTCTCAAAGGCGTGGCAACTGAGGCAGGCTTGCTCGCTGCCCGCTTGTATCCGGCAGTTTATGTCCAAGGTCCTTCCGGTCAGATGATTCCCAATACTGATCTCGCATCAGCCCAGGTATTGCCCGGAATTAACCGCCAAGTTATCTACACAATTAACGCGGAAGCCAAATACTCCGATGGTCAGCCGGTGGTTTGTGATGATTTCCTGCTTTCCGCAACCGCTGCCCAAATGCCGGGCACCTTTAATTCTGCAGTGCCGTTGACTTCCCAGATCGAAAGAGTTGACTGCGTTTCTGGTTCTAAAACTGCCACCGTAGTTTTCAAAGAAGACCAGGGCGAGCGCTGGCGTTATTTATTCGACCAGGGCACCGTTTTGCCTGCGCATGCCATCGCTGCCGAGGCTGGGCTGGCGCTCGAAGAACTTAATACTGCTTTGCACAACAAAGATGCAGCAACTCTCGAACCTGTAGCACGCATTTGGAATGAGGGCTTCCAACTCGAGAACTTTAACCCTGCATTGCAGGTATCCTCGGGTCCCTACAAGATCGAATCCGTCGGTGAATTCGGCGAGGTCAAATTAATCCGCAATGAGTTTTATAGCGGTGATCAAGCTGTTGAGGAAGAGGTCACTATGTGGCCAAAGGGCTCTGATCTCAATGCCATTGCCACGGCTGGTAACCTACAAATTGCTGATGTGGGAGCTTGGGAGAATGAAGCCTGGGTAAACCGTGATGACCCCATGAGTCCTTATGACATTAAGGAAGAAGTGGGTGTACTCACCGAGCAACTCACCTTGGGCTCTGCAGGAGTGTTCTATTCCCCCGAAGCGCGCCAAGCATTTGCAGCATGTGTGGATCAACAGGCGGTAGCAGCGGCTTCTTCCCGGGTTTCTGGAATTGAGGTTCCAGCAGTTGCTGTGCATTCGGTGCGTCACCAAAATCCCGTTGTGCAACAACTGGGTGATTTACCGGCACAGCACCTGGCTGTGGATACTAATGCAGCATCTGCGCTTGCAGGTCAAACTATTCGCATTGGATATGATGGCCCTGATGAACGCAAGGCTGCGATGGTTGAAGCGATTAGGGTTAGTTGTGAACCTGCAGGGATCACGGTTGTTGATGCTTCCGCTGGTGAAGTAAGCCTGAGTGATCTCAGTCGAACGATTGTCAGCGAATGGGGTTATGAGCAATATGCCGAGGGCACACTTGATGCAGTTTTGCGCGCAGTGGACCCCAATAGGGAATATGGAAGTGCAAATTCTCTAGGCTCAGATCCAGAGGCAACTCGCAAGACCGAAGAAGAATTGTGGACTGAAGTTCCTTCAATTCCTTTGGCCGCTCAGCCCCGCGTGTTTGTGATAGACCGCACAGTCGGTAACGTTGTTGTTAATACAGATCTTTCCGGTATCGGATGGAACATGGACCGTTGGTCCAGAAGTGAGGATTAAGTAGTGACCGAAGCAGCTCAGAGCACCTTTGAAAGGGCACGTCAGGCCCTCCTGGAGAAGACTCGCTATGTCCAGGACTTCCCATCAGAGGGCGTGCTTTTCGAGGATCTCACTCCAGTCTTGGCAGACGCAGAAGCATTTGCAGCAGTCGTTGATGCCATGGCTGAAGCAGCTGAAAATCTCGGCGCCGATGTTATTGGTGGCCTGGATGCACGTGGTTTTTTGCTGGGTTCCGCCGTGGCTTACAAACTTGGTCTCGGCATCATGGCGATTCGCAAGCGGGGCAAGCTTCCCCCTCCAGTGCAAAGCCAAGAGTATGCCTTGGAGTATGGCACCGCAGCTTTGGAAATTCCTTCCGAGGGTATTGATTTAGCTGGTAAAAAGGTTGTTTTGGTTGATGATGTGCTTGCAACCGGCGGAACCTTGGGTGCAGCACGTAAACTAATTGAATCCTGTGGCGGCGAAGTCTCCGGATATGTTCTCGCTATTGAGGTCGAAGGCCTTGGTGGACGTGAACGTCTCGGTGATAAGGCTGTCATCGTGGTCAGAGATCCTAAATAAGGGATCAAGAAAGGCGGCAGGAAAATGAGTCTGGAGCGTAATCCGCAGAAATCTTCCATTGGCATGCGCAGCATGTCAGCCAGGCTTGCCCGCAGTCTTACCGGTAACAGGGTAAGAACCAATCCAGTTTTGGATCCGCTGCTAAGCATTCATCGCAAGTTTCACCCGCGTGCTGATGCCGCTGTGCTTGAGCGTGCCTATGACACCGCCGAGCACTTGCATGAAGGTGTTGTCCGTAAATCCGGTGACCCCTACATCACGCACCCTTTGGCGGTAGCCACCATTGCCGCTGAAATTGGCATGGATACCACCACCTTGGTCGCAGCACTTTTGCACGACACAGTGGAGGATACTGATTACTCCCTCGATGACCTCACCAATGATTTTGGTGGGGAAGTAGCCCGTCTTGTTGATGGTGTTACCAAGCTGGACAAGGTTGCCCTAGGCGCTGCTGCCGAGGCCGAGACTATCCGCAAAATGATCGTCGCCATGAGTCAAGACCCTCGTGTATTGGTCATCAAGGTGGCGGACCGTCTGCACAATATGCGTACGATGCGCTTCCTGCCGCCAGAAAAGCAGGCCAAAAAGGCTCGCCAGACTCTAGAGGTAATTGCGCCTTTGGCGCACCGCTTGGGTATGGCCAGCGTGAAGTGGGAATTGGAAGATCTTTCCTTCGCCATTCTTTATCCCAAGAAATATGAAGAGATTGTGCGCCTGGTAGCAAACCGCGCGCCTTCCCGAGATCGTTATCTCAAAGAGATTATTGATCAGGTTACCGCTGGCCTGCGGGAAAATAATATTCCGGCAGAGGTTCTTGGCCGACCAAAGCACTATTGGTCCATCTATCAAAAGATGATTGTAAGGGGTCGCGATTTTGACGACATCTTTGATCTCGTCGGCATTCGTATCCTGGTTGATAACGTCAATAACTGTTATTCCGCCATTGGCGTGGTGCACTCTATTTTCAACGCCTTGCCCGGTCGTTTTAAGGACTATATTTCCGCCCCACGTTTTGGCGTTTATCAGTCCCTGCATACCACAGTCATGGGGCCCGGCGGCAAGCCACTTGAGGTGCAGGCGCGTACCCATGAAATGCACTACAACGCAGAGTTCGGCATTGCCGCACACTGGCGCTACAAGGAAACCAAAGGCAGCCATAATGGCGAACAGACCGAGGTGGATCAGATGGCGTGGATGCGCCAGCTGTTGGATTGGCAAAAAGAAGCTGCCGATCCTAACGAGTTCCTCGATAGCCTGCGTTATGACTTAACCTCGAAGCAGATTTTCGTGTTTACCCCCAAGGGCGACGTGGTGAACCTGCCGATGGATTCAACTCCGGTGGACTTCGCCTATGCCGTGCACACGGAGGTTGGACATCGCTGCATTGGCGCCAAGATCAATGGCAAGCTGGTTGCACTTGAAACCAAGCTGGAATCCGGTGACCGCGTAGAGATCTTTACCTCTAAGGATCAAAATGCTGGTCCAAGCCGTGGTTGGCAGGACTTTGTGGTTTCCCCACGAGCCAAGGCGAAAATCCGTCAATGGTTCGCTAAGGAACGCCGCGAAGAATACTTGGAAGCCGGTCGCGATTCCCTCGCAGCTGTCATCCAACGCGGTGGTTTGCCAATGCACCGTCTCTTCACCGCAGCGTCGATGAAGACAGTTGCGACCGAACTGCATTACCCAGATGTAGATGCGCTGTATACTGCCATCGGCTCTGGTTCAGTGTCTGCGAAGCATGTGGTTAACCGCCTCATGGCCATCTTCGGCGATGTGGAAGATGCAGAAGATGCATTAGTTGCACGCACGCCCTTTAGTGAGCTTGTTAACTCTCGGACCAATACCGAAAGCGCCACCGGCATCCTCGTTGAGGGCAGTCCAGATGTGATGGCAAAGCTGGCCAAGTGCTGTATGCCAGTTCCTGGTGATGAGATCTTTGGATTTGTTACCCGTGGTGGTGGAGTTTCCGTCCACCGTACTGACTGCACCAATGCGGAGAAGCTGCGTGAAGAACCAGAACGCATGGTGTCAGTGGAATGGGCTTCAGAAGGTCAAGGCTCTGTATTTTCTGCGACCTTGCAGCTCGAGGCGCTGGATCGTGCGGGATTGCTCTTTGAACTCACACGTGTGATCAATGAGCAAAAGGTTTCGGTGACGGCCATGAATTCTCATTGCTCGGAGGATCGTGTTGCTACAGTGCGCTTTACTTTCGCGGTGTCTGATACCAAGCAATTGGGCTCATTGATGACACAGCTGCGAAATGCTGAAGGCGTATTTGATGTGTACCGCGTAACTTCAGGCGGCTAGAGCTATTTCTTTAGAGGCTGTGGCGAGATCCTTTAAAAGGATCTCGCCACAGCCTCTTAGTTGAGGAACGCAAAAACCCAGTGTGAAGAAGTTTCACACCGGGTTTTTGGACTACTAAGAGTAAATAAAATTTACTGGAAGTAGGTGTCCAGCTTGCTGGTGAAGGACAGGATGGTGGACAGCGCACCGATAACTGCGGTAATGATGCTGATCCATGCGGTGATGGTCTTGGTGTCAGAAGAACCGTTTTCCGGAGTTGGGGTAACAGTTACAGTCTTAGTGGTAGGGGTTGGCTCTGGGCTTGGAGATGGAGAAGCCGATGCAGATGCCGATGCAGATGCCGATGCAGATGCAGAGGGGGATTCATCCTGAGCAAAAGCAGGAACGGTGAGTGCAGAGGCGGTGATTGCTGCTGCAGTGCCAAGTGCAACCAGGGAGTTACGGGAGAAGAGCTTCATGTCCTGGGTCCTTCGTTTCAGGGAAGTATAATTTCTCTGATCACCTTAACTGTGGTGTTACCGGCTTGCAAGCGTTTAGTGATGGAAATGAGCAGAAATCCTAAGACTTGGGATAAAACTGTCATTAAAAGCCCTTTTTTAAAAGAATAACGGCCTTTTATAAAATTGCGCGTATGAATGCTGTGTATCTTTTACCCCTTTACGGGGTTACTAAAATAAGTGGGTATATATTGCATTTAACTGCAATTTTTCATTCTTAGCTACCGTTCAGGAAAGTGCTTTCTGTTTCAAAAATTCATTTAGAGAAGTTTTAATGCTAGCTGCTGTTTGACTGTCAGGCATCCGTCGAGAAGCCCAAAATGGCGCGCTAAATAAAAGGTGCCGCAACACTCCCTGAGTGTTGCGGCACCTTAATGTGCGGGGTGAATTTAGCTCACAGTTGCGGTGCTAATTCGAACCTCGGTTGCCGGTGCGCCGTCGCTTGCGCCATCGGCAGCACCAGCTGCAGCGATGGAATCGAGGGTTGCCAGGCCTTCATCGGTGATCTTGCCGAAGTAGGTGTAGTTAGGAGCCAGTGGGGAATCCTGGTAGTTGAGGAAGAACTGGGAACCATTGGTACCCGCACCAGCGTTTGCCATAGCAATGGTGCCACGGGAGTAGATCACAGGGGTGGTGGTATCAGTTTCTTCATCGGTTGGGTACTCATTGGCAAAGTTGAAGCCTGGGCCACCAGCGCCGGTGCCGCTTGGATCGCCGCACTGGAGTACGTAGATACCATCGGTGGTGATGCGGTGGCAGATGGTGTCGTTGTAATAGCCCTCGGAAGCAAAGTGCTCAACTGCGTTGACAGTACAAGGGGAGACGGAACGATCAAGTTCCATGCCAATATTGCCCTGAGCGGTAGCCAGGGTAACGGTAACAGTACCGGTAGCTGGAATATTCTCAGTTGCGGGCTTGGAAACGGTGCGGGAAGCCTCGCCGGCGTCAGTGTATTCACAGGTGACGGTGTCAGAGAGAGCAGTGGCGCGAGTTAGAGACAAGGTCTCGTAGTCCGGAGCTGCAGTGGTGCTGGCCGAAGATTCTTCTGCAGTGATTGCCTCATCTTCGGTCCCCCGAGTAGAGGCGTACCAGATTCCGCCAACGACAACGAGGATGACAGCCAAAGATGCAAAAACAACTGTCAATGGTTTCGTTTTTTCTTTTCGATCCCGGCTTTTAATTTCTTTTTCAAGCTGGGACAGCGCCTTTTGGCGACGATCCTTATTAGTGCTCACAGAGTTTGATCCCTTGCCTCATTCAGTGTCTTTGGTGGATTCAGCCGTAGCTAAAAACCTTCACCATATTAACTTGAGCCACTCTACCGTGCGATCATGACATTTAAACCTGCAGCGTGTTCTTAAGTTTATAGCAGGGCGCATTAGACTTAGGCCTTATGGAAATTCTCGGTTTTGCGGCAGGTCCTTATAAGACCAATTGTTATCTGGTACGCGGTGATAAGGATGTAGCCATCATCGATCCCGGTATGCACTCTTATGATGATCTGGTTGAGTACATCACCAGCAATGATTTAAATGTCGACAAAATCGTGCTCACCCACGGGCATATCGACCACATTAGGGATGCTGGCGCTTTAGCGCAGCGTTTTCAGGCCCCGGTGTATATCCACAAAGACGATATCTTCTTCTTTGAGGGCTATAAAGTATCCACCACCAAAACTGCCATGCTTTTCGACGCCGCCAATATGGTAAATCCCGCGCCAGAGTCAGTGTTTGAACTCTTTGATGGAGAAACCATCACCCTCGCCGGCGAGGAATTTACCCTCGCACATGCACCGGGGCATTCTCCTGGCTGCACCTTGTTGGTTGGTAAAGAATATTGCTTCTCTGGCGACGTCCTCTTCAAGGGGTCCATTGGCCGCACAGATCTTGACTATTCAGATGATGCTGCCATGACCAATTCCTTGCGCACTGTCGTCCTGGGACTGGATGACGCTTTACAGATCCTGCCCGGCCACGGTCCTACCACCACCATGCGAGCAGAGCGTATGGGAAATCCATATCTGCTGGCCTTAAACGCTCAATAAACCAGGCAAGTACTTCCACCACAACAGTGAATAGGTATCGTTAATAATCGTGAGTGAACAGAAAAAGTCCGAAAAGATCCAGCCCTTTGCTGCCCCCAAGGGTGTCCCTGACTACACCCCACCGCAGTCTGCCGCTTTTCTAGCTGTACGAGATGCCTTTATCCAGCAGGCTCATAACGCCGGCTTCGAGCACATCGAGCTGCCAATCTTTGAAGACACCGGACTTTTTGCCCGCGGCGTTGGTGAATCCACCGACGTGGTGAGCAAGGAAATGTACACCTTCGCCGACCGTGGTGAGCGTTCTGTCACCCTGCGTCCAGAAGGCACTGCAGGTGTTATGCGTGCGGTAATTGAGCACAGCCTCGATCGCGGCCAGCTGCCAGTCAAGCTCAACTATGCAGGACCTTTCTTCCGCTATGAGCGTCCCCAGGCGGGACGTTATCGTCAGCTGCAGCAGGTGGGTGTAGAGGCTATTGGTATTGATGATCCAGCACTTGATGCAGAGATCATCGCCTTGGCTGATCGTTCCTACCGCAGCCTCGGATTGCAGGGCTTCCGCCTGGAACTTACCAGCCTGGGTGATCGTAATTGCCGTCCGGCTTATCGCCAGAAGCTGCAGGACTTCCTTTTTGCCTTGCCTTTGGATGAGGAAACCCGCAAGCGTGCAGAAATCAACCCACTGCGCGTACTTGATGATAAGCGCCCCGAGGTCAAGGAAATGACCGCCGACGCACCACTGATGCTTGATCACCTCGACGCTGATTGTCGCGAGCACTTTGAGACAGTCACCGGCCTGCTTGATGATATGGGCGTGGCCTATGAGGTAAATCCTCGTATGGTTCGTGGCCTGGATTATTACACCAAGACCTGCTTTGAATTTGTGCACGATGGTCTCGGCGCGCAGTCTGGCATCGGTGGTGGCGGTCGTTATGACGGCCTCATGGCTCAGCTCGGTGGCCAGGATCTTTCTGGCATCGGCTATGGCCTCGGCGTGGACCGCACCCTGCTGGCTTTGGAAGCTGAAGGTGTTTCCGTTGGTGCTGAGCGTCGCGTTGATGTTTATGGCGTTGCCCTCGGCGCAGCAGCCAAGAAGGCCCTAGCGGTGGTCATCAACGAGCTGCGTGCTGCAGGGATTGCTGCCGATATGTCCTATGGTGACCGCGGACTTAAGGGCGCTATGAAGGGTGCCGATCGTTCCCGCGCACTCTACACCCTCGTCCTCGGCGAGCAGGAGCTGGATAACAACACCATCGCCATCAAGGATATGAGTGCACATGAGCAGCACGATGTTTCACTCGATGGCGTGCTGGCATTCCTTAAGGGCAAGCTAGCCTAGAGCATCAGGGCGTCGAAAAGCGCTTTTCGACGCCCCCTGCCCTAGCACTCGGTGTAGTTAACCGGGAACCCAAGGGTGGTTGCCAAACCACCCATGGAGGTTTCCTTATATTTGGTGAGCATGTCGCGGCCGGTGGCCGCCATGGTCACCACCACATCATCCAGGCTCACGCGGTTATTGCCCTCGCCGATGCGCGCCAGGCGCGCCGCGTTAATTGCCTTGACGGCGCCAATGGCGTTGCGCTCAATGCACGGAATCTGCACCAAACCGCCCACCGGATCGCAGGTCAAGCCCAGATTATGCTCCAACGCGATTTCGGCGGCGTTTTCCACCTGCTGCGAGTTTCCACCCAGCACCGCACACAATCCGGCGGCCGCCATTGCGGAGGCCGAACCCACCTCGCCCTGACAGCCGACTTCGGCGCCGGAAATTGAGGCATTTTCTTTGATGATAATGCCCACGGCACCAGCACTAAGCAGGAAGATCCGGGCTTGTTCGGTGTTAAAACCAGCTAGAAAATCCCGGGCGTAGTGCATGACAGCGGGGATAATGCCAGCGGCACCATTGGTGGGAGCGGTGACCACGCGACCTCCGGCGGCATTTTCCTCATTCACAGCCAGGGCATAAAGATTGACCCATTCCATGGCATCGAGGGAAGAACCCAGCGCGATATTGTGTTTGCCCTTGACCAGATCATGAACCATGGGCGCACGACGGCTAACTTCCAAACCGCCAGGCAGCGTACCTGGGGTATTGATGCCCTGGGCGACACAATCCTGCATAATCTGCCATACGTGATCGAGGTGGGCATAGACCTTCGCGGTATCACCGTGGATCGCAGCCTCATTTACTGCCATCACCGAGGCGAAATCCTCTTCAAAGCTAAGCAGCTCCGCGGCCGTTTTAAAAGGCTTGGGCAGGACGGCTTCTGGGTGCACCGTGGAGGCACCAGAGCCAAGGGGTCCACGCGCGAGTAATTCCTCCAGGCTGAGGATAAAGCCACCGCCAACCGATAGATAAGTGCGGGTAGTTGCACCCTTGAAGGTCACGGCGTTTGGGTGCTCCGGCAACGGGGTGGGATCAAAAGTAAGCGTGTAGGAAACAGTACCGCGGGGGCCACTGACACTGCCTTGTGCTGGAATAGGCGCGCCGGGGATGGGAGCTGCGTCAATGGGGACGGTGGTTGGTTCCCAGCCAACGAGGCCAAGGAGCACTGCGCGGTCAGTATTGTGGCCGCGACCAGTGGCTGCGAGGGAACCGTGGAGCACAATATCCACGTGCTCGCTGGGGGAGTGATTGATAAACTCCAATGCTGCCCTCATTGGGCCTACGGTATGGGAGGAGGATGGTCCGATACCGACGCTAAAAAGATCTACTACGCTAATTGCCATGGCTGATGGTGGGCCTTTTCTTTGGGAGTATCACCGGTTAATGATTTGTCCGATTTTAGCCATATGATTTTTGAATTGGTTGCTGACCACACTCAAACCCACAAATGCCCACCACCTTGTCTGTTTTAGGATAGGTAAGTGGGCATTGTGTCTAGTTGGTTCCTAGCAGCTAGAGGCTAGACCTGGCCGTCGTGGCCTTTAAGCAAATCGGCGAAATTGCTGAAGTTTTCACCCGGGGTAACTCCAGTGTGGCGATTACGGCGGAAGGAAAGATCTGCATCTTGGTTAGCGGTGGCACCGCCGAGGCCTTCCACGCTGCTGAAGTCCTGCAGCATGAGGGTTGCTAGCTCGCCGGCTGCGCGGTTGACGCGCTTTTCAAAATCCGCACCTGCTTCGGTACCAAAGTCCTCGGTGGCGGCAAAGACGCCGGTGGGGACAACCACTGCCCTTAGGTAAGTAAATAGTGGGCGGATGGCATGGTCGAGCACGAGGGAGTGACGTGCAGATCCTGCGGAGGCTGCAATGATGGTTGGCAGACCCACAATGGTCTTAGGGTCAAGAACATCAAAGAACATCTTGAAGATGCCGGAATAACTAGCGGTGAACACTGGGGTGACGGCGATGAGGCCACCGGAGTTTGCCAGTCGTTCCTTGGCTGCGTCAAGAGCAGGGGAGCTCATACCAGCGCTGGTGAAGGAGGTGGCCAGATCAAAGATGAGGTCGCGGATCTCAATTACTTCAATATCGAGTGCCTCGCCACGAGCAGTTACAGCTGCTTCGACAGCCTTGGTGAGCTGATCTGCAACCGAGCGGGTGGTGGAAGGATTTGATAGACCTGCAGTAACTACTGTGAGCTTGCGCATTGTCTCTCCTTATTATTTCTGGTCGGCGGGCTGGCCGGGGTTAACTTTGAAGTGTGGGCTATTGGGGTTAGCCAAGAGGGAGCGGTGGGTTGGAGGATCGGAAGGAACGTGATCTGGACGGCGTTCCTCCATACGACGACGAACCTCTGGGACAACATCGCGGCCGAGGCGCTCGATCTGATCAAGAACCACCTCGAGTGGTAGACCGGCGTGGTCCACCAGGAAGAGCTGACGCTGGTAGTCGCCTACCCAGTCGGCAAATTCCATGGTGCGCTCAATGACCTGCTCCGCGGTGCCCACGGTCAGTGGGGTCATGCGGGTGAAGTCTTCCATGGAAGGACCATGGCCATAAACCGGTGCATTGTCGAAGTAAGGGCGGAAGAACTTCTTTGCTTCTTCCTCGGTATCACCGATGAATGCCTGTCCACCCAGACCAACGAAGGCCTGATCCGCCTGGCCGTGGCCGTAGAACTCAAAGCGCTGGCGGTAGAGGTTAACCATTTGTGCGGTGTGCTCTTTGTTCCAGAAGATGTTGTTGTGGAAGAAGCCGTCGCCATAGAAGGCAGCTTGTTCTGCAATTTCGGTGGAGCGGATGGAACCGTGCCAGACGAATGGAGCCACGCCATCAAGGGGAGCTGGGGTGGAGGTATATCCCTGCAGTGGGGTACGGAACTTGCCCTGCCAGTTAACTACTTCCTCGCGCCAGAGGCGACGCAGCAGGTGGTAGTTCTCAATTGCAAGAGGAATGCCCTGGCGAATATCTTTGCCAAACCATGGGTAAACCGGGCCGGTGTTGCCGCGACCCATCATAAGATCCACACGTCCACCGGAAAGGTGCTGCAAGAAGGCGTAATCCTCAGCAATTTTTACTGGATCATTGGTGGTGATCAAGGTGGTAGAGGTGGAAAGCAGCAGTTTCTCAGTCTTTGCTGCGATATAAGCCAGGTGAGTAGTTGGGGAGGAAGGAACAAAAGGAGGGTTGTGGTGCTCGCCGGTGGCGAAGACGTCTAGGCCTACTTCCTCAGCCTTCAAGGCAATTTTGGTCATTGCCTCAATGCGCTCAGCCTCGGTGGGGGCCTTGCCGGTATTGGGATCTACGGTGACATCGCCAATGGTGAAAATTCCGAATTGCATGGTGTGCGCTTCTTCCTGGAGGGGTTCTAACTAATGTTTGTTGATGTGTCACCATTCTAAAACTTTTAGTTGTCGGGCGCAACTATTGCCTGTGGGAAGAGTGGGCTAAGAGTTCTCCAGCTTGTCCAACATGATCCTGAGATCCCAACCAGTGATGAGGCGAAGGGGCTTTTGATGTTTTTTGCCAGCTTCATTAATGATGACTGACCACGGCAGATCGGGTCCGGTCATGGTGTCAATGACTTCCTGGGCGGTGGCAGTGCGGGGGAGGAAGACTGCTGCATCGGAGTGTTCAGCATATTCCAGCACGTCTTTAATAATCCGTGCGTCCAACTTGGCATTATCTTTAAGGTCGGCAGCGATCCAGCGGGCAATGGTGTTGGTGGTAAGAAGTCCTACATATTCCGAGCCCTGATAAATGGGGACCTGGGAAATGAAGGTAGTGCGCACAACTTCCAACACTGCGGAGATATGATCATCAAGCTTGAAGATTAGTGGCTTTTGCGCAGGCAATAGTTCCAGGGCGAGCGGCGGGTTGAGGAGCGTGCTGCGGATTTTCTCAATTTCTGCCACAGTGTCTGGCCTGGGATCGGCAATTGGCAGATTGTCATGATAGGTGCCATGACTAATCGCATTTCTCAATTCCGCAAAGGCTCTGAGACTTTCCGCCTGGGGTTCATTAATGAGGTGCCTTTTTACGGCTTGTCCCACCATCCAGCGGAAAGAATCGGAAAGCTCAGCTTTCAGTTGAGTTCTTAAAAAGGCCTCGATGTCATTAAAAGCTGCGAGAAATAAGGTGGCGCGATCAGGTTCGTGATTGGCAGTCATGGCCCCGACTTTAGTGGGATTGCGTTATACCGGCTGGCTTCCGTGTTTAATGCCAGAAAGAAAAATCCCAAGAAGAGTGGTGGAGAGATCGCCTGCAGCTGCAGCTAAAGCGGGCATTGGAGTACGGGAAATGGTGATTAGTCCCACGATATAGGTGCGTTCATCAATATCGGGGTGCACTAGGCCATGCTTTTTACCGTGGTTAATGAGGGTCTCAGTAAGTTCTTCTGTTTTTTGACGGAGCTGGGAAACCTCCGGTGGAAGTTCGTCCAAGCTGCGCGGAACCAGAGCTGGAACCAGGGACCCTAAACCTTTATCAATGAGGGCGCGATTAAAAGAGGTCCAGGTCGCGCCGGGTTCTTGATCAAAGTTGGCGATGGCGGCTTCCTCTAGGGCAATAACGCCTTCGAAGAGGAAATGGGCGCAGGCCATGTCTAAAGAAAAGCGATCGGGGAAATTCCTATAGACAGTGGCAATACCCACGCCTGCCTTTTCTGCAATATTTTCCATGGTCACCGAATCATGGTGCTGGCTACGATAAAGCTCACAGGCAGTGGCGATGATTTTTTGCCGCCGGGCGCGGGCATCAGTGCGCATTGGCTGGGGCCTCCTCCAGGAGTTTTAGTGCTGGGTTGACAGCGGGGGATGGTTAGTCCGTATGATATTACACCATTAAGTGATAGTGTTCCCTCCACTTAGGGAAGAAGACAAATGAACACTCCAATTCTGCAAACTTTTGGAATCACCATCCGCGGAACCGACTTCGCCGATGTAGAGATTCCCCCAACCCAAGGTCTCACCCTGCTAGAGACCGGACGTGAATCCCACGCCAGTTCTTTTTCCATGGTGCTCAGCGGACGCATGAATGCCAAAGGAAGTATTGAACTGGCTGGTAAGGCAGCCAACACAAAATCTCTGGCCAAGCACATTGCACTAGCAGGGGTCTCGGAAATTGACTCCCTGGAACGCCTGGTGAATGTGCGCACCGTGGTGCGCGAGCAGATTGCCTGGGCAAACCCCTGGTACCGTCCCACACCCCACAACCTGGAGCGGCACCCACAGTGGGTGGACGTCGCAAAGCAACTGTCTTTAAACCTTGATCCCCACGCAGCAGTGGGTGAGCTGAGTGTGGTTGAGCGTTTTAAGTTGCGTGTGGCTTTGGCGTTGGTTGCGCGCCCGGAGGCAGCGGCGTTGGTGGTTGATGATCCGGATCAGGTGCGCAGTATGGCATTGCGCGCGGAGATTTTGGAAAGCCTCAAAGTGCTTTCTGAGCAGCTGCCCGTGATCGTGGTGTCACCCAACCCAGATTTTGATGACATTGCCGATTTCAGCATGCCGATCACCCCGCAAACTCTGCCGTATTCCACTAAGGAGGCCAAATAATGGCGCTCATTCACTTTGGCACCGAACTCAAAAGATTCGGCCGCGGCAAGCTGCCACCCCTGGGATTTTTGGTTGTCATGCTCATGCCACTGCTGTTCGGCGGCGTTTTTGTGTGGGCCTATTATGACCCGATCGGCGGGCTGTCCAAACTGCCAGTCGCCGTGGTTAATGAGGATACCGGCGAGCTTGATGCTGGCTCGCAGGTGGTGGACAACCTGCTGCAAAGCGATAGCGTGAACTTTATTGAGGTCAGTGCGGAAGAAGCGCGCGCCGGCATTAATGATGGCACCTACTACTTTGGCATTGAAATTCCGGAAAATTTCAGTGATTCCATCGAAAGTGTGGCAGGCGATAATCCGCAACCTGCGACCGTCAACGCCGTTTTTAATAATACCAACGGCTTTATTGCTTCCATGCTCGGCAACCAGGTGGTTAATACCGTGGTGAACAGCATGGATAATGAATTCGGCGTGCGCATCGTGGACAATCTACTGGTCGGCTTTTCCACCATTGATGAAGGCATGACCCAGGCCGCTGATGGCGCCACCCAGCTCGCCGACGGCACCAGCGCCGCCAATGACGGCGCAATTCAGCTTGCCGACGGCGCCGTGACCCTGAACGAGGGCATCAACCAAGCCAACGCCGGTGCCCAGACGCTTGCCGACGGCGTCAGCCAACTCGATAGCAAGCTCGGCACCGCGGCCACAGGTAGTCAGACCCTGGCCGATGGCCTAACCCAGCTTGAAACTGGTACCGAGCAACTGGGAGATGGCGCTACCCAGGTTTCCGATGGGGTAAGCCAACTAGTTGACCAGGTGGCACCGCTTACTGCCTTTGTGCCTGATATCAATACCCAATTGATCACTCTGCGAGATGGTGCAGCAACCATTGCCACCCAGCTTTCAGATCCCAGCAGTACTTATCGATCCGGTATTGATAATGCAGCTGCCGCCTCCCAGCAATTGGCGTCTGGCCTACAACAACTTAAAGACGGCTCCAGCCAACTCAGCGTGGGTGCACGCACCCTTGCTGATGGCACCAGCCAGCTTGCAGCAGGATCCGAGCAACTCGTTGTTGGCGCAGCCGCCCTGCGCGATGGCACAGTACAGCTAGATGAAGGTTCCAGTGAACTTGCTCTCAAGATTGGCGAAGGCGCAGAACAACTACCGACCTTTGCCGAAGATGCAGACAAGACCATTGCCACACCTGTTAACACCGAGCACCAAGGTGACACCCTGCCACTCTTCGGTATTGGTCTGGCGCCCTTCTTTATGTGCGTGGGCCTATTTATGGGAGCCACCGTTACTTGGATGATCCTGCGTCCTATTAGCCGCCGCGCTTTGGATTCCCGCATGGGCGGATTCCGCGGAACCCTCGCTACTTACCTCCCCGCAATGGTCTTGGGCTTTGGCCAAGCAAGCATTATGTGGCTGGTACTTAACTACCTACTCGACCTCAGTCCAGCACACCAACTGGGATTGTGGATCTCAATGGTGATCATCTCCTGGATCTTCATCTCCATCACCCATATGTTTAATAACGTGGGTGGCGCACCAGTTGGCCGCGTGCTCTCGATTGTGTTGATGTCCTTCCAACTGGTGGCATCTGGTGGACTCTATCCCGTGGAAACCCAAGCCCAGTTCTTCCAGTGGTTCCACAAATACGATCCCATCACCTATGCCGTGAACCTCATCCGCCAAATGATCTTTAATGAGACTCCCCAGGAAGACCCGCGCTTTATTCAAGCACTGTGGGTTCTGGCGCTGGTGTGGGTGCTGATGTTGGTGATCTCCACCTTGGCTAATCGCATGAACAAGGTCATCCGGATGAAGGACTATCACCCCGAACTGAAAATCTAGGCTCTTAGGATCGACCTCGCGGGGTTTTGCAAGGTTTGCTAAAAGTAGGCGGTGTCCGTGGCGTCCATGGCAGAATCGACGCATGGACACCGCCTCAATCTCTAACCTGCTCGGCCGCGCACAACAGGCCGTAAATAACGCACAATTGGCGACCCAATTGCACCGCATCCTCCAAATGCAAGGGCAAATCAGAGTAATCAACCCCAGCATTATTGGCGATGACACCTCAAAGCTGCACATTTTTACACCCAACCAGGTGAGCTGGCCGGATAACTTTTATATCAACCTTTTTCTCGAGGGCTTAGGTGCTCCCGAAAAGCTCAGTTCCTATACGGCGGCTGCAGCAGTTATTCCCGGACTCCAACAACAAGTACGCGATGGACACGGCGGATTCTTAAAAAGGCTTTTTAATCCCGCCGCAATTCGAGCTGGCGAACAAGCAGCCTTTGATCTAAAGGCCAAACTAGATGAAATTGATGCCCAAGGCAGGGAGGTAGCCCGGCTTTTAGAAGGCGCACAATTAGCCCGCGACCGCCAAAAGCAAGGGGTACAACTTTTTCCTGGAGTTCACGGTCTAGGGGAGCGCTACCTTGAAACCGCCCGCGCAGCGGTGGCACAGAGCCTGGGGATTTCAACTGGCCCTGCTATAGGGGAGGCCCTCTTTATCCAATGGGATGCACAAACCCTGGCTCAGGCGCGCCGGGTAGTACAACGCTATGCCCAAGACCCCAATTCCGAATTCCGCCTTTATGCCGACGCCCAACGCTGTCTCGCAGAACTCAACAGGCTTCGCGTACGCATTCTTATGGAGCAACTACCCATAGAGGCACTCCGCACCGCCACCGACTATCGCTTACGCTTTGGCTCCCTGGACTCAATCCATGTATCCACAGTGGCGGATGTTTTAAGGGCAAATATTTCCCTCCTAACCACTGTCTCGGGCATCGGCGAACAAACCGCCCAAAGAATGAAAGCAGCTGCCCAAACGCTGGAGACCGAAGCCCTAAATAGGCAGACTTCCTTCATCGGAACTGAACCGTCTGCGCCGGCGCTCGAGCTCATTAAGATCCTGGCCGAATTCGGCCAGGCAGAAACTCTAAGCTCAGAGGAAAGAGCGCGCCGGGTTCGGGTAATTGACTATGTTCAGGCCATCACCCCCAGTGTGCAGCCTTATGTGGTGGTGGGAGCCGGTGCCGATAATGGAGCGCGGATCTGGGAGCAGCTTAATAGTGATTTGGACTGGGTTAACGCCAACCCCAATCTCTTTTATCCGCAGAGCATTATTGAGCCTGCGCCGGACGTATGGCAGGACTATTTGGTCCGCCCCGCGCATTACCAAGCTTTGCTTTCGACGCTACTCGGTCGCGATATCGACGTTGAAGATGAGCTTCTCGACGCAGATACCCTCAAGCGTATTCGTGAGCTCAAGCTAGATACCACCCACATTAAGGAGCTGCACCTGCGTGGATACCAGTCCTATGGCGCGCGTTTTGCCATCGTGCGTGAAAAGGTAATGATCGGTGATGATATGGGTCTGGGTAAAACTGTGCAGGCCATCTCCGTGGCAGCGCACCTGGTGGCCACCAATAAGGATTTCGGGGTGCTTGTTGTGGTGCCGGCCTCTGTCATCGTGAACTGGGTTCGCGAATGTAGGCGCTTTACTAACCTCCCTGTATTTGTGGCGCATGGGGATGGCAAAGCTGAGACGCTCGGGGCTTGGCAAAAAAGTAACGGAATTTTGGTGTGCACCTATGACGGCGCGCGCAGCATGGATATTCCTGCTCCTGGTTTGATTATTGCTGATGAAGCACACCTGATTAAGAATCCTGAGACCAAGAGAAGTAAAGCAGTGGCACAGTTGGTGGAAGCGGCAGACTACGCCTTGCTGATGACGGGTACGCCGCTGGAAAATCGGGTGGGTGAGTTCATCAATTTGATCAAATATATCCAGCCGGATCTTATTGTGACAGGTATGGAGAGCATGGGAGCCGAGGACTTTAGGCGCCGCATTGCTCCGGCCTATTTGCGAAGAAATCAAGCTGATGTCCTTGACGAGCTGCCGGAAAAGACCGATTCCATCGAGTGGATTGAGCTCACTCCGGCAGATCGTGCAGCCTATGATGCGGAGGTGGCTGCCGGAAATTGGATGGGCATGCGCCGCGTCGCGATGCTTAGCCCCGAAGGCCAGGAAGTTTCTGCCAAAATGGCACGCATTCAAGAGCTGCTTGAAGAAGCAGAAGAACACGGCCGCAAGGCGCTTATCTTCACCTTCTTCCTTGACGTCTTAGACGAGCTGGAAAAACACCTCGGCGCCCGGGTGGTCGGCAGGATATCAGGCGAGGTGCCGGCCATTAAAAGACAAGAGCTTGTCGACGAACTGAGTCAGGCTCCTGCGGGTTCGGCTTTGATTGCGCAGATTACCGCTGGTGGTGTGGGTCTTAATATTCAGGCTGCGTCACTGTGTATTATTTGCGAACCGCAGGTAAAGCCCACGATCGAGCAACAAGCAGTGGCGCGTGTGCACCGCATGGGACAAACCGCCACTGTGCAGGTCCATCGCCTAATTGGTGATGAAACTGCAGATGAGCGGATGTTAGAGATTCTTGCCGGAAAGCGCGAGATCTTTGATGTTTATGCCAGGCTTTCGGAATCTGCTGAGGTGCCAGATGCAGTGGATATCACCGAATCGCAGTTGGCCGCCAGCATTATCGACGCTGAAAGAGCCCGTCTGGGTATTACTTAACCTTCTTGCCCAAGGCCTCAGCAATGGTGCGGGCTGCGGCTTTGGCGTAGGGACCCACGCCCGTAATGGTGGCTGCGCCTGGTCCCACCCAGTCGCCATAACCCACATAGTGGATTCCTTCGGTGCCCCTAAAAGGTTTAAGTGCTGGCCTAAAACCAGTACACCAAATGAGGTGGTCTGCCTGAACCTCATCGAGGGAGCTAAAAAGTGGGGTTGCTTTGAGGCGCCCGGAATTACGCGCTTTTAAGACCTCCGGGAGCATGACAATATCACCCAAATTGGAATCTGCTCCGGGATCAGCCTCACCTCGTTGAATCGCGAGGGCGCGTAGACGATTGCGTCGAAAAAGCTCTCGGCCATCAATGTCATCCGGCATCCACCGGGGCTGGTGGCGGGTATACCAGGTGACATCGGCAACGGCGGTGAGCTCTGCGGCGATTTGAGCTGCTGAGTTTGCTGCACCTACAACTGCCACAGTGCTGCCGCGGAAAGACTCAATACCGGGATAGGTGGAAGCATGCCATTGTGTTCCGGAATAGGTGCCTGGATAGGTGGGAATAAAAGGTGCTGACCACGTTCCCGTAGCTCCCACCACATGCTGGGCCGCATAGGACCTATTGGGGGAGTCAATCTTAAAAACTTGACCTTCCGCACTTACGCGACGGACCTGGACCGGCCTTTCCACTGGGATGGAATAGCGCTGCTCATAAGCAGAGAGGTAATTGACCACATGTTCGGCGTTGGGAAAGCCATCATAAGCAGGCATAGGCCAGCCCGGGAGATTTGAAAACTCGGCGGTGGAAAATAGTGTCATTGAAGGCCATACATGCTGCCAGGCACCGCCTGCCTGGGGTTGGTCATCTAGAACCAGGGTGTCAACTCCGGCGCGGAGTAAATAGTAGGCAGTTGCCAATCCCGACTGCCCGCCCCCAACAATGATTGCTTCATGAGTCATAACCTCATTATGCGCTTCCATCGGTGGCAGCGGGGGTTCGTCGAAAAGCGTTTTAGCTGTTTTGGTAGGCGTTGCGGCCGAGGTAGTCGCAGGAGCTCATCTGGCCTGTGTTGTAGCCGTCCAAGAAGGAGGCCTTTCGCTGCTCAGAAGAGCCGTGAGTCCAGCTTTCGGGGTTGACTTCTCCGCCGGACTGCTGCTGGATATTGTCATCGCCCACAGCGGCTGCAGTGGTGAGGGCATCGTCTAGCTGAGCGTCAGTGATGGGCTCGAGCATGGCGTTTTCACCCTTATCGGCGTAGCTAGCCCAGATGCCGGCGTAGCAGTCAGCCTGCAGCTCAATCTTGACGGCGTTGGAATTCTCGCCAGGGTTGTTGTAATCGGAAAGGCCGAGGGTGCCCTCAAGGTTTTGAATGTGGTGCCCGTACTCGTGGGCGACGATGTACATCTGTGCAAGCGGGGCATTCTCAGCACCGAACTGCTCCATCTGCTGGAAGAAGCTGGTATCGAAGTAGGCGCTTTGATCGCTAGGGCAGTAGAAGGGACCAGTGGAGGCAGAGGCAGCGCCACAACCGGTGTTGGTCGCACTGCTGAAGAGGGTGAGGGTTGGCTCCACGTACTCGATATTGGCTTGCGCTGGGAGCTGGGTAGCCCACATTTCATTTACGGAGAATGAGGTGTAGTAGAGGCGACAGTCCACATTTGTATTTGCGTCTGCACCGGTTTGGCATTCGTCAAAGCTGGAAGAATCGCCGGATTCAATTTGGCCTTGGTCCTGGCCGCCGCCGAGGAGCTCATCAACCTGGCCGGGGTCGCCGCCGAGCAGGATAAAAAGTCCTACTAGCAATAGGCCACCGATGCCGCCGCCCATGGCCATACCTTTACCGCCGCCGCCTTTGCGGGCATTTCCGCCTGAACGGGTTACATCGTCACGAAAAGTCATGAGGAAATCATTACACAATAAAGTCCCAATAGCGGGGATTGAACATAACAAATTGGTAGCGCTTGTATATTTTGGTCGCAGCTGGGGGCTCCAATAGTTGTCCTTATAGTTCAGGGGGAGGGCGCGGGCGGGTACAATGCCAGTGTTGCCTGTTTCTGCACAGTTTGCGTGCCTATTTGCCGCGTGCGCCTGGAAATTATCTCGATATAATCCGGGGCTGATTCAGAAACCATCGACTGACAATCTCAAGTGGAAGGACTTCCAACAACGTGCTGCGCACTCATCTTTCTGGCGAGCTTCGTAAAGAAAACGCAGGCCAGTCAGTAACTCTGACCGGCTGGGTAAACCGTCGCCGTGACCACGGTGGCGTGATCTTCATCGATCTTCGTGACCGCACCGGTATCGCCCAGGTAGTTTTCCGCAATGAGGACGTCGCTGAACGTGCACACGCACTGCGCAGCGAGTTTGTCCTGCGGGTTACCGGCGTTGTCGAAGAGCGTCCTGAGGGTTCCCAGAACCCCAACCTGGCTTCCGGTGATATTGAAGTCAGCGTTACAGACTTCGAGGTTCTTAATGAGTCTGTTCCACTTCCATTCCAGATTGAGGATTCTTCCTCTGCTGGTGAAGTTGGCGAAGAGACCCGCCTGAAGTACCGCTACTTGGACCTGCGTCGTCCAGTGCAGGCTAACGCACTGCGTTTGCGCTCTGCTGCTAACAAGGCAGCTCGCGCTGTTTTGGATAACCACGATTTCACCGAAATCGAGACCCCAACCTTGACTCGCTCCACCCCAGAAGGTGCGCGCGACTTCCTGGTGCCAGCACGTCTGCGCCCGGGTACCTTCTACGCTTTGCCACAGTCCCCACAGCTGTTCAAGCAGTTGCTGCAGGTTGCAGGCATGGAACGTTACTATCAGATCGCTCGTTGCTACCGCGATGAGGATTTCCGCGCAGACCGTCAGCCTGAGTTCACTCAGCTGGACGTCGAAATGTCCTTCGTGGACCAAGATGACGTTATCGCTTTGGCTGAAGAGATTATTTCTGCAGTGTGGAAGCTCATTGGATATGAGATCAAGACTCCTATCCCACGCATGACCTACGCCGATGCAATGCGTCGTTATGGTTCTGACAAGCCTGACCTGCGCTTTGACATTGAAATCACCGAGTGCACCGACTTCTTCAAAGACACCTCTTTCCGCGTGTTCAAGAATGAATACGTCGGCGCAGTTGTGATGAAGGGTGGCGCTTCCCAGCCACGCCGTCAGCTTGATGCTTGGCAGGAATGGGCAAAGCAGCGCGGTGCTAAGGGCCTGGCATACATCCTCGTTGGTGAAGATGGCGAGCTGTCCGGACCTGTTGCTAAGAACATCACCGAAGAAGAGCGTGCTGGAATTGCTGCTCACGTAGGTGCTGAGCCCGGTGACTGCATCTTCTTCGCAGCCGGTGAGACCAAGTCTTCTCGCGCACTGCTGGGCGCTGCCCGCGGTGAGATCGCCAAGAAACTGGACCTGATCAAGGAAGGCGACTGGGCTTTCACCTGGGTTGTTGACGCTCCAATGTTTGAGCCAGCTGCTGATGCCACCGCTTCCGGTGACGTTGCTCTCGGCCACTCCAAGTGGACCGCCGTACACCATGCATTCACCTCTCCAAAGCCTGAGTTCCTCGATACTTTCGATGAAAACCCAGGTGAAGCACTTGCTTATGCATATGACATCGTCTGCAATGGCAATGAAATCGGTGGCGGTTCCATCCGTATCCACCAGCGTGCAGTGCAAGAGCGCGTCTTCCAGGTAATGGGCATCACCGGTGAAGAAGCTCGTGAGAAGTTCGGCTTCTTGCTTGACGCCTTCGCTTTCGGCGCTCCTCCACACGGCGGAATTGCCTTCGGTTGGGACCGCATTGTGTCTCTGCTGGGTGGATTTGAGTCCATCCGCGATGTTATTGCCTTCCCGAAGTCCGGTGGCGGAATTGATCCTCTGACCGATGCACCTGCTCCGATTACCCCGCAGCAGCGCAAGGAAGCCGGTATCGACGCGAAGCCTAAGGCTGCCGCTAGCGAGCAATAACCCGTCGAAAAGCGCTTTTCGACGCCGCCTGGCACCCGCAGTGCCCGGCCCATCAGCGGGGGTGAGGTGACTTAAATCACCCCCGCTTTGCTGGGTGCTCTGTACCATAGAAAAAGGTCTAGTTGCATTCGGTGCATAAAGAAGGAGACGAAACCCATGCTAAGCCACGAAGAAATCGTCGAGACCGCCGAACTGCTATTGGCGAAACGCTACGGCGGTACCCAAACGCTTTCTGAGATTGAGCAATTGGGTGGATCCAGCACAGCTACCGTTTTGCGGGCGCGGGTGGCAAATTCCCCGTTTTTGCAGCAGCGCTCGGTGATTTTGAAATTTGTGCCAGCAACTGGCGATGTTTTTGATGATTCCGCACTGGTTCGCGAGGTTGTTTCCTATCAATTCACCACGTCTTTGACCGAAGATGTGCGCCCCGGTCCCGTTATTTTGGCCTATGACATTGACAAACGCATCATCGTGCTCTCCGATTCGGGCAATGGAGATACCTTTGCCGAACTTTTGGAGCAGCGTACCGGCGATCAGCGCATGCAAATTTTGCGAAACCTGGGGCAATCCTTGGGTAGCTTGCATGCGGCAACTGCCGACCGTGAAGCTGATTTTGATATCCTCATGGCTCGTATGCTGGCGCGTTTCCCAGGTACTACAACCTTGCAGAAGCAGCGTGATCGTTTGTTGCCAGCTGCTATCGACCTCGGAATTAAGGTCCTGGAGGACGCTGGAATCAAGATTCCGGCTGTGGTTAAAGAATTTGCCCGCGACGCTAAGCGACGCCTCATCTCCGGCCGTCACCGCGCCTTCACGCCATTTGATCTTTCTCCTGACAACATCATTGTCGCTGAAAGAACCCACTTTTTGGACTATGAGGTTGCAGGTTTCCGCGATGCCACCTTTGACCTGGCAAGTGTGATTGCAGGATTCCCGCAGTATATTTTTACCCACCCAATCACCGATGATGAAGCCGATGAACTTATCGATTCTTGGGTGCAGGAAGTGCGCGGAATTTGGCCAAATGTGAACAATGAGGAGCGTTTGCAAGCTCGTGTTGTTACTGCACTTATTGGTTGGGCGCTGTCGAGCGTTGCTGTGATGAAACTTGGATCATTGGCTGCATTGGTGAACTTCCTGCACACCTCAGAAGAGGGCGTGACCACCTTGAACTTCGAAGAGTTTGAGGAGTTTTCCAGGGCACAGGGTGTTGATGGTGGACAAATGGAGCGTCGCGATTTGGGGGAGACCTTTGAGGCGCTGCAAAGATTCGCAGCCCGTGGAATGGATTCGCGATTTCCTGAAGTTGCGCGTTTTGCCGATGATGTCACCAAGGCTTTGTTAAAGCGCGACTAGTTGCTTTTGCGCTCTTTCGCACGGATTTGCGGTGTTTTTTCTGAGTTTTTGCTTAGTGAAATGGGCTTTTGGAGTTGTTTTTAATGACTTCAGGAGCCCTTTTTTCTTTGTTTGAGTGAGGATGGCTCCGAGTGTTTCT
>NZ_JAWVOB010000002.1:0-295971 GCF_046592015.1 Corynebacterium callunae
ACCCATGCTGGTTTCAGAGTGTCTACCAAACGGGGGTTAGCTTTTATTGACCTCAAAGCGGTCACCGAGGAGGCTTTACGCGAGTACAAGCAATTTTGGCTACCGCTGTATCCAAATCCGACGCAGTGAACCCGTACATTTTTACTTAGAGGGTGCGTATGAGGGAGGTATTTCGGTATCAGCACTCCACATGGCGGACTTTGATCAGTGAGCATGTGGGTACGCAGTCGACGTCGGGGAGGGCCAACCATTATGATAATGCAGTGATAGAGAACTTCTTCGATGATCCTCAAAGTAGAAAGGTGTTATGGTGAATATTTCGTCATTGGATGCCCTTTTGTGAGGTAGATGATGTATAAGTGCTAAAAAATATACGCATCAAACAACGAATAAAGGATCTGACTTCGCTGCAATATCAGAGTTAGACCCTTGAGCCTCAAGTTGTAACTAATCGGTCTAACTCAACTTCGAAGACAGGTTCGGAGCCTCTGGGGTTTAAGTATCCGGTTCAACTGCGTTCTGGGGTTAGTTGGCCATACGCCAAAGTCTAGTCAGCTGGTTCGTGTTGCAATGTGGTCGTTGAGTATGCGATGGTTAACAAGGAGGCGACGGAAGTCGAACCTCGCTATTTGCGTTAATAGTGGATATAGATCTTAACTTTAACATCCAATCGAGTTCCACAGATCTACTTATTTACATTTGCCATCTTCCTGCCACAGATCGTTTGTTCACAAGCAGGCTAGTTAATAAGCAGGCTATTTAATAAGCAACTAAAAAGGAACTGTTCTATGGAATCTGACTTTTATGTATGACTCACACAAACGAAGAAAGTTATGTTGAATTAGTGAATTTTACTCTTGTAAATGTTTGAGAGGCGAGTCGCTGAATCACGAGAATCATAGCCAGCGTCCCTTAGTATCTGAGCCCCCTTTTCGTTTCTGTGAAATGCGATTTCATTCATCTTGGCAGCCCATTCTTCTATAGGATCCTCCAAATCTTTGAAATTTACTAGATCCTTAACCACACAAGACTCAAGTGGAACTCCAGCGCTTACCAAGGCAGATAACCCATTAGCTTGTGATTCTAATAAAGTCAGGGGAAGGCCTTCTGAAATTGATGGCAAAAGTAGAATGTCGGCGACATTATAAAAGTTCGTGACATCTTCCCTTTGGCCGAGGATCCTAACGTTTTCTTCAATACCTAGTTTTTCAACTAGTTTTTCAGTATCTTCTCGAGTTGGTCCGTCTCCAATTAAGAGGAGAATTGAGTTAGGTTGTAGCTCTAAGAACTTTGCGAAGATCTCAATTAGAAATTTGTGGTTCTTAACTTCAATAAACCTTCCTACGTGCAATAGAATTGGGGAATCGATTTTAATTTCTAAGGATTCACGCATGGAAATTCTTAGTGAGTCATTGAACTTAAATTTGGAAATATTAATTCCATTATTTATTAGTTGAAAGTCTTTGCCACGGAAGAACGTTTTCCCTGCTTCAGTACCGCAAGACATGCGAAGAGTGCAAAAGTTTGAGATCATTGCTCGAGTTAAACAGACATACGCTTTTCTTGATAAACTCGCCCCCAACTCATTTCGGGTACTATGGGAATGAATGATTCTGACTGGAACCTTTTCGAGCGCTGCAGCTAAAAGTACAATGCTGGAAGCAAGATAAAGATGAGTATGTACTATTTCAATGTCATAGGTGCGGATGATTTTGCGAATTGATTTAACGTAACTATAAACCCCCACTTCCGTAATACTGGGAATATTGATAATTTTTCCTCCGAGCCTATTTACTTCTTCTGCGTGATCCCATTTTCGGTTGCCATGACACAAGAAAATGAATTCAACTTGGCTAGAGTCGGTATTTCGAAGAACTTCCATCAGAAATGATTGGATACCTCCGATGTTCATACCTCCAACGACGTGAAGTACTGAAATGGGTGAAGACTCCTTCAAGATTCCTCCTAGTATTAAGGGGCAGTTTTAAGCTGTATGCCCGTCTCGAAATGATGGGTTGTTGAAGTTACTAATTTATCGAAAAATGGTTGCGACAATATTGTCGGCCGGTATTAATGAAGCGTCGCTATTCTTTTATCTCCGACCATGATTTTCTTTCCCCTCATCGTCTCGGAGAGTAAAATTCGCATTATCTACTCCGGTTGGGTGGTTGATGGAGAATTTTTTTCCCTGTACAAGGTGACGAAAATGGGGGGTATGAGCTGTCCAAATATTGCTCAAGGTAGAAAAGGGAGCGTACGCTCTTGAGCGTAACTGTAACCTTGCGTCGATGAGCTAACGGGGCTTAATCTCGATTAAAGAGATCACGGGTGTACACTTTTTCGGAGACATCTGAAATTTCCGAGGTAGGACGATTTGCGACGATAATATCGCTTTTCGCTTTAAATTCCTCTAGGTTCTTAAAAACCTTCGAGTGATAAAATTCGTCTACCTCTAAGTTTGGTTCGTAAATAACTACTTCAACACCTTTGGCTTTAATTCGTTTCATTATGCCTTGAATGGAAGAGGAACGGAAGTTGTCTGAACCAGACTTCATTACCAGCCGGTAAATGCCTACAGTCTCGGGTTCTCGGCGAAGAATGTCGTCTGCAATAAAGTCTTTACGGGTCCGATTTGCGTCAACAACGGCAGAAATAAGATTCTGTGGAACATTGTTGTAATTTGCCAAAAGCTGCTTTGTATCCTTTGGTAGACAGTATCCACCATATCCGAAAGAAGGGTTGTTGTAGTGGGAGCCAATTCTTGGGTCTAGTCCGATGCCTTGAATGATTTGTTTGGTGTTTAATCCGCGCATGGCGGTATAGGTGTCTAATTCATTAAAGAATGCTACCCGAAGGGCGAGGTAGGTATTTGCAAAAAGCTTGATAGCTTCCGATTCAGTGGAACCCGTAAGTAGGATTGGAACTTCGTCTATTTCCGCGCCTTCTTTAAGGAGGTTGGCGAAGGTTTCTCCATCTACTGAGTTGTCTCCGACGACAATTCGGGATGGATAGAGGTTATCGTAAAAAGCGTGCCCTTCTCGTAGGAATTCAGGGGAGAAGATGATCTTTGCTTCCGGATATGTTCCGTTTAACCCTTCAGTGTAACCAACTGGAATTGTAGATTTAATGACGATCCGCGCAGCTGGATTAACTGACAAAATTGCTTCAATTGCGCTTTCTACGCTGCTTGTATCAAAGAAGTTATTGTCTGGATCATAATTGGTGGGGGTAGCAACAATCGCGAAATCCGCATCAGCGTACGCCACCTCAGGGTCAGTGGTTGCGGCTAAATTGGCGGGCTTTGTTGAAAGGTACTCCTCTAGTTCTTTGTCAACAATTGGGGATTTAAAGTTATTTACTAGGTCAACGCGGACTTCGTTAATGTCGAGGGCTACTACGTTGTGGTTCTTGGATAGCAATGCTGCATTTGAAAGTCCGACATATCCTAGACCGGCTACTGCAATTTTCACGAGATACTACCTCCGAATAATAAATTTTAAGGTAAATTTAGATAATCTGTTCTATTTATCTGGCAAAGCATATTTATCATACCCGTCCTTTTGGTTACTGTCGCAGGGAAATGAGTTTTCTTGGAGATGATTACTCAATCGCTGCTGAAAGGGTGAGAGTGACATGGTAATAAAGGAGGGTTAGTGCTGAATTTCTGGGAATTAGACTTTAAAGTTAACGTTTTTGGATAGAATAACGTTTAGTTAGATAGTGATCTTGAGCGTGTGGCTATACACGTTTGGAAAACCCTGCATTTATGGTCAAGTTAATATTAAATAAACCTCTGGAGGAAAACTGTGGAATTTCTAGAACCTATTATCTTCTTCATTAACACTATTCTCGGTTATGGACTTCATGCTGGTTCCTCTGTCACCAGCAACCTTTCTCACACTATCGGGTTGTTCTAAGCTTTCCGATTGTTGGTAGAAATCCCCGTATGGACATCATGGAAAATGATGTCCATACGGGGATTTCTACCAGTATTGCCCCTTATCTAGTGTGGTTCTTTCCATCTAGTCACCCACGTGCACGACAATACGAAGCTAAACACGTATTCTTGAATACGTGACTGAACATTATGACGTTGTTGTACTCGGCGCTGGCCCCGGTGGCTACGTTGCCGCCATCCGCGCAGCCCAGCTAGGCAAGAAAGTTGCCGTAATTGAGAAGCAGTACTGGGGCGGTGTTTGCCTAAATGTTGGCTGCATCCCTTCCAAGTCTCTTATCAAGAACGCTGAGGTTGCCCATACCTTTACTCATGAGAAGAAGACCTTCGGCATTAACGGTGAAGTGACTTTCAACTATGAGGACGCGCATAAGCGTTCCCGTGGTGTCTCCGACAAAATCGTCGGTGGCGTTCACTATCTAATGAAGAAGAACAAGATCACCGAAATCAACGGTCTCGGATCCTTCAAGGATGCAAAGACCATTGAAATCACCGAGGGGGCAGATGCCGGCAAGGTTGTTACCTTCGACGACTGCATCATCGCAACCGGCTCTGTAGTAAACACCCTTCGTGGTGTTGAGTTCTCCGAGAACGTCGTGTCCTACGAAGAGCAGATCCTGAATCCTGTTGTTCCAAAGAAGATGGTTATCGTCGGTGCCGGCGCTATCGGCATGGAATTCGCTTATGTTCTTGGTAATTACGGCGTTGACGTAACTGTTATTGAATTCATGGACCGCGTCCTTCCAAACGAAGATCCTGAGGTCTCCAAGGTTATCGCTAAGGCTTATAAGAAGTTCGGCGTTACCTTGCTTCCAGGCCACGCTACCACCGCAGTGCGTGACAATGGCGATTCTGTTGAAGTTGATTACCAGAAGAAGGGCTCAGACAAGACTGAGACGATTACTGTTGATCGCGTCATGGTCTCCGTTGGTTTCCGTCCTCGCGTTGAGGGCTTTGGCTTGGAGAACACCGGCGTTAAGCTCACCGAGCGTGGCGCAATTGATATCGATGACTTCATGCGCACCAACGTTGATGGTATCTACGCTATCGGCGATGTCACTGCAAAGCTGCAGCTTGCGCACGTTGCTGAAGCTCAGGGTATTGTTGCTGCTGAGACCATTGCCGGTGCAGAGACCCAGGCCCTGGGCGATTACATGATGATGCCTCGCGCAACCTTCTGTAACCCGCAGGTCGCTTCCTTCGGTTACACCGAAGAGCAGGTTAAGGAAAAGTGGCCAGATCGTGAGATCAAGGTTGCTTCCTTCCCATTCTCTGCAAATGGTAAGGCTGTTGGACTGGCGGAAACCGATGGTTTTGCTAAGATCGTCGCCGACGCTGAATTTGGGGAACTACTTGGTGCACACCTTGTAGGAGCCAATGCATCCGAGCTGTTGAACGAGCTTGTTTTGGCTCAGAACTGGGATCTCACCACCAACGAGATCGCACGCAGCGTTCACATCCACCCAACTTTGTCTGAGGCTGTTAAGGAAGCAGCTCACGGCATTGCTGGTCACATGATTAACCTCTAATTCACACACATTGGAAAGCCTGATTATCTTCGGATAATCAGGCTTTCTCAATTTAACCGTGTTAAAGTGGTTATCTTCACAGCTCCTCCTGAATCTTTGAAGAGAAATTCTCAGAATCTTCGGTATCGTAATGGAAATGAATTTACCGATTAGTGAGCACAGCAATGCCGTAAAAACGGTTATCGTTCCAGCTGCTGGAATGGGCACTCGATTTTTGCCTGCGACCAAGACCGTTCCTAAAGAACTTCTTCCCGTTGTGGATACTCCAGGCATTGAACTAATCGCAAAAGAGGCATCGGATCTAGGTGCAACCCGCCTGGTTATTATTACCGCTCCAAATAAGCAGGGCATTCTCAAACACTTTGATAGCTTCCCAGAGCTGGAAGCAACCCTAGAAGCTCGTGGCAAGACTGAACAGCTGGCAAAGGTTCGTGCAGCCGCCAACCTAATTCAGACTGTTCCCGTAGAACAAGACCAGCCTTTGGGGCTTGGGCACGCTGTCGGCCTGGCAGAAGCAGTACTGGATCATGATGAAGATGTTGTTGCTGTCATGCTTCCCGACGATCTGGTGCTTCCTTTTGGCGTAACGGAGAGGATGGCTGAGGTTCGCGCAAAGTTTGGCGGCTCAGTCCTGGCGGCCATTGAGGTAGACGATGATGAGGTTTCAAACTACGGCATCTTCGAACTCGGTGAGATTGATGCAGAATCTGAAAGTGAAGGCATTCGCAGCGTTGTAGGAATGGTGGAAAAACCGGCACTGACAGATGCGCCTTCTCACTATGCAGCAACCGGCCGGTATCTCTTGGACCGCGCAATCTTTGACGCGCTGCGCCGCATTACCCCGGGGGCAGGTGGAGAATTGCAGCTCACCGATGCTATCGCGCTGCTGATCTCTGAAGGCCACCCAGTTCACATTGTGGTTCATGAGGGTAAACGCCATGATCTGGGTAATCCTGCAGGCTATATTCCAGCGGTGTTGTACTTTGGGTTGCGCCATGAGGAATATGGCCCGCATATTCTTCGGGCTGCAAAAGAGATCATCTCTGAATTCGAGGCGGAATAGCAGAAATCGCCCTTACCTAAAGGTAAGGGCGTTTTTCTCATGCGTTTAGAATTATATGTTATGGCTAAGAAAGTCGACAATAGTTCAGCTACCCCCGCGCTGATCAAACTCACAGAAATGGGGATTTCCTACGATTTGGATATCCACGATGTGGATCCAAAATCGGCTAAGGGTTTTGCCCTGGACTCTGCAGAAACCATGGGTGTGGACCCAGATCAGGTGTTTAAAACTCTCATGGCGGAAGTTGATGGGGAGCATGTAGTTGCCATTGTTCCTGCTAGTAGCACCTTGAACCTCAAGCAGCTGGCTCGTGCTGCCAAAGGCAAGCATTCTGCAATGATGGATCGTAGTAGGGCACAGGTGGTCACCGGTTATGTACCTGGAGGGATCTCACCCATTGGGCAAAAACACCCCCATAGGGTGTTTTTGGATGAATCTGCCATCCTGCAGGACTGCATCTATGTGAGTGCAGGGCGGCGTGGATGGTCGCTCATTATCGCCCCGGATGACGTACTGGCCGCTACGGGCGGCCAGTACGCGGACATTGCCGATCACTAGGCGGACGAGGCGAGCGTCGAAAAGCACCCCTTTAGTAAGGCGCAATCGTCGACTCATGCGCATCGATGCTGATGCGCCCATGCACTGAGGGGAATGCGCGCTGGGCGCAGTTCTCGCGGGTGCACACGCGGCAGCCGGAACCGATGGGGGTAGCAGTAGAGAGATCCTGCAGGTTGAAGCCACGCGAATAGACAGTTCGATCCGCGTGGCGGGCCTCGCAACCAAGGCCGATGGCGAACATCTTATCCACCTCACCATAACGCGCCTCGTGGTGTCGCACAGTGCGCGAAATCCACAGGTAGTTGCGCCCATCGGGCATCTGCGCAAATTGGCGCAGCACCTGGCCGGGGTTGGTGAAGGTCTCAAAAACATTCCACAGCGGGCAAGTTCCGCCGTAGTGGGTGAAGTGGAAGCCGGTGGCGGACTGGCGCTTGGACATATTGCCGGCGCGGTCCACACGCACAAAGGTAAATGGAATGCCGCGCAGATTGGGGCGCTGCAGGGTGGAAAGGCGGTGCGCGGTGGTCTCATAGCCAACGCCAAAAAGCTGGCCTAAGAACTCGATGTCATAGCCGGATTTCTCGGCTTCGGTGTGGAAGATCTGATACGGCAGCATTACGGCGGCGGCAAAGTAGGAAGCCACGCCACGGATCGCCAGGGTGCGGGCCTCCGGTGTGGACCAAATGCCATCATCCACAATGCCTTCAATGAGGTCATTGGCCTCCAAATAGCCCAGCTCAGTGGCCATGCGGAAGGCCTTTTGTCCCGGGCTTAGACGCGCGTGCACGGTAAGCAGCCGGGTCTCCGGATTGAAGTGGTGCAGCACGCCGGACTCCTCCTTGGAGGTCACGATTTTTACATCGTGGTCCAGCTGCAGCCGGCGGGAAATGGAATCCTCCATGGCGCGCGCATCATAGGGCTGCCAGCCCAGCTGCGCGGCAATAGCCTCCGCGCGGCGGTCAAGGGCATCAAAGTAATTCTGGCGCGCATAAATAAAATCGCGCACCTCCTCATGCGGCATACTCACAGCCTCCGCGATGGGGCGACGCTCCTCAGGCGTGTTATTGCGGTTATCCACCGCGATGGAAAGCTTGTCACGCACATTGCGGTAGCGCTGGTGCATCTCCACCATTGCGCGTGCGAGCTGCGGATGGTTGTACACCATCTCCGAAAGCTCCTGCAGTTCCACATTTGCCGGATTGATCTCACGGTCCAGCATGACATCCTGGACCTCGGCGAGCAGCCGGGAATCATCATCGCGGGAAAAGAAGGTAGCGTCCACGCCAAAGGCCTCAGTGATGCGTAGCAGCACCGGCACCGTCAGCGGACGCACATCATGTTCAATCTGATTGACATAGCTGGCCGATAGCCCCAGCGTAGCCGCAAGCGACGCCTGGCTGAGGTCTCTTTCCCGGCGCAGTTGGCGCAGCCGGGACCCCACATAAGTCTTTCCCATGACCTGACTATAGCGTGATGGCCGTCACCTTAACCAGTCTTGGCATTAAGGTATTGCAAACTTGTGGATTTCTACGGCGCTGAGCGCGCCTAAAACCGCGCTTTTCGACGCACCCCAGGTGGGTGTGGAAAAGCAGCATTTTGGGATCTAATCTTTTGGTTGATATCAAACGGGGTTAAAAAACTCCCCCGGCGGGAATCTTGTGAGCAAGCTCACTTACTTGGGTGATTGTTGAAAAAACCTCTTGTTTTCGCAGGTAGATTCACCTCAATTATATGGGCGCCAAATGACACTGAAGTAAGGCTAACCTAAAAGGTCTTGAGAATGGTGGATAAACGGCACTTTGGGGGAGGTGGGGGAGCGCGTTATGACTAGTGGACTAACCCTGCTCAGAAGTAGAGTGACTACGACACTGGAGGTGCCATGACTGTTAGAAATCCCGACCGTGAGGCAATCCGTCACGGAAAAATTACGACGGAGGCGCTGCGTGAGCGTCCCGCATATCCGACCTGGGCAATGAAGTTGACCATGGCCGTAACCGGCCTTATTTTCGGTGGCTTCGTTCTTGTGCACATGATCGGAAACCTGAAAATCTTCATGCCGGACTACGCAGCCGATTCTGCGCATCCGGGTGAACCACAAGTAGACGTCTACGGCGAATTCCTGCGCGAGATCGGTGCTCCGATCTTCCCGCATGAGTCCATTCTGTGGATCCTGCGCATTGTGCTGCTCGTTGCACTGGTTCTGCACATTTACTGTGCATTCGCCCTGCACGGCCGCTCAAGCCAGTCCCGCGGCAAGTTCCGCCGTACCAACCTGGTTGGTGGCTTCAATTCCTTCGCAACCCGCACCATGCTGGTTACCGGAATTGTGCTGCTCGCCTTCATCATCTTCCACATCCTCGACCTGACCATGGGCGTTGCACCTGCAGCATCCCAGTCCTTCGAGCATGGCGAAGTTTATGCGAACATGGTTGCTTCCTTCAGCCGCTGGCCGGTAGCAATCTGGTACATCATTGCCAACCTAGTTCTCTTTGTCCACCTGTCTCACGGCATCTGGCTCGCCGTTTCTGACCTTGGCATCACTGGCCGCCGCTGGAGGGCAATCCTGCTCGCAGTTGCGTACATCGTTCCTGCCCTGGTTCTGATCGGCAACATCACGATCCCATTCGTCATCGCAGCCGGCTGGATTAGCTAGGTAAAGGTAGGAATATTTAATGAGCATTATCTCTGAAACCACCCCACGCCCAGAATTTAAGCACCCGGTATCCATCCTCCCTGAGGTTTCCGCAGGTACTGTTCTGGACTCCGCTGAACCAGCTGGTGTTCCAACCAAGGACATGTGGGAGTACCAAAAAGACCACATGAACCTGGTCTCCCCACTTAACCGCCGTAAGTTCCGCGTTCTTATCGTGGGCACCGGCCTCTCCGGTGGCGCTGCAGCTGCAGCCCTTGGCGAGCTCGGCTACGACGTTAAGTCCTTCACCTACCACGACGCACCTCGCCGTGCGCACTCCATTGCTGCACAGGGTGGCGTTAACTCTGCCCGCGGCAAGAAGGTGGACAATGACGGTGCATACCGCCACGTCAAGGACACCGTTAAGGGTGGCGACTACCGCTGCCGTGAGTCTGACTGCTGGCGTCTAGCCGTTGAATCCGTGCGCGTTATCGACCACATGAACGCCATTGGCGCTCCATTTGCTCGTGAATACGGCGGAACCTTGGCAACCCGTTCCTTCGGTGGTGTGCAGGTCTCCCGTACCTACTACACCCGTGGACAAACCGGACAGCAGCTACAGCTTTCCACCGCTTCCGCACTGCAGCGCCAGATTCACCTCGGCTCTGTAGAGATCTTCACCCATAACGAAATGGTTGATGTCATCATCACCGAGCGTGATGGACAGAAGCGCTGCGAAGGCCTGGTTATGCGCAACCTGATCACCGGCGAGCTCACCGCTCACACCGGTCACGCAGTTGTGCTGGCAACCGGTGGTTACGGCAACGTCTACCACATGTCCACCCTGGCGAAGAACTCCAATGCATCCGCAATCATGCGTGCATATGAGGCTGGTGCATACTTTGCATCCCCATCCTTCATTCAGTTCCACCCAACCGGCCTGCCTGTGAACTCCACCTGGCAGTCCAAGACCATCTTGATGTCCGAGTCCCTGCGTAACGACGGACGCATCTGGTCCCCTAAGGCTCCAAACGACGATCGCGATCCAAACACCATCCCTGAGGATGAGCGCGATTACTTCCTGGAGCGCCGCTACCCAGCATTCGGCAACTTGGTTCCACGCGACGTGGCATCTCGTGCGATCTCCCAGCAGATCAACGCCGGCCTTGGTGTAGGGCCACTCCACAACGCCGCATACCTGGACTTCCGCGACGCCACCGAGCGCCTTGGCCAGGACACCATCCGCGAGCGTTACTCCAACCTCTTCACCATGTACGAAGAGGCCATTGGTGAGGATCCATACTCCACCCCAATGCGTATTGCTCCTACCTGCCACTTCACCATGGGTGGCCTGTGGACCGACTTCAATGAAATGACCTCCATCCCAGGTCTTTTCTGCGCCGGCGAAGCATCTTGGACCTACCACGGTGCAAACCGTCTGGGTGCAAACTCCCTGCTCTCCGCATCTGTTGATGGCTGGTTCACCTTGCCATTCACCATCCCTAATTACCTCGGCCCATTGCTGGGTACTGAGGTTCTGGCAGAGGATGCACCGGAAGCTCTTGCAGCAATCGAGCGCGCTCAGGCTCGCATCGATCGCCTCATGAACATCCATGGCGACAACCCACACGGACCTGATTACTACCACCGCCAGCTCGGCGATATCTTGTACTTCTCCTGTGGTGTGTCCCGTAACATCAAGGATCTTCAGGACGGCATCAACAAGATCCGTGCCCTCCGCGAAGATTTCTGGAAGAACCTGCGCATCACCGGTAGCCCAAATGAGATGAACCAGGTTCTCGAGTACGCAGCACGCGTTGCTGACTACATCGACCTTGGCGAGCTCATGTGTGTCGACGCCCTCGACCGCGACGAGTCCTGTGGTGCACACTTCCGCGACGATCACCTCTCCGAGGACGGCGAGGCTGAACGTGACGACGAAAACTGGTGCTTCGTCTCCGCTTGGGAACCAGGCGAGAACGGTACCTTCGTGCGACACGCAGAACCACTGTTCTTCGAGTCCATCCCACTGCAGACAAGGAACTACAAGTAATGAAACTAACACTTGAGATCTGGCGTCAGGCAGGCCCTACTGCGGAAGGCAAGTTCGAGACCGTACAGGTTGACGACGCCGTTCCACAGATGTCCATCCTGGAACTGCTTGACCACATTAACAACAAGTTCATCGAAGAAAACAAAGAGCCATTCGCCTTTGCTTCTGACTGCCGCGAAGGTATTTGCGGTACTTGTGGTCTCCTCGTAAACGGCCGTCCACACGGCGCTGACCAGAACAAGCCTGCTTGTGCACAGCGTCTGGTTAGCTACAAGGATGGCGATACCCTGAAGATTGAGCCACTGCGTTCCGCAGCGTACCCAATCATCAAGGACATGGTTGTTGACCGTTCCGCTCTGGACCGCGTCATGGAGCAGGGTGGCTACGTCACCATCAACGCTGGTACCGCACCAGATGCTGATACCCTCCACGTCAACCACCACACCGCTGAGCTTGCTCTCGACCACGCAGCCTGCATTGGCTGTGGCGCTTGTGTAGCTGCTTGTCCTAACGGTGCAGCTCACCTCTTCACCGGTGCCAAGTTGGTTCACCTCTCCCTGCTCCCACTGGGTAAGGAAGAGCGCGGACTGCGTGCCCGTAAGATGGTTGATGAAATGGAAACCAACTTCGGTCACTGCTCCCTTTACGGCGAGTGTGCCGATGTTTGCCCTGCAGGCATCCCACTGACCGCTGTGGCAGCTGTCACCAAGGAACGTGCGCGTGCAGCTTTCCGTGGTAAAGACGACTAGTCTAAAATCTAAGTAAGTTTTCCACAGGCTGAACATTCTCTTTGAGAATGTTCACAACTGTTCAACAAGAAAGACGAGTGAACGCCATGTCCTCCGCGAAGAAGAACACCGCCCCGGAGCGTATGCATTACATCCAGGGATATGTACCAGTGAGCTACAACGCTCCACACTCCTCCCTGGATCGCTCCTCCACCTGGTTGGGAATGGGCCTGCTTTTGGCCTCCCTCGCCGGTATTGGTGCAGTGCTCTTCGGAATCGGCGCTAACAGCGTCGGCCAACAGCAGGACAATTGGGACACCTACACCATCATTGGCGTCGTCTTTGCAGTTGTTTGCATTGTGCTCGGAACTGCCCTAATCATGAAGGGCCGTGCTGGCTACAAGGCATACCTCAAGGAAACCGGTCGCTCCCAGTAAATGCCTTGTAAATAAGGCCTGCTGATTGAGCAGCACCTCCGAAAACACCCTCTCGCTCTAGATTTTCTAGGGAGAGAGGGTGTTTTCATTGGCTTTGTTGGAGAGCGGATTCCGAGGGTAGCCAAAAAGAAGCCCGCTGCACTTGGCTTAAGTGCAGCGGGTGATCTCAATGTTTACAGTTTTTAACCTGTCTTCTGAGGTCACTTTATCTGAAAGGTCGCTCAAACAGAAGTTTCGGATTCACGAGCTCGGAAAGGCCTCCAAAAATGCAAGAAACCTCGGATTCACCCACTCTTTCCGAGCATGTGAATCCGAGGTCTGGCCTGGTAAAGGGGAAGAGGTCGGATTCTAAAAGGCGGATTCACTCGAATTCTTCGGATTCAGGGCTCCTTCCGACTTCGTGAATCCGACTTCTACCCAAGTCCCAAAAACCTAAACCGGCAGCGCCTCGCCCTGCACAACCTTGAATGGCTTAAACACTCCATTTTTACCAGGCCCAATGCTAAACAAGTGCTCTGAATCCATCAGGTGGCTGCGGTCGGTATAGGAGAGCAGGTACTCATCAAATGCGGGCAAGGTGAGCTCAGGCTCCAATGCAGCCTTTACCTCAGCGTCAGTAACAGAATCAGCCCAGGCTGGGATCCACATGTCCTCGTCATTTGGCCCGGTGACCTGCAGGATTTCCCCGCCATCAGCCAGGAAAGAAATACCTGGCTTTAATTCGCTGAGGTTAAGGCCAGACCACCACTGCAAATCCTTCAGTGTGGCAGCACCGCGGGAGTAGAAGTAGCGGCGGACCATCTCAATAAGTGCTTCTTCGCCACGAAGTCCTAGGGAAAGTGTGCAAATGGAATCCAGCAGTACAAAGGTATCCTCGCCATCAACTGGTGGGCCCTGGACAATCTCGCCCTCGCCACCAAAGTGACGCAAAAGGTGCTGGCCACGGTACTCACCGGGATCGATATCTACGGAACGGAATAGTTCATAAGCGCGGCTTCTAGGCACAGGGGCACCTGCCGCGTGTTCGGTGAGCACCTCGCGCGCGCGGTGGACGGCGGCGTCGTCAAGCCCAAGTTGGCTACGGCGCTTGGCGGAGGCGGCCAGGATGCGTGGGGAACACAGCAGTGTCATCCAGCGGACGTCTTCGGCGGCTAGGATTTGGTGGGTGCCGCGTTGGGTCCAACTGCGGATGAGCAGGGAGTTCTCTAGCGCGGTGGCGGCGGTGCCGGGGTGGTGGGAGCGGATATCTAAGGCGATTAGCGCGGAATCACGCTGCTGCGCCTGGCTGGCCAGCATGTGCTTGGCAGCGCCCACGGCGGTATCCATAACGTCCGTGCGGGTGAGGGCGGAGGAGGGGGCGAGGAGCTGGGCAATAAGGCGCAGCGCGCGCACCTGATCGGTTGAAAGTGAGACACTCATATCCCCGAAATTACCCTGATTCTTGGCTGCATTATGCATTCATGTACGGGTGACAGTACATAATGGGCACTATGGGTAATCATGAACTTCAGCAAACACAATCAGTGCCCGGGCCGGCCCCGGAAGTGGAGGCGATGCGGCGTAGGGAATTGCGTCGTCACAAGGCCTTTGCCACTGGTCTGCTGATCTTTGCCGCGCTGGTCTATTTGCTGTGCCGTTATGTGGAAACCCGGCCGGGGGAGAGCGGCGCCTGGGTGGGCTTTGTGCGCGCAGCCGCGGAAGCCGGCATGATCGGTGGCCTGGCGGACTGGTTCGCCGTCACCGCGTTGTTCCGCCATCCGCTGAAGCTGCCGATTCCGCATACCGCAATTATTCCGCGTAAAAAAGACCAGTTGGGCGAGGCTCTGAGCGGCTTTGTGGGCGATAACTTCCTCAACGCGCAGCTAATTACAGAGAAGGTCTCGCAGGCTGAGATCCCTGAGCGCCTGGGTACCTGGCTGGCGCAGCCGGAAAATGGCGAAAAAGTTTCCCGTGAGGTGGGCAAACTGACCGCTAATATCGTGCGCGCCATTGACCCCAAGGACGCCGAGGCCGTTATTAACGCCGCGGTAATTGACAAACTGGGCGAGCCTGCCTGGGCTCCTCCCGCTGGCCGCCTGCTGGAACAGCTGATTGCCGAGGGTAAAACCGAGCCGGTGGTCCAGGAACTTGCGCAGTGGCTGCACAAAAAGGCGCTGGGCTCCGAGGAACTTATTGACCGCCTGCTCAACGAGCGCCGCCCCATTTGGGCGCCGAAGTTCACCGCGCAGCTGGTCAGCGGCAAGGTGTATGAGGAGGTAATCAAGTTCACCGCCGCCGTCGCCGAGGACCCCAAGCACGAAGCGCGCATCTCCCTGCGCCGCTTCCTCAACAACCTGGCCCAAGACCTACAATATGACGCCGCGATGATCACCCGCGTCGAGCAAATCAAACAGGACGTCATGGGCTCGGCCGCGATCGCGCAGGCCGCGCCCACAATTTGGGAGTCGGCCTCCGCCTCCCTCATTGAGGCCGCAACCGACGAGTCATCCCTCCTCCGCCGCAAAATAGCCGAGGCCTCAGTGACCTGGGGTCAAAGAGTGCTTGACGACGAAAACCTGCGCAGCTCCCTAGACGATCGCATCACAAAAGCTGCCGCCTTCTTGGCCGATAACTACGCGCCAGAAGTCACCAGCATTATCTCCGAGACCATTGAGCGTTGGGACGCGGAAGAGGCTTCCGAGAAGATCGAGCTCATGGTTGGTAAAGATCTGCAATATATTCGCCTCAACGGCACTATTGTGGGTGCGCTGGCGGGACTTCTTATTTACACTATGTCTTATATATTCTTCGGTGCTTAAAAGGAGTTCGAAATGTCTACTTTTGGAGATGCTGCTTCTGAGCTTGGCGATGTTGCAGGCAAAGTTGGAAAGCAAGTTCGTTCTGAATTGTCCGAGAAAGAAACCCTCAACAAGCTCAAAACCGAGGCTGCAGAAGCCTTGGAACAGGCCAAGTCTGGTGACGTTCTAGCAGCGGGCAAGGATTTCGCCCGCGATGCTGGCGCTATTTTGAAAGATGTTGCCGATACCGTCCGCGGCGCGCTGAGTGAATCCGATACTGATAAGGTGAAGTCAGCTTTTAGTTCTGTCGTGGAAAGCTCACGCGATAAGCTGGATGAAACTTTGGAAAAGCGTAAAGCTAAAAAAGCCAATTCCGCCGAAGACGGTGGGGAAGATATTATCGACGGAGAAGTAATTCCTCCGCAAAGCTAAGGAAGTTCCACACAAATCATGGATATGCAAACCCTTTACTCCGGCACCAGTTGGTTCATCTGGGGCATTTTCACCCTGATTGGAATCTTTGGTTTTATCGGAGCTTTCCTTGCAGCCACCACCCGCGAAGACGCCTTTGAAGTTGCCGACCGCCAAAAGAAACTGATTTGGGTAGCCATGCTTATCGCCTCCGGATTTGTCCTCATCGTGCTGGGTACCTCCGTACCGATCCTGCCTTGGGTGGGCATCATAATCATTGGTCTCTACTGGTTTGATGTGCGCCCGCAGATTAAGGGCATTCTCGAAGGTGCCGGCGGCTGGTAGTACTTAACGTAATTTTCCCCTCATCTCCACTGCGGAGATGAGGGGATTTTTTGTGATTTATTTCACTTGATGTGGAATGCGTTAACAACTTCACCCGGTGCAATATTGCACTCGGTGTAAAAGTTCACTAGGTTTACTTGAGTGGATATTGAAGAGCAACCCTCGTTGAGGGAAATCAAACGTAAAAAGACCTTGGAAGCGATCGAAGATAACGCAACCAGACTGGTCTTGGAGCGTGGGTTCGACAATGTCACCGTCGAAGATATTTGTGCTGAAGCTGGGATCTCTAAGAGAACTTTCTTCAACTATGTGGAATCTAAAGAGGCCGCCGTCATCGGCTCCAGCTTTAGAGTTCCCTCTGAAGAAGAGCGCGAGGAATTTCTCGCAGTAGAGCATGATGATGTTTTTGACAAAGCTTTTGAACTGGTCATCAACTTGATCGGGAGCCATGATCACTCCACCGGAGGGCTCTCCGGAACTATCATGAAGCGGCGCAAAGAGATCCGATTTAACCATCCCGACCTGGCAATGCAACACTTTGTCAGATTCCACGAAGGTCGCGCGGTTTTGGAAGATCTGCTCCGTGATTACTTCATCAAGTGGCCCGAGGCGCAACGCCTGAAGGAAAGCCCAGAAACTGAAGCTATCACGATGGTTGGCATCTTGGTCACCGCAGTTTTTCAAGGTTCCAGGAAGTGGCATTCACTACCTGAAGCCACCCAAAAAGATTTCCGCCTCTGCTGCCAAAAGGCATTAAATAATATTTTTCTTCTTAAAAGGTGAACAACAAAATGACAATGAATAACGACGTGGACCAAGAACGTCCCGTTACCACCATCTCAAAGAGCGGCGCGCCCTCGGCGCACGTTTCCGCTCCTTATGGTGAAGCCGCAAGCGAAATCGCTGTTGCTGATAAATCCACTGGTCACGTTGGCCTTATTATCGGCGCACTAATGCTTGCCATGCTGCTGAGCTCACTGGGCCAAACCATTTTCGGTTCCGCCCTGCCAACCATCGTTGGTGAACTCGGTGGAGTTAACCACATGACCTGGGTTATTACTGCATTCCTCTTGGGTCAGACCATCTCCTTGCCAATCTTTGGCAAGTTGGGTGACCAGTTTGGCCGCAAGTACCTCTTTATGTTCGCCATTGCACTCTTTGTAGTGGGCTCCATTATCGGTGCCTTGGCTAACTCTATGACGGTGCTGATTGTGGCTCGTGCACTGCAGGGTATCGCCGGCGGTGGCTTGATGATCCTCTCCCAGGCAATTACTGCAGATGTCACCACTCCTCGTGAACGCGCAAAGTACATGGGTGTTATGGGTTCCGTCTTCGGACTTTCCTCAATCCTGGGACCTTTGCTCGGTGGCTGGTTTACCGATGGACCAGGCTGGCGCTGGGGTCTGTGGCTTAACGTACCAATCGGCATTATTGCTCTTGTCGCAATTGCAGTCTTGCTAAAGCTTCCTCCTCGTGAACGCGGCAAGGTTACCGTTGACTGGCTGGGCAGCATTTTTATGGCGATTGCAACCACTGCCATCGTGCTTACTGTTACCTGGGGTGGCAACGAATACGAGTGGGGCTCTTCAATGATCCTCGGGTTGATTGTTACCGCTGTGGTGGCGACCATCGTGTTTGTTTTCGTCGAAAAGCGCGCGGTTGACCCACTGGTCCCCATGGGCCTTTTTGCAAACCGCAACTTCGTGCTCACTGCAATCGCCGGTATCGGCGTTGGTATGTTCATGATGGGCACAATCGCATATATGCCTACCTACCTGCAGATGGTGCACGGCCTCAACCCAACTGAAGCCGGTCTGATGCTGATCCCAATGATGATTGGCCTGATCGGTACTTCTATTACCGTTGGCAATATTGTCTCCCGCACCGGTAAGTACAAGTGGTTCCCAGTTGTCGGCATGGTTGTTATCGTCGTCGCCCTATACCTGCTCTCCACCCTGGAGCCTAAGGATCCACTGTGGTTGGTTGGCATTTACTTCTTTGTATTCGGTTTTGGCCTCGGCTGCGCTATGCAGATTTTGGTTCTTATCGTGCAGAACTCCTTCCCAGTCACTATGGTTGGCACCGCAACAGGTTCCAATAACTTCTTCCGTCAAATTGGTGGCGCCATTGGCTCCGCACTGATCGGTGGCCTGTTCATTGGCAATCTGTCTGACCGCTTTGTGGAAAATGTTCCCGCTGCCATCACTTCTATGGGTGCCGAAGGTGCTCCATATGCAGATGCAATGAGCAACTTCTCCGGCGCCTCCAACTTGACCCCGCATCTCGTGGATACCCTGCCTCAGGTTCTGCGTGAAGCCATCCAACTTTCCTATAATGACGCTCTTACGCCAATCTTCTTGGCGCTGGCTCCGATCGCCGTGCTCGCTGCCATTCTGCTGGTATTCATCCGTGCAGATCACCTCAAGGAAACGAACGAATAATGTCTGAAACCTCTACAAGCCCCGCAAAGGTGCGGGGCAGGAAAGTGAAGAAGGAAAAAGTACCTTCTTCCATGACCCCCGAAGAACAGAAAAAAGTCTGGTGGATTCTCGCTGCATTGATGGTCGCCATGATGATGGCTTCCCTCGATCAGATGATCTTCGGTACCGCACTGCCAACTATCGTTGGTGAACTTGGCGGCGTGGACCACATGATGTGGGTTATCACCGCATACCTGCTGGCAGAAACCATTATGCTGCCAATCTATGGCAAGCTCGGCGACCTTGTGGGACGTAAGAGCCTATTCATCGGCGCATTGTCGATCTTCTTATTGGGCTCCATTATTGGTGGCCTCGCCGGCAATATGACCTGGTTGATTGTTGGCCGTGCTGTGCAAGGCATCGGTGGCGGTGGCTTGATGATTCTGGCCCAAGCAATTATTGCCGATGTGGTTCCTGCTCGTGAGCGTGGCCGCTACATGGGTGTTATGGGTGGCGTCTTTGGCCTCTCCGCAGTTCTTGGACCTTTGCTCGGTGGCTGGTTCACCGAAGGCCCCGGCTGGCGCTGGGCATTCTGGATGAATATTCCTTTAGGAATCATCGCCATTGGTGTTGCCATCTACTTCTTGGATATTCCAAAGCGCAAGGTGAAGTTCCAGTGGGATTACCTGGGCACCGTCTTTATGATCATCGCCACCACCAGCTTGATCCTCTTCACTACCTGGGGCGGTTCCCAGTATGAGTGGAGCGATCCGATCATCATCGGCTTGATTATCGCTACTATTGTTGCTGCTATTTTGCTGGTTGTCGTTGAGTTGCGCGCTAAGGATCCATTGGTTCCAATGCAGTTCTTCAAGAACCGCAACTTTGCCATCACCACCATCGCTGGCCTGATCCTGGGCGTAGCAATGTTCGGCGTAATCGGCTACCTGCCTACCTATATGCAGATGGTGCACAGCATCAATGCAACTGAAGCAGGTTACATGCTCATCCCAATGATGGTTGGCCTCATGGGTATGTCCATCTGGACTGGTTTGCGCATCACCAAGACTGGTAAGTACAAGCTTTTCCCACCAGTGGGTATGGCAATCACCTTTGTTTCCTTGGTTCTCTTTGGAACCTTGTCCGTGGAAACCAGCCTCTGGCAGATCGGCATTTACCTGCTGGTGCTCGGGGTTGGTCTCGGCTTGGCAATGCAGGTACTCGTGTTGGTTGTGCAAAACACCTTGCCAATCGCCGTTGTTGGCTCTGCAACCGCTGTAAACAACTTCTTCCGTCAGATCGGTTCCTCTTTGGGATCCGCACTGGTCGGCGGTATGTTCGTGGGTAACTTGAGCGATCTCATGGCAGAACGCATGCCAGCAGCAATGGCAGAGCTTTCCCCTGAGGAACAAGCTGCAATGGCTGCCCAGGGTGGCATTGATTCCAATGACCTCACCCCAGCTATGGTTAACCAACTGCCTGCTCCGCTGCATGATGCTTTTGCCGGCGCCTATAACGATGCACTGACCCCAGTGTTCTTCACCATGATGCCGCTGATTGCCATTGCATTTGTGCTGCTGCTGTTCATTAAACATGAGAAGTTGCGGGAAACCACCAGTGATGAATCCACTAGCGATTTGATCCAAGAGCCCGTCGCAAAGCAATAAATAGTAGTGCCCCGTGGAAACCTGCAAGGTTCCGCGGGGCTTTTTGTATTTAGTCGAAAATAACGGTGCGATTGCCGTAGACCAGCACGCGGTCCTCAAGGTGGAATCGCAAACCGCGAGCCAGCACCTGCTTCTCCGCATCGCGGCCGAGGCGCTGCATCTCAGTGGGGGTGTCCTTGTGAGTTACGCGGATAACGTCCTGCTCAATGATGGGGCCGTCATCCAGATCTGGGGTGGCATAGTGGCAGGTCGCACCAATCAACTTCACGCCGCGGCTATACGCCTGGTGATAGGGACGCGCGCCCATAAAGGACGGCAGGAAGCTGTGGTGAATGTTGAGCACGCGGCCCGACCACATCTCGCACAGGTCCGGGGGCAGAATCTGCATAAAACGCGCCAGCACAATCGCATCCGGCTCATAGCCATTAACGATCTCCGCTACCTGGTCAAAAGCCTTGCGCTTTCCGACGGCATCCTTTGGAAAAGGCACGTGGAAGAATGGCACATTGTGGTTCTCTGCGATATAACGCAAATTATCGTGATTGCCGACAACCGCCACAACTTCCATTGGATAATCATTTTCCGCCACACGTCCCAGCAGATCATGCAGGCAGTGGCCCTCCTTGGACACCAACAGCACAGCCTTCTTTACCTGCGCGGTATCGGTGAACTTCCACTTTGCACGAGGACCAAACTCCTCCGCAAGCGGTGCAAACTCCTCTCGGAGCTGCTCAATAGACATATCAATGGACTCCGCGCGCACTGCCTGGCGCGTAAAAAACCAATTGGAGTCGGGATCGGTGAAATAACCAGCCTCAGTAATCCATCCCCCTCGCTCCGCGAGGAAAGAACTTAGCTTTGCGACGATGCCTGTGGAGTCTGGGCAGCCAAAAGTAAGAACAAACTGTCGCTCCTCCGGAGCGGTGCTGGGGCGATTACGGATCTCAGAAGAACTCGGACTCATTTATCGGATTCTACCTTGGATTTCTTTGCGAGCTAAGTAGGGTATGAGATATGACTATTTCCCGCGCCCAGATGGCAGCTCTCCTCGATTACACCCTGCTCGGACCTGAAGTTACTAAAGCCGAACTTGCTGTGTTTATAGAAGAGGCGATCGAGCTGGGCGTCGGTGCCATCTGCGTGCCCAATAATATGGTGCATCTGACAAAGAAAGCCCAGGAAGCAGGCATTAGAGTTGCGACAGTTGCAGGCTTTCCCCATGGCAAAACTCCTGCGCTGGTAAAAGGTGCCGAGGCGCGCCTAGCAGTGCAATCCGGAGCCTCTGAAATCGACGTAGTTTTGGACATTGCCAACGTTAAGGCCGCTGATTCCAATTTGCTGCTCTCTGAAATCGTTGCGATCCGCGAGGCCGTGCCATCTCCAGTTGTACTGAAGCTCATTTTAGAAACCGCAGTGCTCTCACCAGAAGCAATTGCTGTTGCTGTGCGTGCTGCGCGAGCTGCTGGTGCTGACTTTGTAAAGACTTCCACCGGATTCCATCCTGCTGGCGGAGTTTCTATCGAAGCAGTGCGTACCATGGCAGCAGCTGGCGAGGGCAAAATCGGCATCAAAGCTTCTGGCGGGATCCGGACTTGGGGCGATGCCGTTGCTTTTGTTGAAGCTGGCGCTACTCGGATTGGCACTTCTCAGGCCGGGGCGATTTTGCGGGGCTAGTGAGGCGCCGAGATGGTCTGCAGAATCGCACACATTTGCGCTTTTAAGGGGGATTTGTGTAGGATTCTGCTATTTTTGGGGCCGGAAAATGGCAGGATTCTGCGCAGATATCCTAAAAGGGGCGATTTGTGCAGAATCTGGCGGAACCAAATAGGGGAGTTGGGCAGTCCAACAGAGTATGGACATAAATAATCTGCCACCCGGGCCTGCGAAACGCGACACCCTGCTCAAAGAAATTAAGCGCGGCAGCTTTGAGCGCAATTACACCAAAATTATCGGCTGTATCTACTTGCGCGACGATCAACTGGAAGATCCACTTTGTATCGCGGAGGCGCTGTTGATGCGTTATCCAGGGGCAATGCTAAGAGGTTTTGCGGCCCTCGCATACCGGGGCTATAGCCTTTTGGATAAAAATTGGGTGCCGGTGCTCTCGATTTCGCGGGACACTCCCTATGTTCCACCCCAATTCGGCAAGGTCCTGCGCAATAAGCAGCCTAAAGAATTTTATATCGGTGACAAAAAGACTGTGAGTGATGTGCAGGCGATTGTCGATATTTTTGATATGCCGGACACCTGGGAGCGGCAGCGGGGCAACGACTTCGCGGAAAAAGTTGCGCTGCTGGATCATCTAGTTAGGCAAAATCATCTTCTATTTCAGCAGATCGCAGAGGATGAGCAGCTCAGAAGGTATTGCGAATGGATTGATGCGATGGCGGATTCACGTCCGGAGTCAATTCTGCGGGTACGGCTGCGCCAAGAGGGGATAACGGGGTTCATGACGCAGGTGCCGGTGCAGGGAATGCGCAAAACTTATTATGTGGATCTGGGAAATCCGCTGCTCAGAGTAGGTTTGGAGTACCAAGGTGCAGGCCACTTTGCGAGTGCGGAGGAAAGGTCGGCGGACTCGCATCGGCAAAATGATTTAAGGGCAGGGGGCTGGGTGATTATTGAGGTAACCAGTTCTGACCTGTGGAAACCCCAGCGATGGGACCTCCTCGTCCAGCGGATAAAGCAGCAAATAACAGCTAAGCAGGTGGCGCGACAGCAGCGACTTCCACCACCGGCGCCACTAGCTCAACTTAGAAGTGCCTAGGTCTTGGAGAATCGAGCGATGGCGTCAGAAACCTCCTTGAGTTTCGCGTCGAGTTCCTCCCCGCCGAGCCCCGCTGCATCCTTGACGCAGTGAGCGAGGTGGTCGTCGAGAAGCGCAAAGGCGACGTTTTTGAGGGCGGAGTTTACCGCGGCGATCTGGGTGAGGATGTCAATGCAGTACTGTTCCTCGTCGATCATGCGGTGGATGCCGCGGGTTTGGCCCTCGATGCGCTTGAGTCGGGCGAGGTAGCGGGATTTTTCTTCGATGTAGCCGTGGGAGTGGCCCTCGGCGTGGCAGGAGTTGTCGGTCATTGTGAATTCCTTGAGGTGAAGCCGCGCAGGCGCAGAGAATTGGACACTACAAAAACTGAACTAAAGGCCATCGCAATGCCGGCGAGCATGGGATTGAGCAAGCCAAGCGCAGCAATCGGTATTAGCGCCACATTGTAGGCGAAAGCCCAGAAGAGGTTGCCTTTGATGGTGCCCAAGGTTTTGCGGGAGAGGCGGATGGCGTCGACGGCGCAGCGGAGATCGTTGTTCATGAGCGTGATGTCGGAGGCTTCGATGGCAACATCGGTGCCGGCACCCATGGCAAGGCCGAGATCAGCTTGAGCGAGTGCTGCGGCGTCATTAACACCATCGCCAACCATTGCCACATTTTTGCCCGCTGCCTGCAGCTTCTTGATTTCCGCGACTTTGTCCTCGGGGAGAACCTCGGCGATGACCTGCTCGATTCCCACCTCGGCGGCAACTGCGCGTGCTGCTCCAAAATTATCGCCGGTGAGCAAAATGGGGGTCAGCCCCAGGCCCTTGAGCTGTTCAATAGCCTCCGCCGAGGTCTCCTTGACACTATCGCGCACGGAAATTACGCCACTGTCCACACCATCAATGGTGACCACCACCGGGGTGCCGCCAATTTCCTGGGAGCGCTCAAAAGCCTGCAATAACTCACCCTGCAGCGGCTTATTGGGCCGTCCCACTGTGACCTCATGGCCTGCAACCATGCCGGAGACGCCGCGGCCGGCGACATTCTCAAAACCTTCTACGGGGGCAGGCAATCCGGCACGGGCAACCGCCCGCGCAATGGGGTGCTCAGAGGCATTTTCGACGGATGCAGCTAGATTTAGCAGCTCATCTTTGGCGTATCCCAACGCTGTTACCTCAGTGACCTCCATATTTCCGCTGGTCACGGTGCCGGTCTTATCGAGGACGATGGTATCAACCTGCTTGGTGGATTCCAGCACCTCAGGTCCCTTGATCAGCAGTCCCAATTGTGCGCCACGGCCAGTTCCGACTAGGAGAGCAGTAGGAGTGGCAAGACCGAGAGCACAGGGGCAGGCGATGATGAGCACGGCGACGGCAGCGGTAAATGCAGCGGCCAGGCCATCGTCGGTGAAGATCAAATGGGCGCCGAGGGTAAGCAGGGAAATCACAATCACGGCGGGCACAAAGATCTGGGAGATTTGGTCTACCAGCCTTTGCACCGGTGCTTTTTGGGATTGGGCATCGTTAACCAGCTTGGCCATCTGTGCGAGGGTGCTATCTGCGCCGATGCGAGTGACCTTCACTAGGAGGCGTCCGGAGGTATTAAGCGTGGCGCCGGTGACCTTATCTCCCGTGGTTACTTCCACAGGCAGGGATTCGCCGGTGAGCATGGATTGATCCACTGCCGAGGCGCCTTCTACCACCACGCCATCAGCTGCGATTTTTTCACCGGGGCGAGTGATAAAAACATCGCCAACCTGCAGCTTGCTGATGGGGATGCAGACCTCGGCATTGTTGCGGATAACGGCAGCGTCCTTGGCACCCATATCCAGAAGAGCGCGCAGCGCTGCAGAAGATTGCCCCTTGGCTTTGACCTCAAACCAGCGTCCGAGCAGCAGGAAGGAAATAACCACGGCGACCGTCTCCAGGTAAATTTCATCCATGGTGGATTCGCCAGCAAAGAGGTGGAATTCCATCTTCATGCCAGGGTGGCCAGCGTTGCCAATAAACAGCGCCCACAAAGACCACAAATATGCAGCGGCAGTACCCAGGGAAACCAAGGTGTCCATGGTGAAAGAGCCGTGCTTCAAATTGGTCCAGGTGGCCTTGTGGAAAGGCGCGCCGCCCCAGAAGAACACGGGGGTAACCATTGTCAGAACAGCCCATTGCCAGTTATTAAATTGCAGCGCCGGAACCATGCTGAGCAGCACAATCGGCACCGTTAAGGCCGCGGAAATGATAAGGCGGTGCTTGAGGTCGGCTGCTTCCTCATCGCGGGCGCTATCAATGCGGTCTTGGCCGGAGGTGGCGGCCCCTTCGGCGGTTTCTTCTGAGGAAGGGGCGGCGGAGTTCATGCTGAACGCGCCATAACCTGCGCCTTCGACAGTTTTGATCAACTCATCCGGGGCCACGAGGGCAGGATCGTAGCTGACCTGCGCGGATTCGGTGGCGTAGTTAACTGATGCCGTGACGCCTTCCAGTTTGTTGAGTTTTCTTTCCACACGAGCGGAGCAGGAAGTGCAGGTCATACCGGTTACGCCAAGGTCAACTGTGACCAAGTTTGGGGAGGTAGGCATCAGGATCAGTCCTTTGAAATGACAAGTATTCTATTCCTGAGCGTATACCCCTATGGGGTATCTGGCAAGGTTGGGTACAAAAAATCACCGCCCCTTAGTTGGGGCGGTGAGTCAGGATTCTTCGAGAAGCTTAGTCGGCGCTCTCCAGGGTACGAACATTGATGTTTTGGCCGGTCAGGGTGATATTGATGCCACCGTCGGCAACCTGAATGTCGGCGATTTGCAGGCCGCCGGCGACATTCTGGATCGAAGACTGCACGCCCTCGGTGAGCATGGTGGATACCTCTTCGGGCAGGGTGAATCCCAAAAGTTCCGAATTCACGATCTCGAAGGCCAGCTGACCATTGAGGACGAGGGGTCGCAAAGAAGCACGTGCGGCGCCGTCAGTGAACTCCACCTCGACAGTTTCGGAGGCTGGATCGGAGGTGATATCGGTAACCTTCACCAGTTCCTGTACCAACATCGCAGCTAGACCCGCATTTTCATCGGTCCCGCCTGCAGACTCCGCCATCTGCTTCTGCATCGTGGCGAGCACAAACTCATCAGAGGCGAAGGTGGTCAGCGTGAGATTCTGCGCCACCGGATTTTGCTGATCGCGAATTCCCAGGCCACTTAGCTCAATTGTGGCCTGTGGGGTGCCAGTGATCTCTGGGGCAGAAGAGGCGCCGCCAGGATAGGTAATCTGCACCGTGTCCGGGGTATCCACCGTCACCTCATTGAGGCTTCCCTTGGCAAGGCCCAACAGCAGCGGGGAAGCACCAAAGCTAATCGACGGCTCCTCCTCGACGGTAATGCCCTGTTGCGCAGCTTGGTTTTGGAACTCCTCCTTGAGCTGCTTGCCGATGATAAAACGCAGGCCAAACTCAGCGATAAGCACCAAAATCAGCAAAACGACAACAATAGTAAGCAGAACTTTAGGAAATACAGATCTTTTTGTTTTAGCCACGTTCCCAGTGTCCCTTATTGTGCAGGTCTTTTAAAGTATTGCGCGGCATAATCTCATAAAAGATTGCTGGGAGTGGTGCCAGGCGGCTGAAATTGGGGCTGACTTTGGCCGGGGCGCGCCATGGATGTGCCGGGCGGAGCCGGGGCGCGCCGAAGTGTGCCAGAACCTACAAAAAGGTCCCGGGGGAGCTTCGTTTTGTAGAATCTCGCACAATAATGGGTGCTTTTTTGTGCCAGATTCTACAATTTTGTGCCCCTCGCCCCCGAGTTTGTAGGTTCTCGCACACCCACGCTCAAAAGGCTAGAATATTGCACCCTACCTGCAAAAATATGCACCCGCTACAAGCCAATTTGCGGGCTTAAAACGCAGCCCAGCACCCTATTGTTCATTTAGAGATATTAAAGCCTTAAATTGGCGCCTAGCGCAGGTGCGGAAATTTAGGGCGCGACAACTTCCCAAGGCACGGTGAGAAGGCAATCGCCAACGCGGCGCCGGGGGATTTCAATGGGCCAACCCTGCTCGACCAGCATTAGACGCGCCTTTTCCCAGCGTACCCTGGGGCCATATGGTTCCCAACCGGCTGCATAATCCCAGGCCGCGTCTGCAGCTTCCAAAAGTGCGTGGATCTTTTCGCCAGGGACATTGCGGTGGATAAGTACCTTGGGCAGGCGTTCTGCCACGTCAGAGGGTTTTTCGACACCCCAAGGGTGCCACGCAAGAGTTAACGCCACGGGCCCAGAAGAATCCAGGGTGATCCAGCTGCAGCGCCTGCCGATTTCATCGCAAGTGCCTTCAAAAAAGAGTCCACCCGGGGCCAGTCGAGAAGTAACGGTCTCCCAAGCGTCAGCGACCTGCTCCACATCGTATTGGCGCAGCACATTAAAGGCACGCACCAGTTGCGGCTGGTAACCAGCTAGTTCAAAACCGCCGAGCTCAAAGGAAACCCCGTCTTGAGCAGGCAAAACTCGTTCAGGATTAATCTCCAAACCCACTACCCGCAAATGAGGAGAAAGGCGATGTAGCCAGCGACCCCATTCCACGGTGGTGGTGTGGCTCGCGCCGTAACCCACATCAAGTGCTAAGGCCGGAGCGGAAGCAAGCGCACGGACCTGGGGATGATGAAAGCACCACCGGTCGAAACGTCGGAGACGATTCACACCGGTGGTGCCGCGGGTGATCACGCCGATTGGCTTAATTTTTTTCCCAGCTGGGGGGATTTTAAATGAAGCGCGGAGATTATGAGCGTGATCGGCCATGAAGAGGGTTGTTTAGAGGTTCTCGGAAATCCATTTTTCGGTCAGCGCGCCTTCGTTGCCAAAGAGCTCGCCCAGTGCGTCGGCGACCTTTGGTTCGATGGCTGGTCCCATGAATGGGATGTTGACGGAAACTTCATTGCTATATACAAAGGTGGTGGCGGTGTCATCGCCATTAACAGCGATGGTGCCCTTGAAATCAACAGGGGTGCCCTTGACGTCAGCGGTGTAGTCGATGGTGCCAGCATTGTTGTTGAATGCAGGAACGTTGACGACTCGCTTGACCTTGAGTGCCTGGCTGATCATCGCGCGCACTGCCTCAGGAAGTACCTCCAGTGGAAGCACCTCGAAGAGGGTGACGTTTGCGCCGCCGTCAGCTTCGGCGAACTCATTAACCTCGCCTGGTTCTGGGGAGAGGTTCTCGGCGATGTAGGCCCAGTACGCCTGAGTAGTCAGCGCCTGGTGGACCTTCTCGATGGGCTGGTTGATCGTAATTGTGTTTTCGCTACGCGTTGCCATGTAGTTAAGACTACCGTTAGTGGGGTGTTTGATTCATCGCTAGCCCAAGAAATTGCCGCAATCGACGGTGTAGAACTAGATTCGGACGTCACTTTTGCCGATCTCACCACCCTCCATTTAGGAGGAAAACCGCGCCTAGCTGTGCGTTGTCGCTCCACCGCGGCAGTGGTCGCCGTTGTTAAATTGCTTGACGACGCCTCCCTCCCGCTGCTCATTGTGGGCGGGGGCTCCAACCTTGTTGTCGCCGATGGCGATTTAGATCTTGTCGCGGTCATCCTGGAAGCAGATGAAGTAAGCATCAATTTTGCGGAATCGACCATCACTGCGGAGGCTGGCGCGCAGTGGGATGATGTGGTCTCTTTCGCCGTTGATGCGGGACTCGGCGGCATTGAATGTCTTTCGGGAATCCCAGGTTCTGCAGGTGCCACACCGGTACAAAATGTGGGCGCCTATGGCACGGAAGTTTCTGATGTGCTTACCCAGGTGCAGCTTTATGATCGCCACAGTGGCGAAGTTTCCTGGGTGCCAGCCTCGGAACTGGAGCTGAGTTATCGATACTCCAACCTGAAGTTTACTAATCGCGCCGTGGTGCTGGCCATCACGATGCAATTGCACTCCGATGGTTTGTCCGCTCCGTTGCGATACGGTGAGTTGGCTCGTCGATTAGCAGTTTCGGAGTCTGAGCGGCAGGCACGTCGCCCCGTGCGACTGGTCCGGGATATGGTGCTGGAGCTGCGGCGCGGCAAGGGTATGGTGGTCGACGCAGGCGACCACGACACCTGGTCAGCGGGGTCTTTTTTCACCAATCCGATTGTGGAACCCGCGGTGGCCCAGGCGATTTTTGACAAGGTTGGCGAGCCCACCATGCCGCGCTACCCGGCCGGCGATAAAGAAAAGCTTTCCGCTGCCTGGCTGATTGAGCGCGCCGGTTTTGCCAAGGGGCACCCAGGTGCTGGCGCGAAGGCCTCGCTGAGCACCAAGCACACCCTCGCGCTGACCAATAGGGGAGAGGCCAGCAGTGCGGACTTGGTGCAGCTCGCGCGGGAAATTCGCGGGGGCGTACAGGACGCGTTTGGGGTAACTTTGGTGCCAGAACCCGTCTGGATTGGAATGAGTATTGATGACTGATTTTGCGGAAGTCCCCGGCACCGCCACCCCCTTGCACAATGCGTTAAAGGCGGCTGGCTACCCAGATCTGGAATCACTTAACGGTGTTCCCTATAAGACGCTTATCGCCTTGCATGGTGTGGGTAAAGCCGGGCTTTCGCGGATCGCGCAGGCATTGGAAGAACGCGGTCTAGCACTTGGTGCAGAAACCAAAGGTGCTACAGTTACTGCTGGTCACACCGGTAAAAGTGCCTCGGATATTAAGACACACATCACCGATGTGGACCCTCTGAGTTATATCGAAGGGCTCGACACTCCGCGCCGGGTGGTGCATGGCAAGCAGCTTTTGGAAATTTTTAATCGCGTAACCGGGGCCGAGCCGAAAATGTGGGGGCCTTCCATGATTGGTTATGGCGAGGTGCACTACATTTCCCACACTGGCCGCGAAGGCGATTGGTTCCAGCTGGGTTTTAGCCCGGCGAAGTCCAAGATCTCACTTTATGGACTTAAAGATGAAGAACTACTGCCGCATTTGGGCAAATACACCACGGGCGCGGGCTGTGTGTACATCAATAAGCCAGAAGATGTGGACTTAGAGGTGTTGGAGCAGTTGATCGCTAAGTCCTGGGCCTTATTGGGCTAATAAAAAGCGGTGGATCCAGGGCCGGATCCACCGCAAGGGGAGTTACTTTTCGAGCTTCTTCAGAAGTTCTGCCTGGACTTCGCGGCGACGGATCTTGCCCATCTGATCGCGAGGCATCTCCTCGAAGTGGTAGAAGGTGCGAGGCACCTTGTAGCGGGTGAGGTTTTCGCGGGCGAATTCCTTCAGACCTTCAGGGTTCAGCGCAGCGCCCTCGACCAAGGTGATGGCAGCAACGACGTTCTCGGAACCATCTTCACGAGGAATTCCCACCACAGCGGCATCCTGAATATCGGGGTGCTCCATGAGCACTTCCTCCACCTCAACGGGATAAACATTGAATCCGCCGGTGATAATAACTTCCTTGATGCGGGCAACAAGGCGCACAAAGCCGTCTTCTTCCATCACTCCGACATCGCCGGTGCGGTACCACTCGCCATGGAAGCTAGCAGCAGTTGCCTCGGGCTGGTTGAGATAGCCCTTGAATACCTGTGGGCCCTTGACCAGCACTTCGCCTTCGGTGCCATCTGGCTGGGTTTCATCCAGGTTCTCCGGGTTGGCGATGCGCACGATGGTATCGGGGAAAGGAATTCCCACATAGCCTGGGCGACGGCTCTTATTCATTGGGTTGCCAACAATGATGGGGGAAGTCTCAGTGAGGCCATAACCTTCCACAAGCAGACCACCAGTGTGGTTTTCCCACCGCTCAACGGTCCGAACCGGCAGGGTAGAAGCTCCAGAGAAAGAGTTGCGCACGCCCTTAATAGGAATGTTCTGCTCGTCGGAGGCGTCCACGATCTTTTCATAAAGGGTAGGAACGCCCGGCAGCCAGGTGGGGGTGTGCTTCTTCATCAGGTTCATGATGAGGTCAATGCGCGGGGTAGGCAGCAGCAGCATTTCACCGCCGATGAATACAGAGAGAGTGCCCACCATGGTCAGGCCATAGGCATGGAACATTGGCAGGGCTGCGAGCATACGCTCTGGCTTGTCACCCAGGCCTGGAACCCAGCTCTTGCCCTGCAACATATTGGCAAAAAGATTGCCATGGGACAACTGCGCACCCTTAGGGCGACCGGTGGTGCCGGAGGTGTAAAGGATCAGCGCAATGGTTTCCTTATTCACTGAAGGCTCGGAAACTACATCCTCGCCTTCGCCACCCATGGCAGCGCTCTTAAGCACTTCAAAAGGCACGGTGTTGGGGGCATCGCCGCTCAGGGAATCGCGGGTTTTGCGCAGTGCTGGCAAAGGCAGCTTTAGTGCCAAACGCTGAATGGTTGGCATAGCGTTGATCATGTTGACGGAAACGATGGTTTCCAGGGAGGTCTCAGAACGCAGTTTCTCCACGGTAGGAGCTGCCTTATCCCATACGATTGCCACGCGTGCGCCATGATCCCTAAAAGGTTCTAGCAGCTCATGGGCGGTGTAAAGGGGATTGTGCTCGATGACGGTAGCGCCCAGCTTGAGCACCGCATAAAAGGCTGCGATGTGCTGAGGGCAGTTTGGCAAGACGATGGCTACGCGGTCGCCGGGGCGGACTCCCAAAGCGCGCAAGCCTGCTGCCACGCGGCGGACTTCTTTGTCCAGCTCAGCGTAGGTTTGGGTGCGACCAAAGAAGTAGGTGGCTGACTTTTCGGCATTGATGGCCAGGTTGTTGTCATAAACGTCCAGCAGCGTGGTCTCGCCATATTCAAGAGAGTGCGGAGTCCACTCGGGATAGTGCTGGAGCCAGGCCTTGGTTTCGTATGCTGACATGCTGTCCCTTCAATAGCGATTGATTTGTCCCCTTAAGTATATAGAGAGGAAGTGTGCTTAAGCTTCCTCCAGTGTAGGCAGCCTCTAGAATGAACCCATGCGCATTGCAATGATCTCCATGCACACCTCTCCGTTGCAGCAGCCCGGAACTGGTGATTCTGGAGGAATGAATGTTTATGTCCTCTCCACTGCTAAAGAATTAGCAAAGCAGGGAGTTGAAGTAGATATTTATACCCGAGCTACTCGTACCTCCCAGGGGGAGATCGTTAATGTGGCCCCCAACCTGCGGGTTATTAATATTGTGGCGGGTCCCTATGAGGGCTTGGCCAAAGAGGAGCTGCCCACACAGCTCGCAGCTTTTGCCGGTGGCATGCTGGTTTTTACCCGCCGCGAGCACATTGAGTATGACCTTATTCATTCCCATTATTGGCTGTCGGGCCAAGTGGGTTGGCTGATGCGCGATCTGTGGCGCATTCCCTTGGTGCATACTGCACACACGTTGGCGGCGGTGAAAAACTCCTATCGCGATGATTCGGACACTCCAGAATCTGAGGCGCGTCGCATTTGTGAGCAGCAGCTGGTGGATAATGCCGATGTGCTGGCGGTAAATACCCAGGAAGAGCTGCGGGATTTGGTGCACCATTATGATGCCAATCCAGACCATATTGCGGTGGTTTCACCTGGTGCAGACGTTGCGCTCTACAACCCGGGCAATGATCGCGCGACTGAACGTTCCCGCCGTGAGCTGGGCATTCCTTTGCATTCCAAGGTGGTTGCCTTTGTGGGCCGCCTGCAGCCTTTTAAAGGGCCACAGATTCTTATTCAGGCGGTCGCAGAGCTGTTCCGCCGCGATCCTAATCGCAATTTGCGGGTCATTATTTGTGGCGGGCCCAGCGGGGCGAATGCTTCCCCCGATACCTATCGCAACCTGGCAGTGCAGTTGGGCGTCGAAAAGCGTATTCGTTTCCTTGACCCGCGCCCGCCGGCCGAGCTGGTTTCGGTCTATCGCGCCGCCGACATTGTGGCGGTGCCGAGCTTTAATGAGTCTTTTGGGCTGGTCGCCATGGAGGCGCAGGCCAGTGGCACGCCCGTTATTGCCGCGCGCGTGGGCGGGTTGCCCATCGCGGTTGCAGAGGGTGAAACCGGGTTGCTGGTGGACGGTCACGATCCGGCCCTGTGGGCCGACACCTTGGCAACGCTGCTTGACGACGACGAGACTCGCATCAGAATGGGAGAGGATGCAGTGGAGCACGCTCAAGCTTTTTCCTGGTCCGCGACGGCCACCCAATTGTCTTCGCTCTATAACGAGGCGATTGCCATGGAAAATGTGGATGGTCAAACGCGCTTTGGAGCAGCTGGTGGAGTGTGATCACACGCACATCTTGAATTCAACGCGCAAAAGAACCCATAAAGTGGCAAACTAGTATCCATGACTAACGGAAAACTGATTCTTCTGCGTCACGGTCAGAGCGAATGGAATGCATCTAACCAGTTCACTGGCTGGGTTGACGTCAATCTGACCGAGCAGGGCGAGGCCGAGGCCAAGCGCGGCGGCGAGCTTCTTGTGGAAGCTGGCGTCCTGCCTGACGTTCTTTACACCTCTTTGCTGCGTCGTGCGATCCGCACCGCAAACATCGCGCTGAACAGCGCAGATCGTCACTGGATTCCCGTTGTTCGTGACTGGCGCCTCAACGAACGCCACTATGGTGCACTGCAGGGCCTGAACAAGGCAGAAACCAAGGACAAGTACGGCGACGACCTCTTCATGCAGTGGCGCCGTTCCTACGACACCCCACCACCAGAGCTTGCCGACGACGCTGAGTACTCACAGGCAAATGATCCTCGCTACGCAAACCTTGACACCGTGCCTCGCACCGAGTGCCTCAAGGACGTTGTGATTCGCCTGGTTCCTTATTTCGAAGAAGAGATTCTGCCTCGCGCAAAGAAGGGCGAAAACGTCCTCATCGCAGCTCACGGCAACTCCCTGCGCGCCTTGGTTAAGCACCTCGACGGCATCTCCGATGCAGACATCGCCGAGCTGAATATCCCAACCGGTATCCCACTGGTTTATGAGATCGCAGCTGATGGCAGCGTTGTCAACCCAGGTGGTACCTACCTCGATCCCGAAGCAGCAGCAGCTGGCGCAGCAGCAGTGGCAAACCAGGGTAATAAGTAGCTAATTGTAGGTGGGCACTTTTCTTGCTTTCGTTTTGGGCGCGGTCCTTATGGGCCTCACCCTACCTGCGTATTCCCGAATCAAGGATCGCTTGCGCCGCCATAAATCGGCTATCACCCTCTCTCAAAATCAGGTGACCACGGTGGGCCAGGTCCTGCACCTAGCCATTCAGGGGTCACCTACCGGCATTACCGTTGTGGATCGTACCGGTGATGTCATCTTGTCCAATGGAAGTGCCCATGAGCTGGGCATTGTCCACGAACGCACCGTGGATAATGATGTGTGGCGCGTGGCCCAAGAAGCTTTCCAGGACCAGGAAACCCATTCTTTGGATGTGTATCCGAACAAAAGCCCGCACCGCCCGGGTAACCGAATCACCGCAGTGCAGGCCGTTGTTAAACCACTAACGCTTATCGACGACCGTTTTGTGATCATCTACGCCACCGACGAATCTGAAAATGTGCGTATGGAATCCGCCCGCCGTGACTTCGTGGCGAACGTTTCCCATGAGCTCAAAACCCCAGTTGGTGGCATGGCCTTGTTGGCTGAAGCGCTTATGGAATCCTCCGATGACCCCGAGCAAGTGGTTTATTTCGGTTCTCGACTCCACCGCGAAGCTCACCGCATGGCTGATATGATCAATGAGCTCATCTCGCTATCGAAGCTGCAGGGCGCAGAGCGACTTCCTGACATGGAGCCGGTCAAGGTCGACGACATTATCAGCGAAGCCATCGAACGCACCCAGCTGGCAGCAGACAATGCCAATATTGAAATCGTCCGCGGCGATCGCACTGGCGTGTGGGTGGAAGCAGATCGTTCCCTGCTGGTCACCGCTGTGGCTAATTTGATCAGCAACGCCATTAATTATTCGCCCAAGTCAGTGCCCGTCTCAGTATCCCAAAGCATCCGCAATAACGTGGTGATGATTCGAGTAACTGACCGTGGCATCGGAATCGCGCCAGAGGATCAGGGTCGAGTCTTTGAAAGATTCTTCCGTGTAGACAAAGCCCGTTCCCGACAAACCGGCGGAACTGGCCTTGGCCTGGCTATTGTTAAACATGTGATGGCTAATCACGGCGGTAGTATTAGTTTATGGTCCCGTCCGGGAACTGGCTCCACATTCACTCTCGAACTTCCTGTCTATCAGCCAGAGTCCAAGGAACCAGCTGAAACCAAGCAGGGTCCAAGTTTGGATTCACCAATTCGCACGACTGCGTCCAGAAATTCGGGACGCCGAAAGGAAAAATCATGACGACAATCCTGATTGTTGAAGATGAGGAATCGTTGGCGGATCCTTTGGCCTTCCTTCTCCGCAAAGAAGGTTTTGACACCATTATCGCAGGTGACGGCCCTACAGCTCTGGTAGAGTTTAGCCGCAATGAAGTTGATATCGTGCTTTTGGACCTCATGCTCCCCGGAATGTCCGGCACCGATGTATGCAAAGAGTTGCGCACCGTCTCCTCTGTTCCCGTCATCATGGTAACCGCCCGCGACTCCGAGATTGACAAGGTAGTGGGCCTGGAACTCGGCGCTGACGACTACGTGACCAAGCCATATTCTTCCCGCGAGCTCATTGCCCGCATTCGCGCCGTGTTGCGCCGTAAAGGTGTTACTGAAAGCGAAGCCGAAGAGGTGGAAGATGATGATCAAATCCTCGAAGGTGGTCGCGTCCGTATGGATGTTGATAGCCACACTGTCACCGTCGATGGCGAACCAGTGAGCATGCCTTTGAAGGAATTTGATCTTTTGGAGTACTTGCTCCGCAATGCCGGTCGAGTTCTTACCCGCGGCCAGCTGATTGACCGCATTTGGGGTGCCGATTATGTGGGCGACACCAAAACCCTCGATGTGCATGTGAAAAGATTGCGCTCCAAGATTGAAGAAGAGCCTTCACGCCCTCGTTATCTTGTGACCGTGCGCGGATTGGGCTATAAATTCGAGCTCTAAAGGGCTTGGGTGTGCCAGAACCTACAAAATGGGGAAGGGAACGTACGTTCTTGTAGATTCTGGCACAAAAAAGGGTCGATTTTTGTGCCAGAATCTACAAATTCTTAGTGGACGGGTAGGTTTTTGTAGGCTGAGGCACATCCCTTGAATAAAATTGGAAAATGGGTTCTAAAAGTGGCGCTCTGTGTGGCCGTTTAAAGGCTTAAAAAGGGTGCGCCCATATAAAAGTTCATTCTGGACGGAACCAAGCTGAGAAGCGCGCAGTCCAAATAAGTATGGGGGATTACTTATTTTTCAAGGATGCAGTGCGATATAGGGAAGTTGCCAAAGAAATTCCCAAGCGGGATTTTTATCGGCACTTTAGCCAAATAACCGGGAATGTCTATTTGCGGAAAGATCTTGCTGCAGATCCGCACAAAGTGGCATTAGCGTTATTTAAAAGATATCCCAATGGGGTGTTAAGGGGATTTGCGGCGCTTTCCTGTCGAGGTTATGACCTGCCGGAGGAAAACTGGCGCCCAATAATCTCTATACCTTCTGCTGCTTCGGCTGCCAGCGCACAAAGTGGCAAAGGGGTAATTCTGCGCCGTAAAACGCCAGCGGAAGTGCAAATAATTAGCGGGCGCACCTTAGTAACAGATATTCAAGCAATCGTGGATATTGTGAGCATGCCCGAGACCTATGGCAATGCACAGAGAAGTTTTGAAGATCACGTCGCCCTTTTGGATTTTTTACTAAGGCAAAACCCTGAGATTTGGCAGGGAATCAAAGCACACAAAAAGCTCCATGAACTGGCAGGATATACAAGTATTTTTGCCGAATCTCCGCCTGAATCGGTGTTGCGGGTGCGTCTAAAGAAGGCTGGAATGGGAGATTTTGTGCCCCAGTTTCGGGTGGAAATTGAGGGTAAAGTCCTTTATTTAGATTTGGCGGATCCACATTCTTTTGTAGCCGTCGAATACCACGGAGGCTGGCACTATAGTGCCCAGCAAAGAGCAGCAGATTCAACGCGCAAGAACTTGCTCCAGCAAGCCGGCTGGGAGGTGCTGGAAGTAAGCTCTGGCGTTTTAAATGACAAAAAAGCCTTTGCGAATCTCTGCCAACAAATTAGAAATATTCGGCAAAAGCGACTGCGTCAGCGGAAGCAACGCCTGCCCATTACCAAGCCGCTAAATGAGCCGGAGTCTTAGCGGATTGCTTCCAATGGAGAAATCTTGGAGGCGCGATTCGCCGGAATGAGGGCTGCAATGGCGCCAACTGCCACTGTGGCACAAAGCATCATCGTGATTTGGGTCCAGGGTAGTTCCACGGGAGCCATACCCTTGGCCCGCAAAGAACTGACAATTGCCCAGCCGGTGAAAGTACCCATGAGTAGTCCGAGGAAGGCTCCGTGGATGGACAAAATGACAGATTCTAAGGTGACCATTTGGCGGATTTGTCTGCGCTGCACACCTGTTGCACGCAGGATTCCGATCTCGCGGGTGCGTTCACTCAGTGACAAAATCAAGGTGTTGACAATGCCCAAGACCGCGATAATTACAGCGAGGGCAAGCAAGCCATAAACGATACCGAGCAGCTGGTTGATTTGAGTACCGAGGCTGCCACGGAATTCTGCCTTGGATTTAACCTGCACGATGAGGAATGAGGAAACGGCGGCGGTGAGGGCTTCGCGGAGATTATCATCTGGGACAGTGCCGTCACTTCTAATGAATACTTGGGAACGGTGGTAGGACTCGGAGTTGTTAAGTACTCGCTCAGCGGCGGTGTAATTGACGGCGAGGTGTCCCAAAAGATTGGTTTCGGCGTAAATGCCGGAGATTGGGACAAGAATCCCATCTTCGGAACCATATGGGGTGAGGGAGATCTGATCGCCAACTTTAAGATCTGATTGATCCGCATAGGTGGTGGAGATCATCGCGCCGGGAGTCTCGTCATCAAAAGTTTCGCCAGAACGAACGGCTAGATCCATAAATTCGGCAATATCGCCATCAAAAACCGTGGTGGATTCATTATTCCAACTGTCTGCGGCCAAGCTAGCGGTCATGAGAGTGCCAACTTCGGAAACCCCTGGAACGGATTCGGCTTTAGCCGCAACGGTTGCGGGCATGGAAAGTGAACGCGAGCCGCCCGCAGGTTGTCCGGGAACCATGGTGCCGCCGATGGTGTCGAGCACAAAAGAGGCACGAATAGAGGAATCGAGGGATCCAAACACACTGGCGCGGGTGGTTGCACCAATTACACCGACGCAGGCAACAAGGCCCACGCTTAAAGTTACAGCGAGTGCGGTAGTTGCAGATCGACGCGGGTTTCTTAGGGTGTTGCGTTGCGCCAATTTGCCCACAGCCCTGAAAGGAGCCATCACCAGGACTCCGACGGTACGCCCAGTAATGAGGATAAGGCCGGGGCCACTAATCGCAATAGAAGCGAACACCGATAGGGTGCCACCGCCGATAAGCGCCATTCTTGGCTCGGTACCTAGCTCGTCACCATTAACTGCGGAAACAAGTGCTCCCGCAATGGTCAGGGCAATTCCGGCGGTTAGGGTAATGGCGCCGAAGATGTTTTTAATCATGCCCAAGGAAGTGCTGCGGGAATCGGAGGACTGGAAGGCTTGGACGGGTGGGAGATTTCCGGCGCGGTGAGCTGGGGGAATAGCGCTGAGAATGGTGGCGACGAGCGCAAAAATCAGTGGCAGAATGAAGGAACTGGGGTTATAGGAAATACTGATGGAGGAGAGGGCATCGCCCCATTTGTTGAGGAATCGCACCAGGGTGTTGACCACAGTGAATCCCAAAGCGATGCCGATGAGTCCACCGGCTGCGCCAATAAAGACGGCTTCCATGACTACGGAAAAGCCAATTTGGAAAGAAGAGACACCAATGGAACGCAGCAGAGCAAATTCACTGGTGCGCTGAGCCACGATCATGGCGAAGGTATTGGCGATGATGAAGGAACCGACGATGAGGGCGATGGCCGCGAAAGCAATGAGGATATAGGTCATAAACTCCAGTTGCTTGGTGGTATCACCAGTGGTCTGCTCGATGATTTGGTCGGGGAGCAGGGGCATTAGATCCCGGTGAGTTTTGCCAATGCGGTTGCGTACAGCCATTGGATCGGCACCATCTTTGACGGCGATGGTGATCTGGCTGGCGTGAGTGCCATTGGTAAAGAGCTCAATATAACGAGATTCAGAAAAGCCGACACCAATCCAGCCGGCTACATCGGAACGAGAGTCAAAAGTGCCTGAGAGGGTTGCGTCGATACGCTCTGTCGGGGTGACAACGGTGACGCGGTCGCCCACCTGCAAATCGCCGCGCTCGGCGGCAGAGGTGTTGACAATGATTTCATTATCGGCGGTGGGCGCATGGCCTTCGACAATCTGCGGCTCAGGGGACACCCATTCATTGGGGGGATAAACCGCAAAAGGATGGGTGCCGGAGCTGCCTGCTTGCAATGGCGCACCCGTGGAATCGGTGAGGATCAGGGCGGATTGGCCGGTCATGGTGGTGCCTGAAGGCGTGCCAGGGCCGTCGCCGATGATGTTGACGGCGCGGACCTCAGGGTATTGCGAGATTTCGGAGATTACCGAAAAAGGCACGCCATCAGGATTATTTTGTTGGCCAATAACGCCGAGGTCAACCCCATCAACGCCAGCATCCACAATGGAGGAGAAGGTGCGTTCAAGGGAGTTGGTTAGCAGCAAAGATCCACATAAAAAGGCGGTTCCCAAAACTACTGACAGTACCGTCAATAACATGCGAAGTTTATTTGCAATGACGCTGCGCCAGGTGATGGTGCGAAGGGGAGAATTAAGAAAAGCCTTGGCAGTGGCCAGGGTTGTACGTAGGCCGGAACCGCAGTGGGAAATAGCTGCCTCCAGACGTTTTATCGGAAATTTTTTAGGTTCTCCCCAGTTTAACCGCGAGGGTGGACATGGATGTTACTCAAGTGCCTTAGCTGAAGCTGAAGCTGCCGCCGTTGCTGGATGCTGGGCACGCAAATGCGCCGGAATTGCTGCGCGGGCTTGCAAATACCCCCGCAGAACTTCATAAGAAGCATCGCCCATGAGTGCCCGCATTTCTTTTTCCTGGGTCTGCCACATGGGTTTTCCGCCGGCGTGGCAGCGCGGGGAGGTGGAACAGTACCAGTCGAAATCCTCGCCACCATTACCCCAGCCACGGCGATTGTATTCAGTGATGGTGGTGCGCAGAATTTGGTGGCCGTCGGGGCGATCTTCCCAGTCCTCTAAGCGGCGCAGCGGCAATTGCCAGCAGACCTCGGGCTTGACCACGGTGAGATCTTGTCCGGTTTCGGCACCCCATTGGTGCAAAGCGCAGCCAGCGCCAGTTGCCCAGCCACTGCGATTGGCAAAGATGCAGGCACCATCCACAGTGATGGTTTTAAGCGCAGGTTCGGGGTTGCCGTCCTCGTCATCGAGTTCATCCCATTCCAGCCAGGGCTCCAGCGCCACGCCGTCAGCGGAGGCCAAAAAGGAATCAGTGGAGGTTGGGCGCAGCTGCCAATATTTTGCAGGCATTAAGGCGACGGCGTCATAAAGCTGATCGCGGTCGGTTTCATCGGAGAGAAATGCGCCATGCACACAGCAGCCCACGCTGGGGTTTGTAGCATCAATGCCTAAACAATCGGGGGTGCCAAAGGTGCAATTCCAATGGGATTCAATCCACGTTAAATCGATACTAAAAACATGATCGGGATCTGTGGGATCAGTGAATTCATACCATTCACGTGGGAAATCAGGGGCGAGCTCCTCCCCGGAGCGAATAGATACAGCAGCGGGGGAGGACTCGGGGAATCCTAAAAAAATTGAAGTTGAGTTTGGCCGATTCACACTTTGTCACCCTAGACCGTCTAACCTTAAAGTGTGAGATTAGGTGTATTAGATGTGGGCAGCAATACTGTCCACCTAGTTGCAGTAGATGCGCGTCCCGGTGGACACCCAACCCCGATGAGCAATTGGCGTACGCCTTTGCGTCTGGTTGAGCTCCTCGATGCCGATGGAGCGATTTCAGAAAAAGGTGTTACCAAGTTGACCGCTGCGGTGGCAGAGGCTGCAGATCTGGCAAAAACGCTGGGCTGCGCTGAGCTGATGCCTTTTGCTACCTCCGCCGTGCGCTCAGCCACCAATGGTGATGCAGTGCTTGATCATGTGGAAAAGGAAACGGGCGTGCGCCTGGACATCCTCTCCGGCGAGGATGAGGCACGCTTGACCTTCTTGGCGGTACGCCGCTGGTATGGCTGGTCAGCAGGCAGAATCACCAACCTGGACATTGGTGGCGGTTCGCTGGAGCTCTCCTCCGGCACTGATGAATCCCCCGATATGGCTTTCTCCCTAGACCTGGGCGCTGGCCGTTTGACCCACAATTGGTTTGATACCGATCCACCAGCCCGTAAGAAAATCAACCTGCTGCGCGATTATATTGATGCAGAGCTTGCAGACCCCGCTCGTCAGATGCGTACCTTGGGCCCAGCACGAGTGGCAGTGGGTACTTCTAAGACTTTCCGTACCCTCGCGCGCCTTACCGGTGCGGCGCCGTCTTCCGCTGGACCCCATGTCACCCGTACACTAACAGCGCCAGGTTTAAGGCAGCTGATTGCCTTCATCTCACGTATGACTGCTGCCGACCGCGCTGAGCTGGAAGGCATTAGTGCGGATCGTTCCCACCAGATTGTGGCGGGCGCTCTAGTTGCGGAAGCTGCGATGCGTGCGTTGGATATTGAAAAGGTAGAAATTTGTCCATGGGCGCTGCGTGAAGGCGCGATTCTCACCAGGATCGACAAAGGTCTCGAATAATTATTAAGGAAAGGAGTTGGCGAAAATGAGCGAAGAAAAACTCACAGTCGCTGAGCTGATGGCTCGTGCCTCCAAAGAAGGGCACACCAATGACGCTCCCCGTCGTCGTAGGCGTCGCAGTCTTGAAGATGGTGGAGTTTCAGTTGCTGAGCTGACCGGCTCCATTCCTGCAGTTAAGGAAAAGCCCGCGGAGTCCAGGCATTCCGCCGTGCCAATCGATGCGCCAGCCACCAACACTGAGCTTGTCAACGAAACCCCCGTGGCGTCACCGCCTGAGGAAAAAGTGGCGGCAGCGCCCGTCGAAAAGCAAAAAGAGCAACCGGCGCGACCAGCGCCGAGCAATGAAGAGACCATGGTCTTGAGCATTGTTGATGAAAAGGATCCGATCCGCCTGACCACCGGTGCTTTCCCGGTTGTACCGGCTGCGGCTGCGAAGCCAGCAGCTGTGGTGAAGCCCGCGCCGGGCGCGGACGCCGAGGAAGCAGCGGCTGTCGATTTTGCCCCGGAGCCAGCAGATCCTTCCGAAACCACGCAAATGGCTGCCATTACCGATACTCATGAGGCAGTAGAGGTAGACGAGGCTGAAGAGAGCGCTGAAGGCAAGATGTCTATCTTCGCCATCATCCTCATGGCTATTGTGGGCGTGGTTTTGGGCGTCGTTGTATTTATGTGTTTTGAGATGCTCTGGGAGCGTCTGGATAATTGGCTGGTAGCTGTGCTGGCAATCGCTGTGACCTTGGGCATGGTGGGCATGATTCATGCTCTTCGCACCTCACGCGATGGTTTTAGCATGGTGCTTGCCGGTGTTGTTGGTCTGGTTATGACCTTCGGCCCGCTGGCAATTGTCATGTAATTAGACCCCCAACGCTGCACAACTGGGGTGGTTAGTGGCAGTGTGGGGGACATGACAAATATTGCTGTAATTGGTGGCGGTCAGATTGGCGAGGCTTTGGTCTCCGGTTTGGTCGCAGCAAACGCCAACCCATCGAATATTCGAGTAACCAACCGCAATGAAGAACGCGGCAAAGAACTGCATGAGCGTTATGGCATCGTCAATCTCACTGATAACGCCCAGGCAGTTGATGAAGCCGACGTGGTCTTTCTCTGCGTCAAGCCTAAGGGCATTCTGGACGTCATCTCTGAAATCTCCGCAACCCTTGACAACAACTCCGCACAAAGTGTGATAGTCAGCATGGCTGCCGGCATCAGCATCGGCGCCATGGAAGAAACCGCATCTGCCGGCCTGCCTGTTGTGCGCGTGATGCCAAATACCCCCATGCTGGTGGGCAAGGGCATGAGCACCGTCACCGGCGGCCGCCACGTTTCCGCCGAGCAGCTCGAGCAGGTTAAGGAATTGCTCGGCACCGTGGGCCAGGTCATGGAAGTCTCCGAATCCGACCTCGACGCCGTCACCGCAATGTCCGGATCTTCACCCGCCTACCTCTTCCTGGTAACAGAGGCGCTTATCGACGCCGGGGTCAACCTGGGATTGTCACGTGCAACCGCCAAGGCGCTTGCGGTTGCAGCTTTTGAGGGGGCTGCCACCATGATGGCAGAAACCGGCACAGAGCCCGCTGTGTTGCGTGCTGGAGTGTCCTCACCAGCTGGTACCACCGTGGCTGCGATCCGCGAACTGGAGGAGAGCGGCTTGCGTGGAGCCTTCTATCGCGCGGCCCAAAAGTGTGCTGAGCGCTCTGCGGAATTAGGCAAGCAATAACGTTATTGGCTTGTTATTGGTCCGTTGCTTGGGGTGAATTTGCAGAAAACGATTTTTCTACCCCAAGCAGCTGAGCTGGACTTTCACATCAGTCACTTTGTGTCCCGGGGGAATCTTCCGCGTGTTTAAGCCACTTTTGTCGCACTAATAACAAAATTCACGCTAAGCTGAACCAGGCAAAAGCGTGATCCTACTGCGGGAGGGGAAGCCTGCAGCGCGCACTTTGCTGAAGGGTAATGATATTTATGGCTAGAGAAGATAATGGAACCTTTTTGACGGTTGCTGAGGTCGCGGAGATTATGCGCGTATCCAAGATGACTGTTTATCGGCTAGTTCACTCCGGTGAGTTGCCAGCGGTTCGCGTGGGACGTTCATTTCGCGTTCACGAAAAGGCTGTTAATGAGTACTTGGATTCCTCCTTTTATGAGGCTGGATAAATCCACCTACGGCATCAATGCCTTTTCTAGAAGACCTCTTTAGGTAGTTTTCGGAACTAAATTCCGGCAGCTTCCTAGGGAGGTTTTTCTTTTAGGTAGTACCGATTTTTGGTGCTTATAGGCCTTAAATGTAAGATAGAACAATCGTGCCAGCGCACACCCTTGGATTAACCATCGCGGAAACTCCGGGGGTGTACCTCCGAAAGTGCACTTCGGCTACAAGTGCTGGCAGGTTTGTACGTACAACATCTATCTAAGCGAGGGAAACCGTAATGGGTTCTGTCATCAAGAAGCGCCGCAAGCGCATGTCCAAGAAGAAGCACCGTAAGATGCTGCGCCGTACTCGCGTTCAGCGTAGAAAATTGGGCAAGTAAATCTTGCGCACAATACCGCCTGCACACTCTTTCCGAGTGTGCAGGCGGTATTTTTATTTCCAGCGATTACGTAAACGCCAGCCAGTGACACTAAAAGCCGCAGTTGCAAGCGCTGGCAAGCCATAAGCGCGGGCAGCTTTACGCAGGCTGCGGAAATCGCGCACCGCCCAGCCACGTTTTTGTGCCTCTGCTCGCAATTTCTTGTCCGGATTAACAGCCACTGCGGTGCCCACCATAGAGAGCATAGGGAGATCGTTAATCGAGTCTGAATAGGCCGTACAGCGCGCGAGATCCAGTTTCTCAATAGAAGCCAGGGCAGCGACTGCATGCCGCTTACCGGGCCCGTGCAGGATATCTCCCACTAGGTGGCCGGTAAATACGCCATCCTTGGCCTCGGCGACAGTACCGATTGCGCCGGTGAAGCCCAGGCGCTTGGCCAGAATCTGCGCCAATTGCACCGGGGTGGCAGATACTAACCACACCTGATGGCCGGCGGCGATATGCATATCAGCAAGCTGCTTGGTGCCGGGCCAGAGCTTCTCTGCCATGTGGTTATCGACAATCTCCTCGCAGAGCTCCACCAGTTCCGCCACGGAGCGACCTTTAATAAACTCCAACGCTTGTAGACGGCCACGGGCAACGTCCTCGGCATTTTCGGAGCCGGTGACCTTAAACTTCAGCTGCTTCCAGATCACCGGCAAAATTTCATTCACGGTGAAGAACTTCTTGCGGAACAGACCCTGCGCAAAAACAATGAGCGAAGAACCCTGAATTAGAGTGTTATCCACATCAAAGAAGGCAGCTGCACCAATATCTTGGGGGACATCAGGATCGGGGGAGCTGATGTGAAAAGCGCCAGCGGCTTCAATTGCTCCGGTGACAGAATCCACACCGGCATGGAAATCATTGAGATCCATGCCATAAATTGAGGCGACCGCCTGGGCGGCCGCGGCCTCTCCGGCCAGACGCTGGGTCTTTTCGTCGACAGGCGGAATTGCATGGTCTTCTAAAAAGCGTCTTAAATTTCCGCGGGTTGAGCTCCAGCTGGAGAGGAAATCTTCAGGAGTGCCGACCGTTTCAAAATCCCAATTGCCAGTGGTGCTGTCGGAGCTCATGAGATGACTAAAACCTTCCCTGTGCCGCGTGGATAACAACGCTAAGCGAATGTGGCCAAGGTCACCAAGCTGAGGCCTTAACTAGAGGCTCTGAATGGTGTTATTGGCCGAAGTGAGTATCGTATCCATGGTAAGGCTTTTGGGATTCCTCTGCTTGCAGAGGGCATCAATATTCAAAGAAGGGCAGCGCATTCCAGTGTCACTAGAACCAAGATCACATACCGTGGACATTATTGTGCGCGATAACTGCGGTTCCTGTGCGCGGGTAAAAGCTCAGATCCTGCCGGTGTTGGAAGCTGCTGGGATTGAGCTGCAAGAACGCAATGTAGATCAAGATCCAGCCTTAAAAATCGAATTTGGTGATCGCGTTCCTGTCATTTTGGTTGATGATGAAGAGTTCTCAGCCTGGGAAGTTGATAATGACGACTTAGCCAATGCTTTGTTGTGATGACCGCGATTGAACGCTACTTTGAATTAAATAACAAAGATTCATTCTTTTGGTGGATCAACAACTCCGTTGAAAGTCGGGTGGAATGGTGAGTGTGCTCATTGTGGGAATGTCCCACAGGTCGGCACCGGTGGCGCTCCTCGAGCGTCTAAGTATGGACGATTCGGTTCGTAGTGAAACTACACAGGCATTGCTGGGGCGCGCCTCACTGTCGGAGGCAATGATTGTCTCCACGTGTAACCGCCTGGAGGTCTACACCGTAACCAATAGCTTCCACACCGGTGTTAATGATGTTGTCGAGGTCCTGCATGAGGTCAGCGGTGTAGATATCGAAACCCTCCGCGGCTACCTCTATGTCCGCTACGCTGACGCCGCTGCCGAACACATGCTGGTTGTGACCTCCGGCCTGGACTCCATGGTGGTTGGTGAACAGCAGATCATTGGCCAGGTGCGCAACGCCTATCAGGCAGCAAGTGCCTCCGGATCCGTCGGACCTGCACTGCACTCTTTGGCGCAAACTGCGCTACATACCGGCAAGCGCGTGCACTCCGAAACCAATATTGACGACGCTGGCGCTTCCATGGTGTCCTTTGCCATTGATCAGGCATTGACTCAAATGGGCATCGATCCTGCTCAGGATAAGCCACTAGCTGGTAAAACTGCCGTCGTGCTTGGTGCTGGAGCTATGAGCTCCCTGGCCGCCACTCACCTCGGCAAGGCTGGTATCGACAAACTTGTGCTGGCCAACCGCACCCGCGAACGTGCAGAACGCATGGCAGAGCACTCTGAAGAAGCTGGGGTTCCGGCAGAAGTTATTGACTTTGAAGACCGCGCCTTTGTGCTCAACCGCGTGGACATGGTGGTTTCCGCCACCGGAGCCGATGACTTCACCATCAAGCCCAGCGATATTCCTGTTGACGCTGCATTGATGCTGGTAGACCTCTCCATGCCGCGCGATATTGACGATGCCTGCACCGAGATCCCCGGTGTTGACCTGGTCAATATTGAAAGACTGCACAAGTCCAATAGGGAAGATCCCACCGCAAATTCTCCGCGCGAAGCAGATGCCTTGGCAATTGTGCGCGAAGAACTTGAAGCTTTCACCTCTGAGCAGCGCATTCGCGATATCGTCCCAGCTGTTTCTGCACTGCGCAAACAAGCTGCCGATGTTGGAACCGAAGAACTAGAGCGCCTGCGCCAGCGCGCGCCGGGCATTTCTGATGATGATTGGGCCGAGGTTAGCCGAACGGTGCGTCGTGTCGTCGACAAGCTTCTACATGAACCCACGGTGCGGGTAAAGGAACTGGCAGCCCGCTCTGGCACCGTCTCCTATGATTCTGCGCTGCAGGAACTCTTTGGTTTGGAAGCGGTCATCAGCACCGCCGCGCCATCCACGACCTCCGTCAACGCCTCGGAATTGCCTGATGCGGGTATCGTCGCCTTTGTGAACTCACCAGCGACATCACAAAAATAGGGAGTGACATGACCTTAAAAATTGGTACTCGAGGATCAAAACTAGCCACCACCCAGGCTGGCCATATGCGTGACCAGCTCAAATACTTTGGTCGCGACGCGGAACTACATATTGTCACCACCCCTGGCGATCTCAATATGTCCCCTGTAGAACGCATCGGCGTTGGCGTATTTACCCAAGCGCTGCGCGATGTGCTGGAAAGCGGCGAATGCGATATTGCCGTGCACTCCATGAAGGATCTTCCAACCGCTGCCGACCCACGTTTCCACCTCGTGGTGCCTCAGCGTGCAGATGCCCGCGAGGCGCTCATTGCCCGCGATGGCCTTACCCTTGCTGAGCTGCCACAAGGTGCCATGGTGGGTACCTCTGCGCCACGACGTGTTTCTCAACTCCGAGCATTGCGTCCTGACCTGGAGATTTTGCCACTGCGCGGAAATATCGATACCCGCATGGGCAAAGTGACCTCCGGCGAACTCGACGCCGTAATGCTTGCCTATGCAGGGCTTAGTCGCGTTGGCATGCAAGACCGCGCGACCCAGGTTTTTGATCCCGAGGTCATCATGCCAGCTCCTGCGCAGGGCGCACTGGCCATTGAGTGCCGTGTCGACGATACCGAGACTGTGCGGGCCCTTAATATGCTCATGCATGCCGACACCTACGTCTCCGCGATTGCAGAACGCACCGTGCTCAATAGGTTGGAAGCAGGCTGTACTGCTCCAGTAGCCGCGCATGCCACCCTTGGCGGATACACTGGTGACACCATGACCTTGACTGCTGGCGTTTTTGCGCTCGACGGCTCCATGCAGCTCGTTTACACCGCTGAAGGAGATGGCGCGCAGCCCGAGGAGCTTGGCGAACTAGTGGCCCAGCACCTCATTGAAGAAGGCGCAGCGGAGCTACTTTAGTTTTGGGGCTGCGGTTTGGGCTTGGCTCCGGTTCGGGCTGGGTTGTGGCTCGGATTGGGCCCGGATTGGGCCCGGGTTGGGCCCGAGTTGGCTCCAGGAAACGAAAAAGTGTGCGTAAACCTACAAAAACGGGAGTGGGGTGCTCCATTTTGTAGGTTCTGGCACAAAAAGGGGCCTTGATCTGTGCCTATCCCTACAAAAAGGGGACCACCTTGGAGCTTTTTGTAGAATCTGGCACACTTTGTGAATAAAACTCTCTTGGGCATGAAAAACAACCCTCGCTGTGCGCCATTCTAAGCCCTTGAAAAGCGCTTGGCTATACCCAAACTCGTTTGCGAAAAATCGACGCCTTTAATCGGCTCGGCTTTGTGGTGCCTAATATGTGTCCCTGCCCTGTGGAAAGCGTCCGAGCGTCCCCTGCAAACACCAGGAAATAAGTAAATTACCTACGATTTAAGATTTTTTTCAGCAATATTTACGTTTCTGCCAGGTTCAGTGGACTAAGTCGTGCCAGAATTGATTAAAAGTCAGAGACGCCGAGACTTTCGCGGAATTTATCAAAAATCCTGAGATGTCGGCAGAAAAGAGAATTAGTCGTCGTGGCTGAACTAAAAATCAATAAAAACAATGTCACCGTGCATCTCTCCTGGTGGGAGAAGATTGGCGCACGGCGCAGCCATTTGACTATTCCGCGTCGCGCAATTCGGCATGTCGAAGTGGTAGACAATGTCATCGACGCAGTTGACATTCCGCAAAAGAGGGCTGGCCGTACCCGAATTCCAGGCATTTTTGTAGCGGGAACCCGCGCTTATACAGCTGAGAAAGTTGATGAGACCTGCTGTGAGAATGAGTTCTCGGTATGCCGCAAAAATGAGCCGGGCTTGGTCATTGAGCTGGAAAATGTCAGCATTGATCGCATTGTTATCTCTACCCCAAATGCGCAGCGTTATGCCCGCGAGCTCGCCACTGTTAGCTAAAACCTGGCAAACCTCGCTCGGCTGCTCGCCGAAAATCCAAAAGTAGGTACACTCGGCCTCGGTAACGAACCAGAAAGTTCAAAGAGTTTTCAGGAGAATTAAGGAGAAAAATGTCTAAGAATATTCTTGTTATTTCAACCGAATTTGGAACTGAGCGCGATGAGCTGACAGTCCCGGTGGAAAAGCTCAAGGCACTTGGCCACACGGTTACGGTGGCAACTCCTACCGGAAATCCCGTGCAAACAGTGGTCGGAGATAAGGACTGGGATCTGGTTTTCCCAGCGGATGCCACGATTCAAGAGGTTGGCGCCGAGAAATTTGATGTAGTGGTGCTGCCCGGCGGTACCGTCAACGCCGATCAGGCCCGCATCAACAGCGATATCCAGGCGATCCTCAAGGCGCAAGCAGCGGGCGGCCGCGCGGTTGCGGCTATCTGCCACGCCCCCTGGGTGCTTATCGACGCAACCCTCGCTCCCGAGAAGAATCTGACGTCTTATATCAGTGTCAAGACTGATCTGGAAAATGCGGGTGCTCATTGGAGCGATGTGCCAGTGAAGGTGTGTAATACCGGCGATTGGAAGTTGATTACTTCCCGCAATCCTGGTGATCTTGAGGAGTTTGTAGCAGCTATTGACCAGGCTTAGTCTTGTCCAAGAATTGGATTGTCGATAATTTTCTGCACTAGGGCTTTGACCTCGGGGGAGGGTTGAGTATTCCAGGTCAGCCAGGTGCGAACAACTAGATCATTGCCGGAGGCGTCTTCTCCGGCAATAGGTTTCCATTCCCAATCGGGGAAGTTCATATGTGCTGAGGCGTGAGTTGTAAGTGCAACGTCGGCATGGTCAAGGTCGGCAATGAGCGGGCTGTATTGACCAAATTTGCGGAAAATCCAGGTTGCGTTTACACCCGCTGCGAGCATGGCATTTTTGAGGATTTCTTCTTGTATGCGCACTTCGCCTCGAGAATGGGCCATCACTCGCAGGCCTTCAAGATCATCGAGCGCTGCGGTGGGTTTATCGGCTAAGCGGCGCTGAAGGGCGGAGCCTGCACGCAGGACAATGCCGAGTTTTTGTTGAAAAACTAGTTGTGAGGCAAAGGCTTCACTTTGGTGTCGGCACAGGGCGATATCGAGACGATGTTGTGCGAGCAGCTCTAATTGTTCATCGGTGGGGGATTCGATGAGTGAAATCCGTGCGGTGGTTTCGATGGTTTCGAGCCTTTGACGCAGCCAAGAGATGGGGATTCCAGGGGGAACTCCGATCTTGATGCTGGTGATGAGGTGTTCGCCGGATTGAATTTCATCAACAACAGTTTGCATGCGGTTAAGGATTTCTCTGGCTTCATCTCTGAGGATTTCGCCAGCTTTGGTAAGGGAAACGCCCCGAGAATGGCGCAGAAATAATGGAGCTCCAACCTCATCTTCCAAAGCGGTTATTTGGCGACTGAGTGCAGGTTGTGAAATTAATAGCTCTTCAGCTGCTCGGTTAATTTGGCCAATGCGAGCCACGCTTAGAAAATATTTCAGCTGGTCAAGGTTCATTTGCTGCATAACTCTCTGTGGGTATGTGCAAAATGCATAGTACATTTCCATTTTATGCATTTATACTATAGGTCACAACTACTTATTCTTCTCCTTAGAGGTCATAAGCCTAACTTGATGTGACATGAATATCTCAAACTTTGAAAAGGATCATTGATGATTCAACAGAGCCAGACTGCAGCGCATGCGCCGGTACTCGCCAAAACCCCTAAAAGAGCAGCTCTATCAAGTTGGATTGGCTCCGCACTTGAATACTATGACTTTGCGGTTTATGGAACTGCCGCAGCATTGGTGCTTAACCAGCTCTTCTTCCCTAAAGACACTGCTCCCGGAGTAGCAATCTTCGCTGCTATGGCAACCGTGGGTGTCGCCTATGTGGTGCGCCCCTTGGGAGCTTTGATTATGGGACCTTTGGGTGACCGTTATGGTCGCAAATTTGTCCTGATGCTCTGCCTCTTTCTTATTGGTGGATCCACCTTTGCAGTGGGATGTCTGCCCACCTTTGATCAGGTTGGTTACTTAGCACCAGCACTTTTGGTGTTGTGCCGAGTGATCCAAGGCCTTTCAGCTTCGGGTGAACAGTCCAGCGCAATTTCAGTTTCACTGGAACACGCTGCGGAAGACAAGCGCGCATTAACCGCCAGCTGGACCCTGCATGGAACCCAATTTGGAACTCTGTTGGCTACCGCGGTGTTTATCCCTTTCACCCTCTTCCTGAGCGAAGACGCCTTGATGAGCTGGGGATGGCGCGTTCCATTCTGGCTTTCTGCAGCAGTGGTTTTGGTCGCGTTCTTGATTCGTCGCGGACTGGAAGAACCACCAGCATTCCGCGAAGCACAGCAGGCACAAGCTGCTGGAAATGCTGTCAAGGGACCTTCACCACTAGCGATGACCTTGCGTTTCCATAAGGCTGCAGTGGCACGTGTCGCGGTGGCTGCGATGATCAATTCGGTGAATGTGGTCTTTACGGTCTGGTCGCTGTCTTTTGCCACCAATATTGTGGGGATGGATCGCTCGACAATGCTGCTGGTTCCAGTGGTTGCCAACTTGATTGCGCTGCTCGCAATTCCAGCATCCGGAGCTTTGGCGGATCGCATTGGACGTCGCACTGTGTTTGTTCTTGGTGCTCTGGGCGCCGGGCTCGCAATGAACGGTTACTTGGGCGCTATTTATTCCGGAAATTGGACCATGATTTTCCTCATGGGAATTCTCATGTCAGGTCTGCTGTATTCCATGTCTAATGCGGTGTGGCCAGCATTTTATGCGGAGATGTTCCCAACTGCGGTGCGCGTGACTGGCCTGGCTTTGGGAACTCAGATCGGCTTTGCGGTGTCCGGCGGTTTTGTGCCGGTTATCGCTTCCTACCTCGCTGGAGCAGAGGGCGATAATTGGCTTCGCGTTTCGGTCTTCGTGGGAGCTGCTTGTGTAATCGCGGCTATCGCAGCCTTTACGGCAAAGGAAACTAAGTCGCTTACCCTTGATGAAATTGATGAACTCCACTTGGCACGGGAAGAGAAGGAGCTTGTGCGCTAATGCGGATGTCGATCGCAACGGTATGTCTGTCAGGAACCCTGGCAGAGAAGCTGCGAGCAGCGGCAGATGCCGGCTTTGATGGGGTAGAAATTTTTGAGCAGGATCTGGTGGTATCGCCACATTCGGCTGAGCAGATTAGGCAAAGAGCTGCGGAATTAGGCCTTAGCCTGGATCTTTATCAGCCTTTCCGGGATCTTGAGGGAGTTTCGGAGGAAAAGTTTGAGCAGAATCTCCACAGGCTGGAGGCCAAGTTTAAGCTCATGCAAAGGCTCGGTATTGACACCATCCTCCTGTGCTCAAATGTGGGCACAGCCACGATCAATGATGATGAGCTCTTTGTGCAGCAGATTCGCCGGGCGGGAGATTTAGCTCAGCAATATGGTGTGAAAATCGCCTATGAAGCCCTTGCCTGGGGCAAGTTTGTTAATGACTTTGAACATGCCCATGCGATTGTGGATAAGGTAGATCATCCAGCGGTCGGTACTTGTTTGGATACTTTCCATATTCTTTCCCGCGGCTGGGACACTGATGCAGTGGAGCAGATCAAAGGGGAGAAGATCTTCTTTGTGCAGCTGGCTGATGCGGCGAAGCTGAGCATGGATATTTTGTCTTGGTCGCGCCATCATCGGGTTTTCCCTGGTGAAGGTGATTTTGACCTGGTGAAGTTCATGGTGCACCTCACCCGGACGGGATATCAAGGGCCGGTGTCCTTGGAGATCTTTAATGATTCTTTCCGCAAGGCCAATGTTCATCGCACCGCCATTGATGGACTGCGCTCTTTGCGCTGGCTGGAGGATCAAACATGGCGGGCGCTTCCGGCAGCAGAAAGAATTAATAATCTTGAGCTGAAGCCTCTCCCTGAGGTGGCGGAGCCAAGTGGATTTGATTTCTTGGAGATCGAAACCGGGCGACTCGGGGAAACCATTCGGGTATTGCACCAATTGGGATTCCGTTTGGGCGGGCATCATCGCAGCAAACAAGATTTTCAACTGTGGACCCAGGGTGAAGTCAAAATTGTCATTTGTGATCGTGGACCCACAGGTGCGCCCACCACACTTAGTGCCATGGGATTTGCAACGTCCGATCCACAAGCAGCCCACGCGCGAGCGGAACTCCTGCAGGCGGAAACCATTAAGCGGGATAGGCAAGCAGATGAAGCTGACCTTAAAGGTGTTTATTCCCCTGATGGCATAGAAATCTATTTTTCGGGTCCGAGCCCCGATGGGGCGGCCGCGTGGCTGGGCGAGTTCGGCGTCGATAAGCATGATTTGGAAGCTTCTTTAATCGGGGGCATTGACCATGTAAATTTGGCGCAACCATGGCAGCATTATGACGAGGCGGTGCTGTTTTATACCTCCTTGATGGCCTTGGAATCCCATGGTCAGGACGAGTTTCCGAGCCCGATTGGGTTGGTGCGCAATGAGGTGATGCGCTCGCCGAATGATGCGGTGCGGCTCTTGTTGAGTGCGGCGCCGGAGGATGGTGAGCAGGGTGCATTTTTGGATGCGGCTTATCCTGAGCACATCGCCTTTGCCACCGATGACATTGTGGCGGTTGCGCAGCGTGCGCGGAAGCGTGGCCTGCAGTTTTTGGAGGTTCCGGAGAATTACTTCGAGGATCTTCAAGCGCGCTTTGATTTGGATGCGGAATTTTTGGCGCAGTTGCGGGAAAATAGCCTCCTTTATGATCGCGATGACCAGGGCGAATACCTGCATTTTTATACGCTGACCTTGGGCACCATGTTTTTTGAGGTGGTTGAGCGCCGCGGGGGATTTGCAGGTTGGGGTGAAACAAACGCGCCGGTTCGATTGGCTGCGCAGTATCGTAAAGTCAGAGATGCTGAGCGCGGGATACCTAAATAGGGCCGAAATAGGACCTAAATAAACCCACCCCCACAACCTAAGGAAAGAAAATTAATGCCCGGAAAAATTTTGCTGCTTAATGGACCAAACCTCAACATGTTGGGCAAGCGTGAACCAGATATTTATGGGCATGACACCTTGGACGACGTTGTTGCATTGGCCACTGCAGAAGCCGCCAAGCATGGCCTTGAAATTGATGCCCTGCAAAGCAATCACGAAGGCGATCTCATTGATGCCCTGCACAAAGCACGCGAAACTCATCTGGGCTGTGTAATTAATCCCGGCGGTCTTACCCACACTTCAGTGGCTTTGTTGGATGCAGTTAAGGCTTCTGACCTGCCCACTGTTGAGGTGCATATTAGTAATCCCCATGCGCGCGAGGAATTCCGCCACCATTCCTATATTTCTTTGGCAGCCATTGCCGTTTTTGCCGGCGCCGGAATCCAGGGCTACCGCTATGCCGTGGATCTTTTGGCCCAGCGCACTCAATAATCTCTAGAGGACTCTATTTATGAACCGCGACAGCATTCTCCTCGGCCTAATCGGAGAAGGCCTCGATCTCTCCCGCACCCCCGCAATGCACGAGGCCGAAGGCCTGGCACACGGGGCGGCGACCGTCTACCGCCGCATTGATACCCGGGGCAAACGCGCCAGTGGGCGCGAGCTAAAGACGCTTCTCGACGCAGCCCTCGCCCTTGGATTTAATGGCCTGAACATCACACATCCTTTTAAACAAGCCATTGTGCCGCTGCTTGATGAAGTTTCGGAACAAGCTCAGCAACTAGGCGCGGTTAATACTGTGGTGATTTCTCCAGAGGGCCGTACCACCGGCCATAACACCGATGTCACCGGCTTTGCACGTGGACTTGAAGAAGGCCTACCACAGGCAAAAATGGATACCGTGGTTCAGGTTGGTGCCGGTGGAGTGGGCAATGCAGTGGCCTATGCTTTGGTGACTCATGGCGTAAGAGAGCTGCTGGTTGCCGATCTTGATTCCACCCGCGCAGAAGCTCTGGCAGCGGAAATTAATAAGGCAATTGGCCGCGAGGCTGTTCGCGGAGTGGATGCGCGCGGAATTGAAACTTCAATTGCCCAGGCAGATGGCGTGGTCAATGCAACTCCCATGGGAATGTTGGCACATCCGGGAACAGCTTTTGATACCGCATGCCTGACCCCAGCACATTGGGTTGCCGATGTTGTTTATATGCCTATTGAAACCGAGCTTCTGGCTACGGCACGGGCTCTTGGTTGCCAAACTCTCGACGGCACCCGCATGGCGATCTACCAAGCTGTTGATGCTTTCGGTCTTTTCACTGGCCTGGAAGCAGATGCTAGCCGGATGCGCGAGACCTTCCTGTCGCTCTAGCTGCTCCAACTGTGCAGTGGCTTTTCTCGATCGATAGCATCCTTTGCCGCCTTCAAACCGACACCGGTTATTTCACGGTGTCGCTTGATAGCGGCAATTTCTTTGCCTGCTTTCAATAACGCCTGGACTTCTGGGTGGAGGGCTGATCGCTGTGGCAGGAGGGACTGCGGAATACTCGGTTTGAGGTCACCTGCTTCAAGCAATTGTTCGAGCAGTTGCTGCTGACGGGCAACCGTTTCTTCTAAAGCGCTGATTCTTAGTTTGAGGGACTGGATTTCTACGTCTTTATTTCCGAACATGAGCCCTTGTATACCAGAGGTTTGTGAACTCCTTGTCTCATATGGTGAAAAGAGGCCTAGCCTTCCAAGGTGGGAGGGGAGTGTGGCCTAAATGGCATATGACTCCTGAGTGACGGGATGCTAGTGCCATGGACCTGCGGAGATGTAAAAAATTGGGGACCTAATGCAAGGGGTGAAAAAGGCGTTTGATATTAGCAGCGCTGGCAGCGGTTTTCCTAAAACGGCTTCACTGAATTATCGTGTATATACCACACGTTAAACACTCAACTTGAGGGTGGTCACTTATGACCATGCCGGCGGAAATCATTACAGATAGCTGCATTTATGTTGAGTGTGAAATTGTGCGCCGACCAGTTACGTCCTCATCCGGATGCGGTCAGTGTGCATCATCAACTTCTGTGCAAACCGGATCTTCAGATTCGGCTTTTTCTTGTTGATGATGCATGTTGGTCGCTTTCGAGACAAGAACTAGAAAAGATATTGATGACTATCGCCCAAAAGGCCGAAATGGCTGATACCAGCGGGATCGAAACCAGCCAGGTTTCCGAGACCTCCGGGGTTGAAACGCCCGTAACAGGAAAATTGCGTCCTGTTGCGATGCATGATGAACAAGCCGAAGAGCTGCTTCCAGGCAAGGTCATTTTTGTTGGAGCAGGACCCGGTAATCCAGATCTGCTGACGGTTCGTGCGCGCGAAGTACTTGGAAATACTGTTCGGGCAATTACTGATGAACAAGTACTTGAGGGAGTGCGTGCTTTTGTAGCAACGGAAATCCCAGTTCCTGAAGATAAAGTTCAGGAAGCAGAAGATGCATATGAAGCCATGTGCATTGCTGCCAAAGAAGCCGGTGCCCGTCGAAAACCAGCACGTCCTGCGCCTCCCACCGCTGCGGAAATCGTAGAGGTTGCGGAATCTAATCCAGCAGAAATCGTGAAACTGGTCCAAGAAGCACTTTCCCATGGCGGAGATGTCATTCGCCTAGTAACCGGCAACCCTTTAAGCAGTGATTCAGTTTTGGCTGAAATCTCTGCTGTTTCTGCAGCAGGATTTGAGTTCCAGGTAGTTCCCGGTATGTCTTTGCCGGCAACCGTTCCTGCTTTTGCGGGCATTGCGTTGGGCTCTACCTATACCGAAACTGATGTCAACGGTGTGGATATTGACTGGGATCAACTAGTTAATGCACCTCAGCCTTTGGTTTTGCAGGCTCGTGAGCAGGATTTGGGCCGCATTGCTGATGAGCTGAAAACCCGCAATATGCCAATGGATACTCCAGTGTCCGTGACTGCGCATGGCACCACTCGCCTGCAGCGCACCTATGACACCACCTTGGCAGGCCTGGCCAAACTTGATGGTGAACTCGCCGGACCTTTGGTTATTACCCTTGGAAAAGGTGTAGATGATCGAGCCAAGTATTCTTGGTGGGAAAACCGCGCACTTTATGGTTGGCGTGTGCTTGTTCCGCGCGCTAAAAACCAGGCAGCATCGATGAGCGAGCGCCTAAGCAGCCACGGCGCAATTCCAATGGAAGTACCCACCATTTCGGTGGAGCCTCCACGCAACCCGGCACAGATGGAACGTGCAGTTAAGGGAATTGTGGAAGGCCGCTACCAGTGGGTAGTGCTTACCAGCGTAAATGCCGTTAAGGCAGTGTGGGATAAGATCTCCGAGTTCGGACTAGACTCCCGCTCTTTTGCCGGTGTGCGCATTGCCGCCGTTGGTGAAAAGACCGCTGCGGAGATCCGTGCGCTGGGCATCACTCCTGAGCTTTTGCCACCGAGGAATCGTCAAAACGCAAAGGGCTTGGTCGACGTCTTCCCTGAATATGTGGAAGAACTTGACCCCGTCGGACGCGTGCTCTTGCCACGTGCGGATATTGCCACCGATGTCTTGGTTGATGGGCTCAGCGAACTTGGCTGGGAAGTAGAGGATGTGGTTGCGTATCGCACAGTGCGTGCTGCTCCTCCCAGCGCTGAAATTCGCGACATGATCAAAACCGGTGGTTTTGACGCCGTGGCTTTTACCTCTTCCTCGACGGTAAAGAACCTCGTTGGCATTGCTGGAAAGCCACATCAGCGCACCATCATTGCATGTATTGGACCAATGACGGCAGCAACTGCAGAAGAGTTGGGTCTGCGTGTTGATGTCATTCCAGAGGTTGCCGAGGTACCGGAACTAATTGATGCACTCGCAGAGCATGTGGCTCATTTGCGTGCTATCGATCAGCTTCCACCAGCGCGGAAGAAGCGCAGGCGCCGTAAAGCTTCCTAAAAGAAGTTTTTGAGTAGGGTGTTGTCCATGGACATCCAGCAACTCGACGCCGACACTAACGCATGGAAAGACAGCCTCTTGCGCACTGCGCAGGAGGCTGGATTTACGCTCGCTGCCCCACAGATTTACCAAGACTTTGAAACCACGGTGGAGCAGTATAAGGAATCGGCCGCGCAGCAACCGGATCTTGATGTCACTGATCTACAACAGATGTTTGGCGTGGTGGTGGGGGAGTTCCTGCGCCAAGAAATCGGCATGGACTGGGCTGTGATCACCGATGATTATGGCACCGATCTGGCAATTATCGCCGAAGCTAAAGATGGCTCACATGTATATTCCTGCCCCATTGTGGTGGTGGGTAAACGCTTCTCACCTGACTATGAAAAAGGCCAGCTAGAAAGCTTTTGCAATCAGTTTATTGCGGCCTCAAAGGCACGTTTGCAAGCGCGTTAAAAATGCGTGGAAGCTGCCGTGTTCACCCCAGTCTCTATGATGGGATAAGACCTAAAAAAGAATGAGAAAGAAGGATCCATCATGAGCGAATTTAATGATTACTCTCAGCACCTTATTCGTCGCCCACGCCGTTTGCGTAGCAACCCAGCAATGCGGGAATTGGTAGCGGAAACTTCTCTGCGTCCAGCAGACCTCATCTTGCCCATGTTTATTGCAGATGGCATCACTGAGCCCCGCGAAATTACCTCCATGCCTGGCGTTTTTAACCACACCAAGGACTCCCTGCTCAAGGCTGCCCATGAAGCACTTGATGCGGGTGTACGGTGTGTAGACCTCTTTGGCGTGCCAGTGGAATCAGATAAGGACGCCACCGGCTCCCAGGCTTGGGCAGAAGACGGCATACTCAACAAGGGACTTATTGCACTGCGTGAAGAATTCGGCGATGACCTCATGATCATGGCAGATACCTGCCTGGACGAGTTCACCGATCACGGACACTGCGGAGCTGTGAGCATTGATCGCCACGGCAACGCCATCGTGGACAATGACGCAACCTTGCCTCTTTACCAACAGATGGCCGTCGCACAGGCACAGGCTGGCGCCCACATTGTCAGCCCCTCCGGCATGATGGACGGCCAAATCGCAGCCATCCGCGGAGCACTTGACGCCGCTGGTTTTGAAGACGTGGCCATCATGGCTTATTCCGCAAAGTACGCCTCCTCCTTCTTTGGTCCTTTCCGCGAGGCAGTAGGATCCTCCCTTGAAGGCGATCGTCGCACCTACCAGCAAGATCCTGCCAACCTGCGCGAATCCCTGCTGGAAGTAGAGCTCGATATTGCTGAGGGCGCAGACTTTGTCATGGTTAAGCCCGCACTGCCATATCTGGATGTGCTCACCCGCGTTGCCGAGGCCTCCCCAGTGCCTGTTGCGGCTTATCAAGTCTCTGGCGAATACGCCATGATTCAAGCGGCTGGTCTCAACGGTTGGATCAACACCGAGGCTGTCATGATGGAATCTTTGATCTCCATTAAGCGCGCTGGTGCCAACCAAATCCTTACCTATTTTGCTACCGAGGCAGCTCGCAAACTGCGCTAAGCCCAGAGTTTAGAAACAACTCCACTAAACTAGGACACCTATGAGTATTCTTCCCAACCTCACACCCAAAAAGTCTTCCCCACCTAGCCCTGCGGGAGAAGCACAGCAGCCCACTGCACCCGGTGATGGAGGCAAAATGGGCGAAACTCTCCGACTCCTCTTCAAGGTCTGGGCAGTGATGATCGGACTGGAATTCATCCACCAGATTTTCAATCTGATCATGACCTTCATGGACCCCTCAGCCTTGAGAGAAGTTGCGGCCGAACAAGCCCAGGCCGAAGGCCTCTCGGAATCCATGGTTGACGCCACAGTTGTCGCTGCAGCTCTGGTGATGGGCTTGTTTAACCTCATCGTTATCGCAATCTTGTTGTGGATGGTGCAGGTCGTAAGGAAGCACACCAAGCGCACCCCTACGGCATTTATGCTGCTCACCATCTTCAGCTTCTTCTTTATTCTGCGTACCCTCACCCTCTTCTTCGCATCCCCCGGCGGGCTCGATATCCCCATCGCGCTTTATGCCGTCGATGGCTGCATCCAGATCCTCATCGGCGTCAGCGCTGGCCTGGCCTATGCACTCTCCCGCAGTGAAGAGTCCCTTAAATGGCTTAGCGATTCCCCAAAACCTTAAAAACCACGCTTTTCGACGGAGCCCTCCATGCCTAGCATGTTCCCATCACCCGCTACCGGTGGCGATGATATTAACCGCCGGCCCATCCTTAAACCTTCTGCCGAGGATGGCAGTCTGCCCCGAATGCTCAAGATCGTTTTTGGACTGCTCTTAGTTACCGCAGCTTTTATGGTCCTGACCGGTCTTATCCTCTATACCGCCGGCTATACGGGACCAGATGATGTGGCGGAAAGTGCAAAAGAAACTGTCATTAACAATCAGAAGTTCATTGGCGGAATTAACGGTTTTGCCGGAGTTGTCATTGCGGCTCTGACCTCGCAACTGCCTCGCGGTGGCAAAACTCCGCGCCGGGTATTGTTGGCACTCATCGTATTGGTCGTGCTGGTTGATCTGCTTTCTTTTGCCACCAGAGCAGGTGGATTTGCCCTCGCAGTCATTGCCTTGCTTTTGGCTCTAGCTGGGGTCTTGCTCTTTAGGCCGGCAATTAGTGATCACATTGAGCGAAACCACATGGCTCGAATGGTTAATCAAAGAAAATAGAGTTTGCTGCCTATACTGTGGTCTCATTAAGCTAATCGCTTTTACCCCTCTCTCACCCAAGAAAGTTGATTGTGAGCACCCCGGAGCACCAAGAGGTGGAAAATGCAGTAGATTCCGCCATTCATGACGCCAAAGACGCTGCCCTCAAGGCAGGTATTGGCATGCGTCAAAAACCCGAGGACGAAGACGAGGAAATTGATCTTGGCCCCAAGGTTTCCATGGGCTTTGAGCTGGAGGGCTTAGAGGGAGCGCCCTCTTTGGTGGCAATTGAAAAAGCCTTGGAAGAGATTCCTGGAGTTTCCGCCAATCTGATTTATCCTTCAGCTACCGCCTGGGTTACTGCTACTGATCGTTTAGCACCGGAAACCATCATCGAGGTCTTTGCATCCTTTGGCGTGAAGGCGCAGCTTTCTAATTCTTCACTGCTGCGCCGTCATCAGCGCCTAAGTGCAGAAGCTGGGCGCGAAGCGCGGGTGGAGCGATATCGTTCCCGTTTGGAATCTAATCGAATCAGTCCGCGCGTGCGTCGACACAACCGCGAAGAATTTATTGCTTCCCTCAAAGCCCGGGAAAGTGGCTGGATTAAGCGCAAGCATAAGAGTGAAGATGAAAAAGATCTCCACTTGAGCGAAGACGTGCTCTTTACTGCGCGTGCGCTCATTACACCTTTGCGTTTGTGGGTCTGTTTGCCACTGGCCTTGGTGGTGCTCATCCTTTCCTTTGATACCTCCCTGCAATTTGATTATTGGCAATGGGTGGTCGCGGTTTTGGCATTGCCAGTGGTGACGTGGGGCGCGTGGCCTTTCCACCGAGCAGCTGCCGGAGGCATGCGCAGAGGTATTTCTGCACTGGATGCCACCAGTTCCGTGGCGATTATTGCAGCCTATTTGTGGTCGATTGCCATGCTGTTATTCCAAACCCCAGGTGATCCCAGCTGGCGTTCCTACCCGGCGTGGTTCGCCTTCAACTATGGAACCCTGACTCAAAATGAAATCTATTTTGATGTAGCTTGCGGAATGACAGTATTGCTGCTGGCAGGGCGCTTGTTAACCCGTCGTACCAGTAACTCCAGCTTGTTGGCAGAACTTGATCGCATGCAGGTGGACCCCCAACAAATGGTCACTGTGGTGCGTAAACACCGCCTGAGCCGAGTCGCGGAAGAACTTCAAATCCCCATCCAAGAAGTTCGTGTTAGTGATGACATCATCGTTCCGGCGAATACGATTATTCCCGTCGATGGTGTGGTCATTGGTGGCGGTTCCAAAATCGCAGCGAGCATCATCATGGGCGAGGATTCCCGCGAGGTCAAGGTAAATGACAAGGTTACTGCTGGCAGCCTCAATCAGGAAGCAACCCTGAAAGTTCGTGTGCATCGCACCGGACACCGCACCAAAATTGCTGCCGTGCACCGCTGGGTCAAAGAGTCCACCATGCGCGAAAACCGCCACAACAGGGCGTCGATAAGATCTGCAGGAACCCTGGTTCCTGTTACCTTTACCCTCGCGGTGGTTGATTTTGCGCTGTGGGCGCTGATTTCTGGCAACATCTACGCCGCGTTTACCACCACGCTGGCCGTACTCGCCTGCGTGGCACCGGTGGCGCTGGCCCTGTCGGCCCCGCTGGCCACCAAAAATATTATTGAGGCCGCAGCCCGTGGCGGCATGCTCGTACGTAGCGGTGAGGTGTTCCGCGTGCTTGACGACGTCGACACCGCTATCTTTAACAGGCTTGGCACTCTCACCGACGGCCAGATGATGGTGGAAACGGTAACCGCTGATAAGGGGGAAGATCCCGAATTGGTATTGCGCGTTGCAGGTGCTCTCGCCATTGAATCTCCGCACGCGGTATCGCGCGCCTTGGTGAAAGCTGCCCGCGAAGCCCGCGATGCTGGTGCTGGTGGTGAAAATATTCCGCACTGGATTGAAGTGGGCAATGTGGAAATCACCGAAGAAGGCAGCTTCTTGGGAAATATTGAAATCCCCATGGCCAATTCCTCTGGTGAACTCAAAATGCGTTCAGTGGAAGCAATGCTGTGGCGTCCGCGCTCAATGACCGAAGTGCGTGCAACGTTGAGCCCCCGCCTAACTGCAGCCGCGATCTCTGGTGGCGCGCCACTTATTGTGCGCTGGAAGGGTAAGGATCGTGGCGTTATTACCCTCAACGATCATGTCCGCCCCGATGCTGGCGATGCGATTATCGATATTGAGGAACAAGGCATTGAAACCATGATGCTGTCTCGAGATACTTACCCGGTAGCACGCCGTTACGCCGATAGTTTGGGTATTTCCCATGTGCTTGCAGGAATCGCGCCGGGTAAAAAGCCACAGGCCGTGCGAGCTGTGCACACTCGTGGATCAACAGTGGCCATGATTGGTGATGGTTCCGTGATGGACTGTTTGCGTGTGGCCGATGTGGGCATCCTCATGGGGGTAGATAATCCGCGTGAGCTGCGTGATGATTGCGATGATCCCGCAGCTGATGTGGTGTTGCTGCGGGAGGAAGTCTCCTCCGTGCCGCATCTTTTCACCTTGGCTCGTCGATATGCAAAATTGGTAAATGGAAACCTATCCCTGGCCTGGGGCTATAACGCAGTGGCCATGCTGTTGGCCGTGTCTGGAATGCTGCACCCCATGGCAGCCACGCTGATTATGCTCACCTCGTCACTGCTGATTGAATGGCGCTCTGGGCGCGCCCGCCGCTACTAATTCCGGTTCGACCTCGCTGGCCTAAAAGCCCGGGGTAGCCGGGCGCCATGCACAAATAGGGTGTAGAAATCCACCCTTTTATGGATGAACATATCGTTGATTAGGGGTGGCTTCTTTCCCAAATTTCTTTAAATGGGGCAAGATTGAGCCCATGTATTCTCACTCCATTCCGGCTGCCCGCCGAGTTTTGCACAATGCACCTTTATTAGATGCCATCAATGGCAAAACCCCCACCCGCACCCCAGTGTGGTTTATGCGCCAGGCAGGCCGCTCACTGCCGGAATATAAGGAAGTCCGCGCGGGAATCGGCATGCTAGATTCCTGCTTTATGCCAGAAATCCTGGCTGAAATCACCATGCAGCCAGTGCGTCGCCATGATGTTGACGCCGCAATTTTGTTCTCTGACATTGTGGTTCCACTGCGTGCAGCTGGTGTGGGTGTGGAAATTGTGGCAGGCCGCGGACCTGTTCTGGACGCACCCATTCGCACCCGCGAAGATGTCTCCAACCTGCCCATCCTGGACGTTGACGTACCAGTGGTAGCAGCCGGTATTGGCATCATTTTGGAAGAACTTAACCCACAGCAAGCCCTCATCGGTTTTGCCGGCGCTCCTTTCACCCTGGCCAGCTACCTGGTTGAAGGTGGACCTTCCAAAAACCATGAAAAAACCAAGGCCATGATGCACGGGGATCCAGAAACCTGGCATGCCCTCATGCAGCGCCTGGTACCTACCATCGTGAACTTTTTGAAGGTGCAAATCGACGCTGGCATCGATGCCATGCAGCTTTTTGACTCCTGGGCAGGCTTTCTCACCGAGCGTGACTACACCGAATTTGTGCTGCCATATTCCACCCAGATCTTGAGCGAAATTGAGCAGTACGCCATCCCACGCATTCACTTTGGGGTGGGCACCGGCGAAATCCTCGGCGCCATGAGCCGAGCTGGTTCCGAGGTTATGGGTGTGGACTGGCGCGTGCCTTTGGATAAGGCTGCGCAGCGTATTGCAGCTGTCTCTGGTCCGAAGGTTTTGCAGGGTAACCTGGATCCAGCATTGCTTTTTGCAGGTACCCAACCATTAACCCGGGAAATTGCCCGCATTAAAGAAGAGGCAGCAGCAGCAATTGCTGCCGGAAATGCCACCGGCCATATCTTCAATCTGGGACATGGCGTACTGCCAAATACTGTCGCCGAAGATATTACGGAAGCCATTTCCATCATCCACGCCTAAAGTACGTTCGCTGATCTAAGGAAGTTTCATGCGTTTTGCCATAATCGGAGCAGGTCTTGCAGGCCTCACCGCAGCCTATGAAATTCACAAGGCTGACCCGGAAGCCCATATTGATGTCCTCGAGGCAGGGGAGCGGATTGGTGGCAAATTGTTCACAGTTCCTTTTGCCTCTGGCCCGACCGATATTGGTGCAGAAGCTTTCTTAGCAGCGCGCTCTGACGCCGTTGACTTCTTCCAAGAACTTGGGCTGGGCGATTCCCTGGTCACTCCTTCTGGGGCAAAATCTCAGTTCTACGCTGGTGGAAAATTACAAGAATTCCCCGCCGGTGGCGTCATGGGCATCCCCGCATCAGCGCCAGCAGGTGGAGCGGACGCCCCCTTTGAGTGGACCCCAGGTGCAGATATTTCCGTGGGTGCACTGGTTCGCCAGCAATACGGCGATGGAATCGTCGATAGCGTGGTGTCCTCGTTGTTGGGCGGAGTTTATTCCTCCACTGCCGATGATCTGGGTGTGCGCGCAACGGTGCCCGCACTGGCAGCAGCCCTTGACCAACTGGCAGAGGCGGGCCAGCCGGTTACCTTAAGCGCTGCGGTTAAGGCTGTGGAAGCTCAGCGTGCCGAGGCTAAAAAGACCTCTGAAACCCGCCCGGTTTTCCAGACTTTTAAAGATGGCTACGCCGAGCTTTATGAGGCCTTGGCCGATAAATGCGGTGCAGATATTCACCTGGATTCCTTTGTTTCCGCCATCACTCAAGCTGGTGCGGGCTTTTCCATCAAGGGCGGCGGTGAAGGTATCTATGACCGCGTAATTTTGGCAGTACCAGCACCAACGGCTGCCGTGTTGCTCCGCGATCTGGTTCCAACGGCAGGACCACATTTGAAGGCAATCAAGCTGGCTTCTTCTGCGGTGGTGGGTATGCACTTTGATTCCGCTGAAGGCTTGCCAGATAACTCCGGCGTGCTGATTGCCGTGGGTGAACCTGGCATCACTGCAAAGGCCTTTACCTTCTCCTCCAAGAAGTGGCCTCACCTAGCAGAGCATGGTGGCGCCTTGGTACGTGCATCCTTTGGTCGCCTCGGCGATGAAAAAACTTCCCGCATGGATGAGGATGCGCTGGTTGATGCTGCCCTTGATGATCTCCAGACCATCACCGGCTTTGACGGCCGGGCTGCAGGCCTGAGCGAAATTTATGTTCAGCGTTGGTTCGGCGGACTTCCTGCCTATGGCGTTGACCACATTCAAACTGTGGCTGCTGCACGCGCAGAAATCGCAAATGTGCCTGGACTTGAGGCCATTGGTGCGTGGGCTGGGGGAGTGGGAGTGCCTGCTGTCATTGCCGATGCTCGCGCAGCGGTGCAGCGAATTTTGCAGCTACCAGCATAGGAAAGCCACTTCCGGTAGCAGCCCCAAACCAAAAGCCAAGCCTTAAAAACCTTTACTTCCCCCACATAAATTTCCCCCTTTTAGGGCAGTTATTTAGGTGGGGGAAATAGTTTTAGGGCAAGCCTGTCAAACCGCTGGATTGGATTCACAGCTTCAATCAATACAATGACTGATATGACTTCATCCTTTAAGGGTACTTCCGCCAATACTGCCCGCTCAGCGCACTGGTTTGAACAAGCACAAAAGTTGACCCCGGGAGGTGTGAATTCCCCGGTAAGGGCCTTTGGTTCCGTTGGAGGTCAGGCTCGCTTTATTGAAAAGGCACATGGCTCCACCCTTATTGACGTCGATGGCAATGAATATGTGGACCTCGTTTGCTCCTGGGGACCTATGCTTATGGGCCACGCCCACCCCGCAGTAGTAGAGGCAGTACAAAAGGCTGTTGTCGATGGCCTGTCCTTCGGCGCTCCCACCATCGGTGAAGTTGAGCTTGCCCAAGACATCGTCAAGCGCACCTCCGTAGAAGAGGTTCGCTTGGTTAACTCCGGCACCGAGGCCACCATGTCAGCTGTACGCCTGGCTCGCGGCTACACCCGCCGTTCCAAGATCTTGAAGTTCGAGGGCTGCTACCACGGCCACGTGGATGCACTTTTGGCATCTGCTGGCTCTGGCGTAGCTACCTTTGCGCTTCCAGATTCCCCAGGCATTACCGGCGCTCAGACCTCTGATACCATCGTGGTTCCTTATAACGATATTGAAGCAGTCCGCAATGCATTTGCGCAGTACCCAGGCCAAATTGCCTGCATTATTGCAGAGGCAGCAGGCGGTAATATGGGCACCGTTGCGCCGCAAAATAACTTCAATGACAAGCTGCTGGCCATTGCCCACGCCGATGGCGCACTGCTTATCTTGGACGAGGTCATGACCGGTTTCCGCACCTCCTACCGCGGTTGGTTTGGCATTGACAAGGTCACCGCTGACCTCGTCACCTTCGGCAAGGTTGTCTCCGGTGGTCTACCCGCCGCCGCCTTTGGCGGCAAGGCTGAAATCATGAACATGCTTGCCCCACAGGGGCCGGTCTACCAGGCAGGAACCCTCTCCGGTAACCCCGTTGCGGTTGCAGCTGGTCGGGCTTCTTTGAAGCTTGCCGACGAGTCCCTCTACGCCACGGTCAACGCTAACGCAGATCGCCTCGATAGCTTGATTTCTCAAGCCCTGACCCGTGAAGGTGTTGCCCACCACATTCAGCGCGCCTCCAATATGCTCTCCATTCGTTTTGCCGAGGGCGAAGGTCATAACTTCAACGATATGAAGGCTGCGGATACATTCCGCTTTGCACCTTTCTTCCACACACTTTTGGATCACGGCGTATACGCTCCACCAAGCGTTTTCGAAACCTGGTTTGTTTCTTCGGCCCTAACGGACGATGATTTCCAGAAGATTGAAAACGCACTTGTGCCCGCTGCCCGCGCAGCTGCTGCAGCCACCCCAAACTGACCCGAAGGCATCATGAGCTCAACGATTGTCCACCTCGTCCGACACGGCGAGGTACACAACCCGGAAAAGATTCTCTACGGCCGCATGCCCGGCTACCGTCTCTCTGCCCGGGGACGCAGCCAAGCAGCTGCCACCGCCGCCTCCTTCAAAGGACACGACGTCACCTACCTCGCTGCATCTCCCTTGCAGCGTGTGCAGGAAACCTCGCAACCTTTTGCTGCCATCACTGGCCTGGAAGTCCAAACTGATGATGATCTCCTGGAAGCAGGAAATCGCTTTGAAGGTCTGCGCACCAAGGGACTGCGTTCCCAATTGTGGAATCCCGTGCGCTGGCCTTTGATGCGCAACCCCGCTTTGCCCAGCTGGGGCGAGCATTATGAGGATATTCTCGAGCGCATGATGGCAGCCGTCGAGCGCGCTCGAGTGGCAGCCGAAGGCCATGAGGCTATTTTGGTCAGCCACCAACTGCCCATTGTGTGCGTCCAGCGATTTGCGCGCGGCAAGCAACTTAGGCACAACCCTGCAGCCCGTCAATGCGATCTTGCCTCGGTGACCTCTTTGGTCTACCAGGGAGGTCAAATTGTTGAAGTCCATTACAACGAACCAGCACAGGAGATCTGATCAATCGTGCGTATAGCTAAGTGTGCAGCGACACTGGCCATGGTAGCCCTCGGTTCGGTGACGCTGGTGGCCTGCAGTGATGACAGCACTGCAGGTACTGATGCCGTCGCAGTCGGTGGAACCTTCCAATTCCACTCACCAGGTGGCCAAACCGAAATTTTTTATGATGAAGCCGAGCGTGACAACCTGGCTGATATCAGTGGCGAATCCTTGATGGATGAAACCAAGAACATCAACCTCGCAGATTTTGAAGGCCAGGTTGTAGTGCTTAATGCATGGGGCCAGTGGTGTGCACCATGCCGTTCAGAGTCTGATGATCTCCAGACGATCCATGAAGAGCTCCAAGCAGCCGGAAATGGTGACACCCCCGGTGGTACCGTACTGGGAATTAATGTGCGCGACTATTCCCGCGATATTGCCCAAGACTTTGTTACCGATAATGGCATTACCTACCCCAGCATTTATGACCCACCGTTTATGACGGCAGCTCAGCTTGGTGGTGTGCCAGCCTCTGTTATCCCCACCACTATTGTGCTGGATAAGCAGCATCGACCTGCAGCAGTCTTTTTGCGTGAGGTAACCTCTCAGGATGTCCTCGACGTAGCCTTGCCACTACTGGATGAGGCTTAGATGTCTGAACTAATTGTGGCCCAAGGTATTGGCCAACAATTTGCTGATGTCGCCACCTCTGGGCCACTCGTCCTAGGAATTTTGGCCGCCGCCCTCGCTGGCCTGGTCTCTTTTGCCAGCCCCTGCGTAGTGCCACTGGTCCCCGGATATATTTCCTATTTGGCCGGTGTGGTTGGTGGGGAAGTGGAGTACACCTCTGATGGCACCAAGGTGAAAAAGAAGCGGCTCGCCGTCGGCGGTGCTGCACTTCTGTTCATCCTGGGCTTCACGGTGGTCTTTGTACTGGCCACGGCCACTGTTTTTGGTGCCATTAGTGCACTGACTTTGAACGCAGAAACCCTTATGCGCGTTGGTGGCGTAATCACCATCATCATGGGCATTGTGTTTATGGGCTTTATCCCCAGCCTGCAGCGCGATACCCGCATGGCTCCAAAACGCTGGACCACATGGTTGGGCGCACCACTTTTGGGTGGTGTCTTTGCACTGGGCTGGACTCCTTGTTTAGGACCAACACTGGCGGCAATTATTTCGGTATCTGCGGGCACTGAAGGAATGACTGCGGTACGTGGTGTCATTCTTATCGTGGGTTATTGCCTCGGTTTGGGCTTGCCATTTTTGTTGATTGCGCTGGGTTCCACCAAGGCACTCACCGGCGTGAGCTGGCTGCGTAAGCACTCCCGCACTATTCAAATTATTGGTGGTGTTCTACTGATTTTGGTCGGCGTGGCATTGTTGTCCGGTTCTTGGGCAATTTTTATTAACTGGGTTCGTCAGTGGACCGTCGAATATGGCGCCACTCTGATCTAAGAACGACCCGCAGTTTTCACTATTTTTTCAACCTAGGAAGCGAAGCAGCACAACAATGCTAAAAACAGTCAAGGTTTACGCAAAAAAGGCGTGGCACTGGCTCACCAGTATGCGCACCGCACTGGCGTTGCTGTTTCTTTTGGCGATCGCAGCAATTCCGGGAGCTTTGCTGCCGCAGCGTTCGCTAAATGAATCAAATGTCACCGAGTACCTGGCCAATAATGGCAAGCTCGCCGAAATCTACGATAAGCTGCAGCTTTTTGATGTCTTCTCCTCATCGTGGTTTACCGCTATTTATGTGCTGCTTCTGATCTCTTTGGTGGGCTGTATTCTGCCCCGTAGCTGGGATCATTACAAGGCAATGCGCGCTCCCGTGGTGCGGGCGCCGCGCAACCTGGCTCGCCTTAACCACCACGGCGAGGGGGTCGTCGACAAGCCAGCGGACGAGGTTAAAGCAGATGCATTGAAGCTGCTCAAGGGCTGGAAAATTACAGAATATTCGCCCGCTGAGGACCGCGCTGGTGCGACCTCAGTTGCAGCGGAGAAGGGTTATATCCGCGAGTTTTTCAACCTGGTTTTCCACCTCGGCATTGTTGGTGTGATTCTTTCGGCTGGTCTAGGTCGGCTGTTTTACTATGAGGGCCAGATCATTGTGGTTACCGATGGTCAGCAAAACTCCACCTTCTGTAATACGGCAACCGCCAACTATGACTCTTTCCGTGCAGGCGCCAACTTTGATGGCACGGGCTTGAACACTTTTTGTTTTGAGGCTCATGATTTCTCAGCTGATTATTTGGCCAATGGCCAGGCTGAGATGTTCCGCTCAAATATTTCCTATGCCGTGGGCGATGACATTCAAAATGACCCAGAGACCTGGGAAGATTATGAACTTCGTGTGAACCATCCACTGCGTGTGGCTGGCGACCGCGTCTACCTGCAGGGCCACGGATTTGCCCCAACCTTCACGGTGACCTGGCCTAATGGTGAGACCCGTACCCAGACTGTGCAGTGGCGCCCAGATGATCCCACCTTTTTCCTTTCCTCTGGTGTGATGCGTTTTGATCCTCCTGCTGGAATGTACCCTGACCTCTACGAACGCCGCCAAAACCAGTTGGCAATTCAGGGTCTTTTTGCGCCTACCGCGCAGTGGGAAGGCGACAATAATGAGTTGCTCACCTCCTCCTATCCAGCTATGACCGACCCGGCAGTTGCGATTGATATTTATCGCGGTGACAACGGCCTGGATACCGGTATCGGACAGTCCCTATTCAGCCTGGATTCTTCCCTGATGCACAGCGGTGTGCTGCAAAAGATCGAGCGCGTGAACCTACAGGTTGGCGATACCGTCACCCTGGATGATGGCACCACCATTTCCTTTGATGGCGCCTCGGAGTTTGCCAACTACCAGATCAGCCACGATCCATCCCAGAACTGGGTGCTGGTTACGGTAGTCATCGCGCTGGTGTCTTTGGTTGGTTCCCTGGTTGTGCGCCGTCGCCGCATCTGGGTGCGCCTGTACCCACAGGATGATGGCACCACCCGCGTAGAAACCGGTGGCATTGCGCGTACCGACCGTGCTGGTTGGGGTGGCGAATATGAGAAATTCCACCGCCAATTGCTGGGGCTGGAAGAAGAAGACGAAGATGAAGATTACTTTGTCGACGACGACCGGGATTCTTAAAACTCTTTAGACCTTTAGCGTCCCTATGAAGTAGCACACCAGACTCGCTGTACATTAGTTTCTTTAATTCACAGCGGGTAGGGTGACACACAATCCAAATAATTCTCAAAAGAACAAGGGTGGATGAATCCATGATGCCCGTCAATCAAACCTATGCGGAGTTTTCCGATACCGCGTTTGCTTCGGCTTTTATCATCTATGCACTGGCACTAATCCTGTCGCTTGTCTACTACGTCAAACAGCAGGGCATTATCGACGCCCGTCGCGACGCCGCGCGTCAGCGCGAGCTGGTGAACGCTGGAGGTGTCAGCGATTCCACTGACGATGCGGACTCCGATACCGCGACCACGCTTATCGACGAAGAGACCCTCGCTGCGCGGGAAGAGTCTGCTCGTAAATTGGCGAATATGACTCAGTCCCTCATGTGGCTGGGCGTTTTGGTCCACCTCTCCTCCGTGGTGATGCGTGCGCTTTCCGCAAACCGTTTCCCCTTTGGCAATCTCTATGAGTACATCCTCATGGTCACCCTCTTCGCCATGACTGCCGCCACTATCGTGTTGCAGCGTCCACAGTTCCGTATCATGTGGCCTTGGGTTATTACCCCAATGCTGGCCCTGCTTTTCTACGGTGGCACTGAGCTTTATGCAGACTCCGCACCAGTTGTTCCGGCACTACGGTCCTTCTGGTTCCCCATCCACGTTTCTTCCGTGTCGATCGGTGCATCCATCGGTATTGTCTCCGGTATCGCTTCTTTGCTGTACCTGCTGCGCATGTGGCAGCCAAAGGGCAAGGAAAAGGGCTTTTTTGGAGCCGTAGCCAAGCCCCTGCCATCGGCTAAGACCCTGGACAACCTGGCTTATAAGTCTGCTATTTGGACCGTGCCAATCTTCGGCCTCGGCGTTATCCTCGGTGCAATTTGGGCAGAATCTGCATGGGGACGTTTCTGGGGCTGGGACCCTAAAGAAACCGTTTCCTTCATCACCTGGATTCTTTATGCTGGCTATTTGCATGCTCGTGCCACCGCTGGCTGGCGTGACACCAAGGCAGCGTGGATTAACATCCTGGCCCTGGGCACCATGATCTTCAATCTCTTCTTTATCAACATGGTCGTCTCCGGCCTGCACTCCTACGCAGGACTGAACTAACCGTCAGTTTGGCGCTTGCGTCTGCTAGAAATTTAGGACTCCATTTACTCGTTTTGCGAGTAGATGGAGTCCTTTTCTAATGTCAGGAGTTTCTTAGGCTCTCTCAAAGATTTGTGACACTAAGCAAGCATTCTCGGCATGGATACTAAAATATGCCCATTTTCCACATTGTTGGCGGGTGACCAGCTTAGCTGCCATGAGCTTTTTCATATGGTGAGTCACGGTAGGCGCAGAAATTTCCAAAGCATTGGCCAAATGATTAGCGCTGACCTTGGAGTGGGGGGAGTTGGCAATAATATAAAGGATTTCTAGGCGAGTGCTATCCCCCAGGGCTTTATAAAACTTGGCCGCTGTTGCTGCAATATCTAAGACTTCTTCTGGAATAGCTTCCAATTCAACTTCCAACGGGGGAAGGGTAGAAGTGGTTGCAGAAAAAGAAGAAGCAGATGTCATTCTTTTAATATATAGGTTTGGCAAGCCTAAGTGAACCCGAATGGGGAGTTTGATACAAAAATCCCATCTCTTCCTAAAAATTAGAAGAGATGGGACAAAAGGGGGAGAGATTTTTAGGACGCTGGATCTTCAGGTTTATCCTGTGGCTTCTTATCCTCTGGCTTTTCTGATTCAGACTCAGCAGGCTTCTCCGGAGTGGCATAACGTTCACGGGCGCGCTTAAGGCGTTCTTCCTCTTCCTTAAGTGCTTGCTCCTCGGCACGACGCTGCTTAAAGCGCTTCTTTTCGATAGTCCACAAGAAGTCTTCATCATCGTCGGGACCTTTTACCTGACGAGGTGCCTGAGTGGCAGCATTTTTTCCGGCACGGCTCTTCCAAGTGGAAGGTTTAAAAGCCATCCACAAGAGCACGATAACTGCGATAACCAAAATAAGTAGCAAGAGTCTACCCATTGTCTTCCTCCTCTTTTTATCCTCTGTCAATACCTTACGGAAAGTGCGCGCATTGTCGCGCATTGTTTAATAAAGATGGCGATTGAGTAGGGTTGAAAGGGTGAGTGAGTCGAATTCCCAGCACCCCCCGGAGCTAAACCCTCAGGTACGGGCTGCCGCACGTAAAAACGTCCTAATCTATGGCCTAGCTCGACTGGGACTATTTGTGGTCCTAACCGTTGTTATTCACGGCCTCGCCTTGCTAATCAGCGCTCCAGTTCCACTGGTGATGTCTGCGCTGCTGGCGCTGATCGTGGCATTCCCGCTATCTATGCTGGTCTTTAACAAGCTGCGCGTCAACGCCACCCAGGCAGTGGCGCAGTGGGATGCTCAGCGTAAGGCTCATAAGCAGTGGGTCCGCGATGAATTGGCGGACCGCTAAGCAGGCCACTAAGCCTTAGGAAAAAGCAAGCGCTAGGCCAGTTAATACAGCCCAAATAGCCATGGCACGGCCAGTTGCACCAATCACTGGAATTAGGGCCTTGCCAGTTGCCTTATTCAAGATCGGCTTCCCTGCGCGTAGTGCTAATGGCAGCGCGCCCCATGCGATAAGCACTGGCCATGCAACGACGGCCAAAAGTAGCGACATAATAAAAGGCATTGCTACTAGCAGTACAAAAAGTTTGCGCGCTCCCGAATCGCCCAGACGCACTGCCAGGGTGATTTTTCCACCTTCAGCATCGGTAGGAATATCGCGGATGTTGTTGGCCAGATTTACACCGGCGGACATGGAGCCCACACCAACTGCTGCTGCCAGCCCAATCCAGCTAATAGCTCCAGTTTGGGTGAATTCAGTACCCATGACGGCGACCAAACCAAAGAAGATAAAAACTGCGATTTCACCTAAACCGCGGTAGCCATAGGGGTTTTTGCCACCGGTATAAAACCATGCTCCCAAAACACAGAGCACGCCAATCAAAATGAGCCACCAGGCGCTAGTGAGGCTCAGCGCTGTACCAGCTACGCCTGCCACGCCAAAAGCGATAAAGGCAGCGCGTTTAACCTGCTGGGGTTTGGCTAGTCCAGAACCGGTGAGGCGCAAAGGGCCGGTGCGATCCTCATCAGTGCCACGGATGCCATCGGAATAATCATTGGCATAGTTCACACCAATAATGAGCGCCCATGCAACCACTAGTGCGAGCAGCGCTTTCCACCACACAAAACCATCGTGGAAGGCCGCTGCACCCGAACCTGCGATAACCGGTGCAAAAGCATTGGCCCAGGTATGTGGGCGTGCACCTTGGAACCAATCAGAGGCGGTTGCTGAGGATTTTTGGGGAACTGTGTGTGACATAACTTCTATCTTCCCTCAAAGTTGCTCGGTGGTAAAAAATATCGTGGTTGTGGTGAAAAAATAGGTCATAGGCAGTGAAGGTGATCAAAACCGCAGCGGTGTAGAGGAGCGGGAACCGGGGCACAATAGCCACTTCCGGCTATTGTGTGAAGAGGTCTTAAATTGGAAAACGCACGAGGAGGAGTCGCAGAAGTTTATGTGGATTGGTTATGCGGTTCGACAAATTGCCAGCTTTTTCCTCACTTTGCTGCGCATGCTTCCACTTGCCCTGCGCAATAAATTCTCCCGCGGGAAAATTCCCCAAGAGGGTCCGGTGATTATTTCCCTCACCACCCATGGCAAACGCATAAACCAGGTGCATTTCACCATTGAATCCATTGCTCGTGGTTATCACCGAGTGCCCATCGTATTGTGGCTGGATAAACCTGATTATGAAAGCGAATGGCCAGCCACCCTTAAGCGTTTGGTCGAGCGCGGACTGCAGGTCAAGTGCAGCGACGGCTTCTACGGCCCGCATACCAAATATTGGAATCAATTCCGGCTGGTGCAGGGCACCGATGTGCGCGTGGCCACCGTTGATGATGACATGATTTACCCTGAGTGGTTCCTACAACGTTTGCTGTTTATCGGCGACCTACGTAACGACGCGGTAGTCGCCTACCGGGCGCACAGAATTGAGCTTCGCGACGGCAAAATGCTGCCATACATTAAATGGACCGCTGCTGACACCTCGGAAGCGTCATTTTTGCACTTCGCAACCGGCGTTTCTGGTGTGCTGTATCCACAGACTTTTATTGATTATGTGGTCGCCCAAGGAGATGTTTTCCTTGAAAGCTGTAAGCGTGCCGATGACGTATGGCTGCATGTCATGGCGCTGCGTTCTGGACATCCAATTCGTCAGGTCTATGCCCAGCCCCGGCATTTTGCCGTAGTTCCCACCACCCAGGTCGGAGCACTGGTGGTCGGAAATACACTCATGGGCGGCAATGACGAGCAGATCGCCAAGGTATATACCGCAGAAGATGTGGCAAAGCTGGTTGCTATTAGCGAGCGCGAGGATTAGAACAGCGCTTTAATCGCTTTGCGGTCTACTTTTCCCGGGCCAATTGTGGGCAAGGTGGGAAGGTGCTTAAGTTGCTTGGGCAGCTGCCAGCGGGGGAGGGAATCTAGGCCTTCAATAACCTGCGAGGGTGAAATGGATCCCTCATAGGCTGCCACAATTGCTTGGCCTAGGCGTGGATCGGGAATACCCACTACGCAGACTCCAGTGACGCCGTCAATATCGGCAATGGCACGTTCCAGCACCTCGGGGTGGAGTTTTAAGCCACCAGAGTCAATAACGGCATCGATGCGGCCTTTTACCACCAAGGTGGACTCGTGGAATTCGCCAACATCGGAGGTTTTGAACCAGCCGGGCTCTGCGAAATCTTCGTGCTGGGGACTATTGCGATAACCCTGCGCAATCATGGGGCCACCAAGTTCAATGCGCCCCTCGCGGATACGCACCTGCGCGCCGGGAATAGGCTTGCCGTCATAAACACAGCCTCCGGAGGTCTCTGAGGACCCATAAGTGGTGATCACTGAGATGCCAAGTTTGGTGGCAGACTCCCGGGCCTGCCTGGAAAGGGCAGCGCCGCCCACCAGTATGCCGTCGAAAAGCGCTAAAGCTTCTATTCCTTGGAGGGTGTCCATGGCCTTGAGCAGCTGCATTGGGGTGAGAGAGGTGTAGGTGCGGTCGCCGGTGTCTTTGAGCTCGGCGGCGGCGCGGGCGAAGTCGGCGATGTTGAAGCCGTTGCTGAGGTCGATGGCAAGCGGATCAACGCCGGCGATGAGCGCACGGATGAGCACCTGCATGCCGGCGATATGATGCGCGGGCATGGCTAGGAGCCATTGGCCGGGGCCACCGAGGAATTGGTGGGTGGCGTCTGCGGAAGAGACCAGGTTCAGTGGGCTAAGTTGTGCGCCTTTGGGGGTGCCGGTGGAACCGGAGGTGGCCATGACCAGTGCGATGGAATCATCGATGGGCTGACCGACGTGTTGAGAATCGCGGAGGAGCCGGGCGCGGGTTTTGTCTTGGGCCGGAATGGGGAGGAAAGTTCGATGTCCGGAAATCGCGTCTTCGAGATCCCCTAGAATCGCGGTTGGATTGGCAAGATCTACAGGCAATGCTTCGAGGACGCGGGTGTTCATAGGTGAAATTCTAGTGCCCTTGGGTGGGGATATAGAAAAGCACCGAGCTGGAAAATCCAACTCGGTGCTTCCTTGATGCTGTGAAGGTTTATGCCTTGTTCTTGTTGAGTACTGCGTCGACGCTCCAAGCGCCTGCGCCAGCAGCGACGAGCAGGAGAGCGCCAGCGCCGATTGCGCCAACAAGCTCCCAACCGTTGTTCATGACAAAGATGCCACTGGAAACGTGTGCCAGCAGACCTGCGAGCAGCATGTCGACGAAGACAACTGCAGCAGCGATGCGGGTGAAGGCACCGACGAGGATCAGGATGCCGCCGATGATCTCAACGAGGGCTGCGACAACTGCAGCGAAGCCTGCGGCAGGAATGCCGAGGGATGCGAAGTATCCGGAGATACCTTCAAGGCCGGTGATGGCAAACTTATCCCAGCCGTGGGCGATCAGGATGATGCCGAGGAGGATACGGGCAAGGACAAAAGCAACTTCTTTAATGGTTGACATGGAAAATAAACCTATGGCAAAAATGTTTCCGTGTCAACTAAAGCATGGGGTGGGGTTTTCTGCAGGCCTTACTGTGGTGTTTGTGCTGGTGTTCTTTCTACCCGGCCAGCCCTTCTGACCTGTAAGTTTTGGGTCAGTCTTGGGTAGGAAAGCCCTCTCCTTTTAGTTTCTGCTGAATGCGCTCAATGTCCGCTGCCTCTGGTGGCTGATTGTGCACATGGGAGATGAGTTTGGCTATCTTCTCCCGTGTTACCGGCTTTGGATGCAGGCCGTTTTCAGAACCCTGCTCAATGAGGAGCTGTGCCAACTCATCAAGATCTGCCTCATTAAGTTCACGCTCGAGCACATAAAAGAGGGCAAAGGTGTCATTGCGCGGAACGCCAGCGGGATAGCCTTGGCGGAGCCAATGCAACACTTTGTGGGCAAGGGAGGGGTGCTCATGGTTGCTCATAGTTTTAAGTCTAAAGAGCGCTAGAAATAAAGGTGGGGAAATAACAAAAATCCTTTTCAGAAAAGTTCTGTGAAGAATTTTTCTGAAAAGGATTTTTAGGTGCTTTAAGTTTTAGTCAGCTTCGGTGCCGAAGATATCAAATCCCATGTACTGGTAAATCGTGGCTTTAGTAACCCACAAGATGCCGGCGATAATGGCGATGATAATAATGGCAAAACAGATGCTGGCGGCAATCTTGCCGAAGGCGCTTGCAGAGCCGGTTGTGGTTCCATCAGCAGCTACGGGAGCATGTGCAAAGCGGACGCCGAGGGCAAAGAGTGCAGGCAGGCCAGCGCCCAGCAGAATGCCCACCAGGGTGACATTAACAAGGCTGCCAAAAAGTGTTGCAAGGTTCATTATTTGGATACCTCATTTTCAGTCTGGACGGCGGTCGCGGCAGTGGTGCCAGAGGCTGCGTTGGTGGTCTGAGCAGGAGCGGAAGCGGTAGCGGCTGCGTCGGCGGAAGCAGCTGGAATCACGCTATTGGAATCCTCATCCCATTCAGCGTTGACATTGTTGGGGTCAACTGGGGCCTTGCGGGAGTGGGCGAACATGTAGCCGGAAAGGCCGAGCAGGATGGCGAAGGCAACAAGCACACCCAGCAAATCGGAGGTGGCAAGTCCAATAACATGTGCCACGCCCCAGCAGAATGCACCAACAATGGCAGAAGCTGGCAGGGTGATGATCCAAGCCAGGGCCATGCGACCAGCAACAGACCAGCGCACAGAGGAGCCGGTGCGTCCGATGCCGGTGCCCATAATGGAACCGGTTGCCACGTGGGTGGTGGACAGTGCCATACCGAAGTGGGAGGAGGTCAAAATGATTGCTGCGGAAGAGGTCTCTGCAGCCATGCCCTGTGGGGAATCAATTTCTACCAAGCCCTTGCCTAGGGTGCGGATAACGCGCCAGCCACCGGTGTAGGTACCAACTGCGATAGCAATTGCACAGGAAGCCTTAACCCAGAAAGGAATGTCAGCATCGGCGCCGAGGTGGCCGGTGGCAACGAGGGAGAGGAAGATAACGCCCATGGTCTTCTGGGCATCGTTGGTGCCGTGCGCCAGGGAAACCAGGGAAGCCGAGCCGATCTGGCCCCAGCGGAAGTAGCGGTTCTTTTCTTTATCGGCAACAGCCTTGGTGATGCTGTAGACGGCGAAGGTGCCAATTGCAGCAACCAGACCTGCAACAACAGGAGCAGCGAGGGCTGGCAAAACCATCTTGGCTAGCACGCCTTCCCAGAGCACGCCACCAAATCCCATGGAAGCAATGGCTGAGCCGATAAGGCCGCCAAAGAGTGCGTGGGAGGAGCTGGAAGGAATGCCCAGCAGCCAGGTCAGCAGGTTCCAGACGATTGCGCCGATCAAGCCTGCAAAAACCACAAGCAGCAATTGGTGGCCATCCACGGCGTTGTTCAGGTCAAAGCGGTCGAGATCGACGATGCCTTTGGCAACAGTGGTGGCAACTTCCACAGAAAGGAAAGCACCAATCAGGTTGAGGCTCGCGGACAGTGCCACGGCAACTTTGGGGCGAAGAGCACCGGTGGCAATCGAGGTAGCCATTGCGTTACCGGTGTCATGAAAGCCATTGGTGAAATCGAAGGCAAGCGCCGTTGCGATAACAATTAGAAGAATAATCAGCTCGGTCACAAACCAGAAGTATGCCTGAACTAACCCGAAAACCAAGTATTACTTTTTCGGCTTTCAGGGCCCAAATCTCAGTAAATGAGAAAATATTAGCCCTGTTTTGGGGGGTTTATGTGTACTAAACACTGGTAAATAATTGGTCAAAACCCACTAGGTTCATGCACTTTTATAAAGACGAAACGCAATTATGCGCCGAAAAGTTCCAAAAACTACACACTTTAATTTTTGGAACCAACCAGATGAACTTTAGGTTAATTTATTAAAAAAGGTGCTACCAAACATTAAAAAGCTGCTTTTCGACGCAAACCCGCTGCGCTAGACGGGGGAAATCTTTAGTAGTAATAGGGGAAGGAACTCCAATCCGGGTCCCGCTTTTCCAAGAAAGATTCCTTACCTTCCACTGCTTCATCGGTCATATAAGCCAAGCGAGTAGCTTCGCCAGCAAACACCTGCTGACCCATGAGCCCATCATCGGTGAGGTTAAAAGCAAACTTCAGCATGCGCTGCGCAGTGGGGGACTTGGAGTTAATCTCCTTGGCCATTTGAATTGCTTCATTTTCCAACTCAGCGTGGTCAGCCACGACATTGACGGCACCCATCTGCTGCATTCGCTCAGCATCGTAGGTGCGGCCCAGGAAGAAGATTTCGCGGGCATATTTCTGGCCGACCATCTTGGCCAAATAAGCAGAGCCATAACCTGCATCAAAGGATCCCACATCAGCATCGGTCTGCTTAAAACGGGCTTCTTGGCGGGAGGCAATGGTGAGGTCACAGACCACATGTAGGGAGTGTCCGCCACCGGCAGCCCAACCATTAACCACTGCAATAACCACCTTGGGCATGGTGCGGATAAGGCGCTGGACCTCCAGAATGTGCAAACGTCCGCCCTCTACTTTGGCGCGAGCTGCATCAACGGTGGAAGCATCGGCATGCACATCATCATGATCATGCTCGGTGGCGTACTGGTAGCCGGAACGTCCACGAATGCGCTGGTCACCGCCGGAACAAAAGGCCCAGCCGCCATCTTTTTTGCTGGGGCCATTGCCAGTGAGCAAAATGGTGCCCACATCTGGGGTACGGCGCGCATGGTCAAGGGCCTGATAAAGCTCATCAACGGTGTGGGGGCGGAAAGCATTACGGACCTCAGGGCGATCAAAGGCGATGCGCACAATGCCCTCGGCACGCGAGGTGCCTACATGGCGGTGGTAGGTGATATCGGTGAGGTTTTCAAAACCGGGAACGGTGGTCCACTGCGTGGGATCAAAAGGATTCTCAGTGCTATAGGTACTCATGGTCTTTAAGCTTAAGCCTCAAAAGCCAATCCGAGGGCAGAGGCATGGTTATTAATCTGCTGCGCCAAACTAATATCGCGGATGGTAATGCCACCCACATCATGGCTGGATAGCTCAACCACCACTGCGCCATAGTGCAAGGAAATGTCGGGGTGATGGTTAGCAGCCTCAGCGGATTCAGCAATGAGGTTGATAAAACGCACCCCAGTCATAAAATCACCGGTGGCAAAAGTCGCTTGAATATAGTCCGAGGCGATATCCCATCCCAGTTTTTCGTCGATAATGCTCTGGGGTTGAAGTACTTCGCGGGGGTTGGTCATGGCGCTTCCTTAATTTGTATGCTGGGCGGGTATGAGACTGCTGCTGACCTCTTTTGGACACGAGCATATAGGGACTTTCCTGCAGGGAACCGTGGCGTATATTTCTGATGCCACCCGAACTTTTGCTGCCAGCCCTGAGGCTGCTCCCTTTATCAATATGGAAAGGGAAATGCTGCGCAGCCATGGCCTGCAGCTTCGAGAACTTCCCATCGCCACCACACCTCTGGCAGAGATTGAAAAAATTTTGGGGGAAGTGGACGGCGTCTATGTTGCAGGCGGCGAAACCTTTGATCTGATGTGGGTGCTGCGTTCTACTGGTGCTGCTGAGCTCCTGGCAGCAAAGGTGCGCGCCGGGCTGCCCTATATTGGCACTAGCGCCGGGGCCGTAATTGCGGGGCCCAATATTGGGCCGGTGAGCTTGCTTGATAGCCCTGATCTTGCGCCTGAGCTGACAGATTTGAGCGGCCTTGGCCTATGTGAGCACGTAATTATTCCTCATACAGCAGGCACTATTCCGCAGTTTCCCATTGAGGTTTTTGCCGAGACTGTGCGCCTTTATGGTCAGGAATTTCCGCTGCTGCTCCTGCGTGATGGCCAAGCGCTCTTGGTTGATGATGCCGGGACTCACCTTATTTAGCAGCTGGCTCAGATAGAGCAGGGCATATGCTTAATAACTATGAACCCGCCTGCACTTGATGAGATCCTTGAGCGCGCCCATGTGGTGTCGCTGCCAATGAATGTGAAATTTCGCGGGGTTACCACTCGCGAGGCCATGATTTTTGAAGGCCCCGCTGGCTGGGGTGAATTTGCCCCCTTCTTGGAATATGACGCCAAGGAATCAAGTGCCTGGCTGGCCTCAGGCATTGAAGCAGCTTGGCAGGGTTTTCCAACAGCCCTGCGTGAAAGGGTAGAAGTTAATGCCACAATCCCGGCCGTGCCCGCTGCACAGGTGCCAGAGGTGTTGGCAAAGTTTCCAGGCTGCCGCACCATCAAAGTGAAAGTTGCCGAACGCGGCCAAACCTTGGCTGATGATATTGCGCGCGTTCAAGCCGTACGTGAGGCTCGCCCCGGCGCGATCATTCGTGTGGATGCCAACTGCGGTTGGACAGTTGAGGAAGCACTAAAAGCTGCGCAGTCTTTGGGGCCGTTGGACTATTTGGAACAGCCCTGTAAAACCGTGGAAGAATTGGAGCTTTTGCGCGCAACCTTGCAGCGTAGTGGCATTTTTGCCCGTGTTGCTGCCGATGAATCCATTAGGAAATCAGATGATCCCTACCGCGTGGCGGAGCTTAAAGCCGCCGATGTGGCCGTGGTGAAGGTGGCTCCATTGGGCGGGGTGCGTCGGGTGCTGGAGGTGGCTGCGCACCTGCGCGCACGTACCATGGATATCACTGTTGCCAGCGCCTTGGATACTGTAGTGGGCATAAACGCCGGTCTAGCAGCGGTGGCAGCCCTGCCCAAACTTGATGATGACGATCTGCTCGACGTGGCACCGCAGGCTGCAGGGCTCGCGACCTCGCAGTTATTTGTAGAAGACGTGGCCATGCCGCACCAGATTGTTGATGGTTTTATGGAAACCCGCCCGATTGAGCCTGCGCGTGATCGCCTAGAAACCCTTGCTGCCAGCGCCGATAGGCGTCAGTGGTGGCTGCAGCGTGCCCGGGAATCCTACCGTGTCCTGGAGACAATCTAGACTATGGAACATGTCTCGCACTGCAGCCCAAGATTTATCCCGCGCCGTCCTTGAAACACTCAGCCCCCACATCACTGACGTGGTGTTATGCCCCGGTTCCCGGAACTCACCCCTAGCCCTTGAGGTGCTGGCCCGCGAGGACTTGCGCGTGCATGTGCGTATCGACGAGCGCAGCGCGAGCTTTTTGGCACTGTCTCTAGCACGCGTCCAGCGCCGCCCGGTGGCAGTAGTAATGACCTCGGGCACCGCTGTTTCCAATTGCTTGCCAGCTATGACTGAGGCAGCTCATGCCCATATCCCACTCATTGTGTTGTCGGCAGATCGTCCGGCACATTTGGTGGGCACGGGTGCCAGCCAGACCATAACCCAAGACAATATTTTTGGCGCCGTGGCGCCAACCGTTGCGGTCAACACCACCGCGGACCTTGACGCCTTGGCACAAAGCTTGAGCGAGGATGCGTCGCAACGCCCTCGGCACTTTAATATCGCCCTCGATGTACCTTTGGTGGCTGCAGAATTGCCGGCAAGCCAGCGTGCGGAGAAGCAACCCTGGCGCCAGCGCTGGGTGGATCGTGGCGAGGTCACGGTGGATCTTGCCGAGCGCACTCTGGTTATTTCCGGCGATGAGGCCTGGGAGGTTGAAGGTTTGGAGGATGTGCCCACTGTGGCGGAACCCACTGCACCTAATCCTTTCCACCCGGTGCACCCGCTGGCAGCCAATATTTTGCTTAAAGAGCAGGTTTCGGCCGAGGGGTATGTGGTTAATACTCGCCCTGAACACGTGATTGTGGTGGGGCATCCCACTTTGCACCGTGGAGTTATTGCTTTGATGTCTGATCCTGCGATCAAACTCACTGTGCTTTCACGTACCGATACTGTGACTGATCCCGGACGGCACGCCGATCAAGTGGGTAGCCGGGTGAAGGTTTCTGGCACCCAAGATAAGCAGTGGCTAAAAATTTGCGATGCAGCCTCTGAAGTGGCAGCTGCAGGCGTGCGCGAAGTGTTGGAAAATAAGGACTTTGGTTTTACTGGCCTGCATGTGGCAGCCGCTGTGGCCGATACCTTGGGCACCGGTGACGTCCTTTTTGCCAGTGCTTCCAATCCCATTCGTGATCTTTCCCTCGTGGGATTGCCTTTTGATGGAGTTGATACCTATTCACCTCGGGGTACTGCAGGAATTGATGGTTCTGTATCCCAGTCCATCGGAACGGCACTTGCCGTGCAGGCACAACATCCAGATGAGATTCGCGCACCACGCAGCATTGCGCTGCTGGGTGATCTTGCCTTCCTGCACGATGTCGGCGGCCTGCTGATTGGCCCTTATGAACCTCGCCCGGAAAACCTCACCATTGTGGTTGCTAATGACAATGGTGGTGGCATTTTTGAAACGCTGGAAACCGGTGCACCTGAATTGCGGGAGAAATTTGAACGCGCTTTTGGCACCCCACATGATGCCTCTTTGGCTGAGATCTGCGCAGGTTATGGGGTGGAACACCAGGAGGTTGATAACCTACAAGATCTCATTGTGGCGCTGGTTGATGCCACCGAGGTCTCTGGTTTTAGGGTGATTGAGGCACACACGGTGCGCGATACCCGCCGGGCGCAGCATGAGGCGCTCAAAGCAAAGGTTGTCTAAATGGAGTGGGTGAGGCTGCGGCGTCGGCTGCAACAATTGTTGATCGCTGTCTATATTGCAGTGATGTTGGGTGTGGTGGCAATGGTGATTGGTCCTTTTCTTAATGACCGCACCATTGCTGACAACCCCGGCCGTGCTTTGGCGCAGGTCACTAATGTCGGTTCTTTTCGCACCACTGTGGATTATCAAGATGGAAACGGTATTTTCCACTCCCCAGAAACGGGCCTAATTTATCCCACTGGTCTGGGCGAAGGACAGCGCGTGTGGGTGAACTATGCCAAGTCTGATCCAGAGCTTGTAAAAGTTGAGGGGCGAACCTGGACTTTGGCTATCATTCCTGCACTGAGCGTGGGAGCTGTTGCCACCGCGGTTGCCGGACTATTATGGCTAGGAGTTGCGCGGATTGGCGCGCGATTTGAGCGCACTTTGAGTAGCACTCCTTAATGATTCATTAGAATGTAACCCTGAATTATTAAAAGCTTCCAAAAAGTTCTCGATAAAGCCACGTACGGTTCATCGTGTGGTTGGCATGATATGGAGATAATAGAACCCATGCGGGTAGCAATTGTTGCAGAGTCTTTTCTTCCGAACGTAAACGGTGTCACCAACTCGGTGCTCCGGGTTTTGGATTATCTCAAAGCACATGGCCATGAGGCCTTGGTAATTGCTCCGGGGGCGCGGGATTTTGAAGAAGAAATCCCTGATTACCTCGGTTTTGAGATCGTCCGCGTGCCCACCGTGCGGGTACCGCTTATTGATTCCCTCCCCATCGGCGTGCCACTTCCTTCTGTGACCACCGTATTGCGGGATTACAACCCCGATATTATCCACCTAGCTTCGCCTTTTGTACTGGGCAGTGCAGGTGCTTTTGCCGCCCGCCAATTGCGCATCCCCGCCATTGCTATTTATCAAACCGACGTGGCTGGCTTCTCCCAGCGTTATCACCTGGCTCCACTTGCTACCGCCAGCTGGGAATGGATTAAAACCGTTCACAACACCTGCCAGCGCACCCTTGCTCCCTCTTCTATGAGCATTGATGAACTACGTGAACACGGCGTTAATGATATTTTCCACTGGGCTCGTGGCGTAGATTCCCACCGCTTTGATCCAGCTAAGCGCTCTGAGCAATTGCGTCGCAGCTGGGATCGCACCGGCAAGAAGAAGATCGTGGGCTTTGTGGGCCGCCTTGCTTCCGAGAAGGGCGTGGAGCGTCTGTCCAGCTTGTCCGGCCGCGAAGATATCCAATTGGTCATTGTTGGTGACGGCCCCGAGGCTAAAGACCTCCAAGACATGATGCCGGATGCTATCTTCACTGGAGCTTTGGGCGGAGAAGAACTAGCCCGCACCTATGCTTCCCTGGATCTTTTTGTCCACCCAGGTGAGTTTGAAACCTTCTGCCAGGCTATCCAAGAAGCTCAAGCCTCTGGAGTTCCCACCATTGGCCCACGCGCTGGTGGCCCCATTGACCTCATTGAAGAAGGCGTGAACGGCCTGCTCCTTGACGTTGTTGGATTTAAAGAAAACCTGCCCGCAGCAGCAGAGTGGATTTTGGATTCTTCCCGCCACGAGAAAATGCGCAAGGCAGCCCGCAACGGTGTAAAGAACAAGACCTGGGATGCTCTTTGTGCCCAGCTATTCCAGCACTACACCGACGTCATCGAGCTTTCCCACCGCGTTCCACTGACCTTCTTTGGCCCGAGTGCAGAAGCCGCAAAGCTTCCCACCTGGATGGCCCGAGCACTGGGTGTGCGAGTGCGCACCAGCATCGACGCCTAAAGTTTTTTAGATTCGCTCGCCTCCGACAGTGAGGCGGGCGTTTTTGTGGGCGGGGGAGAGTGTAGGATTAGCGCCCATCAATTGCACAACCTCTAACAGGAAGCGCGTGAGTGTCCTCACCACAGATAAATACCCCAGAAAACGCCAGGCCCCACGGTGAAGAAGCTCACCTCAAACGTGGCTTGAGCAACCGACACCTCCAGCTCATTGCCATCGGCGGTGCAATTGGCACCGGCCTGTTTATGGGTTCTGGAAAAACCATCTCCGCAGCAGGCCCTTCGGTCATCCTGGTCTACGCCATCATCGGCTTTATGCTCTTTTTTGTTATGCGTGCCATGGGAGAGCTGCTCCTAGCCAACCTCAATTACAAATCGCTGCGCGATGCTGTCTCCGATATTCTCGGACCAGCTGCCGGATTTGTCACCGGCTGGACCTATTGGTTCTGCTGGATTGCCACCGGCATGGCAGACATTGTTGCCATCACCGGCTATACCCAATATTGGTGGCCTGAAATCCCGCTGTGGCTTCCAGGTGTCTTGAGCATTGCCCTGCTTTTTGTGCTTAATCTGGCTGCCGTTCGCCTCTTTGGTGAAATGGAATTTTGGTTTGCCATCATCAAAATTGTTGCCATTGTTGCCCTGATTATTGTGGGTCTTTTTATGGTGTTCACCGGCTTCCAAGAACCCAATGGCACCAGCGCACAGTTCTCCAACCTCATCGAGAATGGTGGATTTTTCCCCAATGGCATCACTGGCTTCTTGGCTGGTTTCCAAATCGCCATCTTCGCCTTTGTGGGCATTGAGCTAGCAGGTACTGCCGCTGCAGAAACCGTGGATCCAGAAAAAACTCTGCCCCGCGCCATTAACTCCATCCCTGTGCGCATTGTGATTTTCTACGTCCTGGCACTGCTCATCATCATGATGGTCACCCCTTGGAATGAAGTCAGCCCAGAGACCAGCCCCTTTGTGCAGATGTTTGCCCTTGCCGGCATTCCAGCAGCAGCGGGCATTATTAACTTTGTGGTGATTACCTCGGCAGCTTCCTCTGCCAATAGTGGTATTTTCTCCACCTCCCGCATGCTGTATGGACTGTCATTGGAAGGTGCAGCGCCGAAGCGCTGGAGCAAACTATCAGCCAGCCAGGTGCCTGCACGCGGATTGATCTTCTCCGTGATCTGCCTGATTCCAGCTTTGGGTATGCTCTATGCCGGGGGCACGGTGATTGAGGCCTTTACCCTGATCACCACGGTATCCTCAGTGCTCTTTATGGTGGTGTGGTCTTACATCCTGGTGGCCTATATTGTGTACCGTCGCCGCACCCCAGAACTCCACGAAAAATCGGTATTCAAAATGCCTGGTGGTGTAGCCATGGCTTATGTCGTACTGGCCTTCTTTGTTGCCGTGCTGGGCGTGCTGTCCTTGGAGGCAGATACCCGTACAGCGTTGCTCGCGACACCCGTGTGGTTTATCCTTTTGGCCATTGGTTGGTTTGCAGCGGGCGGTTCTAAGGGAGCTGCCAAGCGCAGCGAGATTAAACCCCGCGAAAGCATCAGCAACTAAGCCTGGTTAGACTGAAGCTTGTGGCTAAGGCATCTTTGGACAAGGACCCCTCCGACGTAGCATCAATGTTTGATGACGTCGGAAAAAATTATGACATCACCAATACCGTGCTGTCCTTTGGTCAGGACCGGGTATGGCGTAAGCGCACCCGTGAGCGTCTCAACCTCAAACCGGGTGAAAAAGTGTTGGACTTGGCAGCAGGAACCGCCGTCTCCACGGTGGAATTAGCTAAGTCCGGCGCCTGGTGCGTGGCCTGTGATTTCTCCCAGGGCATGTTGGCGGCAGGCAAGGATCGTGACGTGCCTAAGGTCGTGGGCGATGGCATGAAATTGCCTTTTGCAGACAACTCCTTTGACGCGGTCACCATCTCCTATGGTCTGCGCAATATTCACGATTTCCGCGCAGGCTTGCGTGAAATGGCACGTGTGACTAAGCCCGGCGGACGCCTCACCGTGGCGGAGTTTTCCACCCCAGTGATCCCCGTATTTGGCACTGTGTACAAGGAATACCTCATGCGATACCTCCCACAGGTCGCACGCGCGGTCTCCTCCAACCCTGAGGCTTATATCTACTTGGCGGACTCCATTCGCGCCTGGCCTAGCCAAGCCGAACTAGCCAAGGAAATTAACGCCAATGGCTGGTCTGATTGTGGTTGGCAAAACCTCACCTTCGGCATCGTGGCATTGCACTCGGCTGTTAAGCCAGAAGCTTAAAAAAATTGCTCTCCTCAAATTCTGCGGAGAGCAATTTTTTTATACCGTTGAGGACCACAAAGGCGCACCCTTAAGCGCGCGCTGCATACTGGACCCCGCTAAACGCCAGCCTCGCGCCAAAAGATCTTTATCCTCCGGGGTAATCAAATTGCCCATCAGACGTGCAGCCGCCGGCATAATCGCTTTTTGCAAAGGTCCGCGGAAAGCCAGAGGCCCGGCCAGCGGCAAAAACTGCGGGTAGGTCAACAAACGGGCAGCAGTGCGCGCCAGCAGGAAGGTTTCACCATAATTTTCCCGAAGCACATGCGGCCATAAAAGGGTGAAGTCGCGCCGGGGATAGGCAGTTAGCGTTTCGACGGCCAACGCCGCGGTTTCCAGGCCATAATCAATGCCTTCACCGTTGAGCGGGTTCACGCAGGCTGCGGAATCACCAATGAGCATCCAATTGGCGCCAGCCACATTTGAAACTGCTCCACCCATAGGCAGCAGGGCAGAGGTGACCTCTTGTTCAGGCCCCAGGCCCCAGTCTTCACGCTGTTGGGAGGCATAAAAGCTGAGCAGTTTTTTGGTGTTGATGCGCGCTGGCCGCTTATCGGTGGAAAGTGCGCCACAACCTAGATTGACGGTGCCATCCCCTAGCGGGAAAATCCAGCCATAACCTGGTTGTACTACGCCCTGTTCATCGCGTAATTCCACATGGGAGTGCATCCAGGGCTCATCAGATTTAGGCGAGGTGCAATAGGAACGTGCGGCGATGCCATAGACCTCATCGCGGTGCCAGATGCGGCCAAGCTTTTTACCAAAGGTGGAACGCACACCATCGGCCACAATAACGTGCTTGGCTGCTACCTCATAGGAGTTGCCAGCGTGCTGGAAACGCACCGCCGCTAAGCGGGAGCCTTTAAAGATGGGTTCTTCCGCAGTGGCATTTTCCCAGGTTGTTACTTCGTCATGGGATTGTGCGAGGCGGAAAAGAAGTTCATCAAAGCTATGACGAGCCATCGCAGAACCCACGGCAGTGGGGTAGGAAGCAGGCCAAGGGGCAGTGACGGAACCGCCAAAACCATGGAGTTTCAGGCCCTTATTTGAGTAATGCTCCAAGAGTTGATCGGCCACGCCTAAGTTTTCCAATTGGTTCATTGCGCGGGGAGTAAGCCCATCACCGCAGGTTTTATCACGCGGGAAAGAGGCGGCGTCGACAAGCAAAGTTTTAAGCCCAGCGCGCGCGGCGTGGACGGCGGTTGCAGCGCCCGAGGGGCCAGCTCCGATGATTAAAAGGTCAAAGCTGGCACCCTGTGGTGGGATGGGAGAAACATCAGAAGTTGAAGACACGCCTTCCATTGTCGCAGTAATTGGCGCGGGAAGACTAACCCAAGGTGCTTGAAAGGGCTGCTGTGGACTACGGTTAAATGAAAAGCATTATGTCCATTTCTTTGGATTCACTTGCCTGGGTTACCCAAGGGCAGCTAAGAATCCACACTCGATCACCAAAGGTAGCGATGAATGAGTAGCGGCCGAACCGTTCCAACCCGTTCCCACGGGCTCGGAAAAGAAGGTGCCACCGGAAGCGGAGCATCTCAGGTCGAGTTTGGTGATCCCGAGCTTACGGCCAGGATCAACCACGCAATGGTGCAGGTAGAAGAACTTCTGCGCACGGAACTATCCTCCGGACAAGATTTCCTGGTGGATAAGGTCATGCACCTCACCAAGGCCGGCGGAAAGCGATTCCGCCCTATGTTTGCGCTCTTGGCCTCTGAATTTGGCGCCAAGCCACTATCAGAAAATGTCATTAAAGCAGCAGTTGTTGTGGAGATTACACATCTGGCCACCCTCTATCACGATGATGTGATGGATGAGGCGACCATGCGCCGCGGTGTGCCTAGCGCCAATGCGCGTTGGGATAATTCCGTGGCAATTTTGGCCGGCGATATTTTGCTGGCCCATGCCTCCCGCCTGATGAGCCAGCTGGGCATGGAAACTGTGGCCCACTTTGCTGAGACCTTCGGGGAATTGGTGACCGGCCAAATGCGCGAGACCATCGGAGCCCGCGATACCGACCCCATTGAGCACTATATGGACGTTATCCGCGAGAAAACCGGTGTGCTTATTGCCTCCGCTGGTTTCCTCGGTTCGCTGCACGCAGAGGCCTCTCCAGAGCATATTGATGCCCTGAAGAAGTTCGGCGCTGCTATCGGCATGATCTTTCAGATTGTCGATGACATTATCGACATCTTCTCCGAGACCCATGAATCCGGTAAAACTCCGGGCACTGATCTCCGCGAAGGTGTGTTTACGCTGCCCGTGCTCTACGCCCTGCGCGAGGAGACCGAGGTTGGCGCTCAACTGCGTGAGATCCTCACCGGCCCGCTAGAAGACGATGAGACTGTTGAGCGAGCCTTGGCCTTGCTTTCCCAATCCGGTGGCCGTCAGGCTGCTCTGGACGAGGTTTATCGCTACATGGACATCGCCAACTCAGAGTTGGATCGTTTGCCCGATAATTCCGTCAAGGATGCCTTGCGTGAATTGGCAATGTTCACCGTTAAAAGAGTCGGTTAAAACCTCATTTTTTAGCCCTGAACAGCCGATTTGCACATTGGTCGGGGTGTCATAGTAAAGTATAGAGCGCACCAAGCAAGGTGCTCGCCAGATTGCCCGAGCGGCCAATGGGAGCGGACTGTAAATCCGTCGGCTTGCGCCTACGTAGGTTCGAATCCTACATCTGGCACAAACGCCCGCTGAATTTTCTTCGGAAAGTTCAGCGGGTTTTTGCATTGCAGGTTTGGCTTTCGGGTTTTGCTTGCCGACGCGGCCCGCTACCGTAGCGCTGATTGTCGGCGCGCACTTTAAGGTTTAAAGGTGCCAAAAAATAGCCCTTAAGCTGCAATTTTGTGTTTTAACAACTTCACGCTAATCTACATAGGACTTCAATGAAGAGCGCGCAAGAAATTCCAGCGGTTTTCTACTGAGGTTGATGCCCCCTTAGCTCAGTCGGCAGAGCGTTTCCATGGTAAGGAAAAGGTCAACAGTTCGATTCTGTTAGGGGGCTCTTTTTGCATTTCTGGGTGTTTTGGCCGTGCTGAATAATGCCATACCTAAATGTGAAAAGTTATCTCGACGCCACGCTTGCTGTGGGGTTTAGGGGTTAGTGCGTAGTAGCGCAAAAATATTGTGCAAGAAATCCGAAAAAACCATTAACATGCTGCAGATTTGTGTTGATGGAAGGATTCGGGTTAAAGTTCTTAAGGCTTCAACGCAGCGAGGGAAGTAAAAAACCCGCTCATAATGTCGAAGTAGATGCCCCCTTAGCTCAGTCGGTAGAGCGTTTCCATGGTAAGGAAAAGGTCAACAGTTCGATTCTGTTAGGGGGCTCTGTTGTTTTCCTTCTTTTTAAGAAGTTAAGCAATGTGGCGGTGTAGCTCAGTGGTAGAGCAAGCGACTCATAATCGCTGTGTCGCGAGTTCAATTCTCGCCATCGCTACCGCGGAAATCCCTTCGGGGAGATGGCGTCGCTTTTAACTACAAACTTGTTTGCGGTTGGAAGTGGCGTTTTTCGCAAAAATTCAGACAGCTGGTATGGTTGTTTGTGTTGCAGAGGGGCGTAGCTCAATTGGCAGAGCAACGGTCTCCAAAACCGTAGGTTGCAGGTTCAATTCCTGTCGCCCCTGCAAATTTTTATGAGGCACCCAGTCTTTAGAGACTGGGTGCCTCATTTTTTATTTCCCACCTTGCTGCGAGTGTGCTTATTTATTGCGAGCCCCTAAGTAAGTGGGGTATCCTCGAGGGCTGAACACAGGGCCGTGAAAAAGCTGGGAAAAGTCCCCAGCAGTACAGACTTCACACCTGGCCGTAAGTAACTTTGAGGAGAGTCGTGAGCGACGAGCAGAACACTGGCGTAGGTGGAGCATCGCGTCCAACCGGAAAGCGTCAGCTGTCAGGTACCTCAACCACCACCGCCTCCAGCACCGAGGCAAAGCAGGTCTCCGCACCAGCTAAAACCACCGGAACTGGTGAAACCAAATTTGGTGGGGGAGTAGCTTCCTTCATTCCGGAGGTTGTTTCCGAGGTACGAAAAGTAATTTGGCCAACCGCCAAGCAAATGGTTATCTACACCGTCGTGGTTTTGGTCTTTCTCATCCTGCTCACCGCCTTGGTTTCCGGCGTTGATTTCTTGGCTGGCCTCGGAGTTGAGAAGATCCTTACTCCATAGCTAAGATAGAAATATCTTTTTTAAAGTCCCGCTGTTTCCGCTGAAGGAAACGGCGGGATAATTTATTGTCCTGGATGATCGTCTTGGGGCGTTGGATGTAATTGCTGGTTCCGCGCAGTAGCATGGAACAAAAAGCTACGGCAGAAGAAAAACATTCCCGCGCCACTAAGTAGTGAGCTGGGTCCGAGGGTCTTTTTTACACAGAGGTTTGGAGAACACGCACAATGAGCGATGAGAACAACAACGAGTTCGCAGTTGAAGAACAAACTATCCAGGAAGCCGATCTAGATATCGCCGCCGGCTTTGATGAGGATTTTGCTGCTGCACAGGATAGCGCTGAGGTAGATACCGAAGCTCAAGACGCAGATGCTGACGGTGATGCCACAGACGTTGACCTCGCACAGGCCGCAGCTGCTTTGGGTGATACTGGAGAAGTTGACGCCGATGCTGACTACAAGGCTCGTCTGCGCAAGTTCACCACTCAGCTGAAGAAGCAGCCAGGCGCCTGGTACATCATCCAGTGCTACTCCGGATACGAGAACAAGGTTAAGGCCAACCTCGATATGCGTGCGCAGACTCTGGAAGTTGAAGATGACATCTACGAGGTTGTTGTTCCTATCGAGCAGGTCACCGAAATCCGCGATGGCAAGCGCAAGCTCGTCAAGCGCAAGCTGCTCCCAGGCTACGTGCTGGTTCGCATGGACATGAATGACCGCGTGTGGTCCGTGGTTCGCGATACCCCAGGCGTAACCAGCTTCGTGGGAAATGAAGGCAACGCAACTCCGGTCAAGCACCGCGACGTCGCAAAGTTCCTGATGCCTCAGGAAGCAGCCGTCCTTACCGGCGAGGCAGCAGCCTCCAGCGCCGAGGGTGAGCAGGTTGTGGCAATGCCTACCGACGCCAAGTCCCAGAAGGTTTCCGTGGACTTCCAGGTTGGCGAAGCAGTCACCATCCTTACCGGTGCCTTTGCTTCTGTTTCCGCAACAATCTCCTCCATCGATGCCGACAACCAGAAGCTGGAAGCACTGGTATCTATCTTCGGCCGTGAAACCCCAGTTGACCTGGCCTTCGATCAGGTGGAAAAGGTTAACTAAACAGCTTTGACCCCGCCGGATCCCCGCCGGGAATTGAAGAAACACCCCGTAGAATCACCGCCATTTTTAGGCTTTGGTTCTACGGGGTTTTGCGTGTAAAGTGGAGACTCGCGTGTTTTTAATACGCACTCATACATTCATCCCCGGTGGCCCGGTTACGCTAAGACCCACTTCTTAAATTAATAGGTGGTAGCGGGACCGAGCATCCGGACGGCGCAGGTGGGGTTTCATCGTCCCACTGACAGCCGGTAACAAGGAAGCAGGTCAAACGATGGCTCCTAAGAAGAAGAAGAAGGTCTCCGGCCTCATCAAGCTGCAGATCCAAGCAGGTCAGGCTAACCCAGCTCCTCCAGTGGGTCCTGCACTTGGTGCTCATGGTGTTAACATCATGGAATTCTGCAAGGCTTACAACGCTGCAACCGAAAGCCAGCGCGGCAACGTGATCCCAGTTGAGATCACCGTCTACGAAGATCGTTCATTCGACTTCAAGCTGAAGACCCCACCAGCAGCTAAGCTGCTGCTCAAGGCTGCTGGCCTGCAAAAGGGCTCTGGCGTTCCTCACACCAACAAGGTTGGTAAGGTCACCATGGCTCAGGTTCGCGAGATCGCTGAAACCAAGAAGGAAGATCTCAACGCACGCGACATCGACGCTGCTGCAAAGATCATCGCCGGCACCGCTCGCTCCATGGGCATCGTCGTCGAAGGCTAATTTTTAGCCTTCCGCTAAGAAATTTTTACTGTGGCAGGGCCCGCTCCGGCCCGCTTAACCACAAAATTCCATGAAAGGGAATTCATAATGAGCAAGAAGTCAAAGGCTTACCGCGAAGCCGCAGAGAAGATCGACGCTGGTCGCATCTACTCCCCAATCGAGGCTGCAAACCTGGTCAAGGAGACCTCCTCCAAGAACTACGACGCTTCCGTCGACGTAGCTATCCGCCTGGGCGTTGACCCACGTAAGGCTGATCAGCTTGTTCGTGGCACCGTCTCCCTGCCTAACGGCACCGGCAAGACCGTTCGCGTTGCTGTTTTCGCACAGGGCGAGAAGGCTACCGAGGCTGAGGCTGCAGGCGCTGACTTTGTTGGCACCGACGAGCTCGTCGAGAAGATCCAGGGTGGCTGGACCGACTTCGACGTTGCAATCGCAACCCCAGATCAGATGGCTAAGATCGGCCGTATCGCTCGTGTCTTGGGACCTCGTGGCTTGATGCCTAACCCTAAGACCGGCACCGTAACCAACGATGTTGCTAAGGCAATTGAAGAGGTTAAGGGCGGCAAGATCTCCTTCCGCGTTGACAAGGCTTCCAACCTGCACGCATCCATCGGCAAGGCATCCTTCGATGCGAAGGCTTTGGCTGAAAACTACGGCGCTCTTCTTGACGAGCTCATCCGTATCAAGCCATCTTCTTCTAAGGGCATCTACGTCAAGCGCGTAACCCTTTCTTCCACGACCGGCCCAGGTGTTGAAATCGATACCCACGTCACCAAGAACTACGCCGGAGAGGCATAAAGCTTCTTGTTTAAACTCTTAACTGAGTAACTGAAGATACCCACCACAGTGCACACTGCGGTGGGTATCTTTTTACCTTTTGGACGTTAGGCCTGCGCGCGGCGCTTTAAGATCCGGCTAAAAATTGCCAATATCAAAAGCAGCTGCACGGTGATGAAAACCAAGGGCTTGCTATAAATCGCAGCCTGTTGGGTGGGAATCGATTCCATCATCGGGCCATCAGGGTTTAGCGCTGGGATCTGAACTTGAGGTTATAAGCTTTGCACTCGCACCGGCAGCCACAGTGTTATCAATCCATTTCCTTTGCTCCATTAAAGGCGAATAGAGAGCATCTGGGCTGGGACGATACATATTTACCGTGGAGAGTGTTCCGGTTAGCACTCAGACCAATTGTTTGTTGACAAAAAGCAGGCCGCCAGAATCGCCACCTTGGAATCCAGCTTTAGTGCCGGTGCTGACATGGACGGAGGTTTCTCCACCGGCAACACCACCTTCAGCTACCTCTACAACTTTGACTTGGGCACTGGGCAAAATTTTGGAATACCTCGCTAAAGAACCATTGGCGCTCCAACCATAGCTTTCATCTTCATCGCCTGCGGTGGGCAGGGTGGTAGCCAGCGGCGCCGGCGTGATATTTTCCACCGGCTTGCTTGGACGAACCAGCGCTAGGTCACCGGAATCCGGGAACGTCCAACCAGCCACATCATAGGTTTGGGTGAATCTTGCTGCCCAAAACGAACCTGCGCTCCGGCCTCAGCAAATTCAAAACAATGCCGGGCAGTTAAAACCCATTGCTTTTCGACGAGGGTTCCGGTGTAGTCTCCAAAGCTTCCAGTTTTACCCACTTTGATGGAGGCAACAGGATTGGTTTCTTTGATATCGGGTGCTGCTTCGGCATATTCCAAGGCGTGGGCTGGAGTTCCAAGTCCGGCGAAAATAACAATGCTGGCGGCAGCAATAAGGCGTGATCTAAAAAATCGCATGGGGGTATCTTTTCTTCCTTTTAGGCGGAGGTGTGGCTGAGTTCTGGAGCTGTGGTCGCAGCTGCGCGGGTGGTTGAGGCGAGACCACGATGAGATTGGTGCACCAAGCCATGAGCCATTCCAGGGGTCCCTTGGTGAAAAATTTCTTCCACAACATGGCCAGCACAATTCCCGCCACAATGCTGATCACTGCAGCCAGCGTGGATTCATGAATCACATAGCGTTGGATATAGGTGGCACTGAGGACATGGAGGCAGTACATGGTCAAAGGCATGGAACCAAAGTGCGCAAAGGGGGTGGCAAGCCAGCGGGGAAGGAAAGGTGTACCCAGCAGACATAGCGCCAGCAGCACCCAGCAGGCAGCACTTGAAAGTAGTACTTCAGCGGCAGTTCCGGTGTAGCCATTGAAGTTGGCCCATTGTGGCAAAGATTCACTAAAGCGCAAGGCAAAGCCAACAATGGCGACTACAGCAGCGCAGATGCTGAGGAAAATGTAGACATTCACTCCAGCAATCTTCTTTAGTGCACGGCGGATAATCACCTGGTAGGAGAGCATGCCCAGCACTATATAGGCCATCCAAATGAGCATAGGATAAGGCGAATAGGAGGGGGAGAACTGAAATTGCACACCAGCAGCAATAAACAGCAGTAGGAAAATGATGAGCTGGAGATTCCAGCAGATTTTGGGTATCCAAGCTAACAAGGCCATGGATACACCCATCACAATCAAAACCACTTGGATGTCGGCGGCGAAGGGGATCAGCGCTACTCCCAACAGTCCCAATAAGAGGCCACGACAGAGCAATTTCAAAAATGAGGTGAGAGCAGGGCCAGAGCAATGAGCATCATGGAGAATCCGGCGATGACGGCAAAGAGGGCAGCGGGGATTCCAGCGAGGATGGTTTTGGGGATCCCGGGGACAAAAGCGAGATGAAGCACAATCATGCCCATGATTGCGAGCGCGCGAGCAAGGTCTAGGCCAACTATGCGGGCGGACGTCGATGGTGGCATATTAATCCATTTCCAAAAGGCTAATGTGCAACCTCACCCTGAGCAATACCGAAATAAGTTTTCATTAGCAGGGTGAAAGTGCCTTATGGTAGAAAGAGACTTCTCCTATCAGGCAAGGTTGCAGCGTTTTAGGTGAACGCGATTAATTTATTCCCTATTTATTTTAAAATGGTGGAAGCTATACTCTGCCCCCTGAGAAAAATTCTCCACCTTATGATTTTAATGAAAATCTTTTCAGTTAACCATCAAGAAAACCGCAAGTCTGGAATCTTACTGGTAATCATGCTCATTAGTGACCGCGAGTTGCCACAATCAAGAGCAACTCAGCTCTGGTAAGTGGATCGGAAAGATCTAATTCACAAATCTCGGCAATACGTTCCAAGCGGGTGCGCACAGTGTGACGGTGAATGCCAAGTCGGGTTGCGGTTTCACCCACCTGCCCGCCACATTGGGCAAAACACACCAAGGTAGCGGCAAGTTCAGTACCGTAGACCTCGTCGTTATCAATGAGGCGATCATAGGTCTGTTGGGCACGCGCATCGAGGGCTTGTTGAATTGCGGGATTGCGCAGCCACATTTGGCTCGATTCGCGTGGCTCGGAAAATCTTCCCAATTCCAAAAGCACAGCCTGGGCTACCAACTCTTGAATCAAAGATGGGGTGATTTTTTCAATTTTGGTGGGCAGGCCAATGCAAATGCGCACTTCGCGGAGGTATTTTCCGAAGAGCTCAATGGTGGTCTTTACGGTTCTACTGCCCCGCAAAAAGACTAAAACGGCAGGTTCTGGGGTGTCATGCAAAATGAGGTGGGCGAGCGCGCGGTCATGAACTTCCAATTGGGCAGCGGCATGGTTGAGGGCTTTGTTTACCGCCTGGGCTCTGGTGCCGCTGATAATCACCGGTCGCACTTGACCCGAAGCATCGGTGACGTCGTGGAAAATTTCACGCACATTGGGGGCATGATCGGTGTGTCTTAAAAGCAAAGACATGGCTAAGGTTTTGAGCTCGGTTTCGCGGGTGCGCATGGCGTGGGGGCGCTGCAGCAAAATATCGGAAAGGCCAGCACAGTGGCGGATTAGTGCGCGGTGTTGATCGCTGGGGCGGGAGTTCATCAGTACGGAGAACATATGGTGGCGGTCACCAAAGCGGGTCATACGCTGCAGAATTCCCACCTGCTCTGCATTGTTGATGGCTTGGCTGCCACCTTCAAGATGAGCTTGAGCTTGGGGGACTGCATCAAGGCCTGCAAAGGGGATGGAGCAGGCAATGCGGCCATCACTATCCACAATGGCGATGGCTGCGCCGATGGTGTTGGCGGTGTATTGGCATAACGCAGCTAAGCCACCGGTGATGGCAATGGAATTGAGTTTTTCTTGTTCAATAAGCAGTTCTTGTTGTCGCCGGCCAGCGCGCCTGGATTGTTCTTTTTGTACTGCTGAGGTGATGGAGATAAAGGGGATCTCGCGGGGAACCTCAAAAAGTCCCAACTGACATTCCAGGGCGGCGTCGACAAGCTCTTGAGGAACCTCTGGGAAGGTGAGGCCGGAGCCGAACCCGATTGCCTGGACTCCGGCGGCGGCCAGTTTTTGGGCCCAATTTTTGAATTCTTGGGGGTGGTTGGCAAAGGCGATGCCGACTGAAAGCACAACTGTATTCGGCTGGATGAACTCGGAGGGGTCTGAAAGTTCGCTGATTTGAATTTCTTTAAAACTGGCGCGGGTGGGGTGGATTTCGCGGAGTTTTAGCTGCTTCTGGCGATAAAGCCAGTCCACATCGAGGTGATCGGGGGCGAGATTCATGGGCCAGCACTCCTGTCAATAATTCATGTTGGCGAAAATCTTTCCAGAATTTCGCCAAAATGTATATATTATCTATCGATCGACACGGGGAATACTCATTCAACAAGACCAAGAAGATGTCTCGTAGATCACAGGAGTAGCCGTGCAAGATTTCACCTATCGCATCCCTCAGACCCGCCACCTCAACGAAGAAGGAACTCGGACCAATTCGGAAGCATTGGATCGACGTCGACAAGCAGCAGTGCCCCGCGCACTCACCCCCGGCCTGCCCGGCTACGTGATTGACGCCGACGGCGGCATCTTGGCTGACGCCGACGGCAACCGTTATATCGACCTTGCCTCCGGTATCGCCGTCACCAGCGTCGGCGCCTCCAACGCCGCGGTGGTGCAGGCCGTCGCTGAATCCGCCGCCCACTTCACCCACACCTGCTTCATGGTTTCCCCCTATGAGTCCTACGTGGCTGTGGCGGAAAAGCTTAACGAGCTCACCCCGGGTGACCACGACAAGAAGACCGCGCTCTTTAACTCCGGCGCTGAAGCCGTAGAAAACGCCATCAAGGTTTCCCGTGCCTACACCGGCAAGGGCGCAGTAGTGGTTTTTGATAACGCCTACCACGGCCGCACCAACCTCACCATGGCCATGACCGCCAAAAACCGCCCCTACAAGTCCGGATTTGGCCCATTAGCTGCAGAAATCTACCGCGTCCCCACCTCCTACCCACTCCGCGATGGCCTTAGCGGCGCAGAAGCAGCAGCGCGCGCAATCTCCGCTATTGAAACCCAGGTCGGCGCCGAGAACCTAGCCTGCGTAGTCATCGAACCCATCCAGGGTGAAGGCGGATTTATCGTCCCAGCCACCGGCTTCCTGCCGGCACTGGCGCAATGGTGCCGCGAAAATGACGTGGTTTTTGTTGCCGATGAAATCCAGTCCGGTTTCCAGCGCACCGGCGAGTGGTTCGCCAGCGATCACGAGGGCGTGGTTCCAGACCTGGTCACCACCGCAAAGGGCATCGCCGGCGGCATGCCACTATCTGCTGTCACCGGCCGCGCGGAAATCATGGACGCCGCAATGCCAGGCGCACTAGGAGGCACCTACGGCGGCAACCCCGTTGCTTGCGCCGCCGCACTCGCAGCCATCGAGCAGATGGAAACCCATGATCTTAAAGGTCGAGCCCGCGAAATTGAAGCCATTATCCGCGCGGAATTTGCACCTCTGCTCAACCTCCCGGAGGTCGCTGAACTGCGCGGTCGCGGAGCCATGATGGCCCTTGAGCTTATCGACGCCGCGGGGCGCCCCAACCCAGCACTGACCGCAGCGGTGGCACAACGTGCCAAGGCCGAGGGAGTTTTGACCCTAACCTGTGGCACCGATGGCAACGTGATCCGCCTGCTTCCCGCCCTGGTTATTTCCGAGGACACCCTGCGTGATGGCCTGCAGGTCCTTGTTGCAGCCATCGAGCACGAGACCGCCACCCAGAAAGTTGGCTAAAAATGACAACCGTTGACATTGATACCTTTGAGGTCATCAACCCCGCCACCGGCGAGGTTATTAGTGAACTCCCCAACACCGGCCCTGAGCAGTGGCTTGCTGCCCTGGACGAGGCTGATCGTGCCAAGGATGTCTTTGCACAGCTAGCACCACGCAAGCGCTCGGAAATTCTCTACCAAATCTTCGAGCAGCTTATGGCTCAGAGCGCAGAGATTGCTGAGATTATTCACCTTGAAACCGGCAAGTCCCTTGCTGAAGCAAATGGTGAAGTGGCCTATGGTGCTGAATACTTCCGCTGGTTTGCCGAGGAAGCAGTACGCCTGCCCGGTCGTTTTAACCAAGCACCAAGCGGCAATGGCCATATTATTGTCAGCCGTGCACCTGTTGGTGTGGTCTTGGCCATCACCCCGTGGAATTTCCCCATTGCCATGGCTGCCCGCAAGATTGCTCCCGCGCTTGCAGCTGGTTGCCCCATCTTGGTCAAACCAGCCTCGGAAACTCCTTTGACCATGATCAAAGTGGGGGAGATTATTGCAGATGTTTTTGCGCAGCATCAGGTGGATCAAGGTGTGGTGGCAATTTTGCCCACTATCCGCGATTCCGAACTCTCCGCACAGCTGATGGCAGATCCACGCCTAGCAAAGGTGACTTTCACCGGCTCTACCCGCGTGGGCAAGATTTTGGTACGCCAATCCGCCGAAAACCTACTGCGTAGCTCCATGGAGCTGGGCGGAAACGCAGCCTTTGTGATCGATGAGGCTGCCAATCTGGACGCCGCTGTGGAAGGTGCGCTGCAGGCAAAACTGCGTAACACCGGCCAGGTCTGCATTGCTGCCAACCGCTTCTTGGTGCATGAGTCCATTGCAGAGGAGTTTATTTCCAAACTCGCCACCGCAATGGAAGCAGCCACCATCGGACCAGTTATTACTGAGGTCCAAAGAAGCCGCATTGCCGAGCTAGTAGATGCAGCTGTTGCCGATGGCGCGAAGCTGGTCATCGGGGGAGAAGTGCCAGTAGGTGCAGGCTACTTCTACCCAGCAACCGTACTGCGCGATGTTCCAACGCAATCCCGCATTTTGCAGGAAGAAATTTTTGGCCCTGTTGCCACCGTCAACACCTTTAACACCTTGGAAGAAGGCGTGGCCCTGGCCAATGCCACCGAATTTGGACTGGCAGCCTATGGCTTCAGTGAGAATATCCGCAATGCTCAGTACCTGGCGGAACACCTCCAAGCCGGCATGGTGGGCATTAATCGCGGTGCCATTTCAGATCCGGCAGCTCCCTTTGGTGGCATCGGCCAATCCGGCTTCGGCCGTGAAGGCGGCACCGAAGGAATTGAAGAATACCTCTCTATTCGTTATATCGCCCTGTCCTAAAACCTTGCTTAATTTGCCCGATTGATGTCTGCTGTACTTCAACCAAAGGAAAAACCATGAGCACCGAATCTCTCTCCGCCTCCACCGCGCCTCCCGGCGCCGGCGCAGCAACAGGCACCCCAGCTGCAAATCCAGCTGTCACCTCGCCTGAGACCTCCCATGGCCGTAAATACCTCAGTGTGGCCCAGGGGGTAGCGCTAATTTATGGCACCAATATTGGCGCCGGTATTCTCAGCCTGCCCTATGCTGCCCGCAATGGTGGCTTCCTTGCACTGGTAGTAGCCCTACTCATTGCTGGCACCTTGACTACCGTGTCCATGCTCTACATCGCGGAGGTTTCCCTCCGCACCAAGAAGCCACTGCAGCTTTCTGGCCTGGCCGAAAAGTACCTCGGACAGTGGGGCCGCTGGCTCATCTTTGTGGCCATCGTTATTAACAGTATCGGCGCTTTGATTGCCTATGCTGCCGGATCGGGATCACTCATTTCCAATCTCACCGGTTTGCCTCCCATCGTTGGCACCTTGGTCTTCTTTGCCTTGGGAACCTTCGTGATGTGGAAGGGCCTGCACGCTGCTGGATTTGTAGAAGCCCTTATTACCATCGGCATGGCGATGATCATTGTCACGTTATGTGCCTGGACAATTCTGGGACCAGGAATCTCTGCAGAGAACCTCATCGTCTTCCATCCTTTCTTCATCGTGCCCATCATGAACCTGGCCGTCTTTACCTTCTTGGCGCAGTATGTCGTGCCAGAAATCGCTCGCGGTGTGGATCCTGCATCTCCTAAGGCAGTGCCACGTTCCATCGTCATTGGTATGGTTGCCACCGGTGTTACCCTGGCTGCCGTTCCTTTTGCAGCCCTTGGTTTGCTGGGTACCTCAGTGAGTGAAGTTGTCACCCTCTCCTGGGGTGACGCACTGGGACCGATTGCTTATTACCTAGCCAATGCTTTTGCCCTGCTGGCAATGTTTACTTCCTTTATTGCCATCGGCTTTACCGCGATGCGCAATGTGCTGGATATCCGCCACTGGCCTGAAACTGGTTGGCAGCGTGCCGCAGCTGTAGGCCTGACTGTCATTCCGCCACTGTTGATCTCCATGGCCGGCCTTGGTGGCTTTGTGGCAGCTCTTAGTTATGCTGGCGGATTTGCGGGTGCGATTATGTCCGTTATCCCAGTTCTCTTGCTCCACGCCGCTCGTAAAAATGGTGATAAGCAGCCAGTATGGAAGGCCACCTGGCAGGCTCACCCAGTTTTGCAGGTGCTGCTCATAGCAGTATATGCGCTGGCCTTTGCTTACTCTTTGCTTGCAATCTTTGGCCTTGTTCCTGCAGGTTGGGCATAAAATTAGGCTGGGATAAGGTGATTGCTTTAACTTCGCGGTAGCGTTGATGCTGTGACAGTTAAAGGCACCTCAGAAAATCCACAAAACTCCAAACAAGCAGTCATTGTGGGTTCTGGCCCGAATGGTCTTACTGCTGGCGCTTTGCTTGCCCAAGCAGGCTGGCAGGTAGATATTTATGAAGCGAGCCCCCACCTCGGTGGTGCGGCTCGCTCTCAGGCGTTATTGGGTGAGGGCACAATTAGTGATCTCGGTGCTGCAGCGCATCCCTTTGGCATTGCCTCCCCGGTGTTCTCCAAACTGGGGCTCGAGGAACATGGCCTAAAATGGGCACACTCAAAATATCCTATGGCGCATCCTTTTGATGATGGCACCGCCGCCTTCCTCCATCATGGGTTGGAGGAAACCGCCGCCGCGCTTGGCGATGATAGCCGCCACTGGAAACGGGTTCATGGTTCGGTGACCAAGAATATTGATAAGCACCTGGAAAATATTCTGGGACCGGTGCTGCGTATGCCTCCGCATCCCATGCGCATGCTGCAATTTGGGGCTGCGGCGATGTGGCCTGCACGAACCCTGGCCAATGGCGCTTTTGAAACTGAAGCAGCCCGCGCTCTCTTTAATGGCTCCGCAGTCCATGCCATCACCCCGCCAGATAGGCCACTCACCGCAGCCTTTGGATTGCTCTTTAATGCCTTGGGAATGTCACGCGGGTGGCCGGTGGCAGTGGGCGGAACTCAAAGCATTGCAAATGCGCTGGCAGCAGTGGTGGAGGAACATGGTGGCACCATTCATCTAGGCGAACCAATTGAGGATCTTGGTCGCTTTGGCAAGGCTGATGCCATTATCTTGAATCTCACCCCAGCCCAGGTGTTGCGTCTTAAAGGGGTGGATGTCTCAGAATCCATGAAGCACAAGATGAAAAAGTGGCGTTATGGAGCAGCCTCCTACAAGATTGATTTTCTGCTTGATGGGCCCATTCCCTGGAAAAATCCCGAGGTAGCCAACGCCACCACAGTGCATGTGTGTGGTTCTGCAGATGAGATTCGATTGGCCGAGGCTGAAGCTGCCGCTGGGCGCATCCCGGAGCGACCTTTTGTCCTGGTGTGTCAGCAACAGGCTGCAGATCCTACGCGCGCCCGGGAGGGCAAGCACGTGGTGTGGGCCTACGCACATGTACCGCAGGGTTTCGTCGACAAGCGTGCTGGGGTCTTAATTGCCAACCAGATTGAACGCTTCGCACCGGGTTTTCAGGACCGCATTATTCATGCGGTGACTACTGATGCGACGCAGCTGGAGGATTGGAATCCCAATTTGGTCGGCGGTGATGTCGCCGCTGGTGCCACCGATAAATTGCAGGCAATTGTGCGCATGCCGTCCAAGCTGGGGCCTAAAACCTATATGGCTTCGGGCTCCAACGCGCCGGGTGGGGGAGTGCATGGCATGCCGGGCGCGTGGGCCGCGCGCGCCGTGCTGGCTGACCACGCTTAAAACGCTTTTCGACGCGCACTACGTGCGGATTTGTTTATTAGCGCCAGCTCCCTTAAAGTAAGACCTCGAAGTTTGAACGATCGGCATTTAGCTTGATCGAGCTCAAGGTTCACCGAAGACCGTAGGTCATTCGCAGTTAATGCGAAACGAAGGTTTCCTCTCCAGGAACGGCCCACGCAGGAGACACTTGATCGCCTTAGGTTCCTATTATGGAATATATTGCGCCCTGTGCTCTTGCACGGGGCTTTTTTCATGAGTTTTTACTTATGACTAAGCCTCGCGGATCAGTAGATTACACATAAGAGGAAAGGAGGCGAAGTAATGGCAAACCCAAAGAATGAAGCAGCCCTGGCAGAGCTCAAGGCACGTTTCGCTGAGACCGACACCGTCGTACTCACCGAGTACCGTGGCTTGACCGTAGCTCAGACCACTGAACTGCGTAAGGCACTGGGATTCGATGTCCAGTACTCCGTCGCCAAGAACACCCTTGTTAAGATTGCCGCTAAAGAAGCTGGCATCGAGGGCCTTGATGATCTCCTGACCGGTCCAACCGCTGTTGCCTTCATCAAGGGCGAAGCAGTTGACACCGCTAAGGTGCTGAAGAAATTCGGCGAAGAGAACAAGGCATTCGTAGTCAAGGGTGGCTACATGGATGGCAACGCGCTTAACGCTGCACAGGTTAACGCAATTGCCGAGCTGGACAACCGCGAGACCACTCTCGCAAAGCTTGCCGGCGCCATGAAGGGCAACTTGGCAAAGGCCGCAGGCCTGTTCAACGCTCCTGCTTCCCAGGTCGCACGCCTCGCCGTTGCGCTCCAGGAGAAGAAGGAAGCTTAAGTCGCCATCCGGCGCACCTAGTTTTACCCCACATTTTTCGGGTGTGTAAACACCCACCAACAGGAAGGATGCCACCATGGCTAAGCTCACCAAGGACGAGCTCATTGAGGCTTTCAAGGAAATGACCCTCATCGAGCTCTCTGAGTTCGTTAAGGAATTCGAAGAGGTCTTCGAAGTTACCGCAGCTGCTCCAGTTGCTGTTGCTGCTGTTGCCGGCGGCGAAGCTGCTGCTGCTGCAGAAGAGAAGGACGAGTTCGACGTCGTTCTTGAAGATGCAGGCGCAAAGAAGATCGGCGTCATCAAGGTTGTCCGTGAGCTCGTCTCCGGTCTTGGCCTGAAGGAAGCTAAGGAGCTCGTTGAGGGCGCACCTAAGGCTATCATCGAGGGCGCAAACAAGGACGACGCTGAGGCTGCTAAGGCTAAGCTCGAAGAGGCTGGCGCAAAGGTCACCCTTAAGTAAGAACTTTCTTACTCTTAAACCCCATCTGAACCGGATTTATACCGGGGCAGGTGGGGTTTTCCCATGCAATATATAGAGCAATGCTGACCTCCGGTAACATCGACGACATGCTGCCTAAATCCAGGATCATCTCAGCGCTGCTGCTCGGAATTGGTGTGGCACTAGTGGTGTGGGGGCTTGTAGCTCCCCGCTTTGTGCATGCCGATGGTCGTTTGCCGCTTGACCTTGAAGCCACCACCTATGTGCTCCATGACGCCGAGGCACAGACCACCATTAACTCAGACCCCTTAGCGGGCGTGGTGACCACTCCTGTGACCCGTCAGCTGCATTTTGAAGTAATGGACCCCGCTAGTGCCGATGCCGCCACCATCCGTATTGGAGATACCTTTATGCGAGGCGCTGCCGCCACCCAAGGCTTCGAACAGGAACGCCTACTCTCGGCCACTGTGGCCAGCCTGCGTATCGATCGCCTCACCGGTGAGGTACTCTCCGATATTTCCCTCACCAACCAGCTAGCCAGCCCCACAGTGAACTATTCCGTGGATGGCATCTGGCTGAAATTTCCTACCGATGCCCAAGCGACCACCTATAACGTGATTGATCCCACGTTGCGCCAGGCGCGGCCGGCCGATTTTGTGGAGTCCACTGAGATTAATGGCCGCCAGGTCATGCACTACCGCCAGGTCATTGATAATGCCAACGTGGCGGAATCCTTCGCCGATTCCAATAACACCACCACCTTGACCAAGGAAGATGGCAGCACCACTACGGGTTATCTTTTTCACAATGTCACCCGCGATTTCTGGGTCGATCAAAAGACTGGTTTATTGGTAGATCTTTCTGAAAGTATCGACGATTTTTATGGGGACCGCACCGGTCAAAAATACGAGCAAAAACTGCTTTTCGACGCCTCCCTCGACGATGCTGCCGTGGCTGCGCTGGTGGAACAGGCGGCCGAAGTGCCCGATGCCGAGCTAATTGAGACCCTCAACAAGGTTGGAATTGGTGTTGGCGTAGTTCTCATTTTGCTGGGACTGTTGGGCAGTTTTGGATTCATGAGCAAAAAGCGTCGAAAAGCTTAAATCCCAGGTAGGGGGCACCTTCTAGATTTTTGGCAGCGCGCGGGGACGCGCTGAATTGCGAAAACTGGGTTGTTATTTGCTAGGGTGCCCTTGTGAAGGCCAAATGCGGAGTGGCTGGAACCGTGGAAGACCCCGTTATCATGTGGGTATCCGGTTTATAAAATCTCCCCTTTACTTCTGCGCTCTTGTGGTATAAGCTGAGTCGTTGCGTTGGAATTTGTGTCTCTTTTTCGTTCCGATAGTCTCAAGACCTTGCTCAAGGTGGTTTGGAAAAACCGATTTGACAAGGTCATTCAGTGCTATCTGAGGGCGAATTGGTGGCGTGGATTCCTCAGCAGACCAATTGCTCAAAATACCAGCGGTGCTGTTTGCGCACGGGCCTTGACCAGCCCCGTGTCACTCACCCGCGTGAGGTGCTGGAAGGACCCATCTTGGCAGTCTCCCGCCAGACCAAGTCAGTCGTCGATATTCCCGGCGCACCGCAGCGTTATTCATTCGCGAAGGTGTCTGCGCCCATTGAGGTGCCCGGACTACTAGATCTACAACTCGATTCTTACTCTTGGTTGATCGGCACGCCTGAATGGCGCGCTCGTCAAAAAGAAGAGTTCGGCGAGGGAGCCCGCGTAACAAGCGGCCTTGAGAACATTCTCGAGGAACTCTCCCCAATCCAGGATTACTCTGGAAACATGTCTCTTAGCCTTTCGGAGCCACGCTTCGAAGACGTCAAAAACACCATTGACGAGGCAAAAGAAAAAGACATCAACTATGCGGCCCCACTGTATGTGACCGCAGAATTTGTCAATAACACCACCGGTGAAATCAAGTCTCAGACTGTCTTCATCGGCGATTTCCCAATGATGACGGACAAGGGAACGTTCATCATCAACGGAACCGAGCGTGTTGTCGTGAGCCAGCTCGTCCGCTCCCCGGGCGTCTACTTCGACCAGACCATTGACAAATCCACCGAGCGTCCACTGCATGCCGTGAAGGTTATTCCTTCCCGCGGTGCGTGGTTGGAATTCGACGTGGACAAGCGCGACTCCGTCGGTGTCCGCATCGACCGTAAGCGTCGCCAGCCTGTCACCGTGCTCTTGAAGGCACTGGGCTGGACCACCGAACAGATCACTGAGCGCTTCGGCTTCTCTGAGATTATGATGTCCACCCTGGAGTCCGATGGTGTTGCAAACACCGACGAGGCTCTGCTGGAGATCTACCGCAAGCAGCGTCCAGGCGAGCAGCCTACCCGCGACCTTGCACAGTCCCTCCTGGACAACAGCTTCTTCCGTGCAAAGCGTTATGATCTGGCCCGCGTTGGCCGTTACAAGATCAACCGCAAGCTCGGCCTCGGTGGCGACCATGATGGTTTGATGACTCTTACCGAAGAGGACATCGCAACCACCATTGAATACCTCGTGCGTCTGCACGCGGGTGAGCGCGTGATGACTTCCCCTCGTGGCGAAGAAATCCCAGTCGAGACCGACGATATCGATCACTTCGGTAACCGTCGTCTGCGCACCGTGGGCGAATTGATCCAGAACCAGGTTCGCGTTGGTCTCTCTCGTATGGAGCGTGTTGTTCGCGAGCGCATGACTACTCAGGATGCGGAGTCCATCACTCCTACCTCCCTGATCAACGTGCGTCCTGTTTCTGCAGCAATCCGTGAGTTCTTCGGAACTTCCCAGCTGTCCCAGTTCATGGACCAGAACAACTCCTTGTCGGGTCTGACCCACAAGCGTCGTCTGTCGGCCCTCGGCCCGGGTGGTCTGTCCCGTGAGCGTGCCGGCATCGAAGTTCGAGACGTGCACCCTTCTCACTACGGCCGTATGTGCCCCATTGAAACCCCCGAAGGTCCAAACATTGGTCTGATCGGTTCTTTGGCGTCCTACGCTCGCGTGAACCCATTTGGTTTCATTGAGACCCCTTACCGTCGCATTGTTGACGGCAAGCTCACTGACCAAATCGACTACCTCACAGCTGATGAGGAAGATCGCTTTGTGGTTGCACAGGCAAACACCACTTATGACGAAGATGGCAACATCACCGATGAGACCGTCACTGTCCGTCTAAAGGATGGTGACATCGCCATGGTTAACCGCAATGAGGTTGACTACATGGACGTGTCCCCACGTCAGATGGTCTCTGTCGGTACCGCGATGATTCCATTCCTCGAGCACGACGATGCTAACCGTGCCCTCATGGGTGCGAACATGCAGAAGCAGGCTGTGCCTCTAGTCCGCGCCGAAGCTCCATTCGTGGGCACCGGTATGGAACAGCGCGCTGCTTATGACGCAGGTGACTTGGTTATTACCCCAGTCGCCGGTGTTGTCGAGAACGTTTCCGCTGACATCATCACCATCATGGCTGATGACGGCAAGCGCGAAACCTACATGCTGCGTAAGTTCCAGCGCACCAATCAGGGCACCAGCTACAACCAGAAGCCTCTGGTTAACCTCGGTGACCGCGTTGAAGCTGGACAGGTTATCGCCGATGGTCCTGGTACCTACAACGGTGAAATGTCCCTCGGCCGCAACCTCCTGGTTGCCTTCATGCCTTGGGAAGGCCACAACTACGAGGATGCAATCATCCTCAACCAGAACATTGTGGAGCAGGACATCCTGACCTCTGTTCACATCGAGGAGCACGAAATTGATGCCCGCGACACCAAGCTTGGTGCCGAGGAAATCACCCGTGACATCCCTAACGTCTCTGAAGATGTCCTCAAGGACCTCGACGAGCGCGGTATTGTGCGCATTGGTGCAGATGTTCGCGATGGCGACATTCTGGTCGGCAAGGTCACCCCTAAGGGTGAAACCGAGCTCACCCCAGAAGAGCGTTTGCTGCGCGCCATCTTCGGCGAAAAGGCTCGCGAAGTCCGCGACACCTCCATGAAGGTGCCTCACGGCGAGACCGGCAAGGTCATCGGCGTGCGTCACTTCTCCCGCGAGGACGACGACGATCTAGCCCCAGGTGTCAACGAGATGATCCGTATCTACGTTGCCCAGAAGCGCAAGATCCAGGACGGCGATAAGCTCGCTGGCCGCCACGGCAACAAGGGTGTTGTGGGCAAGATTCTGCCTCAGGAAGATATGCCGTTCCTTCCTGACGGAACTCCTGTCGACGTCATCTTGAACACCCACGGTGTGCCTCGTCGTATGAACATCGGTCAGGTTCTTGAGACCCACTTGGGCTGGCTGGCATCTGCTGGTTGGTCTGTGGATCCTGAAGATCCAAAGAATGCTGAGCTCATCAAGACTCTGCCTAAGGACCTCTATGAGGTTCCAGCAGGCTCCTTGACTGCAACCCCAGTGTTCGACGGTGCTTCCAATGAAGAACTCGCAGGTCTGCTGGCTAATTCCCGTCCAAACCGCGACGGCGACGTCATGGTTAACTCCGACGGTAAGGCAACCTTGTTCGACGGCCGTTCCGGCGAACCGTACCCATACCCGGTCTCCATCGGTTATATGTACATGCTGAAGCTGCACCACCTTGTTGACGAGAAGATCCACGCTCGTTCCACCGGTCCATACTCCATGATCACCCAGCAGCCGCTTGGTGGTAAGGCACAGTTCGGTGGACAGCGCTTCGGCGAAATGGAGGTGTGGGCAATGCAGGCATACGGCGCTGCTTACACCCTCCAGGAGCTGTTGACCATCAAGTCTGACGACGTGGTCGGACGTGTCAAGGTCTACGAGGCAATTGTTAAGGGCGAGAACATCCCTGATCCCGGTATTCCGGAATCATTCAAGGTTCTCCTCAAGGAGCTCCAGTCGCTGTGCCTCAACGTGGAGGTTCTCTCCGCAGACGGCACGCCAATGGAACTCGCGGGCGACGATGACGACTTCGATCAGGCAGGTGCCTCTTTGGGCATTAACTTGTCTCGTGACGAGCGTTCCGACGCTGATACCGCATAGCAGATCAGAAAAACCCATAAGCTAGAAATCAAGCCATACATCCCCCGGTCACCCGACAGGGTCCTGGGGGGAAAGGGAGTTTTACGTGCTCGACGTAAACGTCTTCGATGAGCTCCGCATCGGCCTGGCCACTGCCGACGACATCCGTCGTTGGTCTAAGGGCGAGGTTAAGAAGCCGGAGACCATCAACTACCGAACCCTCAAGCCTGAGAAGGACGGTCTGTTCTGCGAGCGTATCTTCGGTCCTACCCGCGACTGGGAGTGCGCCTGCGGCAAGTACAAGCGCGTCCGATACAAGGGCATCATCTGTGAGCGCTGTGGTGTTGAAGTCACCAAGTCCAAGGTTCGCCGTGAGCGCATGGGCCACATTGAGCTCGCTGCTCCAGTAACCCACATCTGGTACTTCAAGGGTGTTCCTTCACGCCTTGGTTACCTCTTGGACCTGGCTCCAAAGGACCTCGACCTCATCATCTACTTCGGTGCAAACATCATCACCAGCGTTGATGAAGAGGCTCGTCACAGCGACCAGTCCACTCTAGAAGCAGAAATGCTGCTGGAGAAGAAGGACGTTGAGGCAGATGCAGAATCCGATATCGCAGAGCGTGCAGAAAAGCTCGAAGAGGATCTTGCTGAGCTCGAAGCAGCTGGCGCAAAGGCTGACGCACGTCGCAAGGTGCAGGCTGCAGCCGATAAGGAAATGCAGCACATCCGCGAGCGTGCACAGCGCGAGATCGATCGCCTCGATGAGGTCTGGCAGACCTTCATCAAGCTTGCTCCAAAGCAGATGATCCGCGACGAGAAGCTCTACGACGAGCTCATCGACCGCTACGAGGATTACTTCACCGGTGGTATGGGTGCAGAGTCCATTGAGGCTCTCATCAAGAACTTCGACCTCGATGCTGAGGCCGAAGAGCTGCGCGACATCATCAACAATGGCAAGGGCCAGAAAAAGATGCGTGCGCTGAAGCGCCTGAAGGTTGTTGCAGCCTTCCAGCGTTCCGGCAACGATCCTGCCGGCATGGTTCTGAATGCGATCCCAGTGATCCCACCAGAGCTTCGCCCAATGGTGCAGCTGGACGGTGGCCGCTTTGCGACCTCCGACCTTAACGACCTCTATCGTCGTGTTATCAACCGCAACAACCGCCTCAAGCGCATGATCGAACTCGGTGCTCCCGAGATCATCGTGAACAATGAGAAGCGCATGCTGCAGGAATCTGTAGACGCCCTCTTCGACAATGGTCGTCGTGGTCGTCCAGTGACTGGACCGGGCAACCGTCCACTGAAGTCACTGTCTGATTTGCTGAAGGGCAAGCAGGGACGTTTCCGTCAGAACCTGCTGGGTAAGCGTGTTGACTACTCTGGTCGTTCCGTAATTATCGTTGGTCCTCAGCTGCGTCTACACGAGTGTGGTCTGCCTAAGCTGATGGCTCTCGAGCTCTTCAAGCCTTTCGTTATGAAGCGCCTGGTGGAGAACGAGTACGCACAGAACATCAAGTCTGCAAAGCGCATGGTTGAGCGTCAGCGCCCTGAGGTGTGGGACGTTCTTGAAGAGGCCATCTCTGAGCACCCAGTGATGCTGAACCGTGCACCAACCCTGCACCGTTTGGGTATTCAGGCTTTCGAGCCTGTCCTTGTTGAGGGTAAGGCTATTCAGCTGCACCCACTGGCTTGTGAAGCGTTCAACGCTGACTTCGACGGTGACCAGATGGCAGTTCACCTGCCCCTGTCCGCTGAGGCTCAGGCTGAAGCTCGCATCTTGATGCTTGCTTCCAACAACATTTTGTCCCCAGCATCAGGCAAGCCTTTGGCAATGCCTCGTCTGGACATGGTTACTGGTCTGTACTACTTGACTCTGCTCAAGAACGCTGATGAATTCGGCGGTCAGGGTGCTTATGCACCAGCAGATGAGAATGGTCCAGAAAAGGGTGTCTACTCTTCCTTGGCCGAAGCCATCATGGCTTATGACCGTGGAGTTCTAGGCCTGCAGGCACCAGTGCGTATCCGCCTGGATCACCTCCGCCCACCAGCAGATGTTGAAGCAGAGCAGTTCCCAGATGGTTGGAACCAGGGCGAAACCTGGTTGGCTTCCACCACCTTGGGTCGTGTGCTCTTCAACGAGATCCTGCCTTGGAACTACCCATACCTTGAGGGCGTTATGGTCCGTAAGGGTGGCGGTAGTGACAAGATCATGCTTGGCGACGTGGTCAATGACCTCGCAGCTAAGTACCCAATGATCACTGTTGCGCAGACCATGGACAAGATGAAGGACGCTGGTTTCTACTGGGCTACTCGCTCCGGTGTTACCATTGCAATGTCTGATGTTTTGGTTCTTCCAAACAAGGAAGAAATCCTGGACCGCTACGAGGAGTCTGCTCGTCAGATCGAAATCAAGTACGGTCGCGGCAAGCTTACTTCCCGCGAGCGTTATGATCGCCTCGTAGAGCTGTGGAAGGACGCAACCGACGAGGTTGGTCAGGCTGTTGAGAATCTGTACCCAGATGACAACCCAATTCCAATGATCGTGAAGTCCGGTGCTGCCGGTAACATGCGTCAGATCTGGACCCTTGCAGGTATGAAGGGAATGGTTGTGAACTCAAAGGGTGACTACATCACCCGTCCTATCAAGACTTCCTTCCGTGAAGGCTTGACAGTGCTTGAGTACTTCAATAACTCCCACGGTTCCCGTAAGGGCCTGGCCGATACCGCACTGCGTACCGCTGACTCTGGCTACCTGACCCGTCGTCTTGTTGACGTCGCCCAGGATGTCATCGTCCGCGTTGAGGATTGTGGAACCCGTCAGGGCATCCGCGTTCCTGTTGCAGCTGAGGTTTTGGATGCAACCGGTGCAGTCACCGGCTACACCCGCCATGACTTGATCGAGACCTCGGTCTCTGGTCGTGTTTTGGCTGGCGACGCTACTGACAAGAACGGCGAAGTTGTGCTTCCTGCAGGTACCGACCTGACTGAGCTCAACATCGACCTCTTGGTTGAAAAGGGCATTGAGGAAGTTAAGGTTCGCTCCGTACTTACCTGCCAGACCCCAACCGGTGTCTGCGCAAAGTGTTACGGCAAGTCCATGGCTTCCGGCCACCAGGTCGACATCGGAGAGGCTGTTGGCATCGTTGCTGCACAGTCCATCGGTGAGCCTGGTACCCAGCTGACCATGCGTACCTTCCACCAGGGTGGTGTCGGTGGCGACATCACCGGCGGTCTGCCTCGTGTGCAGGAGCTTTTCGAAGCACGTGTTCCTAAGAACTGTGCTCCAATTGCTTCCGTTGAAGGAACCATTCACCTCGAGGATGAAGGCAACTTCTACACCTTGACCATCATTCCTGATGATGGTTCGGACAATGTTGTCTATGAGAAGCTCTCCAAGCGTCAGGGTCTTGCGTCCACTCGCGTGGCAATGGAATCCAACGCTGGTGCTTTCATCGAGCGCACCTTGACCGAAGGCGACCGTGTTGTCGTTGGTCAGCGTCTGCTCCGTGGTGCTGCTGATCCTCACGACGTTCTGGAAATCCAGGGTCGCCGTGGTGTGGAACAGCACCTCATCGACGAGGTCCAGGCTGTGTACCGTGCACAGGGTGTGGCCATCCACGACAAGCACATCGAAATTATCGTTCGTCAGATGCTGCGTCGCGGAACTGTCATCGAGTCCGGTTCTACCGAGTTCCTCCCAGGTTCTTTGGTTGACCTTTCCGAGGCAAAGCTGGCTAACTCTGAGGCCATCAATGCTGGCGGTCAGCCAGCAGAGTTGCGCTCCGAGATCATGGGTATCACCAAGGCCTCCCTGGCAACCGAGTCTTGGTTGTCTGCGGCTTCCTTCCAGGAGACCACCCGTGTGCTTACCGACGCTGCTATCAACAAGCGTTCCGATAAGCTCATTGGCCTCAAGGAGAACGTGATTATCGGTAAGCTGATCCCAGCTGGTACCGGTATCTCCCGTTACCGCAACATCTCCATCAAGCCGACCGAAGCTGCACGCAATGCTGCTTACTCGATTCCTACCTATGGTGAGTCGATTTATGGTGACGATGGATTCGGTGAATTCACCGGAGCATCTGTGCCATTGGATGAGGCTTTCTAGAGCAAGAAAGTACTCTTCCAGCAGAGCAAAAATTGGTCGCTGAAAGGATGAAGCCCCGCTAGAACCGAAAAGTTTTAGCGGGGCTTTTCCCGTTGCTGAAAGTGCGAGGCGCAGGGGTTCGTCGAAAAGCGTGCTAGCGCGCTTTGGTAATCACCGTTACGCCGCCCATGAGGGCAAGGCCGCTGACCGTGACCACCGGAGCGTCGGCGGGGAGGTTGCCCGGTTGGATGATTGCGGATTTGTCCACGGTGGAGCCGAAACCACCCATGAGGCCTAAACCATTGCAGATGACGCGCACGCCTTCGGGGACGATGATGTCAATGCCACCCATGACTGCAAAGGCGTTGATATGGATGTGATCGCTTTCCAGCAGCGCCTCGCGCAAATCCAGGGCATTGCCACCCATGAGGGCAAGGGAGGTGTGGTTGGTGGGGCAGACCCAGTTGCCTTTACGCTCGGCGCCGCCCATGACTGAAATAGACAGAGACGAGCCTCCAGGAGTACCGGTGATCTGCGCGCGAACCCGCGCCACCGCCTGCGTGGCTGTTTGACTGTTAAAAGTGCTTTTCGACGCCGACAGGTGCGGTTCTACATGCTGGTCAGGGGAGTTGCTGGAGTAGGGGAGAAGGTCCGGGGTAATAGTGACATCAGCGAGCAGGGGAGCAAGCTCATCGACAAAACGCGCAGAACACGCTTGGGAAGAGCGTTCCTCAAACTCTGTAATGTCGAGTTGGCCGCGGGAAAGAGCTGCTGAAAGCTCAGTGACCGTGTTGTTGCGGTCAGTGTCGGTTGCGCGCCGGCGGATGGGATAATTAGCTGGTAGATCGCTCATGAGCGCCAGTATATTGCCCTAAAAGCCTCGGGGTAGGTAGGTGCAGTGCTGGTTAGGTGCTGTCTCTATATTGAAACGATGAAGAAGCGTGGTTTGGAGAATCAAAGGGGTAGTGGTAAGGTTTGGCGTTGAGTCCCACTCTAGTAGTTGGGAACTGACGGCACCTCGCAAACACGCGCTGGTATCGCACCTGGTTTTCCGGGACGCGGTGGCGCATGTGAGCTTAGAGTAGGTTTCCGTGACACGTTGGTCGGGCCCCCAAAAGAGCCCCTTTTTTTGCGTGTCTGGGAACATTTTCTCATTTAACACGCGCCATCAGAAGCTCAGCCTTCGTGTTCGTCCCCCGGGCGTCACGTCAGCTTAAAAAGAACAACTCCGAAATAAGGATGGTTCATGCCAACTATTCAGCAGCTGGTCCGTAAGGGCCGCCACGATAAGACCGTAAAGGTGGCTACTGCGGCACTGAAGGGCTCCCCTCAGCGTCGTGGTGTTTGTACCCGTGTGTACACCACCACCCCTAAGAAGCCTAACTCTGCTCTTCGTAAGGTTGCTCGTGTGCGCCTTACCTCCGGCATTGAGGTTTCCGCTTACATCCCAGGTGAGGGCCACAACCTCCAGGAGCACTCCATGGTGCTCGTTCGCGGTGGTCGTGTTAAGGACCTTCCTGGTGTCCGTTACAAGATCATCCGTGGTGCACTTGATACCCAGGGTGTCAAGGACCGCAAGCAGGCTCGTTCCCGCTACGGCGCGAAGAGGGGATAATTAAAAATGCGTAAATCAGCAGCTCCTAAGCGTCCAATCGTTCTCGATCCTGTTTACCAGTCTGAGGTTGTTTCCCAGCTCGTAAACAAGATCCTCTTGGACGGCAAGAAGTCCACCGCCGAGCGTATCGTTTACGGTGCACTCGAGATCTGCCGCGAGAAGACCGGCACCGATCCAGTTGGCACCCTCGAAAAGGCTCTTGGCAACGTTCGCCCAGACCTCGAGGTTCGCTCCCGCCGCGTTGGTGGCGCAACCTACCAGGTTCCAGTTGAGGTCCGTCCAGCACGTGCCAACACCCTGGCACTGCGTTGGTTGGTTACCTTCACCCGTCAGCGTCGTGAGAACACCATGATCGAGCGCCTTGCAAACGAGATTCTCGATGCAGCTAATGGTCTTGGTGCTTCCGTGAAGCGTCGCGAAGACACCCATAAGATGGCTGAGGCCAACCGCGCCTTCGCTCACTACCGCTGGTAGTTCTTTAAGATATGAATGCCCAATCACCCTTGTTCACTGCTTGCCTAGATATTTCAATATTGGAATATGCTGGCAATGTAAGTGGCCTGTGGTGACTGGGCATTTAGTCTCATTTATGCAGTACAAAGCCCTAAAGGGTGAAGAAATCCTCACTGTTTAAACAGTGCGTTATATAAAAAGTCCGCTTGCAATAACGGCAGCATGCTGCTTAAAGCGCAAGTTAGTGGCAAAATGTAACAAGAGAATTATCCGTAGGCGTCGAGCTGATGACTGGGGTCTTAAAGTTTAGGCTTTAAGGCCCCAGTGAGAGGCAAAGCGCCGCAACCAATAAGTTGGGGTACCACTGTGGCACAAGAAGTGCTTAAGGACCTAAATAAGGTTCGCAATATCGGCATCATGGCTCACATCGATGCTGGTAAGACCACTACCACCGAACGCATCCTCTTCTACACCGGTATTAACCGTAAGGTCGGCGAGACCCACGACGGTGCATCCACCACTGACTGGATGGAGCAGGAGAAGGAACGCGGCATCACCATTACCTCCGCTGCTGTTACCTGTTTCTGGCAGAACAACCAGATCAACATCATTGACACCCCGGGCCACGTTGACTTCACCGTTGAGGTTGAGCGCTCCCTCCGTGTTCTTGATGGCGCCGTTGCAGTATTCGACGGTAAGGAAGGCGTTGAGCCTCAGTCTGAGCAGGTGTGGCGTCAGGCTACCAAGTACGACGTTCCACGTATCTGCTTCGTGAACAAGATGGACAAGCTGGGTGCAGACTTCTACTACACCGTTGGCACCATCGAGGATCGCCTTGGCGCTAAGCCATTGGTTATGCAGCTTCCAATCGGCGCCGAGGATGCTTTCGACGGCGTCATCGACCTGCTGACCATGAAGGCTCTGACCTGGCGTGGCGTTACCCCAATTGGTACCGAAGCAACCATCGAGGAAATCCCAGCTGAACTTGCTGACAAGGCTGCTGAGTACCGCGAGAAGCTCCTCGAGACCGTTGCTGAGTCCGATGAAGAGCTCATGGAGAAGTTCTTCGGCGGCGAAGAGCTGACCATGGAAGAGATCAAGGGTGCCATCCGTAAGATGGTTATCAACTCTGAGATCTACCCTGTTTACTGTGGTACTGCATACAAGAACAAGGGCGTTCAGCCTTTGCTCGACGCAGTTATCGACTTCCTGCCTTCCCCACTCGACCTCGGTGTTACCGAAGGTACCGACGTGAAGGATCCTGAGAAGGTTCTTACCCGTAAGCCTTCCGATGATGAGCCACTTTCCGCTCTTGCATTCAAGATCGCAGCTCACCCATTCTTCGGTAAGCTGACCTTCGTTCGCCTGTACTCCGGCAAGGTTGAGCCAGGCGAGCAGGTTCTGAACTCCACCAAGGGCAAGAAGGAGCGCATCGGTAAGCTGTTCCAGATGCACGCTAACAAGGAAAACCCTGTTGACGTTGCACACGCTGGTAACATCTACGCGTTCATTGGTCTGAAGGACACCACCACCGGTGATACCCTTTGCGATGCGAACGCACCAATCATTCTTGAGTCCATGGACTTCCCGGATCCAGTTATCCAGGTTGCAATTGAGCCTAAGACCAAGTCTGACCAGGAGAAGCTGGGTGTTGCTATCCAGAAGCTTGCTGAAGAAGACCCAACCTTCACCGTTCACTTGGATGACGAGTCCGGCCAGACCGTTATCGGCGGCATGGGCGAACTTCACCTCGACGTTCTTGTTGACCGTATGCGTCGCGAGTTCAAGGTTGAGGCAAACATCGGTGACCCACAGGTTGCTTACCGCGAGACCATCCGTAAGCCTGTTGAGTCCCTGAGCTACACCCACAAGAAGCAGACCGGTGGTTCCGGTCAGTTCGCTAAGGTTGTTATCTCCATCGAGCCTTACGCACCTGCACAGGAAGAGCTTGAAGAGGGCGAATCCGCAATCTACAAGTTCGAGAACGCTGTTACCGGTGGTCGTGTTCCTCGTGAATACATCCCTTCCGTCGACGCAGGTATCCAGGACGCAATGCAGTACGGCTTCCTCGCCGGCTACCCATTGGTTAACGTCAAGGCAACCCTCGAAGACGGCGCTTACCACGACGTTGACTCCTCTGAAATGGCCTTCAAGCTTGCCGGTTCCCAGGCATTCAAGGAAGCTGTTGCAAAGGCAAAGCCAGTTCTGCTGGAGCCAATCATGTCCGTTGAGATCGTTACCCCTGAGGATTACATGGGTGAAGTTATCGGCGACGTAAACTCCCGCCGTGGCCAGATCGCTTCCATGGAAGACCGTGCAGGCGCTAAGGTCGTCAAGGCTAAGGTTCCACTGTCTCAGATGTTCGGTTACGTTGGTGACCTGCGTTCCAAGACCCAGGGTCGTGCAAACTACTCCATGGTCTTCGATTCCTACGCTGAGGTTCCTGCCAACGTTGCAGCAGACGTTATCGCTGAGCGTAACGGCACCGCTTCCTAGTTTCTAAAGCTCTCGCATTTCGGTGCGAGAGCGTCGCTAGGGCGCACAAATAAGGGACTTTGTCCCTTAAACCACCCCGCGTGTTTAAACGTGTCAGAGGGCGCGTAGGGTGGAGTAGGGTAGTGGCTTGCTAGCTACATTGAGCCTGCACTTTTAAGTATATTTCTAGTGTGTTTTGCAATGTATCTAGCTGGCCGTTACCCTGCGAAAGTCCACAGGGTAGCTGGTAGTTTGAAAATCAACGCCGTTGCCCCTAGGATTCAGTAACTGGCACATTTTGTAATGCGCTAGATCTGTGTTCTTTCAGCCCCCGAGGCTGGCTCTCACAGTGAAGGCTAAACCAATTCGTGGCTGCGAAAGTCGTAGCCACCACGAAGTCCAGGAGGACATACAGTGGCAAAGGCGAAGTTCGAGCGTACCAAGCCCCACGTTAACATCGGCACCATCGGTCACGTTGACCACGGTAAGACCACCACCACCGCGGCTATCACCAAGGTTCTGTCTGATGCTTACCCAGATCTCAACGAGGCTTTCGCCTTCGACGCCATCGACAAGGCTCCGGAGGAGAAGGAACGTGGTATTACCATTAACATCTCCCACGTTGAGTACCAGACCGAGAAGCGCCACTACGCACACGTTGACGCTCCAGGCCACGCCGACTACATCAAGAACATGATCACCGGCGCTGCTCAGATGGACGGCGCAATCTTGGTTGTTGCTGCAACTGACGGCCCAATGCCTCAGACCCGTGAGCACGTTCTTCTTGCTCGCCAGGTTGGCGTTCCTTACATCCTCGTTGCTCTTAACAAGTGCGACATGGTTGACGATGAGGAAATCATCGAGCTCGTTGAGATGGAAGTTCGCGAACTTCTTGCTGAGCAGGACTACGACGAGGACGCTCCAATCGTTCACATCTCCGCTCTTAAGGCTCTTGAGGGTGACGAGAAGTGGGGCAAGCAGATCCTTGAGCTCATGCAGGCTTGTGATGACAACATCCCAGACCCAGTTCGTGAGACCGACAAGCCATTCCTCATGCCTATCGAGGATATCTTCACCATCACCGGTCGTGGCACCGTTGTTACCGGTCGTGTTGAGCGCGGTACCCTGAACGTTAACGACGACGTTGAGATCATCGGCATCAAGGAGAAGTCCACCTCCACCACCGTTACCGGTATCGAGATGTTCCGTAAGCTTCTTGACTCCGCTGAAGCTGGCGACAACTGTGGTCTGCTTCTCCGTGGCATCAAGCGCGAAGACGTAGAGCGCGGCCAGGTTATCGTTAAGCCAGGCGCTTACACCCCTCACACCGAGTTCGAGGGCTCTGTCTACGTTCTGTCCAAGGATGAAGGCGGCCGCCACACCCCATTCTTCGACAACTACCGTCCTCAGTTCTACTTCCGCACCACCGACGTTACCGGTGTTGTGAAGCTTCCCGAGGGCACCGAGATGGTTATGCCTGGCGACAACGTCGACATGACCGTCACCCTGATTCAGCCAGTTGCAATGGATGAGGGCCTGCGCTTCGCTATCCGCGAAGGCTCCCGCACCGTTGGCGCCGGCCGCGTCACCAAGATCATCAAGTAATTAATGATCTAACAAAGCTCTGAGCCTAAAAACTCAGCAGCTTTAACCTAAAGAAACCCAGAGGATTTTTCCTCTGGGTTTCTTTGTGTTAGCAGACCCAAAAATCGAAGCACGGGCAAACTGGATTAGGCTTAAAACCCATGAGCAAAGATCCCGCCCGCATACCCGCTGTCCTCGCTGAACTTCAAGAGACATGGGAAGGGCAGCCGGAGCTTTCTCTAGCTACGCTCTTTGGAATTCTGGCCAATAATGGCGTGGGATGGGGCAGCGAGGATGAAGACCTAGTCAGGCAGCTGCAGATAATGCGCAAGCAATTCCCAGCCAGTCTGCAGGGTCCCGTGATTGATATGCGCGAACGATATGTGGTGGAAACCGAGAATCCCCAAAATTTGGTCACGGTGGACCCCTATCGGATTGTGGTGCGCCCCCTCAACCAGGTGCGTCAGCCGGGCATTTGGGAATATCGCCACATCAAGGCCTTCGTGGGTGCCCCATTGCACATTGAGGACCGCGCGGGTACCACCCACCACTTAGGTACCACCGTGCGTATTAGGCTTGTCGACGAAAAACCGCTGCCACAGGTGGATCAGCTCAACAACATGAAACAGCAAGACATTGGTGATCAGGTATTCCTAGTTCTCCTAGAAGACGGGTCCTACGTGCTTATTGAAAGAAATCTCAGTGTCTTTGTGGAACAGCGTTGCAGTGTGGACAAACAAAAGTTTAAATGGGTGAAATTAGCAGAGTGTGCTGTGGGCAAAGAGCTAAAAGTTCAAAGCAACACGGGCATGCTCACTATTAAAGGCGGAAATGTGGTGCAGATTATCCATATTGACGCTTAAACTCACGGTTTTTCGTCGAGAAGCGCGGTTTTGGGGAGCGGCACCACCATGGGAGTGGCGGTGACGGGATCTGCGGTGATCAGGCAATCGAGGCCGAAGACCTCGGAGATGAGCTCGGCGGTGATGACCTCATGTGGGCTGCCGGTGGTAATAATCCGGCCTTCTTTCATGACGATGAGGTGATCAGCATAGCGCGCGGCCTGGTTGAGATCGTGCAGCACCGTGACAATTGTTTTGCCGGCGTGATTGAAGGCTCGCAAAAGTTCCAGCAACTCATATTGGTGCGCGATGTCGAGGAAGGTGGTGGGCTCGTCCAACAACATGATGGGGGTTTGCTGCGCGAGGAGCATCGCCACCCACACGCGCTGACGCTGACCGCCGGAGAGCTCATCCACTAAACGTGCGGAAAGTTCGGTCAGACGAGTAGCTGCGAGTGCTTGGGCCACGGCATCAGCATCAGATTCGCGCCACTGCTGAATGAGGCTTTGATAAGGCGCGCGGCCACGAGCCACCAGGTCCGCCACGCGGATGCCTTCGGGGGCTATGGAGGTTTGGGGAAGAAGCCCTAGTTCGCGGGCGATTTCTTTAGGCTTATAGTCCTTGGTCTCGCGGCCGTCTAAGAGCACGCGTCCAGCGGTGGGGGAGATGACTCGGGAAAAACCGCGCAGCAGGGTGGATTTGCCACAACCATTGGGGCCGATAATCGCGGTAAAAGAATTATCGGGAATAGAGATGCTGAGATCTTCTGAGATGGTGCACTTGTCATATCCGATGGTGGCATGTTCCATGCGCAACCGGGAGTGTAGAGATTCACTCATGAGGGCTCCTTTAATTTAGTGGCTGTGGCCGGTGAAGTTCTGGCGGCGGGTTTCGCGGATGATAAGCCAGATCATGTAACAACCGCCGATGCAGACTGTGAGTAGACCAACTGGAATACTGCGGTAAAAACTGGCAATAACAAGAGATGCCAAATGGGCAACACTCAAAAGAGCAGCACCCATAGCTGCGGAGGAGAGCAAGCTAACGCCCGGAGTATGGGTGATGCGCCGAGCAAGCTGTGGCGCAACCAGCGCGATAAAGGAAATGGGGCCAGCTGCTGCTGTGACCAGGGCGGTGGTGGCCACACCCACCACAATGAGTGCCAACCGGGTGGAGTTGAGGTGGAAACCTAAGGTGGCAGCGGCATCATCACCCATCTCCAAGAATCGGAGTGCTCGGGAAAGCGCGATGGCAGCGATGAAGATTATTGCTGCAATGAATAGAGAAGGAATAAGGGATTGCCAGGTCACGCGATTGATGGAACCTGCGCTCCAAAAGCCCACCACCATGGCATCTTCAATATCGGCGCGGGTGATTAGGTAGGCGTTGATTGATCCCAACATGGCAGAGACACCAATGCCAACGATAATCAGGCGGAAACCTTGGACACCTTTGCGCCAGGCCAAAAGATAAACCACGAGTGCTGTAAGCAATCCGCCCACAATAGCTGCACCAGCAATCGTCCAATATTGGTTGTTCCCCAAGACCAAAATAACCAGTACAACAGCGGTATAGGAACCCGCATCAAAACCAATAACATCTGGTGAGCCCAGGGGATTTCGGGTGAGGGACTGGAAGATGGCGCCGCCGATTCCGAGCAAGGCTCCAAAAACTACGGCGGCGATGGCTACTGGCAGACGCCATTCGCGCACCACTAGGACAGGGAATTTCTCACCAATGCCAAAAATCGCTGGAACTACCTGCGACAGGGAGAGGGGATAATCCCCAAGAGTGATGGCAAAGGTGGCACTGGCAAGGGCCAGCACCAGCAAAATTAAGGAGACGACCACAATGCGGATGGGGAAATCGAGGGAGATGAAGCTACTTCGAAGCTGCAGCGCACGATAACCACGGTCTAATGGAGGTTGCTGCGAGGTAGAAGCGTGCGGAATTTCCGCGAGGTTTGCGTCGAAAAGCGCCTGTGAGCTGCTGTCAGCACCCGGAAAACCGGAGCCACCTGGGGCCTGGGGGGAGTTTTTGGGCATTTAAAGGCCGCTCACTTTCTTTCCTCGAACCAGCATGATCAGCACCGGCGCACCAACCACTGCGGTGACAATTCCGACCTCAATTTCCCCCGGGCGTGCGATAACGCGCCCGATAACGTCTGCAGCCAGCACCAATACTGGGGCGCTGAGCGCGGAATAGGCCATGATCCAGCGCTGATCCGGGCCGACCAGCCAGCGCACAATGTGGGGAATCATCAAACCGACAAAGCTAATGCCGCCGGTCAGCGCGGTACCGCCGCCGGCCAGCAGAGTAAGTGCAATGAGGCCAAGGATGCGGGTGCGCACAACGCGGGTACCGAGGGAAGCTGCGAGATCATCACCCAGCGCAATGGAATTAAGAGCACCGGAAAGCAGCAGCGCAATAATCAAACCCAGCAGGAGAAAAGGCGCCACGCTAAAAGTATCGTGGAGATCAGTACGCGCAATGGAACCAAGACTCCAATTGCGCACGCTCTGAAATGTGTCAGGATTAATGAGCGTCAAAAATGACGTCACACCTCCGAGCACCGCTGCCAGCGCAACTCCGGCCAACACCAGGGTGATTGGCTGCGCGCTACCACCACCACTGGAACCGATAAGGTACACCATCCCGGTGGCTAGCGCGGCACCGATAAAGGCAAACCAGATATAGCCAGTGACACTGCTCAAACCAAAAAATCCCACGCCGAGGGTGACTGCAAAACCCGCGCCCGCATTCACGCCGAGGATGCCGGGATCTGCCAGCGGATTACGGGTTAGCGCCTGAATCAGAGCACCGGCCACCCCAAAGGCCGCGCCCACCAAAATCCCCACCACCGTGCGCGGAATGCGCAGCGACCACACAATTACCGAGGCCTCGGAATTATCGTGGGCCTGAAACCCCTGCCACACCGCGCTCAAGGACAGCGGATTTGCACCATAAGCCAAACTCAGCGCGGACACGATAACCAGCGCCACCACGATAACCACTAAACCGAGTGCGCGCCGGCGGTGCAGTTGAGCGGGGTTGGTGGGCTTGTTGGTTCTATTGGTTTTGGTTCCGGGGTTTGTTTCGGTTTTTGTTGGGGGTTGTGCTGGGGTTTGTGTTCTGGTCATCATGGGCCTTTCTCCCGCTGCCATTTTGGCGGCGGGGTTTTCTGATGACGGGGTTGGGCGATGAAAGGGTGGAGTAATTAGGTTAGCCTGATCTAATCCATAGTGCCACAAAGGGTAAAAGATAAAAAAGATGCTTTTCGACGAAAAGATGCGGTGCTTGATGAGGCAGGGCTTTTCTTGGGTCTTTCTTTGGTTTTCCCTCCGCTTCCTTTCGGTTTCAGAGGCTGGGGGTGTGATCTGGATTGCAAAGCTGCGGGGGAGTGGGGTTTCGGATGGATTTTCAAAGTTTTTGCAGATAGGGGTTGTATTCCAAGTGACTATATGGTTAACTACTTAGGTTGCTTTAACACGGCGTGTGTTTCCCTATGTTTTTAGGGAGATGGATATGCCAGTTGGTAAGGCAAACATGACACCTTCCATTGAGGTCGAGAATCTAGGTTTTCCTAGGTATTCAACTTCAGGAGGTATCCACTGAAGCCGGGTAACTGGTGAAGGCGGAACCGGAGAAGGGGCATGGCAAATAAACAGCGGCAGTTACGTTAGGGCCACGCATACGCATTTAGGTCCCTTCCGATTTTCCTGATTTTTATCAGATCAATCGTGGCGCGTTTTATTTGTACAGCGCCCGTGATCCAATGTCAGAGATTTTTGACAGGTCAGGTTAAACACTGGCGTTGCGCCCGAGCCCCTAGCCCGGACAACGTTATAGAGAAAATGAATGAAGCGAATTCCCACCGCTCTCCAAATGGAAGATGTGGGACTAGCGAGGAAGAGGATAAGCGTGGCGGGACAAAAGATCCGCATTAGGCTCAAGGCCTACGACCACGAGGCGATTGATGCGTCTGCACGCAAAATCGTTGAGACGGTCACCCGCACGGGTGCCCGAGTCGTTGGACCGGTGCCTTTGCCCACCGAAAAGAACGTATATGCCGTTATTCGTTCTCCCCATAAGTACAAGGACTCTCGCGAGCACTTCGAGATGCGCACCCACAAGCGCCTGATCGACATCCTCGACCCGACGCCGAAGACTGTTGATGCCCTTATGCGCATCGACCTTCCGGCCAGCGTCGATGTGAACATTCAGTGATCGACGGAACTTTTGGCAGCGGAGAATAAATAATGAGTGAAAACGAGATCAAGGGCATTCTGGGTACCAAACTCGGCATGACTCAGATCTTCGACGAGGAAAACCGCGTTATTCCGGTTACCGTCGTTGAAGCTGGTCCATGTGTAGTTTCCCAGATTCGCACCGTTGAGACCGATGGCTACAATGCCATCCAGATCGCCTACGGCGAAATCGACCCCCGCAAGGTGAACCAGCCTTTGACTGGTCACTTTAACAAAGCAGGCGTTACCCCCCGGCGCCACGTCACCGAGATTCGTATGGACGATGTCTCCGGTTACGAGGTTGGACAGGACGTTACCGTTGAAATCTTCAACGACATTAAGTTCGTTGACGTCACCGGTACCTCCAAGGGTAAGGGCTACGCCGGCGCTATGAAGCGCCATGGCTTCGCTGGCCAGGGAGCCGGCCACGGTAACCAAGCTGCCCACCGCCGCGTAGGTGGCATTGGACAGGCTTCTACCCCAGGTCGTGTCTTCAAGGGCAAGCGTATGGCTGGCCGCATGGGTAATGACCGCGTCACCACCCAGAACCTTAAGGTTCAGAAGATTGACGCCGATGCCAACCTCATCCTGATCAAGGGTGCGATCCCGGGCAACCGTGGCGGCATCGTTACCGTTAAGACCGCAGTGAAGGGCGGTGCACACGCATGACAAATCTGAAGCTGGACGTCCAGGTTGCCGACGGTACTACCGCTGGTTCTGTTGACCTACCTGCAGAGATTTTTGACCGTGAGGTTTCCGTCGCACTGCTGCACCAGGTTGTCAATGCACAGCTTGCAGCAGCTCGACAGGGCACCCACTCCACCAAGACCCGCGGTGAAGTACGCGGCGGTGGCCGTAAGCCATTCCGCCAGAAGGGAACCGGTCGCGCTCGTCAGGGCTCGATCCGTGCACCTCACTTCACCGGTGGTGGTATTTCCCACGGCCCTAAGCCACGCGACTACGCACAGCGCACCCCTAAGAAGATGATTAAGGCTGCCCTTTTCGGCGCCCTTTCCGATCGTGTTCGTAACGATCGTCTCCACGTCATCTCCGAATTGGTGCCAGGCCAGACTCCTTCGACCAAGTCTGCAAAGGCTTTCATCGAGCGTCTGTCCGAGCGTAAGTCCATCCTGCTCGTACTGAGCCGTGAGGACATCAACGCCCAGAAGAGTGCCAACAACCTGCCCGGCGTCCACATCCTGGCCGCTGATCAGCTGAACACCTACGACGTTCTCAAGTCTGATGACGTTGTGTTCTCCGTTGAGGCTCTCCACACCTTCATCAACCGCGCTACTGCTGCGGCAAAGGAGGAGCAGAACTAATGGCTACTATCGCCAATCCACGCGACATCATCCTCGCGCCGGTCGTTTCTGAGAAGTCTTATGGCCTCATGGAGCAGAATGTTTACACATTCTTCGTCTCCACCGATGCCAACAAGACTCAGATCAAGATTGCCATCGAAGAGATCTTCGGCGTCAAGGTTGCCGCTGTGAACACCGTAAACCGTGCAGGTAAGCGCAAGCGCTCCCGCTCCGGCTTCGGTACCCGCAAGGCCACCAAGCGCGCTTATGTCACTCTTCGCGAGGGCAGCGACTCCATCGACATCTTCAACGGCTCCGTCGCTTAAGACGTCGATAGAAAAGGACACATTATGGCTATTCGTAAGTACAAGCCGACAACCCCGGGTCGCCGTCAGAGCTCCGTTTCCATGTTCTCGGAGATCACCCGTTCGACCCCTGAGAAGTCACTGCTTCGCCCGATCTCCAAGACCGGCGGCCGTAACTCTCACGGACACATCACCACCCGTCACCGCGGTGGTGGACACAAGCGTCGTTACCGCGTCATCGACTTCCGTCGCAATGACAAGGACGGCATCCTGGCTAAGGTCGCTCACATCGAGTACGACCCAAACCGCACCGCTAACATCGCATTGCTGCACTACTTGGATGGCGAGAAGCGTTACATCATCGCTCCTAAGGGGCTGCAGCAGGGCGCTCTTCTTGAGTCCGGCGCAAATGCCGACATCAAGGTTGGCAACAACCTGCCACTTCGCAACATCCCAACCGGTACCACCATCCACAACGTGGAGCTGAAGCCAGGTGCAGGTGCAAAGTTGGCTCGTTCCGCAGGTACCTCTGTACAGCTTCTTGGTAAGGAAGGAGCTTACGCAGTTCTGCGTATGCCATCCTCTGAGATCCGTCGCGTAGACATCCGCTGCCGCGCAACCGTTGGTGAGGTCGGCAACGCTGACCAGATCAACATCCGCTGGGGCAAGGCTGGCCGTATGCGTTGGAAGGGCTGGCGCCCAACCGTCCGTGGTGTCGTTATGAACCCGGTCGATCACCCACACGGTGGTGGTGAAGGTAAGACTTCCGGTGGTCGTCACCCTGTTTCCCCATGGGGACAGAAGGAAGGCCGCACCCGCAAGCCTAAGCGCTATAGCGATGACATGATTGTTCGTCGCCGTCGTGCTAACAAGAACAAGAAGCGCTAAGAGGAGGTAACGAAGAATGCCACGCAGCCTTAAGAAGGGCCCGTTCGTCGATGAGCACCTCCTCAACAAGGTAGACGCTCAGAACGAAAAGGGTACCAAGCAGGTCATCAAGACCTGGTCCCGCCGTTCCACCATTCTCCCCGATTTCATCGGTCACACCTTTGCTGTCCATGATGGACGCAAGCACGTGCCTGTATTCGTGGATGATGCCATGGTCGGCCACAAGCTGGGCGAATTCGCCCCAACCAAGACCTTCAAGGGTCACGTCAAGGACGACAAGAAGGGACGTCGATAAGCGATGAGTGAAAACATCACCTCCGCAAGCGCGACTGCTCGCTTTGTCCGCGTTACCCCAATGAAGGCTCGTCGCGTCATTGATCTTGTACGCGGCAAGACCGTCGCTGAGGCACTGTCTATCCTTAAGTACGCTCCACAGGCCGCTTCCGAGCCTGTTGCCAAGGTTGTTGCTTCTGCAGCTGCCAACGCTGAGAACAACTTTGGACTGGATCCACGCACCCTGGTTATCTCCGAGGCTTATGCCAACGAGGGTCCAACCATGAAGCGTTTCCAGCCACGTGCTCAGGGCCGTGCTTTCCAGATCCGTAAGCGCAGCTCCCACATCACCGTGGTAGTTGAGAGCCAGAAGGAAGGAGCCAACTAGTGGGCCAGAAGATCCATCCACACGGCCTCCGATTGGGCATCACTTCCGACTGGAAGTCCCATTGGTACGCCGATAAGTCCTACGCTGCATACGTAGCTGAAGACATCAAGATTCGTGAATTCCTTTCCAAGGGCCTCGACCGCGCCGGCATCGCTGACGTTGTTATCGAGCGCACCCGCGATCGTGTTCGCGTTGACATCCACACCGCACGCCCAGGCATCGTCATCGGCCGTCGTGGTGCTGAGGCAGACCGCATCCGCAAGGAGCTCGAGAAGCTCACCGGTAAGCAGGTTGCCCTCAACATCCTCGAGGTCAAGAACGTTGATGCCAACGCTCAGCTGGTGGCTCAGTCCATCGCCGAGCAGCTGACCAACCGCGTGGCTTTCCGTCGCGCAATGCGCAAGGCTATCCAGTCTGCAATGCGTCAGCCACAGGTTAAGGGTATTAAGGTCGTGTGCTCCGGTCGTCTTGGCGGTGCCGAGATGTCCCGCACCGAGCGTTACCATGAGGGCCGTGTACCACTGCACACCCTTCGCGCTGAAATCGATTACGGCACCTACGAGGCTCACACCACCTTCGGACGCATCGGCGTCAAGGTGTGGATCTACAAGGGTGACGTCGTTGGTGGACGTCGCGAGAGCGAGATCAATGCACCCGCAGAGCGTCGCGGCCGCGGCGACCGCAACGCACGTCCGCGTCGTGGTGGCCAGCGTCGCCAGCGTGCTGAGCAGAAGCAGGAGGGCTAAACATGCTTATTCCTAAGCGCGTTAAGTACCGTCGCCAGCACCGTCCTACCCGTAGTGGTATTTCCAAGGGCGGCAACCGCGTCACTTTCGGTGAGTACGGCATCCAGGCTCTTGAGCCTGCCTACATCACCAACCGTCAGATTGAATCTGCACGTATTGCCATCAACCGCCACGTCAAGCGTGGTGGCAAGGTATGGATCAACATCTTCCCAGACCGTCCTTTGACCCAGAAGCCACTCGGCGTTCGTATGGGTTCCGGTAAGGGTCCTGTGGAGAAGTGGGTCGCAAACATCAAGCCGGGCCGTATTCTCTTCGAGATGAGCTACCCGGATGAAGCTACTGCTCTCGAGGCATTGCGTCGCGCTGGCCAGAAGCTTCCCTGCAAGGTCCGTATCGTCAAGAGGGAGGATCAGCTCTAATGGCTATCGGTACCCCAGCACACGAGTTCCGTGAACTCAACGAGGAAGAATTGGTTACCCGCCTCAACGAGGCTAAGGAAGAACTATTCAACCTTCGCTTTCAGCTTGCTACTGGCCAGCTGACCAACAACCGCCGCCTACGCTCAGTCAAGCGTGACATCGCCCGCATCTACACCGTTATTCGCGAGCGCGAGCTGGGCCTGTCCGTGGTTCCGGGAGCTGAGGCTTAATTATGAGTGAGGCAAACGTGGACAACAAGGAAAAGGGCACCCGCAAGGTTCGCACCGGCTACGTGGTTTCTGACAAGATGCAGAAGACCATCGTCGTCGAGCTTGAGGACCGTAAGCAGCACGCTCTCTACGGCAAGATCATGCGCTCCGCCACCAAGGTGAAGGCACATGACGAGGCTGAGATCGCCGGCGTCGGCGACCTCGTCCGTATCGAAGAGACCCGCCCACTGTCTAAGGACAAGCACTTCCGTCTCGTCGAGATCGTCGAGAAGGCTAAGTAATTTGGGCCGTTATCCGCTCTGGATAACAACCTAAAGAAGTCCCTATCTGGTTTTCCAGATAGGGACTTCTTTGCGCTTTTCGACGCCTCCCTGCGTTGGTGGTACAGCAGGGGAGCGGGGTACAAGGTCTGCCATAATCTGCGTTGCGCTAATGCGCAACTGCGATTTGTATTCGGGGGTAATGATGTGGTTAAATGTTTAGGTTGTCTGCGTAGGTCGGGCTAGCGGTGCTTTTCCGAGTCGCTTTCCCGAGACCCCTCGACGTTTAGGTTCGTTGCCCACTTTGGTGGAGTGTGTAGACATCTGTAGTACATAGACCACGCATGTTTGGGACGGAAATCCAGCATGCATAAATCCAGGTCAGGAGACCAGTAGTGATTCAGCAAGAATCGCGTCTGAAGGTCGCCGATAACACTGGTGCACGTGAAATTCTGTGCATCCGCGTCCTCGGTGGATCTACCCGACGTTTTGCTGGCATTGGTGACGTCATTGTCGCCACTGTCAAAGAAGCAACCCCAGGCGGCAACGTAAAGGCCGGCGAAGTTGTAAAGGCTGTTATCGTTCGCACTAAGAAGGAAACCCGTCGTGCAGACGGCTCCTACATTGCATTCGACGAGAACGCAGCTGTCATCATCAAGAACGACAACGAGCCACGCGGCACCCGTATCTTCGGACCAGTTGCTCGTGAGCTTCGCGAGAAGAAGTTCATGAAGATCGTTTCTCTTGCACCGGAGGTGATTTAAGAATGAAGGTCCATAAGGGCGATATGGTTCTTGTCATCGCTGGCCCTGACAAGGGTGCAAAGGGACAGGTTATCGCGGCATTCCCTCAGACTGAGAAAGTTCTCGTCGAAGGCGTCAACCGCATCAAGAAGCACGTAGCTAACTCCGCACCAGAGCGTGGCGCAGAGTCCGGCGGAATCGTAACCCAAGAAGCTCCGATCCATGTCTCCAACGTCATGGTCATCGATTCTGACGGAAACCCAACTCGCGTTGGTTTCCGTGTAGATGAGAACGGCAAGAAGGTTCGCGTCTCTCGTCGTAATGGGAAGGACATCTAATGACCGAGAACTACACCCCTCGTCTGAAGAGCCGTTACCAGGACGAAATCCGCACCAAGCTGCAGGGCGAATTCGAGTTCGCTAACGTTATGCAGATCCCAGGCGTAACCAAGATCGTTGTCAACATGGGTGTTGGCGACGCAGCTCGTGACTCCAAGCTCATCAACGGAGCTATCGAGGACCTCACCGCAATCACCGGTCAGAAGCCACAGCTTCGCCGTGCAAAGAAGTCCATCGCTAACTTCAAGCTCCGTGAAGGCATGCCAATCGGCGCAAAGGTTACTCTGCGCGGCGATCGTATGTGGGAATTCCTCGACCGTCTGCTGACCGTGGCTCTGCCACGTATCCGCGACTTCCGAGGACTTTCTGACCAGCAGTTCGACGGCCACGGTAACTACACCTTCGGCCTCACCGAGCAGACCATGTTCTACGAAATTGACGTCGACAAGGTCGACCGTCCTCGTGGTATGGACATCACCGTTGTTACCACTGCGGTAAACGACGATGAAGGTCGCTCCCTGCTGCGCGAGCTCGGCTTCCCTTTCAAAGGTGAAGACGGAAACCGTCAGCAATAATTAGGACTTTTAAGTTCTCTTAAGTGCGCTTCCCAGCTTGGCTGGGGAGCGCACTTTTTTGGTTTTTCTGCAAAACCCAAAATGCGTTTTAAATGTACTTCAGATTGTAATTTATTAGCGTTTTTTGCTGGGTTTTCTATTTCTGAATAAAGTTTATGCATGAGTTGAAAAGTATAAAACTGTCTAAACGTGGCTGAAGTATATTCCATTTTCAAAATAGAGAGCGATTGTTAATCAGATTTCATTTTGAAAGTAAAAATATAGCTGTGACCTGTAATAAATGTTTTGAATTGTATTAAATAGTACCTATTGACAGAATGTCACTTATACAATTTGCGTAAGGGCTCTATGTTGTGGCCATAACGTTTTCTGCAAGTTATTCAACTGTAATACATAAGCAGTTTTTCTATCATTCTGCATTTATTTTACAGTTCTGCAATTAATACAGATGCTAAAGCGGTTTGCTCTTGAAGTTGCCATAGGGATAGATGGGTCCTTGAAAATGCCTGAATAAGCGATCGATCAAAGGAATTATCAAAAACTGCTCGTACCTGCACTTAAGGGTAAATTTTGCAGCTTTTGACAGGGGGTAGTAAGGGGGTGTCCATTAAATACCCCATCTATTAATATTGCTCTCAAGTGCAATACGCCAGTTCAGGATATATAACGAGGTATATAACTTTTACATATTATAAAAAACCTTTAAAACCAGGTTGTGTGCCTTATCAAAGTTTCTTACACTCAGCTTGCAACCAAAACAGCTATCCAGCGCGGTTGTATAAGTCACCTAAAGCTTCGCGTGAGCCTCGACCTCGCCCCACCAGGGGAGTAATTGGCAAAACTGTCCGTGGTGCGAAGCTAGTATCTGAGGAATGAAATGAACATCTTTAAAAAGGCCCTCGTTGCCACCATTGCAACGTCATTTATTGTGGCTGGTGGCGGAATCGGCGCAACCGCGTCCGCGCAGGCTTCTCCGAGCCAATTGGCTTCCCTGGTTGATGGCACACAAGATGCAACCTTGCATATTCACAAGCACGCTACTCCTGAAGGTGATCTGGTTGAAGGTAACGGCGCTCAGCAGACTGTCACCTCCCCAGGTGTTGCTGGCGCACAATTCACCATCGAGCGACTTAACGACGATAATAACGTTGCAATTGATCTGACCACTGCCGCTGGTTGGCAAGCAGCTCAGGATATTGATCCTTCAACTCCAAAGGCCACCTTGGTCACCGATCCCCTACATCCGACTGGTATTTACACCACTGATACTAACGGTGAAATCACCGTTGATCTTCCATTGGGTCTTTATCGTGTGAAGGAAGTCCAAGCCCCTGTTGGATATAACTCCACCAACAATGCGTTTTTGGTGACCTTGCCTATGACGAACCCAACCGATCGTAACGCCTGGATGTATGACGTTCACGTCTATCCAAAAAATGACGTGGTCGATCCAACTGTTCCTACCAAGACGGTAGCTGACGCAGGTGTACAGGCCGGCGATGCTCTGGATTACACCATCACTTCACCATTGCAGGGTTACACCGACTTCACCTTCTTCCAGATCAAGGATAAGTACCCCACTGATCGTCTAGAGAACCCAGTGGTCAATTCGGTGACTCTCAATGGAACCGCTCTGGCTTCCACTGATTACACCATCAACACCACTGTTGCCGGAGAAGTTGCAATCACCATGACTTCGGCAGGTTTGCTTAAGCTCTCGGCAGCGCCAAATGGTGGCAGCGTAGTTAAGGCCAATCTAAGCTTTGATGTTATCAATTTGACTGCTACTCCAGCAGCTACCCTGGGTCCAATTACCAATAATGCTGAGGTTTCTCAAAGTAACCAGGGCACCCCAGGGGTCACTGATCCATCAGTTCCGCCAACAGGCACTGTGCCAGTTCCTCTTGATCCAAACACCCTTCCAAAGTCCTTCTACGGCGCAGTGAAGTTGATCAAGACTGGTCAGAATTCCAGTGGCCAGGAAGTTAAGCTTGCTGGTGCGGAATTCCAGGTTTATGAGTGCACCAGCGCTGACGAACTTGGCACTTTGCTTGAGGGCTTTTCTGGTGTCACCAACGCAAATGGTGAGCTTTATATCACCGGTCTGCATGCCAACAACTTCATTGATGGCGCTCCGACTGTTGCAGATCTAGAGGCAAGGGGAGAAGCTGTCACCCTGGAAACCAAGTACTGCCTGGTGGAAACCAAGGCTGCACCGGGTTATGAACTGCTCACCGATCCGATCGAGTTCCAGGTTCGAGCAAACCTTATTGAGGGCACGATTTCCCCTACCGAGCTCATGACGGAAATTGAGAACGTCCAGGCAAATGCAGGCTTCGATCTACCACTTACCGGTGGTAAGGGTGTTGCAATCATCCTCGGTGCAGGTTTGATCCTGCTCATTGCAGGCGGCGCTTACTACCTCATGCAGCGTCGTAACGCATAGTTTCTCCGCTTCATCTCGGCGAGTTCAGTAACAACAAGAAGGTCCTTTCATGTCGCTTTTAATGGAGAATTACTCCAGCCGTGCTCCCAAACATACGGCTAAAAAACGCTCACGAAAGCTGCACCGACTAATTCCGTTGTTGCTGGCACTCGCCGGGATCATCGTCTTGCTCTATCCAGTCGTCGCAACCATTCAAAAAAACTACAGCCAGTCCAGCGGTGCCCGGGTCTACTCGGAGCAAATGATCTCTGAGGTAAGTGCCGAAGAACGCGCCGCGGAATTAGCTGAAGCACACCAATGGAACACCGACAATCAAGGGCAGCCCGTTCTTGATCCATGGCTAGCGCGCATAACTGAAGATAATGAAGAGTATCGCGGCTACATCAAGCAACTTGATCTCAACGATGTTATGGCTCGCATCATCATCCCGGCAATTAATTCTGATTTGCCCATTTATCACGGCACTACAGAAGAAGTGTTGGGTAAGGGTGTTGGACACCTTTTCGGCACATCTTTGCCGGTAGGTGGAGATAACGCCCACGCGGTCCTCACCGGCCACACAGGCCTCTCTGGAGCAACCCTGTGGGACAACCTCACCAAGGTTAAAGAAGGTGACCCCGTTTATATCGAGGTCGCGGGTGAAAAACTAAAATACGAGGTTAATCAAATCCGCGTGGTGCTACCAGATGAAACTTCCTCGCTGGTTCCAGAATTGGGCAAAGATCAAATAACACTGATCACCTGTACTCCCTATGGAGTGAATTCACACCGCTTGCTCTTAACTGCCCAACGAGTCCCTATGGACCCTGCCGATGAAGCAGTTTTTAATGCAACGCACCAGCCCTGGCAGTGGTGGATGACAGCAGTTCTCGTAGTGGTGGGTTTTGTCCTAATTCTCTTTATCATTGCGATAATTCGTCGTATCAAAAAATCTAAAAACAACAAAGTAAACGTCTCAGGAGGTGTGCAGTGAACCAAAAGGTAGAAAAATTTTTAAAGCTCTTGCTTCTTAAGCTTGCAGTTATTCTTACTCTTGCTGTAGTTGCCACTGCTGTGACCTTAACGGCAATCCCAAATACAGCCCAAGCCTCCCAAGCTGCGGCTGCTCCGGCTGATGCAGCCACCATCAATCCCGCTGCTCGCGGTGAACTGCGGGTGGTCAAGTCGGCTGGCGATCCTTTTACCCAGTTTGGTGATCCTACGAACCCTGGTGCGCCGGTTATTCAACAGCCGGTAGCTGGGATTGAGTTTAATATCCAAAAGATCAGTGGTTTTGATCTGACCACCAATGAGGGTTGGCGCCAAGCCCAGGCCCTGGATGATACCAAGCTGGTGCCCGGTGGTAGCGAGGCCTACCGCCTCGGTGAAAAGATCACGGCATCCACAAACTCTGAAGGCGTGGCAGTCTTTAGTGATCTGGATTTGGGTCTCTACTATGTCACCGAGTCTCCAAAGCCGGCCCAAAATCAGGGTTTGACCGTGTTATCGCCCTTTGTCGTCGCAGTTCCTACCACTGACGTGGTTGATCGTGCTACCTGGCTGTATTCAGTCACCGTGCATGCAAAAGACCAACGCCTAGCGGCGTCAAAAACCGCTAATCGACGCTGCGCTGCAGTTGGAGATACCGTTGAATATGGCATTAGTGCCACAGTCCCGGCTCCAACTCGAGACGGACGAATCAGCCGCTACCAGATTGTTGATGTTCTCCCCGCCGACACTTCGCTGGTTCCTGATACCTCAACTGTTATTTTGACTGACACTTACCGTGAAGCAGTTAACACCGAGCTTACTGTGGGCAGTGATTTCGAAGTAACCACTGAAGGTGGTCTGGCTCGACTCTCTCTCAAAGATGCTGGCCTCTCAGGTCTTGCAGCACTTCGTGAAAATAATCCTGGTGTTGTTGTGACCTGGCGTTTTGAGCTCAAGATTGACCAGCGTCCAGAAGATGGAACCTTGGAGAATATCGCGTATCTCCTCACCGAGGGATATCCCGAATTTGATCCCACTATCCGTCCTGGAGTTCCTACCAATGAGGTGGAAGTTGGGGTTCCATGTATTACCCCCACTCCGACCGCAACTCCTACCGAAAAACCTGGTAATTCAACTCCCACCACGGTTCCGACCACCAGGGTAGAGGTGCCTGTGCCTGGCCCGGGCATCCCGCAGCCTTCTCAATCTGTACTCCCGCAAAGCCCAACGGCTCCCACCACTCCACCAGGTGACTTGAGATCAGCGTTGGCACAAACTGGCGCTAATACGCTCTGGGTGATGGGAATCGGCCTCGGCATGCTTCTGCTTGGAGCTCTCATTCTTGCGGCATCAAAGCGCAAGCGCGACGAGTAATTAAAGCACCTCACTGCCTATAAAATCCTCGGATTACCCCGGTCTTTATTGGGAAAATGGGGAGACGTACGTCTCGAAAAAATACATAAACATTTATTTATCTGAAATCAGCAGCACTGACCAGTAAAGGTTCTAAGAGAGAGGATTTGCGTTTAGCAATGCGTAAGTTGATCAGACGCTTCGCCTACATTTGTGGCGCAGCAATAATCGCCTCGTCCGCCACTGTGAGCGCAAATGCTCAAGATACTTCTCTCGATGCAGTGACTACGCAAGTGGCAGAGCCTATCGCCACTTCAGAACCCACTGTGACCCCCGAGGCCACAACTACAGCTGCCGAGGTTGCACCGACAACTGCTGTCACAGATCCAACGCTTGAATCTCTAACTACTCCGCTTGCTGTACTTCCTGAGATTTCTCCTCTGGACCAGTCCACCATCAAGCTCACCCAGACCGATGCAGGCAATAACCAGCTATCTGCTCTGGTTGCTGCACCGGGTGCCGGACAAAGTCTTTTGGGGGAACTTACTTTTACTCGTTCTCACTCTACAGCAGCTTTTTTCAGAGGTGCTATCTGTAACTATTGGGGGAGTGGACGTTCCCTTTGGTTTTGCTCCAGCCAATATGAGCGGCCTCGATTATGATTTGCTCAGCATCGATGCCGGCACTATCGCTTGGCTAGAGGGTGAAGAAGTGGTGGTCACTTATACAACCACCGACGACCTTGGTGAAACTGTCATTGAGGACGGCACCTGGTCCTTTGATGAGCTCAATAAAGACAGCGCATTTAATTATGTGGAAGCTACCACCCCAGGTTCACAAACCTTAATGCGTTCTTTCGCCCTATTTGCCGCCGTGCTGTCAGATCGCCCCAGCACTCCTACCATTGGCAATCCAGTTTTTGTCGCCGGCCGACCTGAGCGCTTTACTCCAATGCCGAGATCCCTTATACCGGTTCTCTAATGACCCAGCATTTGGTGTTGGTTATAACGAGACAACTGGAACTTATATCTATGGAGACAATCCAGCGTATCCAGTACGTCACCGTAACTGGTGTACTGATTACTACCAGGATGTGGGTGACCGCTCGGTACGTGGCCCGGACAATCCCCTGGGTGGAACCGGCGGTTCAGGATTGCTTTGTTATGACCACACCGTCGCGGAGCAGGGACTATTTTATAGCCGCGACGATGTGCAATACGCTTGGCAAAATGGCACCGCCACCTACCGTGCCTCGGAGTTCCTTATTGGTGGCGGCGACGCCGGCGGTGTTTGGCATGGCGGTACTTATACCGTTTATTCGACTCCAGCCCCAGTGATGGATGCCAATTTTAAAAACACCGGCAAGCCAGGCTTTCAGCTTTATATCGATGGAGTTATCAACACTGACGATCCAGGCTGGACCTATGTCAAGACCACGACCAACAGTATTCCAGCTCTGCTTATGGTGTCACCAGATAAGAAAATCGGCGTGATGATCCTCCAGAGTGGTGGCGTGGGAAGTGTGCAGTTTAACTTCCTCGATATGGGCAAGTATCTCAGCGATAATCCAGGTGCAACGCCACAGAGTATCGGAGCTAGTACCAAATAAAACACCTATGAGGTTGGATTGCCCACGCCTAATTGGCAGCGCATTGCTATCCGCCATTGCACTACGGAAACTACCATTGCCCCGGTGCAGAAGGTAAATGGTTACCGTTCCTATGGTTTTCTTCCCATTTGGACCAGCAACCCTGCGCCAGAGGTACAAAAGGATGTATTGACCCAAAGCGATGGATTTATCGAGTACAAGATCACAGTGAAAAACCCAGGCAGCGTGTACCCGGGAGTGGATTCCTGGCCTTATACCTTGGAAGATGTTCCAGGCTTTGCCAGCGTCGTAGATGTCACCAACTTCCAGCTGATTTCTGCACCAACCGGAATTAGCACCGGCGTAAAAACCCGTGGCACCAATGGCTACGAGCTAGCCAAGGATCAACCTTTGGCCGATGGACAAACCGAGACCTATGTAATTCGCGTGACCTATAAGCCCAACGCCACCTATAACCAGGCAAATACCACGTCACTTGCCTGCACTGCTGTACCTACAGCAGGCAGTGGCGGATATGACGATGCTAAGGTCACCACTTCTACGGTGGGGCCTGATGGAGTGAAAACTTCAGTTACAAAGGAAGACAATGCTTGTGCACCACTAAAGATTACGCAGGCCATGACCATGCTCAAGGACGTCATCGCAGTGGATCCTACGGCTAAGACTGTGGAGTACAACATTGCCGTCACTAATCCAGCAGCATCTGCGCAGCAAGGCTGGATTACTGATACTCTAAAGTTCTCAGATGCTGTCACCATCACACCATCACCGGCGCCACCGTTAATGGAGCGGCAGTAACTGCTAGCAACGGAACCTATTCCGTCGCTGGTACTCAAGCCTCACCCATGAGCTTTGCACCAGGTTCCACCACAAATTTCAAAGTGAAATTTAGCTATGACTACACGTCCAAAGCACTAGGTTCCACAACACTTAATTGTGCAGCGACAACAGCCGGCAGCGGATTCTTTAACGTGGCAAGTCTCAACCTTCCAGCAAGCACCACCCCATTGACTGATGATGCCTGCGGAAATATTCCTGCCATGCAGAATGCAGCCCTGGGCGTGGTCAAGACTGATTCCGAGGGAACGGTTATTCCGCTGGAAGCAGGATACGCCTTCGCTGGGTACCAAAATGGTGTAAAAATTGCGGATGTTAATGACTCCACTGGTCGCAGCTTTGCAGCCACTGCAGCTGCTTTGACCATCGGCCAGGAATACCAGCTGGTGGAAACTATGGCACCAAGTGGCTATGAGCTACTGCCAACACCTGTGCCTTTTAAGATCACAACTTCTGGCAGCAGCCTTAATTTGGAGATCATTAATCCGGCCAATTACCCCAGCGCGGTGGCAATCACTACTGCTAATCAGCCAGCAAATATGGTGGTGATGTCAGTGTCTGATATTTGCACCGGACTGCCAGAAGCAGGTGGCAGTGGAGTGGCTTGGTGGATCGGAGCAGGGTTAATACTGCTGATCGCCGGAGCTATTAGCGGCCGACGACTCGCTTAGAACTCCTCATAAGTGGCCGGATCTTGATTTTTGATCCGGCCATTTTCCCGTCCAAGAGCAGTGATCGCGGCAATCTCTTCGTCGTTAAGCGCAATCTGGATGGCAGCGAGGTTGCTGCGCTGACGCGCTGAGTTGGTGGAACGTGGGATGGGGATGATGCCGCGCGCGTGGTGCCACGCCAACGCGACCTCGCCGGCACCAACGCCGTGGCGCGCGCCGATTTCGGCGAGGATTGGCTCTTCGACGAGGCCGCGGCCGTTGCTCAGCGGGCTCCACGCTTCGGTGAGGATGCCGTGCTCATCGTGGAAGGCCACCTGCTCGACCTGGGGGAAATAGGGGTGCAGCTCAATTTGATTGATGGCTGGCAACTCCCCGGTTTCTTTTTCTAGGCGCAGGATGTGCTCTGGCAGAAAATTGGATACGCCGATATGGCGCACCAGCCCAGCGTCGCGCACCTCAATGAGGGTCTGCCAAGCTTCAACATAGAGGTCACGCTGCGGATTAGGCCAGTGAATCAGCAAAAGATCAAGGTAATCCGTGCCCAAACGGTATAGGCTTTCCTCAATCCGCACGCGGCCCAGCTCGCGGGCGTGGAAGCGACCAGGCAGCTTACTGGTGACAAAAAGCTCCTCGCGCGGCACCCCGGATTGCTTCAGCGCAACGCCGACGGTGCCCTCATTTTCATAGTTAAAAGCGGTATCAATAAGGCGATAACCAGCGTCAATGGCCGAGGTAATCGCCGCGACGCCGGGCGCGCCATCAAGGTGGACAGTGCCAAAACCGATTGCAGGAATTTTAAGGGTCATGGGCGCCACCCTAACCAAACTTTTCGACGCCTGCCTGCGGCGCTGGGTATTTAGTCTTTCGCGACCTCGCCTGAGTAAAGATTGAATTTATTGTCCTGCACAAAACCAGCCAAGAAGATCTGATTTTCTTGTGCAATTTCAATCGCCATCGAAGACACTGATTCCGTACTAATAACTCCGGAAATTCCCGCCATCGCCGCCTTTTTGAGGATTTCCTGGGTGACTTTGCTCGTAACAATGAGCATGGTTTGCGGCTGGGGGAGTTGCTGCGCCATCAGGAAATGCCCGGTCACCTTATCCACCGCATTTTCTGCACTAATATCCTCCCTGGCCAGCAGGATTTCGCCTTCAACTGTGGCTAGAGCTGCTGCTTCGATACCCTTGGTCTTTTGGAAAATCGGCCGCTGCTTATCGAGCTGTGCCGGCAGTGCAATCACCGTGCTGGCCTGGGGACTAATGGGTTCGATACTCCAGTGCAGATGGGGCTGTGGAGTTGGGGGAACACCACATGCCGGACCACTAATTTGCAGGGGTAAAGTTTGTGCCCCCAGAACATCAAGGTCTAGGACATTATAAGAATTTTGGTTATCTGGGCCTACGGCTCCGGCGCAGTATCGCGCGGTGGAAAGCTCTGTAGCGTTCTTAATCAGGCCTTCAGCCAGCAGCAATCCATGTACTAATTCAATATCTTGACCGGGAGTGCGGGTGGTTTTCCTAAAGATGCTGCCATTAACTCGGATATCCAAAGGCTCTTCCACTGCAACGGTATCGGGGCGGGTGTTGATAAAAACCTCTGCCGGGGTAGCCACCACCCGGGGAACCTGCAATTTCTGGGTGATACGCCCCATTGACCTTTGCCTCCTATTATTTGTGTTTCTGTTGAATCCAACGCTGCTAGATGCTCAAAAAATTCCAAGAAATAGCAGTTCATAGAGTATTCTTGAGGAGTCTTCAGTGCTAACTGTGTTAAAGAACCGGAGATCGCTTTTTGAGGGAAGCCGGTCAAATCCCGGCGCTGACCCGCAACCGTAGATCACCTTTGAGGGGTGATGAGTCGGATTACTCAAGATCTCTGGAATTGGCTTAGAACAACCGTCGTGGAATACGGAAGTTTTTATTGAGCATCCCCATGAGTGAAAAGCCCTAACGCTGGCTCGCTAAGACTCTACTTTTCCTATATCTCATGGAAGGCTACACCTTGAGCATTTCTTTCCCTCGTACCGCGACCGCAACTCTCGCGGCAGCTGCCACCACCATTTCCCTTTTCAGTGCAGTTCCTACAGCTCACGCGCTCGACTCTTCTAGCATTGACAATGCTGCTGATTGCCTCGAGGTTAATAACGTGTGGGTTTATGTGGAATACGGCGCAGATACCGACAAAAACTCCAAGGGCGCATGCGCCACTGAATTCGACACCGGCTTTGAAGCACTGGAATCCGCAGGTTTTGTGGCCAAGTATGACCAGTTCGAATTTGGCCGCTTTTTGAAGGGCATTGATGGAGTAGTGCCAGTATGGGAGGAAACTGGCACCTACTGGAACAACTACTCCGGCACCGTTGCTGCGGATAACACCGTGAGCTACGAATATGCCATCGTTGGCGGCGATGACACCACGCCAGCTCCCGGTTCTGTTGAGGCTTGGGTGGTTTCCGATGGCACAGTTGATCCAGCATTAACTGCGATTCCGGTAGCACCAACTGGTTCCTCCGAAAGTAATGGCATTTTTGCCCTCATTGCTGGAGTTTTTGCCGTTGTTGGTGGCGCAGTTGCTGCTCTCTACAGCGGACTTATCTCTATCCCCGGCTTGGTTCTGCCTAAGATCTAGTGGAATTGAGCAGAATTACGCACAAAACGCTCTAAAACGGCGAAATGTGTAGGATTCTGCCGTTTGTGGGCCGCTGAAATGGCAGAATCCTGCACAAATCTTCTCAAAATGGGGTTTTGTGTGGGATTCTGCTCATTGTGTTTTGTCAGGTGACGCATGTCGGGGGAGGGAAGTATCGCCAAAGCTACGCTCAACGCCAAAAGCGGCGCGTCGGCTAGCACGTCTTAAAGCGCCGAGCACCGGAGTGGCGGTGAGAAGCAGCAAAAATGAGGTAAAAAGTGCGCGGCCGAGGTCCCATCCCAAAGAAGTGGTGAGGGAGAACAACACAAAAGTGTGAAGATTGTCCAGCACTGGTGCGCCGGGGACAAAGGAGAGCTCGGTAGAGGCGCCAATGGCATAGGGCCAGAAGCTCATATTCATTAAGAAGCCATAGGCCAAAGAAGCGAAGATGCCATAAAAAATAATGAGCAGCAGTTCCAGCTTCCCGCGCAGGGGTGGGAGAAGGCCTGCACCAAAACCAACCCAGGCGGCAGCGAGCATTTGGTAGGGCAGCCAGGGGCCGATTCCAGCTGTGAGCAGGGCAGATGCAAAAAGCCCGGTATTGCCCAGGATGAATCCAAAACCGGGTCCAAAGGCACGGCCACCGAGGATAAGTACAAAAAAGACGGCTTCGAAGCCTGCGGTTCCGGCTCCAAAAGGACGCACCACGGCTACTAGAGCAGTCAGTACTCCAAGCATGGCGATGGCTTTCACATCGAAGCCATCTTCGCTGATCTCGGAAATCACGGCGGCCAGAACCAGGGGAATGACAAGTGCCAGGTATAAGGGAGCTTGGGCATCGTTGGAAAGCGCGGACGAAGGATCAACAAAAAGGGGCCAGAGGAAGATCACCACGCTTAGAAGTGCTAAAACTCCCAGCGTGATGAAGGTTTTGGGCTTGAGGGAAATGATCCGATTCATCGCAGGACCTCGGAAAGTGCGCGTTGGACATCGGGAACTGTCAGCCAATGGGAGGCTTCAAAAAGCCCCGAGGTGACCTTGGCAATTTGAGGTGCGTAGGCAGGGGAGGAGGCCAGCATTTCTACTGCAGAGCCATCGGCGATGATGGAGCCATTGGCCATAAAAAGCACGCGGTCGGCACACAGTGCGGCAAATTCGACGTCGTGAGTTACCACCAAAAGGGCACGTCCCTGGGCTGCAAGTTGTTTAAAAGCAGCAGCTAGGGCCTTCTTTGCAGCATAATCCAGGCCGCGGGTGGGCTCATCAAAGAAGACCACGGGAGGTTGGGTCGCCAATTGAATAGCTAGTGCTAGGGCTAGTTTTTGGCCTTCAGAAAGATCACGCGGGTGCACATGGTCGGTAATATTGGGCACCAGGGAATCCAAAATTGCACGTGTTGTACCCGCAGGGGCGCCGCTATCGCGGTCGGAACGTTGCAATTCCGCCACAACGGAGACCTCATAGAGGAGGTCACTGGGATTTTGCGGAACCATCGAAACGAGACGGCGTCGATTAGCAGCTTTAAGGGTGAGGGGGTCGGTGCCGTCAACGTACACCCGGCCGTGGGTGCGCTTGCCTGATCCCTGCAGCGCCCAGAGCAGGCTGGACTTACCGCAGCCGTTGCGGCCCATGAGCACGCTGATCTCACCCGCGTTGAGCTGCAGCGATACGTTGTCCACGGCGCGGATCGCGGGGAAATCCACCACCACATCGGTGGCCACCAGGAGTGGTTCTAGCGCGCGGGGAATTTTGTGGGTGACCACACCCTGTTGGAAGAGTTGTTGTCGCAGCTCCGGGGCATAGGTGCGGGCGCTGCGCACGGAAAGAGGCAGCGGATTCCAGCCTGCCCAGCGGCCGAGCTCGACCAACGGAGGGGCAACGTCGGAAGTCTGCATAATTGTGGCGGGGGAGTCAATGGTGACGGTGCCGGAGGCGTCTACGTGGGCGACGCGGTCAACATATTGCAGCACCCTTTCAATGCGGTGCTCGGCAAGAACGACCGTCATTGCCAGGTCATGGGCCAATTTGGTGATCGTGGCCAGGACTTCTTCAGCGCCATTGGGGTCGAGCGCGCTGGTGGGCTCATCAAGAATAATCAGCGCCGGGCGAGTAGTGAGCACCGCACCAATAGCCACGCGCTGCTGTTCGCCGCCAGAAAGCTCAGTCAGTGGTACCTGGCGCAGCTCTGCGATGCCGAGCAGATCGAGGGTTTCCTCCACACGTTTGCGCATGATTTCCGGGGCCAGCCCCAGCTGCTCCATGCTATAAGCCAGCTCCTCTTCCACGGTGTTGCTCACAAAACCCGCGGCCGGATTCTGACCCACCACGCCAACCACATCGGAAAGCAGATGCGGTGGAAAATCGCGGGTATCGCGGCCGACAATGCGCACATGCCCATCCAAACGCCCGCCGGTGGCATGGGGCATAGCGCCCGACATGGCATTCAACAGCGTGGTTTTACCTGCCCCGGTACGGCCGATAACCAGCAGAATCTCGCCTTCATGCAGGGTGAGATTAACATCGCGAAGCTGCGGCGCCGCCAGCTGGCGTTCATCAAGATAATAGGAAGCGGAGACGCGCTCCAGCTCCAGAATCGGCTCGGTGGACCACGCCACGCGTGGGGGAAGTGCGGAACTCATTGTTGGGTGCGTCCTTTAAGGATGTCAGGAGTAAGTGCTTTTCGACGCCTGACTCTGTGGGTATTTCTGGGCAACATGGGGGTTAAATAGCCAGGTAGGGCTGCGAGCACTAATCCGAAAATTACAAAAAGTGGGATCGTATTCGGAATGTGTAAAGGCACCCAGGTGGTGATCATTGAGGCAGGATCATAAATCCGCGTGAGAATGGCTGCCAGCAGGGGTGATAGACCGCAGATGCAGGTTAGCCACTCAGCGGTACCCCAGGGCAAAGGGTTGTAGGTGCTCGAGGTTTTTCGTCGAGAAGCAATAAAAAGAGATACCACCACAAAGCCGCAGCCGGCCACCAAGATGGGCACCGCGATATACAGCGGGGAGCTGGAATCCAAAATGACAAAAAGTCCGATGCACACGCCGACAATACCCAGCAGCCCAAAAGCCGAGGTGATGCGCTGTTCCGTGCGGGAAGTTTGGGCGCGGCGGCCATAACCGCGGGCGTCCATGGAATGCGCCAAGGCGAGGGAGTGATCTAAAGTGTCTTGAAAAACGGGTAGGAGAATGCGGGAAAAACCGCGTAGACCTGCGGTGTTATCGCCTCTGAGGGTACGAGCGCGGTGGATCCGCACGGCAGATTCCGCCATTTGGGGAGCAATTGACATGCCGATGATGATCGCGGTGCCGAGTTCTCTCAAAGCTCCAGGCAGGGCTTTAAGCAGCTTTTTCGGATCTGCCAAAGAGTTTGCCGCGCCTACGGCCACAATCATGGTTGCTAGCGAAAGTCCTTGGATCAGCGCTATGACCAGGCCCTCGACATAGACCGTGCCCAGGATATTAATGCCAGCAGCCCACTGCGGAAGCTGGAATGAGGGCAATGTGAACAAGGTGATACTTCCGATTTTTGCGCCCACCAAAATGTGCATCACCACGCGATAAACCACAATCCAAAAACCAATGATGAGGTAGATGGGAAAGGCTCGTGACCAGGGGGAAGCGCCACGCCTTTTAGCCACCACAAAACACAAGGTGGCCAAGGCTAAAGCCAGCACATAAGGATTATTGCTCATGCTCACCGTACCGGCGATACCGAGCGCCCACACCCACCAGGCCCAGGGATGAACCAGGCGACGGGATAATAAATACCTCTTAATAGCGTGCACTTTTAGCCTTGGATCTCGGAGCGACGCACAACCCAGGTGCCGAGTGCGGAGGCGCCAATAACCGTGGTGAATGCCAAACTCAGGCCAATCATCCAAGCTTCGGATTCATTGGTGGCTGCAGCTGGGGCTGTGGCGCTCAGCGTGGTTTGGGTAGCTGCGGGTGCTTGCATAACCAGGGTAGAGGTTGGATTTGCGCTGGTTATTGCGCTTGCTGGCGCGCCGGGGCCGGTGCCGGGACTGGTACTGGTCGGGCTTGCAGCCGAGGGGGCTAGGGTGCCACTGTTGGCAGCTGCAACGAGGGCATCATATTGCTCTTTGGTGATGGGGTTGCCAGCAGCGTCTTGGTAGACCAGCACTTCCTGGGGATTGTCAGGATTTACCACCGGACTTGGCACAGGCGCTGCTGCGGGTGCCGCTGCGGGAGAACCAGGAGCTACAGGGGTTGGAGCCGGTGTGGTGGCCGAGGTAGGGAACTCTTCAAGCTCTGGAATGATGAGGTCATTGGGGTTAAAGGTGGCTAAAGGATCCTCCTCCTCGGTAACGGATACTTCGGTGGAGGCTGCTTTAGCAGGGATCTCACCGGGGCGTTCACCTGCACCCCATTGCCATGCCACAACGGTGCCTGCCGCCGGGAAATCTGAAAAAGCACCCAGATTGCTATATTCCCAATCGCTGCCACCAAGGGGAGCTTTCCAATAAGCCCAATAGGCATCGTCCGGGGAGGTAGTTAGGCAGTTATCCACTGCCACGGAGGGGAAGCTATTAATGCGACAAATAAAATCCGGGAATTTAACAGTGCCCTCAATGCTAAAACCGGCCTCCACTAAGACGTCATAACCGCTGCCACCGGCAGTAGCGCAGCTCATGGGGTGGCCCTCCACTAATACCGTGACCTGTTCATCAGTGCAGGGGGTGGTGAGAGCATGCGCTGCAGGTGCCCAGGGCGCCCAAGGTGAGAGCGCAAGCAGTAGCCAAAGTGCTACAGCAATCGCAATGGCTTTAGCTACGGCCGGGATCGCGACGATGGAGCGGAAAGTACAGTGCATAAAGGTGCCTTAAAAAGTTTTAGAACTGTGCGGGCAGGGTGGTGAGCAAAGGTCCCAATACACCAGCGATAGCAGCCAAAACCGCTAGCACTGCGATGACGATTCCCGCAGATCCGGCGGAGGAGCCAGAATCAGTAGGAGCAGGCGCATCGCTAAAAATCACCGCATCATTGGCGTAATTTCCACCCGCATAGGCGATTGCTGCCTGGGCGCTGCCACGACGAATCTGATCGGTGACCCTGGTGGCGCTGGCAACATCACTGCTGCGCCAGGCAAAACCACCGGAGAGACCGGAAGCAGCCGAATTCCCAAAACGAACGCTCTCAAGATAAGAGTGTGCTTGTGCAAAGTGCTCCTCTTCTTCTGCTAAGGCAAAAGCCGAGGCTGCCAGGGCAGTGGAGTTAACATTCGCTCCCAAAAATGGACTCGTGATTCCGCCATCATCTCCCTGAGCTGCCTTGAGGTAATTCAAGGTGGAAGTGGTGCTCTCATCTTTCACGCCATTCACAAGAGCAAATGCCTGGGCTGCTAGGGCAGTGGTATCTGGATCGGTGGAGGCGCAGGTTTGCTCAATTTTTTGAGTCAAAGGCACACCACCATCGGCGCAAATTTGGGTTTCCAGGAAGTCCGCAGCTCGCTGAGCTTCAGCGGTTTTGCCAGCGCGAGCCAACGCCAGCACACCCCATGATTGGCCAAAGTTCTGGACATCAGAGGTGGGTGCTCCGGCGGTTTCATTTTTTAACTGGCCATTGTCCTGCACGGTGTCGACCAGTTGCTCCACCAATTGCTCATTGGGCTGTTCAAAAGCATCTGCAACCACCACAGTTTTGGCCAGACGGGCAGCATCAACCTCGCCGCCAAAATAAAGATAGCCATCAAGAGCAGACATCATGGCATTAAAGCTGATCTGAGCCTGGGTGGAATCGGGATCAAGTGCGTCTAGAGCCAAGAGCATGTCCTGGGTGAGCCCAATATCTTTAAGACCGGAGAGGCCAGCGATAATGCCATCTTGGCCAGCCGCTAATTCCCGGCTCAAGAAATCAGCACTGGCTTGCAGCTCAGTAGCTGCCGGCGCATAAATTTCCGCCTGTGCGGTGGGTGCCAAAGCCACAGAAAGGGCAGCGGCGGTGAGAGAGAAAGTAAGCGAGTACGCGAGGGGTTTCTTTAAAGCCATAATGGCAGTCCTTAAAAATAAGGGAAAAGATTCTGATTCCCCGCAAAAAGAACACAATGGGCCCTCGGCACGGGCTGCAGAACCGTAATCCACGACGGTTGGAGCCACAAAATACTTTCAGGTAATCCGACTTCAGCGCCTATAAAAGCACACACATACGGTTGCGGGTCAGCGTCGGAATCTCACCGAACTTCCCCTGAAAATAGAAACTTGCTGAACTAACCATAAAAATAGCAGTTCAAAGGGTCAAGCCCTAACTGTCAATATGAGCAGCAGCGGTATCAAACCAATAGCGGCGCACCCCATGCATTGAGGATTCATACACTCCGCCAGCGCGCTCGATCACGCGCCGGGAGGCAAGATTTGTCTCCTTCGCACAAACCAAGGTGCGCTCAATGCCACGGCTTTGTGCTTCCAGCAGTGCCAAATTTAAGGCAGCACCCGCCACACCCTTATTGCGCGCACGCGGCCGCACGCTGTAGCCAATGTGCCCACCGCGTTCAAAAAGAAATTGATTGAGCTCATGACGCAACGCCACAAATCCCAATAACTCCGCGGATTCATCCACAATCCAATAAAAAGTGCAGTGCACAAAGCCTGCGGGCGCCGGAATTGAGGTATCAGCAAGCGCTGTTCGTGAGCTTAAATAGCGGGCAAAACTGGCTGCTGAAAGATCAGCAACTTCGGCCGGATTATTAAAGCCAGAGCCGTCGATCGAGCCGCCATCAAACTCTCTTAAGCACTCTGCCCAGCGCTTATATCCCTGCGGGTCGGGGGCAACTAATTGGTGCATAGTGCCAGTTTAAAGCAATAACGCTTGTCGACGCCTCCCCCCGCGCACTTAAGGCGTGCTGCGGGGTTGTGGGTTGGATGCATGGCGACGTCGAGAAGCACTTGCTTTTTCTAGGTTTTGTCCTGTACTCTGTCCGTTTGGACTTTGCGCAAGAAAACTCCATAGAGAAATACGGCGTCTAGAAGATCCATGTAATCGTAAACACCCTACTTTGTTGTAGGCCCCCCGCCATGTATGGCGATCCGAGTGGGAAATGGCAGCGAGCAAACCGACTATTGAGTTCGGGGAGCGCTGAGTGGCCAGAAAACACACGGTTAACGTCCAAGGTGGGTAGGGAACCCCAACGAGAAAGGCATCAGGTCACTCTCTTATGACCATGACTGATCCAATCGCCGACATGTTGTCGCGCGTGCGCAATGCAAACAATGCGCACCACGACACCGTGTCCATGCCATCCTCCAAGATCAAGGCAAACATTGCCGAGATCCTGAAGCAGGAAGGCTACATCGCTAACTACACTGTTGAGGATGTTAAGGTCGGCAAGACCTTGACCCTCGAGCTTAAGTACAGCAACACCCGTGAGCGCTCCATTTCTGGTCTGCGCCGCGTTTCCAAGCCGGGTCTGCGCGTGTACGCTAAGTCCACCAATCTGCCACAGGTTCTGGGCGGACTGGGCGTGGCTATCATCTCCACGTCACAGGGCCTCCTGACCGACCGTCAGGCTACCGAGAAGGGCGTAGGCGGAGAAGTTCTCGCCTACGTCTGGTAAAGGGAGGATTGACTAAATATGTCACGTATCGGAAAAGAACCGATCACCATCCCATCCGGTGTAGAGACCAAGATTGACGGCCAGTTTGTTGAGGTTAAGGGTCCTAAGGGCACCCTGAACGTCACCATTCCTGCTCCGATCACTGCCGCTATTGAAGATGGCAAGATCATCGTCTCCCGTCCGGATGACCACCGCACCAACCGTTCCCTGCACGGTCTCTCCCGCACCCTGGTTAACAACCTGGTTGTTGGCGTTACCACTGGCTACACCATCAAGATGGAAATCTTCGGTGTCGGTTACCGTGTCGCGCTGAAGGGCAAGGACCTCGAGTTCTCCCTCGGCTACTCACACCCAGTACTGATCGAGGCCAAGGATGGCATCACTTTCGCAGTTGATGGCAACACCAAGCTTTCAGTTTCTGGCATTGACAAGCAGAAGGTTGGACAGGTCGCAGCTGTGATCCGCCGCCTACGTAAGGATGATCCTTACAAGGGTAAGGGCATCCGCTACGAGGGTGAGCAGATCCGCCGCAAGGTCGGAAAGACGGGTAAGTAAGCAATGAGCAACACTGAAAACAAGCAGAAGCGCGTTTCTATCGGTAAGGACATCGCGACTCGTCGTCGCGTTGCCCGTGCACGCCGCCACTTCCGCATCCGCAAGAACCTGCGTGGAACCCCAGAGGCTCCTCGTTTGGTTGTCCACCGTTCCTCTCGTCACATGCACGTTCAGATCATCGATGACGTTGCAGGCCACACTTTGGCTGCAGCTTCTTCCATCGAGCCTGAGGTTCGTGCAACCGAGGGTGACAAGAAGGCCAAGGGCGCAAAGGTCGGTCAGCTGATCGCCGAGCGCGCTAAGGCAGCTGGTATCGAGCAGGTCGTTTTCGACCGCGCTGGTTACAAGTACCACGGCCGTGTGGCAGCTCTTGCTGACGCCGCTCGTGAAGGTGGTCTGAAGTTCTAATGATGACCATTTCCAAGAACATCAACGGAAGGATTGCGTAATGCCGGGACGTGAACGGCGTGACGGCGGACGATCCGCCGACGACAACAAGCAAAACGATCGCAACGAGCGTCGTGGCGGCGGCCGCCGCGATGATCGTCGCAATCAGCAGCAGGACGAGCGCTCACAGTACATCGAGCGCGTCGTTACCATCAACCGCGTTTCCAAGGTCGTTAAGGGTGGTCGTCGCTTCAGCTTCACCGCACTTGTGATCGTTGGCGACGGCAAGGGAATGGTCGGTGTCGGTTACGGCAAGGCCAAGGAAGTTCCCGCTGCTATCCAGAAGGGTGCAGAAGAGGCTCGTAAGAACTTCTTCCGCGTTCCTATGGTTAACGGCACCATCACCCACCCAGTTCAGGGCGAGAAGGCAGCCGGCATCGTTATGCTGAAGCCTGCTGCTCCAGGTACCGGCGTTATCGCTGGTGGCGCAGCTCGTCCAGTGCTTGAGTGCGCTGGTATCCAGGACATTCTTTCCAAGTCCCTTGGTTCTGACAACGCTATCAACGTCGTCCACGCTACCGTGGCTGGCTTGAAGCAGCTGGTCCGCCCTGAAGAGGTTGCTGCCCGTCGTGGCAAGACCCTCGAAGAGGTTGCCCCAGCACGTATCCTGCGTGCACGCGCAGGTCAGGAGGCGTAAGAAATGGCGCTGAAGATTACCCAGATCAAAGGCACTGTGGGCACCAAGCCCAAGCATCGCGAAAATCTTCGTTCCCTCGGTCTAAAGCGAATCCGCCACTCTGTGATCCGTCCCGATACCCCTCAGGTACGTGGCATGATCCTGGCAGTTCGCCACCTGATCGTCGTCGAAGAAGTGGCGGGGGAGTAGGTAACAAATGAGCGAACCAATTAAGCTCCACGATTTGCGCCCAGCAAAGGGCTCAAACAAGGCTAAGACCCGCGTAGGTCGAGGCGAAGCATCTAAGGGTAAGACTGCAGGTCGCGGTACCAAGGGTACCAAGGCTCGCAAGCAGGTCTCTGCTGCATTCGAAGGTGGCCAAATGCCACTGCACATGCGTCTGCCGAAGCTCAAGGGCTTCAAGAACCCTAACAAGGTTGACTACCAGGTAGTTAACGTTGCAGATCTTGCAGAGAAGTTCCCACAGGGTGGCGAAATCAGCATTGCTGATCTCGTTGCTTCCGGACTTGTCCGCAAGAACGAACTTGTCAAGGTTCTTGGCAATGGCGATCTGAACGTTAAGTTCAACATCACCGCAAACAAGTTCTCTGCTTCTGCAAAGGAAAAGATTGAAGCCGCTGGCGGCTCCATCACCGTTGCATAAGTTCTAGGAACTTAAGGACCCTCGGGTTTTAACTCAAAGCTCTTTCCTTCTTAACCGAAGGGAAGAGCTTTTTGTTGTTTGTTGGTCAATGCCTGTGGGTCATGCCTGCGGGATATGAAGCACGGGGCTGGGGTAGGAGACATCGGGCATGAGGCTGGGGTGGGCCTGATTGCGCGCGTTAAATGTAGGGGGAGTGGTGCATAATTTCTGGCGCGGAGGTGTTTATTTCACCCGCACTAGAAAGCGTTTGTGCTTTTAAGGCTATGACTCACCTAACAAAATGAGGGCTTGGAATCCCTCATGCTGGCGAAAGCTGGTAGGGTAAATAGGTCAATCGTGCCCGTTTATCAAAATGTGATTAATGGGCCAGGATCTAAAAATACATCTCCCGCCATGTGGGAATTTCTGTTTGGAAATTTTCCGGATGAGGTGGGGGCCAGGAGGATATGTGTCCGCCATTATTCAGGCATTCAAGGACGCCGATCTGCGAAAGAAGATTCTCTTCACCATCGCATTGATCGTTCTATACCGCATCGGTGCGCAGATCCCTTCCCCGGGAGTTGACTACGCAACGATCAGTGGTCGTTTGCGTGACTTGACCGAGGATCAATCAAGCGTTTATTCGCTGATTAACCTGTTTTCCGGTGGAGCGCTGCTGCAATTGTCCATCTTCGCCATCGGCATCATGCCGTATATTACGGCGTCGATTATTGTGCAGCTGTTGACAGTAGTCATCCCGCACTTTGAAGAGCTGAAAAAAGAAGGCCAATCAGGCCAAGCCAAGATGATGCAGTACACCAGGTACTTGACCATCGCTCTGGCTTTGTTGCAGTCTTCAGGCATTGTGGCGTTGGCAGACCGCGAGCAGCTACTTGGCGCCGGCATTCGCGTGCTGGAAGAAGACCGTAACTTCTTTGACTTGATTGTCCTTGTCCTCACCATGACCGCAGGTGCGATCTTGGTGATGTGGCTCGGCGAGCTCATCACTGAAAAGGGCGTGGGCAATGGTATGTCCCTGCTGATCTTCGCGGGTATTGCCACTCGTCTCCCCACCGACGGCATGAACATTCTTGGAAACTCCGGTGGCGTGGTCTTCGCAGTAGTCCTGGTTTCCGTCCTCGTCTTGGTTGTCGGCGTGGTCTTCGTGGAGCAGGGTCAGCGCCGCATTCCGGTGCAGTATGCAAAGCGCATGGTTGGTCGCCGTCAGTACGGTGGATCCTCCACTTATCTTCCTTTGAAGGTGAACCAGGCTGGTGTTATCCCAGTTATCTTCGCGTCTTCCCTGATCTACATGCCGGTCCTGATCACCCAGATTGTGACCTCAGGTTCCACCACAGTTTCTGATAACTGGTGGCAGCGCAATGTTATTGCGCACCTGCAGACTCCATCTTCTTGGCAGTACATTGTGCTGTACTTTGCCTTGACCATTTTCTTCTCTTATTTCTATGTTTCGGTGCAGTACGATCCAGCCGAGCAAGCAGACAATATGAAGAAGTACGGTGGATTCATTCCGGGTATTCGCCCGGGTCGACCCACCGCGCAGTACCTCGGTTATGTGATGAATCGTCTGCTCTTTGTCGGTTCCCTATACCTAGCGCTCATCGCTGTGCTGCCAAACATTATGCTGGATCTAGGCGTTGACGCCGGTTCGGCCGGATCCACCCCATTCGGTGGTACCGCAATTCTGATTCTTGTATCTGTTGCACTGACTACGGTGAAGCAGATTGAGAGCCAGCTCCTGCAAAGCAACTACGAAGGACTTCTGAAATAATGCGACTCGTTCTCCTTGGACCTCCCGGTGCCGGCAAGGGCACCCAGGCTGCAATTCTCTCTGAGAAGCTTGGCATCCCACACATCTCCACCGGTGACCTTTTCCGTGCCAACATCGGCGAGGGAACCCCACTTGGTGTTGAGGCAAAGCAGTACATCGACGCTGGCAAGTTGGTTCCTACCGACGTTACTGCTCGTATGGTTGCATCCCGCCTTGCGGAATCTGACGCTGCAGAAGGCTTCTTGCTAGATGGCTTCCCACGCACCGTTGAGCAGGCTGACATCCTGGCTAACCTGCTCACCGAAGCCGGCCAGCAGCTAGACGGCGTTGTTAACTACCAGGTCTCTGAAGACGTCGTCGTGGAGCGCATGCTCTCCCGCGGCCGTGCAGATGACAATGAAGAGACTATCCGTACCCGCCTTGGCGTTTACCGCGATGAGACTGCACCGCTGATCGATCACTACGGTGCGAAGATCATCAACGTCGAGGCAGAAGGCACCGTTGAGGAAATCAACGCCCGCACCCTCGAGGCTCTTGAGGCACTGGGAAAGTAAATTTCCCAGAAGCTGGTCGCTAAACCTACGATAAGTTAAGCGGCCAACATAGATCAGGCCGGACCCACCCAATGTGTGTGGTACCGGCCTTTTTGTGTTTACTTTGGATTCAATTTGTAATTAGCACTATTTTTTATAGCTCTTTTAGAAATAAACTTTAAACGGCTGCTGTTCCAAGCAGTAGTCCAGCAGAAAAGGAGATTCCCACAGATGGGTTTCCGTTCCAAGAAAAAGACCATTCCCGCCAAGACCCCAGGCGAACTTGATGCGATGCAAGCAGCAGGGGAAATCGTTGGCAAGGCTCTCCAGGTTGTGCGCGCAGAGGCTAAGGCTGGCATGAGTACCTGGGATCTGGACCAGATCGCCGAGCAGGTTATCCGCGATGCCGGTGCCATCCCAACCTTCCTGGGCTACCAGGGTTTCCCAGGCTCGGTGTGTGCCTCGGTAAATGAGGTTATCGTCCACGGTATTCCTTCCAAGGACGTTATTTTGGAGGAGGGCGATTTGCTCTCCATCGACTGCGGCGCCACCTTTGAAGGCTGGGTGGGAGATTCCGCATGGTCTTTCGGCATCGGCGAACTTGATGAGGACGTCCAGGCTCTTAACCTTGCTACCGAGTGGGTGTTGATGGAGGGCCTCAAGGCCATGGTTCCAGGCAATCGCCTCACCGACGTTTCCAATGCCCTCGAGGTAGCAACCCGCAAGGCTGAGACCAAGTTCGGTGTGCTGCTGGGCATCGTTGATGGCTACGGCGGACACGGCATCGGCCACACCATGCACGAGGATCCTTACCTCGCCAACGAGGGTCGCCCCGGCAAGGGTCCTATCATCCAGGAAGGTTCCGTGCTGGCCATTGAGCCAATGCTCACCCTTGGCACCGAGGACTCTGCAGTGCTGGAAGATGATTGGACCGTCGTTACCCTCGATGGTTCCTGGGCTGCACACTGGGAGCACACCGTAGCAGCCACCGCTGGCGGCCCCCGTATCTTGACCCCGCGCTACTAATACGCTTTTCGACGCGCCCCTGCCCCGCAACACCACCGGTGTTGCGGGGTTTAACGTTGTTGGACTGTTTAAAAATCACGAAAATTAAAGAAAACTGCGCTCTTGAGTATCAATTTGCTAAAGATGGCTTATATACTGCTGTTTATGCAGAAACTTTCCCGCACCCGTTACGCTTCATCCGTTAAGCGTGGCGTCGCTGCCATCCTTACCGCAGCCGCAGCAACCGCTGCACTTGTTGGCGCTCCAGCAACCGCATCCGCACAAGATCTTGCTGTTGGTAGCTCTGCCATCGCCGCAAATGCCCGCGAAGGTGCATGGGTCACCCGCAACAACCTCCAAGCTCAGCTCGACACCATGGGTCCTGCTGCACTAGGTGCCAAGGTTGCTGTTGATCAAACCATCAACACCGTCTTCCCTGGACTTATTGATCAAAAGATCGCAGAACAGGAAGCCGCAGCGCGTGCTCAAGCAGAGCGCGATGCAGCAGCAGCCCGCGAAGCCGAGGCAGCTCGTATTGCCGCAGAGCAGGCTGCCCGCTTTGACACCGGATCTTGCCCAGCAAGTGCCGAGGTCTGTGTTGATATCGACGGTGGCCGTTCTTGGCTGCAGGAAAATGGCCAGGTTGTATATGGCTCAGTAGCCGTATCCTCCGGTGGCGTTGGACAAGAGACCCCGCGTGGAACTTTCTACATTAACCGCAAGGTTAAGGATGAAATCTCCTATGAGTTCAATAACGCCCCAATGCCTTATGCCATGTACTTCACCTACAGTGGCCACGCATTCCACCAGGGCAATGTAGCAACCACCTCTGCCGGCTGTGTTCGCCTTGCACAGCAGGACGCCATCTACTACTTCAACAACGTTGATATCGGCGACATGGTTTATATCTACTAAGAAAGCCAACAAAGAACGCGGAATAGGAACCCCTATTCCGCGTTCTTTTTATGAAATTCACCAAATGTTTGATATTTACCCCGGGCTTGTGTAACCTGTATCGATGGTGTGTATGCAATTCGTATGACACCACCATTTTGCAGTGGAAAAACTTAGAATCTCCCGAGGGGGAGAATTCTGGAAAAGTGGAGGATATGGCTAAGGAAGGCGCTATTGAGGTTGAGGGTCGCATTGTCGAGCCTTTGCCGAATGCAATGTTCCGTGTCGAGCTCGACAATGGACACAAGGTACTCGCCCACATCAGTGGAAAGATGCGCCAGCACTACATCCGTATCCTTCCTGAGGACCGCGTCGTTGTAGAGCTGTCGCCCTACGATCTTACTCGCGGTCGCATCGTTTACCGCTACAAGTAAAAAGCTTTAGCCTCCATATATCAGGGCTCGCCGGGGATATCCCGCCGAGTTGACGCACCTTCAGGCATCGATGGCTGGAGCCTTGCGAATCACAACCCACCCTCCGGTATCCGTCCGGGGAAAGCGTTGCGTGGCAGGGACGATTATGGGGAAAACCATCGCAACAACCGGAAAGGTTCTGCCACATGGCACGTCTAGCTGGTGTTGACCTTCCACGCAACAAGCGTATGGAAGTCGCACTTACTTACATTTACGGAATCGGCCCAGCCCGTTCCAAGCAGCTTCTCGAGGAGACCGGAATCTCCCCAGACCTGCGCACTGACAACCTCGACGATGATCAGCTCGCTGCTCTTCGTGATGTTATTGAAGGCACCTGGAAGGTCGAGGGTGACCTCCGCCGCCAGGTACAGGCTGACATCCGCCGCAAGATCGAAATCGGTTGCTACCAGGGTATTCGTCACCGCCGTGGCTTGCCTGTTCGTGGTCAGCGTACCAAGACCAATGCGCGTACGCGTAAGGGCCCTAAGAAGACGATCGCCGGAAAGAAGAAGTAAAAATGCCTCCAAAAGCACGCTCTGGCGCGCGCCGTACCGGCCGTCGCGTCGTAAAGAAGAACGTTGCCCACGGCAACGCTTACATCAAGTCCACCTTTAACAACACCATCGTCTCGATCACTGATCCACACGGTGCTGTCATCTCCTGGGCTTCCTCTGGACACGTTGGATTCAAGGGCTCTCGTAAGTCCACTCCATTCGCTGCTCAGATGGCCGCTGAAAACGCTGCTCGCAAGGCAATGGATCACGGCATGAAGAAGGTTGACGTATTCGTCAAGGGCCCAGGTTCGGGCCGAGAGACCGCTATCCGTTCACTCCAGGCCGCAGGCCTCGAGGTCAGCTCGATCTCCGACGTGACGCCACAGCCACACAATGGTTGCCGTCCGCCGAAGCGTCGTCGCGTTTAATAGGGAAGGAAAGGTAATACATTATGGCTCGTTATACCGGCCCCGCAACCCGTAAATCCCGTCGTCTGCGCGTCGACCTCATCGGTGGAGACATGGCGTTTGAGCGCCGTCCATATCCTCCGGGACAGGCTGGCCGTGCACGCATCAAGGAGTCCGAGTACCTCCTGCAGCTCCAAGAGAAGCAGAAGGCTCGTTTCATCTACGGCGTCATGGAAAAGCAGTTCCGTCGTTACTACGCTGAGGCTAACCGTCGCCCAGGCAAGACCGGTGAAAACCTGGTCGTTTTGCTTGAGACCCGTCTCGACAACGTAGTTTACCGTGCAGGTTTGGCACGCACCCGTCGCCAGGCTCGTCAGCTTGTTTCCCACGGCCACTTCCTGGTCAACGGCAAGGCAATCGACGTTCCTTCCTTCCGCGTTTCTCAGTACGACATCATCGATGTTCGTGAGAAGTCCCAGAAGATGAACTGGTTCGAAGAGGCTCAGGACAACCTGGTCGATGCAATCGTTCCAGCTTGGCTCCAGGTCGTTCCTGAGAACCTGCGTATCCTCGTGCACCAGGTGCCCGAGCGCGCACAGATCGATGTTCCGCTGCAAGAGCAGCTCATCGTCGAACTGTACTCGAAGTAATTTCTGCTTACCCGGCTGCCCCGGGTGCACAGGAATCTTCCGATTTTTCACCATCCTTTCCGCCCCTTTAAGACGTCAAATAGCGGACGTCACCCAAGGAGAGTTCAATGCTCATTTCCCAGCGCCCAACCATTACTGAGGAATTCGTCGACAGCGCACGTTCCAAGTTCGTCATCGAACCTTTGGAGCCAGGCTTTGGCTACACCCTCGGTAACTCTTTGCGCCGCACCCTGTTGTCCTCCATTCCTGGAGCTGCAGTAACCAGCGTGAAGATTGATGGTGTACTCCACGAGTTCACCACCATCAATGGTGTCAAGGAAGATGTTTCTGACATCATCCTCAACATCAAGGGTTTGGTTCTTTCTTCTGACTCTGATGAGCCAGTAGTAATGCACCTCGTTAAGGAAGGCGCTGGCGTCGTCACTGCTGGCGACATTCAGCCACCAGCTGGTGTTGAGATCCACAATCCGGATCTGCACATCGCTACCCTGAACGACACCGCAAAGCTGGATATTGAGCTCATCGTCGAGCGTGGCCGTGGTTACGTGCCTGCAACCTTGACTGCAACCAGTGGTGAGATCGGCCGAATTCCGGTCGACCAGATCTACTCCCCAGTCTTGAAGGTTAGCTACAAGGTGGAAGCTACTCGTGTTGAGCAGCGTACCGACTTTGACAAGCTGATCATCGACGTTGAAACCAAGAACTCTATCACTGCCCGTGACGCCCTGGCGTCGGCAGGTAAGACCCTGGTTGAGCTGTTCGGACTCGCTCGCGAGCTGAACATCGCAGCCGAGGGCATCGAGATCGGACCCTCCCCACAGGAGACCGAGTACATCGCTGCCTACAGCATGCCAATCGAGGATCTGGACTTCTCCGTCCGTTCCTACAACTGCCTCAAGCGCGAAGACATCCACACCGTGGGTGAACTTGCCGAGCGTGCAGAGACCGACCTGCTTGACATCCGTAACTTCGGACAAAAGTCAATCAACGAAGTCAAGATCAAGCTTGCTGGCCTGGGTCTTACCCTAAAGGATGCTCCTGAAGACTTCGATCCTTCAACTCTTGAAGGATATGACGCTGAAACTGGTGGCTACATCGATGTTGAGGCGGAAGATTCCGAGTAAGTCGCCTGGTCCAAAAATTGGGCCGCGCTAAATCAATGTACAAGGAGTACACCTAAATGCCTACCCCTAAGAGAGGCGCCCGCCTCGGCGGATCCGCCAGCCACCAGAAGAAGCTTCTGTCCAACCTGGCTGCTTCCCTGTTCGAGCACGGCGCAATCAAGACCACCGATGCCAAGGCAAAGGCTCTGCGTCCTTACGCTGAGAAGCTGATCACCAAGGCTAAGTCCGGTACCGTTGCTGATCGTCGTAACGTTTTGGCACTCGTTCCTAACAAGGACGTTGTTGCACACCTGTTCAACGATCTTGCACCACAGTTCGAAAACCGTGCAGGTGGCTACACCCGCATCATCAAGCTGGAGAACCGTAAGGGCGACAACGCTCCTATGTCCCAGATCTCCCTCGTTCTCGAGGAGACTGTTTCTGCAGAGGCATCCCGAGCAACCCGCGCAGCTGCTTCCAAGAAGGCTGCTGAAGAGGCTCAGGCTGAAGAAGCTGAGACCGAAGAGGTAGCAGAAGCTCCTGCTGAGACTGCAACCGAAGAGGCTGCAGAAGAGAAGTAAATTCTTCTTTACTTTTCTTAAAGTCCCTACTTCAATTGGTAACAATTTGAAGTAGGGACTTTTTCTATATTTCACACAAACTACGGTGAAATTGTGATCTACCGCATCTCTGGAATCCTCTTTATTCTCAGCACGATCATTGTGTTATTCACTCAAGCCATCGCAGTTGCAATGTGGGATGGGTTTTACCTGCTTGACACCTATCTCACCTCAGACCTCGGCCTAAGCACCTGCGGCGCTTTTGTGGACTCCTTCGGTAAACGCTTGGTATGTAGCCCTGGCCATATGTGGTTCGATGGCGGTCTCATTTTAAGTGGCTTCCTCATACTCTGTGGTGGCCTTTTCTTGTGGGCAGTCCGTAAAACCTCTATGCATCTAGGTGGTGTACTCCTGGCCTTTGTTGGTGCCAGCACCAAGGTGTACGGCCTGAATAACTCAATTCCAATGTTGTTCATTCATGTTTTCAGCTTGTGGGGCACCATGCTGTGGGCATGGTGGCCACGCTGGGCGCCGTCGAAAAGCATTATTCCCCTTGTAAATGGTGCACCCACACTCTTGCTACTCTTGGTTTCTATCGGTGGATTTATTGCGCTCGGAGTGCTTGGCAGTAATGGACTGACTCCGGGAATTTTCGAAAGACTTGCTATGTATCCCCTCTACCTATGGTTTGTGTTGCTAGGTGTTGGAGTATTTTCTATTCCTAGCTATCGCGAGAAAATGAGCAGTATGTCTTTGCAGCAGCACGTTCGCCAAGATCAGGATGCAGATATTTGAAAGGTGCCCTATAACTTTGACCACAACTGAGACGGTGCGTCTGCGCCTGGATTTAGCTTATGATGGAAGCGATTTTCATGGCTGGGCGCGCCAGGGTACGAGTGACCTGCGCACGGTACAAAAGGTTCTGGAAGAAACCCTCACGCTAGTGTTAAGGGAACCTATTGAACTCACAGTGGCAGGTCGTACAGATGCTGGGGTTCATGCTGCGGGTCAGGTAGCGCACTTCGATGTTCCAGCTCACGCTTTGGAACAACGCTCTATTGATGGCGATCCGCAGCGTTTGGTGCGAAGATTGGCACGGCTGTTGCCAGAAGATATTCGGGTGCAGGAGGTGAGCTTCGCGCCGGTTGGATTTGATGCTCGATTTTCGGCGCTGCGGCGGCACTATGTGTATCGGATTTCCACCCACCCGGCTGGTCCTTTGCCCACGCGAATTCGTGATACCGCTGTGTGGCCAAAGCCAGTGGAGCTGGAACGTCTGCAGGAAGCAGCCGATATGCTGCTGGGCTTGCATGACTTTGTCGCCTTTTGTAAAGCCAAACCCAACGCCACCACGATTCGTGATCTGCAAGAGTTTTCTTGGCGCGATATTTCAACCCCCACCGAACCACAATTATATGAAGCCCACGTGGTTGCCGATGCTTTCTGCTGGTCAATGGTGCGCTCCCTAGTAGGCTCGTGCATGGCGGTAGGGGAGGGGCGACGCAGCCGGGACTTTACCGCCACGCTTCTCGACGAAACCCAACGCAGCCCAATGGTTCCGGTTGCCCCTGCTCGCGGACTAAGCTTGGTGCAGGTTGATTATCCACCAGCGGAGAAAATGCAGGAAAGAGCCCTGGAAACCCGAGCTTATCGTGAAGTCCCCGCGAGCCTAAGTCTGGAACAAGACGAGGTTTGACTAGACTCATTGCGGGAACTTTCGGCCATTGAGGCCGAAGAGATGCTGGAAAATAAGAAAGTGAAGTGGGTATCCGAATGCTGATGACAGTTTGGATTGCGGTGTTAGTGTTTACCGTTCCAGGATTAGTCGTCTCTTGGGTATCTGGTCTTAAGGCCCCGTGGGCTATTGCTGCCTCCATCCCCGCAACCTTTGGCATTTATGGTTTTGCGGCCTGGATCTTGGGCATGTTGGATCTGCGCTTTGATCTCAACTCCGTCACCATTGCCACGCTCATCTTCCTAGGCGTTGCCCTGTTGTGGAGATTGTGTTTTATCGGCGGTTGGGCCTTAAAAAACCGTCGCAAAAAACCACCGGTTGAAGCAGTATCCGAAGCAGAAGACGCAACCGTTGAAAGCACTGATGCAGACGCAGTAGCTATTGCTACCCACGATTCTGAAGCCGAGGAAACTTCCGAACCTGAAGCTCGCCGTGGTTTTTGGTCAGCTGTTTTTGGGTATATGCGCAATGGCGGAATTTTAGATCCTCGTTGGTTGCTGCCAGCCGCCGGCTCCATTGCAGGTGCCTGGATCATTATCGACCGCGCCCTCGACCTTCTCCTGAGCACTGAGCGCGGGCTTGATGATATTTTCCAGGGTTGGGATGTGCACTGGCACGCATCTACAGTGCGTTTTATTGAGGAAACCGGCATTGCTTCCTCCACCTTGATGGGGCAGCTGCGCAATGTTGAAACCCAACAGGAACTCTTTTACCCCAGTGCTTGGCATGCCGGCGCCTATGTGCTGTCAGATGTAGCCAATATTTCTCCAATTGCTGCTACCAACCTCACGGGCATTGTTCTTTCTGGTTTGTTATTGCCACTGGCCATTGCGCTTATCGCCTGGCGTCTGCTCAATAATCGTGGACTCACCGCGCAATTGGGAGCTGGCCTTGCTGCCTTGGCAACGATGGCCTCGCCCGTTCTTTTCTGGGTGGGTAACTATGTAGGAGCGTGGCCTTATGTAGCAGCGATCGGTGCTTCCGGAATTGTGCTGGCTTTGTTTATGTCAGTTCCTGCTGTTCCAGTGCGGATTTTTGCCACGGCATTGGCCTTTATTGGCATGTTCCAATTGCATCCAGCACCAGCGACCATCGTGATTATTGGGCTGCTGCTGTGGTGGTTGCTGCAATTGGTGTGGTTGCCAAGTAAGAAGGTCAAGGGCTTCAAACAGGGCTTGCTCATCCGACTTAAAGATGTTGCTCTGTTGGCAGTCACCGGTATCTTGGGCGTGATCTTGGTCCTGCCACAGGTGATCTCTGGTTCTGAACAAACCGAAGATGTCTTGGCTTATTCTGCAGAGGAAGCTGTTAGCCGTACCGAATCCTGGCTGCTGGCACTGCATATGGAAACTCGCCACGTGGACTTCTTTGGCGATATCGATATGACCCCAGTCCTGGTACTCGCCGCTATCGGTGGTCTTGTCGCTTTGATCTGGCGGGGCAACCTGTGGGCGCCACTCTTTTATTTCTTCAGCTTGGCGCTCACCGTTAATTCACTCAAGCCTTTTGGCGATCCTTGGGGCGATTGGCTCACCATCGTCGGCGGTTTGCACTATTCCACCGGCCACCGTTTGATCATGCCAGTGGCAATGTTTACTTTTGCTGCTGCAGGCATTGCAATTGCGGCGATTATTCGCCTGATTTGCTTGGGGCCAATTAAGAAATTTGCCACCATTTCCAGCATTGCCTCTGTCATTCTGGGATTGGTGGTGGCTGTACCTTTGCAAAGCTGGGCGCAAGACTTTGTGGAGGAAGGCTCCGAAAATACCATGCTGGCGCCACATGATGACCGCATGGTGAATGCCGCAGACCTTGCTGCCTGGGATTGGTTGGCACAACAACCCGGTGGCATGGAATACAACATTATGGGTGATCCAGCTGATGCTTATGGCTGGATGTATGCCTATAACGGTTTGCATTCGGTATCGCGACACTATGCCTGGCCCGCAGCAGGCGAGGGTTCGGCAACGGCAGTGTTGTTCTGGTGGCCACAGCTCTTGGGCACTGGCACTGAGGACAATCCGGATCAGGTAAATCAGGTTGATCAAGCAGCCCGCGATCTTAATGTTGGCTTCTTTGTGGTCAGCCCTTGGCCATTCTGGGCTTTCCAAAATCCTAATTTCCGTATGATCGATCAGCTGTGGACAACCCCTGGTGTCACCCCGGTGTATCAGAATCAGCAAGCGGTGGTTTTTGCGGTGAATGATATGTTCACCGATGAAGAGCTCAATCAGATGCGCGAGCCTGGAAATTCCCCGCAGCCACTGCCACCAGTTCAGACCAAGGGCGAGCTGGGACTGGCAGAAACCGCAGCGGAATGGGATGAGCCTTATTATCACCGTCCCACCGACGCTGCTTTGACTGGCGATGCTGCAGAAAATGATCTTCCCTATGCTCCCGATCCTTCAAAGCCTAACTTTGTCGCACCAGGTGAAACCACCGAAAAGCCAGCTCCTACGGCGACGAGAAGTGCAGCCACAGAGCCAACGCAATAACTAGTTAGACTGCTAAAAACCGCAGAAGGTTCCCTCAAAAAAACTTTTGAGAACAATCCCACTTGCTGCAGATTTTGCCCCTGACCTTAGATAAGGTCGGGGGCAATATTCGTGTGGGGGAGTAAGACGTATGGCAGATGGCATTTTGATGCCCACCACCTCGGCGCAGGTTTCGGGGCATAAATTTTTGGTACGCAGGATTGAACATGGTTTGGTGCTGCGCGATATTAGGATGATTCACGATCCTTTGGCCAGCCGTCGGCGAGCAATGGTTTTTGGGCTTGTGGCCTGCGTAATGTTGGCTGTGGGCGCGCTGGTCTTGGCGCTTTTCCGCCCGGCTTTAAATCCAGGAGAAGCACGGCTAATCCGCGCAGAATCTGGGGCACTATTTGTGCGGGTGGAGGATAAGGTACATCCGGTTGCCAATATGGCCTCGGCGCAATTGATTTTGGGCGAGGTCATGGAACCTGCCGCCGCAAGTGATGAGATTCTGGCGCAGTGGCCGCGTGGCATTCCGCTGGGGTTGGTGGATGCACCGGGAATTATCAGTACCGAGGAGCATGAGACTGCGTGGTTTGCCTGCCAAGTTACAGAGTCCGGCACCACGCATGTGGTGGCTGCAGGAACGGGGCAGCTCGCGCAACCCAGGTTGTTGGCTGGGCAACAGGGGTGGCTCGGGGCATCGCAAAGCGGAAATGGTGAGCTGAACTGGCACCTTATCACCGCGCAGGGACGGCAATTATTGCCCGCGGAGGACAGTGAACATGGCCGCATTGTGCGCCGCCACCTGGGGATTAACGCCGACACACCACGGGTGTATCTCAGCGCGGACCTGTTAAATAACATTCCGCAGCTGCCAGATATTAGCTTCCCCGATCCGCTGCCGGAGATCATCACCACCGGCACCCGTGCGTGGGTGCATAGCGAGGCCGGCATCGCGCCAATCAACGCGCTCACTGAGGGAATGCTTCTCGACGCAGGCTCCCGCAGCACCGCGCAATCGCGCGCCTTGCTGGGTGGCTACCCCGAAACGGATTCTGCGCTTAGTTTGCCCACCACCTTGGTGGAGTGGAGTGCACCGCCGGTGATCTGCGCAGATGGGCAAGGCAAGGTTGGTTTTTATGGGCAGCTGCCGGAGGGCGTGGCGCTGTCGGGAAATACTGTGGCGGCGAGTTTTATCTCTGATCTTGGCGGTGGAGTAGCGGTGGATAGTGGATTTGGGTTTTATTTAGTGGCCGATTCCGGCTTGCGCCACCATCTTGTGGATGCCCAAGCGCTGGAAGCGTTGGGGTTAAGCCAGACTCAACAGGTGCCGTGGAGTGTTTTGCGGCTGCTGCCGGAGGGCAGTGAACTTTCCAGAGAGGCTGCGTTGACACCTATGTATTAGGGGTATGATTGCCCTACATGAGTGCAGTTGTAGATCCGGATAGTGTCTTTTTTACCACCCTCGGAAAACTCACTAATAGCATTTCCATTGGTCGTGGAATTGATGCCCAAGAAATAACCCCTGTTGGATGGGATGCTCATCGAGCTGCCATTTCGCGCCTGCAAGAAAGTTTTGCAGCGATTGCGCCGGGGGAGCGGGTGCGCCTTAAAAAGAAGACTTCCAACCTTTTCCGCGGCCGCAGCGGTAACGCCCAAGGCTTAGATGTATCTGCGCTGAATGGTGTGATTGCCATTGATGCCGAACATTCCACTGCCGAAGTTCAAGGTATGTGCACCTATGAAGATTTGGTGGATGCAACTTTAAGTTATGGGCTCATGCCTTTGGTGGTGCCCCAACTTAAAACCATCACTTTGGGTGGTGCCGTGACTGGCATGGGCGTGGAATCAACCAGCTTCCGTAATGGTTTGCCCCATGAATCTGTGCTGGAAATGGATATTTTGACTGGCACCGGTGAGATTGTGACCTGCTCGCCGGAAGAAAATGTGGACCTCTACCGTGGTTTCCCCAACTCCTATGGCTCCTTAGGTTATGCCGTGCGCCTAAAAATCGAGCTGGAACCAGTGCTGGATTATGTTTCCTTGCGCTATGTGCGCTTTTCAGACCTAGAGGTTTTAAGCCGCACCCTGGAAGAAGTTTCCGTGGCGCGCTCCTTTGAGGAGGAACGCGTGGACTACCTTGATGGCGTGGTGTTTTCGCCCACCGAATCCTATCTGATCCTTGGTACCCAAACTGCAAAACCAGGTCCCACCAGTGATTACACCCAAGACACCAGCTTTTATCGAGGCCTGCAACACGAGGGTTCTATTAAGCGCGACCGCCTAAAAATCAGGGATTATATTTGGCGCTGGGACCCAGACTGGTTCTGGTGCTCCCGAGCTTTTGGCGCCCAAAATCCCCGCATCCGTAAACTGTGGCCCCGCGATCTGCTGCGTTCAAGCTTCTATTGGAAGCTCATTGGACTAGACCGCGAATATGACATTGCTGATCGTCTGGAAAAGCGCAAGGGACGTCATGCCCGCGAAAGGGTGGTGCAAGACGTAGAAGTTACCGCTGATAAAGTGCCCGATTTTTTGCAGTGGTTCTTTGATAGCTGCGATATTGAACCAGTGTGGCTTTGCCCAATCCGCCTGCGCCACCACCGCAATGAAAGCGGGGAACAAGTACCTCTCGACGCTGGCGAACTATTGTCCTCTGCACAAGCCCTTGCCGATGGAGCTGGTCAACACCCCTGGCCACTTTATCCACTCAAGCGTGAGATTACGTGGGTCAATATTGGTTTTTGGTCCTCGGTACCGGTCAACCTGCTGGGTGAAGATGCAGGTCCTGGAGCTTTTAATCGTGCAATTGAGAAGAAAATCGCTGCCTTTGGTGGACATAAATCCCTATATTCTGAGGCTTTTTATAGCCTGGAGGAATTTAAGCAGCTTTATGGTGGCGAGATCCCGCAGCTGCTCAAAAAGCAATGGGATCCGCAGGGAAGATTCCCAGGCTTATATGAAAAGACTGTTAAAGGAGCCTAAACTCGGGTTTTAGCCGCATATTAACGCAGCATAAGCACTCTTTAAGGGGATAGCCCCTTGGAGGAGAAGAACTTTTTCGCAGAGTAGGAATGCACTTATGAGTAACGCCGTCGCGCAGGACCTCATGACCATCGCCGACATCGTCGAGGCCACGACCACAGCGCCGATTCCTTTCCACATCACGGCTTTTGATGGCAGTTCCACAGGACCAGAAGATGCACCCTATCGGCTACACGTAGCCAATACCGATGCAATTTCCTATATTGCCACCGCACCTGGTGACCTCGGATTGGCACGTGCCTACCTTATGGGTGATCTTGTGGTGGAAGGTGAGCATCCAGGCCACCCCTATGGAATTTTTGATGCCCTCAAGGCCTTTTATGGCTGCTTTAAACGCCCCGATGCCAGCACCACGCTGCGTATTATGCGCACCTTGCGCAAAATGAATGCTCTAAAATTCCAGGCCATCCCAGAGATGGAGCAGGCACCAGCCTGGCGTAAAGCTCTGATTAATGGTCTTGCTTCTCGCCACTCCAAAGATCGCGATAAAAAAGCCATTAGCTACCACTATGACGTGGGCAATGATTTTTACTCGCTGTTCCTTGGCCCCACCATGACCTATACCTGCGCCTATTACCCAACCCCGGAATCCTCCCTCGAAGATGCTCAGGAAAATAAGTACCGCCTGGTGTTTGAGAAGCTGCGCCTCAAGGCAGGAGATAGGCTTCTCGACGTCGGATGCGGGTGGGGTGGCATGGTCCGCTACGCAGCTAAGCGTGGAGTCAAAGCACTCGGCGTTACCCTGTCGGAACAGCAATACCGCTGGGCTCAGGAAGAGATCAAACGCCAAGGCCTAGAAGATCTCGCTGAGGTTCGTTTTATGGACTACCGCGATGTACCGGAAACTGAGTTTGATGCAATTTCCGCCATTGGAATTATCGAGCACATTGGTGTGGGTAATTATGGCGACTACTTTGAGTTGCTGAACTCCAAGCTCAAAGCAGGCGGTCTAATGCTGAACCACGGCATTACCTATCCCGATAACCGGCCGCGCCATGCTGGTGCTTTCATTGACCGTTATATTTTCCCCGATGGTGAGCTCACCGGCTCTGGCACCATTATTCGACACATGCAAGACAATGGCTTTGAGGTCCTGCATGAGGAGAACCTGCGCTTTGATTATCAGCGCACTTTGCATGACTGGTGTGAGAACCTCAAACGTAATTGGCACGAGGCTGTAGCAATTGCCGGGGAACCAACTGCTCGACTCTTCGGACTTTATATGGCTGGTTCCGAATGGGGCTTTGAACACAATATTGTGCAATTGCACCAGGTACTGGGCGTAAAAGTTGATGAAAACGGCAGCCGTGGTGATGTTCCTGAGCGCATGTGGTGGCGAGTTTAGGCATTCATAGGTGTCCAGCGAGTAAACTGGATCAACATTATTGTGGATGTTTTCAAAAGAAGCCAGGATTCCCTATGCCAATGTTCCCTGATTGTCACACCTTGCCCACGAGGTGTGATTAAGCATGGGTTCTATGCGCGAGATGGTCTCTGACCGTATTGATCGTTTGCAGGCCTCTCATGAGCGCTCCAAGCAAAAGAAGTTTGGCTTCTTAGTTCGCCCCGGAACCTTGGTGCTGGGCTGGTTGGTGACGGTTATTGGGCTGATTACCATTCCACTTCCGGGCCAAGGCTGGTTGACCACCTTCATTGGCGTCGGAATTTTATCCCTGGAATTGGAATGGGCTAAAAGACTCTTGGCCTGGGGCGTGCACCAATATGACCGCTTTTTTAATTGGTATTCCGGCAAGTCCTTCCGCTTCCGCATGGCGATGTTAGCCCTGATGCTGATTCTTATTTGGATCATTTTCAGCATCACTTTTTGGGCTATGTGGCATGCCGGAACCTTGCCTTGGGCCGATGACTTTTTCCACTGGTTGGGATTGAACCGCTAACTACGGTTTTTGCTAAGCCCCATCAGCACGGCTCCGAGGAAGAGCAGACCACAGAGCACTGCTATCACCACAGTGCCCCGAGTTTGGGTGGAAGTATCGGGAGCCGTGGGGAAATTCAAAGCGATCTCCGTTAGCTGAGGCTCCCCGGGAGATTGAAAACTTAATGCCCTATAGGGATCGATAGCGCCGCGGGCTGGATCAATGCTTTGAAAAATCCGGTTGCGAATCTCCAGCGGGGTTGCTGTTGGAAAACGTTGTCGCAGGAGGGCAGCAGTGGCACTAACAACGGGAGTGGCAAAGCTGGTGCCTTCAAAAGGGCTGGGCCCAGATTGGGTGATTATGGCGCTTGCAAAACCATCATCATGTGGGGAAAGACCAGCTCCAACGGTGCTGGGAGCTGAAAGAATTTGCTGTGTTGAAGGCATGGAATAGGCCGCAATGGTGTGGGCATTGGCACGGGCTGAAACCGCCAACACCGTATCGGAGTGTGCTGGGTAGACCGTTGATCCAGCCTCGCAGGTGGTGCTGAGGTTTCCAGCTGCAGCTACCACAATCACTCCGCTTTGTTCGGCCCTATCCAAAGCTTCGTTGAGGGGTTGGAATTGAGCAGGATTTGATGTTTCTCCCGGTAAACAGGACACCACAGAAATATTGATAATGTGCGCGCCTGCGTCAATGGCACGGTGAATGGAGTCTGCCAAGGTACTTAAGGTTCCCACCAAGGAATCCTCGGTGGTGCGAACATAAGCACTGGTTTGTTTAATCGCAATGATGTCTGCCTCGGGCGCAATGCCCATGATGTCATCTGCCGATTCATCATAAGGCCAGCCGGATCCAGGGTTTGGCCGAGCGGCAATAATGCCCGCAACAATGGTGCCGTGGCCATCACAATCCACAAATTCGCCCGGTACTCCCGATTGTTGGTGCGCTCTAATGAGATCACCACCAGCAATTAAAGGTGGAAGCCTGGGATGCTGCGCCACCCCGGTATCGATAACCGCCACTTTAATCCCAGCTCCGGTGGCAAGGGTGTGGGCTGCCGTTATTGATTTTTTAAGGTGCGAATCCATGACAAATGCGGTGGGAGAAACTTCTTGCGCCGTAGGACAAGGTAGCGCTTCCACCTCTTGGGCAGCTACCTCGGGCAACACAACAACGTGGAGCACAGACACTGCAACCAATAGAGCAGGCAGGAGTTTCATGGTGTTAGCCCCAACCAATATCCATAGCTCGGAGCAGCTCAAAAACGTCCAATAAGTGCAGTGCCAAAGGTAAAGCTGCAGCAATGGCCAAAGATTCCAACCTTTCCAACCACACCACGGTGGTGGGCTCCAAAGGGGGAATTTTGCTAAACCACACCAGGACTGTCATCACACACAGCACCACAATGGCGCAGCCCACAAAGCTAAACCAGGAGGGAGAATCGGCAAAAACAAGGGAATAAACGGCGCTTAAAAAGCTAGCGCAGGCCAAGACCATCAAGGACCAGGTGGGGACGGGTGCGTGATGCCTAAAAGCATGTAATGCAGAGGCAATCATGATGCAAAGGGCAAAGGCCGTTGCAAACCAGGTTCCAGGCGCAGCCACCAAAAGTATGAGCGGAGCACTAACGATGACCAACCCCAGTAGTTGGGCGTCGAAAAGCGCCGTGGCGCGCTGGGTGCGCGCAACCGGATCCTTTAATTCGGTGTCGCTGACCGATAAATCTTGGCCGGCGGTGGGCAGCGTTGGGACGCGCAGGCCTGCCAGGTGCGCGGAAAAATATGGTGCCAGGCTGATAAAAATTAACGCGGCGGCGACGGTGAAAGCGGCCGGTCCGCTGAAGTCATGGCGCGCCGGGTGATCCCACCAGATGCTGGCAAAGGTACAGATCAGCAGGCTGAGACTGATGGTAATGAGTGTGGCGGTGGATAAAATATGGGGCTGAAAAACCAGCTGAACCACTGCGCTTGCGACGGCCAAGGTGAGGGCAAAGCTGAGTAAAACCCAGGTCAGCAGACGCGGTTCGCTAAGAATCTGGCTGCGTTGCGGGCCTGCTACCAATAGTGCGGCGGTGCTTGCTGCCAGCAGGGGAATGCTCAGCGCTAGAAGATGGTGCGTAAGTGCTGCTTCCCGGCTTGGTAACCACACTAAAATAACCATGCTGAGCAGCATAAATATTAGGGTTCGCCAAGCCGGATCGAAGGCTTGGGCCAGTGGGCTGGCAAGCATGAGCGCTAGCGCAGCAAAGCCACAGAGGGTAATTAATTCCACCAAACCTTTGGCGCGGTTTTCTGAGGAGAGCTCTACCAATGCTTCGGCGGCATCGCGGATGATGGGCGCTGGCAGGTCGCGCTCGGGTGAAAGAACCAGTACTCCGCCCTGTTCAAGCTGGGTATGGGAGAGCGGAATGCCGGCGTCAATGGGGGTTCCGGCCGCGGTGCGCGCCACCCACGGCCGTGAAATTTGTGGCGCATGGGTGAGCTCTAAAATCTCATCGAGGATCTCAGCCAGGCTGGAAGCTGCAGGTAGCGCCATATCTGCCATGGCTACCGGCATATCTCCCACGGTGAGATCAATGCGCACACTGAGGCGCAGCAAATTATCAATGGCCAATTTTTAAACCCCCGCTACAGTTTGTGTTTTCCCCAAAACTTCTGCACTGCTTCTGGCAGCAATTGTGCCAAAAAATTCATGGAAAAAGCTGCGGTGGTGAGAAAAACCCCAGTTTTAAATTTGAGGGAACCTTTGGGCTCTTTTGGCAGTCAAACCTTAAATGACAAGTATTTGTCTCAGATGTCGGGGGACGCACACCGGGGGATTCACCGGGAGACACCGGGACTAACCGGTGACGCACCGGGAGACACCGGAGACACGCACAGGGGGAGGGCGAGCCATGTCCACAGTCATAGAACCAACTACCGAAGCAACTACCAAGCAAGTAGCCGCGCCAAAAACAGGGCCAAAACCAGGGCCAAAACCTGGTCCGGCAAATACACCTGCGCGGGCAGCCACCCTTAAGGTGACCAACCCTCACGCAAGCCCGCATGCAAGCTCGCAAACAGGTGAGCAAGCAAGCACAGAAGTACAACCCTTTAACCAGGGCGATCCGCAGCGGATTAGCGGTTATGTGGTGGAATTTTTAAGTTGGGCTGAACGCGATCCTGCACCTCCACTGCCCACGGAGCCTTTGAGTGCAGAACCGGTGCCCGCTGCCGTCAGGCCAGCACCAAAACCACTGGTCAAGGTTTTGATGCCGGTCATAATGGTGGCCTTGGTGCTGGCTATGGTGGGGTTGATGGTGATGAGCAATGGGCAGCTCAATCCCATGGTGTTAATTTTTCCTTTGATGATGGCCATGAGCCTCATGATGATGTTTGCGCCAGCCGAAGGCGATGACACTGATGAGACCAGGCGTACTTATTTGCGTCACCTTGATGCGCTGCGGACCAAGGCTTTAAAACATGCCACGGCGCAGCGTAATCACCAGTGGCATCGCCATCCAGATCCCACTACTTTGTGGTCCCAGCTGGGTACCTCAAGGATGTGGGAGCGCGCATCAGCAGATCACGACTGTTTAGAAATCCGCTTTGGCCTGGGCACCACGCGCCTTGATCCAGCAATTATTGTCAAGGATTCTGGTGCCCCTGAGGATCTTGATCCGGTATGCGCGGTTTCTCTGCGTCACACCATTCGCGCGGTGGGCTCGGTGCAAAGCATGCCGGTTGCGGTGCAGCTCCAAGCCTTTCGCTTTATTGCGCTTAATGGTCCATACTCCCATGACCTGGCCCGAGCCATCGTTATGCAGCTGCTTTATCACCACGGCCCGGAAACGGTGACCATTAAAACCGAAACCACCGCCGACAACCACGCGGATTGGCAATGGCTGAAGTGGGTGCCGCATACCCGTCACCCCGATGACGCCCGCCACCGCATTTTGATTGTGGATTCCGTGCTGACCAATGGCACCGAGGATTTTATTGACGATCCCTATTGGACCACCATCATTAACGTCGGCGCGCAGACCAGCACCGCCCTTGGCCAGCGCGCCGAAGAAGAAGGCCTGCTGTTATACGTGGACGAGCAGCTGGTCGTGGCCACCGCGCAGGGCTTGGAGACCTTAGGCACCCCGGACGGCGTGAGCGTAGATATTGCGCTCACCTTTGCCCGCCATTTAACCGCTTTTCGACGCCCCACCACCGCAGATAGCCAGGTATCAGGGGAGTTGCTCTCCCTGCTGGGTATCACCGATATCGCAGAACTAGATGATGTCACCATGTGGACGCAGCGCAGCCCACATCCCAATTCCCGCCTCACCGTGCCTTTGGGGCTTAGCGCTGCTGGGACTCCCATGATTTTGGACTTAAAGGAATCAGCCCGCGGTGGCATGGGTCCACATGGTTTATGCATTGGGGCAACTGGCAGCGGAAAATCCGAATTGTTAAAAACCCTGGTAGTGGGCTTAAGCATTACCCATTCACCAGCTGAGCTCAACCTAGTACTGGTGGATTTTAAGGGCGGCGCTACCTTCCTCGGCTGTGAGGATTTGCCGCACACCTCAGCGGTGATCACCAACTTGGAGGAAGAATCCGTGCTGGTCGAGCGCATGCACGATGCCATCGCGGGTGAAATGAATAGGCGTCAGGAACAACTGCGCAAGGCCGGCAGCTTTGCCAATGTGGATGACTACAACAATGCCGCCCGCACCCGCCATGATCTCAAACCCATGCCCGCGCTACTCATAGTCATCGATGAGTTTTCAGAGTTGTTGGGCCAGCACCCAGATTTCGCCGATCTTTTTGTTGCCGTCGGTCGTCTGGGCAGGTCTTTGCATATTCATCTGTTGCTTGCCAGCCAGCGCCTCGAAGAGGGCAGATTGCGCGGATTAGACTCCCACCTTTACTATCGCATTGGTCTTAAAACCTTCTCGGCTATGGAATCACGCCAGGTCTTAGGCATTAATGATGCCTATCAGCTGCCAGCACAGCCCGGCGCCGGATTTCTTAAATCCGATGTTGAGTCCATCACCCGCTTCCAAGCAAGTTATGTCTCCGGCCCCATCCAACACCGCGTGGAACAAACTAGCGCCCCAGCTCAGGTTCGTCTTTTCAACGGCTGGGAGGAAGAGGACACTGAGGTCCTCATTGAAGAGGGAACCGAGACGCTTTTCGACGCAGTGGTTGCGCGCGCCAAAAGCGCCGGTGAAACCCGGGGGCTCAGCGCTCATCGGATTTGGCTGCCACCACTTCCGGCCGAGGTATCCATTGGTGCGGTTGCCGAGGAAGCCGCAGGGCTTGCAGCAATCATCGGCATGATCGATCGCCCATACCAACAACGCCAAGATCCTTTGCTTCTTGATTTCACCTCCACTGGCGGCAGTGGACACTGGGCAATTTGTGGTAGCCCCCAATCCGGAAAATCCACTGCCCTGCGCAGCATTGTGGTGTCATTGGCAGCAACACGTAGCACCGAGAGCATTCGCTTCTATGTACTGGACTTTTCCGCAGGCGCTCTAAAACATTTGGAACGCTTACCGCACGTAGCAGGAGTGGCGCAGCACCATGACCCTGAGCGAGTCAGGCGCCTAGTTGATGAGGTCTTGGGGTTGGTCAAAAACCCAGAAGCTCGCCACACCTTTTTGATTGTTGATGGCTGGCAGACCATCACCCAGGATTTTGAAGAGCTTTTTGATGATTTTGTCCACATCGCCTCCCATGGTCTGGCAGCACGAGTACACCTCCTGCTGAGCACTCAGCGTTGGAGTTCAATCAGGCCAGCAATTCGTGATCTTATTGGTGGCCGCCTCGAGCTGAAATTAGGTGAGGCCATGGATTCACTAATTGATCGCAAAGCACAATTACGAGTGCCAGCAAAGCCAGGGCGCGGACTAAACCAGCAGGCAGAACAGATTCTTATTGCTCTGACCTCCACCCAAGATATTGCCCATGTCAGTACCACGGCAGAAACTGCAGGTTTTGCTCCCGTTCCGCAGCTGCAGGTGCTGCCACCTGATATTGCAATACATGAGTTGGCGATCACCAGCGCGCCGGGCATTCCTTTTGCCCGCGGTGGCGCGCAGCTTAATACGATTAGCTGGGATCCGGAATCCAGTAGACACCTATTGGCTTTTGGTGCCCAAGGCTGTGGCAAATCAACATTGATCAAAACTATTGCTACCGGCCTGGAAACCCTCGGCCGCGATAACGCCCGCCTGGTGGTCTTAGATTTTCGGCGCAGCCATTTGGGCGCCTTCCCTGATCATATGGTGGCTGCCTATTGCGCCAATAGTGCCTCTGCACAGACAAATATTAATGACATGGTGACCACTTTGAGCACCAGGCTGCCGGGCCCTGAGATCACAGTCCAGCAACTAAAGGAGAGATCCTGGTGGCACGGGCCGGACATTTACCTTGTTATCGATGATTATGACCTTCTACCTGCAGGTTTATTGCACCCGCTGCGCGATATCATTCCCCATGCCCGCGATGTTGGCCTACATATTGTGATGGCTCGTAAAGCTGGTGGTGTGGCTCGCGCCCTTTATGATCCAGTGCTTGCGGAAATTAAGGACCAAGCCCCACAGGTGCTGCTTTTTAGTGCTGATCGTGAAGAAGGCCCCATCATGGGTATAAAACCAGAAGTTTTGCCACCGGGACGTGCCAAAATGCAGCTGCGTGGTCACAGTGTCGGCGTTGTTCAGATCGCGCGCCTGGGTGGTGAATCATGAACAATATCACCGTCACCGTGCTCGAAACCGCCACCATCTTTGAGGGACCAGACACCGTTTACCGTTATGACATTATGGCCGCCGGCATCATTGAAGGCTGGGCGGTACCGGCAGTGGTGGATCAAGTAAAACAATTGGCCTCAGTTAATTGGCCAGAGCCAGACGTGATTATCGACGCCGAAGATGACGTGGTGGAAATGCTCACCAAAATCTTCATCGCCAAAGGAGTGAGCTCCTATCCCATTGAAACCCTGCGCGAATATCCCTTGCCAGCGCTGGAAGAAACTCCACAACCAGCATTGGAACCGGTAAAACGACCCACCTCCGGGCGCACAGTTCGACATTTTTATGGCATCAGACCACTGCATGTGATGCTGGTCAGCGCACTAGTTGGAGTTGTGGTGGTGTGCTGGTTTGTCCTTCTCAAACCCGCAGAAATGAGTGCCTCCCCAGCACCGCCGACCACTTCGCCGGCCGCCACGGCGGCCCGGGAGAGTGCCACCAAGGCGGCGTCGACAAGCGTGCAACCCACCGTACTGGTCACCCAGGACTTGCTGGTTGAGGCGCCACGCGGGTTCCAGTTAAAGCTTGTCGACGACACCCATCAGCTGGTGGGGCCTGATCCCAATTTGAGAATTCATCTGGGTGTGGATCCTTTGCATGGGGCCGATACGCAGCTGGTGGCTGCGGAATTGCGGCGTTTAATTGCGAATGATCCAGCGCTGGAGGAAGTGCTGGTAGGGGAGTGGGGCAAGCCTGAGACCATTGATTATGTGGAGGAACCCGGCGATGGTTCGAAGGTGTTGTGGGTGACCTGGTTTGAGGCAGATCGCCAGCTCAGCGTGGGTTGTCACAGCAGGCAAGAGGAGACGCTCGTGCATAGGGCGACGTGTCGCAGCGTGATTGAAAAATTAGCTCTCAAATAGTTTGGGCGGACCGGGAACCTTTAGCGGTTTCGCGCAGTCCAACATAAGTAGAAAAGATAAAAATCTTTTCGGGGGAACACCAGGAAGCCACGCTTGCTGGGTTACTGCACATCAAAGTTTATTTCGAGGAGGGGCGAAGTTAAATGTCACAACTTTTTAGGACTGAAGCCGATGTCATGCTGGCCACCGCAGGTCAGGTGGACGGCACCAATGATGAAGTCCAGGCAGAACTTAATCGACTACGCGGAGTGGTTGATTCCGTACGCGGCAGCTGGGCTGGTCAAGCACAGGTGAGTTTTGATGCCTTAATGAACCGCTGGAATGACTCTGCACGTCAGCTGCAGGAAGCACTGCAATCCATTTCCGAAAACATCCGCCACAATGCCCATAGCTTTGAAAACACCGAAGCTGATAACTCCCAAAGCTTTAATGCAGTGGGAGCTGGCGGCGGCGCTGGACTAGCACTCTAAACACAAAGAAAAGGAGAGAAAACAATGGATATGATCCGCTATGAATTTGGTGCCATCCAAGGTGCCGCCACTGATATCAATGCCACCTCTGGCCGTATCAACTCCCTACTTGATGGACTGAAATCCCAATTGCAGCCCATGGTCAGCTCTTGGGAGGGCGATTCAGCCTCCGCTTATAACGAAGCGCAACAGAAGTGGGACCGCGCAGCAGCAGAACTCAACACCATCTTGGCAACAATTTCCAACACCGTTGCTCAAGGTGCAGAAAGAATGTCCGATGTTAACCGCCGTGCTGCGGCGAGCTGGGGAGCCTAACTGCTGAAATAAAAGCCCTGACCCTGCGCACTTTTCTTAATTCCATAGCCACCAGGCAAAAGACCCACCCCGTCTAAAAGTGCGCTTTAAGACCGCTGCGATCTTTCTTCTTTGAGAAGGCAGACGCAGCGGTTTTTGGTTTTTAGACCATGCCATAGTACAGTTTATTCTTTGTGTGTGGAGTCTGATCTGCCTTTTGGGGTAAGCGCAGACAGCAGGACATGTGCGGGTCACCACCGGCCGCCGTCATGAACCCTTCCAATCACTTTTCTGGCTGGCAGTTCTAGACAGACTTATTAAGGAGTCATTTTGTCTACTTACCACCCAAAGAGCGGTGACATTACCCGTAAGTGGTACGTCATCGACGCCACTGACGTGGTGCTGGGTCGCCTGGCTACCCACGCCGCCGACCTTCTTCGCGGCAAGGGCAAGCCTTTGTTCGCACCTAACGTTGACTGCGGCGATCACGTTATCGTCATCAACGCTGACAAGATCGCTGTCACCTCTAACAAGCGTGACCGCGAAATGCGCTACCGCCACTCCGGTTATCCTGGTGGACTTAAGTCCATGACCCTGGGTCGTTCCCTGGAGCTGCACCCAGAGCGTGTTGTTGAAGAGTCCATTGTTGGCATGATGCCACACAACAAGCTCACCGCTGCTTCCGCAAAGAAGCTGCATGTTTTCGCAGGTCCTGAGCACCCTTACGCAGCTCAGAAGCCTGAGACCTACGAGTTCAAGAAGGTGGCCCAGTAATGTCCGAGCCTATCCAGAACGAGAACGTAGAGAGCAACGTCGCTGACGCTGCTGACATCGCTGCAGCTACCGCTGCAACCGAGGAGTTCACCAACACCATCGGCGATGCAATTGCTACCTCCACCGAGGAAGAGACCATCGAGGCTGCACCAGCAGTTCTTGACGGCCCAATCCAGACCGTTGGTCGCCGTAAGCGCGCCATCGTTCGCGTCCGCGTTGTTGCTGGCTCCGGCCAGTTCAAGTGCAACGGTCGCACCCTGGAAGAGTACTTCCCAAACAAGCTGCACCAGCAGCTGATTAAGGCTCCTTTGGTCCTTCTGGGCCGCGAGAACCAGTTCGATATCGTTGCAAACCTCACCGGTGGCGGCCCTACCGGTCAGGCTGGCGCTTTCCGTCTGGCTATCGCACGTGCGCTTAATGCTTACAACCCAGCAGAGCGTGGCGTCTTGAAGAAGGCAGGCTTCCTTACTCGTGACGCTCGTGCAGTCGAGCGCAAGAAGGCTGGTCTGCACAAGGCACGTCGTGCACCTCAGTATTCCAAGCGTTGATATTTTCTTCGCTTTTGGCAAAACCCGTTTCGCTGGAACTCCAGTGGGACGGGTTTTCCCGTATTTAAGTGTGCTTTTTCACAGAGTTTTCCTATTAGCGGGTTTTAGAACTCAGCGAAACTGCGAGATGCATGCATAATTAACAGTATGACTCGACTTTTTGGAACCGATGGCGTCCGCGGACTTGCCAACCAGGCACTAACCGCACCGCTCGCACTAAAACTAGGCGCAGCCGCAGCGCATGTACTTACCGCAGAAAAGCGCAGCGACGGACGTCGTCCAGTAGCCATCATTGGCCGTGACCCTCGTGTATCAGGCGAAATGCTGGCAGCAGCACTCGCCGCCGGCATGGCTAGCCAGGGCGTTGATGTTCTTCGTGTAGGCGTACTTCCTACCCCAGCTGTTGCCTTCCTCACCGATGATTATGGTGCAGATATGGGTGTGATGATCTCTGCATCTCACAACCCCATGCCAGACAACGGCATCAAGTTCTTCTCTGCTGGTGGCCACAAACTTCCAGATAGTGTGGAAGATGAAATCGAAAAGGTTATGGATAGCCTCCCAGCTGAGGGTCCAACTGGCCACGGCATTGGACGTGTTATTGAAGAAGCTCCTGGTGCACAGGAACGCTATCTCGAGCACCTTAAAGAAGCTGTCTCCACTCCACTTGCTGGCATTACCGTTGTTGTAGACGCCGCAAATGGCGCAGCCAGCGATGTTGCACCAAAAGCCTATGAAGCAGCCGGTGCAAAGGTAATTGCTATCCACAACAAGCCAGACTCCTACAACATCAACGAAGACTGCGGTTCCACCCACATCGATAAGGTGCAGGCTGCTGTTGTTAAATATGGTGCAGACCTCGGCCTTGCTCACGATGGTGATGCTGACCGTTGCCTCGCCGTAGATAAAGACGGCAAGGTTGTTGATGGTGACCAGATCATGGCCATCCTGGCAATTGCGATGAAGGAAAACGGCGAGCTGCGCAAGAACACCCTGGTAGCAACCGTCATGAGTAACTTGGGTTTGAAGATCGCCATGGATGAAGCAGGCATTACCATGCGCGCTACCAAGGTGGGCGACCGCTATGTGCTGGAAGATCTCAAAGCTGGTGGCTTTAGCCTCGGCGGCGAGCAGTCCGGACATATTGTGCTTCCGGATTATGGAACCACCGGTGACGGCACTTTGACGGGTCTGTCCATCATGGCTCGCATGGCAGAAACCGGAAAGTCCTTGGCTGAACTTGCCCAGGCCATGAAGGTTTTGCCACAGGTTCTTATCAACGTTCCAGTGGCGGATAAGTCCACCATTGTTGCTGATCCAATGGTTGTGTCAGCAATTAAGGAAGCCGAAGCAGAACTTGGCGATTACGGCCGCGTACTGCTGCGTGCTTCTGGCACTGAGGAACTCTTCCGCGTGATGGTTGAGGCCCCAGAACAGGAGCAGGCTCGTCGCATTGCTGGCCGTTTGGCTGCCGTGGTTGCTGAAGTCTAAAAGTTTTCTTAAAAACTAGGGAACCCATAGCCCCTCTGAGCAGTCCAACATAAATGTAAGCCTTTTTGTTGGATAGCTCAGGGGGGATTTTTATGGACGGAATTGAATTAGAGGTGGATGCCGCACTGGAGGTGCTGCGCAATCTCATCGGGGAGACGACACAACAGCACAGCACCCACCGCGATACCCAACCGCGGCTAGATCCAAGCGCCACCGGCCGCGGCTTTGCCTCGCAAGGCCGCAACCTTAGTGACACGCTTAACGCCCTGCATCTGGGCGTCGAAAAGCGCCTTAATGCGCTTGCCCTGAGCTCGGAGGCTGCAGCGGTGCAGGTACAAGAGCTTTTCGACGCAGACACGCACTTTTCTGCCGGTGTGGAAGGTGTTGATCGGCAATGAATGAGGTTGTTGAAGGATATAAAAAGGCCGTTGATTTACTAAGTTCGGCGAGTCGCGGGCTTTTTACGCAGCCGGCGATTAGCAGCAGTAATTTGCTTGAAGCCTACGACACCATTGATGGTTTGGATACCTCGGCGATTAGAAGTGCTGGTCAACGCGCTAGTGGTGGCACTGACACTGGGGGAGTGCAGAGCTGGGTTGGCGAGATTTTGAAATATTTGGGTGGTATTGCTGGTGGAATTATCGCCACCGAACTTTTTGATCGGGCGACTGATTGGTTGAGCAATCGTGGTGGCGCAGAGGAGGTAGGTGAGGCTTCGGGCAAGGCTGCCGATGCGATTGATACGGCCGTTGATGAATCTGATCAGGGCATGCAGGAGATAATTGCGCAGCTTATTGGCATTATTGAGCAGCTCACTGCCACTTTATCGACAATTGATTCAAACGAACATCCGCAAGCTTTTGCCGATTGTGTGGCTGCGGGAGCAGATCTTATTGACCAAGCCGGGGCGATGGTCTGTGATTTGTGTGCGGATCGCGATGAGGCGATTTCACAGTGTCTTAATGCATTGACCAATCATGCAAAGAAGGTATGTGAGTCTCCGATTGCGCCTTTAAAGGATGCTGTGAGCGGTGCTCATACGGAGACTTCTGCGGCTAGTGGTGGTAGTTCTGCTGGTTCTGGCTCGAGTGGGGGAGGTGGCGCTGGCGTCTCCGGTGGCGGCGAGGCTGCTAGCCCCCTGAGCAATTCAGGCAGTGAAAGCAAAGCTGAGGTGAGCAACCCCGGCAATGAAAAGACCACGCCAGCTACTGCCGAGAAAAACACCGAGGTACAGGAGACTGCGGAATCCAAGACGGAAAAAGTTGAGAAGTCTTGTGAAGAGCAGCCGAAGAAGTTAGAAGAAAAGCCGGAACCCGCAGCCAAAGAAGATTGCGCGGAGGTGTGCGATGAAGCACCACCCACCAAGGAAGAACCTTGCGTGGAAGAGCCGGCGAAGGTACCAGCGGATGAACCAGAAGCACCTGAAGAACCGGAGGTGCCCAAAGAACCAGAAACTTCAGCAGAACCGGAAAAGGAGTCTGGTGGCGGAATGAAAACCTTCTTGGGAGTGATTGGAATCGGAGCGCTCGTTTTGGGAATCGGAGCCTTGGTGACCTTCATTGAGCAGGCGGTCGTGGCTGCAGCTGAAGTTCCACTCCCGGCAGTAGAAACGGAGCCTGCAGCACCGCCTGCACAGGCAGCCCCACCGGAGCCTGCAAAGATTACCGAAGAACAATTGGCTTCGGTTCCTGAACCGGCACCCAAACCAATTCCCACCGCAAGTGCCACCGCCATTCCAGCACCTGCACCAGTAACAACCCCAGCTCCTGCTGCACCGGCGACGCCTGCTGCGCCTGCTGCAGCATTTGTGGCGAACCCACAAAGTGAGCAATTAGTTGGTGCCAGCACTGCATCTACTCCCGCACCTAAGGTAAATGTGCGCAAGGCTGGAGGCTGGTAATCCATGGAATATGCAGAATTTATCCGTCAATTCAGGTTAAAAGCGGCAAGTCGAATGGAGGAATTTGAAAAAGCAGTGGCTGCTGCTCAGGCTCAAGCTGTGCAATCAGCTGCAGAAACAGCGCCCAAAAAACCGGCTACACCTGTGGAAAGGAAGGTGCAGCCGGTGAAAAGATCAACCCGTGGCCGGGGCCCTGTGCAATCAATTTTGAGAAAAGCTTAAAACCTAAAAGCTAGTTCTTCTCATTGACGAATGCCAGGGGAGAGTTATCTTTGGGGAAGGCATGTTCTTGCAGCTCATGGCCATAAAAAGAGGTAACTTTCTTCGCCTCAGCAGTAGGGTCAGAGAAAGCCTTAAACTTCTTATCTTCACCCAGCTTGTGCAAGAGGAAGCCGGTGAGCAGACCACGTACGGTTTCCTGAGCAGCAGTTTGAGGGCGACCAATGCCAACCAAGAGCTGGAACGCAATATCCTCAGAAAAGCCCTGCTGGGTGCCCTTTTGCATTTCGCGGTAAACCACATCGCCAGCCCAGTTGGCGGCAAGTTTGCTGGCCTCAGCAGATTCAAAAAGTCCCAGCTGGGCAGAGCCGATTACGAGGCCTGGGGCAGATACACTAAAAGCTGCATCGAGCGCAGATGGGGAGGTCTTGACAGGATAAAGTGCACCAACAGCGTGGACAATATCGCGATTAGCAGCAGCAAGTACGGCAGCACTCGCACCCATGCCATGGCCAGCAACACCAAGGCGTGCCGGATTGACGGTGACATTGCCAGATCCCAGCTTTACGCCACCAAGAATCTGCATTGCGGTATCCAAATCAGAGGCAAAACCTTTATGGTCTGGCATGAATCCGGTTTCCGTATCTGGGGCCGCAACGGCAATTCCCCAGCTAGCGAGGTGTCGCAAGGTTTGGTGATAATGCTTAATTGGTTTGAGCCAGTCGTGGCCAAAAGCTACACCCGGAATGCCATTTCCCTCGGCCGGGGTATAGATTTTGCCAGGTAGACCTGCATAATTGAGATCGCCCACCAGGACGCGATGGGGACCGCGCTTGGACAATTTGGATAGTTGTTTATTCAGATTCTCAGCCACGTTGTCTAGGATAGTGGAAAGCACCGCAGAGTTCGTCCACCTGTCACCACCAAAACCACAAGCAAACCTGAAACAGGGCAGATTGGCAGGGAGTCAATCGCCACGGTGCAAGCCCAGAGTGGCACAATTGGAAACCATGAATCTTTTGACCACACGCATCGATTTGGATGCGATCGCCCATAACACCCGGCTGCTCAAAAACCTGGCAGGCCCGGCGAAACTCATGGCCGTGGTCAAAGCAAATGCCTATAATCACGGCGTTGAGCAGGTCGCTCCGGTCATTGCTCAAAATGGTGCGGATGCTTTTGGTGTCGCCACCCTAGCCGAGGCGCTGCAGCTGCGAGAAATCGGCATTACTCAGGAAATTCTGTGCTGGATTTGGTCCCCGGAGCAGGATTTCCGCGCCGCCATCGCCCAAAACATTGACCTGGCTGTGATTTCCCCGCGCCACGCTGAGGCACTGATTAACACCGACGCCGAGCATATTCGAGTGAGTGTAAAAATCGACACGGGCCTGCACCGATCCGGCATTGACGAACAAGATTGGGAGGAGGTTTTCAGCCAGCTGCACGCCGCCCCACACATTGAGGTCACCGGGCTTTTTACCCACCTGTCCTGCGCTGATGAGCCAGACAATCCCGAAACCGATGCCCAAAAAGATGCTTTTCGACGCGCCCTCGCCGTAGCTCACAGCGTGGGTCTTAAGGTACCGGTTAATCACATGTGCAATTCGCCAGCAACACTAACGCGTCCGGATTTACATTTCCAGATGATTCGTCCCGGTCTTGCCCTTTATGGATTAGAACCCATTGCAGGACTGGATCACGGCTTAAAACCAGCCATGAGTTGGGTGGGCCAAGTGACCGTCGTAAAGCCTATTGAGGCCGGTCAGGGCACCTCCTATGGCCTTACCTGGACGGCTGAGGACAGCGGTTTTTTGGCGGTGGTGCCAGCGGGGTATGCCGATGGCATGCCACGGTCGGCCCAAGAGAAATTTGCCGTCACCATCAACGGCGTGGATTATCCGCAGGTGGGACGGGTGTGCATGGATCAGTTTGTGATTTCTTTGGGGGAAAATCCGCACAGCGTGCGCGCTGGCGATAGTGCGGTTATTTTTGGTGCTCAAGGGCACAGTGCCACGGAATTTGCCGACAATATTGGCACCATTAACTATGAGGTTGTGTGCCGTCCTACTGGTCGCACTGTGGCCACCTATGTGTCTGAAGGAGAAGCTAATGAAGCCTGATTTTCCCACTTCTGGAACCCGCCGTTTTGAGGAAGCAGCAGATACCCAAGCCTTTGGTGAGGAGGTAGGCCGTGCACTGGAGGCAGGCGATGTGGTTATTCTGGATGGTCCTTTAGGTGCTGGCAAAACCACCTTTACTCAAGGGCTAGCGCGTGGCATGCAGGTTAAGGGGCGAGTGACCTCGCCAACCTTTGTAATTGCCCGTGAACATCGCTCCGAGGTGGGTGGTCCAGATTTGATCCATATGGATGCATACCGTTTGCTCGGCGAAGATGATGACTCTGCCGACCCCATCGGTGCTTTGGATTCCTTGGACCTGGATACCGATTTGGATTCCGCTGTGGTGGTTGCCGAATGGGGCGGGGGACTAGTGGAGCAGATTTCAGAGTCCTATCTTTTTATCTCCATTGACCGCGAAACTGCGGTTGCGGAGGACCCGGATTCTGAAGCACGAATTTTTAGCTGGGAATGGCGAAACGGCAAAATTGTGTGATTCTGTCCGTATCTGTTGTTTTACTTCTGAAACTGCGGGATTATGAAAAGTAGTGAAAAGTACTTTCTAGCCCCGAGTGAACCTGCTAGATATTAAAAAATGGGATCACAAGTTGGGCCAGATTGACCTAAAAGGAATGTGATCCCGCGTGCTCGATTTTTTTGCCAGCAACCCTATTGTTGCGCTCGCCGTCATCTTGGCGATGGGCCTCGCAATTGGCCAAATCCGATTTTTGGGGATTTCCCTCGGCGCAGCCGCCGTCCTATTTGTAGCCCTGGGACTTGCCACCGCTAACCCCGCCATCCAGATCCCACCCTTTGTATACCAACTGGGCTTGGCGATGTTTGTTTATGTCATTGGCCTTTCCGCTGGCCCCGCCTTTTTTAAAGAGTTCCGCAGCCGCGGTTGGAAGCTCACGCTTTTTATCATCGCCTTGCTTATTGGCCTGGTAGCGCTGGCCTGGGCGATTATTAAAACCCTAGGTCTTGATAACATGATCGGCGCCGGAATGTTTGCCGGCTCGCTCAGCTCGACCCCAGGTATGGCAGCCATTGTGCAAATTGTAAATGGCCAAGACCCTTCCCTAGCCGGCGAACCTGTTATTGGATATTCCCTGGCTTATCCTGGCGCAGTGCTGGGCACCATCTTGGTCGCAGCTATCGGCGCGCAGATTCTTAAAGTTGATCACCGCAAAGCTGCCGAAGAAGAAGGCCTAATCACCGCGCCATTGGTGTGGAAAGGTGTGCAGCTGAACCCAGAAATCACCGGCAAAGTGGGGGATCTGCCACGACTTTCTGGCCAAAGCATTATTGCCACCCGCATTGTGGATGATCCGCACTCCCACCGCCTTGCCGATCCACAATTGCCCATCACCCCAGGTATGCAATTGCTGATCAATGGCACCGAAGAAGCAGTGGACAAAGCAATTGCTGTACTTGGTGAAGAGCGCGAAACCAAAATTGAAGGAACCGAGCTGATCTACACCCGCCTTACCGTTTCTAATCCTGAGGTTGCCGGCCGTACAGTGGGTGACCTGGATACTGTTGCCCACGGCTTTATGATCGCGCGTATTAGGCAGGGCGATACCGAGGTTGTTCCAGACCGTAATACCGTCATCAACCTTTCCGACCGAATCCGCGTGGTGGCAGCGCCTGGCCGTGTGGCTGAGGTTAGGAAATTTCTGGGCGATTCCGAAAAATCCCTGGCTGATGTAAACCTGCTGCCTTTCGCTATTGGTCTCTCCCTCGGCCTGCTCTTGGGCGCTATTCCGATTCCACTGCCAGGCGGAACCACCATGTCCTTGGGCTTTGGTGGCGGGCCTATCATTGTTGGTCTGATCCTGGGGGCTCTCAAGCGCACCGGTCCGATAACCTGGCAGCTGCCTTTCCATGCCAATAGGACAATTTCCACGCTTGGTCTTTCACTCTTTTTGGCAGGTGTTGGTACCTCGGCAGGTGCTGGATTCCGCAGTGCCTTGACCGATCCTTCCTCCCTTGTTTATATGGGCACTGGCTTCCTTATCACTGTGATTTCCGCTCTGGTCTGTGCTGTGTTCTGCATGTACGTGCTGAAACTCAAATGGGATGAGGCTATGGGTGTGGCAGCTGGCGTGACCACAAACCCTGCGATTATTTCCTACCTCAATGGACAAACCGGAACTGACCTTCCTAATAGGGGCTATGCCACCGTTTATCCCACGGCTATGGTGGGCAAAATCATTGCTGCTCAGATTCTCTTCCTGCTGCTCTAGGGTTTAAATGAGGGCCTAGGCACACCGGGGGTAAAGGGGTGTCCGCCCCCGGGCGTACCCTTAAAAGCATGAATGAAATGACAACAACCCAGCTTGGTCAATTGCGGTTGGAGGAACTTACCCTTGAGGTTCCTTTAACCGCCGATCCTGCAGATACTCGCACCATTGAGGTTTTTGCTCGCATTGCCACCCGAAACGGTGGGGAAGACCTGCCCTACCTGGTCTTTTTGCAGGGAGGTCCAGGCAATGAAGCACCTCGGCCCAGCCTGAGTCCGCTTAACCCCAGCTGGTTGGCTGTGGCATTAGAGCGTTATCGGGTCATCATGCTTGATCAGCGTGGTACGGGAAAATCCACCCCAGTAGGTGACGACATCCTTAACAACCCCACCGCAGAGGTGGTGGAATACCTTAGCCATTTGCGCGCCGATGGCATTGTGCGCGATGCCGAAGCTATCCGCACCCACCTTGGCGTGGAAAAGTGGAACCTCTTGGGACAATCCTTCGGTGGTTTTACCACCCTGCATTATCTATCCACCCATGCAGATTCCCTGGATCAAGTCTTTTTAACTGGTGGTCTCAGCGCTATTGATCGCCCTGCAGAAGATGTGTATAGCAACTGCTATAACCGCATGCAGCGTAACTCCGAGTGGTATTACCGCCGCTTCCCTGAGCACCGCGAAATTGTGCGCAGCCTGGTGGAAAAAGCCAAGGCTGGTGACATCGTGCTGCCTACTGGGGAGGTAGTTTCGGAATCTCGCCTTCGATCGCTTGGCCACCTTTTAGGCAGCAATGACGGCTGGCTGGATCTTTATCACCTGCTTGAGCTGGATCCCAGCTCTAATGCATTCCGCCATGATCTGGCAAACCTCTTGCCCTTTGGCAACCGCAACCCGCTCTACTATGTGCTGCATGAATCCTCTTATGCCGATGGAGTGATCACCAACTGGGCTGCAGAACGCGTTTATCCAGAAGCCTTTAAGCAAGACACCTCACTGCTTACCGGTGAGCATGTGTTCAAGGAATGGACTGACACTGTGCCGGCCCTGCGCCCGTGGAAAGAAGTGGCGCTGGAAGTTGCTCAGATGCAGTGGCCAAAGCTCTATGATGCCCAGGCACTGGAAGCCTCCAATGCAACAGGCGCAGCAGCAGTTTATGCCAATGACGTATTTGTGCCCATTGACTTCTCCCTTGAAACCGCAGCCCATATCCCTGGGGTGAATGTGTATATCACCAGCGAACATGAACACAATGGCCTGCGTGCCAGCTCAGGAGAGGTACTCCAGCACCTTTTCGATCTTGCCGACGGTAGAAAGGTACGCTGATTCCTCGTGCTAGTACTTGCTCTTGATACCTCAACTCCCGACCTCATTGTGGGCCTTGTTGATTCCACCAGCGGAGAAACAATTTCCTCCCGCATTATTGAAGACACTCGCGCTCACAACGAGCAGCTCACCCCAACTGTGCAAGAAACCTTAAGCCAGGCTGGGCGCACCTTTGCTGACGTGGAAGCAATCGTGGTTGGTTGTGGACCAGGCCCCTTCACCGGCCTGCGTGTTGGCATGGTGTCTGCAGCTGCCTTTGGCGACGCCCTGGGCATCCCGGTTTATGGTGTGAGTTCTTTGGACGCCATTGCCCACGGCATCAACTTTGAAGAACATCCCCGTGCGCTAGTTGCCACCGATGCTCGCCGCCGCGAGATCTATTGGGCTGCCTACACCGACGGCCACAAAGTAGCAGGTCCTGATGTTATTGCCCCGAGCTCCCTGGAATTAGCAGAAGACGTGGATGTGGTTTCCATCCCTGAGCACCTGGTGGAAAAACTCCCAGCAGCGCTCCAAGAGGTAACCCAGGTTTCCCTCCAGCCACTGCCCGCGAATTTGGTAGCAGTAGCTGATTTCACCGCCACCCCAGGTCCTTTGGTGCCGCTCTACCTGCGCCGGCCAGATGCTAAAGAACCCAAGCCAAAGCCCAAATCAGCAGCAATCCCAGAAGTGGATTTATCATGAGCGAAACCTTTGAGCTTAAAGAACTACGCCGCGAGGACGCAGCACGCTGCGCAGAACTAGAACAAATCTTGTTCCCAGGTGATAACCCTTGGCCACGCGATGTTTTTGCAGTGGAGTTTTCACATCCCAACACCTTCTATATTGGTGTTTTTGATGATGACTACCTCATTGCCTACGCTGGCCTTGCCATGATGGGTCCTGCCGAAGATCCAGAATTTGAAATCCATACCATCGGCGTTGATCCCGAACACCAACGCAAAGGCCTGGGCCGTGTGCTTATGGATCAAATGATGCATGTGGCAGATAGCCACGATGGGCCAGTGTTTTTGGAGGTCCGCACCGATAATGTGCCGGCGATCGCCATGTATGAATCCTTTGGGTTCCAGACACTGGCAGTGCGCAAAAACTACTACCGGCCTTCTGGCGCAGATGCCTATACCATGCAGCGCCCACGCCTCAGCGATAGAGAAAATGGCCAAAAAGCTCCAGAAAATACTGGAGATTCACCAACCGATGCAGACGGGACAGACGTTTAAACCATGATTGTTTTGGGAATTGAAAGCTCCTGCGATGAAACAGGAGTGGGCGTAGTCAAATTGGATGAGCAAGGAAACTTGGAAATCCTCGCAGACTCCGTCGCCTCATCCATGGAACAACATGCACGCTTTGGCGGCGTCGTTCCAGAAATCGCCTCCCGCGCACACCTTGAGTCCATGGTTCCAGTTATGCGCGAAGCCCTGAAGCAAGCAGGCGTCGACAAGCCCGATGCGGTCGCAGCCACCGTCGGCCCGGGCTTGGCCGGTGCCCTGTTGGTTGGGGCGAGTGCGGCAAAGGCTTATGCCGCGGCCTGGGGCGTGCCTTTCTTTGCAGTGAACCACCTTGGTGGGCACGTCGCTGTAGCCAACTTGGAGGGCGAGACCCTGCCACATTCAGTGGCTTTGTTGGTTTCTGGTGGGCACACCCAATTGTTGGAAGTTGATGCAGTGGGCCTGCCCATGAAGGAGCTCGGCTCCACCCTTGATGATGCTGCCGGCGAGGCCTATGACAAGGTTTCCCGTTTGCTCGGATTAGGCTACCCAGGCGGCCCCATTATTGATAAATTGGCGCGCCGGGGTAATCCGGAAGCCATTAAATTCCCCCGCGGTTTGATGAAGAAGTCCGATTCCCGCCATGATTTCAGCTTCTCGGGCTTAAAAACTGCCGTTGCGCGTTATGTGGAAGCAGCGGAGCGAAACGGCGAGGTTATCTCCGTGGAAGATGTGTGCGCCAGCTTCCAAGAAGCAGTGTGTGATGTGCTGACCTTTAAAGCGGTGCGCGCCTGCCGAGACGTCGGAGCATCCGTGTTGCTCCTGGGTGGCGGCGTGGCAGCGAACTCGCGTCTGCGTGAACTTGCTCAAGAACGCTGCGATAAAGCAGGTATTGAATTGCGCGTGCCCCGCTTTAAACTCTGCACCGATAATGGCGTGATGATTGCAGCACTGGCGGCCCAAAGAATCCATGAGGGAGCGCCAGCATCACCAATTTCGGTGGGAACTGATCCTTCTTTGTCCGTTGAGACTCCTCAGGTGTTTTAAACCTTTAGTATTAGGTTCATGAAACCTGTATTCTCCGTCGATCAGATCCGACGCGCAGAAAACAAATTGATGGCATTACAAAGCGACCCCGATGAGCTGATGATTTCAGCCGCATCGGCGGTGGCTGATGTGGCATTTGCCATGCTTAAAGGACCGCTTCCGCCCCTGGTGAGCGATGATAAAGTCCTCATCCTTGTGGGCACCGGCGGAAATGGTGGCGATGCCCTCTACGCAGGTGCTTTTCTAGCAGAAGAGGGCTTTAGAGTAGACGCACTGCTGCTTGATAATGAGCGCTACCACCAATCTGCCCTGGCTTATTTTGAGTCCTTGGGCGGCATTGTGCTGCGCGAAGAACCTCAAGCCATGGAATACCGGCTGCTCATTGATGGCATCTTAGGCATCGGTGGCCGCGATGGTTTGTCACCTGATACCGCGCGCTTTGTGGAGAATTTCAACTCCTCCGGGGTGCCCGTTTTAGCGGTCGACATTCCCTCTGGAGTTAATGCCGATACTGGTGCCGTCCCCGAACCAGTGTTGGTGACAGTGGACGGTTTTGAAGTGGGTGCCCCCATCGCCCGCCAAAAAATCCCCACTCATATCAACGCCGATGTCACCATTACCTTTGGTGGTTTAAGGCGTGCCCATGCTGTAACTGCCGCTTGCGGTGAGGTTCTTATCGCAGATATTAGTGTTGCCGGAGCCGGCGGATATTCTCTCGCCCAGGCTCTAACCGAGGTGCAATATGCCGATGGGGGACCGCAGTGTTATGCCTCCAAAGCGTGGAATGATCCCCCTGAGTTGATCGACTCACTGGTGGAGGAGCTTGCCGAAGCCTCCTCAACTATTCAGACCATCGGCCCGCATTTTATTTCTCTAGATATCGAACCGAGCCCCGAGCACGATAAATATTCCGGCGGCATCGTTGGCATTGTTGCAGGTAGTGAGCAATATCCAGGGGCTGCTGTTTTGGCCACCGCTGCCGCTGTGCGTGCGACTAGCTCCATGGTGCGTTATACCGGCCCGGCGTCCGCGCAGGTTATCGCTGCATTGCCCGAGGTTGTCGCCGCACCAACTTTGGAAGCCACCGGTCGCGTCCAAGCCTGGGTATTTGGCCCTGGTCGTGGCATCAACGAACACACCTCCCAAGAATTACAACAACTGCTTCACAGCGAAGAACCGCTGCTTATCGACGCCGACGGCCTCACTTTGCTCAGTGGCTCAGCGGAGTTACGGCAGGCGCTGCGCACGCGCCAAGGCGCGACGGTGTTGACCCCACATCGTGGCGAATTTGACCGCATCGCGCAGGAGCTGCGGGCGGAGGGCGTGGACATCCCTGACTCGGAAAAAGATCCCATCGCTGCTGCCTTTGCCCTAAGTGAAAATTTGCAGTGTTGTGTGCTGCTTAAAGGAAGGTTCACGGTCATTGCCACCAGCGATTATGCCTATCTGGTTAATGCCGGGCATTCTTGGTCGGCTACTCCAGGCTCAGGAGATGTGCTTTCTGGTCTGATTGGCGCACATTTGGCACATAGCATTGTGGAACTTAAGCGGGCAGCGGAATACCTGCCTGAATTGGAGATCCCCAAAACTGCTATGTACGTCCAAGTGGCACCGGCAGTGACCATTCACGCCATGGCTGCAGCACTTTCTGCACAAACTGAATTTGGATCCGCACCTACTTCAGCTTCCAGAATTGCAGCAGCAATTTCTCCCGCCACGGCCTTGGCAAATAACCAGGGGCTCATGAATTTCTCATGAATTTTTATCTGCCCAAGTAGCAGAGTGGGGGAGGTGCAGGTTAATTGAAAGCTATGACTAAAGGATTTCTTGTAAACCCAGACCTCACCAGCCGCCTTGTTGAGTTTGAATTAGAGCATGTCGCAATGTTCCTCGGTGGCGCAGATGATGCCCGTGTGGCTGTTGCTTTCCAAGAGGACGGCAGCGTTTATGCCGCACTTTATAACGCTCAGGCTAAGGAAGAGGGCGCAGCTGCGAACCCTGTTGCTTCCCTTGGACGCAACGCAGCTGCAACCGGCAATGCTGCATTCTTCTCAGACCCAGCTGCAGCTGTATGTGGCCCCGTGATCTTTGTTGGTGCTGAAGGCCAAGACGTCGACGAAGCCGAAATTGAGCGCATTAATGACGGTATTCGCGCTGCTAAAAACTACCGCGATGATTTCCCAGAAGAGTTCCAGCTGTGGCGTCGCGCAGTTTATAACTTGCGCAATATGGACTAATGCCGCGTGGATTAATGGGGCTTGAGGCCCCATTTTTTCTTTTTGGGGTAGTTATGGCGGGAGATTAGTGTTCGCTGTGAGCTTAAAAATTAGCACCCTTATTAGTTGAGTGCTGGCACTCGCGAGGGTAGAGTGCCAAATAGGTTGTTTGACACACAGTTGTTCACCCGCGACGACGGCTGTGCTGGAAATCCACAACCGGCACAACAAATATTTTTCTCATGGAGGGATTCATCGTGGCAAACGTCAACATCAAGCCGCTCGAGGACAAGATCCTAGTTCAGATCAACGAGGCAGAGACCACCACCGCTTCCGGCCTGGTTATTCCAGATTCCGCTAAGGAAAAGCCACAAGAGGCTACCGTTATCGCTGTTGGACCTGGCCGTTTTGATGACAAGGGCAACCGTATTCCACTAGACGTGAAGGAAGATGACGTAGTTATCTTCTCCCGTTACGGCGGAACCGAGATTAAGTTCGGTGGCGTTGAGTACTTGCTGCTCTCCGCACGCGACATCCTCGCAATCGTCGAGAAGTAGGCGATAGTTCATGGCAAAGCTCATTGCTTTTGACCAGGACGCCCGCGAAGGCATTCTCCGGGGCGTCGACGCCCTAGCCAACACTGTCAAGGTCACCCTCGGCCCTCGTGGTCGCAATGTGGTTCTTGATAAGGCATTCGGCGGACCGCTGGTCACCAACGACGGTGTTACCATCGCCCGTGAAATTGATGTCGAAGATCCTTTTGAGAACCTCGGCGCACAGCTGGTGAAGTCTGTTGCTGTTAAGACCAACGATATCGCTGGCGACGGCACCACCACCGCAACCCTGCTGGCTCAGGCTTTGATTACTGAAGGCCTGCGCAACGTTGCTGCTGGCGCTAACCCAATTGAGCTTAACAAGGGTATTGCTGCAGCTGCAGAAAAGACCATCACTGAGCTCAAGGCACGCGCAACTGCTGTTTCCGACACCAAGGAAATCGCAAACGTTGCAACCGTTTCCTCCCGTGATGAAATTGTGGGCGAAATTGTTGCTGCTGCCATGGAGAAGGTCGGCAAGGACGGTGTTGTCACCGTTGAGGAATCTCAGTCTGTTGAGACCTCTTTGGACGTCACCGAGGGTATTTCCTTCGATAAGGGCTACCTCTCCCCATACTTCATTAACGATGCTGACACCCAGCAGGCTGTCCTCGACAACCCTGCTGTGCTGCTAGTTCGTAATAAGATTTCCTCCCTGCCAGATTTCCTTCCGCTGCTGGAAAAGGTTGTTGAACTCAACCGTCCGCTGCTGATCGTGGCTGAGGATGTTGAGGGTGAGCCTTTGCAGACCCTCGTGGTGAACTCCATCCGCAAGACCATCAAGGTTGTTGCAGTGAAGTCCCCATACTTCGGCGATCGTCGCAAGGCATTCATGGATGACCTGGCTGTCGTTACTGCTGCCACCGTGGTTGACCCTGAGGTCGGCATTAACCTCAACGAGGCAGGCGCTGAAGTTTTCGGCTCTGCACGTCGTGTTTCTGTCACCAAGGATGAGACCGTCATCGTTGATGGTGCTGGTACCGCAGAGGCTGTTGAGTCCCGCCGCGGCCAGATCCGTCGCGAAATTGAAAACACCGATTCCAGCTGGGATCGCGAAAAGGCGGAAGAGCGTTTGGCTAAGCTCTCCGGCGGTGTTGCTGTTATCCGCGTTGGCGCTGCTACCGAGACTGAGGTCAATGACCGCAAGCTCCGCGTAGAAGATGCTATTAACGCTGCTCGTGCAGCTGCCCAGGAAGGCGTTATCGCCGGCGGTGGCTCTGCATTGGTGCAGATCGCTGACACCCTCAAGGCATATGCCGAGGAGTTCGAAGGCGATCAGAAGATCGGCGTCCGTGCGCTGGCCACCGCGCTGAGCAAGCCAGCATTCTGGATTGCTTCCAACGCTGGCCTCGACGGTGCCGTTGTGGTTTCTCAGATCGCTGAACTGCCTAATGGTTCCGGCTTCAACGCTGCAACCTTGGAGTATGGCGACCTGATTGCAGACGGTGTCATTGACCCAGTTAAGGTCACCCACTCTGCAGTGGTTAACGCTACTTCTGTTGCTCGTATGGTTCTGACCACCGAGGCTTCAGTTGTGGAAAAGCCAGCTAATAGCTCTGATGATCACCATAATCACCAGCACTAATTAGCAACATCGAAAAATTCCCTCGGAAGATGATTCTTCTGAGGGTTTTTTCGTCGAAAAGCAGCTTTTCGACGCGCCCACGCCGTGCAAAAAAGACCCTGCGTCAGGGGCAGGGTCTGTGGTGCTTAAACAGCTACTGGCTGCTTGCGCTCAATCTTGCGCAAAATAGCCAAGCGCTCGGACTCGGAAAGTCCACCCCATATTCCGTAGGGTTCGCCCACGGAAAGCGCGTGTTGGCGGCAAGATTCCAATACTGGGCAAGAAGCACAAATAGCCTTGGCGCGCAGTTCGCGACGTTGGCGAGCACGACCGCGCTCTCCGTCTGGATGGTAGAACACATCCGAGGTCTCGCCGCGGCACGATCCGTGCAGCTGCCAGTCCCAGAAGTCAGCGTTTGGTCCGGGAAGCTGGTGAGGCAATGTCATCTTCAAATACTCCCTATTTGAGCTACGTACGCGTTCACTAATGTTGGGTGTTCGCCCGAAAAGACAGTGTCATGGGCGTTAATGAACAAATAGTGGCGAATTGGTGACGTTAATCTGTCCTATTGGCCATGATCAGGCGAACTCGCATCAGTACGGGTGTCCTGAACTGCGCTTATTTCCCGAGGTGAATGTCCGGTGAATTCTTAGAACATCCTGGCTATCCTGTGGGTTTCCAGTGAGGGAGAAGAAGTGCGGAGTTTGCAGGGTTAAACCGCGAGGAAGCCCCTGCTTCTTGTTAAGATGAGACGAAACGCATGTGTTCTCCAGCTTGCGGTTGTCGTTCCTGCATTATTGAATAGCAGGAACGACTGTTCACTTAAATTCGAGGTAGGAAGGTGCGAAGCTGTGGCTAATACCGAGCATGAGCTCGCTGAACTGGTACCTCAAGCAACGGCGGGTGATCATCGGGCACTGCAGCGGATTATGGAGATTATTCATCCAATCGTGCTGCGTTATGCCCGTGCTCGTATTGGTGGCGGCCGACAGCCCACCGCCGAAGATGTTGCTCAAGAAGTGTGTCTAGCAGTAGCAACCTCCATTGGAAAATTTGTTGACCAAGGTCGCCCCTTTATGGCCTTTGTTTATGGTGTGGCATCCAACAAGGTCGCCGATGCGCACCGCGCTATGTCGCGGGACAAATCAACGCCCACCGAAGAGGTTCCCGATTCCACTCCCGATACCTTTACCCCCGAAGAATCGGTGCTGGTTATCGATGGAAGTAACAGAGTGAGGGAACTTCTCGATCTACTCAGTGAAAAGGCACGCGACATTCTCATTTTGAGGGTGATTGTAGGTCTTTCCGCAGAAGAAACTGCAGAGATGGTGGGCAGCACCCCGGGTGCTGTCCGAGTAGCTCAACATAGAGCACTCGCAACACTTCGAAGCGCACTTGAGCAGCAGGAGAACTAGTAATGACTCGACGTCACAACCAAGGTGACCAGGACGGACAGGATATCGTCAAGACACAGCTAAAGCAGCTGTTTGATGACGATGATTTTCTGACTGACCTGTCCCGCGGCGTTGACCCCTCTGCGGGTGGTGATGTCCTCGCTGGGCTCCTTCTGGATTTAAATAAGGAAGCACAGGCTCCGATGCCGGCTGCGCCGGATTTGTCAAAGCTGCTTCCTGGATTTGAAGATCTGGCACAGGACTCATTCGAGGACCAGCAGAGGGATTCCGACCCCGGAACCACTGAATTCGCCCCGATTTCCACTTCCGACATTTCCACAAACTCTGACAACTCAACAACCTCTGTCATTGCTTTGGATGAACGTCGCGATAAAAAGCGCAAGTCTCATCCATTTATGCATGGGCTCATTGGTGCAGCAGCGGCAACCCTCGTGCTTGCCGGTGGCGGTTCTGCCGTGTACAACGCAGATGCAGATTCTCCGCTATATGGCCTTAACCAGCAGATTTTCGGAAACCAAGATACTGTCAACACAGTGGAGCTGGCTTCTACTTTGGAAGAAGTAGACAGCCGAACCGCTAATGGTGATGTCGAAGGTGCTCGCCAATTGCTGGAGCAAGCTCGTGGCATGGTTGAAGAAATGCACGGTCAGCGTCCTCCAGCTCCAGAGCACGTCACTACCGTGACCGTTGCTCCAACCCCGGAGACACAGACTTCTACGGTGACAGAGAGCGCTCCAACCCAAGAGCCAGTAACTGAAACTGCTACTGTGACTCAAACTCAAACACAGACGCAGGTTCAAACCACTGTCTCCACGGTGGTAGCTCCACCAGTCTGGACTCCAAGTCCAGAGCCCACTGCGGTACCAACCGTTGCAACTCCCACTACGGGAGCAGGAAACGGTACCCAAACCGGTGGTGGACTTGTAGATCCACAGACCCCTGGAAACTAGGATTTAAAAAAAGACTGTTCCCCCTTTCGCGCTCATGGAGCGAAGGAGGGAACAGTCTTTTTATGTGTTTATGCAGTTGTTAGCGAGCTTCCATGCCATCCAAATAACCCAAGCAATAATCCCATGGGACATAGGCATCAACATTGGGCTGTGCACTCGGTTCATGAACAGGGCTGAGTTCGCCGGCTAGGGTAGCGCGCATATTGGCAGCCATAATATCCCAGTCATAGTAGTGGAACTCATCACAGTCCTCGCACATAAAGAAGATTCCCTCAATACCACGGGGCTTCAAAATCTTCTTAAACTCAATGACTAATTTGAGATCCTGCTGCACATGAATGCGCTCTTGATCAGAGATTGGCTCAAAAGGCTCATCCTCTGTCAAAAAGGATGCCGGGTCATTGGGATCGTCGGCAAACGGGTCGCGGGGCATCATCGCATCAAAGTTCACGAGACTAACCCTATTGCCCCAGATGGAAAATGACCAACACAGCACGCCTTGAATGTGTTTTAGGGCAACCTTATTTCTCCTGCGGAATGTAGTTGCTACTTTTATGGTTATCCGAATTAAGAACAAACTACTAAGGTTTAATTAATTGTGGACACAAAATGAGGAGGAACTGTCGCATATGACCACCCAGAGCCGAGTTTCCACCGGAGGAGACGATCCCAACAAGGTTGCCCTCGTTGGACTAACTTTTGACGATGTACTACTACTGCCAAACGCTTCGGATGTCGTTCCCTCCGACGTTGATACCTCAACGCAGTTGACCCGCAACATTCGTCTCAACACCCCGATCCTTTCCGCCGCGATGGACACCGTTACCGAAGCCCGTATGGCTATCGGCATGGCACGCCAGGGTGGTATTGGTGTTCTGCACCGCAACCTCTCCATTCAGGAGCAGGCTGAAAACGTTGAATTGGTAAAGCGCTCCGAGTCCGGCATGGTTACTGACCCAGTAACCTGTAGCCCCGACATGAGCATCCAAGAAGTTGATGATCTCTGCGCTCGCTTCCGTATCTCCGGCCTGCCTGTTGTTGATAACAATGGAATGCTCGTTGGTATCTGCACCAACCGCGATATGCGCTTTGAATCCGATATGAACCGCCGCGTGGCTGAGGTTATGACCCCTATGCCACTGGTTGTTGCTGAAGAAGGCGTATCCAAGGAAAAGGCTTTGGAATTGCTGTCTGCCAACAAGGTAGAAAAGCTTCCAATCGTTTCCAAGGACGGCAAGCTTGTTGGCCTGATCACCGTTAAAGACTTTGTTAAGACCGAGCAGCACCCAAATGCATCCAAGGATGCGTCCGGCCGTCTCCTCGTTGCCGCAGGTATCGGCACCGGCGAAGAGTCCTTCCAGCGTGCTGGCGCCCTTGTTGATGCAGGCGTAGATATCCTCGTTGTTGACTCCGCACATGCTCACTCCCGTGGCGTATTGGACATGGTTTCCCGCGTTAAGAAGGCTTTCCCAGGCGTTGACATCGTCGGTGGCAACCTGGCTACCCGTGAAGCTGCACAGGCTATGATCGACGCTGGCGCTGACGCCATCAAGGTTGGTATCGGACCTGGTTCCATCTGCACCACTCGTGTTGTTGCAGGTGTTGGTGCTCCTCAGATCACCGCCATTATGGAAGCTGCTGTTCCAGCTCACAAGGCTGGCATCCCAATCATCGCTGATGGTGGTATGCAGTTCTCCGGCGATATCGCTAAGGCTCTTGCAGCTGGCGCCAACTCCGTTATGCTCGGCTCCATGCTGGCTGGTACCGCAGAAGCTCCAGGCGAGACCATCACCATCAACGGCAAGCAGTACAAGCGTTACCGTGGCATGGGTTCCATGGGAGCTATGCAGGGCCGTGGCCTCAGCGGCGAAAAGCGTTCCTACTCCAAGGACCGTTATTTCCAGGCTGATGTTAAGAGCGAAGAGAAGCTCGTTCCGGAAGGAATTGAAGGTCGCGTACCTTTCCGTGGCAGCATCGAAAACATCATTCACCAGCAGGTGGGTGGCCTTCGTGCAGCTATGGGTTACACCGGTTCCGCCACCGTTCAGGACCTGCACAAGGCTCGCTTTGTCCAGATCACCAGCGCTGGTTTGAAGGAATCCCACCCTCACCACATCCAGCAAACCGTTGCAGCTCCTAACTACCACTAGGATCTAACACTTGGAAACAGCCCGATTTCACTATGGAAATTGGGCTGTTTTTGGTGTGTTCAGGAGTTAATAGCAAGTTGTCACCGATGACTCGGGTAGAGTCTTCGGGGTATACGAACACAAAGGGAGGCCCGTCACTAATGCGTGACCATGTTGAAATTGGTATCGGCCGCGAGGCACGACGCACCTACAGCCTGGATGATATCTCTGTCGTTTCCAGCCGCCGCACCCGTTCTTCCAAGGACGTTGACACTACCTGGCATATCGACGCTTATAAGTTCGAGCTGCCATTCCTCAATCACCCAACTGACGCTCTTGCCAGCCCTGAATTTGTTATCGAAATGGGCAAGCAGGGTGGCATGGGTGTTATCAATGCCGAAGGCCTCTGGGGCCGTCACGCTGACCTAGATGCAGCCATCGCTAAGGTCATCAAGGCTTATGGCGCCCAGGAAGACACCGGCGCTGCTGGCACCATTGAATACATCGGCGGCGGCGATCAAGCTGCAGCCACCCGTGTATTGCAGGAACTGCACGCAGCACCACTGGATAAGGAACTGCTAAGCGAGCGCATCGCGCAGGTTCGTGATTCCGGTCAGATTGTAGCTGTGCGTGTATCCCCACAAAATGCCCGCGAGCTAGCTCCAACCGTTATCAAGGCCGGTGCTGATCTGCTGGTCATTCAGGGAACCTTGATTTCCGCAGAGCACGTGAACACTGGGGGAGAGCCACTCAACCTCAAAGAGTTCATTGGTTCCCTGGAAATCCCCGTTATCGCTGGTGGCGTGAACGATTACACCACTGCACTGCACATGATGCGCACTGGCGCTGTAGGCATCATCGTTGGCGGCGGCGAAAACACCAACAGCCTGGCACTGGGCATGGAAGTTTCCTTGGCCACCGCAATTGCCGATGTTGCTGCAGCGCGCCGGGAATACCTGGATGAAACCGGTGGACGTTATGTACACATCATCGCCGATGGAGATATCTACAACTCCGGCGATGTGGTGAAGTCCATCGCCTGCGGTGCAGATGCTGTGGTTTTGGGCTCTCCTTTGGCTCGTGCCAAGGAAGCTGCTGGCAAGGGCTACTTCTGGCCTGCAGTAGCAGCCCACCCACGTTTCCCTCGTGGCATCGTGTCTGAATCTGGCATTGATGAGACTGCGCCATCTTTGGAGCAGATTCTGCGTGGACCATCCACCATGCCATGGGGCATTGAAAACTTTGAAGGTGGCCTGAAGCGTGCCATGGCAAAGTGTGGCTTCACCGATTTGAAGAGCTTCCAAAAGGTGCCTTTGCACTTTAATGGCTAAAAGCTAGGTTTTAAGCCAAGGGTTGGGCAGGTGATTTTACTGCTCAGCCCTTGTTGTTTTTCTTTTTGAATAAGTGACAAAACCGCAGGACTATCTGGGTTTATATCTGAAGATTTCCACTTTATGGAGATATAGGTCATACTATTAAAAAAATCTTTTGTGGGTCACTTATCTTAAAGGAGATCAATCTGTGGACACCTGGGAACAAACACTAGGAGCAGGGCCCTTGCTCGGCATTGCCGCCGGCGCAATCGCTCTGATTCTAGTTCTGGTTATTTTCTTCAAACTTCATGCCTTCCTTACCTTGGTGTTGGTGTCGGTACTAACGGCACTTGTCGCAGGTATTCCTGTTGAGTACATCGTCGAAACGCTGCTTGATGGTTTTGGTGGCACGCTTGCCTCAGTCGCCCTGCTGGTTGGCCTCGGAGCCATGTTGGGCCGGCTGGTGGAAACCTCTGGCGGTGCAGCCTCGCTGGCCAATTTGATGATCCGCGTTTTCGGTGAAAAACGAGCTCCTTTTGCGCTCGGTGTTGCATCCTTGATCATGGGCTTCCCAGTGTTCTTTGACGCTGGCCTTGTGGTCATGCTGCCTGTGATTTTTGCTGTGGCACGTCGCATGAATGGCCCAGTGTTGGCCTATGGCATCCCTGCTGCCGGTGCTTTTTCGGTTATGCACGTCTTCGTCCCACCACACCCAGGCCCAATCGCTGCTTCTGAGTTTTATGGTGCACAGGTTGGATTTGTGCTGCTTGCCGGCCTCATCGTGGCAATCCCTACCTGGTATATAACCGGTTATCTGCTGGGCAAGTACCTCGGCGTGAAATTCCCACTGAGTGTTCCTGATCTGCTGGCAGGCGGAAAAACCTCTGAAGAGCAGCCTGATAATCCAGCCAGCGCTGGTGTGGTTATCGCAATTTTGTTGATCCCGATGATCCTCATCTTCGGCAATACCGGAACCGATATGGCAGCTGCTGCCGGGCTTCTCGACGCAGACTCCTTCGTGGTTTCACTGCTTGGATTCCTCGGCGCAACTCCAATTGCTTTGCTTATTTCCACCCTCGTAGCTCTCTGGGCACTGGGAACTCGTCGCGGTGTGAGCGGAACCGCATTGGATAAGACCGTTGAAGGTGCCCTTGGACCAATTTGTTCCGTTGTGCTGATCACCGGCGCCGGCGGCATGTTTGGTGGCGTGCTGCGTGCATCTGGAATTGGTGACGCACTGGCAGATTCCATGGCTGATCTTGGTCTTCCTGTTATCGCAGCCTGCTTTATTGTGGCTGCTGTACTGCGTGTGGCCCAGGGTTCTGCAACTGTGGCACTGACCACCGCTGCTGCGCTGATGGCACCTGCTGTGGCTGCTGCTGGATACAACGACTTCCAGCTGGCCACCATCGTTATTGCAACCGCTGCTGGTTCTGTTATCGCCAGCCACGTAAATGACTCCGGCTTCTGGCTGGTTGGTCGCCTGATGGGCATGGATGTTGCCACCACTTTGAAGACCTGGACTGTGAACCAGACAGGTATTGCCATTGTGGGCTTTGCTTTCGCCTGTGTGCTTTTCGGTATCGGCACCGCCATCGCTTAAAAAACTAGTTAGTCGCGTGGCCGCGTGGGGGACGCAGCCGGGCGGGGCGACGTCGAAAAGCGTCTGCTTTGAGGGTGAAAATCGGATTTGGGCGCTGGTCTAGTAGAGTGATCAGTTGTGAGCCTTCAGACAAATCATCGCCCAGTACTCGTCGTTGACTTCGGCGCACAGTACGCGCAGCTGATCGCACGTCGTGTGCGTGAAGCCGGCATCTACTCCGAAGTTATTCCGCACACCGCTACCGCTGCTGAAATCCGTGAAAAGGATGCAGCAGCGCTAATTCTTTCCGGTGGACCTTCCTCTGTTTATGAAGAGGGCGCTCCATCCTTGGATCCTGAAATTCTGCAGCTTGATCTGCCAGTTTTTGGTATTTGTTATGGTTTCCAGACCATGACCCACGCGCTGGGTGGCACCGTTGCCAACACCGGCAAGCGTGAATACGGACGCACCGATATGACCGTCACCGGTGGCGTGCTCCATGAAGGCCTGGAAGCAACCCACAAGGTATGGATGAGCCACGGCGACGCCGTTTCCGTTGCCCCTGAAGGCTTTAGCGTTACCGCCACCTCTGAGGGCGCACCTGTTGCAGCCTTCGAAAATGTTGAGCGCAAAATGGCTGGTGTGCAGTACCACCCAGAGGTTCTGCACTCTCCACATGGCCAGCAGGTTCTTACCCGCTTCCTCACTGAAATTGCTGGTCTGGAGCAAAACTGGACCGCAGCCAACATCGCTGAAGAACTCGTGGAAAAAGTTCGCGAGCAAATCGGTGAAACCGGCCGTGCAATTTGTGGCCTTTCCGGCGGCGTTGACTCCGCAGTGGCCGCAGCCCTCGTGCAGCGCGCTATTGGTGACCGCCTGACCTGCGTCTTTGTTGACCACGGTCTGCTGCGCGCCGGCGAGCGCGAGCAGGTTGAGCAGGACTTTGTAGCTGCCACCGGCGCCAAGCTGGTCACCGTTGATGAGCGCGCTGCCTTCTTGGCCAAGCTTGCTGGCGTTACCGAACCAGAGGCAAAGCGCAAGGCTATTGGCGCTGAGTTCATCCGCTCCTTCGAGCGCGCCGTTGCTGGCGTTTTGGATGACGCACCAGAGGGATCCACCGTGGACTTCCTGGTTCAGGGCACCCTCTACCCAGACGTTGTTGAGTCTGGTGGTGGCACCGGCACCGCCAACATCAAGAGCCACCACAATGTGGGCGGATTGCCTGATGACGTGGAGTTCAAGCTGGTTGAGCCACTGCGTTCCCTCTTCAAGGATGAGGTTCGCGCCGTTGGCCGCGAACTTGGTCTCCCAGAGGAAATCGTTGCCCGTCAGCCTTTCCCAGGCCCAGGTCTGGGCATCCGCATCATCGGTGAAGTCACCGAAGAGCGCCTAGAAACTCTGCGCCACGCCGACCTCATTGCCCGTACCGAGCTCACCGCAGCTGGCCTCGACGGCGTGATCTGGCAGTGCCCAGTGGTTTTGCTTGCCGACGTTCGCTCCGTGGGCGTTCAAGGCGATGGCCGTACCTATGGCCACCCAATTGTGTTGCGTCCGGTGTCCTCTGAAGATGCCATGACCGCCGACTGGACCCGTTTGCCTTATGAGGTGCTGGAAAAGATTTCTACCCGCATTACCAATGAGGTTCCCGATGTAAACCGCGTGGTGCTGGACGTAACCTCCAAGCCACCAGGAACCATCGAGTGGGAGTAAATCTCTGCTTGGCAGAATAGTGCTAAGCATCGGCGCTGAGCTCATAGTTTGTGGAATTTAGCGCTGCTAGCAGCCACCTTTTCTCTTTAGGTTTTAATGATCTTGGGGGAGGGTGGCTGTTTTTGTTTTTGGTTGCAATGGATGTTCGCAGTGAAATTTTCTAGGTGCCCAAAGGCGTATCCTTATTTCAGATTTAAAACTGGCCGCGGATCTTAGGCCGCCGCCCTTGCCAAAAACCTTTAAAAACAGGAGATCCCACCCCCATGAGCGCAATTATTGAAACCTATTGGAACACCTACTTTGGCAAATCCGAGGAAGCTCAAGCATTAGTGCAGTATTTAGCAGCAGATGCTTCAGGCGATCTTAAAAGCGCTGATGGCGTGATTGAAGTCCATAAGATTTTTGCTGATCTTGGACTAGATGAGCTCTCCGGAAATTACACCGATACCGAGCTTGAAGGTTTTGGGGATGCGTACTTGGTCGTGGCAGCCCTGGCGGTTTTAATGGCAGAAAATAAAGCTCAGGGTGCAGTGCAGTTTGCTTCACTCGGCGTAGCGGGCGGTGCGTCGGATGGTGCGTCGGATGGTGCCCAGGAAATCCGCCTCCACACTGAGTCGAAGGAAAATACACAGATCAACACTGCACTGAAGTACTTTGCGCTCTCACCTGAGGATCACGCAGTGGCTGATCGCTTTGATGAAGATGAGCTCAGTGAATTTGCAGATCTGAGCGAACAACTCCGCGGCCAACTGGACTAGCCCCGTGCTAGTTCTGGGCGAACTCCACATCAACATCGCCGATTCCAGAGCTAATAGAGAGATTAAGCATCTCACCATCTAAACCAGCATTATGAGCGGCGAGGTCTCCCACATCACAATGGGCCGTTCCCACACCTGCGGTGCAGTTGAGGCTAATAGGCACATCATCAGGCAGGGTAATTTTTACCTCACCAATACCAGAGCTGATCTGAACATCTTGAGCTTGATCCAAGGTGTCTATATTGCTGAGGTCAAGATTCAATTCGCCGATGCCGGAGGAGTAGGAATCCTGGAGGTCAGCGTTGGAGGGCGCGAGGGAGACATCGCCAATTCCAGAATCGGTAGAAGAATTCTCCTCGAGATGAAGGGGAGCCAGCGCGAAGATTATTGCTCCGATGCCTAGTACCGCAATAAGTCCGGTTCCACCTACACCGCCGAGAATCCACGGCCAGAGACGGCGTCGTTTGGGAGGACCTGGCTGCTGGAGGGAGAGATCCCAGGTATTGTGCTGATTCTGAGCCAGTGGATCCCAGTTTGGAGTAGTTGTGGTGTGCTGGGCAAAAGGTGCGTAATAGCCTTCAACTGGGGTGATTGAGCTGAGATCAGGCTGCGGTTGGGGATAAGTATCAGCGGGATTAGTCATCGTGTCTTCCTGGGGTAAAGATCCGGTAGAGGTGAGCAAACCACGTGGTGGAATAGATTGTTTTTTATGCAAGCCCCACCACATGGCGACTACTAAGGCATAAGTAAGAAAGGCAGCGGGGCTAAAGGTATCGGTAGTAGAGCCCAGCATTCCGGAAAAGGCCACAAAGGCAATCAGCAGCCACCAACCATGGGTGCGGTCTTGGGAATGCCCTGGCTTCCAGATCGCTTCCAGCGGGGACACTGGGACGGAATAACGGGGCATGACCAACCAGGCGAGTAAATAGGCGGAGATACCTGCGCCAAAGATGCCGGAAACTACAAAAAAGAGTCGAATGAGCACAGGATCGATTTGATAACGCACTCCGATGCCTTCGCAGACACCTGCCACCTTGGCATTGCCGCCTTGTTTAGAGGGCAGACGCACTGGGCGGGTCTGCCACATCTGCTGCAGGATTCCGGTAGGTGCTGCTGAAACAGTGGGGGAAGAGGTGGTACCCGGTTGGGCGAAGGGCACGTACTGGTGCTGTGGGTTCTCTTCGAAAGTGCTCATAAACTAATTGTGGCGTGCTTATATGCGAATGTGAATCGGGGATAGCCCTGACATTCACCGGGCATTCACCGGCACCCACCCCCTAAAAGCCACAGGCAATAGGCTTCAGGGTCTTCCCCGATGGAAGCGTGTCCGGTGCTCATGACAAGATCAAGTACATGAGTAAAACCCCGGCACCGTACACCCCACCACCAGTAGGGCAGCAACAACCGCTTTATCCCGCTTTTCGGCGCGCCCGCGATGGTCGCGTGGTGGCAGGTGTGGCGTCGGGCTTGGCATATCACCTTAATGTCTCAGTCTTTTGGGTGCGTGCCATTTTTATTATTTCGGCCCTGGCAAATGGTGCGGGCCTTGCCGCGTATGCCTTGGTGTGGATTTTTACCCGCATGGAGCGCAAAGATGCGCAGCATCCGCAAGCACTGGGGGGTTCGTCGAGAAGTAGCAAGTGGGTGTCCTGGGCGCTGGTGGTGTTGTCGCTGGTGGGCGCTACGGTGTCGCTGACGCTGACCACCGGTTTTGGGCTGAGCACGCTGATTCCGATCGGCGTGGTCGGCGCTGGCATGCTGATGGTGTGGCTGGCCTATGACCGCGGCGTGGATTCGGGGCCGAGCGTGCTCATTATTGCAGCGGGTGGCGTATTAATGCTGGCGGCAATTGTGCTGGTGGTGATGAATTGGAGCACCCAAGACGGCTTCCTCATGGCGCTGGTGGCGGTGGTGTTGACGCTGCTGGGTGTGGCAGCATTGGGCGTGCCGCTGTGGGTGCGGATGTGGGATCAGCTGGGCCAAGAACGCGCGGAAAAAGCTGCAGCCGCAGAGCGCGCCGATATTGCCTCGCGGCTGCATGATTCGGTGCTGCAAACCCTGGCGCTAATTCAAAAACGGGCCGATGATTCCGCGGAGGTCACCCGTTTGGCGCGCGGCCAGGAAAGGGAGCTCAGACAATGGCTTTTTGATTCCCAGGATAAAACCCCGCAGACCACCGGCACTGTGTTTACCGCCCTGGAGCGTGCATGTGCCGAGGTAGAAGACCTTTTTGGGCTGCGTATTGTGCCCGTGACGGTGGGAACTGATGAAACCTTGGGGGAAAATACCCAGGCTGCGGTGATGGCAGCGCGTGAGGCTTTGGTCAATGTGGCCAAACATGCAGGGGTGGAAACTGCCGATGTTTATGCGGAAGTGATGCTGGGCGAGCTTAGTATTTTTGTGCGCGATCGTGGCCGCGGCTTTGACCCAGACAATATTCCTGAAGGCCATCACGGCTTGGCGGAATCGGTCATCGGCCGCGTGGAGCGCGCCGGGGGCAAGGTAAAAATCAAGTCTGAGGTGGGCGCGGGCACTGAGGTAGCAATCACGATGGCACTGTAGGTTTGCCTTAAAGCCACAGATCGCGGGCGGGGGCGGTAACCTGTGAGTCATGGTAGATGTGTTTTTGGTTGATGACCACTCGGTATTCCGCTCGGGCGTAAAAGCAGAGCTCGGCAACGCGGTTAATATCGTCGGCGAGGCCGGTACCGTGGCTGAGGCCGTAGCCGGGATCAAACAGACACACCCCGAGGTGGTGCTTCTCGACGTCCACATGCCCGACGGCGGCGGCGTGGAAGTACTCAAACAAATTAATGCTGCACAGGTAGACACCATCTTTTTGGCTTTGAGCGTCTCCGATGCAGCCGAGGATGTTATTGCCATTATTCGTGCCGGGGCCAGGGGATATGTAACCAAATCTATTTCCGGCCCTGAGCTGGTGGAAGCGATTACTCGCGTTAATTCCGGCGATGCTTTCTTCTCGCCACGGCTGGCTGGCTTTGTGCTCGACGCCTTTGCTGCCCCTGATTCCACCGCCGGTGCCGGCATTGTGGACGCTCCGGAAAAGGATGCCGCCGTAGAATCTGGCCGCATTATTGACGATCCCATCGTCGACGCACTTACCCGCCGTGAGCTGGAAGTTTTGCGATTGCTGGCCCGCGGTTATACCTACAAGGAAATCGGCAAAGAGCTGTTCATTTCAGTCAAAACTGTGGAAACCCACGCCTCCAATATTCTGCGCAAAACACAGCAGTCCAACCGCCACGCACTAACCCGCTGGGCACATTCAAGGGATCTCGATTAATGGCTCAAAAACCACAGAAAAACTTTGCCGCGGACAAGGGCGAAATTGATCAAGATAAAATCAAATTCACTTTCCAACCCACCCGTACCTTCTTCTTTAGCGTTATTTTCACCGTGCTGGTGATGTGGCAATCCGGATTTTCCCTCTGGTGGGCTATTCCCATCTGGTCCTTCGTCTGGGCGCTGTTTATCCTTGGCCACAGCTTCTACAACTGGGCTAACCTAAAACTCATTGAACTGGGCAAACGCAATAAAGAAATCCTCGACGAACAAGAGCGGGAAAAAGAAAAACGCCGCGGACGGCGTTAAAAGATTAAAAGCGTGCTTGTCGACGCACCCCTGATGCTTGAGGCACTTTAAGCTGTTTTGGCGAAGGCGAGCTGGCGGCTGCCATCAATGTGGGGGAAGGTCAGGAAAGTCCAACCTGCCACCACCACAAATACCAAGATGGTCACCCACAGCGCTGCGGTGGAGAAAAACGGCGCCACCATGAGCATGAGCCAAGTGACAAAAAGTGGCATGACCTGGCCGGTGGTGGGCACTCTGCTGATATTGTGCTGTTCCCGGAAACTCCGGATTTTCGCACGATAGGGATGTAAATATGCCAACAATAGCGTGATAATCAGCCCTGCAGCAGTTACCCCAAACTTAATGCCTGGGGTTAAATCCGTGGTCAATACTGCAATAGCTGCACCAACCAACACTGCCGAGCTCGCCCGAATAATCAGGGGAGTAGGGATCGGCGTTACGTGGGACTTCATGTTGGCATAGCTATTCAAGGGATCCATAGGGTTTAAGGATAATGAAGTTTTTTCGACTCACCCAACACCCCTCATGATCAGCACTGTTGCGTGTTTGGAAAAACGGGTGTTTACTTAAAGTCGTGAGTGGAACAGGTGTTCGAGAAATTGGGGGAGAGGGCAATGCTTTTGCCCTGCCCAATCTCTCGGGAATGAGCAGGGCGGAGCGAATTACCGCACTGCGCTCACGCATGTCCGCCATGGGTGTGGCGGTGCCGCAAATTGCAGATTCTTCAGCCCCTGAGGCTGTTGAGTACTTTGATAAAGAGAACATTCTTGCAGCTCCTGATAGTGTTTCACAATTTCTTCCAGGTGGTGGCCTGCCCCGGCGGGCACTGAGTCACATCACTGAAGTGCCACTACTTATTGTGGCTTTCCTGGCTCATGTTACGGCGCAGGGTGGACACGCTGCGGTGATCGGTTGGAAGGATCTAGCTTATGCTGGGGTAATTGATTTAGGGGGTGTGTGCGAGAACATTATCGCCATCCCGGAACCGGGTACTGAGCCTTTAAATGTGGCTGCGGTGCTGTGTGAAGGTTTGGATCTGGTGGTGTACAAAGGCCCCGAGATTCAACTATCGCCCACGCGCGCCCGTCCGCTTTTGGCCAAACTCCGCAAAGGCAGTGCAGCACTGCTTATGGTGGGCACGCAAGTAGCCTCGCCAGCGCTAGTAATGGAGGCAGAAACCAGCAACTACCTCGGTATTGGCCAAGGTAGGGGCCGGATTCGGGGCGTGGAACTCAAATTCCGGGCAACTGCCAAAGGTCAGCCTCCACGCAGTGGCATGATCACCATCAGTCGCGCTGAAGATGCTGCCTTGTTGCACACTCCTCCAACATTGCGGGTGGTTCCATGACGCGGATTATGGTGCTGTGGTTTCCGGATTGGCCAGTCCAGGCCATCCGATTGGACCGCGACGATCCCCCAAACCTGGAAAAACCGCTGGCCATTGCCACTAATTACCGCATCAAAGTGTGTGGGGTGGCCGCACGCAAACGCGGGGTGCGCCGTGGGATGAAGGTTCGCCAAGCCCAGGCCGTGTGCCCGGAGCTGGAGGTCATTGACCAAGATCTCGACCGCGATGGTCGCATGTTCGAGGGCATTGTGTCATCCCTTGGCGAGGTCGCCTCCAGCGTCGAGGTGCTGCGCCCGGGCCTGGTCGCGATTGATGCAGCCGCCGCTGCGCGCTATCACGGAGGTGAAGAAATTGCCGCCCAGATGCTTATCGACGCCGCCGCGCGCCGCGGTATTGACGTTGAAGTCGGGGTTGCCGATGAGCTCACCACGGCGATTATTGCTGCCCGCGCTCCGCGCGGGGCGGTGGTGGGGCAGGGCAGGGGCGCGTCGACAAGCTTTTTAGCCGGCCAACCCCTATCGGTGCTGGTGGCGGAGGAGTCGCTGGGATGTGATCACGCTGTGGTGAACACCCTGGTGGACCTGGGGATTTCCACATTAGGCGAGCTGGCGGTGCTGCCGGTGGAGTCGATGTCCACGCGCTTTGGCAAGGCAGGTGTGCACTGTTTTGACATTGCTAGTGCGCGTTTTGGCCGCAAAGTGGCGCCGGCGCTGGAAGGTGCGCAGTGGGAAGTTACTCATGTGCCGGAGGATCCGATTAGGCGCGTGGATGCTGCGGCCTTTGTGGCCAGGGCTTTGGCTGCGCGCCTGCATCAGCAGCTGTCTGAGGCTGGGGTGGTGTGTCAGTTGCTCAAGGTGGAGGCCGATTTTAGTGATGGTACGCAGGTTGCGCGTGTGTGGCGTACCGGCGAACCGCTAACTGAGGCCGCCACTGCTGACCGTGTACGCTGGCAATTGGATGGATGGCTGAGCACCCACGGCAGTGTGGATGAGGGTACCGAGGAAGCCGGCATTATTACCCTGACCTTGCGGCCTTTGGAATGTGTGCCACCGGAGATGGCCAGTGGTGGTTTATGGGATACCGGGCGCAGCCACAAACATGTGGCGCGACAGGTGATTCAGCGCGTGCAATCCACCTTGGGTATTGACGCGGTGCTGCAACCTATTCCCACTGGTGGCAGGGGTGTGGAGGAGCGGATTCGCTTTGTGGCCTTTGGCGAGGCGCCAGATCCGGTGCGCTTTCCGCATGGCACGTGGCCAGGGCGAATTCCAGGGCCGCTACCTGCGCGTTTGACTGCTGGCATCAATCATCCGGCCTCGCGAGTAGTGCTTATCGACGCCACCGGCACGCGGATTCAGGTCACCGCCGAAGCCTTACTCAGTTCAGTTCCTTATGCCTTGTCCTGGGGCCCAAAGCGCTATGTGATCACAGCTTGGGCGGGGCCATGGCCGGTGGATGATCGCTGGTGGGAAAGCACTGGTAAACGCTATGCCCGCCTGCAGGTGGTGGGGCAGGCGGTATCTGCTGTATCTGGGGATGGGCAGGGGCAGGTGAGTGCCTGGTTATTGATCTGGATGGAGGAGAAGTGGCGGGTGGAGGCTAGTTACTAGGCGGGCTTGGGTAGGGCTGGCAAAACCCCGGATTCAGGAAGTCGAAAGGACTAGTGAATCCGGGGTTTTTAGACTCCTTCCGACCGTGTGAATCCGGGGTCTTTGGGAGGGGTGAGCTGGTGCTAAAGGTCTCGAAAGGACGGGCTCGAAAAGACTAGTGAATTCGAGGAATGGAACGTCCTTTCGAGGGTGTCCTTTCGAGCTCTGGCACAAGCCCAACAAGAGCCTACTGCGCCATGACATCCACAACGAGGCGCAGCGGATCTTGGAGCACGCTCACGGAATAAGGGTGCTTGCCATTGAGTCCGATGACAAATTGGGAGCGGCCCTCAAAGGTGCCAGCGCTGACAACCTGAGTGACGATGCTGCCGGAGCCTTCCACGGTGCCGATTTGAGGATCTTCCATGCCCAGGTCAAAGGGGTAGACAGTGCCATCAATATTGACATTGAGAGCGGTGTCGCCAGTGTATTTCACGGGATTGCCGCTGCCTTGCTGGGTGGGGTTGGTGGTGTAATCCACAAACCAGCCGGGTTGGCCTTCGCCGGTGAGATCAAAAACCACGCGGTTAAAGCCATTGTGGGAGCCAGTGCGAACGCCGGTCACCAAAAGCTGTGCAGGGGCTTCGGCACGGAGGGTTTTCATGGCGGTGTCGGCAGTGCCCAGTGGGGTGGGGCCAGCTGAAGCATCATTGGAAAGGGAAGCGCTGCCTGCGGTGGCGGACATCGTTTGAGTTGCTCCCGTGGCATTATCGGTGGAAGTCCCATTGGTTCCACAGCCGACAAGGGTCAGGGCACTTACGCTGAGAAGGGTAAGCGCGCCACGGCGGACGCGATGCTGGGAAGTAGAAGAACGCTGCACAATCATCCTCTTACCGTAACCCCGAAAGACAAAGGAACCCTAAGTAAGAAGGCCAAAGTGACACAATCGTGAACGAATTGTTGTAAAACTTTCTAAAACCCCAGGAAAGCTCCCAGGAAAACTCTCAAGAGAACTTCACAAGAAACTCCAAAGCGAACACCTTTTAAGGGGTGAAAACGATTGCTTAGGCCTATTTTCTTGGCCTAAATCGTTATCAGACTAGGGTTAAACCCATGAATCAAGCGCTACCTCGCTGCTCCGACGTCATGGTGGAGCCCTTGGCTGGAACGGCCAAAGCCGGAAAAGGTTTTATTCTTTTTGAGCACCCGGGTTCTTGGAGCCACGATATTTTAGACGGCCACACTTTTGATCCCGAGCTCACCGCGCAGCTCAAGGCATTTACCAAGTCCGCCAATATGGGCCTGCAGCTGATTAGAAAACCCGGCCGCGAGGGCAGGCGCGTGGAAAAATGCCACCTCTTCCTGGTCTTTTCCGAGGCAGCTATCATCGAACACCTCATTGTGGATTCCGCAGCCGAGATCCTCGAGCTTGATCTTTCTGGCCCCGGCCGCAACAACGCCACCCGCATCACAGATCCCATGCTGCTGATCTGCACCCATTCCAAACGCGATGTGTGCTGCGCTATCAAAGGCCGCCCGCTGGCTGCTGCCATCGAACCCAAATTTGGGGAGTTGCAGGTCTGGGAATCTTCCCATACCAAGGGCCACCGTTTTGCGCCTTCAATGATGCTTATGCCGTGGAATTATTCCTTCGGCCGCCTCAATGAAGAAGCCACCACCACCCTCTTTGAGCAGGCTGTAGACAATAAGCTATTCCTCCCCGGAAACCGCGGACGTGGCACCCTCGACGCACGTGGCCAGGTCGCCGAGCTAGGCGTCGCAACGCTTCTCGACGCCCTCCCTCCGGCGTACCTTGAGGTCACCGAGGGCGCTGAGGATGTGCGGGTGACCCACCCGGATGGCCGCAGCTGGTCAGTGCAGCTGGAACGCCAAGAGGTTGAGGGTGTGATTTCCTCTTGCGGGGATGCCCCCAAAACCGGCAAGGCCTGGGTGGTTAGCTCAATTACTGAGCTTTAGACCGGCCGAGTACCAACAAGCCACATAGCACCGCACCGGCGACCATGATGGCCGGAATGTACAAGATGAGCTGCGGATCCAGCGCACCAGCCTGGGACCCGGTGGCGGTGGCGGCAACAATATTGCCTAACCAGCCACCTGCCACGGTGCCGATCACCGCAGCTGGCAACGCGAGGGCAAAAAGTTCAGTGCCCATCACCACACGCTGACCACCGGAAGTAAGACCAATGGTGCGCAGCAAGGCGCGGTCGCGGGCGCGCTCGGCGACGGTAAGCGCCACAGTATTGGCCAGGCCAACAGCGGCGATCGCCAAGGCCACCACAGCCAGCAACGTAGACATCGTGGTTACGCGTAAGACCAGCGCAAAGGTATTAAGACGCGCAGAAAAACCTTCGGAGACAGCAAAGCGACCATCTTGTTGTCCGATAACTTCACGAATTGCCTGCACCGTAGGGTTTTGGGGATCTTGGTCAGAATCGCCATCTAATAAGATCAATATGTTGCGTACTGGCTGCGCAGGTAGCTTATCCACACTTACGCCCAGCTCAGCTGCCTTTTGCTCACGCGCCCGTGCGATGAGGCCGGGGTCAACAATGGAAAAGTAATTGTCCGTGTGCTCAATAGTTACCGGCAGTGAAACCTCATTGATGGACGCCTCAGTAGCAGTACCCACGGGGAAGTTTGCCTGTTCACCAGAACTGCGGCCGAGCACCACCGTTTGTGGGGGAGCACCGGTATCATTGCCACGCATCACCTGTGCGCCCTCTTCTTCACCTAAAGCCAAGACAGCGGTTGAGCCTGACTGTGGGAAATCCACGGTAGCTGCTGCTGGGGCAACCGCCATGGAAACCCCGTCGAGAGCTGACAAAGAATCTACTAATCCCGCCGGCATTTCTGAATCCAAGGCGGTGACCAAAATATCGGTGCCACCCATTCCCTTGGCAGCATTTACCAAGTGTCCGCCGATCTGGGCCTGACCATGCAACACCGCAGAACTCAGCGCCACGCCAGCCAAAATAACACCGATTAGTGCTGCAGAACGCGATTTCTGCTTGGAGGCAAAAGCCAGACCTAATTGCACGCTCGGAGCACCTTTGCCCAATAGCCGTGAGAGCCCATAAAGTGCTGGCGGTAACGCAACCGCAGTGCCCACCAGTAGCCCAAAAATGATGGCGGCAGCTGCTGCAATAACGAGTGCCACCGCGCGGGTACCGGCATAATTTTCAACCTGACCCAAAGCCCACCAGCCTGCTGCTCCAGCTGCAAGCGCCAAAAACAGCCACAAACCCATAAGCAGCGGGGAGCATCGAGAAACCGCAGCAGCAGTCAAAGAATCCACAGTTGATTTCCGGCAGGCACTGAGAACAGCAGGCAAAGCCGCCACAATTGTGAGCACCACGCCCGTCCCGGCAATAAGTGCCATTGTTGTTGGTGGAGCTTGCACATTATCCAGCGGGATGCGCACCCCAAAAAGATGGGCTTGGGTGGCTAAAAACCGAGCCCCAAAAACTCCTGCGGGGGCGCCCAAACCAGCTGCTAGGAGGCCTAAAACTCCAGCTTCTACCAGCGCTGATCCCACCAGTTGTGGGGTGGAGGCGCCGATCGCGCGGATGAGACCGAACTCCCGCATCCGCTCGCCGGTAAGCACCATAAACGCCGAAAACACCACCAAAAACGCCACCGCTGCCGCAACCACCACAAATGCTGAGAGCAGGAGGAAATAGCGATCGCGTTGACCTAAATACGTATCAGAAAGCTTCTCGACGAACCCCTGCACCGAAGCAATCTGGGCAGTCGTGTCCGTTGCGGTGGCAGCCGCTTTTATTGCTGCGGTCGTGGCAGCAGAGTCGGTGGAACTAATACGGAACTCACCACGTACACTGGACTTATTCCATTGCTGTACGGCCTGGGGTGTAGCCAGTGCAATGTATGACCCGCTAAGGGTTTCTTGGGCGGCAGCCTCCATAGTGCCCACAACTGTCACGGGTATATCTTTACTGCTGGAGGACAAACTCAGGGCAAGTGTGGACCCAATTTCAGGTGCATCGGCTGCGGCGCTTACAGCGATTTCTCCTGGGTTTTCTGGTAGCCGTCCGGCTAGAAGTGGGCGCCATTGAAGTTCACCCGGGGTGATTGATTGCACCATGGTGCTGGCGTAAATGCCGTCTGGTTGTTGTAAAGACGCCGACATGTTTTGGTCAAAAGCCCAGGTGTGGGTGTTGGGATCACTGGCGATTGTATCCTGCAGCGCCAAGAAATCTTCTGAGTTTTGGGCGCTGGTGGTTACTACCAGATTGGCGTTGGCATAAGGCTTGGCAAAAAGATCATTAACGCTGCCGACCAAAGAATTGGTGAGTGCGGTGGCGCCGACGCTTAAAGCGACTGCTGCAAAAATGGCAAAAAAGAGCGAGATATATCGAAAACCGCGACGTCGTAACTGGGCAAAGGCAAGTTTGATCATCGGCGCGCACCAGTGATTTCGGTGTTTTCGAGAATCTGGCCATCACGCATGCTGATTAAACGATCGCCACGCAAGGCTGCATCCTTATCGTGGGTAACAAAAACTAGGGTCTGCCCCAGCTCATTGACGACAGTGCGAAAAAGATCCAAAACAGCATCACTGGTTTGGGAATCGAGGCTGCCGGTTGGTTCATCGGCAATGAGGATTTCGGGGCGGCTAATCAACGCCCGCGCAATTGCAGCACGCTGCTGCTGTCCGCCGGAAAGCTCATGGGGAAGATGCTTGAGGCGGTGATCGATGCCGAGGATTTCAGTGATTTTCTCCAGCCAGGCTTTATCTACTTTGCTGTGGGCCAGGCGCATGGGCAGGGAGATATTATCCTGAACCGACAAAATGGGAACAAGGTTAAAATCCTGGAAAATCACACTGATATGAGTGCGCCTTAATTTGGCACGCTTATTTTCTGAGAGCTCACTAATGCTCTGGCTGCTGCCATCACTGGAATGCAGAATTACCTGCCCTGCGGTGGGTTGCATTAGGCCGGAAAGGCAATGCAAAAGTGTAGTTTTTCCAGATCCTGATTGGCCCATAATAGAGGTCCATTGGCCACGCGGAATATCCACCGTGATGTTTTTAAGGGCGTGTACCTCGGTGGAACCTTGTCCGAAGGTCATGCTCAGACCTTGCGCCGATAACACTGGCGGTGGGGTACTGATGAAGGCTTCGGAAGTGGAAGTCACGCGAGATTACTCCTTGAGGTTTCATTGTTTTTAATCCGCCACAACTATAGGGGAAATAAAAAACACCCGCGGTAAAAACCGCGGGTGCGAGTGGCGCTTCTTATCGACGCATGATCTTCTTGGAAAGCCAGTTGCCCAGCAGCTGAGCTGCCTGCACGATGATGACAATAACCAGGACTGCGACGTACATAACCTCATTATCAAAGGCACGGTAACCATAAACAATGGCAAAGTCACCGAGGCCACCGCCACCGATGTAGCCGACCATAGCCGACATATCAACAATGGCAATAAAGAGGAAGGTGTAGCCCAGAACCAGTGGTCCCAAAGCTTCGGGGATGATCACGGTGCGGATGATGGTCAAAGGGCCAGCACCCATGGAACGTGCTGCCTCAATTACACCGGGGTCAATCGCCACCAGGTTTTGTTCCACGATGCGGGCCACAGAGAACGTAGCAGCCACAATCATGACAAAGATACCGGCGTCACGGCCGATAGAGGTTCCCATTACTGCCACGGTCAAAGGCTTCATGGCAGCGATGAGAATAATAAACGGAATGGGGCGAACAAAGTTCACCAAGAGGTTCAAGACGGTATAAATAGCCTTGTTTTGCAGGATGCCACCATTGCGGGTGGTGTACAGCAACAAACCAACGATGAGTCCGAGGAATCCAGACACCACCATGGTGACGCTGACCATGAGCAAGGTATCGAGGATGGCGGTGCTAAAAGTTGGCCCCAGGCGATCCCAGTCAGCTGCGAGAATCATCTCATTCATCGGGTGATCTCCTTGATGGTCGTGGTGTGCTGCAGGCTTTGATAAAACTCTTCAATGGCTTGAGGATTACCGCCCAGGCGAACGGTCATCTTGCCAAAGGAATGGCGCTGCAAGGTGGTGACACCGCCGTGCACGATATTGATGGTGGCGCCGTTTTCTGCAGCGATGGCAGAAGCCTTGAAGAATCCGGAATCCTCGGTGAGATCAATGGTGAAGAGGCGGCCTTCGTGGCTGAGCAGATCTTCAGCCTCGACATTATCGGGAGTGTTGCGCAGTGCGGTTGCCACAAAGCGCTGGGCCACGTTGGTTTGAGGATTGGAAAAGACCTCATAAACGCTGCCGTATTCAACAACCTTGCCTTGTTCCATGACGGCGACCTTGTCAGCGATGGAACGGACAACTTCCATTTCGTGGGTAATAACCACGATGGTGATGCCGAGCTCGCGGTTGACCTTGCGCAAAACTTCCAAAACTTCTTGAGTTGTTTCGGGGTCCAAAGCGGAGGTCGCCTCGTCGGCAAGCAAAAGGGTGGGGTTGGTGGAAAGCGCACGGGCAATGCCTACGCGCTGTTTCTGACCACCTGAAAGCTGCTCCGGGTAATTGTTGCCCTTCTCGGAAAGGCCGACGAAGTCCAGCATTTCTTTGACGCGCGCTTTGCGCGCAGCCTTGCCCATTTTGGCCAGCTGCAGTGGGTATTCAATATTTCCGGCTGCGGTGCGGGACTGGAAGAGGTTGAACTGCTGGAAGATCATGCCAATATTGCTACGGAGTTTACGCAGCTGGGATTCCGGCATGCCTACGATGTTGGTGCCGTCGAGAAGCAGCTCACCTGAGGTGGGGGAGTCGAGGCCGTTAATCATGCGGACCAAGGTGGATTTGCCGGCTCCTGAATAGCCGATGATGCCAATAACTTCACCGGGTTCAACGGTGAGGGTGACATTATCGAGAGCAACGGTTTTAGCGTTTTTATTATTGCTAAAAACTTTGGTTACTCCGCGAAATTCCACACGCGTGCCCTTGGTGGTGGGGCGCTGGTGCAGGCTTTCTTCAGGCGTCGGTGTTGACGCGGTTTGTGACACGGCGGTGTCCTCGATTCAGATGGTCTGGGGACAAAAGTTGCAGGGGAACAGTTTAACGCCCCGGGGGAGCATTTGCGACGTGGTGTTCGTCAAAAATTTTCCAACGGGGCGTTAAAGTCATAGCTTCGGTATGGAAGCTATGTGGCGGGTTTAGGAAGCCGCCTGTGCTTCTTCGAGACGATCAAGGATAGCCTGCAGTTCAGCGGCGGTGCGCTCAACTGGAACAGAGGTGCCCTTGGAATCGCGGTCAACAGCTGCGAGGACCTCAGGATCGTGCCAGAGCTCAACGAGGCGAGCGATGTTGGCATCGTCCTTATCCTCAGCCTTGGTCACAAAAGCGTTGATATATGGCTCTGCTTCCTGGGAGTTTGGATCATCCTGGAAGACAGCGAGCTTAGGATCAATGCCTGCGCGGTCAAGGAAAGAGTTGTTGATGATAGCTGGGGTGCCCTCCTGGTATGCGGTAGGGGACTGAGCTGCATCAACAGGGGTGACGGAGACCTTGGATGCTGCCTCATCAATATCAACTGGAGCAGGGGTGATCAGACCTGGGGTCTTCAAGGTAACCAGACCTGCCTGGACGAGCACGTTGATGGCGCGGCCCTGGTTGGAAGGATCGTTAGGGATAGCTACAGACTGGCCGTCGATGCCGTCGAGGGAATCGTGGTCCTTCCAGAACAGCGCCAAAGGAACAATTTCAGTGGCGCCAACTGGGGTGAGGTCCTCGCCGGATCCCACGTTGTACTCAGCCAGGAACTTCAGGTGCTGGAAGAGGTTGACGTCAATCTGGTCCTGGGCCAATGCCTCATTCGGAGTGGAGTAGTCAGAGAATGGAACAACCTCAAGCTCGATGCCCTCTGCTGCTGCCTTCTCCTCAAAAACAGTCCATGCTTCCTTAGCTGCATCGGTGGTGCCGATGCGGATGGTTACTCCATCGGTGCCCTCGGAAACAGCGGTGCTGCTGCCATCGGAATCGGAACCGCAGGCTACAAGTGCAGTTGCGGCGAACAGGCCAGCGATGGCCGTGGTGGTAATGCGACGAAGCTTCATATTCGGCGTCCCCTTATTTTTCGTGGTGGTCACTTAGTTGTTTAGGAGGTTAGCACCATAGACCGTGATCTGTACAGCTCGGTCTATTTGAGGAGCGTTAAAGTGTGGAAAAAGTGGGAAAAATTTATTGGAAAACTTGTTCTAAAAATGTATTCTAGTGCCTATGGAATGGAATGGTGGGGGAAGTTTTAATGGGCGCCCATTGTCTTGGGGTGCAATGGAAAAAATCCTCTCAGGTAAAAAGGCACAGCCTTTAAGGCAGGTACTGCACGAGCCGACTGTGGCGCCTGGGTTGATTGTTGCGCCGGAGGATAAGGATGAGCTTGGGGCAGGTTATGAGCATGTGGCTTTTGCGGAATTGCATGCCACTGGAAGTTATAACTTTCTTAAAGGGGCTTCTGATCCAGAAGCCTTGGTGTTAGAGGCTAAAAAACTAGGTTTACGTGCACTTTCCATCTTGGATAGGGATGGGTTTTATGGAGCGGTGCGCTTTGCCCAAGCTGCTGCGGAAGCCGGGCTAAAAACTGTTTTTGGGGCTGAGTTAAGCCTGCAAGAGGGAGTGTTAAGTGTGCTCTGTAAAGGGGTGGAGGGGTATCGGCGGCTTAGCCATCTGATTACTGAAGCAAAAATGGCAACTGGAGAGAAGGGGCAGGTTGCTTACCCGCCTTTGCCTATGGTGGCGCAACAGGCTGGAGGTGAATGGATAGTTTTGCTGGACTACCACTGGATTGACAAAATCGATTATGTGATCGAATTTTTTGGGAAGAACAATATTGTGCTGGAATTTAGTGCCACCATGCTGCCAGAAGAAGCCGATCACAATGAATATTTAAGGCGCGCACAAGCGGAATTTCAGCTGCCGGGCATCATAAGTTCCCATCCAGAAGCAGCCTCAAAAAATGCTGTGAGATTGGCTGGAGCTAAACATGCCTTGGGCAAGCGCCAGGCTCTAAGCGATGCCGAAAGTGAACTCCACCCCATGGGCGCCTCCTGGATGCGCAGTGGTCAAGCACTCTTGCGAGCACATCCAGGCTGCGCGGACCTGCTGGCTGGAGCTGTGGAAATAGCGCAACGCTGCGCCTTTGAACTGAATTTGGTGGCCCCAAATTTGCCCTCCTGGGATACACCCGCCGAGCACACGGAAATGAGCTGGCTTAGCCACCTGGTCAACGAGCGTTTTGAGGAGCGATATCACGGCCGAGATCAAGCGATTAAAGAAAAAGCCACCACCCAAATTGCCTATGAACTAGGAGTTATTAAAGAGCTGGGCTTTCCGGGATACTTCCTCATCGTTAATGACCTGGTGGAATTTTGCCGAGCAGAAAATATTCTGTGCCAGGGGCGAGGCTCCGCAGCCAACTCCGCTGTGTGTTTTGTCCTGGGCATTACTAACGCTGAGCCGATTTCTGCAGACCTATTATTTGAGCGCTTTTTATCCCCAGATCGAGATGGCCCACCCGATATTGATATTGATATTGAATCCGGCCGCCGCGAGGAGGTTATTCAATATGTCTACAACAAGTATGGGCGCGATAATGCAGCTCAAGTGGCCAATGTAATTACCTACCGGACTAAAGGTGCCATTAGAGATGCCGCCCGTGCCCTGGGATTTTCCCAAGGTGCTGCCGATGCCTGGTCCAAAGGCACCGAGGAACCACCCCAGGAGGTGATGGATTTAGCAGCACAATTTAAAGGACAACCCCGCCACCTTGGCATTCACTCCGGTGGCATGGTGATTTGTGATCGCCCCATTGCCGATGTGGTGCCAGTGGAATGGGCACGTATGGACAATCGCTCAGTGGTGCAATGGGATAAAGATGATTGTGCTGCTGCCGGATTAGTTAAATTTGATCTCCTCGGCCTGGGAATGCTGGAAGCAATCCACCATATGCTCGATCTAGTCCTGGAACACCGCGACATCGAGGTGAAGCTATGGGAGCTTGATCTAGCCGAGCCGGAAGTTTATGAGATGTTGTGCCAGGCCGATGCCGTGGGCGTATTCCAGGTGGAATCCCGTGCACAGCTATCTACTTTGCCGCGACTCAAACCCCGCACCTTTTTTGATTTGGTGGTGGAGGTCGCTTTGATTCGCCCCGGTCCCATCCAAGGCGGATCTGTGCATCCCTATCTGCGTCGCCGGGCGGGGGAAGAAAAAATCACCTATGACCACCCAGTGCTGGAGAAGTCCTTAGGCAAAACCCTAGGCATTCCGCTATTCCAAGAGCAGCTGATGCAAATGGCGGTAGACGCTGCCGGTTTTAGTGGTGGGGAAGCAGACTCCCTGCGCCGCGCCATGGGTTCTAAACGCTCCCCAGAAAAAATGACAGCGTTGCGCGCGCGGTTTTTCCAAGGGCTTGCCGATACCAATGGAATTGTGGGCGATACTGCCGACAAACTCTGGAATAAGGTGGTGGCTTTTGCCGCCTATGGCTTCCCCGAGTCACATTCCCAATCTTTTGCCTCCCTGGTGTACTTTTCTGCCTGGTTTAAATATCACTACCCGGCGGAATTCTGCGTGGGTCTATTACGAGCCCAACCCATGGGCTTTTATTCTCCGCAGTCGCTAATTAGTGATGCCAGACGCCATGGCGTGCGCATTTTGCCGATCACGGTGAATGATTCCGGGGTGGAAGCAGACGCCCCGCAGGGCGCCATCCGCCTAGGCCTTAATTTGGTCAAAGGTTTATCTAAAGACGCAGCGCAGCGCATTGCCAATCGCGCTCCCTATGAGTCAATCCCAGACCTTTCGCGCCGGGCAGAATTAAATGTGTCCCAGATTGAAGCACTCGCACGCGCAGGCGCCTTGGAATGTTTGGGCGTGCAACTACGCGAAGCACTATGGCAAGCAGGCGTCGCGGCCACGGAAAAACCCGGGATGCTGCCGGGGCTATCAGCCATTAGCGCACCAGCTTTGCCTGGGATGACGGCCTTTGAATTAATGGCCGCGAGCATTAGTACCACCGGGGTGTCTGCGGATCAACAGCCCATGGCTATGGTGCGCCAACACCTCAACCGCTTAGGAATTGTGCCAGCGGATCAGCTCTTGCAGGTAGAAGATGGAACACGGGTGAAAATTGCAGGGATTGTGACCCATCGCCAACGTCCCCAAACAGCTTCGGGGCTTACCTTCCTCGGGCTGGAGGATGAGACCGGGCTGATGAATGTCATGGTCTCGGTGGGCTTGTGGAAACGGCAGCGGGTGCTGGCACGCACGGCAAAAGCCTTAATTATTCGGGGGATTGTGCAAAACGCCAGGGGTGTGGTCAATATCGTGGCGGATCGTTTAGAACCCCTGGAACTAGGCGAGCTGCTGAGCCGCGGATCGCGAGATTTCAGATGAGCCAGCAAAATTTTGAGATAGTGGAAGGCATGGCCACAAACCTTGATAACACCTCCCCTCGGACCCCCGAACCATATGAACATATGAATCCGGTGCTACCAGCGCTGACCAAAGCTCGTTATATTGCACGTTTGCCCTGGTTGCTTATCATCGGAATTGTTTTTGGGGTATTGGGCTTTATGTTTAGTCCGTGGTTTTATCTCGGAACCGGTATCGCCGCAGCGCTATTGGTATGGCAAATATGGTTGATTCCGCAGCAGGTTAAACGCCTGGGCTGGTTGGAAACTGAGGATGAGCTGCTGATCACCAAGGGAAAAATTTGGCATAGCTTCACGGTGGTGCCCTATGGCCGCATTCAATTTGTTGATGTCACCGCCGGCCCCATTGAACGTGCATTTGGCATGAAAACCCTCAATTTACATACGGCATCGGCCACCTCTGATTCCACCATCCAGGGGCTGCCCGCAGAGGTTGCCAATCAATTGCGTGAACGTCTGGCCGACAAAGCCCGTGAACGGATGAGCGGACTATGAGCCAGGAATTCCACAAGGTCCATCGCCTCACCCCGCTGCTGCGCGTCTGGACACTCATCCTCGCGATCATGGCTGGTGTTGCCTTTAATGTCAACGCCTCCACCTGGGCTGCACTTTGGGGATTGGTTAGCGGCGCCCATGAGGTTGCCCTGTGGCCTTTACTGGGATCGATCGCCGTGGCAGTAGTGGTCTGCGCACTTATTTGGGGCCTTTCACAAATCTGGTGGAACGCCACCGGCTACCGCATCACAGAGGAAGAATTACAGATGAAAAGAGGCGTGCTCAATACCCAATTGCGCAGCGCCCGTTTTGACCGCATCCAAGCAGTCGACATTGTGGAATCCATCATCGCGCGCCTTTTCCGCGTCGCCATTGTGCGCGTGGAAACCGCCGGCGGTGAAAATTCCAGCATTGAAATTTCCTACCTCACCCGCCTAGAGGCGGAAAAACTCAAACAGGCGCTTCTCGACGCCGCCCAGCACCCCAGTGCAACCCCCGCCGCGGCGGGGGAGAGGCAGGTGGAAGGCGGCGTCGAAAAGCAGGCTTTAGTACCTGAAATCCCCATTATGCGAAGTGTTTTAAGTGCAGTGTTGTCCGTATCGACGCTGCTCACGGTGGTTGGTGTGGGGATTATGTGGCTCACGCCCATCGGAATTGCTGGTGGTGTGCCGTTTTTGGCGGGTATGTTGCCGTCGGTGTGGAATCTGGTGGATAAATCGTGGAAATATCAGGCGCAGCTGGGCGAAGGTGTGCTGCATGTTAGTTATGGGCTGGCGGACCGGCGCCGTCAAGCTATTCCGCTGGAGCGAATCCATGCGATTTCTTTAAGTCAACCGCTGCTGTGGAGATTGCTTGGCTGGTGGACGGTTTCGGTGACGGTGGTGGGTTATGGCGCTGATACTAAACGCGGTGGAACATCTAAAATTTTGCCGGTGGGCTCTAAGGAATTGGCCTTAAAAGTCCTGGAAGCTGTGGGTCCGCTTAATGCTGAAGAGATTTCGCGCAGCGCTCAGCCAGAGCATTTAAGTACCCCAAATTACACCTCGCCCGCCGCTGCAAAATGGATTTCTCCGGTGGACCGTAGCCGTCAAGGTGTCACCCTCATCGGCCCGCATGCCGAGGTTGCGGTGGTGCACCTGGGACGTATGGTGCCACGCATGGCCGTTATTGAAACCACGCATATTCAGGAGCTCACCCTCAAGCGCGGCCTTATTCAACGCCAACTGGGGCTCTCAACGGTGGAGTTTAACCTGGTTCCCGGCCCTGTTTCCATGGCAGCTAAAGATCTAGAGTATGACCAAGGCATGGAATTGCTACAGGTCTTGCGGCAGCGGAAGTTACCTGCCCTGCAGGCACTCCCTGGGTTGGAAGAAGGCCTAGATTAGAATGTCTTTTATGCATATCTCAGATCTTCCCGACAAGTCCCAGGACTACCTGAAGACCATCTGGGATATCACCGAACTGAGCGCCGGGCAGCCTGCAGCCCTCGGTGAAATTGCAGAAAAACTTAATCAAAAAACCTCCACGGCCTCTGAAGCCATTAAAAGGCTGGTGGGGCGGGGACTGGTGAACCATGAAAAATATGCGGGCATCACACTCACCGAAGCTGGCCAAGAATTAGCAATTGAAATGGTGCGCCGACACCGGCTGCTGGAAACCTTTTTACATGATGTTTTGGGCTACACCTGGGACGAGGTGCACACCGATGCTGACCTTTTGGAACATGCTGCCTCGGACCGTTTTATCACCCGCATTGATGCACATTTAGGCCACCCACGCCGCGATCCCCACGGTGATCCTATTCCCACTGCGGAAGGCGATATAGATAATCTCCCGCACACCACCCTTGAGGCGGTGGTGCCGGGAGCAACTGTAGTTATTTCGCGAGTCCAGGATTCCGATCCTGACCTGCTGCGTTATTTGGCGCAATTTAATGTGGCGCCGGGCTCTCGCATTACCCTGGATGCCGGACCTTTTGCTGGCATGGTGCACCTGGTGGTGGAAGAAAGCGGCGAGCGTTTCCCGCTGGCCCAAACCCAGTTGGCGCTCATTAGCGTTGAGGCTTAGGCCGGCAGTTTCGGGCCAGTAGTTTTAGGCCGGAAGGTGGAGCAGATTCACCATAATGGTGCGCATATTGCCCGAGGACACCAAGCCGATTTGCACAATCACTGCCACGGAAAAGGCAAATAACAAGAATTTATCGGCCGGGCCATTGGCGCGGATGCTGATGAACTTGGGCAATTTAAGATTCCACCAACGCCTGCCACCCAGGGGAATCAACGGGGCAAACGCCGGAATACCAGCTTTGGTAGCCATATCGCCCAGCATGTGCGTGATACAGCCAACGGTGATGGCAGAACCCAAAACAACCCCGAATGAACTTTCGGGAGCATAGTTCCACACACCAATTGCCAAGGCCGCCGAGGCTGCAGTAACTAATAGCCAATCCGCACTCTTGGACCATTCTGGCAATAGGCCTCGGATGGCTAAACCGAGGAAGAAAAAGAGCAAGCCAATTACAGCAGGTTTGCCATAGGCACTGATCAGCGCCGAAGCACCCGCACCTGTTGCCAAAGCACTCCAAATAGTGTGGGTTAAGGTGCGGTGGCCATTATTGCAGTGCTTATCTTTTCTACCGCGGGTGACATTAACAAAGGCCTGGGCTGTGTTTTCGGTAAAACGAGAGAGCACCTGGGTGATGGGACCAAAAGAGCGAGATACCGTGGCAGAAGGGGAGTCAAGATCGGGAAGCAGTGCAGCACCTGCTGTAAGACCTGCATAAATAAAGGTTTCAGTAGCGGTGCTAACGCCACCCCATTCCGGTGGCAAAATTTGGGCCACTGCAAGGCCTACAGCAGCACCACTCATTGCGTGGGTCGGACCCATGACCACTTCTACATCAGCTCACTTCACATTAAAAAATGACAATACTTTCCAACTACACTAAACGATCACCCTGCAGCTTATTCAAACGGGTGCTCGAAGAGATATCTTTAATGTCAAGTCGGCATCGCACAGCGAGAGCATTCCCCTGAGGCTCCCGAAAAGCACCGCGGAAAAAGTGATGACTTTTTTAGCACCGTGATGTAGCAAAAAGGTCTATTTTTAAATCATGAGCGAACGTCAGCTGGAAAAGTCCATTGAGCAGGTTATTGAAATTGCCCGCGCAGCACGCAATGTAGAGGTCTTTACCGGAGCTGGCATGAGCGCAGAGTCCGGACTAGAAACCTACAGAGATGATAAAACCGGGGTGTGGTCCAAGGTTGATCCTCAAGCCATGGCGAGCATCGATGCCTGGCTTAAAGATCCCGAACCCATGTGGGCGTGGTACCGCTGGCGTGCCGGTGTTGCAGCCCGCGCCGAGCCCAATGCTGGCCACCGCGCGATCGCTTATTGGCAGGGCAGTCACCTGGTGGAAAATGTGCATGTGACCACCCAGAACATCGATGATCTCCACGAACGTGGCGGAGCCAGCGATGTTACCCACCTACACGGCAGCCTCTTTAGCTATCGCTGTACCGACTGCGAAACGCCGTGGGTGGATGATCGCAATTATCTACAGCAGCCCGTCGAGCGCCTGACTCCACCGCAGTGCGAGGTTTGCGGTGGTCTTATTCGCCCCGGAGTGGTGTGGTTTGGTGAGCAGCTGCCTGTGGCGGAATGGGATCTGGCAGAACAGCGCATCGGCGAAGCCGACCTCATGGTCATCGTAGGAACTTCCGGCATTGTGCAGCCTGCAGCAACGCTGCCGGAGATGGCCTATCAGCGTGGCATTCCCATTGTGGAAATTTCCCCTGCCACCACGGAGCTCACACGCTGGGCAACTCTGAGCTGGACGGCCACCGCCGCCCAAGCGCTGCCTGCGCTCATGCGTGAAATCAGCGCCTAGGTCCATCTTCGACGTGCAGGATTTAAGCGAGGATGATCTAGACCTGCTGCAGCGTTGTGTGGAACTTGCTGCAGCAGGTCTCAAACAGGGCAATAGCCCCTATGGGGCGCTGCTGGTGGATCGCCACGGCGCGGTGGTTTTTGAGGGCCATAATCTTGATGGCACCGGCGATCACACCCAGCATCCTGAATTGGCCATTGCGCGTTTTGCAGCGGCCACCATGAGCCCTGAGGAACGTGCGTTGGCCAGGGTTTATACCTCTACTGAGCATTGCCCCATGTGTGCGGCTGCGCATGCCTTGGTGGGACTGGGCACCATTTACTGTGCAAGTATCGCCGCCGAGGTTTCGCAGTGGTATCGCCTCTGGGGTGCTGCAAACCCGCCGGTACGCACCATTCCAGCCACCGAAATTTCGCCGAACCTTAAGATTATTGGTCCGGCGCCCATTTTTAGTGAAGCTCTTTTTAATCTCCACCACTGGTTCCACCTGGGAAACGTCGAAAAGCGTTTTTAAAACGCTTTTCGACGCCCACCTACACCCCGCCTGGAAAACCGAGCTGGCGCCACGCTTCGTAGGTGGCAACGGCCGCCGAGTTGGACAAGTTCATGGAACGTCGTCCCGGCAGCATAGGAATCCGCAGCTCCTGGGTGATGGATGCATGCGCGAGGTGCTCCGGCGGCAAACCGGTGGGCTCGGTACCAAAAAGCAGCGCATCGCCGGGCTCAAAAGTGATGTCGGTGTACCACGTGGTGGCCCGAGTTGTGAAAGCAAAAACGCGACGGGGGACCGCCGCCATCGCGCTATCAAAGTCAGGATGAACTGTGACTTCCGCCAAGTCGTGATAATCCAAACCCGCGCGGCGCAAATGCTTTTCGCTCAAATCAAAGCCCAAAGGCTCGACAAGATGCAGGTGAGCGCCCGATCCTGCACACATGCGAATGGCATTTCCGGTGTTGGGAGGGATGACAGGATTGTCAAAGATGACATGTAAAGGATGTTCGGACATGTCAATGATTGTAAGGCCTGAACAAAGGGTGGAATAATGGCGGAGGTGACTGCACTTAAACTTGATGGAAACCTATACCGCGACGAAATCTTCGCCGATTTGGAACAGCGTGTTGCTGCGCTCAAAGAAAAGGGAATCACCCCAGGCCTGGCGACAGTCCTGGTGGGCGATGATCCTGCCAGCCATTCCTATGTGAAGATGAAGCACCGCGACTGCGAGCAGATCGGCGTGAACTCTATCCGCAAGGATCTGCCAGCAGACGTCACCCAAGAAGAACTTTTTGCGGTTATTGATGAGCTCAACAATGACCCCGCCTGCACCGGCTACATTGTCCAGCTGCCACTGCCAAAGCACCTGGATGAAAATGCTGTCCTCGAGCGCATCGATCCCAATAAGGATGCCGATGGCCTGCACCCGGTGAACCTGGGCAAGCTTGTTCTTAATGAGCCAGCTCCACTTCCTTGTACTCCTAATGGCTCTATCAGCCTGCTGCGTCGTTTTGGCGTGGAACTCAATGGTGCCAAGGTGGTTGTTATCGGCCGCGGTGTGACCGTTGGTCGTCCCATCGGCTTGATGCTGACCCGCCGTTCCGAGAACTCCACCGTGACCCTGTGCCACACCGGCACCAAGGATCTGGCTGCTGAAACCCGCAACGCTGATGTCATCATCGCCGCTGCCGGCCAGCCACATATGCTCACTGCCGATATGGTGAAGCCAGGCGCTGCTGTGCTCGACGTCGGAGTATCCCGCAAGGACGGCAAGCTGCTCGGCGATGTCCACCCAGATGTGTGGGAGGTAGCCGGTGCGGTTTCCCCTAACCCAGGTGGCGTTGGACCTCTCACCCGTGCTTTCTTGGTCCACAATGTGGTGGAGCGCGCAGAAAAGCTCTCCGGAATCTAAGAAGTTATTTTCATGAACAACCCCCACACTGACTCCGCCTTAGCAGCTCAGGAAGCGATGTTGGCAAACCCACACGATGTGGGACTTGCCCCGTCCAAGCTGCCTAAAACGGTACAAAAGTTGGGGGTTGTTTTCTTTGTGGTCGTCATTGTGCTGGCAACAGGTTTCGCCCTGACCGAGCACTGGCGTCGCGCCACCTTCACCCTTGGATTTTCATTAATCTACCTGGCGCTTTTGCGGCTGGTTTGTGATTCCCAGGTGATGGGTATTTTGGCAGTACGCTCCCGGCGTTTTGATGCCTTTTTTACCGCTGCCTTGGGTGCAGCGATGGCATTTTTAGCTGCTTCCGTGGACTCCCTGGGCAGCTAGCTTTAGGGTTAGCGCCTGGGGGCATTGGAGGGGCGCGGGTTTTTATTCCGGGTTGGGGTCGTAGAACTCGGAATGAATATCAGGCGTGCTCAGGCCCGCTTGATTGGGATCTACCGGCTTGCTTTCCTTGTATTGGATGAAGACCTCAGGGCCACTAATAAGGAATTGCAGGCCATTATCTTCATGGGGGATCCAGGAGAAGTAGGTATTGCTAATGGTGTTGACAATCTCCTCATGTTGCTGAGATTTCACCTTGGGATCTGCCAATTCCACCCAATTACTAGCAATGGAAACAAGCATTTCCTGCTGCTCCGGGCTCAACTCAGAGCCTTTTAAGCCAGCAGTATCAGATTGGTCAGCATTCTGGAGTTCAGTGCGCTGAGCATCTGTGAGGCTTTGATAAAAACTAAGCGCAGATTCATGCAGGCGAGAAGTCTTAAAAGGCGCATCAATATCTTCTGCAGCCTCGGCAACATCATCAGCACTAATATCGATGTGACCGGATTGGAAAGTAATCTGCCCATCGGGGTAGAAGGTGGCTTCAACGCCGGCAACCGGACCATTAAAACTTAAGTTCCACGTTCGATCAACGGAAGGTTCCTGGGAAAAATTAAGGAAATGATGCTGCGTGCCATCTTCAGTGGGTTCATGGGAAAGATGAATGATGATGGCAGACAAAATCTTATAAACGTCTTCGTTAAAAACCGATTCCAGCACCCGCAGTGACGTTACTAGCTGCGCCTGACTGAGTTCGTTAAGGTCAAGCCCCGGCCCGAGCAACGCTGCGCGTTGCTCTTCATCGAGATAGCCCAAAAAACCGCGGGCAGTTAGCGAGGTTTCTTGTCCGGGGGTGGCCTCAAAAAAGGTGCTTGTCGACGCCTCCTGGGTTGCGGTCTGCATAACAGAGGCAACTTTGGAAGGTTGTTCAGACGCCGTGGCGGATTCGGCTTGTTGAGAGGCGCATCCACTAAAACCCATGCTGCTAGCTGCGAGGGTGGTTGCCAATGCACCTGCGGTGTACCGACGGCGGGAATTCAACAAAGTCACATGACTAAACTTAGGTGGGAAATTATGAATTAACCAGTAGATTAGCTGTGAGTTATGTAGTGATACACATCGATACAACTTAATTTCCACTAAATATAAAACTCGATATAACTCTCAGGGCCGCCGTCTTGAGGCGTGATAAGGCTAAAGAAATTGCGCAGAATTCGGTCCATTTGACGGGTTTCCGTAAGGAAAGCATCGTGGCCAACGGGCGATACAATCTTGGCCATCGCGAGCAAGTTGCCCAAGTTGCGGGAGAGGTGTTCCTGCTGGTGGTAGGGGTACAAAATATCGGTATCCACACCAGCAACCAGCACAGGAACCTTAATAGCTTCAAGTGCCTTATTGAGGCCCCCGCGTCCGCGCCCAATATCGTGACGATTAAGCGCATCGGTTAACACCACATAAGAGCCAGCGTCGAAACGCTTAACCAGTTTATCTGCCTGGTAGTCAAGGTAGGATTCCACCGCAAAGCGCTGGTCATGGCTGCGGTAGGCACCCAGTGGGTTTTCACCCTGTTGAGGTTTGGTGCCAAAACGCTCATCAATTTCTAATTCACCGCGGTAGGTCAGGTGCGCAATGCGGCGTGCGGCAGCTAAGCCCACTGCTGGATTGCAGCCGGACTCATAGTAGTTGCCTTCATGCCAATGATGATCATTTTCAATGGACTTAATTTGGGCAGATTGAATGCCAATTTGCCAGGCGCTGGCACGGGCAGAAACGGCTAGCACTGCGGCTGCTTGAACGACAGAAGGGTACATGGCAGCCCACTCTAGGGTGCGAGCTCCACCCATGGAACCACCCAGTACGGCAGTCACTGTGGTGATGCCAAAGGAATCAAGGAATAGTTTTTCCGCAGTTACCTGATCACGGATCGAGGTAGCGGGAAAGCGGTTACCCCAAAAATTTCCATCTGGGTGTAGGGAACCGGGACCGGTGGAGCCATTGCAACCACCAATAACATTGGTGCAGATGACACAATAAGTATCGGTATCAATGGCCTTACCAGGGCCAATGAGTCCATCCCACCATTCGGCAGCATTGGAATCGCCGGTAAGGGCGTGCTCAATGAGCACTACATTGCTTATGCCTTCGTCATCAACGCGATATTCGCCCCAGCGGTGGTATGCGAGCTGGGCCTCGATAATAACTGCTCCGGCTTCGGTGCGCAGATCACCAATGGCTTGTGTTCCAAGCTGACCGACTGGTGCAAATTGTGGCATAAACGTGAACCGCCTGTTCTGGGTGGGCAGGACTAAAAAATCCGTTCTAAAACAATGGGGAAAGCTTAGCTGTACCGCTCTGTCTAGTCTAATTGTGATGGCGGTTATATTCGCGGCGCAATAAATAAAACCCCAGCCATCACTGCCTAAACCTGCAGTGATGGCTGGGGACGGAGGGACTGTCTCCTTAAATAGCGGCGAAGCCAGCTTCTAGGTCAGCAATAATGTCATTGACATTTTCAATGCCAACAGAGAGACGAACGGTGGACTCGGTGATACCAGCACGCTTGAGACCCTCAGCATCAGACTGGGAGTGGGTGGTGGTTGCAGGGTGAACCACGAGAGAACGCACATCGCCAATGTTGGCCAGGTTGGAGTGCAGCTTCAGGGCGTCGATAAAGGCCCATGCGGTTTCGCGGCCACCGTCGATCTCGAAAGTGAGCACGGAGCCGGTGTACTTGAGGCCGAGCTTTTCCTTGGTGGCGTACCAAGGGGAATCTGGCAGACCGGCGAAGTTCACCTTGGTGACCTTCTCGTGGTTGTTCAAGAATTCTGCTACCTCGATGGCGTTTTCATTGTGGCGCTCAACGCGCAATGGCAGGGTGTCGATACCTTGGATGGATACCCAAGCATTGAAGGCAGAGAGGGTGGATCCGGTATCGCGCAGCAGACCAACACGAGCCTTAAGACCAAAGGCAGCAGGGCCGAGATCGGCATACTTCAGACCGTGATAAGCAGCATCTGGGGTGACAAAGTAGGGGAATACTGGCTTGCCATCGCGCTCAACGGTCCAGTCGAACTTGCCACCATCAACGAGCACACCGCCCAGACCTGAGCCATTGCCGGTGTAGAACTTGGTCAAAGAAGCAACCACGATGTCCGCACCCAGCTCAAGTGGGCGCACCACAGCTGCGGTGGCGATGGTGTTGTCGATAATAAGTGGCACGTTGTTGCGGTGCGCTACCTCTGCAACTGCAGGGATGTCGAGGACGTCAGCCTGTGGGTTGGCGAAGGTCTCGCCGAAGAATGCCTTGGTATTGGACTGAACTGCAGCCTGCCAAGATTCTGGATCATCGGGGTTTTCTACAAAGCTCACATCGATGCCGAGGCGGTTAAGGGTGATCAGGAACAAAGTCTCGGTGCCACCATAAAGGCGAGGGGAGGTAACGATGTGATCGCCAGCGCCAGCGAGGTTAAGAATCGCATTGGTGGTGGCAGCCTGTCCGGAGGAGAAAGCTACGGCGTGGACACCACCTTCAAGGGATGCGATGCGGTTTTCTAAAGCCTCCACGGTGGGGTTGGTCAGGCGGGAGTAAACAGGACCCAGGTCCTCAAGGGCGAAGCGCTGCTTAGCGTGCTCGGCGGAATCAAAAACGAAGGCAGTGGACTGATAAATCGGCAGGTTGCGGGCACTGGTCTGACCATCAACTGGCTGGCCAGCGTGGATGGAACGAGTTTCAAAGCTCCACTGATCTGCATTGGAATTATCGTACTTTGGCATGGTTTTACCGTCCTTTGATGTGGTTGTTTTCCCTGACCCTAGAGAGTTTTAACGTGTGTCGGGGCTCTGTATTTCGACCATAGTGAACCGCTTGGTCTATTGCAATAGACTAAGCGGTTCAAGCTTCAATTGGGGTGAAAGGCGGGGGTGTGACTAGTGTCTAATTTAGTCAATCCAGTGGTTTGCATCATTTGCAAGTGTTATCTTTCATCTGTAAAAAGTTTCAAAAATTGCCGTGAAAACAACTTCTAAATCCCCAAAAATGCCGATAACAAGGCATTATGCAGGGATTTTTTAATGTGACAACGAGCTATGAGTAGAAAGACCAAAACTGCGTGAGTATTCAACAACGCCCCGCGGCCTCAGAGGGCGATCTCATACACAGCACCGCGACAGACCTGCCAGTCGGTGTGAATAAAAATAAAAAGATGTCACCCACCGCCAGGGTGGCTTTATTGGTTTTTGGTGTGTTGGCAGCAGTGGGCTGGGGCGCAATTGCCTTTGCCCGCGGTGAAACTATCAACTCCGTGTGGTTGGTTCTCGCAGCTGTTGGTTCCTACATCATCGCTTTTAGTTTTTATGCCCGCCTGATCGAGTACAAGGTGGTTAAGCCCAAGGCAGAACGTGCCACTCCGGCTGAATACGTCAATGATGGTAAAGACTTTGTGCCAACTGATCGTCGCGTACTCTTTGGCCACCACTTCGCAGCCATTGCCGGTGCTGGCCCCTTGGTTGGTCCCGTTATGGCAGCACAGATGGGCTATCTGCCTGGCACCCTGTGGATTGTGCTCGGTGTGATTTTCGCAGGAGCAGTGCAGGACTACCTGGTGCTGTGGGTATCCACCCGCCGTCGAGGCCGTTCCCTCGGCCAGATGGTCCGCGATGAGATGGGCACCGTCGGTGGTGTTGCCGGCATCATTGCCACCATCACCATCATGATCATCATCATTGCGGTGCTCGCCTTGATTGTGGTCAACGCTCTTGCAGATTCCCCGTGGGGCGTGTTCTCCATCTCCATGACCATCCCAATCGCTTTGCTCATGGGTGTGTACCTGCGTTATTTGCGCCCAGGCCGCGTTACTGAGGTCTCCATCATCGGTGTCACCCTGTTGCTGCTGGCTATTGCCTCCGGCGGCTGGGTTGCTGAAACCTCTTGGGGTCAGGAATGGTTCACCCTTTCCAAGACCACTCTTGCCTTTGCACTGATTGCCTATGGCATCTTGGCAGCTATTTTGCCAGTGTGGTTGCTCCTCGCACCGCGCGATTACCTCTCCACGTTCATGAAGATCGGCGTTATTGGACTGCTGGCAGTGGGCATTTTGATTGCTCGCCCCGAGGTTCATATGCCAGCTGTCACCAGCTTCGCCTTGGATGGCAATGGTCCAGTATTCTCTGGAAATCTCTTCCCCTTCCTCTTTATTACCATCGCCTGTGGTGCACTCTCTGGTTTCCACGCGCTGATTTCTTCGGGCACCACTCCTAAGCTGGTGGAAAAAGAAAACCAGATGAAGATGCTCGGTTATGGCGGCATGTTGATGGAATCCTTCGTGGCCATCATGGCTCTGATCACCGCAGTTATTCTGGATCGTCACCTCTATTTCGTCATGAATGCACCATTGGCTTTGACCGGTGGCGCCCCTGATACCGCAGCAACCTGGATTAACTCTGCTGGCATTCCCGGCGCAGATGTCACCCCTGAACAGTTGGCTGCAGCAGCAGAAGGCGTGGGGGAGTCCTCCATCATTTCCCGCACTGGTGGCGCCCCAACCTTGGCCTTTGGCATGTCTGAGATTTTGTCCGGACTTATCGGCGGCGCTTCCATGAAGGCTTTCTGGTACCACTTCGCCATCATGTTTGAGGCACTGTTTATTCTCACCACCGTTGACGCCGGTACCCGCGTGGCCCGCTTCATGATGACCGATACCCTCGGCAATGTCCCAGGTCTGCGTCGCTTTAAGGATCCTTCATGGACCGTTGGCAACTGGATCTCCACCGTCTTCGTATGTGCACTCTGGGGCGCAATTTTGCTCATGGGTGTCACCGATCCATTAGGTGGCATTAACGTACTGTTCCCACTCTTCGGTATCGCGAACCAGCTGCTCGCCGCAATTGCACTGTCCTTGGTACTGGTTGTAGTGGTCAAGAAGGGTCTCTACAAATGGGCTTGGATTCCAGCTATTCCACTGGCTTGGGATCTTATTGTCACCATGACCGCTTCTTGGCAGAAGATTTTCCACTCCAATCCATCCATCGGCTACTGGGCTCAGCACAATAAGTTCAAAGAAGCCAAGGAAAGTGGACTCACCGAGTTCGGCGCTGCCAAAACCCCAGAGGCTATCGATGCCGTTATCCGCAACACCGCCATCCAGGGTGTGCTGTCCATTATCTTTGCAGTCCTGGTTCTGATCGTCGTCGGCGCTGCCATCGTGGTCTGCATTAAGGCTGTGCGCGCCCGTGCTGCAGGTACCCCGCTGCCAACTACTGAGGAAGCAGATGTGGATTCTCAACTCTTCGCACCGGCTGGCTTCTTGGCTACCCCACGCGAAAAGGAAGTTCAGCAACAATGGGATGAGCGTTATCCGCACGGTGCGCCAATTAGCTCATCTCACTAAAAGCCCACTTTCAGGAAAAACATCATGACTCAGTTAGCAACCTGGACCAAAGTTCCCAAAGCAGTGTGGTGGTATCTCACCGAGCTGATGGGGGATACCGCCTACGCCAAATACGTCACGCACCTTAAAGCCCATCACCCCGATGCGCCGATTCCCAGCGAGCGTGAATATTGGCGAGCGCGATACGCCGAACAAGACGCAAATCCAGGAGCTCGCTGCTGTTAAACGCCGAAAAGCATGCTTGTCGACGTCCCCCTGCCCGGCACACCTAACTGGTGTGCCGGGCAGTTTTGCGTGCGTTGCTAAACGCTCGCAGGGCGAGCGCCACCAGCGCAATGGCCACGACTGCGCCCACGATCAGGTACTGCACAGGGAAGGGGCGTGCGGCGTCAATGGCATCCACGCAGGCCTGAAAATCAGACTTCAAGGACTGCTGGGTCTCGTTATAATCCTGGGTTTTCTCCGCAAATTTCTCCGCGCGGATCTCTGCGATGCGGGTACTGGTGGCTGCTGCGTCCTGCAACTGCGTCAACACATGTGCAGCGGGATCATCGGAAATACCAGCAATCGCAGACTTCGCCTCATCGTAGGTATAAGTGGTTTTAAAGTCTTCGGTATTGCCAGGTAGTGAAGAATCAGAAGCATCCTCTGGGATCAACATCGCTAAACCTTCACCAGATTGATCTGCATCCAGGCGGGTCTGCAGCTCAGCGGCCGTCGGCGCGCCGGGCTCCTTAGCCACATAACTGGCAATGGCGACAGTGATCCCTGGATCAGTTGCCTCTAGCTCAGCCAGGCGCGTGGCGCGCACATCTTCTTCAAGTTCACTCCAAAACTGCACCACCGGCGCCGAATCGGTGTTGGTGGCCACACAGGTTTCCGACTCAACATCGGCTTGGAGGGTGGCTGCCTGTGCCAACGGGGTGTTTAAAGCCCCAGCAATGACCAGGGCGGGGAGAATCTTTCGAAGATGCATACAGCCATTATGTCAGCTGCAGGCAGAGAAAAACGCTCCGCACCCGAAGCGGGCACGGAGCGTTGAACTTTTAAGAAGTTTTACTTCTTCAGTGCGTCAACGATCTCGTTGAACTCTGCAACTGGGCGCATAACAGCGGTGGTCTTGTCCTCATCTGGAGCGTAGTAGCCGCCCAGATCAGCAGGAGCACCCTGGTTAGCCAGGAATGCAGCGTCGATGTCTGCAGTCTTGGCATCAAGTGCCTCAGCAACAGGTGCGAAGGTAGCAGCCAATTCTGCGTCCTCGGTCTGAGCAGCAAGCTCATCAGCCCAGAACTTGGTCAGCCAGAAGTGGGATCCACGGTTGTCGATCTCGCCAACCTTGCGGGATGGGGACTTCTCTTCGTTGAGCACCTTTTCGGTTGCGCGATCAAGAGCGTCAGCCAAAACGCCAGCCTTGGTGTTGCCGTGGTTGTTGAGCTCGTGGCGGAAGGACTCAGCCAATGCGAGGAACTCACCGAGGGAATCCCAACGCAGGTGGTTTTCTTCCTGAACCTGCTGGACGTGCTTTGGAGCAGATCCACCAGCACCGGTCTCGAAGAGTCCGCCGCCAGCCATCAAAGGAACAACGGAGAGCATCTTTGCGGAGGTGCCCAGTTCCAGGATTGGGAAGAGGTCGGTGTTGTAGTCACGCAGGACGTTACCGGTAACGGAGATGGTGTCCTCGCCGCGACGGATACGATCGATGGACAGCTGAGTTGCCTCAACTGGGGAAAGGATACGGATATCCAGGCCCTCGGTGTCGTGATCCTTGAGGTACTTCTCAACCAGGGTGATGAGGTTGCGGTCGTGTGCGCGCTCTGGGTCAAGCCAGAACACTGCAGGCATGCCGGAGAGGCGGGAGCGGATGACAGCAAGCTTTACCCAGTCCTGGATTGGGGCATCCTTGGCCTGGCAAGCGCGCCAAATGTCGCCCTTTTCAACGTCGTGCTCGATAATGACGTCACCATTGGAAGCAACGATCTGCACCTTGCCATCAGCAGCGATGCGGAAGGTCTTATCGTGGGAGCCGTACTCTTCAGCCTTCTGAGCCATCAGACCAACGTTAGGAACGGTACCCATGGTGGTTGGATCGAAGGCGCCATTCTTGCGGCAGTCATCGATAACGGTCTGGTAGACGCCAGCGTAGGAGGAGTCTGGGATAACAGCCAGGGTGTCCTGCTCCTGGTCATCCTTGTTCCACATGTGGCCGGAGGTACGGATCATGGCAGGCATGGAAGCGTCGACAATAACGTCGGAAGGAACGTGCAGGTTGGTGATGCCCTTTGCGGAGTTCACCATTGCCAGTGCTGGGCCTTCAGCAAGTGCCTTCTCAAAAGCAGCCTTGATCTCTGCGCCGTTGTCTAGGGACTCGAGGCCGGAGTAGATTGCAGCCAAGCCGTTTTCGCCGTCGAGGCCAGCCTCAATAAGCTGTGCGCCGAACTCGTCGTAGACATCCTTGAAGAATGCACGAACAACGTGGCCGAAGAGAATTGGGTCGGAGACCTTCATCATGGTGGCCTTGAGGTGGGTGGAGAAGAGAACGCCCTCTTCCTTAGCGCGAGCAACCTGCTCGAGCAAGAAAGCGTCAAGTGCCTTTGCGGACATGACGGTTGCGTCCAGAACTTCGCCCTGCTGCAGCTTCAGGCCGTCCTTCAGAACGGTCTCGGTGCCATCGGCAGCGATGTGTTTGATGCTAACGGTGTCAGCTGCCTCGAGGATGACGGACTTCTCATTGTGGCGGAAGTCGTTGTCAGACATGGTGGCAACGTTGGTCTTGGAATCTGCAGACCAAGCGCCCATGCGGTGAGGGAACTTCTTAACAAAGTTCTTGACAGCGATTGGAGCGCGGCGGTCGGAGTTACCCTCACGCAGCACTGGGTTTACTGCGGAACCCTTGACGGTGTTGTAACGAGCGAGGATTTCTTTATCTTCCTCGGTCTCGGCTGCATCGGGAAGGTCCGGAATGTCATAACCCTGCTCCTGCAGTTCCTTGATAGCAGCCTTGAGCTGTGGCACGGAAGCGGAGATGTTTGGAAGCTTGATGATGTTAGCTTCAGGGGTCTTAGCGAGCTCGCCGAGTTCGGTGAGAGCGTCAGAAACCTTCTGCTCCTCGGTGAGTCGTTCCGGGAACTGGGCGAGGATTCGGCCTGCGAGAGAAATATCGCGGGTTTCAACCTCGATACCCGCGGTGGCGGCAAATGCTTCTACGACTGGCTTGAATGAGTAAGTCGCAAGCAATGGTGCTTCGTCGGTGCGGGTCCAGATGATCTTAGCCATGAGTCTCCTTGGTTGTTGGGCTCTTTTTGTTCAATTAACCAGAATACAGCGTTAAGTGAAGTATGGGTGCTTATGGTGGGGTTTTAACCACGCATGGCAATGCCACGTTTCCAATAGCCCATAAAAGCTACTTGGGAGCGGTCCAGCCCTTTTTCTTTAATGAGGGCGCGCCGAATGGTGGTCACCACACCGCTTTCACCTGCGATCCAATAGTATTCGCCATGTGCCGTGCTGGCAGCAGCAACAGGTTCCCCCAAAGCTGAATAAGCGGGGGTTTCCCACAATAAAGTATCCCCATCTGCGGGGGTGGACGCGGTTAGTTTTGCTTGTAGATCCAAACTTTCAAGCAATCGCTCGCCATGGGCTCGTCCCTGCCTGGGCAGCCATTTTATGCTGATGCCAGCAGGACCTGCGATGGGTAAAATATCGTCTTTTTCAGGAACTTCTATAAGTGCGGTGCCGGTGATATGAGAATTATCACTCGCTGCTAAATCCTCCAAAATGCGGGCTATGGCTGGAGCTGCGGTTTCATCACCAGCTAAAACAATGCACTGCGCTGCTCCATGATCAAATTCAATGCCACCTTGAGCTTCTGCATCTAAACGTGGGGCGAGGATAAGCAATTTATCGCCTTCTTGAGCATGCATTGCCCAGGTGGCAGCAGGGCCGGTAAGGCCTGGTTCGGTGTGTAGTACAAAGTCCACCGTCAAGGAGGTAAAAGTAGGCCCCATATTTAAGGAACGGATGGAATAGGTACGCATCACGCCACGGGAATCCTCCGGCATGGCTAACCAATTGGGATACCAATCACCGGTGGTGGGGAAGGTGGGTAGATCTTTGCCAGGGTTGGGGAAAATCAGCTTGATGCGTTGATCAAAGACCGGGGAGGTGCTGCCCACAATTTTCATCTCGGGGCCAGAAAACACCACGCGCATAAAATTTGGACTGATCTTTTCAACGGATTCAACGATGGCCGTCACCGGAGCATATGCCATTTTTAAGCCTCCGTAGGGGAGATAATGTGGTGGCGGCCCATGGGCATAACCAAAGGCGCACCAGATACGGGATCGGGAATAACGCGGGCAGTGGTGTGGAAAACCTCTTCCATCATCTTTTCGCTGACCACCTCAAGTGGGGTGCCCTCGGCATAAACGCGGCCAGCATTCATGGCGATGAGGTGATCGGAATAGCGGGCAGCAAGTCCCAGCTCATGCAGCACCATCACAATGGTGGTGCCGTGCTCGCGATTAAGATCCGTGAGCAAATCCAAGACCTCTAATTGATTGGCGATGTCTAGGTAGGTGGTGGGCTCGTCGAGCAGCAAAATATCAGTTTCTTGGGCAAGTGCCATAGCAATCCACACGCGTTGGCGCTGGCCGCCGGAAAGCTCATCGATGCTGCGCTCTGCCAAATCTGTGGTGTTGGTGGTTTCCAATGCGCGGGCTATCACCTCATAATCGCGGGTACTCCAGCGGCCCATTAGTCCTTGATGTGGGTGTCGGCCGCGTCCCACCAGGTCAGCCACCACAATGCCCTCGGGTGCGGTGGGCGATTGGGGTAACAGTCCCAACAAGCGGGCTAGTTCCTTGCCCTGAAACGTTGCCAGCGGGGCGTCGTCGAGAAGCACCTCACCGGAGGTGGGTTTTAAAAGGCGCGCTAAGGCGCGCAGGAGGGTGGATTTGCCGCACCCATTGGGGCCGACGATGGAGGTGATTTTGCCGCTCGGGATCTCGAGGGTGAGATCGCTGATGACACTGCGTTCGCCATAGGACAGTGCCACGTTGCGGGTACTTAATTGGTGGTGGGTCATAGGGAAACTCCCGCGCGGTTGGATCGAATAAGCAGATATATAAGGAAAGGCGCACCGAGCGCGCCGGTGATCACACCCACCGGATAGCGGGTGCCCAGGAAGTATTGGCCGATGAGGTCTGCCAGTAACACAATGAATCCGCCGACCAGCGCGGAGGGCAGTATGAGGGAAGCGCTGGAACCGAGCAAGCGCGCGGCAATGGGACCTGCCACAAAAGCCACAAAGGCAATGGGGCCGCATGCCGCGGTAGCCACCGCAATGAGTGCAACGGCTGCGATAATGGATACCACTCGAGTGCGGTTGGTATTAATGCCCAAGCTCTGGGCAGTATCTGCACCCAAACGCAGCACATTGAGGTTGCGGGAAAAAATTAGCAGCAGCGGAATGAGCACCACGCAGGTGAGCAGCAACGGCAGGGTGCGCGCCCAGGTTGCGCCGTTGAGGGAACCGGTGAGCCAGCGCGTAGCAGTGGGCAAATCCCAGGTATCAGCCTTGGATAAAGCGTAGCTGACCAGCGAATTTAACATCGCTGCGATGCCAATACCGGTGAGAATCAGACGCGTGGGCGAAAACCCGCCGCGATAGGACACCAGGTAAATAATGATCGCCACCGCCAGCGCTGCCACCAGCGCAAAGACCGAAACCAGGGTTTGGCTCAATCCAAAAAACACAATTCCAATAACACCCGCGGCCGAAGCTCCGGAAGAAATGCCAATAATATCTGGCGAGGCCAACTGATTACGCAGCAGCGTTTGGAAAATAATGCCAGCTGCCCCAAAAGCCATGCCAGCAGCCAAACCCATGGTGGCGCGTGGCAAACGCAGCACGCCCACGGAATAACTCGCGCCCGGAACCTGCTGCCCACTGAGCACTTGAATGACCTGCATCGGTGAGTACACCACTTCACCCCACATCAGGGAAAAAACAAAAACACCAAGCGTGACGACGCCCACCGCCAGGGTAATTAGCGCCCTGCGGGAGCTGCGCTTGCTGCGCTGGCGGCGAATTTCACGCGCTAAAACGCTGTGCGAGGTGGTCATAGCTCCCTCGTTTTCTGGCGATGGATAATCCAAATAAATAGTGGGGCGCCGAGTAGCGGCATGATAATTCCCACTGCAATTTCACTGGGGCGGGTAATGACACGGCCGAAGGTATCGGCAAAAACAATGAGGATCGCACCGGCCAAAGCGGAACAAGGAATGAGAACGCGGTGGTCCGTACCCACGATGAGGCGGGTGATGTGGGGAACAACCAAGCCCACAAAAGCAATGGGGCCAGCAAGTGCCGTAGCAACTCCGCAAAGAATAACCGCGCCGAGGGAGGAAAGGATACGGGTACGCAAGACATTCTCACCCAGGCTGGTTGCCACATCATCGCCTAAGGCCAGGGCATTAAGTCCGGGGGCTAAAAATAAACACAGCCCAAAACCGATGAGGAGGAAGGGGAGGGCTAGCGTCATGCGATCCCATTCAGCGCCACCAATGCCGCCGATCTGCCAAAAGCGGAATTTATCCATCACATCGATTCGGGGCAATAACACCGCACTGACCAAAGAACTTAAGGCCGCGGTGGTGGCAGCTCCTGCCAGTGCTAATTTCAGAGGCGTTGCACCACCTCTGCCCAAGGATCCCACGGAATAAACAAAGGCTGCTGCAAGTGCGGAACCTAGCACGGCAACCGCCATGGTGAGGGTGGCATTAGACAGTGAAAAGTAGGTAATGCCAATGACAACCGCCAAGGAAGCTCCGGAGAGCACACCAAAAATTCCTGGATCTGCCAGCGGATTGCGGGTTACTGCCTGCATGGTGGTGCCTGCGACTGAAAGTGCTGCGCCGATGAGGAATCCCAGTACAGTGCGCGGAATTCTCTTGAGGGCGGCAGCTTGATCGGTGGTATCTGCATGCCCTTGGAGTGCTTGGAGCACATCAGCGGTGCTGATGGAGCGCACGCCAAATTTGAGGGAGCAGACGGTGGCTACCGCGAGTAAAAGCAGGGAACCTATTAGGAAAAGAGCTGTGCGGGAAAAACGCACATCCGCCGGCTTCTGTGACAAAACCGGCGGATTAGTGGCAAGAGACATAAGAAAATTACTTCAGTGGCTCGGAGATCTTGGCTAGGTATTCATCAATACCCCAAGAAATAGATAGTGGGGAAACATTTGCGGAGGCAGCCAATGGGCCGTCACCGAGGAAGACAACTTTGCCTTCAGCAATTGCGGGGATACGAGACAGCAGCGGATCTGCCTGCATCTTTTCCAAGAGTGCTGCGTTGGCAGCATTATCGTCAGTGCCGTAGGTGATGATCAAGTTAACATCGGCGAAATCTTCGGGGGATTCCGCAGAAACCTGCTCATAGAAGCTATCGGAATCAGCAAATTGCTTGAGCACCTCAGCCTCTTGGACACCGGCATCAAGCAGGAAGCCCATGCGTGGATCAGCTGCGGTGTACACGCCGATCTGGGAGAGATCGCTTTCATCAAAGAAGGCGAAAATTGGCTTAGCTTCCTTGAGCTCTGGATTAGCATCCATTGCTGCAGTGACTTCACCATCAAGCTTGGTGATTAGCTCCTGGCCTTCAGCTTCAAGTCCAAGTGCGGTGGAGTTCATAGTGATCATCTCATCGAGTGAGGTGCCCCAGGCTATATCTGGGTAGGCAACCACAGGAGCGATCTGGGAGAGCTGATCATAATCTTCCTGAGTGATTCCGGAGTAGGAAGCCAAGATTACGTCTGGCTGGGTGTTGGCGATTTCCTCGAAGGGGAGGGAATCGGTGGAATCAAAAAGAACTGGCTGCTCATCGCCAAGGACTTCTTCAACCCAAGGCAAAATGCCATTGTCATCGTCATCGCCCCAGGTGGCCTTATCCATACCTACTGGGGTAATGCCCAATGCCAGGGGAACTTCATGGTTAGACCAGGCAACGGTAGCTACACGCTCAGGTTTCTTTTCAATGACAGTTTCACCAAAAGCGTGCTTGATGGTGACAGGGAACGCTGCATCGCTAGCCTCTGCAGAGCTGGGTGAATCAGACTGCGCGGTGGTGGAGCTGGAGGTGGATGCAGAATCTGAGGAACAAGCTGCCAGAGAAACAGTCAGGGTGGCGGCGAGGATGCCAGCCAAAAGACGCGTAGAGCGCATAGGAAGATACCACTTTCGTTAACTTAGCTTAAGCTTAGTAAGGATAGGCTTTCCATTAGGCTAGCACTATGAGTTAAATCGGAAAAATGTCCTAGGTCACATAGGTTTTATAGCTGGCTAAGTAAGCACATTTGAACCTGTAAAATACGGCGACGGCGCAGCTGTCCGATAGGGTGAGCAATTATGCACGACTCCGGAAAAAGCCCCCTAAAAATTGTCGAGAATTCAGCGCCTGAAGCTCGCAAACCACATCTCCATAGGCGCCCCCTGCCGCGCCAAACCGAGATTTCCGAGGTTCGTCGTTATATCGTCATGACCGCGATGGCACTTGGTGGCTTTGCCATTGGTGTCACCGAGTTTGTCTCCATGGGTCTGCTGAGTGCGATTGCTCAAGACTTTGCTATTTCCGAGGAAAAAGCTGGTCTGATCATCACCATCTATGCCCTCGGCGTGGTGGTGGGCGCGCCACTGATTACTGCTTTTACTGGCAGCATTCCGCGCCGACGCCTGCTGCTGATTCTGGTGGCTTTCTTTGTAGTGGGCAATGGACTATCCGCATTGGCAAGCTCCTATGAGGTGCTCTTAATCGCGCGCTTTATCGCAGGTTTGCCACATGGCGCCTATTTCTCCGTGGCAGGCCTAGCGGCTGCGTCCATGGCGCCGGAAGGACAGCGAGGACGTGCGATTGCCTATGTTGGCATGGGTCTTTCCATTGGTACCGTTGCCGGTGTTCCTGCAGCTCAAGCGCTAGGCGATGCCTATGGTTGGAATACCTCCTATGTACTAGTGGCAGTGCTCGGTGCACTGACTCTCCTGGGGCTGTGGTTCCTCATGCCACATATGACAGAGATGAAACCAACCAGCCCGCTCACGGAACTCGGAGCACTTAAAAACGGTCAAGTATGGCTCACCCTCGCCATTGGTTCCATAGGATTTGGTGGCATGTTTGCGGTGTACACCTACATTTCCTGGACCATGACTGAGCAGGCCGGAATGTCTAGTTCCCTCATCTGGATTGTGCTCATGGCCTATGGTCTGGGCATGATTGCTGGCAACTATGTGGGCGGACGCCTCGCCGACTGGAATGTGGATCGCGGAATTTTGCTGGCGCTAATCTGCATTGTGCTTGCCCTCCTAGGCTTCTACTTCACCTCCAATAACGCCATCGCCGGCACCATCAACTTTGGTGTAGTGGGCTTCTTTGGCTCCACCTTGATCCCATCGCTGCAGATTCGTTTGATGGATGTAGCAGGCCGTGCTCAGACCTTGGCAGCATCGCTTAACCAATCTGCACTAAATATTGGCAATGCTTTGGGAGCAGCCATTGGCGGCGTAGTAATTAGTGCGGGTTATTCCTATAGCACCCCGGCACTGGCTGGAGCAGGCCTGGCAATTGTTGCAATTTGCGTGTGGTTCCCGATGGTTGGACTGCGTAAAAAGAAATAATATTCGCGCAGTTCAGCCCCATAAAAAGGGTGCAAAAACGCGGGCTGTAAGGGCAATGTCCACCCTAGGCACTACTCTGACATTCATGAGTTTTCAGATCACCACCGTCAACGTCAACGGTATTCGTGCTGCTGTAAAAGAAAGAAGTGAAGACAACCGCGGATTTTTGCCGTGGTTGGAGCAATCCGCTTCCGATATTGTGCTCTTACAGGAGGTGCGGGCTAGTGAAAAAGACACGGAAAAAGCCCTGCAACCTGCACTTGATGCTGGCTGGCACTATGTCGGTGCACCAGCTGCCGCCAAAGGTCGCGCCGGGGTGGGTATCCTATCGCGCCATGAATTAACAGATGTCTCAGTCGGGTTTGGATCCTTCCTGGATTCTGGTCGTTATATTGAGGCCACTATTAAAGAAACTTCCCTGGGCAATCCTGTTACGGTGGCTTCGCTTTATTTGCCTTCTGGTTCGGCGGGAACTGAGAAGCAGGATGAGAAATTCCACTTCCTTGATGAATTCCAAGAAATCCTGGCCGAGCGCGCACTCAACCACTCACACATGGTTATTGGTGGTGACTGGAATATTTGCCACCGCCGCGAAGATCTGAAGAATTGGAAAACCAACCAAAAGAAGTCCGGCTTCCTGCCTGATGAACGCGCCTTTATGGATGCTGTTTTTGGTGCCTTCCCCGATACCACCACCCAGGTGGCAGGCGCCGGCGACTTCCAAGGCGCGGTGGAATACCCGGGAACAGCGGGACGTCGAGAAGCAACGGACAACCCTGCGTGGTTTGATGTTGCACGGCGTCTGCAGCCGGAAGGGGAGGGACCGTACACCTGGTGGACCTACCGTGGCCAGGCCTTTGACACCAACGCCGGCTGGCGCATTGACTACCAAGCTGCCACCGCACAAATGCTGGAACGCGCCGAGCGCAGCTGGGTGGACAAGGCAGCAGTCTATGATCTGCGCTGGTCAGACCACGCACCTTTGAACGTGGTGTACTCCTAAATGCTATTGACAATTTTGTGGGCAATCGGTATCACTGCCGAAGGCATGACAGGTGCCCTTGCTGCTGGCAGGCAAAAAATGGACCTTTTTGGAGTGTCCGTGATCGCCTGCGTCACCGCAATTGGTGGTGGCTCGATTCGTGATCTCCTCTTGGGGCACTATCCCTTGGTATGGGTGGCAAAGCCACACTTTTTGCTGCTGATTATTGGCGCTGCAATTTTGACTGTCTCTATTTCCTTCCTCATGCAGCACTTTAAGGTGCTGTTTTTGGTGCTGGACGCGGTGGGACTTTCAGCTTTTGCGGTGATCGGCACTCAGGTGGCACTGGAAATGGGCTATGGCTTTATTATCGCCGTGGTTGCTTCTGTGCTGACCGGTGTGTTTGGCGGAGTGTTGCGCGATCTCCTCTGTGACCGAATTCCCCTGGTCTTCCAAAAAGAGCTCTATGCCTCTATCGCGCTGCTCGCAACCTGTGTGTACTTTGCCATGATGTATCTGGGCGCCAGTGAAAATGTCACCGTGATTGTCTCCGTGCTTGTGGCCTTTGTAGTGCGCTTATTCTCAATTTGGCGAGGCTGGCGGCTGCCTGTCTTTGACTACCAAGAACAAGAATATAAGCGCGATCCGAGCCAGCGGCTTTGGCGATTGTTTAGGAAATAGTTGGCTTATTACCCCGGTTAAGGCAATGAATGTGGGCTGATATTTTAGCTTTACTTTGGAATCGGGGTATTGTCATTCCAGAAACTTAAATGAGGAAGTATCAGCTTGGGTTGCCTAACATCCCGCGCCCTTGGGAATGGGTATTACCAAGTTGGACACAACGTAAGGATTGCACATGGGTAAGGCATTCGCCCTTATTGTTCTCGGCGCCATCATCTTGGCTGCGGGTGTTTGGTACACCAATGAAGTTGGCCACTCTGTTATGGCCATTGTTGCTGCACTGATCGTGGCTCTCGGCGGCGGAATTGTTACCGCTGGTCTTGCTGTTGCAGCGGATGTTCATTCCCCAACCTCCCGCAAGATCTAATTCTGCTGGGCGCTAAAAGCTTTAAAAGCTAAAAGCTAATTTCACACTGCGGGGCACAAGGTGACAACCACCTTGTGCCCCGCAGTTTTGTTTTATCTAAAAACTTTTTTCGCGCAAGCCCGCAATTAACTCTTGCCTAGCCACAAACTCCGCCGGAGGAATGACTAGACTGGTACACCATGACAACGCAGGAAAAAGATCCCACCGCACAAACCGCTTCTAGAGTCCTCTCCGGAATTCAGCCCACGGCCGATTCCTACCACTTGGGCAATTACCTCGGAGCCGTCAAACAGTGGATTGACCTGCAGGATTCCTATGATGCCTTCTACTTCATCCCAGACCTCCACGCCATCACCGTGGAGCAGGATCCAGAGGAACTAAGGCAGCGCACCATTTCTGGCGCCGCCCAGCTGCTGGCTTTGGGCATTGATCCCGATCGCTCCACCTTGTTTGTGCAGTCCCACGTGCCTGCCCATGCTGAGCTTTCCTGGGTGCTCACCTGCCTCACCGGTTTTGGCGAGGCCTCCCGCATGACCCAGTTCAAGGACAAGTCCGCCAAGCGCGGCGCTGATCGTACCTCGGCTGGTCTTTTTACTTACCCCATGCTCATGGCCGCCGATATTTTGCTCTACCGCCCACATTTGGTGCCCGTTGGTGAAGATCAGCGCCAGCACCTCGAGCTCACCCGCACCCTGGCCGAGCGCTTCAACAACCGCTATGGCGTTGCCTTTGAGGTCCCAGAAGGCCTGATCCCCAAGGGCGCTTCCAAGATTTACGATCTGCAAAACCCCACCTCCAAGATGTCCAAGTCCGGTGAAAACCCTAAGGGCCTAATCAACCTCCTGGACGATCCCAAGGTATCCGCCAAGCGCATCAAGTCCGCCGTCACCGACAACGATGGCGTTATCGCCTTCGACCCTGAAAACAAGCCCGGCGTATCCAACCTGCTGGTCATCCAGTCCGCCCTAACGGGCAAGAGCGTTGAAGCGCTTGTCGACGCCTACCAGGGCGCGGGTTACGGTGCGCTGAAGGGTGACACCGCCGAAGCACTTGAAGCATTCACCACTCCTTTGAAGGCAAAGTTTGATGAGTACATGAGCGATCGTGCAGAACTCGAGCGTGTTTTGGCCATTGGTGCTGAGCGTGCGAGTGAGATTGCTAATGAAACTCTTGCTGATGTTTATGACAAGATTGGCTTCCTAGCACCGCGTCGTCGATAAGCAAATAAATCCACGCGCTATTATTACAATCTGGCCACAACAAGCAGTTGGGGCCGGATTTTCCTATTGTTGTAGGTAGTACTGGATCGCCAAGCGTAGTTCTATGAGTATCGGAAGGAAATCCCCATGGCAACAAGAACCAAGCCTGATGATCGCAAAACAGATGAATATGGCATCGAGCGCGTCAACCACGACGAGCCAGGATTTATTGATAAGCAGCGCGAAAAGTATGAGTGGTTTGACCACCTCATGCGCATGAACGAAAGATTCGGAGCCAAAGGCGGCAACCAACTTTCCGCCGGCATTACCTATTTCTCCGTCTTATCCGTGTTCCCACTTGCCATGCTTATTTTTGGTATCGCCGGTGTCATTCTTGCTGGCAACCCAGATTTACTTTCCCGTCTGCAGGAGCAAATTAGTTCCTCCCTGGATGGGGAAGTAGGCAAAACCGTGAACCAAGTAGTGGAAACAGCAATCTCCCAACGTGGCGCTGTGCTGGGTATTGGTGGTTTGACCGCTCTGTGGTCAGGCTTGGGCTGGATGTCTAACCTGCGCTTTGGTGTTAGCCGCATGTGGAGCATTGACCCCACCGAGGGCAACTTCCTTAAGAACAAGCTCACCGATTTACTTGCACTTATCGTCTTGATTTTGGCACTCTTCTTGGCCTTTGGTGTTACTGCCGTTGGAGCCTCCGGGTTGACCCAAAGCCTGTTGGAAATGCTGGGACTCGGTGGAATTCCGGGAATTAGCGCGATTACCTGGACTGTTGCCCTGCTTGTTGGTGTACTTGCCAACTTCTTGGTGTTTAGCTGGTTGATTTTTTCCCTGCCCCGCACCAAAGTTCCAGTGCGTTCTGGCCTGCAGGCATCCCTCATCGGCGCAATTGGATTTGAGATTGTGAAGCAGGTGGGATCGCTGCTGGCTTCCAATGCATTGAGCAACCCAGCTGGTGCAACCTTTGGTCCCATCATCGGCATCATGGTGGTGCTTTATTTGATCTGGCGCATTTTGATGTACTGCTCTGCCTGGGCTGCCACCAGTGAGGAATCACTACGTATGGCTGAGGTTCCAGCACCGGAGCCAGCAGTTATCAGGGTTCGCCATGAGATCAACCCCACCGAGGAGATTTCTGGTTCTGCCCGCAAGGTAGGAATTGGTGTAGCAGTTGGAGCTGTGGCTGCTGGAGCACTTTCGCTATTGACCAGGAAATAAGCCTAAAGCTGCACCAATTCAGGGCATTCCCCGATTACGGGGGATGCCCTTTATGTTTAAGGTAGAAGTTATGAACACCAACATTCCTAACCTCTACACCGCCTTTGGTCTGGACCGAAAAGACGATTCTGAAGCGCTGGGGCTGTCACTTTCGGCTCGTGACTTGCGCCTTGAACAAATGGGTATTGCCCAAAATGATCCGCGCCGTACCCAAACAGTTCAAGCATTCGCAGTGCTGGCGGATCCACAAAAGCGTGCCACCTATGATGCAAAGCTTGATGCCGGTATCCCACTAACCTGGGGACAAATCCAGCACTTGGGTAACTTTGGCACCCTCCCTGCAGATAATCCATCTGCTAGCAGCTCGCAGCCTTTTGCACAGCCCCAGGAATCAGCATGGCAGCCGCCAAATAGTGGCTATGTGTATGGTGATCCCACGGTGAATACTGCAAGCCCCAGTTACAATCCTTTTGAAACTCAGGCGCAATCATCCATGTATGGGCAATCCGCCTTCTCAGCTACACCTGCGCCTTTTGCCACCCACAACTTTGGGATGGAGCTGAGCCAGGAACGCCCAGCAGCATCCACTCGTTTGTGGATGGCGATTCTTGATTTATTTATTGCTACCATCGCGGGCTCAATCGTTGCGGGAATTTTTGGTTTTGGCAACGATAATCTAATGGCCATTATCGGATTCCTTTTTGTCATTGTTTATGTCGTTGGTGCGGAATCCGTATGGGGAGCAACACCTGCAAAGAAAATCATGGGTTATGAGGTGCGCGATGTGACCACCCATTCCCGACTATCTGCTGGAGCAGCAGCAAAGCGTAACTGGTGGAAACTCATTAGTATCGTGCCTGGTATCGGCAGCCTGGTTAGTTTTGTGATGGCAATTATTTATGGAAACTCCATCAAGCCAGAAGACGATATGCGCGGAATTCACGATCGTATGGCTAATGCCGAGGTGGTGAAAAAGCGCTAACGGCGCTTCCTAAAAGTCCACAACACAGCTGCAATAACGAGCAGTGCAATAGCAGCTAGTGGGATTGCCACCTTCGCGATATTGATGGAGGTGGAGGACTGGGAATCGGGTGTTTCAGCAGCTGCGGTGGCAGTTGTGGTGGGAGCAGGCAACGTAGTTGCCTGCTCTTGTTGTTGGGTGCCCAGCTGGCCCACGCCACCACCTTGAGGGATGATCAGGGAGGCGTCGATAAGCGTTCTGGCCTGCTCCCACGCACGTCCCTTATCGATGGTGGTATCCAAAATGACTGCGGCGAGGCGGCGACCATTGCGGTCGAGGCCGCCGACGAAGGTGTGGTTGGCGTCGTCGGTGTAGCCGGTTTTGCCACCGATGCCGTCGGGATCGTTCATGAAGAGGCTATTGTCATTCCAGACCTGGAAGCCTTCGTTCTCGCCCCAACCAGGGAAATCAATGTATTCGGTGCCGATGATCTCGGCGAACTTAGAGTTTTGCCAAGCGTGCTGATAGATCAAAGACATGTCATAGGCGGAGGTGGACATACCTGCTGCGTCCAACCCGGAATAGGTGGCGGCGTAGGTGTCTTGAGTTCCCAGCTCCTGGGCCAGGGCATTGACCTTTTGCAGGGTGATTTCATCGCCGCCGAGATCCTGCGCCAAAAGATAAGCTGCGTCATTTCCGCTGGCCAGGAGTAGACCGTGGAGTAATTGATCAACGGTATATTGGCCGCCTTCACCCACGCCTACGCGGGAGCCTTCAATATTGGCTGCTTCATAGGTGCCGGTGACTATTTTGGTGGGGTCGAGCTCTTCAATGGCGACCAATCCCAGCAGCGCCTTAATGATTGAGGCGGGGCGGTAACGGCCGTGCGGGTCCTTGGTGGAAAGAATCTCGCCGGAATCAATATCAAAAACCATCCACGCAGAGGCAGTGAGGTTTTCTGGCAATTGGAATTCGGCAGGAGCTACCACGCCACAACTGGCAAGGGCAGCACCGCCGGCGGGAACCGCAGCAACGGGGAGGGGAGTGGGGGTTGTGGTACCTGGTGCGAGGGCTTCAGAGGTGGTGCGCGCAGGTGTGGGGCTTATTTGATTGGGGCAAGTATCGGTGTTGGGGGCTTGCTCCCTGGAGGTTGGTGTTGCGTCTTGGTTGATGACGTCTTCGAGGGAAGCGGCGTTGTCGGCGGTGACGCCGGTGGAATCCTGAGCGCCGGTGGGGTCTGCGATGCTGGCAGCTGGTACTTGAGCAGCTGGTTCCTGAGCCACGGCTACCTGTGCAGTCGCCTCGGTGGCAACAAGTGGTAGCGGCATGAATAGGGCAGCTGCGGTTAGTGCCGCAATGGCAGAAGTCCTCATGAATTGCTCATAGTACTAATCACTAACTAGGGGCGCAGACATCGACTCACGAGTAGCAGCTATGAAAAGGCCACCACGGTGTTTTAACGAGGTCGCTAAAACAGTGCAAAAGTTAATCTTGCTGGATTGGGTTAGTAGGAAATGTCCCTTCGGGAAGTTCCCAGAAAACCAAAAGTGGTGCCAGCTGAGGATTCTTATTCTCAGCTGGCACCACTCTAATTTTTGGGGTTTCGAGTTTTAGGTCTTTGGGGTTTTAGAGACCAGTCTTAATTTTTTTGTTGCGAATTAAGACTGAGGAGACATATCCGATTCCGAAGAAGATCGGTGCCAAAAGGCCCATTGCGATGGCAATTGTTTGAGATCCGCCTACCAGCATTGGAAGATTGAAGACGATGAAGAGAAGTACAAATCCCAGTGCAAAAATGGAGATTAGGGGAGCGATAAACTTTGACCAGGTGGAATCCTGAGTTGAAGGATTCATTGCGAAGTATCGCATTACCGAATACGAGACCATCACCATCATGATGACAATTGTGTAAGTGGAAAGACCGGAGAACCAGGTGAAGATTTGGGTAATTGGATCTGCACCGACAATTACCGCCACGGCGAGCAAAACAATGATGCTAATAGTTTGAACCACTGAAGCAGTGTGCGGGGAACCGTGCTTTGGGTGGGTCGCTCCAATTTTCTGCGGAAGGCAATCGTCCTGGGCGATGGATTTAATATAGCGGGCCAGGACGTTGTGGAAGGAAAGTGAAGCTGCGAACAAACTGGTTAGAAGAAGAATCTGAACAATAATTCCAGCCCAGGGGCCAACATAATTCGTGGCAGTGGTGACTACCATGCCTTCAGGGTCCTCTGCTGCAATTGCAACGATATTATCTGCTCCCCAAGCCTCAACGATTGCCCAGCCTGAAAGTGTATAGAAGATTCCGATAACCGCTAGTGAGATGTACGTTGCCCGTGGGATAGTGCGCTCAGGATCCTTTGCCTCATCCCTAAAGACTGTTGTTGCTTCGAAGCCGATAAAACCTGCAAAAGCTAGCATGAGGCCGACGACGGGGGAACCTGAAGAAAATGCGGTAGGAGTGAAGGAATCTACATCCAGCCCATCACTTCCGCCCTTCGCGATAATCATTGCAACCATCAGCATGGTAATGCCGATTTCGCCGATCAAAACGATGCCTAGGGCCTTTGAGCTCAACTCAATATTTCGGTATCCAAGCCATCCAATAATTCCGACGTTGACCAACATCCAAGCCCACCATGGAATTGGGATTCCGGCTTGAGATGAGAGCGAAGCAAGACTTACCCCGAGATAGGCATAGACGGCGAACTGCACAGCGGTATACGTCAAGAGAGCGAGCCACGCAGTTCCCATTCCGAAGTGCTTGTTGGTTGCAGCCTCGACATAAGAATAGAAAGCACCTGGTCTCTTAATTCTTCGAGCCATGGTGGTCAAACCAACCGAAAAAACTCCGAGGATGACTGCGCATAGTGAATACATAGCGGGATATCCAGCGCCATTTCCGGCTGCGATTCCTACAGGTAATGCGCCGGCAATCACAGTTAGTGGAGCTGCAGCGGCGATAACCATGAAAACAATAGAGGTTGTTCCCAATTTGGCACGTATTACGGAGGTGGCGGCATTGGTCGACTTTCCCAACTGGGGAATTGTCTGTGTGCGAACAGTCTCCGGAGGCAATTTAGTCGTCATCTTGTGGCCTTTCTAAAGCGGGACTGAAAGAAGGTTGACGCGAGAGCGTATGCCACATTTCTACCTATCAACCGACAGTTATGGCAATAGGTGTGTAATTAGTGTCACTATTTTTTGTTTCCAGGGAGACCCCCGGGCCGTAGTGCTTAAAATCTATCGCACGACAGGTTTTGCATTTTTAATTTCTGTCCATCTATAGTTATTGCTTACCTGAATATGTTTTCTTGGTTTAAAAGGAGGATTGAAAATGTCTATGACACAATCTCGAGAAGCTTCTTCGGTCTATGGTGAGCAGGGAGAATATCCTCGAATCGATACCTTGTTCCTGAGCGAGCCAGATATGTTAGCAGCTGGCGTTACCGATATGGCTCGTTGTGTTGCGACGATGGAAGAGGTATTGACCTGCCTTTCAGTTGAAGATTTCCGTATGGCGGGAATGAATGGCAACTCACATGGCGCTATGGTTTCCTTCCCCAAGGCATCACCTCATCCAAATATGCCGCTGGATTCCCCAGACCGCCGGTTCATGGCTATGCCTGCATATCTTGGCGGACGATTTAATCGAGCTGGGGTGAAGTGGTATGGATCTAATGTTTCCAATCGAGAGATTGGGCTTCCTCGTTCGATCCACATGTTCGTACTTAATGACGCAATTACAGGTGCCCCGCTGGCAATTATGAGTGCCAATCTAATTTCTGCAGTTCGAACTGGCGCTATTTCTGGTGTGGGTGGTCGTTATCTTGCACGCGAAGGGGCCGAAGTGGCAGCGGTAGTTGGTCCTGGAGTTATGGGGAAAACTGCGTTGGAAGCATTGATCGTTAGTGTTCCAACTCTTCACACCCTCAACATTAAGGGTCGAAGTGCCCGCAGCATTGACAGTTTCACTGAGTGGGTAAAAGGTAATTTTCCTCAAATTACAACAATTCGCTCCTTTGAAACTGAGGAAGATGCGCTTAAGGACGCAGACGTCATTACGGTTACGACGACTACATCTACTGAAGGTGCCAATGGATATCCACATATTGACCCGTCATGGCTAAAGCCTGGTGCATTTCTTACTCTTCCTGCTGCAGCCAGCCTGCCAGATGAATTTTTGACCTCCTCTCACGTGAAGCTCGTTGTCGACAATCGTGAACTTTACGAGGCATGGCACGAGGAATATGGTCCAGATGCTTATCAGACAGTTGGCATTATCGGCACTAAGTTCATTGAGCTGGAAAATCGTGGGTTGCTAGAAAAAGGATCGGTTGTAGAAATTGCTGATGTTATTTCTGGAGCTCAACTTGGCAGGACCTCCGAGGATGACATCATTGTTTACTCTGTTGGCGGCATGCCAGTAGAGGATGTGGCTTGGGCGTCTGACATTTATGAAAATGCTCGAGCCAAGGGAATAGGAACTCCCCTCAATATCTGGGAAACCCCAGTACTTGCCTAAAGTTCCGAGACCAAGACAAGGAGAGTGGATATTGTGCCAAATGAAGAAACGTATGATTATGTCGTCATTGGTCTTGGATCAATTGGTTCGATGACACTTTGGCAGTTGAGCGCCATGGTTTCGCCGGATACGAAAATCCTCGGAATCGAACAGTTTGGAATAGTTCACCCGCATGGAAGTTACGCCGGTGAATCACGCCTTTTCCGAGTCGCTGTGAAAGAAGGAGGGGAACTTGTTCCACTAGTACAGCAAGCCAGAGACCTATGGATGGAGCTCAACGAGATCTCTGCTCGAGATGTTTTCCTTCCCATTGGGGCACTTTCAATTGGTGTTCAGGGATCGGCGCCCATTGAAGCAACAATGGCTTCTATTCGCGAGTGGAATCTTGAACATGAATTCCTGGATAGGGACCTACTCAAAGAACGCTTTCCTCAGTTTGAGGTAGAAGATCAGATGGTCGGAATCCTCGACACACAGGGAGGAGGAATCCGACCTGAACTCGCCGTTGCCTCAGCGACTGAGGAGGCTCGCAGGTTGGGAGCAGAGATACGAACTCATATGCCGGTGAAATCGATCAATCTTGAAACTACATTAGATGGGTCTGAGCGAGTTCGAATTAGTACAAAAGATGGTGACATAATGGCCAAACATGTCATCGTCACCACAGGCTCTTGGGCAAAGGATTTATTGCCGGAGGTAGGCGAGAAAATTGAGGTTACTCCCATAACCTTAACGTGGATGATGCCGAGAGACATTAAGCAGTTCTTGCCTGATCAAATGCCGGTATTTCTCTATGACTCAGACCTTGAAGATGGCTCTCATTTTCACATCTATGGAGCGCCGAGCCTAGATGGATACACTGTAAAGTTTTCCGAAGGCCATGATTTCATTCCCGTGGCTTCGGTTGAGGAATTAGTAAGAAAAGTTCCTGAATCAGACTTGGACGAGTTTTCAAATAAGGCAAGCAATGTTGTGCCTGACTTTTATGAATCATGTCCACGATATTCAGTGCATCACGATGGCTTCACCGCAAATGGCAGACCCATTATCGATACGCTTAAAGGAAAACCTATTACCGTCGCTGTAGGAATGAGTGGAACGGGCATGAAGTTTGCACCTGTATATGGGCAAATAGCTGCAGAGCTTGCCACGACCGGGCACTCTTCGAAAAGACCAGATTCTTTTACATCAATAAGAGACTAAATTTCGAGAAGATTGAGAAAAAACTGGGTTTGATCGGCAATTACCGATCAAACCCAGTTTTTAATGCGCCAGACTGGTTGAAAACTGTCTTGTTTTAGATCTTGCTAAAACGCTTCATCAGCATTTCTTCCAGTTCACGCCAGGATTCGGAGTGGTCATTAAATGGAGCGTGAGGGACATAGCCGGAGGTATCGCTGCCGCCGAGCATATAAGAGATGTAGTCCTGCATGCGAGGGTTAGCCAGGAAGTAGGAGTTCATGGAGTCATCGTCTGCCCAGTCGGCGGTATCGGCCATGAGCTCATAAGCGCGACCCATTTGCTTGGTATCAACAGCATCCACGGAGGTATTGATGTCTTGAACCAGACCAGTGAAGGTATAGACATTGTCTGGGTGGACCTGCACTTCGGTTTCACCAGCATTAATGCCCAGCATGAGGTCGCTCCAGGTGGAGGCGCGAGCTAGATCGTGGTCATCATGTTCCACCAACCAGCGCAGCAAGGACTTTTGGCTGTTGAAGGTGTAGATTTCACCGAACTTGCCCAGGAACACTGGCTGTCCACCGAGGTAGGTACGCAGGGTATAAACGGTGCGACCATCGATGGTGATCTTAATGGGGTCAATACCCGCTGCAGCCCAGGCAGAGGTGTCATAAGGATCGATCTTTTCCGCTTCTTCCTTAGCCACCTGCTCTTCAGCTTCGCGGGCAGCGATGGCAGCAGCTTCTGCTTCTTGGATGCGGGTTTGGGCATCTTCGACAAATACCTTGTCCACTTCCTTGATGGTGATGGCCTCATCAAGGGCGTCAACAACCTTGTCCCAGTTGGCAACAACGGCACGGCCAATAGCAGTCCATTCGCCCAGTCCATTGGGGCCAGCGTAGTGGTCGGCACCGCGATCAACATTGTGCAGCACGGAGTGGGAAGAGAAGAACACACTTACAGGTGCGGAGGCAGTGACAGTGCCGAGGCTGCGCATAACAGCAAAAATGCGGGAGAGTGTCTTGACATTGGCATAGGAAGGGCGATCAGCAAGCAATGCTGGAGCGCCGACAATATCTAGCTCATTGTTCTCAGCAGGAACAACGCGCGCGGCATCGCCGGCATTAAAGTTCTTCCACTCAGGGTGGGAGCTGAGGTCATGCTTGGGGGCTGACTCAATATAGGTCAGCAGCTCCGCAGGGGAACTAAAAACATAAAGGTCATCGCCATCACCGAGGAATGCTTGCCATTCATTGCCACCCTCGCGCCAACTTGGTGCCCAGAGAGTATAAAAGTCACCTTCGGTGAGCGAGAGTTTGATCGGAACGATACCTTTTTCAGCCATGGTGGTAAATCCTAGCCGTTTGTGAATTGCCACGTCACCTGTGCACTCAGCTTTAAAGCTAATTTTCAGGAAGCAGGCAGTCACAATGCAGTTTTAGCTAGCCCGTAGGCCGATAAAAACCCTGAAAAGTCATCCCCATATTGGAGGTGCGCAGTGGATTTAACTGCACCGGATCACCGGCCTCAATAAGCTCCCCATTGCCGGCATACATGGCCACATGCCCATCCCACACCGCTAAATCACCAGGTTGCAGGCTATCTGCCGATACCTGCACCCCCACCGCCTGTTGCTCGGCCGTGCGCGGCAATTCCACGCCCGCAGCCCGCCACGCCCACTGTGTAAGCCCACTGCAATCAAAGCCACTTAAGGTGGTGCCACCCCAAACATAGGGGGTACCCAATGCACTTTTTGCAGCTGCCACCGCCTTTTCACCGGCGCTTGACGCCACCGGGGTAGGTGCCGGTGCCACAGCCATTAAAGGCTCCGGCTCCACTGGGGTAACCGTATTTAGCTTGTCGACGTAAGGTTGCAGGGATTCGGCCATCTCAAGCAAGCGCACCGTAGCCTGGTTGATAAAAAGCCCCGGCAACTGCAGCAACTGCGCCCGCGCGGCAGTGGATAAGGCGGGATTTGGATTAAGTGCTTGTATAAAAAGCCCCATACCCTGGCGGATAAAATCTTGAGCCAAAGTGCTTAACTCGAGGCGAGTGGCATTAATGATCGGCGCTATCTCAGCCACCGTTTTAATTAGCAGATCTCTTTGTGAATTTATTGTTTCTTTTAAGTTGCTAAGGCGTTGTGGCTTGGCCTGCAACTCGGCTCCCAGCTCCAGCGCGGAGGTGATTTCCGGCACCTTTGGAATCTGAAGATCTAGAATCTCTGCGGGCTCCTGTGCAGCCAAAAACTTAATGGTGGACACTAAATCAATCATGTGAGCTGCTCCAGCTGGTGAGCTAATTCAGTATCAACTGTCTCAATCTGTGAGAGTACATCTAGTGCGACATGAGCCATATCGGTGGCGGTGACATTAAAGGTGTCAATATTGCGGGCATAGGTGAGCAGCGAGTTTCTTAAAGCTTCATGGATTTCATAGGTGGTCTGTGCCCCAAAATCAGGCGTTGGCACAGTCAGGGTGGGAAGGTGAAGTAGATCCTGGGCCAAAGCGCGGGCGCGGTCGATATTTATCCTCATACTCTGTTGGTCTGTGTACAGCTTCCAAAGGTTCCCGCACTTAAGAAAAAACAATGCCACAAACGATTTTTAGCGTTCATCATTTAACATGAGGAACTATGGACATCACCATCGTCAACCACCCACTCGTAGCCAGTCGGCTAACCATTATGCGCGATGAGCGCAGTGACAACGCAGCCTTCCGCGCTGCTGCCAGTGATCTGGGTGCCATGCTTATTTATGAAGCTTCCCGTGACCTTGAAGTTGAACACTTCGACACCAAAACCCCCGTCGCTATTGCCGAAGGCACCCGCCTGAAGCAGCCCCCAATTATCGTGCCCATCATCCGTGCTGGTCTTGGCATGATCGACCCAGCTCTATCCATGATCCCTGATGCACAGGTTGGATTTATCGGCCTGGCCCGCAATGAAGTAACCCATGAGCCAGTTCCATACCTGGAAGCTCTGCCAGAGGACCTCAGTGGACAGCCTGTTTTCTTGGTTGATCCAATGTTGGCAACTGGCGGTTCCTTGCTGCATGCGATTCGCCTTTTGGCTGATCGTGGCGCTACCGATATCACCGCAATCTGCATGGTTTCTGCACAGCCTGGTGTTGATGCTTTGGAGAAGTCCGGCTTGCCAGTGCGATTGGTTACTGCAACCATCGACCCCGAACTCAACGAGGATGCCTACATCGTCCCTGGTCTTGGAGACGCTGGCGACCGTCTATACGGTCCCCGAAATATTGACCTATAAAGGTCTTTAGCGCACACCCACAACCCTTTGCCCACTTTAGTGGGCGGTTCAGTGGGAGTTTGGTCGGCACAGTTGTTTTTATGTCGACAGAGATGGGTGGAAGGCGGTGGCCGAGTTATGGCCACGCCTTGGCAACCCGTCTCCGTAAAATCCGCACCCTTCGCGGATTAAGCCAAGAGGAATTGGCAGAACTGTCTGGAATCAGCAGAAACACCATCTCCAACTTCGAAAGAAATGAAAATAATCGGGGCACGGAAGTAGATCCCCGACTTTCTACCCTCTATGACCTCGCCTTTGCACTGCAAGTGCCACCGATGGCACTGATGCCAGCGGCGGGAGAGTTAGTGGCCAATATCTGCGTGGATGAACAGCTAGGCATTGATGTGCGCTGGCCCACCGAGAAAGACGGCCTTATTTTTGAGGCCGATTCCCAGCTCAATGAGCCTCGCTCCGAAGAAGATGACTCCGAAGACGAGGCTGACGACGAGGAACAAGACGGCTAAAGCTGGTGTAGCCACTGCTCAACTTCATTTTGAAGTTGTTGCAGTAGTTGCTGCGCCTCATCATGAGATGCTGCTTGGCCGACCTCCAAATAAAGTTTGGCCTTGGCCTCTGTTCCAGAAACACGCGCAATAGCGCGGATATGGATTGCTCCCACCTGGCCATGCAAGGTAATGCCTTGGTTTTCCGGCAGTGCCACTGCACTCAGTGGTACTCCTATGAGCTCCTGTGGGGGATGGGTGGCCCAGGCGTCGACAAGCTCTCTGGGGTTGGTGGTACGCACCGCAACCTGCGTGGAGGCGAAATACCCATAGCGGCGGTAGAGCTCATCAAGTTTTTGTTGCAGGTTTAGGCCCTGCGCCTTGAGCTCGGCGACCCACGCTGCCATAAACAGCCCGGTGGCAATGCCATCTTTGTCTGGAACCAGATCCGGGGCGGGGCAGGTACCAACGGCCTCTTCATAGGCAAAGGCCAGCTCGCCAGGGAAATTATCGGCGGCGCGGGAGAGATTTTTAAAGCCGGTGAGTGTCTCGCCATAATCCCAGCCTTTATCGGCGGCAATAATGCTAAGCAAATGGGAACTGACAATAGATGTCGCCACAACTGGGGGAGTGCCCTCCCCATTAAAATCCGGCACTAAGCGCGTGGCCAGCAGCGTGCCTGCCTCATCGCCAGAAAGCATGCGATGGCTGCCATCTTCTGTGCGAATGCCCACAGCACAACGATCGGCATCTGGATCAAGCGCCAACAATAAATCAGCATCCTTTTGTGCGGCGTAGTCCAACAACATGGCAATCGCTGAAGGCTCCTCCGGATTGGGGAAGGAGACAGTGGGGAAAGTGGGATCAGGGAAGTGCTGGGCCTTAACGGGGTAGGCCTCGGCAAAACCGGCAAATTGCAAAGCGCTTGACATTGCACGTCCGCCCACGCCATGCAGCGCGGTATAGACAATTTTTAGGCTCGCGCGCTCAGAATTAACCCGCAGCAAATCAGCCTGCTTTGGGGTGACCAGTTCTACCAGCTCATCAATATATCGACGCAGCTGATCGGCGGTGGGGCGCACCGTCACGCGCGGCACCAAAACTGGATCCTCAATGGCCTGAATATGCGCTTCAAGTTCTTGTTCCAACTCGGAATAAAGCTGGCGACCATTGGCCAAAAATACCTTATAACCATTATCTGCAGCGCCATTATGGGAAGCCGTAATCTGCACACCAGCATCAAGATGACGCCTTTTTACCAGCCAGGGAACTACTGGAGTGGGGCTGGGAGTGGGCAGCAAAATTACCTCAAAGCCAGCACCAGCAAAAACCTCAGCAGTGGTGGCAGCAAAAGTATGGGAGCCATAACGGGCGTCATAACCCACCACCACCCGCAGCGGGCCATCCTCGGGATACAAAGCGCGCCCAATTCCGGTTTCATCCTCAGGGACAGGATGTGGAATTTGGTCAAGGGCGGAACGCTCCGCGAGCCAACTTGCCAAACCTGCAGTTGTGCGAGTTACCTGAAGTACGTTCATCTGATGCTGAGCTGGACCCACTGGTGCACGCATACCTGCAGTGCCGAATGTGAGCTGACGGGACTCGTCCATTAACACCCCGATCCTAGGTTTTTGTGCAATCACTATTAGAATCGACTCTACCGCTATGCGGGTAATCCCGATATGTCAGTGGAACTCAAAGGAAGGGACTACGTGTGATGAATATTGGTGCGCAGGTTGCCTCATGGTTGGACCGCCACCATGACGAGGTCATCAGCTGGAGAAGGCATCTACACAGCCACCCCGAGCTTTCCCATATGGAATATCGGACAACTGAATTTTTGGCCTCCGTCTTAAAAGACCACGGTCTTAAACCACACCTCTTCCCAGGTACCGGCCTCATGGTCGATATTGGGCCAGCAAGTGAGTCCCGCTTGGCCTTCCGCGCCGACATGGACGCCTTGCCGCTTGTTGAAAGCACTGGTTTGGACTTTAGTTCTGAAACCACCGGGGTGGCACACTCCTGTGGCCACGATGTGCACACTGTCATTGCCTTGGCATTGGCCTGCGCGCTGAGCACCGTGGATCTTGATATGGGAATCCGCGTAATCTTTCAACCCGCCGAAGAAGTAATGACCGGCGGCGCCACCGACCTTATTTCCTTTGGTGCCTTGCAAGGTGTGGACGCCATTTATGCCATCCACGTGGAGCCAAAATTGAAGGTTGGAAAAGTCGGAATTCGCGCCGGGGCTATCACTTCTGCCTCAGATGTGATTGAAATCAGAGTTAAGGGCGAAGGGGGACATAGCGCACGCCCACACCTTTCTGCCGATGTGGTCTATGCATTGAGCAAATTGGTGGTAGACCTACCTGGTTTGCTCTCACGCCGCGTGGATCCGCGAACCGGAACTGTGTTGGTGTTTGGAACCATCAATGCGGGGTATGCCCCCAATGCCATTCCAGATTCTGGAGTGGTGTCCGGAACCTTGCGTACCGCAGACATTACAACTTGGCGCGATATGCGTCCTTTGGTCGCTGAGCTGGTGGAACAGGTGCTCGCACCCACTGGAGTGAAGCATGAACTGATTTATAATCCGGGCGTTCCGCCGGTATTAAATGATGATGTTGCTACCGCCCTCTTGGCCAGTGCTGCCCGCGATGTTGATCAGCAATCGGTAGTTCAGGCACCCCAATCTTCGGGTGGCGAGGACTTCTCCTGGTACCTCGAACACGTCCCCGGATCCATGGCTCGCCTGGGTTGTTGGTCCGGACACGGCACCAAACAGGATCTGCATCAAAGTGATTTGGTGGTTGATGAAAGGGCCATTGGAGTCGGGGTCAGGCTCTTTGGATCGCTGGTACAGCAGTACAGCAGCAGATCTGAGGCTTTTCTAAACCATTAATGGGGGTAGTGTGTAGGGCTGGCTCTAAAAAGCTGAGACGTCACCCAGGGCGTATCAGCATGTTTCATTTAGACTTGGATCACGCATAGGTGCAATCCAACTAGCATTCACCCAGCTCACACGTGTGGAGGTGCCTTAATGGCAAAGAGAATCGTAATCATCGGCGGTGGCCCAGCAGGCTACGAAGCTGCCCTAGTCGGCGCAAAGTACGGCGCAGAAGTCACCATTATCGAAGATGAGGGAGCGGGTGGATCAGCAGTCACCATGGACTGCGTGCCATCCAAGTCTTTTATTGCCGGTACCGGCATTAAAACTGACCTTCGTCGCGCCGATGACATGGGCCTTAACCGCGGATTGGGTAAGGCTCATCTCGAGATCGATGCTCTCAACATCCGTGTTAAGGCACTTGCCATGGCGCAGTCCGAAGATATCCGCGGACAGCTACAGCGCGCAGGTGTGCGTTTGATCGACGGCTTTGGCCGCTTTGATGACTACAACACCAAGCAGACCACTCACTACATCAAGGTCACCCATGTCGACGGTAGTGAAGAGACTGTGGAGTGCGATCTGGTGTTGGTAGCAACCGGCGCCACCCCTCGCATCCTCAAAGGTGCAGAACCAGACGGCGAGCGCATTCTTACCTGGCGTCAGGTTTATGACATTGAAGATCTTCCAACCCACTTGATTGTGGTCGGTTCTGGTGTAACCGGTGCAGAGTTTGTTTCAGCTTTTGCTGAGCTGGGTGTCAAGGTCACCATGGTGGCTTCCCGTGACCGCATCCTGCCACACGATGATGCGGATGCTGCGGATGTGTTGGAAACTGTTCTTGCAGAACGCGGTGTCTCCCTAGAAAAGCATGCCCGCGTTGATTCCGTTACCCGCACCGAGGACGGTGGCGTTTGCGTACGTACCGCTGATGGTCGCGAAATTTTTGGATCCCACGCATTGATGACTGTTGGTTCCATTCCTAATACCCGCGATCTGGGCCTAGAAAACATTGGTGTTGAGCTGGCACCTTCAGGCCACATCAAGGTGGACCGCGTTTCCCGCACCAACATCTCCGGCGTTTATGCAGCCGGCGACTGCACCGACCTCTTCCCACTGGCTTCTGTGGCAGCAATGCAGGGCCGTGTGGCGATGTACCACGCACTGGGTGAAGGTGTTTCTCCCATCCGCCTGAAGACCGTGGCTACTGCGGTGTTCACTCGCCCTGAGATTGCAGCTGTTGGCGTTACCCACGCCCAGGTGGAATCCGGAGAGGTTTCTGCTCGTGTGATCGTCTTGCCTTTGGCAACCAACCCACGTGCCAAGATGCGTTCTTTGCGCCACGGCTTTGTGAAGCTCTTCTGCCGCCGCAACTCTGGCCTGATTATCGGTGGCGTTATTGTGGCTCCAACTGCATCTGAGCTTATTTTGCCAATTGCAGTTGCTGTGACCAACCAGCTCACCGTATCTGACCTGGCTGATACCTTTGCGGTATATCCTTCCCTGTCAGGTTCCATCACCGAGGCAGCACGTCAGCTGATGCAGCATGATGATCTGGGTTAATTAATCCCTCATCCTGCTAACTCTTAAATCCCCGCCGCGCCTTAGCTTCAAAAGCTGAGTCGCGGCGGGGATTTGTTTATGCGCATAGGTGCAAGGCAACAAAAGGGGAGCGAAGCCGGACTCCCGAAGGCTGTGAAGTTGCACACCCCCCTTTTGTTAACTTTGCAAACTTCTGCAATTTTGAATGTGTGCAGGTAGTTGCCACCTGATTTTTTAACTTGGCTAAAAATGGCAACCAAATCAGCCCCCAGCCAAGATTTTGCAGGGGGGACGGGGCTAGTGAATGGGGGGTTAATTTCACTTAATGTTTTATAACTTTCGCAGGTCAGCAAAGTGTGTCTGAGAAGTTGCGGAGAGAATTCGGAAATCGATGTTTGATTGATGGTTCCCGGCGTTACGATGTTTAGACAGAGTGACTGCCATCACCCTAGGCGGACTCTTGTTGAAAGGAACAAACATAGTGTCAACTCACACGACCTCCACGCTTCCAGCATTCAAAAAGATCTTGGTTGCTAACCGTGGAGAGATTGCAGTTCGCGCCTTCCGCGCCGCCTTTGAAACCGGAGCGGCCACCGTCGCTATTTACCCTCGCGAAGACCGTGGCTCCTTCCACCGCTCTTTCGCCAACGAGGCAGTGCGCATCGGCACTGAAGGTTCGCCAGTTAAGGCCTACCTGGATATCGATGAAATTATTAATGCAGCCCTCCGCGTTAAAGCGGATGCAATTTACCCAGGCTATGGCTTCCTCTCTGAGAACGCCCAGCTAGCGCGTGAATGTGCAGAAAACGGCATTACTTTTATTGGCCCCACCCCAGAGGTGCTTGACCTCACTGGTGATAAGTCTCGCGCAGTGACCGCAGCAAAAGAAGCTGGTCTGCCGGTGCTGGCAGAATCAAAGCCAAGCAAGAACATTGATGAGATCGTCAAGAGCGCTGAAGGCCAGACCTACCCAATCTTTGTCAAGGCAGTAGCCGGTGGTGGCGGACGTGGCATGCGTTTTGTCGCAACCCCAGAGGAACTTCCACAGCTTGCTAAAGAAGCCTCCCGCGAAGCAGAAGCTGCCTTTGGTGATGGCTCAGTTTATATTGAACGCGCAGTTATTAACCCACAGCACATTGAAGTCCAGATCCTGGGCGATCATACCGGCGAAATTGTGCACCTCTTTGAGCGCGACTGCTCCCTGCAGCGTCGCCACCAAAAGGTCGTAGAAATCGCCCCCGCGCAGCACCTCGATCCTGAGCTGCGCGAGCGTATTTGCGCTGATGCCGTGAAGTTCTGCCGCCACATTGGATACCAGGGTGCTGGAACCGTGGAGTTCCTAGTGGATGAAAAGGGCAACCACGTCTTTATTGAAATGAACCCTCGTATCCAGGTGGAGCACACCGTTACTGAGGAAGTAACTGAAGTTGACCTGGTGAAGGCGCAGATGCGTCTAGCTGCGGGAGCAACTTTGAAGGATCTTGGCCTCACCCAGGACAAGATCAAGACCCACGGTGCCGCCCTGCAGTGCCGTATCACCACCGAAGATCCAAACAACGGTTTCCGCCCTGACACCGGAACCATCACCGCCTACCGTTCCCCAGGTGGAGCTGGTGTGCGTCTCGACGGCGCAGCTCAGCTCGGTGGCGAAATCACCGCACACTTTGACTCCATGCTGGTGAAGATGACCTGCCGTGGTTCTGACTTTGAAACTGCAGTAGCCCGCGCCCAGCGCGCCCTGGCAGAATTCACCGTTTCCGGCGTGGCCACCAACATTGGCTTCCTGCGCGCCTTGCTGCGTGAAGAGGACTTCACCTCCAAGCGCATCGCCACCAGCTTCATCGCTGAGCACCCACACCTGTTGCAGGCACCACCTGCCGATGATGAACCCGGCCGTATCTTGGACTACCTAGCTGATGTGACTGTGAACAAGCCACACGGCGCCCTGCCAAAGAACGTGGCAACTCCAATCGACAAGTTGCCTCCAATCAAGGATCTGCCCCTGCCACGTGGCTCCCGCGATCGCCTCAAGCAGCTCGGACCAGAGGCCTTTGCCCGTGACCTGCGCGAGCAGGACGCACTTGCCGTCACCGATACCACCTTCCGCGATGCGCACCAGTCCCTGCTGGCGACCCGTGTCCGCTCTTATGCCTTGATCCCTGCGGCAGAGGCCGTCGCAAAGCTAACTCCCGAGCTCCTCTCTGTAGAGGCCTGGGGCGGTGCTACCTACGATGTGGCAATGCGCTTCCTCTTTGAGGATCCTTGGGCGCGCCTGGATGCGCTGCGCGAGGCAATGCCAAATGTCAACATTCAGATGTTGCTGCGCGGCCGTAACACCGTCGGCTACACCCCATACCCTGATTCGGTGTGTCGCGCGTTTGTGCAGGAAGCAGCCAAGTCCGGCGTGGACATCTTCCGCATCTTTGATGCGCTTAACGACGTCTCCCAGATGCGGCCAGCAATTGAGGCAGTCTTGGAAACCGGCACCGCGGTGGCTGAGGTAGCTATGGCTTACTCCGGCGACCTCTCCAACCCTGGTGAGAAGCTCTACACCCTGGATTACTACCTCAAGATGGCTGAGGAGATCGTTAAGAGTGGCGCACATATCCTGGCGATTAAGGATATGGCTGGTCTGCTGCGTCCGGCTGCCGCTACCAAGCTGGTGACCGCACTGCGCAAGGAATTTGATCTGCCAGTGCACGTGCACACCCATGACACCGCCGGTGGTCAGCTGGCTACCTACCTGGCTGCTGCTAATGCTGGCGCCGATGCCGTTGATGGCGCTTCGGCACCACTTTCTGGTACCACCTCGCAGCCTTCCCTGTCTGCGATTGTTGCTGCTTTTGCACACACTCGTCGCGATACCGGCCTGAGCCTAGAAGCTGTATCTGACCTTGAGCCTTATTGGGAAGCAGTGCGCGGACTCTACCTCCCATTCGAGTCCGGTACCCCTGGCCCAACCGGCCGTGTCTACCGCCACGAGATCCCCGGTGGTCAGCTCTCCAACCTGCGTGCACAGGCCATCGCATTGGGTCTGGCAGACCGCTTCGAGCTCATCGAAGACAACTACGCAGCTGTTAATGAGATGCTCGGCCGCCCAACCAAGGTCACCCCATCCTCCAAGGTAGTGGGCGATCTTGCCCTGCACCTCGTCGGCGCTGGCGTTAGCCCTGCTGATTTTGCGGCCGACCCACAGAAATATGATATCCCAGATTCTGTGATCGCCTTCTTGCGCGGTGAACTCGGTAACCCTCCAGGAGGCTGGCCAGAACCACTGCGTACCCGCGCATTGGAAGGTCGCCCAGCTGGTAAGGCACCATTCAAGGAGGTTCCTGCCGAGGAGCAGCAGCACCTTGACTCGGACAACTCTGAAGAGCGTCGCGGCACCCTCAACCGACTGCTCTTCCCGAAGCCAACCGAGGAATTCCTGGAGCACCGCCGTCGCTTTGGCAATACCTCTGCGCTGGATGATCGCGAGTTCTTCTACGGTTTGGTCGAGGGCCAGGAAACCCTGATCCGCCTGCCTCATGTGCGCACCCCAATGGTGGTTCGCCTGGACGCCATCTCTGAGCCAGATGATAAGGGCATGCGCAATGTGGTGACCAACGTTAACGGCCAGATTCGCCCGATGCGTGTGCGTGACCGTTCCGTGGAATCTGTCACTGCAACCGCAGAAAAGGCCGATTCCTCCAACAAGGGCCACGTTGCGGCACCATTTGCTGGTGTTGTTACCGTGACCGTCAATGTTGGTGAAGAGGTCAAGCCTGGTGACGCCGTAGCCATCATCGAAGCAATGAAGATGGAAGCTACCATCACCTCTCCTGTCGCTGGTGTGATTGACCGCGTGGTTGTACCAGCAGCTACCAAGGTGGAAGGTGGCGACTTGATCGTCGTCGTCTCCTAAAACCTTTTAGCTAGATAGCGCCCCGTGGACTTGAGCAATGCTCAAAGCCACGGGGCGCTTGCTTATGACTAGGATCGAGGGCCATGAGTTCCCATTCGCATGATTCTTGTTCCCCCGACCTTGAGCGCGATCTCCGTGTTACAGGCCAATTGCCACCGGCCCAAGAAACCACCATCCCAGACCTCGGCGAACTTGGAACCACCACAGCAGCTGCCGAAATCACACAGCTGAGCACTGCGAATATCAAGCGGGACCTCATCGATTTATCCCATAAAATCCCCGTGCTGGTGCTCATCGGCAATTCCCTGCAGGCACGCTACCCAGAGCTTAAAAATGAACTCTCGCAGCTTGCTGCCACAGCACAGCTGACATGGTCTCTGGCTCTGGTTGATCCAGACCGCGCACCGGAAATCGCCACCCAATTTCGGCCCCGCCAAATGCCGGTGGTTTATGCAGTTGTGGGTGCCACTAGCGTTTCCAGTTTTGAACCCGGCCTGCCGGGAATTGAACTAGGGGACTGGCTGGAGGATGTGCTGGCCCATCATGCCACCAAGCTGCCGGGCCTAAGCCCAGCAGAAAGCCCAGCAGAAAGCCCAGCAGAAAGCCCAGCAGAAAAGCAGAGCCAACAAACAGCCGACCCGCGCCTTTGGCAAGCAGCCGAAGCCGTGAACGCGGGCGACTTTGGAGAGGCCCTTGAGCTTTATGCACAGCTACTGGCAGAAAATCCCCAAGACCGCACGCTGCTTCAAGCCCAAGCTGCGGTCTCGGTACTTAAAAGAGTGCAGGAATCTGATCGGGGAGTAGATCCCATTGCGCAATCTGAAGCTCATCCAGATGATGTGAAATGGGCCTTGCTAGCTGCGGATGTTTTTGTGATGCTGGACCAGCCCCTGGAAGGCGTCGAAAAGCTCTCTGGAATGCTGAATGCCCAGCCCCACAACGCCGAGCTGCGGGCGCGCCTGCGTGATTTATTGTTTTTGGTGGATCCGCAGGATCCGCGGGCAGCGTCGGCGCGGGCACAGCTGGCGGCGGCAACCTTCAATTAGCTCGCCCTTTTAGCTCAATAGCGCGGTTGCCTCGGCGTCGCTGAGCGTGGCGGCCTCGAGTTTGGCGCGCAAGGCCGGGGCGTCAAGGGAAATGCCAATGAGCACGAGCTCTGTGCCTGGTTGCAGCTCACTGCCAGCCCAATAGGCAGCCGGGCGGATGCTTAAATTGGGGCCGGCCTGATGCCAGATCTGCGCAATATCAAGGTGATCGCTCAGCCAGCAATAACCCTTGGAACGCACCAACCCCACCGTGGAGCGCAGGGCCTCGAGCAGACGATTTTTATCAAAGGGGCGGTCGCTGCGAAACACCAGCGAGCTAATGCCATATTCCTCAGTTTCAGGGGTGTGCGGATTTTCCAGCTCTTCGGCATAACCCTCATAGGTGCGCGCGGTGTGTTCATCATAAAGCTGCGCGCCGAGGATCTCATCAAGCACTGGCCGGCCATTGCTCAGGCCATCAACCAGCGCGGACACCTGCGCGCGGGGGTTAAGCGTGCGCACCAGCGTTGCGGTTTGCTGGGCGCGCTGCTGGGATGCCAAATCAGTTTTAGTGAGGTAAATGCGATCGGCAAACTCCACCTGATCGGTGAGGAGATCCGCAATGAGGCGCCCATCCTCGGGGGCTGCGGCCATATCTGCCGCGCTGAGCTGGGTATTGCGCCGAATCTGATCCAAAAACTGGGTGCTATCAACGAGGGTGACCATGGTGTCCAGTGGCGCCACATCCGCAAGCCGGGTGCCGTCCTCCCACTGCCATTCAAAGGTTGCAGCTACCGGCATGGGCTCGGAGATACCGGTTGATTCAATGACAATATGATCAAATTTTTCACTGCGTGCCAGCTCACCGACCGAATCCACGAGGTCTTCGCGCAGCGTGCAGCAGATGCAACCATTGGTCAACTCCACAAAACGATCTTCGCCACGGGTCAGATGCCCTTCAGCGGCAATAAGCGCGGCGTCAATGTTGATCTCGGAAAAATCATTGACAATCACCGCAATTTTCTTCTCCCCACGATGCTGCAGCAGCTGATTAAGCAGGGTGGTTTTGCCGGATCCCAAAAATCCCGACAGCACCGTAACCGGGGTGCGTGAAGCCATAAAAACTCCTTGATGAAAATAGGTTCCAATAAGTCTGCGACCAAGTCTAGCTGGTTTTTGAAAACTATTTCCAATAACGCTTCTCGACGCGCCCCTGCGCCGAACCCTCCCCGCACCGCCACAGGCGGAGCTGGGCTAATGGGGGAGGGTGAGCCCCAAAAAGCCCTGCGCCCAGCGCCGGATGGTTTCTTCGCCCACCCGCATGGCATCGCCAATGGTGACAGGTTCTAGAACGGGATCATTGGGAAGTACGGTGCTTGGGTCGCCGGCCGGCAGTAGCTCCAAGGTTTTGGTGGCTGGGTTGAGGCGGGCAAAAACTAGTAGCTCTACGCTGGTTTGTTCACAAATGGCCCAGGTGTATTCGGTGTCATCTTCCCATTTACGTTTGGCTTCGGAGATGAACTCTGCCGATACCTCTGTGCCTAGTGCTCTGGTTAGAGCGGGGACATCGTTGATGCGGTCATCCGCAATTAGGGTGCGGGCATAAAAACGGCCGCCATTTAAATCCATCGGTTCCATGGTGGAAGCTTAATCAAAAAATGCGGTGCGTAAAGGATTTTACGCACCGCATTTAGCTTTAAGAGTTACTTGATCTCAAGCAGAACAGCACCCTTGTTAACACCTTCGCCAGCAGCTACAGCCAGGCCGGTTACGGTACCGGACTTATGGGCCTTGACGGGGTTTTCCATCTTCATAGCTTCAAGAACAACTACGGTGTCGCCCTCGGTGACTTCAGCGCCTTCTTCAACGTTGACCTTGATTACGGTGCCCTGCATTGGAGCAGCCACTGCATCGCCGGAAACTCCAGCCTTGGCGCCACCTGCACGACGCTTCTTGGACTTCTTCTTAGCGCCGGTAGAACCGCCACCGAGTGCGAGATCGCCTGGAAGGGCGATTTCTACGCGACGGCCATCAATCTCAACAACAACCTTTTGAGCTGGGACCTTTTCTTCATCCTCAAGGTCTGCAGCATCGGTATAAGAAGCAATTGGGTTCTCCCATACTTCTTCGATCCACTTGGTGTAGACCTCAAAGCCGTTCTCATCGCCCACAAAAGCTGGGTTTTCCACGATGTGGCGGTGGAATGGGATAACGGTTGGCATGCCCTCAACAACATATTCTGCAAGTGCACGGCGGGAGCGCTCAAGAGCCTGCTCACGGGTAGCGCCCCAGACAATGAGCTTAGCCAGCATGGAGTCGAACTGGCCGGAGATCTCAGAACCTGCAACAACGCCGGAATCCATACGTACACCTGGGCCTGATGGCTCGCGGTATGCGGTGATCTTGCCTGGAGCTGGCATGAAGTTGGAGCCAGCATCCTCACCATTGATGCGGAATTCAAAGGCGTGGCCGCGTGGGGTTGGGTCTTCCTTGATGGAAAGCTCTGCGCCCTCAGCGATGTGGAACATCTCGCGGACCAGGTCAATGCCGGTGGTCTCTTCGGTTACTGGGTGCTCCACCTGGAGACGGGTGTTGACTTCGAGGAAGGAGATAAGTCCATCAGAGCCAACCAAGTACTCCACGGTGCCAGCACCGTAGTAGCCAGCTTCTTTACAGATAGCCTTGGCGGAGGAGTGCAGGCGCTCGCGCTGATCATCGGTGAGGAATGGGGCTGGAGCCTCTTCAACAAGCTTCTGGAAACGACGCTGCAGGGAGCAGTCGCGGGTGCCGGCAACCACAACATTGCCGTGCTTATCAGCAATAACCTGGCACTCGACGTGGCGAGCCTTATCCAGGTAGCGCTCCACAAAGCACTCGCCGCGGCCGAAAGCTGCCACAGCTTCACGGGTTGCAGATTCAAAGAGGTCAGCAACCTCTTCCATCTTGTAAGCAACCTTCATGCCCCGTCCGCCGCCACCGAAGGCAGCCTTAATAGCAATTGGTAGACCGAACTCTTCAGCAAAGGCAACAACCTCGCTGGCGTCCTTTACTGGTTCCTTGGTGCCAGGAGCCATTGGAGCGTTAGCAGCGTTTGCGATGTGGCGCGCGGTGACCTTGTCGCCAAGGGAGCGGATGGACTCAGGTGAAGGTCCGATCCAGATGAGGCCAGCGTTGATAACAGCTTCAGCGAAATCAGCGTTCTCAGAGAGGAAGCCATAACCAGGGTGGATTGCGTCGGCACCGGACTTGCGGGCGGCTTCAAGGATCTTATCGATCACCAGGTAGGACTCCGCGGAGTTCTTGCCACCAAGGGCAAAAGCCTCGTCTGCGTAGGCAACAAATGGTGCGTCTGCATCTGGCTCGGCGTAAACAGCGACGGAGGCGATTCCCTCATCGCGAGCAGCACGGAACACACGGATTGCGATCTCACCGCGGTTCGCGACAAGAACCTTGGTGATCTTCCTAGTCTCGACGGACACTAAAACCCTCCTGGTTAAAAAATGTGATGGCATAACTGGGCATGCGAAGTTCTTGCCCATCCAATAGGAATATTCTTGCACACTCACCCGCGAAGAACTTAACCACACATGAGTGTTTCCTCATATTTTTTCGGACGCTTCAAAGTTTTCGCAGGTAAAAGCTAGTAGTACAAAAATATAAAAGTGTGCTGGAAATTTCCCAGCACACTTAAAAAGCGGAGTTTTTAGGCTTTTTCGGCGTCGTCAGTGCCTACTGCGATCGGCATGCGAACCATATTTCCCCACTCAGCCCAGGAGCCGTCATAGTTGCGTACATTCTCAAATCCCAGCAAGTACTTCAGTACAAACCAGGTGTGAGCTGCGCGGTCGCCCACACGGCAGTACACCACGGTGTCATCGCTGGGGTTAAGGGAGGAATAAAGTTCGTCCAAGGCGGCGCGAGAGCGGAAGTTGCCATTGGGCAATACAGTCTCGGACCAGTCCAAGTGCTGGGCACCTGGGATGTGTCCGCCGCGCAGCACACCCTCGCTGGCAACTGGGTTGCCCTGCGCATCGAGGCCGGAGAACTCCTCGGCGCTGCGCACGTCGATAAGCTTCATGCCCTGTGACTTGTTGAGGGATTCGAGTACCTCAGCCACAAAAACGCGCTGGCCTTCGTCGATGCGCTCGACAACGGGGTAGCCGGTGGCAGGGTATTCAGGGACGACGTAGGAGGTATCGCGCTCCTCGGACATCCAAGCATCGCGGCCGCCGTTCAGGAGGCGGACGTCGGTGTGGCCAAAAAGCTCAAAAACCCAGAGGGTGAAGGCAGCCCACCAGTTGGATTTATCGCCATAAACCACAACGGTGTCATCGCGTGCGATGCCCTTGCGGTCCATGAGCTCGGCAAAAGCCTTGCCATCGATGAAGTCGCGGGTGATGGGATCGTTGAGATCCTTCTTCCAGTCGATGCGGACAGCGCCGGGGAGGTGTCCAATATCGTAGAGCAGGGAATCTTCATTGGATTCCACTACTTTGAGGCCAGGGGATCCCAAACGTGCGGAAAGCCAGGACGCGGAGACGATCCTCTCAGGGTGCGCATATTCCTGAAACGCGGGAAATGGGTCAAACGGTGCTGCCATGTGAGGTCGCTGCCTTCCATAAGGGGGTCGATACTTTTGATACGTAACCAAGCATATTGCTTTATGGTTCCTGTGTCCTTAATTACTACTGAGTTAGTTAAGTCTCCACGATCATCTTTGGTACTTTATTGTCTATCTTGTCAACGTGTTAAAGCCCTACTTTTAAGTTATCTCTGCGAGCCTACATATATGAGGGTTTCCCATGTTGTCCGCAATTTTTGACTCTGCTGAATAGTCCGGTTTGGCACCCCACAAAGGAGCCGCCGGGAGATGAGAAAGTGAAATCCACCACCATGCATAAGAGCATCGTTGTTTTCGAGGTTGAGGGCGGCTCCGACAAGTTCCTCGATGGACATCGCAAGGACACCATGCCAATCGTCAACTCCATTGTGGAGAACGGCTGGCACGCTGAGGTTGTGTACTACCGCCCTGAGTGGACCGAAGACCTATTTAACTATGTTTCTGAAAAATTTGATGGTTATATTTCCCGCGTAAACCCCGGCAACATCCCCGGCGGCGAGCGTGGCTACTTTGATTTGCTCACCCGTCTGTCCGAAGCTGGCCTGGTTGGCATGTCCACCCCAGAGGAAATGATGGCTTATGGCGCTAAGGACGCGCTGGTTAAGCTGGCAGAAACCGATCTGGTTCCTTCTGACACCCACGCTTATTATGACGTGGAGACCCTACACAAGCTCTTCCCATCTTCCTTGTCCTATGGCGAGCGCGTGCTCAAACAAAATCGTGGTTCCACCGGTTCCGGCATTTGGCGCGTGCAGCTGGTGGACAAGAAACTTGCTGCCAGCATCGAGCCAGGCACCGAGCTGCCCCTAGACACCAAGATCAAGTGCACCGAGGCAGTGGATAACCACACCGAAATCCGCGAGCTCGGCGAGTTCATGGACTTCTGCGACCAGTACATCATTGGCGATAACGGCATGCTGGTAGATATGCGCTTCATGCCTCGCATCGTCGAGGGCGAAATCCGCATCCTCCTGGTTGGCCCACACCCAGTATTTGTGGTCCACAAGAAGCCAGCTGCCGGTGGCGACAACTTCTCTGCAACCTTGTTCTCTGGCGCGAAGTACACCTACGACAAGCCAGAGCAGTGGCAAGACCTCATCGATGAGTTCGCCGAGGCTCGTCCGGTTATCGCTGAGAAGCTCGGTGGCGACAACATCCCACTGATCTGGACCGCGGACTTCATGCTCGATACCGCACCAGACGGCTCTGACACCTACGTCCTGGGCGAGATCAACTGCTCCTGCGTGGGCTTTACCTCTGAGCTGGACATGGGCATCCAGCAGCTGGTGGCCACCGAAGCCATCAAGCGCATCGAAGACGCCGCACAAGCTTAAAAGCGCGCTTTTCGACGAAAAAACCTGGCGGATTAGCCCAATTTTGGGACAATCCACCAGGTTATTTTTTTGACTACTTATCGAGCAAGATGGCTACGGACTCTGGATCTGCATCAGAGAGCATCTGACGGCAGCGATCATATTCGTTATCTTCACCAATAAGCTTTGCTGCAAGCGCTAGGGAAGCAATTGCACGGAGCACACCGCGGTTGGGCTCATGGGAATAAGGAACTGGCCCCCAGCCCTTCCATCCATTGGCACGCAGACGGTCGAGGCTGCGGTGATAGCCAGTGCGGGCAAAAGCATAAGCCTGCAACTTTTCTTCATCAGTGGTGGCTGATTCCAAGGCTGCCTCGGCCCGCACAGCCCACACAAGTGGGCTATCTGGGTGCGTGAGGGCAGTGGTGGTAAGAGCTGGATCTGCGCCTTGGGCGGGATCCTGCGGAAGGCGAACGGGTGGGGGAGCTAGCATGTCATTCATTTGAACCATGCTCCTCATCCTAACTTCAGGACGCAGCTTGTGGGTTGGCGCCCCAAAAATCGCTGACATTAAAACCGCATTGGTACAGCGCGCGACGCACAACAGGCAGCGAGAGTCCGATCACTGATGAAGGATCGCCCTCAATGGAATCGATAAACCATCCGCCTAGTGCTTCTAGGGTAAAGGCTCCCGCGCACTCTAAGGGCTCTCCAGAGGCTGCATAGGCGGCGATGTCGGTATCGCTGGCCTCTGCAAAATGAATCGTGGTGGCCGAGGATTCGATAATCTCTTGGTCCTGCCAAATGACGCAGTGTCCGGTAATAAGCTGTGCGGTTTTTCCGCGTTGTTGTTTCCACCGTCGAATAGTTTCTTCAACTGTGTGTGGTTTCCCCTGCAGGGTGTCGTCGATAAGCAGCATGGAGTCACCGCCAATAATGACCTGGCCTGGATAGCTGGGTGCTACGGCGCGCGCTTTGGCCAGCGCGAGCTGGCTGACGATTTCGCGCGGGGCGGCGCCACTGAGGCTTTGGATGATGGCGTCTTCATCAACGTGGGCGGGGTGGATGAGTGGCTCCACGCCGGCGCTGCGCAAAATCATGCGGCGCGAGGGGGACTGGGAAGCAAGAACAATCTGCATGCTGCCACATTCTAATCCTTGTCCGCCACTGACCTTGCGCATGACAAAGCGCCACGACCTTAAAGGCCGTGGCGCTGGAGCTGCTTTTTAGAAGAAGTTCACATTCTGGAAGGCGCTGGGGTTAAAGGTGGTTGGGCGGTTGAGGCGCTCAGCCACGTTGCCCCAGTTGTTGCGGGTGGCAGGCTGAGTGAGTTGAGCCTGCGCTGCAGCCTTGGCAAGACCTGCAATCACCATGGTCAGTGCTGCCACCTGGGTATCATCAGGGTTGCCAGATAGCACCGTGAAAAAGGGCTTCTGAGCAGCCTCGGTGGTGTTGTTCTCAGACATGGTTCTCCTTAAAATAATGAGTTTCAGCAGCTGATTAAAGCTTTAAGGGGTGAAGCTTTAGAGCGGAATATTTCCGTGCTTTTTAGCGGGGGTGTTAACAACCTTGCGGTCGAGCAAACGCAGGCCCTCGATGATCTGACCACGGGTTTCAGATGGTGGGATCACTGCATCGACATAACCGCGTTCGGCAGCAAGGTAAGGGTTGAGGTGGGACTCCTCATATTGTTCAGCAAAGCCCTCGAGCAGCGCTGGAATATCCTTGCCCTCGGTTTCTGCCTGCTTGATTTCCTTTTCAAAAATCACGTTGACGGCACCCGGTGCTGCCATGACGGCGATTTCTGCGGTTGGCCAAGCAAAGACCAGGTCAGCGCCGAGATCCTTGGAGCCCATAACGCAGTAGGCAGCGCCAATGGACTTGCGGGTGATCACGGTGATCTTGCCAACGGTGGCCTCAGAGTAGGCGTAGAGCAGCTTGGCGGTGCGTCGAATAGCGCCATCAAATTCTTGATCGGTGCTGGGCAGGAAACCAGGGACGTCAACAAATTCAATGAAAGGAATGTTAAAAGCATCGCAGGTGCGGATAAAACGAGCTGCCTTTTCTGCAGCCTTAATATCCAAACAACCAGCAAGTTCGGTGGGCTGGTTGGCGATAATACCCACGGAGCGACCTTCTACGCGAGCAAAACCACAGAGGATATTGCAGGCGTAATCGCCTTGGATTTCAAAGAACTCGCCACCATCAACCACGCGAGAGATGATCTCTTTCATGTCATATGGCTGGGTGGGGGAGTCTGGGATGATGCTATCTAGTTCACGATCGGTGTCGTTGATGTTCTCAGCGATTGAACCAAGCATGATTTCCGCAGCCACGCGAGGAGCCTCAGCGCGGTTGTTGGAAGGCAGATAAGTGGTGAGCTCACGAACCCAGTCCAAGGCATCAGTTTCCTGTGCAGCAGTGAAGTGGGAAGTGCCGGTGGTGGCCATTTGAGTGCTCGCACCACCGAGTTCCTCAGCCGTGATGTCTTTGGCGGTGACAGTCTTGATGGTCTCAGGATCAGTGAGGTACATCTGGGACTTTTTATCCACCATGACCACAAAGTCAGAGAGGGCAGGGGAGTAGGCATTGCCACCGGTGCTGGTGCCCATGACCAAAGAAATCTGAGGGACAAGACCAGAAGCCAAGGTGTTGCGGTGGAAGATCTGGGAGTAGAGGCCGAGGGAAACCACGCCTTCTTGGATACGAGGGCCGGAACCTTCGCTGATGCCGATCAAAGGCACACCGGTTTTGATAGCCAGATCCAAAACCTTGACGATCTTCTCGCCATAAACCTCACCCAAGGCGCCGTTAAAGATGGTGCCATCCTGGGAGTAGATGCAGACCTTGCGGCCGTCGATGGTGCCGTAGCCGGTGACTACGCCATCGGTTGCGGGACGGTGCGCGTCCAAACCAAAGCTCTTGGAGCGGTGGCGTGCAAGAGCGTCAACCTCTACAAAGGAGCCATCATCAAGCAAATACTCGATGCGTTCACGGGCAGTTTTCTTATCTGCCTCATGTACCTGCTCTACGGCAGCTTGGCCCAGGGGTGCGTGGGCTTCGCTGAGTCGCGCGCGGAGATCCGATAGTTTTCCGGCGGTGGTCGTGAGATCAGGTGTGGTTTGTGCTGCAGTCATAGTTTCTTAGTCTAAATCCTGGGGTGGGTTCTTGAGTAATACGCGAATGTTCTATACAAAAAGCAGTGGGAAAATCTGTGCCCGCGGGAGATTGGTTTAGAAAACCTGGCGAACTTAAAAATAGGCTGCCTAGGTTGGATGGTCCCCCGTGGAGCGTTACTGCTTTAACTATGAAGGATGCTAACCCAGCTTGCTGGATTAAAGCCAGCAAGCATGAGTTCTAAAGTGCAATTTTTTAGGATTCCAGCGGGATTTTTTAATCCAGCGTGGCCTAGTTTTATCCACTGCGCACACTCAAGGTGATACTTTTGGCCCAGTTTCAGGGCAAAACAAAAGTGCCGGAAACTTTTGTGAGGACTTCTGAGGAAGCACTGGTGGAAGTTTCCGGCACAATTATTTTTTACAAAGGCATGTTGCCGTGCTTGCGTGCAGGACGGGTGACATTCTTGTGCTTGAGTAGACGCAGGTTGCGGGCAATCTGGCCGCGGGTCTCGCTAGGCAAGATAACAGCGTCAATGAGGCCACGCTCAGCTGCCAGGTATGGGTTGAGCATGTGGTCTTCGTACTCGCGCTCGAAGGACTTAGCCAGTGCCTGAACATCAAGGCCCTTGGCGTCAGCTGCCATGAGCTCCTTGCGGTAGATGAATCCAACAGCGCCAGCAGCACCCATGACGGCGATCTGCGCGGTTGGCCATGCGAGGCATATATCAGAGCCAAGGCCCTTGGAGCCCATCACGCAGTATGCTCCGCCATAAGCCTTACGCATGGTGACGGTAATCTTTGGCACGGTTGCTTCGCCGTAGGCGTAGAGCAGCTTGGCGCCACGACGCAGGATGCCGCCGTATTCTTGGCCAGCGCCAGGCAGGAAGCCGGGGACGTCAACCAGCATGACGATTGGGATGTTGAAGGCATCGCAGGTGCGAACAAAGCGAGCTGCCTTCTCGGAGGAATCGATGTCCAAGCAGCCAGCGAACTGGGTGGGCTGGTTGGCCACAAAACCGACGGACTGGCCTTCGATGCGACCAAAAGCGATAACTACGTTTTCGGCGCGGTCAGCCTGGATTTCCAGGTACTCACCGTCATCGGTGATGCACTGAATAACATCGCGCACGTCATAAGGAACGGTGGCGGAATCAGGGATGATTTCATCGAGCTTGAGGTCATCAGGGGTGAGGTTGTCCTCGATGCTGCCCTCTTCCTCGTCGAAGTCCTCTTCTGGAGCGAAGCCACGGTTGTTGGAAGGCAGGAAGGAGATCAGATCCTGAACCCAGTCCAAAGCTTCCTCATCGGTAGCTGCAGTGTAGTGGGAGTTACCTGCGGTGACCATGTGGGTGGTGGCGCCGCCGAGCTCTTCCTGGGTAATTTCCTCGCCGGTGACGGTCTTGATGACGTCTGGGCCGGTAACGAACATCTTGGAGGTCTTGTCCACCATGACCACAAAGTCGGTCAGGGCTGGGCCGTAGGCGTTGCCACCTGCGCAGGCGCCCATGATCACGGAGATCTGTGGGATAACGCCAGAAGCCTGGATGTTTTGGTAGAAGGTCTGGGAGATGTAGTCCAGGGATACTGCACCATCTTGGATACGAGCGCCAGCCCCTTCGTAGAGACCGATCAGTGGACGGCCGGTGTCGATAGCCATTTCCATGATCTTGATCATCTTTTCGCCGTACACCTCGCCGAGGGCGCCACCGAAAACGGTGCCGTCCTGGGAGAAGATGCAGACTTCGCGGCCATCAATGGTGCCCCAGCCGGTGACGATGCCGTCGGTGACGGGGCGCTTGGAGCCGAGGCCAAAAGCGGTGGTGCGGTGGCGGGCTAGCTGATCGTATTCAACGAAGGAGCCTTCGTCGAGGAGGTAATCAAGACGCTCGCGGGCGGTGAGGCGTCCAGCGGCGTGGACCTTCTCCACTGCCTTCTCGCCCATGGGAACCTGGGCTTCAGCGCGGCGCGCTTTAAGATCGGCAATTTTGCCGGCAGTGGTGTTGATGTCTGGCATATTGGCGACGTCAATCAAAGGTGAGGAAATGGTCATGTTTTGGAATCCTAGTGTCTGACGGGGGTATCGTCTACACTCATTTCTTCGTGATTTATCTCACATATGTTATTAGTGCAGCTAAGGGATAGTTTTTGAGAATGAAACTTTCCGGGCGTGTCGTGAGCATCACTAAAAAGCCTTAAAAAATAAGAAAAATTGCGCTGGATTGATTTCAAAACCTTGCTCCGTGCCTAGACATGCCTAGAAAAGCCCAGCAACGCGGGAATCCACCACACGTTCGAGTGGTGGGCGACTAGATTATCGGTTATGAACACTTCCCGGAAACCACTTGATCCCGCTATTTTGCAGACCGCCTTGGTGGATAATGGCCCCTATAACCAGTTGAATTATCAGGAAGCAACTGGTTCCACCAATGCCGACCTTATTAAAGCAGCGGAAATCGGCGCCCCGGATTGGACTATTGCCACCGTGGAACGCCAAGACAGCGGACGCGGACGGTTGGGTAGGCCATGGACTGCACCGCAGGGAGCGCAGGTGATTTTCTCGGTACTGTTTCGCCCTGGTAAAGATAGCCTAGATTCTTTAGGCACCATTCCGCTGGCCTCTGGGCTGGCCATGATGGACACCTTGGAATCTTTTGGAGTGGAAGGCGCGGGCTTGAAGTGGCCCAATGATGTGCTTATCCACGGCAAAAAACTCTGCGGAATTTTGGTGGAGGCAGCATCCCTAGATACTGATCCCGCAGTGGTTATTGGCATCGGTACCAATATCAGCCTGCAGCAGGAGGAACTCCCAGTTCCGCATGCAACCTCTTTGGCTTTAGAGGGCAAGGATATTGATAGGAATGAATTTCTCATAAGAATGCTCAACAATTTGTATGGGCGTTTGCTGGAATGGGCCGGAGGAAACTCTGCGGGAGATTCCAAGGGAAATAGCGCCTGGCTGGATGATTATAGGGCTGTATGCTCCAGTCTGGGCCAAGATGTTCGCGTTATTTTGCCTGGTGATCGTGAACTTTTGGGTGTCGCCACCGGGATCGCTGCGGGTGGGCAGTTGATCGTGCGTGATAATCAAGGCACCGAGCACACCCTCAATGCCGGTGAGGTCACCCACCTGCGCCTGCAGTAACATGAACTCCATGCAGGGGAAAGCGTTGGAAAGACATATTGGAGCAGGCGATCACATTCACGTTGATCTCACTGCACCATTATCCGGAATGTTTTTCCCGCTCTTGGAATTTATTGCCATTACCGGTGTCTGCTGGATGGGCATTGGATTTTTGGATCAACTCCCCGGAATTGACGGCACCACTCCCGCCGCAAGTTTTCCTGACGGCACCCGCGATCTATTGCTAGGAATTTGGGTAGCACTTAGCGCTTGGCGTTTTGGGCTCCCGCTCTTGCGTCAAAGCCGCTTTCGGGTGATTGTGACGGATCGTAAATTATTGGTGCGTCGCGAAGGCCTGCGCACTAAATACGATTCCATTCCTTTGAGCTATATCAATCGCATTCAACGCAAACGCAATAATTTGGTTCTGGCTGTGGGTGGGCATCCGCGCCCCTATGTGATTAATAAATTGCCCCGCGCCAAAAAGGTGGAGGCAGTGTTAAAGGATCTGCAGTACTACTAGACAGCCCGGGGCGGTGTTACTGGGCAAGACTAGGGAATCCTGAGTTGGGGAAACTATAGTTGCACAATGTGACTGAAAAAGACTCTGGAAACTCGTCCGCCCCTGAGGGAAACTTCGCAGCCCACGCGCCGGGCATGCCCGTTGTTGCTGTTATTGGCGATGGCCAGCTCGCCCGCATGATGCAAACTGCAGCCATTGAGCTGGGCCAGTCCCTGCGCGTATTGGCAGGTGCACCGGATTCCTCGGCCGCTCAGGTAGCAGCCGATGTGGTGCTTGGTGATTACACCAATATTGATGATTTGCGTCGCGCCATTGCCGGCGCTGATGTGATGACCTTTGATCATGAGCACGTTCCAACCGAGCATTTGCGTCAGCTTATTTCCGAGGGTGTCAATGTGCAGCCAGGTCCTGATGCCCTGGTAAATGCCCAGGACAAGCTGGTTATGCGCAAGCGTCTGCGCGAGCTTGGAGCCCCAGTTCCTCCATTTATTGCAATTGGAAATGTCGAGGATGCTGTGGGCTTTTTTGATGCCGTTGATGGTCAGGTGTGCCTCAAAGCCCGTCGTGGTGGATATGACGGCAAGGGCGTGTGGTTCCCAGCGACCAAGGACGAGCTAGCACAGCTCGTCGAAAAGCTCCTTGGTGCTGGCACGGCGTTGATGGCGGAGAAGAAGGTCGCCCTGGTCCGCGAGCTGTCCGCCATGGTGGCCCGCACGCCTTCAGGCGTGACGCAGGCGTGGCCCGTGGTGGAGTCCGTGCAGCGCAATGGCGTGTGCGCGGAGGCAGTGGCGCCGGCCCCAAATCTTTCCGCTGAGCTGCAGGAAGCCACCCGCGCGCTGGCTGAGCGCATTGCCTCTGAGCTGGGCGTAACCGGCGTGTTGGCGGTGGAGCTTTTTGAGACCCTAGATGCTAATGGGCAGCCTGAGATTTCCGTTAATGAGCTGGCTATGCGCCCGCACAACACCGGCCACTGGACCCAGGATGGCTGCGTGACCAGCCAGTTTGAGCAGCACCTGCGTGCCGTGCTGGATTATCCGCTGGGTTCCACTGAGACTTTGGCGCCCGTAACCGTGATGGCTAATGTGCTGGGCGCGGACACCGATCCCGAGCAGCCAATGGCACAGCGTATGCAGGAGGTCTGGCGCCGTTACCCCGAGGCCAAGATTCACCTCTACGGCAAGGGCCACCGCCCGGGCCGCAAAATTGGCCACGTCAACATGGTCGGCCAGGATGTAGCACAGGTACGTGCAGACGCGCTCGCAGCAGCCCACTATTTGGTGCACGCTAGCTGGAATTAAGGCGCTTTTCGACGCCTCCCTGACCGCCCCGTATGGGGCGGTGACCAGGGCATTTGCGGTTTTTTCTAGCTTCGGTGGACTTTTAGTTCGGACAGGCGCAAAATTATGCAAATGAAAAATTCGCAGCTCGATTCTGCTGCTCCAAAATCGGGCAAGTTTATGCTTGCTCTTGGCGCCTTGGGCGTGGTTTTTGGTGATATCGGAACCAGCCCGCTCTATGCTTTGCACACTGCATTCAGCATGGAACACAATGAGGTAGAAGTTACCCCGGACAATGTCTACGGCATTATCTCCATGGTGCTGTGGACGATCACCCTCATCGTCACAATCAAATACGTTCTCTTGGTCACCCGTGCCGACAACCAGGGCCAGGGCGGTATTTTGGCTCTTGTTGCCCTCCTCAAAGAAAAATACGACGAAAAAACTCGCCTTGGCGCTTTGATTGCCGTTTTTGGCATGCTGGGTGCCGCCCTTTTTTATGGCGACGTAGTTATCACCCCAGCAATTTCCGTGCTCAGCGCCACCGAAGGCCTCGCGGTTATTTCCCCTAGCTTTGAACCCCTGGTTCTTCCAATCTCTGTTGCCGTCCTGCTCCTGATCTTCGCAGTCCAGCCTTTGGGCACCGAAAAAGTAGGCCGCGCCTTTGGCCCCATCATGTTGCTGTGGTTTGGCACCTTGGCAGCCTTGGGTATTCCCCAAATCATTGCTCACCCCGACATTCTTAATAGTTTGTCCCCAGTGTGGGCCTTGCGTCTGATTGCTACCGATCCTTTTGAAGCCTTCATTTTGCTCGGTGCGGTGGTGCTGACTGTTACCGGTGCCGAGGCATTGTATGCAGATATGGGCCACTTTGGTGCACGTCCCGTCCGCATGGCCTGGTTCTTTGTGGTGATGCCCGCGCTGATTATCACTTACCTCGGCCAAGGCGCTTTGGTGATTGAAAACCCAGCAGCCGTAGCTAACCCCATGTTCTACCTGGCACCACCAGCACTACAGATGCCGCTGGTTATCTTGGCTACGATCGCCACCATCATTGCTTCCCAAGCTGTGATTTCCGGTGCATACTCCATGACCCGCCAGGCACTGATCCTTAACATCATGCCTCGCATGTTGGTGCGTCATACTTCACCGCGTGAAGAGGGCCAGATCTACATGCCAGTAGTAAATGGCATTCTCTTTGTCAGCGTGATGGCCTTGGTATTTATCTTCCAATCTTCCGCCAACCTGGCCAATGCCTATGGCCTTGCCGTAACCGGCACCTTGGTTCTGGTCAGCCTGCTTTTTGTCATCTACGCCCACACCATCTGGAAGTGGAGCTGGTGGAAGCTGGCCCTCTTTATCCTGGCTATTTCCATCCCAGAAGTGCTGCTCTTTGCCTCCAATACCACCAAGATTTTCGCTGGTGGTTGGTTGCCACTGTTTATTGCCGCTGTGCTCATCGTGCTTATGCGCACCTGGCGTTGGGGCAACACTCAGGTGAAGACCAAGCGCATTGCTATGGAAACGCCGGTGGAGGAGTTCCTCCAAGAACTTCGCGATATGTCCGAATGCACTCCGCTGGCCTTCGGCGTGCGCAAAGTAGCAGGCACTGCGATCTTTCCCCACGCTTTCCTAGACACCGTGCCTTTGGCATTGTCCCGTTGTGTGGATGATCTGAAGATGCTGCACCGCGAAATTATCATTGTGCGCATCGTGCGCGAAAACGTTCCTCACGTTCCACATCGCGATCGCGTCAATGTGGAAATTCTGGCCACGGCACCAGTGCACATTGTGCGCGTGGATTTGAGTGTGGGTTATTTTGATGCTCAAGATATTCCTAAGAATCTGGCCTTGGTGAATATCTACAGCGATAAGGTCCATGTCAATCTTGACGAAGCCATGTACTTCCTCTCTGCCGTAACTATCCGCAGCTCGCTTACAGGACAGCTTTCTGGTTGGCGCGACCGTTTGTATATGTCCATGGAGAAGAACCAATCTTCCCGTACCGAATCCTTCAAATTGCCACCAAGCCGCACCATTGCCCTGGGCTCTGGGGTAGAGCTTTAGGTTTAGTTCGATTTTAGGTTTATAAAGGCTGGTCCGTGCTGCCATTTTTGGCAGTGTGGGTTAGCCTTAAAAAATGACTAAAAACTCCCTTATCGACTGGGTGTGGACCATGGATGAGATGGGTATTGGCTGGTGCCAATGCGAAAAAGATCCCATCACCGGCAAAGCTCCCCACACGGTTAACAAGCCATTGGTGACCAAATCCATTGTTAACGCCCTGGGAGATATCCCCGAGGTAATGAGCAACCAAGACATCAGCCTGGTGGTGCTCGATCTTTGGAAGTTCCGCGATATCACTCCACCCATCGCAGAAGCCTTGATGCGCTCCGTCAAGGCCGTCAATGGTGAGATGCACCCGCAGTATCCAACTGCCACTGCTATGGCTGCTATTAAGCACTTCTCCAATACCTTCACCGGGGAGACTGCTGCAGTAGATGGAGCTCGCGGGTAGCTCGCTGTTGTTTGCAGCGCCGTGCCCTATAAACTTGGCAGTGCTTAAGGTTGAGCCCTGATCAATGTGGGTCGGGTACTACTCAGGAATTACTAAGGAGATAAACGTGGCACCTCTTGTTGGATTAATCATGGGTTCGGATTCAGATTGGGATACCGTATCCCCAGCCGCAGAGGTGCTGGCAGAATTTGGCATTCCTTTTGAGGTCGGCGTGGTTTCCGCACACCGCACCCCAGAAAAGATGCTGAACTATGCCAAGACCGCACATCAGCGTGGCCTCAAGGCAATCATCGCTTGTGCCGGCGGCGCAGCTCATCTGCCAGGCATGGTGGCTGCAGCAACTCCTTTGCCAGTCATCGGTGTGCCACGCGCTCTGAAGGATCTTGACGGCCTTGATTCTTTGCTATCCATCGTGCAGATGCCAGGTGGCGTGCCAGTAGCTACCGTATCCATCGGTGGCGCTAAAAACGCTGGTCTGCTGGCCGTTCGTATTTTGGGTGCAGGCGACCCTGCCTTGGTAGAGAAGATGGCTGCATACCAAGAGAACATGGCTGCTGAAGTTGAAGCCAAGGACGAGGCTCTCAAGAAGCGTCTGTTGGGCTAATGAACCCAATTTTGGTACTCGGTTCCAGAGTGGAGGACGGCCAGGTAACCACACTTTTGGCCACCCGTCTGGATAAAGCCATCGAGCTGGTTTCCCAGCACCCTGAAACTCCCATTGTGGTCAGTGGCAAAGGGGAGTCTGGCCCAATGGCGCAGTACCTGCGTGCGCGTGGTGTGCGTAAAGTCATTGAAGAAGACGCCGCCACCAGCACCAATGAAAACCTGGAAAATGCCCAAGCACTGCTTCCCAAAACCACCCGCTGGACTGTGGTGAGTAGTGATTTCCACGCTTGGCGCACCTATTTATGGGCTTGGCATTTGGGCATTCGCATTACAGTAGTAACTGCCAAAACCCCACTGCCTGCAAGACTTCGGATGTTGGCACGAGAATGTGTGGCCTTGCCGCATTCCACCACCCGCGTGCTGTGGCGCAAGCTGGTGTCTTAGCCCCGCTTAACCTCCAAAGTCAGTTCAGTAAATTCACCCACCCTACGCACTTTGGTGGTGTGCAGATTTTTGCTATCAACAAAGCCCGTAAACACAGGCTTTCCGGCAGGCAAGAACACCGGCGCCATGGTGAGGGTAATGCGATCTAGTGCCCCTGCCTCATAAAATTGGGTGGCAAGGTCACCGCCGCCCACAATCCACACATCTCCGCCTGCAGTATTCGAAGCGTTAATCTCTTCCAACGCCGCCGGAATATCGGAGTGAATCAAACGAATCGGCGTATCCGCTGGCAGGGGTAGCTCCCGGCTACTAAACACCCATGTGGGACGAGCGCCATAAATATTGGTCCATGCTTCTGGATGATTTAGCAGGTCCAGTTCCTTAACCATCCACTCATAGGTGTGCGAGCCCATAACAATAACGCTGATCTGGGCGAGGAAGTTGGCAAAATCAGCTTCGGCATCTGCGGAGCCTGGCACATCAAAAAGCCACTGCAGGCTGTGCTGCTCATCGGCAATAAAACCATTGAGGGTGCAAGAGGTATTAAAAATAGTCGCCATGCGCTTAAGCCTAACTAAAATAAAGCAATGGGAATCAAAAGATTAGACAATATTGCCATCGTGGTGGAATCACTCGATGAGGCCATCAGTTTCTTCGAACTCCTCGGCATGAAACTCCACGGCCGCGCCTTTATCGAAGGTGACTTTGCAGACATCGCGGTGGAGCTTGAAGGCATCAAAAGTGAGATCGCAGTCCTTGAGACACCCGATGGGCATTCTCGTATTGAACTCAGTCAATACCTCAACCCGCCGCCCATTGCGCAGCAACCCCCGGCTCAAAATGCGCTCGGCGTGCATCGGCTGATGTTTAACGTCGACGATATTGATCAAACCCTGGCCGATCTCGGCGCCGAACCCATCAATGGCATTGCCCAGTACCAGGAGACCTACCGCCTCAGTTATCTGCGCGGCCCCTCCGGGATCATCCTTGCGTTAGCCCAAGACATTTAAGATCGCGCGCCTCAGCCGCGCTTTTAAGGGCTAGGCAATCAGGGCGATTTTGCTTATCGACGCCACCTGCGCCACACCGCCACAAAGGAAACTACCAACACTAAAGCCAAGAGGGCCGGCCAAATTTTGGGCTCTGGTTGCAGCACATTAATGATTGCTTGAACCACTGCCAAAAAACTAAAAAATCCCAGGAATCCAAGTAGAACCTCCAACTGCAGGGAGTGCCGTTGAGATTTTGTTGGATCCTGGGATTCGTGCTGATTCATGCAGACCAGCTTAGGCAAAGCCTCTAAGCTTTCACACCACCAGCTGTCAGTCCAGAGACAATTCGACGCTGGAAAATAAGCACCATGATGATCAGTGGAATCGTCACCAAGGTTCCAGCTGCCATCACAGCAGCATAGGGGTATTCAAAGGAGCTGGGTCCAGAGAAACGCGCAATCGCCACGGTGACCGGCTCAGTTGAGGTATTGGAAAGCTGACGGGCCAGCATGAACTCATTCCAGGTGGCAATAAACGCTAGGATTGCAGTGGTAAAAAGTGCCGGTGCAGCCAGTGGCAAAAGCACTAATCGGAAAGCCTGGCCTCGGGTTGCGCCGTCTACTCGTGCGGCTTCCTCCAGCTCCCATGGCAACTGCCTAAAGAAGGAAACCAAAGTGTAAATGGTCAGTGGCAGGGCGAAGGAAATATTGGGGATGATCAACGCTTGGTAGGTGCCGATCCAGTTGAGATCGCCAAAAAGCTGGAAGAGCGGGGTCACCAGGGCGATTCCGGGGAACATGGAGGCCGCCAAAATAATGCCGGTGACAATGCCTTTGCCGGGGAAATTCAACCTGGCCAATGCATAGGCGGTAAACACACCCACCAATACCGCCAGCGCGGTGGTGGTCACGCTGATAATCAGCGAGTTGCCGATCGCTGCCAGGAAGTTATTGCCCTTATCAGTGGCCAGCGCATCACGGAAATTATCCAAGGTCACATGCGTGGGCCAGGGAGTGGTATCAAAGGTGTAGTCGGAGTCGCGGAGAGCAGTAATTACCATCCAATAAAAGGGTGCGAGTCCCCAGAACAAGATGAAGAGCACACCGGCATAGTTCAGGATGAGGCTCTTGGTGCGTTTTTTCATGATGCTGACACCTCCGAAGTTGCAGCAGCTGGGGCCGGGCCCTTCTTTTTCAAAGCGCGCCATTTTTGTTTGGGCATGCCACGCTGACCTGAGACATCAGCGCCGAGGAATTTGATCATCACAAAGGCCACAAAGAAGATGAGCAAGAAGATCAAGGTGGATAGCGCAGAGGCGGAGTTGAAGTTGTTCTGGCGCATATCCTCCACCACCAATTGGGAGATAACCGCGGTGGGGGAGTTTGAGGAGCTAGAGATCATGATGACGGGCAGATCGTACATGCGCAGCGCGTCGAGAGTTCTAAAGAGCACTGCCACCATCAGTGCTGGCTTAACCAGCGGCAGGGTGATTTTGGTGAATTGTTGGAAGGTGGTGGCACCGTCCACGCGGGCTGCTTCATAGGTGTCTTTGGGGATCATCTGCAAGCCGGCCAAAATCAGTAGGGCCATAAAAGGAGTGGTTTTCCACACGTCGGCCAGGATGACGGCGGCGCGTGCTGCCCAGGGATCAGTGGTCCAGCTGACATTAATGCCCAGCACTGAGTTGATGATGCCTTGAGGTGCAAAGATGAATTGCCAGAGCTTTGCGGTCACTGCGGTAGGAATTGCCCAGGGGATAAGAACGGCGGCGCGAACCAGGGCGCGGCCACGGAATTCTTTGTTCATAATGAGTGCCATGGCCATGCCCAAAATGGTTTCAATGGCTACGGTCACCACGGTGAAAAATAGGGTGATGCGCAGGGCAGGCCAGAAATCAGTGGCAAGTGTGCCAGGTGGGCAAACACGCACGGTGCCATCTGCGCCCATACAGCGTTGGGTAAGCCAATAAAGATAATTGTCCAGGCCTGCAAAACCGCCATCGGTAAATAATCCGGTGGTGGGGTCAAGGCCTTTATCGGCTTGGAAAGATAGCCAAATAGCGCGCACGATGGGGTAGCCGATAACTACCGCCAGCACGGCTAAGGCGGGTGCGATTAGCCATATAGCACTGCGGGCTTGTTTTAAAGAGGCCATGCCATCGCTCCTTTCGCTAGATTAATCATGAAAATTAAAGGCCAAAACAGCCTATTTATAAAAGCCTTCGCGCAGGTTAATGCCATATTCCAGCCAGGCTTTAAGCGCTGCCAACATGCCAGTCCAACCCATTTGGTTGCCTAAGGCAGCTTGGACTCCGGGATCACTGAACTCAAAGCTGCTTTCAGAAATGGTGACTTTAGTGCGGGTGCCCTCGTCGATAGGCTCAAAGGTGAAGGACACGTCGTGCAGATCGCCTGCCTCGCCCCAGAGCAGCTCAATTTTTTCGGGCGGCGTGGTCGCGACTACCTGGACTGGAAAGGCGCCGGGGAAGTCGGCAAAATCCCAGGTGACGGTCTCGCTGGCAAGGAGGCGGCCCTGCGCACCGCCGGTGGTGAAATATTGGGAGAGCTGTGTGGGATCGGCAATTGCTTCATAAACTTCCGCGGGGATACGGGAGATAAAACCAGTGGTTGTGGTGGTGATGTCCGTGCTCATGGGGATCCTTTGATTGCTAAAGCTCCGGCCACCAAATTGGAAAAGGTAACCGGAGCTCAAACGTGGCAAAAACTAGCTGGAGGCGTTTTCGATAGCGGCCTTCATATCAGCAGTTGCTTTATCTACATCGGCGGTGCCATTAAGTGCTGCATAAGCATTGTCTTGGATGGCCTTGGAGATTGCTGGGTAGAAAGGAGAAACAGGGCGCGGAGCTGCGTTTTCCAGAGACTGCTTCAGTGCTGGGAGGTAAGGGTACTTCTCAACCAGGGTTTCATCATCGTAGATGGAGGCAAGAACTGGTGGGAAGGAAGCATCGGCAAAGGAGGTTTGGTTTTCCTCGTTGATGATGAACTCGATGAAGTCACGGGCAGTTGCCTTGTGCTCGGAGTTGATGTTGATGCCGTTGTTGTAGCCACCGAGGGTGGATACGCCTACGCCGTCTTGGCCAACCAGTGGCTGGACCTCAAACTTGCCGGCGGTGGCTGTGGCCTCTTCAGCATTGGTGAACATATATGGCCAGTTGATGGCATAAGCGGTTTGGCCTTCGGTGAATGCCAGGTTGGTTTCTTCCTCGGTGGCAGCCAGGGATGCCTGGGAGATGGTGCCGTCATTGAAGCCATCAACCATAGCCTGGATACCAGCCTTGGATTCGGCGCTGTCCACGGTCACGGCACCGGAGGAGTCAAGTACGCTGCCGCCCCAGCCTTCCACGAAACCGATGGTGTTTACGGCCAAGCCCTCATACTGCTTGAGCTGGGTGGTCAGGCAGTCAACGCCAGCAGCTTCGGCGAGGTCACAGGAGGCAACCAGGTCAGCCCAGTTGGCGGGCGCTTCGGGGATGATCTCGGTGTTGCGGAAAAGTAGCTGGCCGTTGGTGTTCTGCGGCAGTGCGTAGAGGGTGTCATTGTAGGTGGCAGATTCCACGGTGGATTCCAGCAGACCAGAGGTATCAACTTCCAGGTCACCGGTCAGCGGTGCGAGCCACTGGTTGGCGGCAAAGTCAGCGGTCCAGATGACGTCAAGAGCCATGACGTCATAGTCAGCGTTGCCCGCCTGCAGGGATTGCACCAGGGTTTCACGCTGGGCATCAGCTTCACCGGCGAGCTCATTGAGGGTGACCTGCTCATCTGGGTGCTCGGCGTTCCAGCGCTCGATGACGGGGATCAGCTTGTCGGTGTCATTTTTGCCCATGGCAAAGGTGATGGGGCCGCGGCTGTCAGCGCCCTCGGAGGCGCTGGAGGTTGTGGAATCGGAACTGGAATCTGAGCTACATCCAGCCAGCGCGATGGCGGCTAGCAGGGTGGTGGCGGCGAGGGAGGCGCCGGTCTTGCGGGAAAATGTGGACATTGGGAGTCACCTTTCTGTGCAATAGTTGCCTCTAATCTAATGACTTAGAACACTATTGTGGGTGCTTTTGCCCTAAATCACCCCCATAAAAGCCAAAAATAACGCTTTTCGACGTCTCCCGCCACGCAGGTGCTAGTTCAGACGCTGTCCGCTCACCGGATCGAAACGGTGCGCGGTAGCGGGGTTGTAGGCAAAGGTTAATGGGGTGCCAGGGCTTGGAACTGGCCCTCCCGGCCAGCGAGACACCAGACGATTGCCCTGCCAAGTGGCATAAACATAGGATTCGGACCCCAGTTCTTCTACAATGTCCACCACCACATCTAGCTGGGTAAAACCGGCGGGAAGGGTATCTAAAACCAGATGCATATGCTCGGGTCGCACACCTAAAGTAACGCCCTCAGCAGGGAAGAGGTTCATGGCAGGGGAGCCAATAAAGCCGGCGACGAAAGAGTTGATGGGGGCGTCGTAAAGCTCCCGAGGTGGTGCCACCTGCTGCAGTAACCCGTCCTTCAACACCGCCACCCTGTCACCCATGGTCATGGCTTCGACCTGGTCGTGGGTGACATACACGGTGGTGGTGCCCAGGCGCCGCTGCAAAGCGGCGACCTCGGCGCGGGTTTGCACGCGCAACTTGGCGTCGAGGTTGGAGAGCGGCTCATCCATGAGGAACACCTTGGGGTTTCGCACGAGGGCGCGGCCCATGGCAACACGCTGGCGCTGACCACCGGAGAGGTCCTTAGGTTTACGATCCAAAAATTCGGTGAGTCCTAAGATTTCAGCGGCTTCCTTGACCTTGGCATCGATCTCTACCTGCGGAGTCTTGGCCAGCTTCAGGGCAAAGCCCATATTTTTAGCCACGGACATATGCGGATAAAGGGCATAGTTTTGGAAAACCATGGCGATATCACGCTCGGCAGGTTCCTGATTGGTGACATCCTTGCCACCGATGGAGATGCTGCCAGATTCCACATCCTCCAGGCCAGCGAGTGCCCGCAAAGTGGTGGATTTTCCACAGCCGGAGGGCCCAACCAGGACTAAAAACTCACCATCAGCGATATCTAAATCGAGCTCATGGACGGTGGCGCGTTCCGCGCCGGGGTAGCGGATTGTAACCTTGTCAAATGTGACCGTTGCCATGGAAATCTAAATTACCAGCTTCAGGTCACATCGGGGGAAACTTGGGGATTCTCCCTAGTAGCGCAGGCTTACTTTTTCATTGCTGGCAATCTGATCTAGGCGCTCAGTGGTGGTGAGCCCTGCAACAATCACGGCTGAACCGCCAACTGCTAGTGGTTCGAGGACCTGCGCCTTAAAACCTGCCAGATCATTCCAGCCGGTTGCTAAGACGCGGGCGCTAGCGGGCAGATCGGAGCTGATAATTTTTGGTAAAGCGCGGGTGGGTTGGAAGAATTGATCGCCATAAAAACGCACGGTGGGGCCAAAATCGATAGCTCCGTTGGGCAGCTCCGAACCGCTTTCTACAATGCCGCGCCCAAAAGGATCATCGCTAACTAAGAGGACATCACTACGGTCCTCATACTGGGAAAAGTTATCCAGGGAGGTGAAGATGGCATCGGCTTCTGGATCATCAAAAGATACCTCCACACCGGTGGCCAAGGCGCCGAGGATAATTACCGCAGCTTGCCAGCTCACCGGAAGATCGATGGTGATGAGCGAGCCTTCCTCCAAGTCCAGCTCATCCAGGAGCATATTGCCTACCTTGGAAGCCCAGTTATCTAAAGTGATGGCGGAAAAATCTAAACGCGCCCCCGTGTTTTCGTTATAAACAGTCAAACGCGGGGAGGCTGGATCAAGAGCAAGCAAGTGGGAGAGAAGTTCCATGCCAACAAGCCTAAATAAAAGCGTGGGAACGTGCTTAAAGGTGGTGGGGTGGGCGGATTTTGGGCCTGTTCGAAAAGGTTTTGAGGCCGTGTCCGGGGTGGGGTTTAAGGTGTGGGCAAGGAGCTAAAAGTATTGAAAAATGGAGGCTTTAAACCGCGCAATGAATGGATCTAGCGAAGTTAATGGTGAGGGTGGATTTCGTAGTTACCTTTTATGCCCTTGGCCAGGTGAAGCAGCACTGCTGAAATTTGACGAGAAAAGATTTGCGGGGATTTATACCGACCATAAAATTGCTGCTGGCGTTTTTATGGTGGATGGTCAAAATGATCATTTGGCTATGGAGCTCGCTAAATATTTCGAGGACCGATACCAACGGGGAAAGTCCGCAACTGAGGTGTTTTATGGGCTGCTCAAGCAGTTTGGTATTGATGAGGTTGTTGAAGTGGACAGGCTAGATAGACTGCTGGAGCTTTATAGCATTTATCGGAAATAAAGTAGCTGAATAATAAGGGGCACCTACGTTAAACCCCGCAGCACACGGTGGTGTGCTGCG
>NZ_JAWVOB010000003.1:0-271970 GCF_046592015.1 Corynebacterium callunae
GCCCCAGATCCGCGAGGAGATAGCCCCGATAATGGCCAGCGCGGACCGGATGATCTCTCCTGCCGAGGAGGTCCGGGTCGAGCAGGAAACGATTGATCATAAAGACTGGGTACACAAGCCCCACCCGACCACACTGAAGGTCGATCGCCAGCATCAGACACAGTCGTATATCAGTTTCCTTAGTAATTCTTCTGGGCAGGTGGATCTGATAGGCCTGAACTGCCAAAACACGGAGAACATCATCGCCGCGTTGACCACGCTGGTGGAGCATTACCCGGGCAAGAGGATAGCGATAGTGTGGGACAACTCAGCGTGGCACCAGGCGATAGCACTCCGAGAGCTTCTCGGTGAGAACAATCGATTGGGAAGCGTCCACCTGATCTGGGTGCCACTGTACGCCCCCCGGATTACAACTCGATTGAAAGGGTGTGCGGCGAAGCGAAATCCGCGCAGTAACCGTCAACGAGAGGCCTTTGAACTGACGTGCATCGCGTTTGAAACCTTCATCGGTTCAACCAAATTCGGCTACCGGATCTAACCGACTACCCTCGGAGTTCGTTTTAGGACAGCTATACACATCCACCTACCGAATTATCTAGACTAAACCCGAAATTAGTGATCACACTCTAGCTCCTCGCCTATAAACAAAAAGCGATTCTTCACTAGAGAACTTGTCAAAGTCCTATCGCCTTAACTCTAAAACTGGGCTTGCCCGCAAGTCGTGGACAGATAGTTAAGCGGCTACCAACACCGCAGCTGGCTGATCAAGCGATAATTCATAGGCCACCGGACTGAGAAAGCCGATGGCGGAATGCCGGCGGTAGCGGTTGTAGAAGACCTCGATCCACTCACTGACACCGTCGTAGACCTCCACCCTGGTGGCGAAGGCATGCCGGTAGAAATACTCGACCTTCAACGTCGCCCAGAACGACTCGGCCATCGCATTATCCCAGCACACCCCGGTCTCACCCATCGACATCCGCACACCGACCTCACGGGCAGCCTCATCCAGCTGCCAGCTGGTGAACTGGGCACCGCGGTCCGCGTGCAAGATCACCTGCTCCGGCAGGTGCCCGCGCGTGGCTCGCGCGTTATTCAACGCTGTGATCACCAGATCGGTGCCCTGCCTCGGCCCCATCGAATGCCCAATGACCCGACGAGAGTGCCCGTCACGGATCGCACACAGATACACCCAGCCTTCGCCGCAGCGCAGGTAAGTGAAATCCGTGATCCAGGCGGCGTTGAGACGCCCGTGATCCCAGGTACGCTCACACAGATCCTCGTGCCGGCACTGCGCCTGCTTCTTGCGTCCGGGCACGCGAAACGGCCTGGTCGATAGTCCCTCCAGGCCTTGGCGTTTCATGGACCGTGCGACCGTTTTACGATCCACGTCCACACCGGCTGCATGCAGGTCAGCGGTGATTCTCGGGGCACCGTAGGTGCCACGGGAACGGTCGTGGAACCAGCGGACCTGCTCATCCAGATCCTGCTGACGCGCACGGCGTTTACCAAGAATGTTCCGGCGCCTGGACCAGGCGTAAAACCCGGACCGGGATACGTCCAGCACGCGTGCCATCATGGTGACCGGGTAGTTCGCCTTCTCTTGCGCCATTAGCTCAAACCGTTCCGGTGCTGTTGCTTGGCGGCGAAGAAGGCGCTGGCTTTTCCCAGGAACTCGTTTTCTGCCTTCAGGTCGGCGACTTCCTTACGCAGCCGGGCGATTTCGGCTGCCGTCTCCTCCGGTGACGGCTGTCCGGTGTCGGTGGAGGTGCGCCGGATGCGTTCTTTTTTGACCCAGCTACCGAGCAGTTGTTCGCCGAGGTCGAGCTGCTGGGCGACCGCCCGGATCGTTTGCCCGGTATCGAGGACCAGGCTCGCGGCGTCGCGGCGGTATTCCTCGGTGTATCGGCGTCGTTGTCCCATCTGAACATCCTTCCGCAGGGCACGGTGGCCCCGCTAGTTTAGGTGTCCACGACAAGAGGGTAACCCCAAACCGAACAATTAAAAGCACGAGAAGAACAAATCTAAACTAAAAATTAAAGAAACTTATTCTCATTCATTTATAAAAAGGCCTCCAACCATTTGCTATCTTTTTTATTCTCATTCACATCAGAGCCGCTGTCAATATATCGTGGTTTTCTTAAGCCTGAATATCGTACTATTTGCGCGAAATACCAAATAATATTCCTCAGAAGTTGAGCAAATCGATTTCTAGATAAAAACTTTGCTAGGTGGTTTCGTTGCTTCAATATTTCTAAGGTATAATTAGAAAATGGGGAAGTTTTTCGACTATGTTGCCCGAGATGTACCCGATATGCACATAGTGTTGCATCTATGAAGTCAATTTGACCAGTTCGAGCTAAACGTAAATACAACTCATAATCTTGAGCCCTCTTCATAATTAAGCTATACCCATTAATTGCTTCGAAGTTCTTTTTTCTATACATAACTGAAGAATGAACAAGTTGATTATTTATCAGGAGTAGATCTCTTATATCGCCTTCATATTTAGGAGCTGGAAACTCAGATACAAACTTTCCATTCTCGTCAATGATACAAGTCGATGTCCCAACGCACACTACACTTGGATTTGTCTCCATATACCGAACTTGAATTGCAAGTCTTTCAGGATGTGCAATATCGTCAGCATCCAGTCGAGCCACCAACTCACCATGAGAGGCCTTAACTCCATCATTTAGACTTTTTGGAGTACCTTGCCTAAATTCGTGAATAACTAACTCTATGCGGTAATCATCAATCACCCAATCAGGCACTGTCGAAACAGGAGCACCATCTAGCACAAGAATTATTTCCCAATTGTCATATGTCTGTTCAAGAATTGATCTAATAGAAATTTCAGTGTAGCGATCAAACTTAATTGTTGGAATGACAATGCTAACAAGTGATGGCGAATCCACGGATTTCATTAATTATTCTTCTTCCTGCTAGTAATTTCTGCTATTCACATAAACCATATAAAGGAAACAGTTCGAAAGCAGTGCTTCTCAGAATGATGGCAGCAGTTTATTTTCGTTTGTAATTATGAACGATAAATTACTCAAAATTCTAAAGGCCGAAGCTCAAAAGTTAGCCAGAAGACTAATCTCCCATCACTTTGGTAGCTTCAGGCCACTATTAGAACGAAGCAATACTCCAAAAATCAAGTGTGGTTGAATTAATGCAAATATCAAAAGTTGCAAACATAAAAGATCTTTCTACCTAGCACTCTCAATAACATTAGAGGTGAAAAATTCATCTTAGGTTGATTTCGAGCTTATTTGTTTATTGGGGGACTTAAGTCTTGAATTGGTAGCAATTAAATAACTTAAAATGCCGAGAAATACCCAAAACATCCTTGCATTATTTAGTGACAACGACAACGACCCCACTAAAAACACCATAACCATTACCCGGACTGTATCGATGTCTTGATCCTCAAAGCGAGCGCTACCAGATTTAACTGAAGCAAAAAGCAAAAAACCAATTGATGTAAAAAGAACTACCGTCAATATAATCCCAGACTCAGCGGCAATCTGAATATACGAATTGTGTGCGAGGATATGAGAGGAATTTAAGACTTTATTTACGTCCGTGTAGGTTCCAATCCCTACACCAAAAATTGGAGATTCTTTAATAATTGAGATTCCATGTTGCCAAGAATCTTCTCGAGTAGATCCATCGCCTGATAAGGCATTCAGAGGATCATCAGAGAGTAAAACTGAGATTCTTTCCAACTGAGGAAATCTATCTTTGTTTGAAAGCGTTAAATTCAATAGGTAAGTTCTAATTGAGCTTAAGAAAGGAAATGCCAATAGGAATAAAATCACCAAGATTCCTAAAGGTATAAAATTCTTCGAGCGTAACGCCTTCGTTAAAGTAATCAAAAGCACGAGTACCGCCAAGATTATCAAGCCAGTTTTTGAACCCGCCAAGAGCACTGAAAATGCGAGTACTGAAATTGCTCCCCATTTGACAATCTTATTTATTGACGAATTAAATGCGAAGTATGCGATACCTGCACACGCTAAAGTTGAATAAAAATTGGGGTCATTCATAAACCCTCTAAATCTTAGACCACTATAAAATAGAACGTCTTTGAATACTGACAGTCCAAGCATCGAAATAAAAATTCCAATCGCCGCAATACTTACCGCTCCAATTGAATACCATTTAAGAATAACTCTATGTAGGTTGAGCCTTGATACACTCGCCCCTACAATAAAATACAAGAAAGCCACAATTATCTTAATCAATCCGCCTATCATTGAGCCGAATTGTGGTTGAACCCCAAATTGAATGGGGGTAAAAATCATTGAAGTTACTAATACTGTTACTAACAGGAACATTACAAATATAAAACTGAACTTCGGTATATAAAGATCAGAACTAATTGCCAAAAGAATAACAGTAATACATAGAAAAATATCAGCTATTGATAAATTCATACCCACAGCTCTAGATGCGTGGTTTAGAAAAAAAGCCATCAACGCCAGAGGAATTATTATCTGCGTATTCCCCACCAATAGATCCTTTGGGTGATGTGATCTTAAAACTTCAATATCATAAGGTCTGCTTGTGATCATTTGTTATTACGTCCCAATTCGCTGGATCCCAATCAATGCATTTTCTTTTCAGGATCTTGTTCTTTTCAGGATCCTGAGTTTTAGCTTTCACATTGCGAAGAATTGGTGATAATAAAAATCTCCACACCAATTCATTTAGCTCTGAAAATGTTCAAAAGCTTCTGAAGTATAGATTATTTTTAGGGATGGTTCCTTCAATTTACGTAAATTAATACCAACGTTACTTACAAGCAAACGCTAACTGACCATCGGTAGTCCTTCGACGGCATTTTTCCTAGCTTATGCTTAGAATTTTGGGGCAGGTATGGCGAAGAATATTAAAACAACGATCAAACTATAGAGTAAGCCCCATTCTATCACTTCGATAATGAATAATCTCGTCAATAATTTCCTATCTATTGAGTTCCACAAGGCATTTTAGTTTTGCAAAATCTTTACTACTTCAAGTTCGATAAAGCGTAATTGACTTTCAATAACCTTTTTAGAATCGAAGTAATGCTCTACATCCTGTAAGGCCGCAGATGCTAATTTACTGGCTAAAGCTGGATTAAGGATGATCCGCTCGATAGCTAAAGCTAACTGATCAGAAGATTTAATGGGAACCAACAATCCATTTTCTTCATGACGAATCAAATCAATAACACCAGTAATATAAGTTGAAACTACAGGTACCTCGGACGCAAACGATTCAAGCACAACATTAGGTAACCCCTCTCTATATGATGGTAGACAAAAAACATCCATCAACTTGAAATAAGTTGCAACATCATTCACGCGTCCAGGCGCAGCGAGTTTAACACCTTCATTTTTCAGTTGTTCTATAACAGCTAATCCCATTTCGTCTTCAATGGGACCGACTAACAAGAGCTGTACTGGCAGACCGTTTTTCGAGAGAGAAATTAAAGCATCTCGAAGTTCCGCTATTCCCTTATCCGCAGTCAATCGACCAACAAACCCCACTACCGGCAATTTTGGATCAAGTCCAAGACTTAACAAGCTTTCAAATTTTTCAACATCGGATAATTCCCTTGAGAAAATGCTAAGTTCGACTCCTTGCGTACTTCCACGTCCCAGAACCTCAATCTTGTTCGATTGAGAAATCTTCAAATTCTTAAGTGCTTCTCTCAGGGACATACTTACAGCAAGTAATTTTGTAGAGTTCATCGCGGTGAATCGTTCGATTGCAAGCAGTAGAAGACGAAAAGGCCCGGTGGCAGTCTCTAACCTCAAACCATGCACCCAATAAATTCGAACAGGCACTCCAAGGAACTTTGCAGCCAATATTCCCAACATTGAGGCTTTGGGAGTGCCGGCAATAACGGCGATCGGTCGGATATCCTTGAGGAGAGTGATCCAACGGATTAAACTTTTCAAGTCTTTCAATGGAGAAGGATTTCTTTCCATCTTCACTTCGTGCGTCTCAATACCTCTTGCCAACGATTTAAGTGCTGAACCACCTGATGAAATGAAATGAACATTCCAACCGTTTTCCATAAGCTCATTTGCAAGATCCTTATGGTATTGAATAGCATGATCGACGGTAACTGAAATTACGATAGTTTTCGGCTTAAATTTACTTTTCATTAATTCTTCCAATTTCCGCCATAAGCTTAGAAAATAGCGATCCTAATAAGTTCTATTCTGACGCTTTAGAAATTCAATCTCTTCCTGAATTCCGAATTTACCAATATCCAATGAAGACTCATCCAACATAGTCTTTAGAGTCAGGAACACAATCTTAAAATCTCCAACTAGCGATACCTTTTGGACATATTCTAGGTCACAATTAATTTTCTCTATGATCCCTAGAGCATTCCTTCCCCGAGCTTGTGCTAATCCTGTAAGTCCTGGACGAACCGAATACCGCATGCGCTGAATTTCATTCATGTTTTCAAAATATTCCGGTAACCATGGCCGAGGGCCAATGAGCGACATTTCTCCGTTAAGTACATTCACTAACTGAGGAATTTCATCAATAGATGTTCTACGAATAAATTTGCCGATCCTTGTAACTTCGTCTTTTTGAGAAGCATCGTAAACATTGTTGTTTGCTGTCATACTCCTAAACTTCTTCAGCATGAACACTTTCCCATCGATGCCGGATCTTTGTTGCTGGAAAAGAATCGGCCCTTTTGAATCTAAACGAATAGCAACGGCGACTAGAACCATCAACGGAGAAGTTGCGATGAGGATGATGACAGAAACAATTATATCTAAAATTCGCTTGCCCAATATTTCATAAATAGTCTTCCCCCTGTTTTTGATAATTGTGACATTTAACTTTTCTGAAAATCTTCGGGATTTCATTTTCGATTAATCCTTAGTTCTTTGACACTGAATTGCAATACTTAGTTGAGATTTTTATTGATGAGAATCTTCCTACATGCACAACATCTTGAAGAAAGACAATTTTGAACAATGAACAAGGGGATCAATTGCATTTATCCCCAAACATTTAGTGTCGTAATCTAGCGCTGGATTTTTCCCCTTGAACGGCCTTTACAACTTGAAATCCATTACCTGAACTATCTCTACTGACATGCTGAATTGACATATACACAAGCAGTAAAGTCGCAATAATTAAAAGAGCTACTATAGAAATAACTGCCCACCGAGATGCCTGCTGACGTCGAGGAGTTTCACGCACATCTTTAGTCCTTAGATCTCCAATGCACCCTTTAAATATGAAGTCACGGCCTTTACAACAGGTATGAGCTGTGCAGCCGATTCTTCATAAATTTGTTCGCTTTTCCCAAAAGGATCGATGATATCTTCATCTGCCGGGTCTTCTAAAGGAAGGAGATCACTGCGACCCAAACGGGCAGCTTCCACTGCCGCGTCCAGTTTTGCCTTTGGTGAATTTCCCGCAAGCTTAACTTCTTCTGCTAAATCAGCCGGCGCAGTTACCTCAATTAGTCTTGCAAAATCTCGGACAGTGAAAACCTTACGGGTAGATCGAGGACTTAGCTCGACAACTGATTTTCTATGCCCCCGGTCCATTACTAGAACTAAATCAAAGTCAATAATTAAGGCTTCAGTAAGCTGCTTTGCCTCATGCTCCTCAGGGTTAAGCACACCATTTTCACGTGCAATTTTAAGAGAAAAATCAGGCATAGAATGGCCCACCATTGCCTGAATTCCGGCGGAGTCAACTGAGAAATGTTCTACCCCCTGAAATTCTAATTCCAGAATCTGTTTTGCCAACGGGGACCGACAAATATTTCCGGTACAAACCATTAAAATTCGGAATTTATCGCTCATCTTCACTCACAAGAGAAGCATCTACCTTCGACTCTTCACTATAGCCATAGCTGCCATATCCATATCCAGCAGCAGCTTTTGGCGGCAGCATCGTAACAATCACACCGAGAACCTCCGCTCCCGCGTGATCAAGGGTTGCCAAGGCAGCTTCAAGCTCTAGTTTCTTTGTACTTCCGGAAGCCACGGCCAGTAAAATTCCGAAATTAGAGCGAGCAATCACGGCAGCATCGGTTACTGCAAGAGCCGGGGGAGCATCGATAATGACATAATCGAAGCCCTCATCAAGCTCAGCAATAACCTGCTTCATGGCATCTGATCCCAAAAGCTCACTAGGATTTGGGGGAATTCGGCCCGAAGGTAGGAAATGCAGCTTAGTCCTACCCCAACGTTGCAAGACGTCGTTGAGTTCAGCTTTTCCGATAAGGATGTCAGTAAGTCCAGCATTGCCCTCAACACCAAGATATTTACTTACTCGTGGCAAACGAAGATCCGCCTCAACCAAAGCGACACGAGAACCAGCTTCCGCCAAAGCAAGAGCGAGATTCACTGACGTGGTGGATTTACCTTCACCTGGATTTGCAGAAGAAATAATAAATACTGAGGAATCTTGGTCCACATTAAGGAACTGCAAGTTAGTGCGCAGTGTGCGATAAGACTCCGCCATTGGACTATATGGCTTGGACTTCATGGTCAAAGGCTGTTTCTCCACGTCTGAATCATCAATAATTCCACCTATTAGAGGTGTATCTGTAATGGCTTCGACATCATGCAACGAATGGATACGGGTATCTAAAACGCTGCGTAGAACTGCAATACAAATACCAACTGTCAGACCGATTAATAAACCGAGTATGAGATTCAACATTACGTTGGGACTAACCGCAGAAGACGGTATCAAAGCAGTTTGAGTAGTAGTGAGATTCACTGGGCTCATACCGTTTTGTACGTTCGGCTCGAGATTATTTTGAATTACGTTCTTGAAGCTCTCGCCAACTGCATTGGCAATTTCAGCAGACTGTTCTGCAGAAGGGCTAGTAGCAGTAATATTGATTAGAGCCGTATCCGTCGGAGATTCTGCCGTCACATGACTTGCCAATTCTGAACTAGACATGTTCAATCCAAGCTTTTCTACGACCGGATCCAAAACAACCCCAGTATCAATAACGTCTACATAGCTGTTAACGATTTGGCGTGAAAATGTTGCACCTTGAACCATATCAGAAGTCGTTCCAGCGCCAGACCGAACCGAGACGTAAATTTGCGTCCTAGATTGATACTCGGGAGTTGACATAAGAGAAAATCCCGCGCCCGCAGCCACTCCAAGAGTGGCTGCAATAACAATCAGCACCCAATTCTTCATCAAAATCGACACATATTCACGTAGTTCCATATTTTGGAGCTCTCTAACTCTAGATACTTTTAATAAGGACGATTTCAGTACTTGCTTACATGGAGATCCCTGGAAGATTGCTCCTTGTATCTAAGCATTTCCCATGAAACTTCAATCACAAGCTAGCTTAAGGTAAAAAGTTACCAATCTCAGTTACATTAATTTAACCGTTAACACGCGACCCCACAGTGCAACTTTTAATTACTTGTCATACATCTCAGCAAAAAGTTCCACACTTATGAATTCCTTAGTTAACACTCAGGGATTTTAAGAGTTTCCTGTCAATTTAGCCAACTCTGAAATTCATAATCATAAGAATATAATTATTTCTTTCTTCTTTGAAAAGCTCTTTCCCAAATTCCCAATAAACTGTTAACGTTGTTCAGCAGTATCACGATGTAATTGAAAGCTGCGCCCTAAATTTTCCTAAATATAGGTCGCACAGCGGGCTGAACGCCCGTTTTTGGATTATATTGTCATTGAGTGGGTGTGACACCCTGAAGTCCTAACCTGACTTTTATGGTCAAAGAGGGTTACCGACCACAACTTCACGAGGGAAAACGTATGAAACTTCTTCGCAGAATTGCAGCACCAGCGATTGCGCTGGGCATTGCACTTTCCACCATTGCCCTGCCTACCACCGCAGGAGCTGCAGAGGTAACCCCAGCTGCTGTTGCTGCTGACGCAGTACCTTCCACCATCACCGAAGGTGCAAAGTACACCGACCAGGCAGCGCCAAAATGGCGCGCTTATGTCAATGCAGCAGACAATGACCGCGTTCAAGAAATGTGGGCATATTCCGCATCTATGGACCGCGATGTCCCTTTGGTAGTCATCAAGGCTGATGAAACCGCTGGTCCACGCCCAATCATCTACCTTCTTAATGGTGGAGACGGTGGCGAAGGCGCTGCTAACTGGGTAATGCAGACTGACGTTATTGATTTCTACCTCGAGAAGGACGTCAACGTTGTTATCCCAATGGAAGGCAAGTTCTCCTACTACACCGACTGGGTAGAGGAAAACGCTTCCCTCGGTGGCAAGCAAATGTGGGAAACCTTCCTCGTTAAGGAGCTCCCAGGACCACTGGAGTCCAAGCTCAACACTGACGGCCAGCGCGCAATTGCCGGCATGTCAATGTCTGCCACCTCTTCCCTACTGCTGCCTCAGCATTTCCCAGGTTTCTACGATGCAGCTGGTTCCTTCTCCGGATGTGCTGCAACCTCTAGCATCCTGCCTTGGGAATACCTGAAGGTCACTCTCCAGCGTGGCAACGCAACCCCAGAGCAGATGTGGGGCGCTCGTGGTGGCGAATACAACATCTACAACGATGCTCTGATCAACTCCGATAAGCTGCGTGGCACTGCGCTTTATATTTCTAACGCAACCGGCCTTGCTGGTCAATGGGAGTCTGTCAACAGCCCTCGCTTTGAGGGACTAACCGATCAGGTTCAGTCCATCGCAATGGGTGAAACCATCATCACCGGTGGCATCATCGAGGCTGCAACCAACATGTGTACCCACGACCTAAAGACAAAGCTCGATTCCGCTGGCATCGCTGCCGATTGGAACCTTCGCCCAACCGGCACCCACTCATGGGGATGGTGGCAAGATGACCTCCGCGGATCTTGGACCACCTTCGCTCGTGCATTTGAGCTAGAAGCCTAGAAACAGATTTAACAGCAAAACCGGCCGCCTTTTAGACATAAAAGGCAGCCGGTTTTGCCATCTTCATTGCCTCGCCATACTAGGCTCGCGCTTTTCGACAGGAACTCGGATAGGCTTCTGTAAAACCATCCCCGTCGAAGAGAGACTCGTGGCTGAAATAACCACCCCATTAATGGAAAAAATTCGCTCACCCGCAGTCCAATCAGATGCATTGCAAGTTTTTAAATCAGCACTTGCTGCGACAGTCACGTGGTGGATTTCGGTTAACCTCCTCAACTCCCAACTACCCTTTTTAGCTCCCTGGGTAGCGTTAATGACGATGCAATTCACCGTCTACCACACCTTTATCAGTGGAATTCAGACTGCAATTGCTTCTGTCCTCGGAGTTGGACTTTCCTTTGTCATAGGCACCTACTTGGACGTCAATGTGTGGACTTTTGGCCTGGCAATGGTCATAGGATTAATAGGTGCACGGGTACCAAAGCTCCGCGCGGAAGGAATAGGGATTGCTACTACATCCATTTTTCTTCTTGCCTCCGGGTTTGACGATCAACAACCCCTTTTATATGACCGTATTCTAGAGATCCTGCTCGGCGTGGCTGTTGCCATAGCCATCAACCTCATCATCTTTCCTCCCTTACGCGACCAAGAGGCAAACATGGTGGTAGGAAGCTTAGATCGGAGGATGGGTGAGGTTTTACAAAAGATGGCCGATGAGCTTGCAGAAAAGTGGAATATCAACAATGCAGATGAGTGGCTGGAAGAAATTAACTCTATTAACAATGACCTAGAAAAAGCGTGGCACTCCGTGCGGTTCGCTCGCGAAAGCCGCCGGGTTAATCCTCGTAAAATCCGCATCCAAGGGGGTCGTCCCCAGCCTACGGAAACAAGTTATGAAACAAACCTCACCCGCATTGATGAAGGGATCGCTCATTTACGCCACCTTGCCCGCACTCTTCGTGATACCCCGAATATAGATTCCGATTGGGATCCAGTATTTCAACAACAGTGGGTATCCCTTATGCACGATGCCGGAGCTCTGCTCGCAGATCCAAATCAGGAAGTTGATCCTATCCGCGACCGGCTCTCTAAACTTTCAAGTGAAATGAGTGAGGATCAACAATTAACCTCAAAGAAATGGCCTATCTATGGTTCTCTCCTCACCAGTTTGTTTCACCTTTCTACGCTTGTTGATGATGCTGTGACCACCAGAAAAGCGGAAGATAAAGAGCACAATAGTTAAATTCCCCGTAATCATTTACAGCCCTTACGGGCTATACGTGGAAGTGGGATTACGCAACTCTTTTGAGACAGAAGCTTCTGAAAAAGAGTGTTTAGTAACCAATCAGCTACGTCACAGTTGCTGGGGCCTGACACTATCCCTGCCAGGTATAAACACTCCGATTCAACTTCACCCAAAGATTTTCAAATTAATTCCATCTTGCATAGATAATGAACAGTCGGCGGCATTGTGTGTAAAGAGTTTTCATCCAACCCAACCTAATTTCGGTTCCCCGCGAGGTAAATATAATGCGGTTGATATCTAATTGAAGTTGTATCGGGGCTGGGTGGATTGTGGTTGAGGGGGGCGTCGATAAGCAAAAAGCTTGCACCGGACATGTAGCTTGACGGGGCGCCTGCGCTAGATGCCTGGAAAATAGCATCTCCTATACACCCGAAAAAGGGGAGCACTGACAGAAAATAGTAATAATTTTGACAGCTCGTGCCAAGATGATTGGCATGCGTAAAACCATCATCACCATGCTCGCGACCACCGCGATCGCCTTTTCCGCCATCTCACCAGTGCAGGCACAAACCGTGGACACAGACACTGACGCCTCCGTGTCATCTGAGCTGAGCAGCGGCACAAGCTCAGGAAGTTCAGAGGATTCCGACCTCTCTGACCGGGACATCATCTTCGGTATCGCAGCTATCGCTGCAGTCGGCGGACTTATCGCAGGTGGAGTGCACTGGGCAGTACAACAGCGCATGATCCCAAATCCCCTCCCAGGAATCATTCCAAATCCCCCAGCATTGGCACCTCAGGCGCCTGCCCCAGCACCCGCTCCCGCTCCTGCACCTCAGGCCGTCGCACCCCACGTTGTCGCTCCTGCGCCGGCTCCCGTACAGACCAACCGCACCTACAAAGACTGCACCGAAGTATGGAACGTCCTGGGAAGGTCCATCCGCCAAAGCGATCCAGGCTACGGCGCACACCTCGACCGTGACCGCGACGGCATTGGCTGCGAATCACGCCCTAGATAGTTTGGGTTTTAGGTTCTGGAAGATTGGGAGCTGTGGAGACTTTGGAAGTTATTGAGCCTCTGGAGGCTTCGGAGCTCTCTCCGGTACTTCTATCCTATTCGGTGTTGCAGTTGGAAAAGACTCTGAGTACTACTACGTGACTCTTCCCCTAATTGTGGGTTAATCACAACTGATCAAATTCCAATTGGTCTTTCACTAGTCCTAAAAGGCGTCACAAACCAATAGTTTGTGACGCCTTTTAGGACCTCGAAATTCTGAGGGCCAAACACTTCGAATCAGCCAGTAAAGCACAATCATCTCATATGCTGTGGAAACTGTTGGGGGAATGTGGACCCGACCCCATCTTCTCGTCTCTTGCGCCCACGTTTAACCCGCCAGAAGAAAGAAAATGCCGGGCAGCACGGTACAAACACATTCACGCACTGATTCGACAGGACTGTGCAACTGTTCCACAACGCAATCATTAAGTGAGTCTCATCATGGCACCCGACAGGTCGGGCAATTTTCCGGGTGCCACGATATCAACATTTGCCTCCTACCGATCCCAGACGCGGTGAGAGGCGAGAAGCTCCGTCACCGGGTCCGCAGCCTGGGAAGGAGAGGCGACGGCGACGATACCGGGCTGGTTGACTTCGACGCGAGCAGCACCCAGTGCGGCGCCGGCATCCGGCCCAGCGAGGATGATTGCCTTCTTGTGGCGCTCAAATTCACCCAACATTGTGGCCACCTCCGGGATAGCAGGAGGGTTGACCACCACGACAGCATCAAACTCAATGGAGCGGGCGGTGAGGTAGGTGCGCGACACGGAGACCTCCGCGCCATCTGTAGTAACGGTGCCGCCCTTATCCGAGATGATCAGCGGGGTCACGCCGTCGTCGAAGAGGGTATCGAGAAGCGTGCCCACACCACGGAGGTCTGCTCCGGAGTTGATCAGAACCGCGACCTGACGGCCATCGACGGGCCAGGTGCCGCCCACCTGGGACAGAGCAGGGGACGGTTGCACGTCGGCGACGTCTTGAGGCTCCGGGTGAGGCAGACCGAGGTTGTCCGCGACGGCTTCTGCCAGGCCCTGGTCCACGTGGGCCAGAACGTCAAGGTACCGGAGCTTGATGGCCTCCTCGTAGCACTTGCCCAGCTCGAAAGAGAATGCGTCGGTCAGGTGCTGCTTCTCCACGTCCGACAGGGACAGGTAGAACATGCGCGGCTGCGAGAAGTGGTCCTCGAAGGATGCCGGGTTCTCACGGGTGATGTGGCCCTCAACGGGCTGCGGGACGTCGATAAGCGCACCCTCGTTGACACTCGCCTCGGTGGGGTTGCCCCCGTCCAGGCTGTTCGGCTTGTAGGGTGCGACGCCCGTATGCGCGCCCTGCTGGTACATGCCGTCGCGGAGGTTGTCGTTGACGGGCGCGTGCGGGCGGTTGATCGGCAGCTGGGAGAAATTCGGCCCGCCCAGCCGGCTGATCTGGGTGTCCAGGTAGGAAAACAGGCGTGCCTGCAGCAACGGGTCGTTGGTCACGTCAATACCGGGAACCAGGTGGCCCGGGTGGAAGGCGACCTGCTCGGTCTCCTCGAAGTAGTTGCCTGGGTTCCTGTTCAAGGTCAGGGTGCCGATGATCTCCACCGGGGCGAGCTCCTCCGGAACGATCTTCGTCGGGTCGAGCAGATCAATGCCCTCGAACATCTGCTCCTTGGTGTCCGGGAAGACCTGAATACCCAGGTCCCACTCGGGGTAGGCGCCGGCCTCGATGGCATCGGCGAGATCGCGACGGTGGAAGTCCGGGTCCACGCCACCGGTGATCTGCGCTTCCTCCCACACTTGGGAGTGGACGCCGAGACGTGGCTTGAAGTGGAACTTGACCAGGGTGGTCTCACCGGCGTCGTTGATCATGCGGAAGGTGTGGATGCCGAAGCCCTCCATGGTGCGGAAGGAACGGGGGATTCCACGGTCCGACATGTTCCAGAAGGTGTGGTGAGTGGCCTCCGTATGAAGGCCCGCGAAGTCCCAGAACGTGTCATGCGCACTTTGCGCCTGGGGGATCTCCCGGTCCGGGTGCGGTTTGGCAGCGTGGACGACGTCCGGGAACTTGATGCCATCCTGGATGAAGAAAACCGGGATGTTGTTGCCCACCAGGTCCCAGGTGCCCTCGTCGGTGTAGAACTTCACGCCCCAGCCGCGGGTGTCGCGCACGCTGTCGGCGGAGCCTCGGGAACCTAGCACAGTGGAAAAGCGCACGAATACGGGGGTTTCCTTATCCTTGGTAAACACACCCGCCTTGGAAATCTTAGAGGCTGCACCATTGGCCTTGAACACGCCGTGTGCGCCTGCGCCACGCGCGTGGACCACGCGCTCAGGGATACGCTCGTGGTCGAAGTGGGTGATCTTTTCGCGGAAATGGTGGTCCTGCATGAGCAAGGGGCCACGGGTACCGGCGCGCAGCGAGTGGCTGGTCTCGCTCAGGCGTGCACCCTGAGCGGTGGTCAGGTACTCACCCTGCTGGGCGCGGGGATCGGGCTCGCCGGCGCCGATGTGGAACGGACAGCCGGTCGGGGAAACTGCCGGCGGCGCCTGCTGATCTGCTTTCGGTACGGGAGGCGTGGTCGGAATAGTGGGCTCGTTCTTGTCCGGGGTGGCATTGCCTGGGGTACCGGGGGCCTTATCGCCCTGCGGGGAGGCTGCGGGGTTGTTCTTCGGGGCCATCTTCTCACCTGCTACAAATCGGTTATTGGTTACATACGCGAGGATAGAGAAAACAGCCTGAGAAGTCAGCCCCCACGCTCTCACCTGGGGCCCGTCGAATCCCGATGGATGTTGTGACGGTTTCCCGGGTCCGCAGGCTCGTCGACGCCCACCTGGCCCAGCGCCGCCTCCACCTCTGACCGCGCGGGGTGAAGCCGATTGTGCAAAACCAAGGGGCTCTCCTGGTCGTGCAGACGCCCCTACAGGAGGTAGCATCCACATCCATCACACCCTCTCCATGCGCAAAGGATGACTGTGGTGACTGGAAAGAGCAGAAAATGGGGTTGCCCGCAAGTGGTGGACACATAATTAAGCTACTTGTTGGTTTCCTACAGATCGAACAGGACGAGCATGATCCTGCTCAAACTGAACAGGAGGGATAAACCCGAGCGCGGAATGCCTGCGCTGACGGTTATAAAACACCTCAATCCATCGAGCGACCTCACGCCGAGCCTCATCACGAGTAGCCCACCGCCCCCGGTCATAAAACTCATTCTTTAACGTCGACCAAAAAGACTTAAACCATCGAATTATCAAAACATACCCCAGTCCGGCCCATCGACTGAGCAATCATTCCTGACGCACCCGATACAACTGATCCGATGTGAACTGCGTGCCCCGATCAGCGTGAAAAACCACACCATCAGGCACACCACGCCGCAACGTATGAGCCATCCGCAACGCACGCTCAACAAGCCGTGTCGTTTGAGTATCATCCATACCCCATCCCAACACACGCCGTGGACAACCATCACGGACCACACATGGATACAGCCAGCCCTGATTCGTTTTCAAATACGTAATATCGGAAATCCACACTCGATTAAGCTCACCGGTATCAAAATCACGTTTCACCCGGTCAGGGATATTATGAGACAAGGTTCCAGGAATCGTTGTGACCGGCACCCAGGAACTGAGGTGAGATCCCTTCAATACCGTGCCGGCGCATTGATTTCGCTACTGTTTTTCGATCCACGTCAATTCCTTCATCGTGTAATTCAGCGGTGATACGTGGCGCACCATAGGTTTTATGGGACTTAGTCCAGTTGTTCATGTTGAACACCCTTGCCTATCGGGGCGTGTCGCCCGACTAGATTGGGTGTCCACTTTTCAAGGGGAACCTCACCTAGCAGTGCTCCTTTCGGGCGTTCTTATTTCTCCAATGAGTGCTGGTGTGGCTCATGCAGAGTTAATCTTTGGTTCTAGCTCTTTTGAAAGCAGCAGCCGCTCTGAAAATAGAGATAAGAGGGCTGTTGAATTTGAGAACGGATTGGAAGAGTTCTTCAGTGCAACAGGCCGCACCAAAACCGACAACGCTGAAACCATTGCAAATGATTACTACCAGCGCGCTGTCAGTGGCGAGCTGGTTTTCTTTGAGGACGTTTTCTTTACCAATTACATCGAATCAGAACGGCTCTATGTTGTGGCCAATTCACTGCCAGCAGAGATGATCGATATTGAAATCGCCATCATCAAACAAAACACATCGTTCCTGAATCCTGATGATGAAAAAGACACAGGGGAAATCGGCGTGCGCGTAGATTTTCAAAACGGCCGCTACTACTCAGTTCAGGTTTACGTCGGCTGATCCATTTGGAGGCGTCCACAGAAGACGCCTCCGAAAACCTGTTAGTCAAAAGATCACTAACCTGAACTTCATGACTGATTACACTTTCCTCGAAGATATTGACACCCCGGAAGCGCTTGCGTGGGCGAAGCAGTGGTCGGGGGAAAGCGTCGAAAAGCTAAAAAGTCCTGCTAAGGACGCACTCGAAGCAAGGCTGCTGGCAGCGTTAGACACCGATGACCGCATTGCGTACGTGAGCAGGCGCGGGGAGAAACTGTATAACTTTTGGCGGGATGCGCAGCATCCGCGTGGAGTGTGGCGCACGACCACGTTGGAGTCGTACGAAAGTGAGCAGCCCGAGTGGGAGGTGCTCATTGATGTGGATGCGTTGGCGGAGACTGAGGGCGAAAACTGGGTGTGGAAGGGCGCGGTGGTGCGTTCGCCGGAGCGGGATTTAGCGCTGGTTAAGCTGTCCCGGGGTGGTGCGGATGCCACGGTAATTAGGGAGTTTGATCTAGTTTCGCGCACCTTTGTGGAATCTGAGCCATTTGAATTACCTGAGGCGAAATCGAGCGTCACGTGGATTGATGCGGATACCTTGTTGGTGGGCACTGATACCGGCGAAGGCTCATTGACGGACTCGGGCTACCCGGCGCGCGCTGTGAAGTGGAAGCGTGGTACCGCGATTGAGCAGGCGGAAGTATTTTTCGAGGGTTCTGCACAAGATGTTGCAACTCATGCGTGGCGGGATTCTACCCCTGGGTTTGAGCGGATTTTCGCCTCGAGGTCGGTGGATTTTTATAACTCGCAGACGTATTTGGAGACAGCAGATGGTTTGGTGCTGTTGGATGTGCCAACTGATTGCGATGTGATTGTGAAGAATCAGTGGCTGTTTATTAATCCGCGCACTGATTATGCAGGTATCCCGGCTGGTGGTTTAGGTGTTCTGGAGTTGGATGCGTTCTTGGACGGTGCGCGGGATTTCGCTGCGGTGTTCACGCCTTCTGCTTCTACCTCTTTGCAGGGTTTAGCCACCACGAAGAATTTTTTGGTGCTTACCTTATTAAATAATGTTTCCACTGACATCATCACGGTGCCGCTGGCTGATCCGATTGCGGAACCGACTCGCATGGAGCTTCCCAATCATGCCACCGCGCATGTGGTTGCTACCTCCCCCTTGGATGGCGATGAAATTTGGGTGCAGGCGGCTAGTTTCACGCAGGCGCCATCGCTGCTGCGTGCTGAGTTGCCGGGTTCGCTTGAGGCTGTAAAGCATGCTCCGTTGCAGTTTGATAATGCTGGGCAGGAGACTCGTCAGCATTGGGCGACCTCCGCGGATGGGACGAAGATTCCATACTTCATCACGGGCAATTTCTCCGACAGTCCACGCAAAACATTGGTCCACGCCTATGGCGGTTTCGAGGTCTCACTTACGCCCAGTCACTCCCCTACCCGCGGCATCGCCTGGTTGGAAAAGAGCTACTACTTCGTGGAAGCAAACTTAAGAGGTGGTGGCGAGTTCGGACCGCAGTGGCATTCCCAGGCCACCAAGCTCAACCGCCGCAAGGTGTGGGAAGACCACCATGCAGTGCTTTTGGATCTAGTAGAACGCGGCTATGCCCAGCCCGAGCAGATCGCTATCCGCGGCGGGTCCAATGGCGGTTTGCTGACAAGTGGTGCACTAACCCAGTACCCAGAAGCCTTCGGAGCAGCCGTGGTGCAGGTGCCATTGACGGACATGCTGCGCTATCACACCTGGTCAGCGGGTGCTTCATGGATGGCGGAATATGGCAATCCTGAAGACCCGGAGGAAAGGGCCGTGCTGGAGAGTTATTCTCCACTACATAACGTCGAAAAGCGCCCTTATCCCCCGGCCTTGGTGACCACCTCAACCCGTGATGACCGCGTCCACCCCGCGCATGCGCGGCTATTTGCGCAGGCCTTGCGCGATGCCGGGCAGCACGTGGACTACTACGAAAACACCGAGGGCGGGCACGCCGGTGCGACCAATAATAAGCAAGTGGCATTTATGGAGGCACTGATTTATACCTGGATAGACGCTGCACTTGAAGCAGAAGGTAACATTTAATTTCTATGATGAAGAGAAGGCTGCGCAGCACTCCGGTCCCAGGAACTCGCGATTCCTATACGGGCATTGATTTTAACCTCGGCTATCACATCCGCAGGTACGAGCTCGATCTCACTTACCGAGTAGCCCCCAACCTGCTCATGGGCACCGCGACCTTGCATATGGATAATTACCATGCGCTCGATTCGCTCACCCTCGATCTGGCCAATAGCCTGCGCGTGGAAAAAATCTCCGCTATCGGCACCGCCGGCACTCGCGTGGAGGTCGCCCGCTTCCGCCACGCCAACCGCAAATTGCGCATCACCTTCCGCAATGAAATCCCTGTCGACCAAGAATTCTCCCTGGTCATCCGCTATCGCGGCAACCCACGCCCGGTCCGCAGCACATGGGGCATGATCGGCTGGGAGGAACTCAGCAACGGCTCCCTCGTCGCCTCCCAGCCGTGCGGGGCGCCCAGCTGGTTGCCCTGCGACGACACCCCAGACGAGAAGGCGCTTTTCGACGTAAAAATCGCGGTGGATAATGGCTATAGCGCGATCTCCACTGGTGAATTGGTAGGCCGTCATGTCAGCGGCAGCATGACTACCTGGCATTATCGCACCCGCGAGGCGATGGCCACCTATCTTGCCGCCATTCACGTGGGCGATTATGAAGAGGTTTCGCTTGGGCGCGCGGCTTCGGGGGTTCCGGTGCTGGCCTATATTCCTAAGGGTAATGCTGCTTTGAAGGCGCGGATCCTGCATGATTTTTCCAAGCAGGTAGCCATGGTTGATGCCTATGAGGAGCTTTTTGGCCCTTATCCCTTCAGCAGCTACCGCGTGGTGATTACCGAGGATGACCTCGAGATTCCACTGGAAGCCCATGGACTTTCCAGCTTTGGCGCTAACCACGCCACCGGCAAAGACACCTGGGAACGCCTTATCGCCCACGAGCTTTCCCACCAGTGGTTTGGCAATTCCCTTGGCCTAGCGCAGTGGAATGACATTTGGCTCAATGAGGGTTTTGCCTGCTACGCCGAATGGTTGTGGTTTGAAAAGGCTGGGGTGAAGCCTGCTGCTGAAAGCGCTTTGGAGTTTTATGAGGGGTTGGCTAAGTTGCCGGAGGACCTGCTGCTTGCCGATCCCGGCCCCGCCGACATGTTTGATGACCGCGTGTACAAGCGTGGCGCCCTCACTGTCCATGCACTGCGCGTTTTGCTTGGCGATTCCGCCTTCTTCTCCGCAGTTCGCGCCTACGTGGCCGAGGGCCGACACGGTCTGGTGGAGCCCCGCGATCTAAAGCGTCACCTGTATATGGTGTCCACTGATCACGCTGCGCTTGATGCCTTGTGGAACTCCTGGCTGCGCGAACTTCCCCTGCCTGAGTTCCCTGAAGTATGAGATATCTAACGCTGGCCACCATCATCGCCGGACTCTCTGGCTTTGTAGTGATCATCATCGCAGCCTGGGCCCTTGGCGATTCCGGCCAGCTCTCCGAAGAATTCACCGCCTACTGGGGCCTCTTCTTCGCAGGTACCGGCGTCTTGACTGGCCTTACCCAAGAAACCACTCGCGCGGTTACTGCTGGTCGTTCTGGGGGTTCGGGGGGTGGTTTCCGGCCTTTTAGGTTCGCCTTTATTGTGGGCGCAGTGGTGCTGGTTCTACTTGGTGTGAGCGCACCGTTTTGGATCGGCCAGCTGCTAAGTTCCCAACAGGGCATCGGCGTTGGACTGCTTGCTTTAGGCCTGGCCAGCTACGCCATCCAAGCCACCATCTCCGGAATCTTGTCCGGCTGCCAGCTCTGGAAAGAATATGCAGCGCTAATTTCCTTAGATACCGGCGTGCGCATGGTGCTGGCTGTAGGTGCTTGGCTACTGGGCTACCAACTCCTGGCGTTCTTGGTGATCACCGTGGTGGGATCTATATCCTGGCTGGTCATCGTCCTGTGCTTTGGTTCCGTACGCTCTGTGCTGGGTTCAGTTGCCGATGTTTCCGCGCAGGTATTTGTGCGACAGGCACTCTTAGCGATGGCCGCATCTGGTGCCACCGCCATCCTCATCACTGGCTTCCCCACCCTGCTGAAATTTGCTAATCCCACCAGCGTGGCCGGCGGCGTATCCATGGCAGCTGTCTCCTATGCAGTTATCCTGACCCGCGCTCCTCTGCTGGTTCCCCTCCAGCAATTCCAGTCCGCCATCATCGTGCGTTTTGTCTCCGGCAAGCTTGGGCCACTGAAAGCACTTGCCGGTCCGCTGGCCGTTGTCTGGGGAATTGGTCTGGTTGGAGCGGGCTTGGCCTGGGCAATTGGCCCCTGGCTTTTGGAAGTTGTGCTGCGTAAAGATCTCTTCACCGTGCCTGGTTGGCTGTTGGCACTGCTTACCCTCGGTGCGACGACCACCGCATCACTCATGGTTACCGGCTGTGCCGCCATTGCTTTTGAGAAACACGCGATTTACCTCGCAGGCTGGGTGGTTGCGACAATCGTAGCCGTGGGATTCCTCCTCGGCCCCTTCTCCCTCGGACTAGCCGCTGCACTCGCGCTCATTTGCGGACCACTGTGTGGGCTGGTTGTGCATTTGGGAGTGCTGTTTTCTCGCGGGGTGCGGGATACTGCTCCTGCGAAGTGACTGGATGGGTTTACTTAAGGCTTGCTGTACCTCTGGCTCTGCAGGATTCTGCACAACCGGCGATGTAGTGGCATTTTGTGTACGATCTGGTAGATTTTCGGTCTGAAATTTAGCAGGATCGTACACAAATCGCTCATATTTACGCATCTGCGAAGCATTCTGCAGGCTCAGTCTTGGAGCCTTTTTAATCACTGTGCAGGACTCCGCAAAATGACCTTCCCTGAGGCGATTTTCGCGATATTCTGCACAGTCGCAGTTACCGGTTCCAATAGCCCTGGACCTGGAGCTGCTTTGGATTCACGCCGGCAGCCAAAAACTCCTGGCGCAGCTCAGATACCCAACGACTTTCGCCGGCGCACCAGATATAGGTATCCGGGGTGAGGTGAGATTTGAGATTTTCCACGGTGTGAGAGGTGAAGGGTTCATAGGTTCCCAAGGTCTCGGCGTCGCGGGGATCCTTTAAGTGGAGGAAAACGTCGGCGTTTTTGCGTCGAAAAGCGCTTAAGATGCCCCGCATGGCGGGAATCGCGGTTTCATCGCCGATGAGGACTGCGCGGCGGGCGGGGCCGGGGCGCCACTGAACGCCGTGGAGGCCGGGGTTGTGGCGGGCGTCGGGCGCGGAAATAGCCGCGGGAGTACCGATCTTCGCGGTGCGGGCCCAGTTTCCGGCGCTGAAAATGGGGGTTTCGGCGTGGAGGAAGAAATCGATATCCACTTCTGCAATAGTGGGACGAGACTCGGCAATTGTATAAGTGCGCAGGTGAGGGCGAATTTCTGGAGGAAGTTCACGCCAGCGCAGGCGCCACTGCTCCTCTGAGATGAGTGGTTCGGCGAGACTTTCGGGGAGGTGTGGCGTGCGTGGGAAGAGGATTTTGATGCGCTGATCCAGGCCACGATCGATAAGGAACTTCAGCTGCGGGGAGGCGAAGGTGATTCGCATAAAACCCGGGGACACCCGTTGTACTCTTGCCACATGGACGGGGAAGAGCACATTGGGTGACTTATTGAAAGTGGACAATTAGCTGAGGATTTCTTCGAGGTCGTCGAGGATTTCATTGCCGCCGAGGACGCCGATTCCGATCATCCAGGTTTCATCTTCAAACTCGTAGGTCTTGTTCTGCTGGACTGCGGGGGAATCTCCCCATAGCGCGGAGACCTGCGGATACGTGGTGGCTGCGGGGTCGCCACCGGGGATCGTGTAGAAGATGAGGTCGCCATCAATCTGGCTGAAGTTCTCCGTGCTGAGTTCCATCATGGAGTACTCATTCCATTGCTTTTCGCCCAGGTCATAGCCTACTTCCTCGAGGATGGAACCGGAGAAAGTTTCAGGGCCGTAGAGGCGGAAATTATCGGGACGGAAGCGCACCATGGATACAGTCTGGCCTTCTGCGCCGATTTCCTCGCCCACCTCATCCGCGCGGGTGCTGAGATCATTGATGAGGGTTGTCATCTCTGCGCTGCGGTTAACGGCTGCCGCGGTAATTTCTGCCTGCTCATGCCAGTTGGTGCCGGAGCCTTCGGACATGACCGTTGGTGCAATGGCGGAAAGCTGCTCGTAGATGCCCTCGTGTCGGACCTTTGCGCCGATGATCAGGTCAGGGTCAAGTGCTGCGATTTTCTCGAGGTTTGGCTCAGCAGTTAGGCCTACAGATTCAGTGTCCTGGAGCTGATCTGCGAGGTAGGTGGGGAAGCCGTTTTCTGCGCCGGATTCTGTGGCGCCGACTGGGGTGATTCCCAACGCGAGGAGAGCGTCGAGGTGTGGAGAGTCAATAACTACTACGCGTTCAACTGGGCCATCGATGACGGTGGTGCCCATTGCGTGTTCCACGGTGTACTCGGCGACTGCTGCGACCTCAGTCGAACCGGCGGTCTCGGAGGAACCGGTGGTCTCAGTAGAGCCGGTGCAGGCACTGAGAGCTAGCACCAGGCCAATACACGCTGGTACGAGGGCTTTTTTGAGAGAGCTGTGCTGTTTAATGCCCTTAATTTGGGGCAAGTGGCGAAAATTCATTCCCTCAAACTACTTTATACAAGAAAGTAAGGCAAGGGTTACTTAAGTTAAATTCCGACCTAGAAAAGTCACTAAAGTTCTTCCTCGTCATCCCCAGTAGGGGGTGGAGACTTTATATCTTTATGGAGATTCTCAAAATAAATCGGATCTCGCTTGTTCTCGGGGAACCTATTCACACATTGTCTAATACCGTCTACATGTTCACTCAAGCTCCTTGCAATATCGGCCCACATAGGGCCCAAAATAAAATCAATGCCTTCCCGGCGAGCATGTTTAGCAGCGGGAACGAAGTCGCTATCCCCGGTAATCATCACTATTTGATTGACAGTTTTACGTTCAGCCAAAGATGCGATATCCAGCCCGATTCGCATATCAACACCTTTTTGAGTGATATCAAGAGCAAAATCGCCCTCCGTTAAGTCTTTCAAGCTTTAGGGTTCCGTTTAGGAGTTTTTCAGAGGCTTCTGCCTAAGCGAATACCCCTGCTGAGTTTCCAGCTCCTCACCCCTGCGCAACGCAACCTTCCTCTTATGTGTAAGTGCCTCGAAAAAATCATGAGTCCATTGAAATTGCTCCGACTTCCCCAGATTTACCTGGGTACGAGTTAGAGGATGAAAAATTACTTTTTCGGAAGGTGGGCAATCATAGTAAAAGATGCGATACAAGCTGCTGTGTGATTTACGGATATGCCGACGGGCATATTCCTGTAATTCATTTGCTCGATCTTCTGGACTTTTATCCCCAAAGAGGGAATAAGCCCTACGTCGGTAAAACCCACCATCGATAAGAATTGCCGTTACTACTGGCCTTAATTGCGGTTGACGATAAGCCTCATTACCGCGCGTTTTTTGGGACATTTTTGTCCCCCACGTTAAAACCCCTTGTCATCGGCAACTCTCCTGATAATAGAGGATCAACGGCAAGGGGTGATTTAATAAATTTTAGCCCCAATGTTTTCAAAATTCAATCCCATTTGCTACTAGAACTTTAGCTCAAGAGTAGAAATTCAGCTACAGCTTCCACTCCCCATATCTCTAAAACATCCATTTCCACCGCAGCCCAACCCCCTCATAAAATGCCTGCCCCAAGTAGTATTACGAACATGACTTCTTTGCTTGTGACCGGAGGTGCCGGCTTCATCGGCGCCAACTTCGTCCGCCAAACTGTTGAGCAACACCCTGAATACACCCAGATCACGGTGCTCGATAAGCTCACCTACGCCGGAAACGCTGACAACCTCAAAGGCCTCCCCGACAGCAAAGTAACCCTCATCGAAGGCGACATCTGCGACGCCGAACTAGTAGACACCCTGGTCAAAGACCACGACATCACCGTCCACTTCGCCGCAGAATCCCACAACGATAACTCGCTAAAAGACCCCTCCCCCTTTATCCACACCAACCTCATCGGCACATATACCCTGCTAGAAGCCGTACGCAAGCACAACAAACGCTTCCACCACATCTCCACCGACGAAGTCTTCGGCGATCTCGAACTAGATGATCCCAACCGCTTCACCGAAACCACCGCCTACAAGCCCTCCTCCCCATATTCCGCCACCAAGGCAGGATCAGACCACCTGGTTCACGCCTGGATCCGCTCCTTCGGCATCCAAGCAACCATGTCCAACTGCTCCAATAACTACGGCCCCTACCAGCACATTGAGAAGTTCATCCCCCGCCAGATCACCAATATCCTGGCCGGACTTACTCCAAAGCTCTACGGCACCGGCGAGCAAGTCCGCGACTGGATCCACGTCGATGACCACAACGACGCCGTGCACCTGATCCTGTCCAAAGGCAAGATCGGCGAAACCTACATCATCGGCGCCGACAACGATCACGTCAACAACAAGCAGGTCATCGAGCTTATCTGCGAACTCATGGGCCTCGATAAGAATGCCTACGAACACGTCGCTGATCGCCCCGGCCACGATATGCGCTACGCCATGGACTCCACCAAACTCCGCACCGAACTCGGCTGGGTACCCAAATACACTGACACCGATTCCGGTATGCACAAAGGCCTCGAGCAAACCATCAACTGGTACCGCGCCAACGAAGCCTGGTGGCGCCCCGCCAAGGACAATGTCGAAGCTACCTACGCTAAGCAGGGACAATAATGGAATACGGCAAACAACTGACCTCCCACACCACTGATATCGACGGCCTGATCATCTTTGATCTACCCGTCCACGGCGACAACCGTGGCTGGTTCAAAGAAAACTGGCAACGCACCAAGATGGTCGAACTCGGCCTGCCTGATTTTGGCCCCGTCCAAAACAACATGAGCTTCAACGCCCTCAAAGGTGTCACCCGCGGCATGCACGCCGAACCTTGGGATAAGTTCGTCTCCGTCGCCGTCGGTTCTGTCTTCGGCGCCTGGGTTGACCTGCGCGAAGGCTCCGCCACCTACGGCAAAACCGTCACCGTCACCATCGGCCCCGACACCGCCGTCTACGTCCCACGCGGCATCGCCAACGGCTTCCAAGCCCTCGAGGACGGCACCCTCTACACCTACCTCGTCAACGATCACTGGTCCCCGGACGCTGAATACAGCTTCGTCAACCTCAACATGATCGACTGGCCACTTGAACCAACTGAAATTTCCGACAAAGACGCTAACCACCCTGCGCTTATCGACGCCACCCCTGTCCCGCCACGCAAGGTACTCGTTGTGGGTGCAGGCGGTCAGTTGGGAACCGCGCTGCGCGCGGTTTTCCCCGATGCTGAGTTCTTAAGCCGCGCTAATTTAGATATCACCGCGGATCTGCGCGTCGCAAAGCAATGGAAACAATATTCCACCATCATCAACGCTGCCGCCTATACGGCCGTTGACCGCGCCGAAAACGATCGCGCCGCGGCGTGGGCGATCAATGCCACCGCCGTTGCGAACTTGGCGACAATCGCGCGCGAGAACAACCTCACTTTGGTGCATGTGTCCTCGGATTATGTCTTTGACGGTGCGGCCGAATCCTACGACGAAAACGCACCATTTTCCCCGCTGGGTGTTTATGGACAATCCAAAGCAGCCGGCGATATCGCAGCGGCCACCGCCCCACGGCATTATATTGTGCGCACCAGCTGGGTCATTGGCGATGGCAATAACTTTGTCCGCACTATGAAGTCCCTGGATGAGCGTGGCATTGCCCCATCGGTTGTGGATGACCAGATCGGCAGGCTTTCCTTTACTGAGGACATCGCCACCGGCATTGCACACCTGCTTGAGGTTGGTGCAGAATTTGGCACCTACAACCTCACCAACTCTGGCGAGCCCGCAAGCTGGGCAGATATCGCACGCTTGGTTTTTGGCGATCCTTCCAAGGTGACCGGTGTTTCCACCGCTGAGTACTTTGCCGACAAGGATGCAGCGCCACGCCCGCTGAACTCTGTGCTGGAGCTGAGCAAAATTGAAGCCACTGGTTTTAGTGCGCCCACCTGGCAGGCTCGCCTCAACGATTACCTCAAGGAGCTGTAAATGAAAGGCATCATCCTCGCAGGTGGTTCCGGCACCCGGCTGTACCCGATCACCAAGGGTATTTCCAAGCAGCTAATGCCCATTTATGACAAACCCATGGTCTACTATCCGCTGACCACGCTTATTCAGGCGGGCATTAGAGAAATCCTCATTATCACCACCCCAGAGGACCGCGATTCCTTCGAGCGTCTGCTGGGCGACGGCTCCGCCTGGGGAATTTCCCTTAGCTACGCTGTGCAGCCTTCCCCCGATGGACTGGCCCAGGCCTTCATTATCGGCGAGGAATTCATTGGCTCTGATGACGTGGCCTTGGTACTTGGCGATAACATCTTCGACGGCTCCCAACTGGGACGCTCCTTGAAGCAATGCTCCGATCCCCGCGGCGGCATTGTGTTTGCCTATGAGGTATCCGATCCGGAGCGTTATGGCGTGGTGGAATTCGACGCTAATAATCGCGCGGTATCGATTGAGGAAAAGCCCGCTGATCCAAAATCCAACTTTGCCGTGGTTGGTTTGTACTTCTACGACAACCGCGTGGTGGAGATCGCGAAGTCCATTAAGCCTTCTGCGCGTGGCGAGCTGGAAATCACCTCCGTTAATGACGCATATCTGCAACAGGGTGCGCTCACCGTGCAACGACTCGACCGTGGCGATGTTTGGCTAGATACCGGCACCATCGATTCCATGTCCGAGGCTTCCTCTTATGTTGAGGTTTTGCAAAAGCGCACCGGCAATATTATCGGCTCCCCCGAGGTCGCTGCTTTCCGCGAGGGTTTCATTACTGCTGAGGAATTGACTGCTCTTGGCAAGGAGCTGAAGAAGTCCGGCTATGGCAACTATTTGCTGCGGGCGGCTGGGGAATAGGGCGCTTTTAGGTTTTTGGGCGTTTTTTGGGGTGGGATTCCCGGGTGGTTTCCCAGGGCTGGGAAGCTTTCCCCTTCAAGTTTTGCGCCGATTTAAGGTCTTGAGATTTTCCAAATGGACTTCCACTTAGGGAGTCCATTTTTATTGCCTTAAATCGGCTTCTAGAGAGGGTAATTTTGGCTGGTTTTGGCAATTTTATTCACAAAGTGTTCCTGAGCGTACAAAAACCGCTATAAGAACATATGTTTTGTAGCCGCAGGCACATTTCAAGGCCTATTTTTGTGCCAGATTCTACAAAATACACTCGACCCCGGCCATTTTGTAGCTTCTGGCACACCCCACCCCTTCAACAGGGTGGGTCGGGGCAAATCCTACCCTTCACACCCCATTAACTCACCCCCACCAGAAAACTATCAAATTATAGAAATTGACACACCGGCCACCGGGGACTTAAATTTCTTTCTATCACTCTATAGAAAGAAATTTAGAGCCAGGGTGACTTCACACAAGGAGAGCTACAATGTCAGTTCAAAGCCAAGCTATCAACTCAGTTGCACTGAGTGACACAATTAGCACCACCGAGATCAGCAAGAAGGATCTCAAAAATGCAGTGCGCGCAAGTTTTATTGGCACATTCGTTGAGTGGTTTGATTACGCCGCTTATATGTATATGGCTTCTGTCATTGCAACCGTCTTTTTCCCCGAGTTAACCGGACGAGCTGCACTAGTAAATACTTTTGCACTATTTGCACTCTCCTTCTTGATCCGCCCAATCGGCGCCATCGCCTGGGGTCACATCGGAGACCGCCTAGGCCGTACAAAGAGCCTTTCAGCCTCCATTCTTTTTATGAGCCTTGCAACTTTCTGCATTGCACTGCTTCCCGGATACAGCACAATCGGCGTCGCCGCCCCAATCTTGTTGCTGATCTTGCGCCTAATCCAAGGCTTTAGTGCCTCTGGCGAATACGCTGCAGCTTCTACTTACATTTCGGAATCTGCTCCCAAAAATCGCCGTGGCCTCTTTGCTTCAGTTGTTCCCGCAGCAACCGCTTGTGGACTCCTCCTCGGTTCCCTTTTTGCAGCTCTCCTTACTTCCCTCCTTGACGATGCTTCCCTCGCTTCCTGGGGTTGGCGTCTACCATTCCTTTTGGCCGCCCCATTAGGAATTGTTGGTTTGATCATTCGTCGCATGGCACCTGAGACCCACGTCGCCGATGCAGAATCCGCAAAGAAGCTTCCTATTCTCGAGGTTTTCAAGTACCCACGCGCACTTCTTATTGCATTCTCCGGAGCAATCCTCAACGCCATCGGTTTCTACATGGTCTTGGCATACCTACCTACTTACCTCTCCGAAGAACTCGGCATGAGCTCTAGCAGCGCTTTTATCGCTACCACCATCTCCTCCGCAGTTTATGCAGTCCTCGTCGTCGCAACCGGCGCACTTTCTGACCGCCTCGGCCGCCGCACCACAATGCTTATTGCCGCAGCCTTGTTCGCAGTGCTCACCATCCCTGCTTTCCTCGCGCTTGACGGCGCGAGCTTTGCGGGAGTCATTCTGATCCAGGTCGGCATGGGTGCCTGTCTTGCGCTTAACGACGGAGTCCTCCCGTCCTTCATCTCAGAACAGTTCCCTGCAGATGTCCGTTTGACCGGCTTTGCACTTACCTTCAACTGCGCCAACGCATTCTTCGGTGGCACTGCAGCAATGATCGCAACCTGGATGATCGGCGCCAGCGGCAACCTCATTGCACCGGCATACTACATGGTCGCAGCCGCAATCATTACCGCAATCGGCGTTGCTTTCGCAGCAAAGTCCAAGTAGAAAGTTCACCCAATGGTATTCGCAGCCAATATGACATGGGAGCAATACGCTGCCAAAACTGACGGAGTAGCAATCATCCCCGCGGGGTCTTGTGAACAACACGGCCCACACCTGCCACTTTCCACAGATTCCATTATCGCTACCGAAATCTCCCGCATAGTGGCCGAGCGTATCGACGGCATCGTGCTCCCCACCCTCAATTATGGATATCGATCATCTCCTTTTAGTGGTGGCGGCCCCCTCTTCCCCGGCACGGTAGATCTTTCCCTCAACACCATGGTGGAATTGGCAAGCAATCTGCTAGATGAGCTCCTTGGCGATGGTTTCCGCAAGATCTTGTTCCTCAGTGCCCATTTTGAAAACCAGGCCCCCATCCTCGAGGCAATGCACCTGGCCCAACGTCGACATGGCACCGACAATCAAATCATCCTCACCAATTGGTGGGATCCACTCAAAGAATCGGTTATGGATGAAGTCTTCTCCGACATCTCCTTCCCTGGCTGGGACCTCGAACACGCAGCAGTTACCGAAACCTCCCTGCTCATGCACTTAGCACCAGAATTAGTTCATACGGATAAATTCCCAGCTAAGGAACCCTTCGCAGTGGCTCCTTATCTCCGCCTTCCACTACAAACCAGTGACATCCCCAGCCACGGAGCCTTAGCCGATGCAGTGGGTGCCACCGCAGAAAAGGGCAAAATTATCGCCGATGCAGCAGGCAACTCCATCGCCGGAATTTGCGCCTATGAATTTGGGGCAATCCTCCCAACCAAATAAGCCCATTTAAGGCCTTGAGATTTTCCAAATGGACTTCCACTTAGGGAGTCCATTTTTATTGCCTTAAATCTGCTTCTAGAGAGGGTAATTTTGGCTGGCTTTGGCAATTTTATTCACAAAGTGTTCCTGAGCGCAAAAAAACCGCAATAAGAACATATGTTTTGTAGCCTCAGGCACATTTCAAGGTCTATTTTTGTGCCAGATTCTACAAAATGCACTCAACCCCGGCCATCTTGTAGCTTCTGGCACACCTCGCCCACCCCCCCTAAACGCCAGCCCAACACCAAGCCCATACAAACACCAAAACTTCCCAAAACAACCCCACAATAAACCAAAACGACAATTCCCCCACAAAATATACACCCAATGCAAAACCTCATAAACTGCACAAACACCTTCACCACTGCCCCGAATACATGCCCAGAGAGTAGAATTACCCAGGTGAGCATTCAAGTAAAAGCACTCCAAAAGACCGGACCCGAAGCACCATTCGAGGTTAAGCTAATTGAGCGTCGCGACCCCCGCGAAGATGACATTGTCATCGATATTAAAGCTGCTGGCATCTGCCACAGTGACATCCACACCATTCGTAACGAGTGGGGTCCTGCCCACTTCCCACTGTCTGTTGGCCATGAAATTGCAGGCGTTGTTTCTGCAGTTGGCTCCGGAGTAACCAAGTGGAAGGTCGGCGACCGCGTTGGCGTCGGCTGCCTGGTGAATTCCTGTGGCGAATGCGAACAGTGTCTCGCCGGATTTGAAAACCACTGTCTCAAGGGCGCCGTTGGGACCTACAACTCTGAAGATGTAGACGGCACCATTACCCAGGGCGGATACTCCGAAAAGGTAGTAGTGAATGAGCGTTTCGTTTGCTCTATCCCTGATGAACTTGAATTTGATGTCGCAGCACCGCTTCTTTGTGCTGGCATCACCACTTACTCCCCTATCGCTCGCTGGAACGTTAAGGAAGGCGACAAGGTTGCAGTTATGGGCCTTGGCGGACTTGGCCATATGGGCGTTCAGATCGCCGCAGCTAAGGGTGCCGACGTAACCGTCTTGTCCCGTTCCCTCCGCAAGGCTGAGCTCGCAAAGTCCCTCGGCGCATCTCGTACCCTCGCAACTTCCGACGAGAGCTTCTTCCAAGATCACCTCGGCGAGTTCGACTTCATCCTTAACACCATCAGCGCATCGATCCCCGTCGATAAGTACCTGCGTCTGCTCAAGCCAAATGGAGTGATGGCAGTTGTCGGCCTCCCACCAGAGGCTCAGTCCGTTGGCTTCGGCTCCCTCATTATGGGCAGCAAGGTCCTGACCGGCTCCAACATCGGCGGCATTGCCGAGACCCAGGAAATGCTCAACTTCTGCGCTGAGCACGGACTCGGAGCCCTCATCGAAAAGATCGGTGTCGACGAAGTCGATGCCGCTTATGAGCGCGTCGTCGCTGGCGACGTCCAGTTCCGCTTTGTTATCGACACCGAGACCTTCACCGAGACCGAGGCAGTCTAATTCTCCAAAGCCCGACTAAGAAATCTTTCTTAGTCGGGCTTTTCCATACAAAACCGCGCTTTTCGACGGAAAACTGATACTTTAGGCACACTTCGCCGACCGCAAAAGGTTTTCAAAATGAGCTAAAATCGAGTTCGAATCTTTTAACTCCTCAGCTCAAGTAGTATTCTCCCCGCCCACGCGGGGATGGTCCCACTGCACACTCGGTAGGGATGGTGGCGCCCTGATATTCTCCCCGCCCACGCGGGGCTCCTCAAAATAAGACCGGCTCACCCCCTAGTGGAGGTGGCCGGTCTTGGCTTTAATAAAGCTAGCTACTTACGCCTTGTACTGGTTGATCAGTGCGTTGAGCTGAGCCAGGAATGGAGCGCCCTGTGCAGAGTGCAGGAATACTCCAAGAATGCCACCAAGGGCGCCTAGAACACCAAGCACTGCAAGGAATCCGCCAGCAGAAGAACCGGTAGCAGGCTCTTCAACAGCAGGGGTAACAACTGGCTGAGAGAAGGTGGTGCCAGCGTCGGTTTCGATCTTGAGCTCGGATACACCTTCTGGAACGGTCAGGGTGACGGTTGCGGTACCAGTGGTGTCCAGCTTAGGGATGATGGTGTTGTCCACCGGAGCGGTAACAGTCTCGGAACCGAGGGTTACGGTGACGTTGGAAGGAGTTGCCTCGCGGCCGGTGTAGGAAAGAGCAGAGAGATCAACAGTGAGCTCTTCGCCTGGGATCAGGGAGCCATCCTCGGCAAGTGCAGCGCCGGAAAGCTTGATACCTACGGATGCCTGGTTGGAGCGGACCTCAACACCAGTGTTAGATGCAAGGTAAGTGTTGAAAATGTCAAGATCAACAATGCCGGACTCGATGAAGGATCCCTTGGCAAAAGCGGTGAAACCGTCGCCGCCGCTGAGCAGGAAGGAAGAACCTGTAATGCGGTAAGTCTTGGTCAGATCGATTGGTTCGCCGTTAACGGTGACATGAGTGATTCGCTCACCCTGTGCAGCGTCTGGGTTGTAGGAGTACTGCACGTTGTTGGAAAGGCCCAAAGCCAAACGTGGGCGGTCAGCTGCAGGATCCTTCCACTGCTGCTCAAGTGCCTCAACAAAATCCGCACCGGTGATATCAACAGCACCGTAGGTGTTGGCGAAGGGCTGAACAACATACGCCTCAGCGAAGGTAACGTCGCCCTTCTCTAAATCTTCACGGACGCCACCAGCGTTCATAACTCCGATGTCGGCATTAAGGCTGGACATGTCATTAATTGCCTGTAGGCCGGCTTCAGCGATGAGGTTGTTCAGGGAGGACTCAACACCACGGTTGGTGCCGGTAGCACCTGCTGCATCTGCACCACGGAAGAAGGAGTTGTCGATGGTAGCGACAACCTTTGCGCCTTCAGCTTCGGAAGCGGTCACAGCAGCATCAACGATGGCAGAAACAGCCATGTTTGGAACTGCACAAGCTGCAGAAGCCTCAGCTGCTGGCACATTCTTTGCAGAAATCTCGGTGATCTTCTTAGCGGTGGAATCGAAGGAAATCTCTACATCAGAGACAAACTTGCCGTATTCCATGCCCTGGATAACAACCAAAGGCTCCTTGCCTTCACGAGGAGCACCGGTTTCAATGCGCTTTTCATGGGTGTGGCCTGCAAAAACAACGTCAACGTTGTTGGAGAAGGCATCGGAAGCCTTAGCTGGGGAGTGCATCAAAGCGATAACCACGTCAGCTTCACCAGCAGAAACAAGGCGGTCAGCTTCGGTGTTTACAGCGTTGAGGTCATTGGTGAAGGAAATGCCAGGAATGCCAGCTGGGGAAACCAAGGTGGAGGTCTCGTCGGTAACGGTACCGACATAAGCAACACGCACACCATCCATCTCAACAATGTGAGAAGCTGCAGGGGAAGGGGTTCCGCCCTCAACGTTTGCGCCCAGGTATGGGAAATCGGCCAAGCCGGTACCATCCAGGGAAACACGCTCGGTTAGGTCCTCATAGCCCCGGTCAAACTCGTGGTTGCCCAGTGCAGAAGCTTCAACGCCAATGGCATTAAGTGCAGCCAAGGTTGGAGCGTCCTTCAGGATGGAGGACACAAAAGGAGAACCACCAATGTTGTCACCAACAGTAATAAGACTGGTGTTGGGGTTCGCCGCGCGCTCGGAGTCAACATAGCAAGCAAGTCCTACTGCACCCATTTCAGTGATGACACCCTTGTCATCAGCCTGCTCAATGTGGCCGTGGAAGTCGGTTACGCCAAGGATGTTGAGTTCAACATTTGCTTCTTGAGCAGAAGCTGGGACTACAAATGCGCTTACGCTCACTGCTGCGGTGGAAACGATCGCAAGGGCTGCGCGGGAAAGCCTCTTCATTAAATTCTCCTGAGAAAGAGCATATAAAACGTGAAATTTCTTTACTGATGTATTGAATCCCACTGAGAATTTAATGAGCTGGGGCTTTATGTAGGGGCTAGGTGATATTTAATAAGAGTTCACCTTAAGCGCACCTGAGATTAATCTTCCGCCCCCATTTAGGGGCAACACCGCTTACTTTCCCAAGCGCTTCAGCAGTCCCAGACAGGCCCTGAAATAAGCCCCATATACTGCATTAACGATCTTATTGGAGCCGATTGAACCCAGGTTTGGGTTATCCAAACGCCATTCCATCTTTTCCAAATACTGAGCAGCATTAAGCTGCGCCAGCTGCTGAGTGCGCTTGCGTAACTTAAAAATAGCTGGGAGATCGCGAAGTAAAAGTCGCAAAGATTTAACCTTCAACCCCACACGGTCTTCCTTGGAAGCAATCGCCCACAGCCCGAGGTTCACACCCAAAATCTGTGGCACCAAAACTGCTAGCAAAGGCAGCGGCAGCACACTCAGCAACAACACGTGGCGGTTTCGCTCAATATAAATCCACTTATAATCGCCCTTGGCGTAATCATAATGGTGGGTCACATAAGCAGAGTGCAGCAGGCCAATCTTGCCGCCGGCAAGCAACAAGCGCGCAGAGAAGTCAGTGTCCTCGTGGTACATAAAGTACATTTCCTCCATGCCACCAAGGCGCTGCCACCACTGGGTACGCACCACCAAGCACGCACCGGAGGCAATGGAGATCTCACTTACTTCTTCATCATCAAATTCGGGTTCCTCATCAAGTCCGGTCACCCAGGACAAACCTGAGATATGCAGGGCATTTCCCGCAGAGTTGATGGTGCCATCGGGAAGCAGCAGATAAGGCATAAAGGCAGCCCACTGCTCATCTACGCGGCGCAAAGAATTAAAAAGTGAGGGATCGTCAATGACGGTATCGGGGTTGAGGAAGAAGAGTAAATCTACATCATCGGCAATGGCTGCAGCTCCTACATTGCAGCCGGCAGCAAAGCCACCATTATCGTGGTTAATAATTTCCACGCCATGAGCACGCAGTCGCTCGCCCACCATGGATTCCAGCACCCAGGGTTTGCGATTGTCCACAACCACTACACGGTCGCCGTCTTTAAGCTGCGGGGCAAAGGAATCGACTAGATTCGCCACATCTTGTTCGTGTCCATAAGAGACAATAACTACACCGATGCGTTGGTTGCTCATCAAAAATCCAGGCTCCTTTTGCTTTTGCACGTGGGCACTAGCTTACCTTGCCCCGCAGGCTACTCCCCCTCAACTCGGGCAATGCTCTTATGCAAAGTTCGGTTAATCCCCTCAGTGAGGGTGTGCCGGGAGGACTTCTTCTCAAAAATTATGGCGCGCATTCCCATATAAGCAATTTGATCAGCAGCCTGATTCAGCGGATCACCAGCATGGCCCAGCACGCGGGCAACCTCCACCTCGCAATGGTCTTCCAGGTCCAACCAAGCATCTTTAAAATGCGAGCGCGCTGCAGAAGAAATTCCGCGCCAGCGTTGGCCGGTTTTACTGCGCCGCGGATTAGCATTAAGAATGTAATCAATCGCCTCCAGAGCAGCCTTACTATCGGTTTCAATCCGCGCCTGCTCTGCACCCACCTTCTTCAAATACTCCAGCGCGTGGGTGATGCTCTCCAATTCCAATTCATCTGAAGAGGCAGCAGTATCTGCGGTTTCCAGCAGATAATCGCCATTGGCAGCCACAAAGCACATTGCCCCACGAAAGACCCCATCGGTGGAAGCATCCGTCGCAACGCGTAAAGGTCCGGTAGGCAACACACCTTCGCTCACCGAATACCGTGGCCACCAATGGGCCTCTTGGCGCTCTTTGGCGCGCGGGGCGCGCTCGACGGCTTCGCCGATCTTCTTGGCCTTGTAATGTGCGGACTGCTCAGCCCGGCGCGAAATGGCCGAGGCCTTAACGCCGGCGCGGTTTTCTTCGGCAAAACTGCCGGTAACCAGGAAGTTTTGGCGTACCAGCTCCGAGCGCAACGCGCCTTGACGCCGGCCCACCACAATCCACGCCTCGCCTTGCACCCCACGCAGGCCGGATTTAAGCGCAGAGATGGTGCGGGGCACCACATCGCCGTTTTTGGTTTGGCCGTTGCGCACAAAACGTGCCTTTGCGGAGTCCACGGCAATAACCCACCCTTCGATTTTCCCGGAGGCAGCGGATTCCCAAGGGACTTCCCAGAGCGCAATCGCGACATGTACCGGCCGGTTGATCATCTCGGGGGTGATCTTGCGCGATTGGTAGGTGCGCGATTGGGTACCTGCCAGCTGCTCGAGGTCGATGGATTTCATGTTGATCAAGTTATCATTAGCTTTGTCAGCCCTATCGAAGGGGAATATTCATCTTTATGCACTAGGCTCATTTTTATCATGGATGCAACTCAAAAAAACGACTTTACAGACACCTGGTTGGTCGTTCCCTGCTATAACGAGGGCACAGTCATCAGGGAAGTGCTAGAAAACGCTCTGCAAACTTTCCCCAATATTGTGGCCGTTAATGATGGATCTCCAGATAATTCCGCGGAGGAGATCCATGCTGCAGGCGCGCATTTGGTGAATCATCCGGTCAATCTGGGCCAGGGTGCGGCTATTCAAACTGGTATTGAATATGCCCGCGCGCAGCCTGGGGCTAAGTATTTTGTCACCTTTGATGCCGATGGCCAGCACCAGGTCAAGGACGTAGTGACAATGGTGGAGCGTCTACGCAAGGAACCACTCGATATTATCGTTGGCACCCGCTTTGGCCGTCCGCGCAAGGATACTGACCAGGTTCCGCTGATCAAGCGCATTGTATTGCGCACGGTGGTGCTGCTTTCGCCGAAGACTCGCAAGCTGGGGCTGACAGATGCCCATAATGGTCTGCGTGTGTTCAACCAAAAGGTGGCGCAGGAACTGAATATCCGCATGAACGGCATGTCCCATGCCTCTGAGATTGTTGATCAAATTGCTGTCAAGGGATGGCGGATTTCCGAAGAACCCGTTGATATCCTCTACACCGAATATTCCATGAGTAAGGGCCAGTCCCTCCTCAACGGTGTCAATATTCTTGCCGACGGCTTCCTTGCAAGGAGACTTCCATGACCCAGACCACCACTCAAATTGTTATTCAGGTGCTGCTGCTCCTGGCCACCGCCGCGCTGGCGCTTTATTTTCTGAAGAATCGCCGCAAGGCTCGCGCCAAGGCGTGGGTGAAGATCGGATTTTTGTTCTTCGTGGCAGCCGCAGTGTGGGCGGTTTTGCGCCCCAATGATCTCACCACCGTCGCGCACTTAGTGGGTGTGGATCGTGGCACTGACCTCATGCTTTATGGCTTGGTGGTGGCGTTTATGTTCACCACGCTTTCCAGTTATGTGCGTTTCCGCGAACAGGAATTGCGCTATTCCAAGCTGGCCCGCGCCGTAGCCCTGCAAAACCCAGTGCTTCCAGATAAAAAAGAAGACGCTTAACGACGAATACCTGCCCCAAGGGGCAGGTTTTTTGCGTTAGGTGTTTTTAGTGAGTGCGGAAATACTCAACAGTATTGGCAACACCCTGCTTGATATCAACCTGTGGCTCCCAGCCCAGGATTTCCTTGGCCTTGGTGAAGCTCAGAGCGCTGCGCGGAACATCGCCGAGGCGAGCTGGTGCGTATTCAGGATCATCAGCGGAACCGGCAGCCTCTGCCACGAGGGAGTGTAGCTGGCGGTCGGAGGTTTCCACGGAGGTGCCAATGTTGAAGCGCTCTCCCCCACCGATTTCACCGGAGGCCAGGTAGAAGGCACGAACAACGTCACCCACGTAAACGTAGTCACGAGTGTTGCCACCATCACCAAAGACCTTGGTGTCCTGATTATTTAGCAGACGCTGGGAGAAGATAGCTACCACGCCAGCCTCGCCATGTGGATCCTGGCGAGGGCCATAAACATTTGCGGGTGCAATGTGGGAGCAGTCCAGGCCATAAAGGTGGCGGAAGGTATTGAGGTAAATTTCACCAGACACCTTGGATGCTGCATAAGGAGAATGTGGATCCACAGGCACAGTTTCATTAACTGGGAACTCAGTGGGCTCACCGTAGATGGATCCACCTGAGGAGGTGAAGACAATCTTGCGCACATTATTCTTGCGCGCTGCATCTGCAATGCGGATGGTGGCCAAAATATTGGTCTGTGCATCGTGGATGGGGTCTACTACAGAGTGGCGCACGTCGATCTGGGCTGCGAGGTGGAAAATTACCTCGGGGTGGTGCTCAGCCAGGAAGGCTTCAAAATCAACGTCCAGCAGATCTGCCTTAACAAAGGTAACCTTGCCGGTTTCCTGAGCTGCTTCCAGGTTTTCCAAGCGGCCGCGGGAAAGATTGTCAATGACAACAACATCGTGGCCCTCCGAAATGAGGAGGTCTACAAGATGGGATCCGATAAAGCCGGCGCCGCCGGTAACTACTGTACGCATGGGTGCAACTTTAGCCTGATTTCACAGCTTGCGCGCAGTTATACTCACCAGCACCAAACAGAGCATTGCCATGAAAACACCAAATCCCAACATCTCTGGATAACTAAACCAGGCATTAAGTTTGGTCAAGATAGCTGGGAAAACCATGCCGGAATAAGCCAAGCAATAGAAAATTCCGCTCAACCCCGCCATATCGGAGGGCGTTGCAATATTTTGCGTCTCGGCCAAACCCATAAACATGCAGAGTCCGTAGGTAAGGCCTAAGAACACTCCCACCAGCAAGGCCCACCATGGGTGCGGATGCAGGGAAATTAAGAAAGCTCCAGACATTCCCACCACCGCCACGATCATGGCCAAAATTGGACCGCGGGTTTTAGAGTTTCCCATAATCTGCGGACCAAATTGTTGAATGGTAAATCCTGAACCCAAGGTGACCAGCGCTAGAAGTGCAGAATAGGCAATCGGGGCAGAGACCATCTCATGCATCAAAGTTGGAATCACCGCATAGGAGGTAAAGCCCGCACCAAAAACCCAGGGCGCAATGGGAGCAACCACAAGAAGGAAACGGCGGTTAAGGGCAGAGGGAACCAACACATCTGCCCAAAAAGAACCTTTGAGGCCGTGATGGGCAGTTTGTCTGGTTTCGGGAGCAGTCAGCAACAAAGGCAAAAGCACGAGCGACAAAATAATGTGCAAAATATAGGCCATCTGCCCAGGTAGTGGCAGCCATTGCGCCATGGAACCGGCAACAGCTGGACCCAAGGCAAAGCCGGCGGTCAAAGACATCGACGCCCTTTTAGCACCGATGCCTTTTTTAATGCCGGGTTCAAAACGCGGGGAGGCAAGCTCCTTAATCCAGGCGCCACCGGCTGTCATCACCATGCCAACTGCGATGCCAGAAAGTACACGGCCAGCTGCAATTAGTAATGCGGTGTTTTCACCACCTGCAATAAGTGCGGAACCAATAGCTGCGATAATCGGCGCAGGCAACATGATAGTGCGCCTGCCCAGACGGTCTGAAAGTGGCCCGGCAGCAAGCAGTCCTACGCCCACACCGATGGCATAGTAGACTAGGAGTAAATCGATAAAGAGATTGCTGAATACGCCTTCTTGGCGATAAAACACCAAAAGCGGGGTGAACTCATTGCCACCCCATGCCACGGTGAAGATAGATAGCGCTACCGCCAACCAGACTTGCCTTTGCCCGCGTTTATTCTCAGCCATGTTCGACATGTTATGCGCATCACACTATTTTGGTGGCTTAAATTGCCAGCAATTGTTCTTCCCGCCTTATAAGGGGGTACCCTACCCCACCCTCGCCTGGGGCCTCTGGGGCTGCCGGGCGAGGGCGCGTCGAAAAGCGCCTGCTTTTAGTGGCCGCGCTTAACCCACTCTTCAAGGTGTGGGGCTTCGGCGCCGACGCTGGTGTGGTCGCCGTGGCCGGTGCGCACGGTGGTTTCGGCGGGAAGATCCAGGATCGAGGTTTTGAGGGACTCGATAATGGTGTCAAAGGAGCTGTACTTGCGTCCCGTGGCGCCGGGTCCGCCCTGGAAAAGGGTGTCGCCGGAGAAAAGCTCATTAGCCTCGGGAATGTAGAAGCAGCTGGAGCCCGGTGAGTGACCTGGGGTGTTCAACACGATGAGGTCGGTGCCAGCAATCTGGAATTTCTGGCCATTGCTGAGTTCCTCGTGGCCAAGATCGCCGTGGGTTTCCTCCCAAAGCATTTGGTCGCCGGGGTGCACGAAGATCGGAGCATCAAATTCCGCTGCCAGCTGGGGTGCGACAGTGATGTGATCATTGTGCGCGTGGGTGCACAAAATGCCCTTGACGGTGCGTCCGCCGACAGCCTCGATGATGGGGGCGGCGTCGTGTGCGGCGTCAATAATGAATACCTCGGAGTCATTGCCGATCACCCAAATATTATTATCTACCTGCCATTCTCCGCCGTCGAGGGCGAAGATGCCGGAGGTAACAATATTTTCTACCCGCAATCCTTCATGTGCCATTAGAGCTCCACCACCGAACGCAGCACATCGCCGGCCTTCATGGTGGCAAAAGCTTCTTCCACGTCATCCAGGCCAATGCGCTCGGAAACGAACTTATCCAATGGGAAACGGCCCTGAAGGTGCAGGTCAACATAGGTTGGGAAGTCACGCTCTGGCAGGCAGTCGCCATACCAAGCTGGGCGCAGGGAGCCACCGCGGCCGTAGAAATCAATGGCGGGGACGTCAATATGAGAGGTGAGGTTTGGCACGCCCACCATCACCATGCGGCCAGCGAAGTCACGGGAGTAAAAAGCCTGCTGCCAGGTTGGCATAATGCCCACTGCGTCGATGGTGACATCGGTACCAAAACCGCCGGTGAGCTCGCGAACCTTGGCCACAACCTCGGACTCATTGCCCTCGCCGGAGAGCTTGGAGGAATCAATAACGTCAGTTGCGCCGAATTCCTTGGCCCACTCCAACTTCTTGGCGTCAATATCGACAGCAATAATCTTGGAAGCACCGGCAAGCTTAGCGCCAGCAATTGCAGCCATGCCCACGCCGCCGAGGCCAAAGACTGCCACGGACTCGCCACGCTTAATGTCTGCGGTATTCACAGCAGCGCCGAGACCAGCCATAATGCCGCAACCAAGCAGACCGGCAGCAGCTGGATCCTCTTCCGGATTCACCTTGGTGCACTGGCCCTCGTGCACGATGGTCTTTTCCAGGAATGCACCAATCCCCAGAGCTGGGGAAAGCTCGGTGCCGTCCTCCAGGGTCATCTTCTTGGATGCATTGTGGGTGTTAAAGCAGTACTTAGGCTCGCCCTTCTTACATGCACGGCACTCGCCACACACTGCACGCCAGTTCAGGACCACAAAATCGCCAACGGCAACATGGGTTACGGCAGATCCAACCTCTTCCACAATGCCGGAAGCCTCATGGCCAAGAAGATAAGGGAATTCATCTGAGATATCGCCATTGCGATAAGCGAGGTCAGTGTGGCAAACACCGCAGGCCTGGATCTTAACGATGACATCATTGGCACCGGGATCAGGGACAACCACATTGGTCTTTACAACAGGTTCACCTTTGCTTAGTGCGACGATGCCAGAAACGATGGAACTCATGGACACATCCTTTTTCAATAAACTTTCAGTACGTCCACCAGACTACCTACTAATCCGGTTTGTCCCCCAACACTTCTCGACGCGCCCCTGCCGCGCTACTCATCCACCCCAGCTAAAGCGAGGTTTGCCGTCCACTTCTTGAGCTCTCGCGGGCTTTTAAAACGCACAATTTGCAGCTGAGGATTCTCTTTTTGCACATCCGGAAGAGTCCGCTTTAAATCTTTACGACTTTGCCACGCCCAGCGCAGAATATGGTCTGGATCTTTGAAAATTGTCCATAGTGGAGGCTCAATATTGTTATTCCACAAGAGTTTTTTACTAACGCTTCTAAAAAGGGTGCGTTGAGTTAAGCGCCGCATTTGCACCGAGGTCTGAAAATCTAGCCACAGCAAAGTATCAGCGCGAGCTGCGATTAGAGGCCGCGCCTGTGGATATTGATATTCACAAATCCACTGTTCACCAGCGATAAACTCGCTTAGCTCTGGCAGGAAGCTGGGCCGTGGAGTCCATTGTTCGCCATGGTAAAGGCTATCCAATTCAACTCGTGGATAACCCAGAATCCCTTCCAATTGCTGGCAGAGAGTAGTTTTTCCCACTCCGCTTCCGCCTGCTACTGCAATACGTTGTGGTTTTTTCATGTTTTTAAAACCCTTGAAAGTAGATAATGGACTTAGCATATTTCCACACCTCTTCCACTGACCACAAAGGTTGTGACAATCGTGAAAACAGCACGGATACTTGCCTGCATTTCTTGGAGTGCTTTGTTGGTGGCCTGCAGTACTGAAACACCCGCCCCGCTGGTGTCCGATACCTCGACAACTGCAGCTACTACTACCGCTGCTACTGCACCTGTCAACCCTTTGCTTGGAGTTCAAACTTTGCCGATCGCCGGAACTCCTGATTCCGAGATCACCTTTAGCGTTATTTCCGATCATTTTGCTGCCGAAGCACCGCTGAGCTGGTCAGTCATTGGAGGTGGCGTGGGAAATGGCAACTCTTTGCGCGAAGGTGTGGTGTTTTTCCACTATGGGCAGCCCATTAACGAGCCCCAACCACTCATGCAAGAACATGTTGTTTCGGTGGAGTTGCTGGATGAATCCACCGCAAAAGTTTCCTATGACATCCTCAACGGACCACGCGCAGCCGGTATAACCATCCCCGGTGCCGCCACTTTTAAGCTAAATCCCCAAGGCACCTTGGACATCATTGAAAATACTTTGCCTGCGGTGGCTAATGAGGCTGGGCTACAAGTTGATGTGAGTGGCCTGCAATCGGCTTCTTAGAGAGTGTGCGGTGTGTGCTCAGTGTGTACGCAATGCACCCGCTGAACTGAAAAAGGCCACTTTCCAATTTTGGAAAGTGGCCTTGAACTGGGATTTTATTGGAGCCGCTTGCGAGAATCGAACTCGCGACCTTCTCATTACGAGTGAGATGCTCTACCGACTGAGCTAAAGCGGCACGGTAGATTTACCGATTCGCTACTTTACCTGAAAGGATCTGCACTTCAATAATTCGGGTGGATTATGTCACCTTATAGGCCTTGCGCAGGCGTCCTACCAGCGCATCCATGGCTACAACGGGGCGCACATTGAAGCCAAAAGACTCCCGACAATGCGAGATGGCATCCAAGCACGCAACTAAACCTTCGGGGCTGACCCGAGAGGCTAATTCTTGGGAGAGACCTTCCATATCGGGATGGGTGAGCCCCACAGTTGCTTGGGATGAAATCATCAACGCATCGCGATAAATCCCGGCGAGGTCAATAAGCGCAAGATCGAGGCTATCGCGCAGGAATCGGGTACGACGCTTCTTTTGATTTTCTTCAAGTTCTTTAATTTGGGAAGAGGTACCTTTTAAAGCTTTTTGAGCGCCTTTACCCTTGGCACCCATGCCCAAACTATTACGCAGCTTTTCAAGTTCTTCTTCATCACGAGCAGCAAGGGATTCTTGTGATTCCTTTTCTATACCTTTCACCAGAGTATTTACCGCTCTAAAAGCTGCATCTCCGTGGTAGATCAACTCAGCCAGGTTTAAAATATTGCTTCTTCTCACCTGTGCACTTTGATTGAGCGCCAAATAGCGTGCTCTTCCAATGTGCCCAGCAGACGCCGCAGCAGCTAGCTCTGCATCGGCTTGGCTAACTTTTCCTTCCGCCACCAAGATTCTGGCCACTTCAGCAATGGTGGGGGTCGGGATATAGATATGCCGGCATCGAGACCGCAATGTAACGGCAATGTCTCGGGGATCAGTAGACGGCGCACACAAGATAATAATGGTGCGCTCTGGCGGTTCCTCTACGGTTTTCAATAAAGCATTGGCTGCGCCTTCAGAAAGACGGTCTGCATCTTCAATAATGATCACTCGCCACTTGGCAACAGAAGGCATACGAGCTGCATCATTGATAACCGAGCGCATACTCGCCACCGAGATCACTAATTCTTGGGGGATGATATGCACCACGTCAGAATGAGCGTCACGCATGGCCAAGCGACAATCCTCACATTGTCCACAGCCCACAACATCTGGATTTGAACATACTAAGGCTGCAGCAAAGGCTTTGGCGGCTACTGAACGCCCTGACCCGGGTGGACCAGTGAACAGCCAGGAATGGGTAAAAGTGGCGTCATTGAGTGGGCCGGGGGCACCTGCCCGCTCCCCGGTGGAGGCAATGTGGCGGGCTGCGGTGGCGGCGTCGATAAGCGTGGTTTGTACCGATTTTGGTCCCGCTAGTCTGTCGAAGACACTATTTTTGCTCACCCACTCCACACTACTTCCCATGTGATCGGCTGTGGCACGTTAGAGTATTGATCATGAGTCGAATGCTGAGGGCACTTAAATGGCTGTGGGGCACCTCGTGGCCTCTCTATGCCGCGACGGTGCTTGGCACAAACGTACTCGGTGCGCTCGCAATCATGCTTTTTGTGCGCTTCCTTGTACCGCAGCCAGATGCGTCCAATTTTAATGCCGAGATCTCCTACCTCCCTGCTGTGGGTGTTGCTTATCTTGCCTTTGCCGTCGTGGCTGGCATGGTGGTGACCTTCCTCATGTTCCGCCCGGTGTTGGAATGGCAGCGCCACCCCGATGAGCACGATCCCAATATGGTGCGCAATTTGGTTATGCGCATCCCGATTTACCAGGCAATTTTATGCGCAGTGGTGTGGCTGATTGGTATTGCGATCGCCACCTTTATTACAGCACGTATTTCCCTAAGCCTGGCTGCGGTGGTGGCCGTTTCAACTCTGATGGCTGGCGCCATTGTGGTGATGCTGACTTATTTGGAAGCTGAACGCCTTGTGCGGCCCGTCGCGGCTTCTGCTCTGGCTCGCCGATTTGAGGATTCCACGTTGGAGCCTCCAGTGAGCCAGCGCCTGCGTCTGACCTGGGTGATGACCATTGGCATGCCAGTGATCGGAATTTTGCTGCTGATGCTTGGTTATAACCAAGGAATTTTTGGCACCGATGCTGCCAAAATTCTGCCCGCGATTGGTGCGCTCGGTGTTGTTGCTTTGGTGACTGGTTATTTGGGCACACGCCTGGTGGTGTCCTCGGTTGTTGACCCCATCTTGGAGCTGCAAGAAGCTATTAATAGGGTGCGCCGTGGCGATACCGATGTCCAGGTTGATATTTATGATGGCTCGGAAATCGGCGTTTTGCAGGCTGGTTTTAATGAGATGATGCGTGGCCTGCGTGAACGCCAACGCGTGCGCGACCTTTTTGGACGTTATGTGGGTACCGAGGTTGCTCGCCGTGCATTGGAGGAACGCCCTACCTTGGGTGGCGAGGACCGCAAGGTTGCTGTCCTCTTCGTAGACGTCATCGGCTCTACGACCTTCGCGGTGAACCATACTCCAGAGGAAGTTGTGGGGGCGCTGAATGAGTTTTTTGAGCACGTTGTGGAGGTTGTGCACCGCAACAAGGGTGTTATCAACAAGTTCCAGGGTGACGCCGCGCTGGCTATTTTCGGTGCTCCCCTGCCGCTCTCCGATGCAACCGGCCATGCCTTGGCAGCCGCCCGCGAGCTGCGCGTTGAGCTGAAGGATCTGCAGCTGAAGGCCGGCATTGGTGTTGCTGCTGGACACGTGGTGGCCGGACATATCGGTGGCCATGCGCGCTTTGAATACACGGTGATTGGCGATGCGGTGAACCAGGCTGCGCGCCTGACCGAGATTGCCAAGACTACTCCCGGCCGCACTGTCACCAACGCCTCTACCCTGCGCGAAGCCAATGAGGCGGAGCAAGCACGCTGGACGCTGATGAAGTCGGTTGAGCTGCGCGGACGTGGCCAGATGACCCAGCTGGCCCGGCCTATTCGGCCGACTTTGGCGGACCGTTCTTAAAACGCTTTTCGACGAAAACCTCTTCATGCCCTGTAGCTTGCAAGCTGCGGGGCATTTTGGTCAATGTTCACCTGTGCGTGCCTGGGGATAATTCTTGATTATGGGGAGTTATCCACAGCTTTGTCACTGGCCTCTTGACACAATGGCCCGAAATAGGATTCACACCAATGCAGGTTGACCGTTGCTGAGTGTCTCTCGAGCTCATGAATATTGCTTAAAAGGCTCAACCGATCTTTTGTAAAGAAGTGGTCAATCTGGGATCTTGCTTAACCCAAAAGAACTGACCTCGTTGGTTTCCCAACGAGGTCAGTTCTTGTGTTTAGCCACTAGTGCATTGGCTTAGGCATTAGATGGATGACAACAAATCCATGCTGCTGCCGGTGCCTGCTACCAGGTCGTAGAAGCTGATGATCAGATCTACGAGGCTGTCAACAACGGTGGATCCTACGTATTCGAGATCATCGATTACGAGTGGTACTGGAAGGAAGTACATGGTGATTCTCCTTGAATGTGGTTTTTAGGATTCTTTGCGACGTCCGCGAAGAACCAGGGCCGCACCGAGAAGCAGCACCAAAATTCCGCCTAGTGCAATCCATGCGACGTTTGCACCAGTAACAGCCAGGCCTTCTTTCTTAGCTGGGGCCTGTGGCTGTACAGCTTTTACCTTAGGTGCCGGAGTTGCAGGCACGGTTGGGGTAGCTGGCGCTGCCGAACTGGTCGGAGGCGCAACTGGAGTGGTCGGAGGAGTTGGGGATGGAGTTCCGGTAGTTGGAGGAATGATCGGAATAGGAATGATGATCAGTCCAGAGGAGCTGGTCTTGTTTTCCAAGGTGATGCGAATTGGAGCATCCGGATCCTCGATGGTCACTACCGCATCGCGGGAGCTTCCAGCCTCATCAACAACGCCGGTACCGGACCAGATGACATCGCCCCACTTCACATTGCTGACACCGGTTTGTGCACCAGTTTCAGAGAGCGCGATCTCAGTGTTCAGTGGCAGGCCTTCCAAAGAAACTTCCTCACCAGGACGTACGGTGTAGGTACGCTTCTGAGTTTCGCCATTCTCATCCACCCAGGTTGCGGTGATCTGGAAAACAGCAGTCTCATCATTGGTGACGTCATCGCCCTTAGGGCCGGTGACCTTCTTCTCAACGATGACCTCTGGTGGGTTCTCCACCCAGAAGGTCTGCTTTACATCATCCTTATCCTTGTGCTCCGCAACTGGAGTTCCAGGCGTACCAGTGGTAACAGCTTCAAAGACGACAAGCTTTTCACCGAGGTACTTAATAGCTTCAGCAGCGGGGATAGTAAAGACTACATCCTGCAATCCGGAAACATACTTACCCTCACCTGTAGGAGTGAAGGTAGTCTCACCCTTAATACCGGTCGCGGTAACAGTTCCATCCTCAGCAACATGCATAATCTCGCCGGAGATACGGTACTCAGTGTTAGCCTTCAGGTTGGTGTAAGCCACAGTATCGGTGACCTTGCCGCCCTCAATGCTCAGGATATTTTCAGCGTTTCCTTCGACCTTGGCGGTGGTACCGATGGATGGCTTAGGCTCTACCTCGAAGGTCTGATCCTCATCATCCTTATCCTCGTGCTTTGCCACCAAGCTGGTGTCCAGGTAGAGGCGCTCGAAGACAACAAGATCTTGACCAGCGAAGCGAGTCGCGTCTGCAGCAGAGATGGTGAAGGTGACAGTAGTAGTACCGGATACATAGCCATCGGCATTGTCATCAGCAGGGGTTGTGAACTCTGCAGAAGAAGTAATACCGGTAGACACAGCCTCACCCGCAGCATTGACATACATAATGGTGCCGTCAAGCTTATAAGTGGTTCCTGGCTTCAGATCGGTGTAGTCAACAGTGTCAATAACCTCGCCGCCGGTCAGTGCCAGAACATTGTCTTCACTTCCGGAGACCAAAGCAGTGGTGCCGATTTGTGGCTGACGCTCAACCCAGAAAGTCTGCTCCGCATCGTTTAGATCCTTGTGCTCAGCGACCACATTATTTGGAGTTGCAGCTTCTGCCAGCTCTTCGAAGACAACAAGCTTCTTACCTGCAAGGCCGGCAGCCTGTGAGCCAGAGATGGTGAACTCAACTTCGGCAGTGCCATTTACCAATGGACCAGCATTTGCTACGCCGGTGGTGAAATTAGCAGTTCCAGCAATTCCGGTAATCTCGCCAGCTTCATCCATGACAGTGCCACGGAGCACATATGCGGTATTTGGCTTGAGGTTCTCGTAGGTGACAACATCCTTAACAGTGCCACCAGTTAGTGAAAGAGTGCCGTTCTTAATATCGCCAACCCATGCTTGGGTCTTAACAGCTGGGGTCAGAGGAACTACGTTGTTTTTCAGCTGCACTGCGACGTTCTGCTCCAATGCAGGATCCAAGGGGGATACTACAGCATAGGAATTTCCATTGGCATCAAGACCGGTCTCAATTCCTTCGCCGGTAAAGACTGGGGTGCCCCACTTATGACCTGGAATTTCAGGCAGGTTAGCAGCAAGTTCGCTCAGAACGATCTTCCAACCAGCTGGGCGTGCATTAAAGCCACCTACCACTTCTCCATTGGCAAGAACAGTGAGGTTATAGGTTGCTTCGGGTGTGCCACCTGGGTACTGGTTTGGTGCATACTCATCGACCTTGACAGTGAAACCAGTAGTCGCAGGATCAAAGCCAACTGGGATTGTGGTTGGGTCAATTACCTTATTTAGATTAAAAGATCCGCCAATGACGCCATTAGCAGTACCGGAAGCACTGGGAACCTGAGAACGCTCATCATAGGCACTGACACCGGTGCTACGTTCTATAACATCATTTCGGTAAACTGTGCCACTCGCATCACGACCACCTGAGGAAGCACAGAGACTGTACCGCAAATAGATGGGTTCATCGCTAAAACCAGAGGCTGGAGGTGTAATGGTGAGGGTGAAACCATTGCTTCCAGCTGGAGTGATACTCGCAGTAGGCGCACCAAAAGGTTGTGAAACAGTCAAGTTTGTAACTTCATCATTGGTGCAAAGCTTCAGCGTGTCAGAGAAAGTATCGTCAATAACAATATCTTCAGTAATGCTAGTTAGAAGTGAAGAATCATACATCACGCTATAACGCACTACGGAACCAGGAAGAGCTCCATGAAGGTCTACTTCATTTGCACCGTTTACCAGACGACCCGTTTTGGAGATATCAGCCGTACTGACAACGCTATAGCCATCCCTTTCACCAGCTTCTATTGCAGTTGCGTTGGCGTCCCATTTACCTTCTCCACCGTAGGTATCAGAAGGCTTTGAAGTAATTTCGCAGTTGTAATAATTTTCCGCCGGGAAGGGATAGCAGGTACCCCAGGCGAGGCCCCTCAAATCCTTAAGTACAAAAGATTCATCTACAATACGCAAAAGGTCTGGACCTTGAATCCGGAAAGAATCCCCGTTTTGCAGATCGGGCCCCGTTCCGTTGTAAGCCCAGGTACCGCTAATCGCAACATTGTCATTAATATTGTACTGACCTGTAGCAACCTCAACCACGATCGTCACGTCAGCATCGCGGTTTCCTGTAGCTACAAGGCTGGGAGCAAAGAGCCTAAGAGCCTGCTCCACAAGAGAAGGTTCTTCCACTTCCGGAGTGTCAGCTACTGTCGGAACCTCCTCAACCGTTGGTTCCTCAACAAGAGTAGGGTCTGCAGGCTCTACTTCTGGAGTATCGACATCGGAACCAACATTAATCTCATCCGATGCAGGTTCGAGGGAATCAGGTTGCCCAATCTCTTCTGCGACGGTGACAAATCCAGAGGGCTCTTCTTCCGCACGTGCCTGTGAAAGTGTTTGTGGAACGATTGTCGCCACAAGCGCCAACACTGCGATAATAACTGTAACTATAAGCCATGGTGCCACCCCCTTTCGCGGTTGCTCTGCTAAGTACTTTCTCATTCTTGTGCCTTCCTAGGATCTACCTCACCCACAGCGGGCGTATGAAAAACGTGCTCAATCGAAGAGTTGACGCAATATCCCCTTGGCCCCACAGGAACCATCGCCTTAACCTTGACCGTTTCAAGGGAAGCCAAAATGAAGAATGAAACACCGGTCACACTCTGCGGTAACTATAGAGCGAGAATTAGCAGATTAGCAGTAGATAGGAATCACATAAGAAGGCAGAGTTGATCCTCTTAATGTTTGCACATAAAACAAACGTTTCACACTTATAGAGAGTTAAGCTTTGACCTCAAAACCATTAATACAGGGGGGATGTAGAGAGTAAAATAAGTCCCCTTAGCAGCATGAATGCTAAAAGGGGGTAAATTTTTCAAAATTCCTGCCAAAAATCTGCCATTTGAATAATTTTTCTCAGGGAAAACCATCATTAATTTCTTATGGAAAGTTCCCCTTTAAAGCATTAAGAATAATTATTAGCGCAGGTAAAGGCTAAAAATAGCATCTATAAGCAGCAGTTGTGCAAGAGTATAGGTCCCCATCACCACTCCATCAGCAGCTGCCTGCAACCTGTGAGAATCCTCAAAGGCCAATTCTCGCAATATTAGGACGGCATCAGATAACAAGAAAAGATTCGCCCCGTGACTAGCGCCAAAGCTCCCCGCATTGCTTAAGTCCTGCAAGCGGGAGTCGTCGGCAAGCACAGAAGTGGTGGCCACCAAACCACCGTAACCCAGCGCCACCGGCACCAAGGTGGGTGCTTTGCGGGCGGCCAGCATAGTGGCAAGAGCGAGTGGCACTGCGCGAATAGCGCCACTTTTAAGACTGGGGCGCGCGCCACGGCGCCACAATAATACGCAATAAGCTGCATGATTAAGGGCAAATCCGGCTGCGCCGTGCGTCAGAGACGCTGGCTTCATCAGCACCACGTCACCGGCCCATCCACCTGTCAAACCTACTAAGCCAAGCCACCGGTCAGGCTGCTTAGAACGCAGTACCCGGCCACTCAACAGTGGTAATAGCAATGGTTTGCTGAGGTCTTTCACTCCGCGGTAGCCAGCAAAGGAGGCTGCAACATTGCTCGCAGCCGTCACCAGATATGCAGCGCGCTCTGGCTCATGCGCGGCCTTGGCCACCGCTGAACCCAAGGCTTGCGCACCTTGTTGGGTTTTCCTCAGAAACTCGCGCCACATACCTTGAGATTACTTTCGAGAACCAGCCTTCACCACATTCTTAGTGGTTTTTGGTGGAGCCTTCTTCACAGTTTTCTTCGCGGTCTTTTTAGCCGGAGCCTTCTTAGCAGTAGTCTTCTTAGCAGCGGTCTTTTTAGCCGGAGCCTTTTTAGCAGCAGTCTTCTTCGCTGCACCAGAACCACCATCAGCAGCTTCCTTGGCACGACGCTCAGAGAGCAACTCATTGGCACGCGCATCGGTCAAGGATTCGGGAACATCACCCTTACGCAAGGAAGCATTGGTGGTGCCATCGGTGACATAAGGGCCAAAACGGCCATCTTTCACCGTCATAGGCTTGCCGGATACGTCGTTATCGCCCAAGACCTTCAGTGGTGGCTGCGCAGCAGCACGGCCCCGGCGCTTGGGCTCTGCATAAATACGTCGCGCCTCATCCAAAGTAATGGTGAAGATCTGCGCTTCGCTGGACAGCGAGCGGGAATCATTACCCTTCTTCAGATATGGGCCATAACGGCCATTTTGTGCGGTAATGGGCTCACCATCGGCTGGATCAATTCCCACCTCGCGGGGCAGTGAAAGCAGCTGCAAGGCCTCTTCTAAGGTGACAGTTGCAGGTTCCATGCCACTAAAAAGTGACGCAGTTGCTGGCTTGAGGGTTTCCTCAACCAGCTGGTTAATGCGCTTTTCTTTTTGGGTAGCAGCAGTTTTGGTTTCCCAATTCTTCGGGCGCTTGCCCTCCGCTGCGCGTTGTTCATCCTCAGCCTTACGCTCAGCCGCAACAACTTCTTCTGCTTGGGCGGCAGCTCCGGCGCGCTCATCCTCGGTGACCTGTTCAATCACATAAGGTCCAAAGCGGCCTTCCTTGGCCACGATCATGCGTCCATTAGCAGGGTTAATGCCCAGCTCACGGCCACCTTGTGGGGTAGCAAAAAGCTTTTCAGCCACTTCCAGGGTCAACTCATCAGGGGTGGTTTCCTCTGGCAGGTTTGCGCGCTGGTACTCCGGTTCACCCTCCGCGGTGGTGCCTACTACCCTTTCGATATATGGACCATAACGGCCCACGCGCACATTGATGGCACGGCCTTCAGCATCATCAAAAAGCTTCAAAGAGTTCACCGAGCGCGCATCAATTTGCTCCAAGTTGGAGTTAACCAGCGCCTTCAGACCACCCTGGCGCGCCACCGATTCTGCCATGGAATCATCGGCCTCGGCATCACCAAAGTAGAAGCCATTGAGCCATTCGGTACGACCTTCACGGCCGGCAGCAATATTGTCCAGCTCATCTTCCATCGAAGAGGTGAAGTCATAGTCCACCAAGGAGGTGAAATTGCTTTCCAACAAACCAACAACAGCAAAGGCGACCCAAGAAGGCACCAATGCATTGCCACGGGAATACACATATCCGCGGTCCTGAATGGTTTTAATAATGGAGGCATAGGTGGAAGGACGGCCAATGCCCAGATCTTCCATCTTCTTCACCAAAGAGGCTTCAGTAAAACGCGCAGGTGGATTGGTGCTGTGACCATCTGCTTGAATATCGGTGGCGGTGAGCTGATCGCCTTCGGTCAGGCGCGGCAAACGCTTCTCAGCATTATCTGCCACGTCCTTTCCATCGCTGGTTTGGGTGACTTCCACATAGGCTCGCAAGAAGCCTGGGAAGGTTAAGGTACGGCCAGTGGCATTAAATTCAGTGCGCTCACCAGTTTTGGCAGTGCCGGCAATGGTGACCTTCATCGAGGTGCCCTTGGCATCTGACATCTGCGATGCCACGGTGCGCTGCCAAATTAGCTCATAAAGTTTAAATTCTTCCGCATCCAATTGACCATGCAGCTGACCCGGGGTGGCAAAAGACTCACCAGCAGGGCGAATAGCCTCGTGGGCCTCCTGGGAGTTTTTCACCTTGCGGTCATAGGTGCGCGGGCTCGGCGAAACATATTCACTGCCATAAAGCTCCAGCGCCTGATCGCGTGCTGCCTTCAAACCCTGTGCGGACAGCGAGGTGGAGTCGGTACGCATATAGGTAATATGGCCGTTTTCATAGAGGCGCTGGGCAATGCGCATGGTGCGCTCAGAGGTAAAGTGCAATTTGCGGCCAGCCTCTTGCTGCAGCGTAGAGGTCATAAAAGGCGCATAAGGTCGGCGGGTATAAGGCTTTTCTTCAACGCCCACCACGGCCATTTCCTGGCCCTTAAGAGCTTCGGCCAAGGCCTCAGCTTTTTGCTTGTCGACGACAACCACGTCAGAAGTTAGCTTGCCCCGATCATCAAAATCTCGACCTTGGGCTACGCGGCTGCCATCAATAGTGGACAAACGCGCGCTAAAGGAAGTCGGATTAGCTGCATCGGATTTTTCACCGGTATCAAATTCCGCTGAAAGATCCCAATAATCTGCAGAAATAAATGCCATGCGCTCGCGTTCACGCTCCACGATGACGCGGGTGGCTACAGACTGCACACGTCCAGCAGAAAGACGTGGCATAACCTTCTTCCACAGCACTGGGGAGACTTCATAGCCATAGAGTCGGTCCAGAATACGGCGGGTTTCTTGGGCATCAACCAGGTTAACGTCAAGCTCACGGGTGTTTTCCGCAGCTGCCAAAATAGCTGGCTTGGTGATCTCGTTGAACACCATGCGACGCACAGGAACAGTTGGCTTCAAAACCTCAAGCAGGTGCCAGGCGATTGCTTCGCCCTCACGGTCGGGGTCTGTTGCCAACAAGAGCTCGTCGACCTGCTTGAGCTTTGCTTTGAGGTCAGCAACCTTCTTTTTCTTATCGGGACTAACAACATAAAGAGGTGCAAAGCCATGATCGGTGTCTACACCAAGGCGAGCCCAAGGCTCTTTTTTGTACTTGGTGGGCACATCGGCAGCTCCACGTGGCAGATCACGGATATGACCGACGGAGGCTTCGACAATGTAGTCGTCGCCCAAATACGGCTGGATCTTTTTGGCTTTGGTCGCTGATTCCACAATGACCAGGTACTTCTTGCCGGATCCCTTAGATTCTGCCACGGGAATGCATCCCTCTCGTTGACTGCGGTGTTCTTTTAAAAACACTGTTTTCCATTACGCATGTGTTGTCTACTGTGCCTTAAAAATTAATCGCACACATAAACGTTCACTCTTGGAAAGCATAACCACAAGGTTGCTGCATTCAATGAATCCGGTGCTCTTCACGGGGAAAAACACTATCCAGCGCACCTTTGAAAGTACCTTTTAGAGCACTTTCCAAGACACTCGAGTAAACACGCTGACACCAAAACTATTTTTGATGTCTCTAATACTGACACGCTACACAGTATTCTTAGGGCCTTCTGCAAACATTGTCCAACACTCAGCGTGTCTGCGAATTTTTCCTAGCTTCCTCTTGTCCAATTTACAGAGCCTAAGAAATCCTATTATTCCCGCTCACATCGGTGTAACTCATGGATTTTTACTCTCCAAGAAAAAGCATAAAAATATGGCGGCTTTGAAGAATTTTTCACCCCCGAAACCCACACAAGGGTGAAAAGAACATGAAAAAACCGGTAACCATCGGTTACCGGTTTTTGTGCCAGCTGCAAATTAGACTGCGCGAACAGACTGAGCCTGGAGGCCCTTTGCGCCTTCGCCGATTTCGAACTCGACGAGCTGGTTCTCCTCGAGGGTACGGAAGCCGTTGCCCTCGATCTCGGAGTAGTGAACGAAAACGTCAGCGGATCCGTCGGAAGGAGCAATGAAGCCAAAGCCCTTCTCTGCGTTGAACCACTTAACAGTGCCCTGTGCCATGTGTCTTACCTTTACTGATTGGAAATACTATCGGGTTCGATGCCTTAAGTTATACGGACGTATAGCCATGACATCTGGCCGTTGTTGCTCGAACGCCGACGGTATAAACAGTCGAACGCCCGCGTCTATCCTTGCGAGCGTTAAACACTGCGCACTGAAACTTGCGACCTAGGGACTAGTGTCTCATGTTTCACAGTTACGCGATAGGGTATTAGCCACAAGTTTTTAGTTTTTGCAGGTCAAAAGTGTGAATCCAACTCCATGAAAGGGGGTAAATGGTGAGTACCCCCAATTTTGAGCCCGGAAACCCAGGCGCTATAACGCCACCAAAAACGCCTGAAGCTGCAGGTTTAGGCGCAGAATTAGCAGAGATTATTTGTAAGCGTTATCCCGAATCTACGCTGACACACCTGAGTACTCTGCCCGCCCAGCGGGCAGAGTACGCCGAGTGGCCGAGCTTTGTGCCCGCGAAGTTACGCCAAGCCCTGAGCGATCGCGGCGTCGATAAGCTTTATAGCCATCAGGCGCGCACTGCGGAACTTGCCTGGAATGGTGAGCATGTGGTGGTGGCAACGGGGACGTCCTCGGGTAAATCTTTGGGGTACCAGCTGCCAATTTTGGCAGCGTTGAGTGCTGATCCCACTGCCTGCGCCATGTATCTCACGCCGACCAAGGCCTTAGGTTCAGACCAATTAGCTGCGGTTTCTGCACTGGTCAGGGACTTAAACCCAGAAAGCGCAATCCACCCAGCACCCTATGATGGGGACACCCCCACCGAGGCACGCGCGGGAATTCGGGATCTCACGCGGTTTGTGTTCACCAACCCAGATATGGTGCATGCCTCGATCTTGGCCAACCATCCCCGCTGGGCGCGGCTGCTGCGCCACCTAAAATTTATTGTGGTTGATGAATGCCATGCTTATCGTGGGGTTTTTGGGGCACATATTTCTATGGTGCTACGGCGTTTGCTGCGTATTGCGGCCTTTTATGGCAGCCATCCAACCGTTATTTTGGCCTCCGCTACCAGCTCTGAGCCAGCGATTCACGCCTCACGTTTGATCGGCATGCCAGTCACCGCTGTCACTGCAGACGGCGCGCCCACTGGTACGCGCACCATTATGTTGTGGGAGCCTGGGTTTATTGAAGGCGCCGAAGGCGAAAATGGTGCGCCGGTACGCCGGGCGGCAAGCACTGAAGCTGCCAATATTATGGCCACCCTTATTGCAGAAGGCGCGCGGACCTTGACCTTTGTGCGCTCGCGCCGACAGGCAGAAATTGTGGCACTGCGCGCCCAAGAAGAACTATCGGTACTGGGGCGCCCGGATTTTGCGCGCCGCGTGGCGTCCTACCGCGCCGGATATTTGGCAGAAGACCGCCGCAAACTGGAAAGAATGCTTGACGACGGCACCCTGCTCGGCGTTGCCGCAACCAATGCGCTGGAGTTGGGCATTGATGTTGGTGGCCTCGATGCGGTGGTTACTGCTGGTTTCCCTGGTACCGTTGCTTCCTTTTGGCAGCAGGCTGGTCGTGCTGGGCGCCGTGGCCAAGGTTCTATTGTGGTGCTGGTAGCGCGCGATGAGCCAATGGATACTTACCTGGTTAACCACCCAGCTGCGCTTTTGGAAAAACCGGTGGAAGCTGCGGTTTTTGATCCCAGCAATCCGCATGTCATCCGTGGCCATATTTATTGCGCAGCGGTAGAAAAGCCTTTGGACGAAACCGAGGTCCAAGCCTTTGGTGCTACCCAGGTGGTGGAAGAACTCACAGCTCAAGGGCTGCTGCGCAAACGTCCCCGAGGCTGGTTTGCAGTGGAAACCCCAGCTGCGGAAGCAGACGAGCTCACCCCTGAAACTGCACACCAACAGGTCAGTCTCAGAGGAGGCTCCGGTTCAGAATTTTTGATTGTGGATATTAGTGATGGCCGCCTTTTGGGCACCATCGATTCTGCGCGCGCAATGTCCCAGGTGCACCCGGGAGCTGTCTATCTACATCAGGGCGAATCCTTTGTGATTGAGGAACTTGAGTTAGAGGACAAACTTGCGCTCGCCCGCCCCGAGCTTCCCGAGTACACCACCTTTGCCCGCAGTGATACCGAAATCCGCATTACCTCCGCACCCACAGACGATGAGGTTTTTGATGCCGGCGGCGGATTATGGGTGGCCAATGTCAATGTCCAGGTCACAGACCGCGTCACCGGTTATATCACCAGGCTTCCCGATGGCACCACCTTGGATGCCACTCCCCTTTATTTGCCACCGCAGATCCTGAATACTCGCGCAGTCGCGTACACCATTGACCCGCTGGCTTTGCGGGCAATGGGCATCGCTGAGGCCGATATCCCCGGCGCGCTCCATGCTGCCGAACATGCGGCAATTGGTATGTTGCCGCTGTTGGCCACCTGCGACCGCTGGGATATCGGTGGAGTGTCTACAGCTTTGCATGCCGATACCGGCTACCCCACCGTCTTTGTTTATGACGGTATGGATGGCGGTGCCGGATTTGCCGACTGTGGTTTTAGGCGTTTTGCGGAATGGATCGAAGCCACCTTTGAGGTGGTGCGCAGCTGTGGCTGTGAATCCGGTTGCCCCAGCTGCGTCCAATCCCCCAAATGTGGCAATGGCAATAATCCCCTGGATAAGGCAGGTGCCATCAAGTTGCTTGGCGCCATGGTTACCCTTTTGGGCACTAGTGCTCCATCGCTTTAGCAGCGTTTGTTTAGAGTGGTCCGGCTTTGGCCCAGGCCTCCTTATCTTTGATAGTTGTTGCCACAATGAGGTCTACGCCCTCAACGCTGCATCGCTTAAGGTGTGCTTTGTTTAGCTCGGCTATTTCTTGTGCACGGCTGCAGGCAGTTGCGGCCGGTTCCCCGCGCGCATAGGCATAAGCTCCAGCAACGGCTGCTAAATCCGCAGCTACTTGGGCTTGTTCGCGGGCCAATAAACCACCAGCTTGCCCCGCCACCAGGATCAATAATCCACCAAGCGCTGCGGCGAAGCCAGCGCCAGCAACCGTGGCATAACCGGCATCATTAGTCCTCCACAGGGTAGATAGCATGAGCGGAAATTTCTCCAAAGGGTGCTGGAATGGTGACTGTTGCGGTGAGGAGCCCGGCATTTTCCACGGTGTGGACACTGCCCCGAACTGGTTCAAAGTCCTCCCCGATGGCATATGCCCTGGCAGCAGCACCGGCGGCATCAGTGGCTGCTAAATAAGCCGCCAATGTTGCCAGCGCCGCTACGCTGAGCGCGCAGACCACCACCATCGCCGAGAGCGCGAGCGCGGCCTCAATGCTGACCGAGCCCCGCTCCTCAGCCCATAACAAGTGCGCTTTTCGACGCCTCCCAGTGCGGGTGTTAAGGCCTTGCGCTGAGGGCATCGTTGATAATGGCTTCAAAAGCCGAGGACACGGCGTCACTATTCACCACGGCATAAAGCACAGCTGCCAAGGCAGCTGCAGCAAGTGTGCCGAGGGCATATTCGACGGTGGTTAGTCCGTCTTCCTCCTTCAAGATGGATAGGGAACGGCGGCGCAGGTTAAGGCTGAGGTTGTGAGAGGTGTTGGACATGATTTTCTCCTTTTTAGGTGTGTTTTTAGAAGGTGATTAGTTGTGTACCCAGGCTGAGCACCACTGGTGCTAGGCCGATGATGATAAAAGCCGGCAAAAAACATAGTGCAAGTGGTAGCGCGATAAACACCCCGGCGCGTTCTGCTGCGGCGGTTCGATGATCTGCTGCCGTGGCTCTTAAACTTCCTGCAATCTGAGTGCATCCTGTGCTCAAGGCACTCCCCGAGCGTTGGGATATGGTTGCGAGATTGGCTAGTTCATCAAGCCCCGGAGTTGTTGCCATCAGCGAAAACGCTTTTTGGGCATTGACTCCGACCGACAACAGTGCGACCACCTGTGTCCAGATCTGCTGCTGCGATTCCACAGCGACATTTGCCACTACCGAAGCAGCATCTCTGGTGTTAAGGCCAGCATCTAAGCAGGCAGCAAAAAGCTCGATATCAGCTGCAATTTCCAGCGGATCTGCCTGCTTCTTTAACATCTGCCCAGCTGTCGAGCCAGTAGTTGGCCCAGCCCGGATACGCAGGGTGTTTTTCGGCGTTTTTAACCCCACTCTTATACCTGGACGCGGTGGCATGATTAGTGCCGCCACCATGGCAAACACGCAGGCGATAATCATGAGGGGCTCGCATTCTCCAGGATTTTTTGGGTGATTACAAACCCTGCAACACCCAATCCCACGCCAACAACCAGCATGATTCCCCCGATTCCACCACCACTAAGAATGGCAAGGGGATCAGCGCCCATGGCTGTACCCATAATGACTCCAGCGACTGGCAGCAAACTCAAAATCACTGCAGTTGCCTGGGGGCCTTGTAAAGCAGCGCGGGTAGCAGCCCGATGCCGTTCTCGGGTGTCCAACCGCAGGCGCATTTGCTCAATGAGGGTGACCAGTGGAATTCCGTGTTTTTCCGAGGTCTGCCACAAGGTTCCCAAGCGTTTAAGATCAGGATGTTCAGCCTCCGCTAACACTGCGTGGCCACCGCCTCCCGAGCGGGCACGACGTGCTGCGGAACTAAGCACAGCGTTCAGCGTTTTTTCTCCCGGAATATTGGCCGGAGTATTAGCCAAGGCATGATCCATCGCCTCCACCATCGGGGCACCGGCACGTAAATTTCCGGCACACAGACCTAAAAATCCAGCCAATGCCGCGGCTTGTTTCCGCGCGATCTTTTCCTTTTGTTGGGTGTTTAACCGCCATGCCATCGCACTGATCACCATGAGCAATGCCACTACGGTTGCCGCATCTACTCCAATGATCACAAAAATGGTTGTTGCCAGTGGGAATATACCCACGATCAGCCAAGGCGGTCGGCGTTGGAGGTGCTGGTTAAGGCTTCTATTTTTGGGTCCTCGAGCCAGCACTCCAGATGGGCTACACAGTGCAGCTAGTGCCAGCAGCATTAGTGGGAGAACCATGACGCCACCTCAGAATCAATCTCTGGGCGCAGCCCCTGCTCAATATCCCACACCACCTGTGCCTTTACCGGATTTCCGCGTAGCACTCCGATCTGGGCAAGGCGTCGGCCCTGCGGGCTGTGCTTCATCACCAAGACCACATCAACAGCTGCTGCCAACTGAGAATGCAGGGCCTTGCGATCTAAACCACCACTAGCTGCAAGGGCTTCCATACGAGCTGGTACTTCCGAAATTGAGTTGGCGTGAATGGTGCCAGCACCACCATCATGGCCGGTATTCATCGCTGCAAGAAGGTCCACCACCTCTGCCCCACGGATTTCTCCCACTACAATCCGATCAGGTCGCATTCTTAAAGACTGTTTAAGTAAATCCGCCATGGTGACAGCACCTGCGCCCTCCACATTGGCTTGGCGCGCAACCAAGTTAATAGTGCCGGGATGAGAGGGGTGAAGTTCAGCGGTATCTTCAATACACACAATGCGCTGGTTGTCTGGCACCTCGCTAAGCAGTGCAGATAAGAGGGTGGTTTTCCCAGTTCCGGTGCCACCCACCACCAAGAAGGCACGACGCTGCAAAATAATTTCTCGCAATACTGAAGCTAGTTGTGGTGTTAGTGTGCCGCCTGAAACCAGATCATCCAGGCTCAACGTGGATTGCCTCAACACGCGCAGGCTAATGCAGGTGCCTGATTCCGACAATGGCGCAAGAACTGCATGAATGCGCAGCATGCTGCCATCATCACGGGCAAGGCGACCATCGGCATAGGGCTGGGCATCATCAAGGCGCCGCCCACAGGAAAGAGCTAAGCGGGTGGCTAAACGTCGCACTGCTTCTTCGGAGCCTAAATCAATATCAACAGCTTCCAGCCCGGCTCCCCGATCAATCCACACACTGCGGTAACCATTGACCAAAATGTCAGTTATTCCAGGTATCGCAAGGAGTGATTCCAAAGGTCCGACACCCACCGAATCGCTGCGTAAACGCCGCAAAACGCTAATCACATCTTCATCGCTAATAACGGTTGCTTGTTGCCTAATCACCCGCGCAATATCAACGCTGCTTTGGGGTTCATTGAGGGTAGCTAACTGGCGTTGGACTTTTTCTACAAGTTCATCCACATTAACCATGGTCAATCTCCGCCCAGATGGCATCGGCAGTAGCGCTTAAAGCTCTAGGCATTAAACCCGTCAACCCCTGCATTTCCAAGGTTTTGGGGAGTTTGGCAATGGTTCCCAATTCTGCCAAGACATCAGTGCCCAAAATTTCTTCTACATCACCAACATTCAGCCCGGACCAGCCACGATGACGCAGCACCACCACTAGTGGGGTCTGGAAAGCTGCTATTTCCAGCTTGAGTGCCCCGGCAGCGGCCACACCACGAACCTCTGCGGGAACTACCAGCACCACATAACTTAAATGCTCCATAATTTCTGAGGAGGCCCATGTGTTAGGCAAATCCACAATGACATCGATGGTGGTGTCGGCTGCCATGAAGCAGTTGATAGCTGCACTGATTTCAGCTGGGGTGAGCTGGAAAGGATCGATAATTTTCGAGCGCGCGGTGGATAGCACTGCAACTGTATCTTTACTCTGTGGCAATGCCTGAAGTACATCCTTTGCTTGCACGGTGCCGCGGTTAAAGCCAACATCGGGCCAGCGGGCGCCCAAGACTTCCTCCACACCCATCAGCAGATCTATTCCTCCGGAAGCTGGCACGCCGTCGATAAGCACAGTGCTGGTGAGGCCACTTCTTTTGCGGGCTAATGCTGCTGCGAGGGTACTTGCTCCCACACCTCCTACTGCACCCATCACTCCGATCACCTGGCCGGCACCAGCTGGGGTGCGGGAATCCTCGCGCCCCAAAACTGCCAGGAGTTCTGCCGTTTGAGCAGGCAGAATAAAGACCTCTTGGGCATGTATTTGCACGGCAGCTTTCCAATTGGAGGGGCCGGGGTCTAAATCCAATAAAAATATGCGGTCGCGGTGCTGCTCATTGGAGATGCGTACTGCGGTTGCAGCGTCAATTAGCACTGCAGAGGCACGGTGGAAATGGCGGGAAATATCGCTAGGGTTGGTGCTTTCGATAATTGGGCGCCCGGTTGCTGCAGCAACATGCATTGCTTCTGGGTGCAGGGCAGGATCCTCAATAGCGATCAGAATTGCCTGGGTTCTGGGGGTTTTCATGGCTTTCACTCTGCTGGGATACGCTCCATCCAGCAATGCCGATGCCCGAAACCTGTGGATAACTAGCCGCCCAACCCATTAACGGCCGCGTGGCTGTGGATAACTTTTGCCACCCAGATTCACAAACATTCTAAAAGTGCTATAGGCATAAGGGACGGCCCGCGCCTCGGGGGGGGTGTGCGCGGGCCGTCGTAACCCGGCAACGGGGGGGATTGTGCCGGGGCAGGCCACACTGTATATCGGGGCCTTGCATTTGAAATTATGGCACATTAGGCGGAACAAGACAATATCCCACCCGATTATTCTTTCGAATAGAAAACTTCCCAAGACCGCTGGAATAGTGGCCACTAGCTGGAGAAATAGCACTCATGAAGCCAAATCACAATAGTCACTTCAGTAACACTAGTCGAGAAGGAACTCTTTAAAACTTTTCAAAAGGCGCTAAACTAACCCCTGTGAATCAGGAAGAACAAGCCGTCGCAGCCAAACAGGGTGCAGCAAGCTCCACTGGAGCTACTCGGCCCGCCCCTGCACCTAAGGTGGCGGCGTTCTTTGACCTGGATAAAACCATCATCGCCATGAGCTCCACCTACGCCTATGGTCGTGAATTTATGAACAGCGGGCTCATCTCTCCAGTAGAAGCCCTGCAATTAACTCTCGCCCAAGCCACCTACATGCTGGCCGGCCACACCAGCGAGCAAATGGATAACACTCGCGACCAGCTCACCGCCATGATTCGGGGCTGGGATGTGCAACAGGTGCGCACCATCGCTGAGGAAACCATGCACACGGTGGTCACCCCCACTATTTATGCAGAAGCCCGCGAGCTCATCGAATATCACCAAGAACGCGGCCATGATGTCATCATCATTTCAGCATCTGTAAAAGAGCTGGTAGAGCCTATCGCCCGCGAACTTGGCGTGGAACAAACAGTAACCACCGTGCTGGAATCTGAAGAGGGTCGTTTTACCGGCGAGGTGCTCTACTACTGTAAAGGCGACGCCAAAGCGCAGTCCATTTTAGAGCTGGCAGCGCGGGAAAACTATGATCTGGACGCAAGTTATGCTTACTCGGATTCTTTTACTGATCTGCCCATGCTGGAATCTGTTGGACATCCCACTGCCGTAAATCCAGATCGTGCACTAAAAAAGACTGCGTTGGAACGAGGCTGGGAAATTTTGAGTTTTAAAAACCCCGAGCCACTGTTCCAAATGCCAAGCAGCCGTGATGTGGGCATTGGAACGGGTGTTGTTGCTGGCCTTGCTGCCGTGGCAGCGGGCGGTTTTTGGTGGATGCGGCGCAGCCGACGTGGCACTGCCTGAACCTCCCCAGTTAAGTTTGAGGGGTGCGGTGGCGGTGGGCGTCGACAAGCATCGTTTATCATGTATACCGTACTGCTCGAAAACCCTAGGTTATGCTTTTAGGCCACATTTGCCCTGCAAAAAGTCTATGAACTTCACCTCAAAAGAGTTTTCGTGGCACGATTGGGATTAAAGAACGCTTTAGATACACGCCTTTTAAACACTGGAGGAGATTCCAAGTGAGCAATAACGATGGCCTTTTTACTGATGGCAGCAACACCTTTGCCCCAAAGGTGAACGCAATTCCCCTCAGCGATGTGGACACAAGCGTAAGTGGTGAGGCTTCAATCGGCACCCTGTTTTCCAATGCCACCTCCCAAATGTCTAGCCTGTTCCGCGCTGAGCTGGAACTAGCTAAGACCGAGCTGGCCGGCGAGGCCAAGAAGGCAGCTGTCGGTGGCGGCGCATTCGGCGTTGCAGGCACCATTGCGCTCTACAGCTCCTTCTTCTTTTTCTTCTTCCTCGCGGAACTGCTCGATAACTGGATCGCCCGCTGGGCTGCTTTCCTCATCGTCTTCCTGTTGATGCTGGTTCTGGCATCTGCACTGGCTCTCTTCGGCTGGCGCAAGGTTAAGAAGATGAGCGCTCCAAAGCAGACCATCAACTCGGTGAATGAACTCAAGAACCTGGTTCCTGGCCAGGCAACCGAAAAGCTCGAGCGTTCCAGCCAGCGTGGCCTCTACACCACCCAGTCCTTCCACGGCCCAGGTGCTGTTAGCCCCAAGTAAATCCCCCTCCTTCAGCCCCGCGCACCTTTGGTCCCCGCGGGGCTTAAGTATCCCCTCATGCACTTTTAAGGAATCATCGATGGCAACTTCAAAAAAGGGCTTGTCGACGAACCCCTCCTCCTTCCGCACCTGGTGGAAAAACTTGCGTGCCCAACGGCGTATGGCAACTACCGTTGCTTCCATCGAACGCTCCCCCAACATCGTTGCCTTAGAAGGCCCTTTTAATCACGAGCACGTCTTTGTGCGCGGTGTGCGCCTTCATCTAGCTACAGCTGGTTCACCCACTAATCCCCTGGTTTTGCTCATTCACGGCGCATTTGGGGGCTGGTTTGACTACCGTGAGGTCATCTCCCCGCTTGCCGACGCCGGATTCCACGTCGCAGCCATCGATCTACGCGGATATGGTATGTCCGATAAACCCCCTGCCGGCTACGATCTCCGCCATGCCGCTGGTGACATCAGCAGTGTCATTGCAGCACTTGGCCACGATGACGCCATCTTGGTAGGTTCCGACACCGGTGCCAGCATCGCCTGGGTCAGCGCCACCATGTATCCCGAGCGCGTCCGCGGACTAGTATCCCTCGGCGCGATTCACCCCAGCGATATGAACCGCGCCATGCTGCTCAAGCCCTATCTTTTCCTGCCAGATTTAGGCCGACGCCTAGTTTTTGGTGTACCCACCCCAGCTTATCGCCTGCTCAGCGTAGCCATTGCCAGGTCCTCCCAGCGCGAAATCACCTCCAACACCTCGGTATCTTTCCAACGCAGCAATGCCTTTAGGGAAATTACCAAGCTGCGCAAAAAAGCTTTGGGTATCGATCACACCCTCGGTGCCATTGTGCGCACTAATCGCTTTTTAGCAGGCCAAGGTCCGGCAAAACATGCCAAGTCTTTGGTTTCAGCACCGGTTCTAATTTTGAAACAAAACACTCAGCGCTGGGAGTATCTAGCCCACCTGGCAAAAACTCGCAGCTGCGGAAAACTCCATATCCTTTCCATCCCCGGCGGTTTTGAATTGCCCTATTGGGAAAACCCCGCGGAGTTTGCACGCGGGGTTGAGGAGTTTGCTCGGGGACTGTAGCTCAGGCCTTGTTGAGGCGAGCTCGGCCGGCTTTCCAAGGGCCGGCGCCTGTCTTTCCAACTAGGAAACCGCGCACTCCATGGTGTCCACTGGGGTGGTCAGGGCAGTAATTTCACCAATGCGCTGTTGCACCTCAGCTGCAGTCAGTACATAGCCGGTGTCAGAGCCATCAATGGCTGCACCAAAAACCACGCCCGCAACTTCGCCAGCTTGGTTAACCATAGGCCCACCCGAGTTTCCGGATTGAATGGAGCCGCGGACCGAATAGGCCTCACGCTCATGTTGGCCATTGGCATAAATATTGCTTCCGGTGATCATGATTCTTTCCCGAATTCGCGCCGGAGAAGCATTAAAAGGACCAGATTGTGGGAAGCCCATCACAATGGCTTCATCGCCAGTCTCCAATGGTGTAGCAGCCCATGGGAGTGCATCAATGCCCAGGTCTGGGCTGTACAGCACGGCGATATCTACATCTGGGTCATAAAAAACAACCTCGGCAGACCGGGTGCCCACCATGGTGTCCAGGCTGACATTTGAAGTTCCAGCCACCACATGCGCATTAGTCACCACATAATCAGGTGCTGCCACAAATCCAGAGCCCATAAGGCGACGGCTGCATTCTTGAGCATCACCCATCACGTGAATGACAGAAGGCCGCATTGCTTCCACCAGCTCAGTATTGGACACGTTAATCTCTGGGGCTTCTACCTCCAGGGTAGAACCACCAGCAAAAGGCGAAACCAACGGTGGAAGCCCAGAATCGCTGAGCATTGCGGAGATTTTGGAGGGCAGTGCATCAAGACTTTGGGGGGTGAGGCGATCAACAACGCCTAAGATCTTGGAATCTCTAATGCCTGTAGCAACTGGCCCGGAAAGGCCGGTGGCCAGTGGGATTGCCACCAACCACACCACTACCAAAGTCGCTAACACCTGGAAGATGGCGCCGATAAAAGAATCGACAATCCGCGAACTTTTGAACTTAATGCTTTCACGAATGGAGGCACCCAAATAGGCGCCCACAAGATTTCCCAACCCCACAAAGAGCACCACAGTGCCAATGGCCAGGAGGAAACGCAGCGCGGTGGATTCGGTAAATCCCATAACAAAAGGTGCTGCGGCGGATCCAATAACTAGACCTGCGATAACTCCCACTGTGGATAGCAGTGATGTGAAGGCTCCCTGCCTCCATCCGCCCCACAGGGCGAACACCATTACGAGGACGATGATGGCATCGACGACCGCGCTCGAACTCAACAATTGACTGGTGCTCTACTCTTTCAAAATCAGCTTATTTGGGGAACGACTCGAGTTTAGGACACTACCGGCCCCGCACCTAACGTAAATTCTCATTATTACGCGATTTAGTCAACGTATTGTCCAAGTCATAAATACGATCTTGGTCCCATTCGGTGGCCCATCCTGCGGTTTCCAAAATTGTAGACAAAAGCCCCGCAGTAAAACCCCAAATGATGTAATCGTTGATCCTAAAAGCGGGGCCATGCCATTGATTCCACCCCACCATCAGGCGGTTTGCGGGATCAATCAAGTCATAAACCGGGGCATCAAAAACCTCATCAGTTTCCCGCGGGCTCGCCACAGCAACTGGTGAAGGACTATGCCAATGCCCCAAAATTGGATAAACAGGGTACCCAGTGGCACGAATATGCACCTCTTTAAGCTGCGCCAATGGCGTTGCACTGCGCCGATCCAACCCAGTTTCCTCCCATGCCTCCCTAAAAGCACAGTCCACCGCATTCACATCGGTGGGATCTACGCGACCACCGGGAAAAGCAATCTGACCTGCATGCGAACGCATTGTTGGAGAGCGATGCGTTAATAACACCGAGGCGTCATTAGGCAGGTCAAAGGAGGTTTCCGAGCCAGCAAAAAGCATCAACACGGCAGCGCGTTTATCCGCATCCGAGGTATCTATAGGCTTGGCACCTGCCAGCGGATCACGCATTTTCCCAGCTTGAATACGTTCGATGAGGCGATGCATCCACACTGGCGCTTTATCCGGAGCTAAATCCACATTCTCACCCGGAAAATCATGAGGCAAATTGGGAAAATCCTGCATTAGAGCACCTCTGAAACAGCACTATCGAGGTCTTCCAAGCTGCTAAAAGGAGTAGTAAAAGTATCAATAACCTCGCCAGATGCAGAAACAACCACAGTGATTGGCACTACCGAAGGCAGCCCCAAGGTGCCCGCAAAAAGGTTGGAATCATCTTGATAGCTCGGCAAATTTACACCGAGATCTTCAAGCAGCGCAGCCCCATTGGCAGCATTGGTATCAGCATGCACACCAATCACATTGAGTTCCGGATGCGTCGCGGCAAACTCCGCAAAAATCGGCAGCTCATTACGGCAAGGCTCACACCACCATGCCCATAGATTCACCACGGTCGGCTTGTCATTACCCGCCCCATTTGCTCCGCCCAGGCACGGCAATTCCACACCTGCCACACCGGAGGCCACGCAATCAGGGCGCTGGGCAATAACGCTTGTCGACGTCCCCTCGCCCTGCCCCACAGCGGAGTCAGCGGAGGTGTCGGTGGCACCGCCACCTAAAAGACGTGGCAGCATAGCTACCAAAGCAGCGAGAATCACCACGACTCCAACGAGCGACCATTTTGCACTGCTTGTCATCTATTTAATCCCTGCCATTTTCAGCAGGTGCTCCCTATCATCACTCTTAATTAGTTTTTGGGCTTCTAAAGGATCAGCTGGTCCTGCAAGTCCAAAAGACGGACAATCCGCAGCCAGCATGCATGCTCCACAAGCTGCGCGTCGGCTATGGCATATTCTACGTCCATGGAAGATCAAGCGGTGCGAGAACATCGTCCATTCCGACTTCTCAATAAGGATGTTCATCTCCTGCTCGATCTTTACCGGATCTTCCAATTCCGTGAGCTTAAGGCGTCGCGCGAGCCTTCCAAAGTGGGTGTCCACCGTAATGCCTGGCACGCCAAAGGCATTTCCCAACACCACATTTGCCGTTTTGCGTCCCACTCCTGGCAGCTCCACCAGCTCTTCTAGGGTGCCTGGCACTTCCCCGTCATGCTGAGTAACCAGAGCCTGCCCCAAGCCCATGATTGAGGTTGCCTTATTGCGATAAAACCCAGTGGGGCGAATTAGTTCTTCTAACTCAGCACGATTAGCCTCGGCATAATCTTGGGCAGTGCGATAACGCGCAAAAAGTGCTGGCGTTACTTGATTAACCCGCACGTCAGTGCACTGCGCTGACAAAATTGTGGCCACGGTGAGCTCAAGAGGGTTAGTAAAATCCAACTCGCAGTGCGCATCTGGATAAGCGACTTCAAGGGTGCGATTAATGCGTCGAGCGCGTCTTTTACGCCCAATTTCAGTCTCTTTGCCCTTGGCTGCCAGGTGTGAGCCCACGCGGGGTCGCTTCTGCGGAGTTAAAGATCCCATATCCCACACATTGCCAGACCCTGAGGCACGCAGAAAATTTCTTCTTCACTAGAATGATCTGCATGACTGGTCTGCTTGTGGTGCTCATCCCGCTATTGTTAATGCTTTTTGCATTTTCTATGGAGCGAATCGAAGCCTCCCTGCTACACCCGCACATTGCCACAGATACTGAGGTAAAGTTAGCGAAGAACACTGGTAGCAAGGACAATACCGATACCGAGGGACAAGCAGAAGCTACAGCAGCCTAAGGCGAATGGAAATACCTTTGAAGGTTGAATTAGACTGTTAGCTCACTGTGAATATTAAATTCATGGTTGTTAAACTGTGACATTTTAGTCAAATGCACTAACGTGGTGACCAATCACATAGTAGAGTGGCCTTTGCCACATTACTTGATACCTCCCGTTAGGTATCGTCCAGATTCTAGTTAAATCTACGCACCTAAGGGTGATGCCACTCATCTGGGCTATTAACAAAATGTGTGCAAACGAAGGAGAAAACAGTGGAAGGTGTTCAGGAAATCCTGTCTCGCGCAGGAATTTTTCAAGGCGTTGACCCAACGGCAGTAAATAACCTTATCCAGGATATGGAAACCGTTCGATTCCCTCGCGGAGTAACCATCTTCGATGAGGGCGAGCCTGGCGACCGACTTTACATCATCACCTCGGGCAAGGTTAAGCTTGCCCGCCACGCTCCCGATGGACGTGAAAACCTGCTGACCATCATGGGACCTTCCGATATGTTCGGTGAACTCTCCATCTTCGATCCAGGCCCACGTACCTCCTCCGCAGTCTGCGTTACCGAAGTTCATGCAGCAAGCATGAACTCGGAAATGTTGCGTAACTGGGTAGCCGATCACCCTGCGATTGCAGAGCAGCTGCTGCGCGTGCTGGCTCGTCGCCTGCGTCGCACCAACGCTTCCCTAGCGGACCTGATCTTCACCGACGTTCCTGGCCGCGTTGCCAAGACCCTACTGCAGCTAGCAAACCGCTTCGGCACCCAAGAAGCAGGCGCTCTGCGCGTGAACCACGACCTCACTCAGGAAGAAATCGCTCAGCTTGTGGGCGCTTCCCGCGAGACCGTGAACAAGGCGCTAGCTACCTTCGCACACCGCGGCTGGATTCGCCTTGAAGGCAAGTCCGTCTTGATTGTTGACACCGAGCACCTCGCACGACGCGCTCGCTAAAACATTCTGCACTTCAACCCCGGTGGGTTCTGGAATTTTTTCGAGGATCCACCGGGGTTTTGTGTTCAGCAAACGAGAAAGGGCATGTCATTGAACTTCAATGACATGCCTTTTAAATGGCTTTTAGGCTTTAGGCCCAGTCTTTAATTAAGAAGCAGCTGCTTCTTGTGCTTGCAGGTACTTGATAGCAACGTGGGTGGACTGCTCAGCAGCGCCACGCAGCACGGGATCGACATCATCGTAGATGGCGTCGATTAGGTGCTTCATGGATACGTCGCGGCCTTCATTAGCCCAGACCTCGCGGATCTGGTTGAGGCGTAGCTCGCGGCGCTCAATGTACTTGCGCGCAAAGCCAGCGACATTCTCGCCATCAGGACCATGTCCAGGAAGCAGTGGGACGTCAACGCCACGCTCTTCCAAAATGGCCAAGGAATTGAGGTATTCGCCCAGATCTCCATCGGTCTCGGAAATCATGGTGGTGTGGCGGCCAGCGATGGTATCGCCAGTGACAATGCCTTCCAGGGTGGATTCATGAGGAGTACCACTCCAGATGAAGAAGGACACAGAGTCACGAGTGTGGCCGGGGGTTGCCACTACCTCGATCTGTGGGGTGACACCGTCAATGGTGATGATCTCGCCGTCTACAAGCTGCTCACCGCGGGCGCAGTGGGTGGGATCCATTGCGCGTACCGGCGCTCCGGTGAGCTGGCGGAAACGAACCGCGCCATCAGCATGATCGTGATGGCGGTGAGTCAACAACACCAATCCGACCTCTTCTGCCTTGGAATTCAAGACATTAAGGTGGCCCTCGTCCTCTGGGCCTGGATCGATGACGATGCTCCGGGGGTCTTCAGGTGCCCGGATAACCCAAGAATTGGTGCCTTCCAGCGAGCTATAGCCTGGATTAGGGCACAAAACAACAGATGCGGACGGGGTGACCGGCCGCAATTGACTGTAAGCAGGATGCTCCATAGCTCATAGCTTAGCCGGTATGAGACATTTCGTAGAACTGGAGGTGAAAATTCAAATAAAAAAGATGTTCACGAAGGGATCCTTCGCGAACATCTTTGCGTCGAAAAGCGCGCTTTTAGGCAGCAACCTCGACGATAACCTCAACCTCGACTGGGGAGTTAAGGGGCAGCTCTGCGACGCCAACGGCGGAGCGAGCATGTGCGCCGGCCTCGCCGAAAATCTCCACCATAAGGTTGGAAGCGCCGTTGATTACTGCTGGCTGGCCACCAAAATCAGTGGTAGAAGCAACAAAGCCAACGATCTTGAGAACGCGGGTGACATTGTCAATGCCCACGAGGGCGTCGATCGCAGCAAGGGCATTTAGCGCGGCGGTGCGGGCATAATCGGCAGCATCCTCAGGGGAAACCTCGGCGCCCACCTTGCCGGTAGCAGGTAGTTGACCAGCAACAAAAGGAAGCTGTCCGGAGGTCCACACCTGGTTGCCGACCTGCACTGCAGGAACGTAGGCAGCCACTGGAGCAGCCACGGTTGGGAGGGCAATTCCCAGTTCAGCCAAACGCTCAGAATTGGTAGCCACGAGTTAAGCCACCTCGCGCTTCATGTATGCAACCAGATTTTCAGGGTTCATACCAGGCATGACGGAGACGAGCTCCCAGCCATCCTCACCCCAGTTATCAAGGATTTGTTTTGTAGCGTGTGTAATCAAAGGCACGGTGGCATATTCCCATTTAGTCATGGACAATATCCTACCGGGGCAAAGCTCAACAGTGGGATTTTCATGCCTGCGGGCAGGCTTTAAGCACCCCGGGGTGCGCCAACGACTGTTAAGCAGGTACTCAGCCGGTGCCGGAAAGATTAAAGCACAGCTTCCCTTAAACGGCAGGGATGTCTCCACCTTGGGCCAAGTACTCAGCCCAATTGGTGATATGTGGGTTTTTACGCAGCAGGGCGCGGCGCTGACGCTCGGTCAGACCACCCCACACGCCAAACTCCACCTTGTTATCCAAGGCATCGGCACAGCACTGCATGGCCACTGGGCAGTGCCGACAAATAGCTGCGGCGCGACGTTGAGCCGCCCCCCTGACAAAGAGAGCATCAGGATCGCCATTGCGGCACTTTGCTTGGGTGATCCACTCGCCGCGCTCCGTCTCCACAGCTGGGGACTGGTTATTATCCCTGGAAAAGGCGTTGTTGCGCTGTTCTGAAATAACAGACGTCATGACAATCTCCTCGGTAGACGCGGGGCGAACACTAAATACATTAGTAAGTGTAGTCACATGGTCAAATCAGTGTCTAATACATCACACCAAAAACCTAAAAGTCCTCTTCAATCAGCATTTATGCACCCCCTCTTGGGGATACAATTGTTCGGCATGCGCACAGTGTTCCCGCGTAGTTGCACTCACCCAGGCGGGTGACCGGGTTTAAGTAGACCCCCAGGGATGCTCGGGAATATGACCGGAGAAAGCACCCCAGACCAGCCCGCGAAACACGCACAACTAACCCGCACAGCGCCCACATACAGCTCTCAAGGCTTGCGCATAATGCACAAAACTAATCCGCTCGGGTTCACGAATGTGCCCTTAATCGCTAGGCTATTGGGGTGTCCATCGCAAATTCTCTGTCGAAGCTCATTGCATCCACTGTCGCCGCCGGCGTTCTTGGCGCCTTAGCCCTGGTGCCTTTAGCCAGCATTTCTGGCGTGGCGGTGGCTCGTACGGAAGATACGATGCAAACCAATTTGGCCGATCTGACAGATGGTCGTGGACCTGGTGTCACCACCATCACTGATTCCACCGACCAGCCCATTGCCTATATTTATGCACAACGGCGTTTTGAGGTCACCGGCGATCAGATTTCCCAGACCATGAAAGATGCCATTGTCTCCATTGAGGACCGCCGCTTTTATGAGCACGATGGCGTTGACCTCCAGGGCTTTGGCCGTGCGATCCTAACTAACCTTTTTGCTGGTGGCGTGGAACAGGGCGCATCCACGCTAAACCAGCAATACGTTAAAAACTTCCTGCTCCTTGTTGAGGCAGATGATGAAGCCGAACAAGCTGCAGCAGTGGAAACCTCCATCCCCCGCAAGCTACGCGAGATGCAAATGGCTTCCACCCTGGATGACACCTTAACCAAGGATGAAATCCTCACCCGCTATCTCAACATTGTTCCCTTTGGCAATGGTGCCTATGGCATTCAATCTGCAGCTCAAACCTATTTTGGGATTAATGCTTCAGAACTTTCCGTTCCGCAATCCGCCATGTTGGCAGGCATTGTGCAATCTTCCTCTTACCTCAATCCCTACACCAACCATGATGGTGTTTTTGAGCGACGCAATACGGTGCTAGGAGCAATGGCCGATTATGGCGCAATCACTCCCGAGGAAGCAGCTGCCTACCAGCAAGAACCCCTAGGTGTGCTTGACACTCCTCAAGGATTAACCAATGGCTGCATCGGCGCCGGCGACCGTGGCTTCTTCTGCGATTATGCGCTGCAATATCTTTCTGACCAGGGCATTACCCAGGATATGCTGGCCAAGGATTCTTATACCATCAAGCTCACCCTAGATCCCGAGGTCCAGGACGCTGCCCGCAGTGCGGTAAGCAGCTATGTTGACCCCAACACCTCAGGCGTTGCCGAGGTTGTTAACGTGATCAAGCCAGGCGAGGAATCTCATGACATTTTGGCCATGACTTCCTCCCGTAACTACGGCCTTGATCTTGAAGCTGGCGAGACCATGCTGCCGCAAACCGCTTCTTTGGTGGGCAATGGCGCCGGTTCGATTTTTAAGATTTTCACCGCTGCTGCCGCTATCCAACAGGGTGCAGGCTTGGACACAGTGCTGCAGGTACCAACTCGATATGAGGCACGTGGCATGGGTACTGGCGGTGCCGATAACTGTCCAGCCAACACCTATTGTGTGGAAAATGCTGGCACCTATCCTGCAACAATGACCCTGCAGGAAGCTTTGGCTAAATCACCCAACACGCCTTTTGTGAAGATGATCGAGCAGGTCGGCGTGGAAAATGTAGTTGACCTCTCGGTCAAATTGGGCCTACGCAGCTACGCCGAGGCTGGCACCTTTGATGGTGAATCTTCCATCGCGGATTATATGAAGGACCACAACCTCGGTTCTTACACTCTGGGACCAACTGCAGTGAACCCACTGGAGCTTTCCAACGTGGCAGCAACCATTGCCTCCGGTGGTATGTGGTGTGAGCCCAACCCTATTGTTAGCGTTCACGATCGTGATGGGAACGAAGTTTATATTGACCGCCCCGATTGCGAGCGTGCCATTGAAACTGAAACTGCCCAGGCCTTGACTGTGGGCATGAGCCAGGACATTGTTAGCGGTACAGCTGCCACAGCCGCTAGCCAATATAGTTGGACCCTGCCAACCGCCGCTAAGACCGGTACTACCGAGTCCAACCAGTCATCCTCATTTATGGGCTTTAACAGCAACTTTGCCGCGGTTCCTTATATCTACAACGATGGCACCAGCACTACCTCACTGTGCAGCAGCCCCGTCCGCCAGTGTGGCGATGGCAACCTCTTTGGTGGCAATGAGCCTGCTCAATCGTGGTTCGACATGGCAGTACGCGTACCAGAAGCGCAACAGGGAACCCTGCCCGCCAATAGCACGGCCTTCAAGCTCGGCACCGCCGGCGAACTACTCACCAAGGTTGTAGGTCAAACCGAAGCTGCAGCGCGCAGCGCCCTTGTCGCCGAAGGCTACAAGGTCACCACGCGTACCGCGAGCGGAACTGGTCAGGCGCGCGGCACCGTGGTCAGTGCAACACCGCAGGATGCAGTGCTTGTCGACGGGGCCACTGTGATTTTGAATATTTCAGATGGGTCCAGCCCAGCTCCTGTTGCCGTAGCACCAAATAATCCGGCCACAACAGCTCCGGCTACACCTGCTGCTCCGGCAGCCACAGGAGCAACTACCCTAGGCGACGTTTTGAATGACGCCATCGGACAGCTACTCGGAAATTAGTTCAAACGGCTCTTCACTGCGGTGGAGAGTCGTTTTCCATCTACACGGCCAGCAGCCTTTGCAGTGGCAGCCTTCATAATCTGGCCCATTTGCTTCATGGTGGCTTCGCCTCCAACCTCAGCAATCGCTTCGTCGATAAGCGCAGTTAGCTCTTCGTCGTCAAGCTGGGTGGGCTGATAAGCCTCAAGGATGGTTGCTTCCTTCAGCTCAGCGTCGGCCAGTTCCTGGCGACCATTTTCCGCATAAACATCGGCGGATTCGCGACGCTTCTTGATCTCGCGGGCGATGACCTTCAACACTTCCTCGTCATTGAGTTCGTGCTTGGAGCCGGTGGTTTCTTCCTGGGTCAATGCAGACAACAGCATGCGCAAGGTGCCGGTGGTGTCCTTGTCACGAGCCTTCATGGAGGTGGTGAGGTCTGCGCGGATTTTATCTTTTAGTTCACTCATATTTGCCAAGGTTACTCCCCAGGTAGTGTGGATAAGGTGTTAACTAACGCCAAGACCCTCGCACTATCCATCGCCGGCCTCGTGGGAGCCGGTGTGGGAATCGCCATTTGGGGCAATTCCGAACTGAGAAACTTCGAGCTCAAGACCCACACGCTGCCACTTTTAGAGCCCGGAACTCTGCGCGGCAAGAAGGAATTCCGCCTGCTCCACATTTCTGATCTGCATATGATTCCAGGTCAAGAAACCAAGCAGGCCTGGGTGTCTGCGTTGGATTCCCTGAACCCTGATCTAGTGGTGAACACCGGCGATAATCTCAGCGATAAAAAGGCCGTGCCCGATACCCTGCGCGCTTTGGGCCCACTCTTGGACCGTCCTGGCATGTTCATTTTTGGCACCAATGATTATTGGGCACCCAAGCCGGTGAATCCTTTTGGCTACTTGCTGGGCAAAAAGCGCCCGGTCAGCCATATCGATCTGCCTTGGGAATCCATGCGTGCTGCGTTTATTGAACGCGGTTGGCAAGACGCCACCCACAAGCGTCTGGAATTCCAAGTGGGATCCGTGCGTCTAGCGGCCGCAGGCGTGGATGATCCGCACCATAACCTCGATAAATATGAGGAAATCGCCGGTGCACCAAATCAGGATGCCGATCTCAGCTTGGCGTTGCTGCATGCCCCCGAACCACGGGTATTGGAGAAGTTCGCAGCCGATGGCTACCAGCTCTCACTTTCCGGTCACACGCACGGCGGTCAGCTCTGTTTGCCAGGAGGCCACGCGATCGTAACCAACTGTGGAATTGACCGTAAACGCGCCAATGGATTGCATAAATTTGGCGACATGTGGATGCATGTTTCCAATGGCTTGGGCACCTCTAAATTTGTGCCTTTTAGAATCTTCTGCCGCCCCAGCGCCACCTTGATCAAAATCACCGAAAAACCAAGCTAACCAATCTGAACTGCAGTTTTGGCCATAATCGGGGGCAGGACTATAGTGAATTTTTGCACCCCGGGATATGGCGCAGGTTGGTAGCGCGCGTCGTTCGGGACGACGAGGTCGCAGGTTCAAATCCTGTTATCCCGACCAATTTCCCACCACTATCTCAAGGTGGATTCTAGGTGGAAATAAAACCGGCATTCTCTGCTCAAAGCAGCAGACCATGCCGGTTTCGCTATTTTTTAAGAGGAGACCGGAGCGCGCCTTTGCTCCCATTTTCGATTCAGCCATTGCAGCACAAATCCAAAAGCAATGCCCAGGCTGGCGCCGAGAACTAATCCAATAAGTGGCTGATCTTGGAAGAGACGACCACCGGCATAACCTAGCAAAGTGCCTTGGGTTGCCCAGATGAAGGCGCCGATGGAATCCCATAATAAGAATCGTGGCCAGGAATAACTCACCGAACCCAAGATAATAGTGACAAACCACCTGGCCCAGGGGATAAATCTGGCAATAATAATGGTGGAAACATCACGTTCATTAAGGTTTTTGCGGGCCCAGGTCAGTGCTTTTCCACGACTGGAATCACCGGGCACGCGGTTGACGATTTTAATCAAGCGGGTGCCAAAGAAGTAGCAAATATTATCGCCGACGATCGCTGCTGCGGTGGCAATGCCGATGATTCCCAAAATATTAGGAATTCCGCTGGATCCGGACCAGGCCCCCGAAAGCGAAAGGATGGTCTCACTGGGGATGAGTGGGATGATGCAGTCAATAATCACAACAAGCGCCAGAATTGGATAAAAAAGTGGCGCTGTCATGAGGGTTTCCACCCAAGTCACCAGCTGATCTGTCAACGGTTTTCCTTCTTGTGTTTAAACACCTTTTAATAGAAGTTCGATCATAATGATTAAAGCTGGCAGATAGTTGTGAAAACGGGTGGGCGTCGAAAAGCGCCTTTTTGGTTTTTAAAAATTCTCATATTCATTTCATCTTGAGCTTGCACAATAAAAGTCACAAGAACTTTTAAGGAGTGCACCTCATGAAATCCCTGCCCCGCTTTGCACCGCTGCTGGCGATTTTGGTCTTGTTGGTGCTTGTCGCAATTGGCGGCACCGCACTGGCCAATAATTCTGCGGTTCCCAATGTGGATGCTGAACCTGCAACCCTCACGCTCAGCCCCACCCCACCAAGTTCCAACACCCCACCGGCGAGCACCAGCTCCACTTCCGATCAGACAACAAACCCACAGTCCACCACACCCCAGCAGGCTGGCGTATTGCCACAAAACCCACAGGAAAGCTCCGCACCCCCGGCACCTCAGGTACCTCAGCAAGCTCCACAGCCTGCGCCGCAGCCAGTCCCGCAGGTCCCCTTGAATTATCAGTATTATGACGATGACTGGGACGACGGTTACGACACCGATGATGACTACGACAGTGACGGCGACGATGATGCCTATGGAGACGATGACTAAGCGCCTATGATTTCGCCCGAAAACACCCCTCATAAAACACCCGCCTCTCTCCGGTGGCGGATTGTTTTGTGGATGACGGCAGTTGTTTTTCTTACCTTGAGCAGCGTGGTGCTCATTACCCGTTCAGTGCTGCTGAGCGAGGCTACTGCCACTGCGAATGCTGCGGTTGAGCAAGAAATTGAGGAGTTTAGGCGATTTAGCGCCGAGGGCACAGATCCCACCTCTGCCCGGGCTTTTGAGTCCTCACATCGGCTTATTGAGGTGTATCTTTCCCGCCAAATACCCGATGAAAATGAAGCTATTTTGGGTATTTTCCCAGGCGAGTTGATGCAGGTGGATTTTTCGCAGCTTAATGGCGCGCATCCACCGCCTTTGGAACATTCTGAAGGACTCATCCAGGAGATAATCGGTTCCACCGCCAGCTCTGGTGTGTTTGAGGATCCCCAACGCGGCACGACGCATTGGGGCAAGGTCTCTTTTAGTAGTGAAGGCAGCGCTACCGCCGGGGTCTTTGTGGTTGCATATTTTGCGCAGTCCCAAAAAGAACAGGTAGATTCCCATATCCGCACCTTGGTCTTTATTGGCATTGGCGGTTTGGCAGCGTCCTTTTTGATTGCCTGGATTATTGCCGGTCAGATCATTGCGCCGATTCGCAAACTCCGCGCAGTTGCCTCGGAAATTAATGATTCTGATTTAACGCGCCGTGTTCCAGTAGAAGGCGGAGATGAAATCGCCCAGCTGGCCAGCACTTTTAACGCCATGCTTGATCGCATCGAGGCCGCATATAGGCAGCAGCGGCAATTTGTTGACGATGCCGGCCATGAGTTGCGCACGCCAATCACAGTGGTCCGAGGGCAGCTTGAATTGATGGATTCCGCCACTCCAGAGGAACAGGCTCGCTCCATCGAATTAGCAACCACTGAGCTGGATCGCATGGCGCGCATGGTGAATGATCTATTGACCTTGGCGGTGGCAGATTCAGGCGAATTTATTCACCCCTCCCCCACCGATGTCACTGACCTCACCATCGATATTGAGGATAAAGCGCGCAGCATTAGTGATCGCATCTCCCTGGTTGATGCAGCTGAAGGTCTAGTAAACCTTGATGAGCAGCGCATTACTGAAGCCATTCTTGAGCTTTATGGAAATGCACTGAGATATAGCGAGCACACCGTTGACCTCGGTTCAGACTTCCGTGGCGTCGGCCCCGAGCGAGTATTTAGAATCTGGGTCCGCGATACCGGTCCCGGCATTGAAGCAGAAGAGCAGGAAGCACTATTTAATCGCTTTTCCCGTGGCACCCGGCCCGCCGGTGCTAAAACTTCCCGACATTCAGGCGCTGGCCTGGGCTTATCTATTGTCCAAGCTATTGCCCAAGCCCATGGTGGCACGGCCTTTGTTAATTCGACCCCCGGACTGGGTTCCATATTTGGCCTAGAAATCCCGGCACCTGCCAACACAGCAAACAACACAGCAACCAACGCACCCACAGAGGACTGAAAATGAGCAAAATTCTCATCGCGGAAGACGATCCCGGAATTGCAGATTTTATTATGCGTGGCCTCAAACGCGAGGGCTTCGAATGTGAACTAGCAGATTCCGGTGCTCAAGCCTTTGCTCGCGCGCATTCAGGCAATTTTGATTTGATGGTTTTGGACCTCGGCCTGCCTCATATGGATGGCGCTGACGTGCTGGAACAATTAAGAGCCCTGCAGGTCACCATGCCCATCATTGTGCTGAGCGCGCGCACCAATATTGAAGATCGTCTGCGTACCCTCGAGGGCGGCGCCGATGACTATATGCCCAAGCCTTTCCAATTTGCCGAGCTGCTCGCGCGCATCAAATTGCGCCTCAGCGCGCACACCCCCACCCCCACCGATGCGCGGGTGCTACGCCACGGGGCCTTGGAGCTGGATTTACGTACCCAAAAAGTGCTTGTCGACGACTCCTGGCGCGATCTCTCCCGGCGCGAGGTTGATCTCTTGGAAACTCTAATGCGCCATCCCGGGCAAATCCTCTCCCGCGCCCAGCTTTTAAGGCTCGTATGGGATATGGACTGGGATCCAGGATCCAATGTGGTAGATGTTTATATTCGTGCCCTGCGTAAGAAGATTGGGGCGGATCATGTGGAAACTGTTAGAGGCTCGGGCTATCGCCTGGTTTAGTCTTCTACAACCTCTGGCTCAGCAGCAGTAGCCCGAATCATCATGCCCGCGAAGATTCCCACACCAGCCAGCACTGCCACTGCCATCCAAATCGCAGCCTGGGAACCAGAGTTACCAATAGAGGTTACTGCGAAGGTGGGATAGTGCAACGGCATAAGGCCTGCTACTACTCGCCATAGCACTGAGATATCGGATACGGCGGTCACGCTCCACACATGGGCGGTCACTGCGATCTGTGCAATCCAACCCACAATGGCGGTGATAATCGCTGCGGTAGTGCCAAAGAAGTTAATGAGTACGCGGGTAATGAGCGCCGCCACAATTGTTGCCAGCAGCAAAATAGCAAGGGCACCGGCCAACGCCACAGCCGACATTCCCAAGGCCACGGTGAACAAAATAATGCCGCCAATAGCTGTAATTCCCAGCAAGACAAAGGCAAAGAGCAGGCGGTTTTTGAAGGTAGCCCAGCCCAAGGCCGCACCAGCGAGCATCACAAGAGCAGAGATAAGGAAGGCATACATGGGAGCTAGAGCGGTGCTTCGTTCTTCTTCAGAAGCAGCAGCTGCCCCGGTTGGCACCTGTGGAACTGGCAGGGCGCGCTGCACTGCATCGGTTTTTTCAGCAGTGAGGTTGGCCATGGAATCAAGCTGGTTGGCGCCATCATCAAGGGTTTGGAAACCAGCAACCGCATCATCCACGCCTTTTTCTAGGTCTGCCAAGCCTGCTGCCAAATCAGCGGCACCATTGGTGGCTTCATATATGCCGTCGTGGAAGCCATATCCTGGCACCGAAAGTTGGTTGGCTAGATCGCGAGTACCGGTGCGCAGATCATTAAGTTTATCGGTGGTTTCTACGGAAATACCGAAGTTTTCCACCTGGGTGCGCAGCCCTGCCAATTGGGTACGCAGATCTTTGGCCTCAGGAACGGGACTTTTAGCAAGTTCAGCGTCAGCAGTGGACATCGCGGTGAGGAGTTGCTGCTGCACGATCATTAGACCATTTAGTTGTTCCACGGCACCGGCTACGCCATCGGCGATTTCGGTGGCACCAGTTCCCATTTGTCCGGTTCCGGCCTGGAGCTGCACTAATCCTTCGTGTAGCTGCTGTGCACCGTGAGCCGCGGCAGTCACGCCTTCCCCCAGCGGCTTCGCGCCGTCGACAAGCTGCTGGGTGCCTTCCACCAATTGGCCGGTGCCTGAGGTGAGGAACCCCGCCTGGACGCCCGCTTCCCCGGCGGCCCGGCGCGCGTCGATAAGTTCTTGGTTATTTGTGGTGAGCGCTGCGGCCGGTGCCCCGGTGATTTCCTCGGTGGCGGACCACGCCCGAGAGACGTCCAAGTTGGCCACGGTGGCGTAGATGGTGCCTGCAATGAGGGGGATGAGAAGCAGCAGGGCAGCCAGGAGATCTTTGAAGGGTGACGCAGCGCGAGTCATAGCATGCAATTTAGCGAAGCTTGTGAAAAATATCCGGTAGGCGCACCGAAATGTGTTTTGGGCTATTCACTCCAGTACCGTGAAAGATGATCATTAAGAATTTTGGATGTTCGCCTGCGTCACATTCTTAGCATTGTTTTATGCAGAATTGAGGCGCCGGCGGAGGTAATGGGTAATTAGGGATAAGCATGAACTTACTTTTTGTTGTAGCGCTTGCTGTGATCTCAGTGGTTTTTGCGCCAATTTCTGTCCGCGTGCTTGATCGGAAAGCCGGTTGGCCACTTGCAGCACTTTTTGCAGCAGCGGCTGTACTGCTTATCCGCGAGGCCGAACCCATATTGGACGGCCAAGCCCTGAGCTGGGAAGTTACCTGGGTTAGCGATTTCCTAGGCAGCGGTACCGACCTCATGTTTGCGCTGCGCGCCGATGCCCTAAGCCTCTTTTTTGCTCTGCTGGCCCTAATTATTGGCGCTGTAGTTTTTATTTACTCCGCACAGTATCTGCCAAAACGCCAGGGTAACACCAGTTTTTATACCATCATGACGGCCTTTACCGCAGCCATTTTGCTGTTGGTTTTAGCCAATGATGTGTTGGTGCTTTTTATCGGCTGGGAGCTGGTGTCGCTGGCATCCTTTATGTTGATTGCGCGCGCTGGTTCCGGCGGTGAATCCGGTTCCATCCGCACCCTTATCCTTACTTTTTTGGGTGGCCTCACCCTGCTAACGGCAGTGGCAATTGCTGCTATCCAAGCTGGTTCCACCAATCTGCAAAGCATTTTGCACGCTGCTTTCTGGGCTGAGAAGCCAGTGCTCAGCGGTGTTATTGCGGTACTTATTGCGGTGTCGGCCTTTACTAAATCCGCACAATTCCCCTTCCACTTCTGGTTGCCAGAGGCCATGGCTGCAGCTACCCCAGTTTCGGCGTTTTTGCATGCAGCTGCGGTGGTCAAGGCCGGTGTGTACCTGCTGCTGCGATTTAGTTTTGTTTTCCACGATGTGGCGGTATGGAATTGGCTGCTCATTGTGGTGGGTATGGGCACCGCGGTCATGTCCTCCTACTTTGCAGTCCAAAAAACTGACCTTAAAAAGCTCACTGCTTATTCCACGGTCTCGCACCTGGGTTGGATTGTGGCCACCATCGGTGTGGGCACGCCTTTTGCCCTGGCAGCAGCCCTGGTTCATACCCTGAGCCACGCGCTCTTTAAGTCCTCGCTCTTTATGCTCATTGGCGTTATTGACCACCAAACCGGCACTCGCGATATCCGCCGCCTGGGCCCCTTGGTCAAACAAATGCCTTTTACCTTTGCCTCCGTGTTGGTCGGCGCCCTATCCATGGCAGCTGTGCCACCATTTTTGGGATTTGTCTCCAAAGAAGGAATGATCACTGCCTTCCTAGAAGCCCCCATTGGTAATTCCTATGTGGTGGTTTTGCTCTGTGCAGCAGCCGTCGGCGCGCTGCTGACCTTCACCTATTCCGCAAAATTTGTACTCGGTGCCTTTGTCGACGGCCCCCGCGAACTCGACCACGTCCGCGAAGCACCTATTGCCCTGTGGCTTCCCGCCGCGCTGCCTGGCCTGCTATCCCTGCCAGCGGTTCTCTTTTTAACGCTTTTCGACGAGCCCCTGTCCGCAGCGGCCACCGCCGCAGCGGGGGAAGCAACCGAATTACACCTGGCTTTATGGCATGGAGTTAACACTCCTTTCTTAATCTCCATGGGTGTGCTGGCCGTTGGATTTGTGGGCCTTATTTTCCGCAAGCCTTTGTGGGCGCTGGCGGAAAAGAACCCCTTCCCTATTGCCACCGGCAATGACACCTTGTCCATGATGACCTACCGTTTGACTCGCTTCGGACGCTGGATGGGCAAGATGGCTGATTCCATGAGCCCGCGCCGTCACCTGGTGAGCCTCATTGTTCTGCTTTTCTCACTGGCTGTTTTTGCCACTCTCCATCCAGCCGTTCAGCTTGCGCCTAAGACTCCGGGCATTGATCACTGGATTGATCTCATTCCTTTTGCCATCATCTTGCTTTCTGTTGCCGGCCTAATAAGCACCCGCAACCGCCTGAGTGCTGCCGTGCTTTTGGGCGCTGTTGGTGTGGGTGTGTCCTTCCAAATGTTGCTGCTGGGTGCACCTGACGTCGCGCTGACGCAGTTCCTGGTGGAAGCTTTGGTTACCGTGATCATCATGATGGTGATCCGCCACCAGCCCAATAAATTCAACCGCATGAAGCACAGCCGTCGCCGCAGTGCCGTCCTGGTTTCTTTGATGGCCGGTTTTGCCGCTTTCATGGCAGTGTGGGGCTTGCTCGGCCGCCATGATCGTTCCGAGCTGGCGATGTGGTACCTGCAGCAAGGCCCAGAAATTACCTCCGGTTCCAATGTGGTGAATACCATCCTGGTGGAATTCCGTGCCTTTGATACCTTGGGCGAGCTTTCCGTCTTGGGTATGGCCGCCATTGTTATTGCTGCCGTGGTCTCCTCCATGCCACGCCATCCTTTCCCCAAGGGCACCCACCCACGCCCCTTTGGGCAGTCCCAGCTCAACTCCATTCCTTTGCGAGTTCTGCTCAAGGTGCTGGTTCCAGCGCTGTGTTTCCTCAGCTTCATGGTGTTTATGCGCGGCCACAACAACCCCGGTGGTGGCTTCATTGCAGCGCTGATCGCCGGTGGCGCGTTGATGTTCCTCTACTTCTCCAAGCCTCGCGATGAACAGATTTTTAAGGAGAATATACCTTTTATCCTCACTGGCCTGGGTATTCTCACCGCGGTCTTCTCTGGTGTCCTGGGACTTACCCACGATTCCTTCCTCTACCCCATCCACTTCAACTTCGCCGGTGAGCACTGGACCACCTCGATGATCTTTGACCTCGGCGTTTACCTTGCAGTGCTGGGTATGGTCTCCATGGCAATTAATGGCTTGGGCGGATATCTGCGCCCAGGCACCGATATTCACGATCTGGACTATGCCCGCGTGAATGGACCACTTCCCGATACGCCTTTGGTGGAACCAGAACCTGAAGGCGATGAAGATTACCCCGCTCCAATGAACCCAGCTACCCCTGAAAAGGAGGCAACTCGATGATTCTCGCGCTGAGCATAGCCATCCTTTTTGGCGGTGGCGTTTACCTCATCCAACAACGCGGTATGGTGCGCATTGTTTTTGGTATGTCACTAATCGGCCACGCAGCCAACCTCACCATTTTGTATGCCGGTGTGCCCGCCTGGCGCGGTGAGGCTTTCCCCGACCGCACTGCTTTAGCCGATGCAGCCGATCCCGTTCCGCAAGCCTTTGTGCTAACCGCCATCGTTATCGCCATGGCCACCACCGCCATTATGTTGACGCTGGCTGCATTGGGACGCAGCGATGACACCCGCTCCATCGAGCCCGATGATGATCAGTCCCCACTGACCACCGCTGCCCGATCCGTTAACAGCACCGAAGAGAAGGCGGGAGAGAAATAAATGGCTATCGACGTGCTGCTTCCAATCTTTGTTGCTGTTCCCCTTACTGCCTCGGCCATTGCCGTACTTTTGCCGTGGCAGCGGGCCCGGGATTTCCTGCATATTGTGGTTCCGCTGCTCGGAGTTTTTGCCGGTATTTGGCTCTTTTCCTATACCGCCACCCATGGCACCATCGCACACTCCATTGGCCTTTATGTAGGTGGCGTCGCAATTCCTTTTGCCGCTGATGCTTTTAGCGCCATCATGATTATCACCACCTCAATCGTGGCCGTGGCAGCTAACTGGTTTGCCACTGTGGTGGGTGAAACCCGGGCGCGTTTTTATCCGGCACTCACCCTCATGCTGATTACCGGCGTAAATGGTGCATTGCTTACCGCCGACCTCTTTAACTTCTTTGTGTTTATCGAGGTCATGCTGCTGCCCTCCTATGGTCTCATCGCCATGACCGGCACCTGGGCGCGTTTGGCTTCAGGACGCATCTTTGTGCTGGTTAATCTTTCCGCCTCTACCCTCCTGGTCACAGCCGTCACCATCGTTTATGGCGTGCTTGGCTCAGTAAATATTGCGGCTTTGCAGGGCGTGGTGGCCGGTAATCCATTGGCAGCTACAGCCATGGGCATTGTGGTCATTGCGATTGCCGTCAAGGCTGGCATTTTCCCAGTTCATACCTGGTTGCCACGTACCTACCCCGGCACCTCAGCTGCGGTAATGGGCTTGTTCTCTGGATTGCATACCAAGGTTGCGGTGTACATGCTGTACCGCATCTACGTGCATATTTTTGCTCTCGATCCCACCTGGAACTGGCTGATCATCGCTTTCATGGTGGTATCGATGATTATCGGCGGTTTTGCTGGACTTGGGGAAAACTCCATCCGCCGGGTGCTGGCCTACCAAATGGTCAACGGCATGCCATTTATCCTGGTGATGCTGGCTTTTACCAGCGGAGATCCACAGCGCGCCCTCGCCGCCGGTCTGCTCTACACCCTGCACCATATGATCACCGTTGGCGCGCTGATCTTGACTTCTGGCGCCATCGAAGAAACCTATGGTACTGGCCTGCTGTCCAAACTTTCTGGCCTGGCCCGGCGTGATCCACTGGTGGCTGCCGTCTTTGCCGCCGGCGCCTTCTCAGTGGTTGGCTTCCCCCCATTTTCTGGCATGTGGGGCAAAGCGCTGATCATCGTAGAGGTCGCCCGCGTGGGCAATATCGCAGCCTGGCTGGTCATCGCCGCAATTATCATCGCTAGCATGGGCGCCCTCCTATCCATGATCCGCGTATGGCGCCAAGTTTTCTGGGGCGGTTCCATGAATCAACGCGGCGTCTCCCCGCAGCTACGCGTCAGCGTAGCCAAACTAGCACCAGCTGCCGCGCTTATGGTGCTGTCCGTAGGCATGTTCCTCTTTGCAGGACCGCTTATCGACGCAACCCGTACGGCCACCGCGGGATTATTGGATACAGGCGCCTACCAGCAGGCCGTTCTCGGCGATGATGCCATCGCTGTTCCCAGCCCTAGCTATCAGGGAGGTAAATAATGTTGCATACCCTCAAGTTCATTCCCTGGCTGATTGGCCAAATCTTTATCGCAGGCTTTGATGTGGTGAAGGCTACAGTGAAAAAAGACACTGGCTTTCACCCGGTGGTTATCCGCTATCCCTTGCGTGTGACCACTGATTTTCAGATTGCAGCATTATCTACCTGCATCACCATGACCCCGGCAACGCTTTCCATTGGATTGCGTGCACCTCGCACTCCAGGAGATCCCACCATTTTGCTGGTGCAAGCTGTTTTTGGAGCCGATCCAGTAGCTGTTTTTGAATCCATTGCCGATATGGAAGAACGCATGGCTCCGCATGTTAAGGACATTGATCACGGTGTTCCCGGCCAAGGCCCACATAAGGAGATTCGCCCCGGTGATGCTGAATGGCCTAGCCATGAAATTGCTGATACCGCCAAAAACACCCTAAGCCGCGATAAGAGGGAGTTCTAAGATGACCGCCTTTGAAATTGTTTGCGCCATTGGCATCGGCATGATTTTTCTTGCTTTGTTATCCACTTTGGTGCTGATTTTGCATACTCGTGACTTCCTCACCCGCGCGATCTTGTCGGATATGATCTTCTATTCCATGATCGCCATTTACCTCATTTGGGTGCTTAATAATCCCACGTCCATCGCCTATGAAATTGCACTGCTTGCAGCAATTTTGGGTGGTGTTTTGCCAACGCTGTCCATGGCCCGCATTATCTCGAAGGGACGCAGGTAGAAATGACTATTCCAGAGATCATTATCTCCATCCTCATCATCATCGCCGGTTTCTTTTCCCTTGGTACCGCAATTGCGCTGTGGCGAGCACCGGATCCTTTGACCCGGGCAAACCTGCTGGGTCCTACCGTGGGCGTTGTAATTCCCCTGCTCATCGTGGCCATGTTGATCCGCAGTTGGTCCACCGAGGGTTTTGATCCCAATAACTTCGTCCGCGCCATCATTGCGATTATCGGAGTGTGGGTGGTTGCCTCGGTTGCCTCCTTCTATATGGGACGCACCATCTATGGCGTGACGGTCGTAGATAACCGACGCTATTAAAAAAGACTCAGCCTGCAAGTGCTACAGGCTGAGTCTTTTCGTCGAAAAGCGTGGTTGTTATTTGGACATTTCTGCCCATAATTCGCGGATGTGGACATCAATTTCATCCACCACTGCGCGCACGCGCTCTGGGGATTCATCGCCCGGATCCATCAAATCCCAATCAAGGTAGTGCTTGCCTGGGTACATTGGGTAGGCGCCATCGCAACCTAAGTTGACCACATAATCCGAGGCGCGGACGACATCATCGGTAAGTGGCTTTGGATAGGCCTTGCCGATATCAATTCCGCGTTCTGCCAACACATCCAACACAACGGGATGGACTTCAGCATCTGGCAAAATGCCAGCGGAACGCACATGAACCTCTCCACCTGCATAGTGCTTAAGCAGCGCGGAGGCGATTTGGGAGCGTCCAACGTTGCGGGTGCACACAAACAACACCTGTGGCAAGGAGTCTTTGATCTCATCGCCGGCGTGGCGCAGAGCTTCCAAACGATCGGTAGCGAAATGCTCTGCGAGCAATGGCAGGTGGGTACGAATCTTGGCGGTGCGAGCTAAGGCAGTATAAGACTCAAAGACATAACGCTCAATTGTCTCTGCTGAAAATATGCCTTCGTACTTCTTGTTTAACTCTTCAACCACTCGATTGAGCAGCTTGATTTGTGATTCTTGGGATTCTGGGATTTCCGCCGTGGTGGACATTTCAGCCCTTTCTAAGTTAGTGAACTAGGCCAACTTTAGTTCTTCTAGCAGATCTACGACACGGTTTTCGATATCATCGCGAACCAGACGCATACGCTCAAGGCCCTCAATACCACGCTCAGAAGGCTCATCGGTAACCCAACGCTCCAAAGTGCCTTGAGCATCTTCCGGCATTTCTAGCTGAGCATCGGCGCCTAGAATGACCACGCGATCAACGCGCTTAAGCAGGTCTGGATCAATGGCCTTTGGCGTGCCCTGAGACATGTCTGCACCGGACTCTGCGATGACCTCAATGGACTGCTGGTTCAACTTGGTGCCTGGCTTGGTGCCTGCAGAGTGGATTTCAAGCTTGGAACCGACATGCTTTTCAGCCAGTGCCGCAGCCATCTGAGACTTGCCGCCATTGCCGACGCAAACGAAGAGAACTGATGGTTTTTCAGACATTTTTATTTCCTTTTATTGGTGTTTTGTTGGGTTTTGAAGGCTTTAGTTTCGAGCTGGGGGCAGGGTGGGATCCTGAGGGAACAGTTTTGGCCCTAGCCACAGCATGACATAAACCAAGCCGACCAGCACGGGAACCTCAATCAAAGGCCCGATAGTTCCTGCAAGCGCCTGCTGGGAGGTAGCCCCGAAAGTACCAATTGCCACGGCAATTGCCAGCTCAAAGTTATTGCCGGTGGCAGTGAAAGACACCGACGCGGACTGCGCATATCCCATACCGCTGAGTTTGGAGGTAGTCAGCGCAATAAAGAACATGATGACGAAGTACAAGAAGAGTGGAACTGCAACCTTAGCCACGGTAAATGGCTGAGAGGTGATCTGATCGCCTTGGAGGGCAAAGAGCAGCACGATGGTATAAAGCAGGCCTACCAGTGCGAGCGGAGAAATAGCAGGTAGGTACTTGTTTTCATACCAAGTACGGCCCTTGGTGCGCTCGCCGATAATGCGGGAGAGCACGCCTGCCAAGAGTGGGATGCCAAGGAATACCAGCACTGAGGTGACGATGGAGATGAAGGAAAATTCCACCGAAGTTGTTTCCAGGCCAAGCCAAGAAGGCAGAATCTGCAGGTAGAACCAACCGAGTACGCCAAACATGAGGATTTGGAAAACTGAGTTAATTGCTACCAAAACTGCAGTGGCTTCCCTATCTGCACAGGAGAGATCACTCCACACCAAAACCATAGCGATACAGCGAGCTAGGCCCACGATAATAAGGCCAGTGCGTAGTTCCGGCTGATCTGGCAAGAAGAGCCAGGCCAATGCAAACATTAAAAGCGGTCCGACGATCCAGTTGAGGATAATCGAGACTGTCATCAATCGGCGGTCAGCAGCGATTTCTTTGGTTTTGTCATAGCGAACCTTAGCCAGAGGCGGGTACATCATGACCAGGAGACCAAGCGCGATAGGAAGTGAAATTCCCCCAACTTCCATGGCACTAAGCGCGGTGCCAAGTGCGGGAGTGAATTTGCCCAGCAGCAGACCTAGGGCCATTGCCAAGATAATCCACAGTGGAAGCAAACGATCCAGGAATGATAGTTGGACGGGTTTGGCTGAGGTGGTTTTTGTGGGCACGGGGTTTGCGCCACCTTTCAAAGTATTGATGTTCGTCTATATGAACGTTACTTCCAGCGCTGAGTACTGTCAATATATAGTGGAATACATGACCACTGCACGCATCCTCCCCCTAACTGACCTCTCAGCATGTTGTTCCCTTGGCACTGGTCCTCTTGATAATGAAGATTCCGAACGCTACGCTGCCCTCTTTAAAGTGTTGGCAGAACCAGTGCGTCTTAAGATTCTTTCCAACCTGGCAACTGGCGGATGTGGCCCTGTAAGCGTGAATGAACTTACCGAGATGATGGGACTTTCGCAGCCTACAATCTCACACCATTTGAAGAAGATGACCGAAGCTGGCCTCTTGGAACGCATCCCTGAAGGCCGCACCGTCTTGCATAAAGTTCGCCCCGAGCTTTTTGGCGAGCTGCGTACTGTACTGCAGATTGGTTAATTAGGAAAGAAGTTTCGGGTAGGTCCGGGTTGGCGTTGGTTGTGGCTCCTCGTGGCGGGGCTGCAGTTCTTTTCGGCCAGCACCGGTTACAGCACCGCGAGCAGAATTCCGCAAAATTTCAATTTTGAAGCATTTTTTGCGGGCTCCTGCTCTTCTGGCGGCTCCAAAACTGCAGTTTCATCGCACAAATTCCGCTTTTCCAGGCCATTTTACGGGATGCTGCTCACCTCCCGACGCCCCACTTCAGAGCTGACCAATCCCTGTTTAAATGGATAGGGCTCGGAACCCTACCTGGAATGGAGCGATTCTTAGATGCCATTAAATAAAGTAGTTGGCTTAGTTTGTGGGATTCTCGCTATTGGGTGCGCATTATTGATATTCATCTTTTGGCTGAATAATTCTTTCGAAGAGATCCTTCTTGCGCCTTTCATTCTCGCAATTGGAGCTTTATGCTGCTTTTTCAGCCTTAGGAAAGAAGAGGAAAACGAACCTTAACCCACTGCAACAAGGTCAGCTCATTGGAAACGGGGTTTTCTCTATACAACTGGGGCGGATTCCAGTAGTCGTCATAAGAATCAAATCCCCCTCTAAACGCAAAAATGCTCTCCCCGTAGGGAGAGCATTTTTTAGGGAACTGCTAGAAGGCTATGCGCCCTTCTTCTGCAGGTAGAGCTCCTTAACGCGAGCGCCAAGGTTTGCATCTACGTTGTTCCAGTACTCGTAAACGCGTGGCTCAGTTGCATCAGAGATGCCCTGCATAGCGTTGGAGATGTTGTCTGCCAAGCGCTCCTTTGCGGCGTCATCCAGAACCTCGCGGTAAAGGATGCCAGCCTGCATGAAGTCATCATCGTCGCGGTGCTTAACATAAGCTGCGCGAGTGAGGTCGGTGCCGTGTGGGTCCGGGTTCACGAAGATGTCCTGAGCCTGGCCGTAGGTGGTGTGGTTGGAGGAGGAGTTCTCTCCATTGTCCAGGTAGCCAGCGCCCTTGTCGTAGCGGTTAGGGCTGTAGGATGGCTCGCCCTCAGCGTCGAAGACGTACTGCATTGCACCTTCGCGGCTGTAGGTGTTGACACCGTTAAGTGGGCGGTTCACTGGCAGGTCGCGGTAGTTTGCGCCGATGCGGTAACGCTGCTGGTCAGCGTATGCAAATGCACGAGCCATGAGCATACGGTCTGGGGACAGGCCGATACCTGGAACGATGTTTCCTGGATCAAGAGCGATCTGCTCGATCTGAGCAAAGAAGTTGCGTGGGTTGCGGTTCAGGATGAAGTAACCGACTGGGATCAGTGGGTAATCCTTCTGGGACCAGGTCTTGGTCAGGTCGAATGGGTTCCAGCGGTAGTTCTCTGCATCCTCGAAAGGCATGATCTGAACCTTGACGTCCCAGATTGGGTAGTCGCCGTTCTCGATTGCGTTGTAGAGGTCTTCGCGCTGGTAGTCAGCGTTCTCGCCGGCAACCTTTGCAGCCTCTGCATCGGTGAAGCAATCCCAACCCTGGCGGGTCTTGAAGTGGTACTTAACCCAAACTGGCTTGCCCTCAGCGTTGATCCACTGGAAGGTGTGGGAGCCGAAGCCGTCCTGGTGGCGGGAGGTCTTAGGGGTACCGCGGTCACCCATGAGGTAGGTCACCTGGTGTGCAGACTCTGGGGTACGGGTCCAGAAATCCCACTGCATATCTGCATCGCGCAGACCGTTCTTGTTCAGACGCTTCTGGGAGTGGATGAAGTCAGGGAACTTCATGCCATCGCGCAGGAAGAAGGTTGGGGTGTTGTTACCAACGATGTCGTAGTTGCCCTCTTCGGTGTAGAAGCGAAGTGCAAAGCCGTGAACATCGCGCCAGGTGTCAGGGGAACCCTGCTCACCAGCAACGGTGGAGAAACGTACAGCCATTGGGGTGACCTTGCCCGGCTGGAACAGATCTGCCTTGGTGTACTCGGAAACGTCCTCGGTGATGTGCAGCTCACCAAAAGCGCCGTGGCCCTTTGCGTGAGGAATACGCTCAGGAACGTTCTCGCGGTTAAAGTGTGCAAGCTTCTCAATGAGGTGAATGTCATTGAGGATGTTTGGACCCTGAGGACCTGCGGTTACTGAGATGTTCTCTGATGGAACTGGTGCGCCGTTGTGGCGGGTGGTGTTTCCGGAGACCTTGGCACGCATGCCACGGTCAAGGATCTGGTCGGCTGCTGACTTTTCAGACAAAAGCTTTTCCTTCCGTTAATGTGAGGAACCTATGGATTGAGTTTGATTAATAGCCTAGCGCATAATGTCACCTGGCGCCACGGATAAAGCATTCCCCTTAGGAATTGCCAGCTAATATGCAAATGGTCACCCCCGCATAGGTAGAGAACGGAAATTTTTGGCAATTTACAACTGCTGAAATAAGACTGGTAACCTAAGCCATTGTGAAGTCCAAAGAGCGCAATGACGCCTATGTCACCGACCTAGCCCTCGCGGCTGGACGTGGTGATCGCGCTGCACTCACGGAATTTATTCGCGAAACCCAAGATGATGTATGGCGCCTTTTGGCCCACCTCGGCGGCCAGCAAATTGCCGATGACCTCACCCAAGAAACCTTCCTCAGAGTCATGAGCGCACTCCCCCGCTTCGCCGCGCGCTCCTCAGCACGCACCTGGCTACTCTCGCTGGCTCGTCGCGTGTGGGTGGACAATATTCGCCACGATATGGCCCGCCCGCGCAAGTCCATCGTGGAATATGAGGACAGTGGTGCCACTTACGGCAGCAGCTCGACCATCTGGTCCGAGTGGATTGACCTTAAAACGCTTATCGACGCGCTCCCGGCGGAACGGCGTGAGGCGCTGATCCTTACCCAGGTACTGGGCTATAGCTATGAAGAATCAGCAAAAATCGCCGATGTTCGCGTTGGAACTATCCGTTCCCGCGTAGCTCGTGCCCGCGCAGACCTTATTGCTGCCACTAAAAATCCCAGCGTAGAAGACGAAGCAGCCGCCAATTAGGCATAAAAAATTGCCCCATCTTCAAAGATGAGGCAATTAGTTTTGTGCTTTAGACCAGCAACTCAGCGATCTGAATGGTGTTGAGAGCAGCACCCTTACGCAGGTTGTCACCAGAGACAACGAGGACCAGGCCGCGGTTGTCATCAACAGTGGCATCCTGGCGGATACGTCCGACTAGGGATTCGTCAATTCCAGCTGCTGCAAGGGGCGTTGGAACGTCGACAAGCTTTACACCAGGTGCGGAAGCCAGCAATTCCTGTGCCTGCGCTACGGTGAGTGGTTGCTCGAACTCTGCGTGAATGGTGAGGGTGTGGCCGGTGAAAACCGGCACACGCACGCAGGTGCCTGCAACCTTGAGGTCTGGAATGCCCAGGATCTTGCGGGATTCATTGCGCAGCTTCTGCTCTTCGTCGGTTTCGAAGGTGCCGTCATCAACGAGGTTGCCGGCGAATGGCAGCACGTTGTAGGCGATTGGCGCTACGTAAGGGCCAAGATCGCCAGCGTCAGCAGCCTGGCCGTTGTGGACGAACTCCACGTTGTGGTCGCCCACGGCAGAAACCTGCTTTGCCAAGGTCTCCACGCCAGCCAGGCCGGAACCGGAAACAGCCTGGTAGGAAGAAACATGCAGCTTCTGCAGACCAGCTGCATCGTGCAGTGGCTTGAGTACTGGCATTGCTGCCATGGTGGTGCAGTTAGGGTTCGCAATAATGCCCTTGACCAGGTTTTCCTTATCGCCTGGGTTAACCTCAGAAACGATCAGGGGAACCTCGTCATCCTTGCGCCATGCAGAGGAATTATCCACTACGGTTGCGCCAGCTGCAGCGAAGATCGGAGCATACTGCTTAGAAGCGGTGCCACCTGCAGAAAATAGTGCGATATCAATTCCCTTGAGGGATTCCTCAGTTGCCTGAGTGACATCCTCTACCTCAATGTCCTCGCCACGGAAGCTGAGCGTGCGGCCAGCGGAACGAGGGGAGGCAAAAAAGCGAACGGTATCTGCGGGGAAATTGCGCTCTTCAAGAAGAGTGCGCATAACCTGGCCGACCTGGCCGGTTGCACCAACAACTGCGATGGTGGTCATTTTAAAAAACTGCTCCTAAATTAAGGGTTTTAGCGTCCGGTGCCTGCATAAACGATGGCTTCTTCATCGCCACCGAGCTGGAATCTATCGTGCAGAGCCTTAGCGGACTTGTCTAGATCATCTTCGCGGATCAGGACAGAAATGCGAATCTCAGAGGTGGAGATGAGCTCAACGTTGACGTTGACATCGCGCATAGCTTCCATGAACTCTGCGGTCACGCCTGGGTGAGACTTCATACCAGCGCCAACCAGGGAAACCTTGCCCACCTGATCGTCATAAAGCACATTGGTCCAGTTGCCTTCAACCTGCAGCTTCTTCAGCAGCTCCACGGCGCGGGGGCCATCTGCACGAGGGCAGGTGAAGGTGATGTCAGTGGTGCCATGCTCCAAAGAGGAAACATTTTGCAGGACCATATCAATGTTGATCTCTGCATCAGCCAAGGCACGGAACACCTTTGCGGCCTGGCCAGGCTGGTCTGGAATACCCAGCACAGTGACCTTAGCCTCGGACTTGTCAGTTGCTACACCAGTAAGGACTGCTTCTTCCACAGGAATATCCTCCATCGAGCCGGCGATTAGAGTGCCGGGATCATTGCTATATGACGAGCGTACGCGCAGTGGCACATTAAATGCACGGGCGTATTCAACACTGCGCAGCACCAAAATCTTGGAGCCGACAGCAGCTAGTTCCAACATTTCCTCAAAAGAAAGCTTTTCCAACTTCTTGGCATTGGAAACGATGCGAGGATCTGCGGTGTAAACACCATCAACGTCGGAATAGATCTCACAAACATCGGCTTTGAGCGCTGCTGCCAAAGCTACTGCGGTGGTATCTGATCCGCCACGACCAAGGGTGGTGACATCGCGGGTTTCCTTATTAACACCCTGGAATCCTGCAACGATGCAGATTTTACCCTCATCCAGAGCTTCGCGAACACGTCCTGGAGTGACATCAACAATGCGGGCATTGCCATGGCGCTCCGTGGTAAGTACACCAGCCTGGGATCCGGTAAAAGACTGCGCCTGGGCTCCCAATGATTCAATGGCCATTGCCACCAAAGCATTGGAAATGCGCTCACCGGCAGTGAGCAGCATATCCATCTCACGTGCTGGTGGAACGGGGTTCACCGCTGCTGCGAGGTCTAGAAGTTCATCTGTGGTGTCACCCATTGCTGAGCACACAACCACAACATCATTTCCAGCCTTCTTGGTGGCAACGATCCGTTCAGCAACGTTTCGGATGCGTTCCGCACTCTCAAGCGAGGAACCGCCATATTTCTGTACGACCAGGGCCACCTTTGTGCACCTTTCGATCTACCTGCTGACAGTTACGTCGATTACTCTACCTACATCTATGTAAGCTACCTAGCCGAATGATCGCTTTTATTCCTCGATCTTTACTTACTCCTTTATTTATAAGTTGTTTTATCGCTTTTGCGAAAGCAGTTAGCAGGTCAGTGGCCCCTTGTTCGGCTACTGCTCTGTTGTTTAGCCCGGCGTCTCCTCGGCCGCTCGACCCGGCGTCTCCTCGGCCGCTCGACCCGGCGTCTCCTCGGCCGCTCGACCCGGCGTCTCCTCGGCCGTTCAGCCCGGTGTCTCCTCGGCCATTCGACCCGGTGGCCCCAGCATCTCCTCGGCGCGGCCATGCCCACGCCAGGCACAGGCTCCCCTCTCATCTGCCTGCCACCGAAACTGCAGTGATTGGTAACCACCAATTTTGGGTCTAATCCCATCCGGCCACCCATTTCGCCCATGCCAGCTACCGCGCCTTTTGCAGCGCCATCTACCGCGCCGCCACCGGTGCTGCCACCTGTATCCAAGGCACCGCTAACTACACACCCTCTGCAACTCTCCACTACCCTGTTAAAGGTGCAAAGCAATCTGCTCGCCGTGCTCTTCGCATTGGCCTCGGCTCTAACCATCGCGTGGGGAACAGTTGTCCGGCACCGGATTGCAGTTCGAACCCCTCAGGACGGCTCCATGCGGAGCTCTCCTTTACTTAATGCCCTCATGACACCCATGTGGTGGGCGGGCATGTCTACGGCAATGTTTGCCTATTTCCTGCAAACAGTGGCTTTAGGTTTTGGCACGCTTCTGGTCGTGCAACCAGTGTTGGTACTTTCCCTCATGTTTACGCTGCCCTTATCTGCTCGTTTTAATGGCTATCGGCTTAAAAAGACTGAGATTTCTTGGGCAGCCCTGCTTACTATTGCCGTCGCCGTCATGGTGATTTTGGGACGCCCACTAGCCGGTAATCCCCATCCCCCTTTGGAACGATGGATTCCAGCCTTGGCTGTTGGCTTCGGAATTATGGGCGTGATGTGGCTGCTGGCCCAGCATGTTTTCACCAAAGATAAGGCACTTATTTTAGGCCTTGTTACTGGTGCACTTTTTGGATACGTGGCAGTGCTATCCAAGGCAACAGTGGATATTTTCATTCACCAAGGAATCAACGGGCTGCTTCTAAATTGGGAGGTTTATGCCCTTATCATTACAGCCACCTTGGGAACTGTCGTTCAGCAATATTCTTTTAATGGCGGAGAGTTGCAAAAGTCCCTGCCAGCGATGACCATCGCGGAACCAATTGTGGCCTTTGCGCTGGGATATTTGGTGCTTGGGGAAAAATTCCAAGTTGTGGACTGGGCTTGGATCATCATGGGCGCAGCGCTTATTGCCATGATTATTTCCACCATTGCGCTATCAAGGCCGGGCACTCCAACGCTGGAAAATCCCCAAGATTAAGTAGAAAATTCTAGGCAGATCTCAGCCAGCCCCCACCACTTTTAGGGTAATTTCCGCACAAAACTAACAAGTGTGAGGTATGCTGCATCACATGTCTTCGCGTGCGAATCTACTACTTCTTCGCCGCGGCGGGTCCCAGAGGTCTTAACACGGCCGGCACCCCGTCGCGGAGTTTGGTGTTGCCGGTCGTGAAACCCACCCAAGCTATAAAAGAAGGTTTAAACAATGTCTCCTAATGACGCTTTTATTTCCGCACCCGCCAAGATTCAAACCCCAAACGGCCCTCGCAATGAAGGCCAAGCCTCATGGAATAAGCAGCGCGGCTCCGCAATGCCATTTGAGCGCTATATGCCATTTGAGGTAGAGGTTGAAGAAATCTCGCTGCCAGACCGCACCTGGCCAGACAAGAAGATCACCGTTGCACCTCAGTGGTGTGCTGTTGACCTGCGCGATGGCAACCAGGCCCTGATCGATCCAATGTCTCCAGAGCGCAAGCGTCGTATGTTTGAGCTGCTGGTGCAGATGGGTTTCAAGGAAATTGAAGTTGGTTTCCCTTCCGCTTCCCAGACTGACTTTGACTTCGTCCGAGAAATCATTGAAAAGAACATGATCCCTGATGACGTCACCATTCAGGTTCTGGTGCAGGCTCGCGAGCACCTGATTCGCCGCACTTTCGAGGCTTGTGAAGGTGCCAAGAACGTCATCGTGCACTTCTACAACTCCACCTCTATCCTGCAGCGCAATGTGGTGTTCCGCATGGACAAGGAGCAGGTTAAGAAGCTGGCCACCGATGCAGCCGAGCTGATCAAGTCCATCGCAGTTGATTACCCTGACACCAACTGGCGCTGGGAGTACTCCCCTGAGTCCTACACCGGCACCGAAGTTGCCTACGCCAAGGAAGTTATTGACGCAGTTGTTGAGGTTATGGATCCAACTCCAGAAAACCCAATAATCATCAACCTGCCTTCCACCGTGGAAATGACCACTCCAAATGTGTATGCAGACTCCATCGAGTGGATGCACCGCAACCTCAACCGTCGCGATTCCATCATCTTGTCCCTGCACCCACACAATGACCGTGGCACCGGCGTTGCAGCAGCTGAGCTGGGTTATATGGCAGGCGCCGACCGCATCGAAGGCTGCCTCTTCGGCAACGGCGAGCGCACCGGCAACGTCTGCCTGGTTACCTTGGCCCTGAATATGGCTACCCAGGGCGTTGATCCTCAGCTGGACTTCAGCGATATCCGCCAAATCCGCAGCACCGTTGAGTACTGCAACCAGCTGCGCGTTCCTGAGCGCCACCCATATGGCGGAGACCTGGTCTTCACCGCTTTCTCTGGTTCCCACCAAGATGCCGTGAACAAGGGCTTGGACGCTATGGCTGCCAAGGTTAAGCCCGGCGCGAACTCCACCGAGGTTACCTGGGAAGAGCTGCAGGGCACCCAGTGGGAGGTTCCTTATCTGCCCATCGATCCTAAGGATGTCGGTCGCGACTACGAGGCTGTTATTCGTGTGAACTCCCAGTCCGGCAAGGGTGGCGTTGCTTACATCATGAAGACCGATCACGGTCTGCAGATGCCTCGCTCCATGCAGGTTGAGTTCTCCTCCGTGGTGCAAAATGTCACCGATGCCGAGGGCGGCGAGGTCAATTCCAAGGCTATGTGGGATATTTTCGCCACTGAGTACCTGGATCGCACCGCACCGGTTGAGCAGATCGCGCTGCGCGTCGAAAATGCTGATTCCGATAAGGGCGATGCCACCATCGTGGCTGAGCTCGTCCACAACGGTAAGGACGTGACCGTTGAGGGTAAGGGCAATGGCCCACTGGCGGCGTATGCAAATGCGCTGGAGAAGCTGGATATCGACGTCGAAATCCAGGAGTACAGCCAGCATGCGCGTACTTCAGGTGATGACGCCGAGGCCGCTGCATATGTCTTGGCCGAGGTCAATGGTCGCAAGGTATGGGGCGTCGGCATTGCCGGTTCCATCACCTACGCTTCCCTGCGCGCTGTGACCTCCGCGGTCAACCGTGCCCTGGACATCAACCACGAGGCCGTGTTGGCTGGCGGCGTTTAAAAAGCTGCTTATCGACGCCGGCCTGCCACGGGCTACCGTGGCAGGCCGGTCTTGCGCTTGGTGCCAAGCTTTTAGTGCTTACGGGATCGCATTACTAAAAAGAATCCGACTCCTATTAATAACAGTGCAAAACCCAACATTCCGAGCACATTTGCACCCGTGGATGCCAAGCCCTGCTGACCGGCTTCCCTAGTCGGCGTCTGAGCAAGGGCAATTTGGGTCGGCGCGGGAGAGGTCGGTACCTGTGGCAGTGCGGACTGGGTGCGCGTAGTTGTACTCGAGGGTCTCGTTATTGTCGAGTTCGGAGTGGTTGGCTTAGTTGGGGTGGCAGGCAATGCGGCTTCACTCTTGGAATTGACCTGAACATCATAATCCCAGTTCAGACCGTCATTATCGCCAGTTGGCAACGTAATCAAGAAGTCCACAATCTGCAGATCTTCCGGCCCTGGAGTAGTCAATGGCGTTTCATGAACCAGGTACAAGCCGATGGGCAGATTATTAAAAGTAACTTCACCTTCGGCATTTGTAACAGCACTATAGGTGCCTGAGTACTCATGCGCTTGAGCTTGGGCAATACTAATATCCCTCGCGGTGGCCCATCCACTTTCAGTGGTCAGATCAACCCCGGAAAGTCGCATAATCGTAAAGGTAATCCCTGATACCACGACGTCTTCGGGTTTCACCTCCTCATCAAATGGGTTTTCAGCGGTTTTAATAACCGTCAAATTCACCGTTTGATTGGCATTAATATCTGTAACCACTTGAGTCTTAATCACGCCGAATACGGTGCGAGCATCAACTACTGCGGTGGGCGCTCCAAATGTTAATGCGGCCGTTATTGTCAAAATGCCTAGTCCGCGGAGTGCGCGACTACTTTTCCGGTTCATGACTATTCCTCCGAAGCTTCAGGTAGTGCTCGTGCCTTAAACTTTTTCAGCCTCCAGGAAACCCACACGCCTAAGAGGATCACCGTAAGCAATGCAGCAGCTGCAAATGCGTACATCCACCATTGCCATTTTAATCCCATATCCTCTAACCTCTATTTTCCCTTTAAGGAATCCTTAAATTTCTTATCCCGCACAAAGCCAGGGTTAAGATAAAGTACTCTTGGGTAAATAATTCCCTACCCCCACTAAGCGTTAGTTTCTCACGAAACTTAGTTCGCAAACCGAACAACAAAACAGCCCAAATTTGATAACTTTTAGGCCATTTTCACATCAATTTGCCATCCTTTAGTGAGAGCAGACTTGAACAACTAGACTCTTAGGAATGAACGCAACTGGGGCTCCTGAAACAATCAATGATCAAACTTCAGAAACCCTTGATGAAAAGTCCGAGCAGGAACAAGCCCGGCGCGCAGCACAAGAACAGGCCCGCCAAGAGGCAATCGAGGCTGCTCCTTTTGTCGCTTTAAGCATCCAGTCCAGTGGTATCCACCCCTCCACCTCGAGGCTTATCACTATGGATTTAGTCACGCTTTCACCCGACTTTGAGCCGGTAGAGACCTTCCACGCCGTGCTTAATTCCAATTCCGATCCCGGTCCCTTTCATCTACACGGGGTCACCCCAGAAGAATTTGGCAGCGCTAAGAAATTTGGGCAGATCCTCAAAAGCCTGGATCGCTTAATCGATGGTCGCACCTTGCTACTCCACAACGCTGCCCGGACCTGGGGTTTTATTGTGGCCGAAGCCAAGCGTGCGATGAATGATGCAGCTCGCGCCAATCGCAGTAATGCCCGCGGCAATCGCCGCGGGGGTCGCGGACGTCGCCGGCAAAGGGTTGGCCATATCCCACGGCCGCTGGTGCTCGTCGATACGCTCGCGTCTGCACGTCGGCAGGGCATCACCCTTGACGATGTCCGCATCCGTGGGGTTGCTTATACGCTTGGTTTGAGGGCGCAACCGGCAACGGCGTCGGTGGAGCGCGCGCAGACCCCACACCAGGAGTTATGTCGCGAGGAAACCATTTTGGTGGGCGATCTTTATGCGGCCTTGGTGGAATCTGGTCCCTTGGCGGAGATTGAGCCTGCACAGTTGCGCCCGGATAAATTTGGTTTGCAGCGTACTGCGATTCGGGTGCAGGCGCAGGAGGCCGCGCCCAGTTTTGTGAATCCGGGAGTTTATGAGCCGGGCAAGTCCTTAATTGAGGGCATGGAGGTAGTAGTAGCTCCGGAAATTGAGATGGATCCCGATATCATCATTCAAGCCTGCGTGGATTCCAATCTGGCCTATTCTGAAAAACTCACCCGCCAGACCTCTGTAGTGGTGTGTAATCAGACTCGTGATATTGATGGCAAAGCCATGCATGCCCAGCGCAAAGGGATTCCATTGCTCTCAGATGTGGCCTTCATGGCAGCTGTGGAACGTGTGAAAGAAGGGGAAAAGCTTCCTGCAGAGTCGGCTTAAGTCGCGTCGATATGACGCAGTGCTTGGGCTTTTAACTAGACTCGTTTTCCATGAAGCTTTCTCTCCCAGCTCCCCTTCGCCGCCTGCGCAGCGGTGTAGCCATAACCGCTGCTAAAGTGGCCACTTCCGCCTCAAAGGCAACCGGTCGTGGCTCGGGTGGCATGATCGGCGGGCTCGTTGCTAATGCAGTTGATCCAAACATCATGGCAACGCTTATCAATGACCGCCCCACCGTGCTGGTCACCGGCACCAACGGCAAGTCCACCACCACCCGCATGCTGGCCGCCGCTATCCGCAGCTCTCACACCGTGGCCACCAATGAGGGTGGCGACAATATGGACGCTGGCATTATTTCTGCACTGCTTGCCACGCGTGATGCCTCCCACGTTGTCCTCGAGGTTGATGAGCTGCACGTTCCCGCTGCCATTGAGCGCCTCAAGCCCCAGGCCTTGGTGCTACTCAACCTCTCACGCGACCAGCTGGACCGCGTCGGCGAAATCAACAAAATTGAGCGAGTGCTGCGCGAAGCTGTCCATTCCCGCCCCGAGATGACCGTTATCGCCAACTGCGATGACGTGCTTGTCACCTCCGTGGCCTATGACGCCAAAAATGTCATTTGGGTCAGCGCCGGCACCGGCTGGCAGGGCGAATCCGTCACCTGCCCACGCACCGAATCCCGCATCATCCACGAGGGCGAACACTGGCACGCCGCCAAACCGCTTCTCGACGGCCGGACCTTTGCGCGACCCACCCCCACCTGGCAGGTGGAGGGAGATCAGTTGCACTCTCCTTTTGGCGATCTCACCCTAGATTTGAACCTCCCTGGCCAAGCCAACCGCGGCAACGCCGCCCAAGCTATTGCAGCAGCCACTGTTTTTGATATTCCGGTGGAAAAAGCCCTGGAAGCCGTCAATGCCGTGGACAATGTGGCTGGCCGCTACTCCACCATTACTGTCGGTGAACACCAAGTGCACCTGCTTCTGGCCAAGAATCCAGCCGGCTGGCAAGAAGCTCTCTCCATGGTTGATCGCACTGCCGAAGGCCTGGTCATTGCAGTAAATGGCCAAGTTGCAGACGGTGAAGATCTCTCCTGGCTCTGGGATGTCCACTTCGAAGATTTTGAAAACCTCGAGGTCAAAGCCTCTGGCGAACGTGGCACCGACCTGGCTGTACGCCTCACCTACGCCGAGATCACCCATGAACTTATTTCCGATCCAGTTGATGCCATTCGCGCCTGCCCACCCGGTCGCGTTGAGGTGCTTGCCAATTACACAGCTTTCCGAGACCTGAAGAAGGCTCTGGAGAAAGGGACTGAAAACTAATGACTTCCCTCACCATCGGCCTGGTTCTCCCCGATGTCCTTGGCACCTACGGCGATGATGGAAACGCCCTAGTCCTACGACAACGTGCACGCATGCGCGGTATCAACGCCGAAATCAAGCGCATCACCCTCGATGATGCAGTGCCTGGAACCCTAGATATTTATTGCCTGGGCGGCGGCGAAGATACCGCCCAAATCCTGGCCACCGAGCACCTAGCCAAGCATGATGGACTTCAAACCGCAGCTGCTGCTGGCCGCCCTATCTTTGCTGTTTGTGCTGGTATGCAGGTTTTGGGCGAGTCCTTCCGCGCTGCCGGCCGTGTTATCGATGGCTTGGGGCTAATCGATGCCACCACCGTCTCCCTGCAAAAACGCGCCATCGGCGAGCTGGAATCCAACCCCACCCGCGCCGGATTCACCGCTGAGCTCACCGAGAAACTCACCGGCTTTGAAAACCACATGGGCGCCACCCTGCTGGGCCCCGATGCCGAGCCACTGGGGCAGGTTGTTCGAGGCGAGGGCAACTGCGATGTGTGGAGCACCTCCGATGTTGCCGATGCCGAGCGTCAACAATTTGCCGAAGGCGCAGTTCAGGGCAGTGTTATCGCCACCTATATGCACGGTCCCGCATTTGCCCGCAATCCACAATTGGCTGACCTGCTTTTGGCCAAGGCAATGGGTATCGCGCTAAAGGATCTGGAACCTCTCGATATCGATGTGGTTGATCGCCTCCGCGCCGAACGCCTCGTGGGCTAAACTCCCCCACCAATTAAATCCCTCGATTTCACGCACTCGAAAAGAGTGGTGAATTCGAGGGATTTTGGGTCCTTTCGAGTCCGCGAATTCGAAGTTTTCTCAGCTCAGAGCGTCAGGCGACCGCTAAGTGCACGGGAGAGCGTGAGTTCATCCACAAACTCCAGGTCGCCACCCAAAGGCATGCCACTGGCCAGGCGGGAAACAATCAAATCGGGGAAATCCTTAAGCAAACGGCTCAAATAGGAGGCCGTGGCCTCGCCTTCAGTGTTGGGATCTGTGGCCAAAATGACTTCGCGAATCACCGGGGTTTCGTCGAAAAGCTTATTGTCCGGGGTGGAATCCGCCAGCTCTCGGTCCGGCAGCACCCCGCCGATGCGCTGCAGCAGGGTGGAAATGTTGAGCTCGCGCGGGCCCACGTTGGCCAGCGGATCGAGCGCGCCACCGAGCACATGATAGCGGCCAGAGAATTCGCCAGTGCGCTCGATGACCTGGATGTCTTTGGGTTCCTCGACCACACAAATCATGCCGGCGTCGCGGCCGGAATCGGCGCAGATGCGGCAGACTTCATCGCGGGAAATATTGCAGCAAATACGGCAAAATTGCACGCCATCGCGCACGCCACCGAGGGCTTCCTGCAGGCGGGTGATGTCATTGGGGTCTACGTGCAGGAGGTGGAAGGCAATACGCTGCGCACTTTTGGGGCCAACACCGGGGAGACGAGAGAGCTCATCAATGAGATCCTGCAGTGGGCCTTCAAACACGTTTATACACAACCTATCTCGCGGAAAAATACTGCTCTTAGTATGTCATATGCAAAAAGCCGGGCTCCGCAGAACCCGGCTCTCTAAAAGTGCAGCGAGACTAGAAAAGTCCGCCCATGCCCTGGGACAGTGGGCCCATCTTTTCCTCGGCCACAGCAGCGACCTTCTCATGAGCATCCATAAATGCGCCGAGCACCAGGTCCTGCAGGGTGTCAACATCCTCAGGGTCAACAACCTTAGGGTCAATGTTGACGGCAGTAACTGCACCATTGCCGGACATGGTCACGGTGACCAGGCCATTTCCTGCAGTGCCCTCAACAGTAGAGGCCAGGATTTCCTGCTGTGCGGCCTGCAGCTGAGCCTGCATCTGCTGCGCCTGCGCCAGAATTTGGGACATATCGGGCTGAGTCATAAGTTGAACTCTCCTAAAAGTTTGTAAATGTCTGTCGCCGATTCTACCGAGCCGCGCATAAACCCGCGCCTCGGTTCGCTCTCGGCTTACAAAGGCTTCGCGCCGAGCTCCTGCGCCAGCAGCTCTATCGCAATCGTCTTTGCATCGCGGCGATCCAATTCACCGGGCTCTGCCGCGGCTTCCTGAATCAGTTCTTCCTCTTCAGATAAGGAGCTTGTCGACGCCACCTCCACCGCAGCAGGCATTGCAGCCGGGGGCTGTGGCGCCTGCGGGGCTTGTGGTGCTCGCTCCGGAATACCCTCGTCAGGTGGGTAATCATAAGGATCCGGTGGCAGATCATCAGGCTCTGGTGGCAGCGGCACGCCCTTTTCAAAAGGTGCCGAGCTGCCTTGACGATCCTGCTTTTGCTGAGCGATATGTGCAGCCGCCTGCTCTGCACGCTCGCGCCAAGACGGCTTCTCCGCCGGAGACTGCTGTACGGGAGCAGGGGTCGGTTCCACTACTGGAGCCGGAGCTGGTGCTGGCGTAGGTGTGCCGCCAAGTTTTACGGGTTGTCCCCAGCCTGTTTGAGGGGCCGGTCTTTCAGGCTCCTCTGGCTCAGCAGCCGGCGCAGGCTGTGGCTTAGCATTCGGGTTCCAGGAGTTTCGCTTTGGTTGTTGCTGAAACCCGGCAACCGCAGGATCAGTACCCACTACACATTCCACCTGCAGTTTACGGCCAAGCTCCTCCTGCAACACGGCCATTATAATGTCATTGTGGTCGGCATCATTAAGGCGGTTTGCCAAGGCTCCGGTGGTGTGTCCCAGAACCAGGGTTTCCTCACGCAGGCCCAATACTCGAGCTTCGGTGAGCATAATTCCGGTGCGGGTGCTGCGTTCCGAGATAATACTGCGCAGCTGTGCCCACTGTGAACGAATTGTCTCTGCGAGGTCTTCGACTGGGACAGGGGTTGGCTTGGGGGCGGGCTTGGGCGCCGGAGCAGGTGCTGGCGCTTGCACTGGAGCTTGCTGCTGTGGTTCTGGTTGACGCACCGGTGCCGATGTGGGCTCTGGTGCTGGAGTAGGAGTCGGCTGTGGCTGCGGAGGGGTTGGCGCAGGTGTAGGTTCCACTTGACGCAGTGGTGCCGGCGTGGGCTCTGGTGCTGGAGTAGGAGTCGGCTGTGGCTGCGGAGGGGTTGGCGCAGGTTGTGAAACCGCAGGCTGTGACTCTTTTTTCTGCGCATATTCGCGAGCTTTGGCACGTGCAGCTGCAGCAGCACTGACTCCAGAGGTGGAAGTTGGCGCAGCTCCCGCAGTGCCTTCTACTACTGGCAAAGTTGCGACACTAGTATTCGCAAGCAACAGGCGTGCAGAGAGGATCTCTAAAAGGAGACGAGGTGAGGTGGCACCACGCATATCGTCAATGCCGTTGTTGACCATGGAAGCAAGGCCAGCAAGTTCATTGCCACTAAACATCGCAGCCTGCTGGATAAGGATTTCCGCACGGTCGGTAGGGGCATCAACTAGGCCAAGCTCTAGGGCTTCGGGGACAGCTTGGAGCACCATGAGATCGCGGAGTCGGTCCAGAAGATCCGTGGTGAAGCGACGGGGGTCGTGACCAGCCTCGATAACGTGATCAATGGTGGTGAACATGCCGGCTTTGTCCTTGGTGGCCAAAGCGAGGATGGCGGCGTCGATAAGCGAAGCATCAGTAACACCCAGCAAGGGTAAAGCGCGCTCATAGCTCAAGCCCTCGGGGCCAGCGCCAGCGAGCAACTGGTCGAGGATGGAAAGGCTATCGCGAGGGCTGCCACCGCCGGCGCGAATAACCAGTGGGTAGACGGCATCATCAACGTGCACGCCTTCGCTATGTACAGTGCGCTCGAGCAGGCCACGCATGGCCAACGGGGTGAGCAAGCGGAAGGGATAATGATGGGTGCGCGAACGGATCGTGCCAATCACTTTTTCCGGCTCGGTGGTGGCAAAAATGAAGATGAGGTGCGCTGGGGGTTCTTCAACAATTTTGAGCAGGGCATTGGAGCCTGCGTTGGTGATCATATGCGCTTCGTCGATGATGAAAACGCGGTAGCGAGATTCTGCGGGTGCGTAGAAGGCACGATCGCGCAGCTCACGCATATCTTCCACACCATTGTGGCTGGCGGCGTCAAGCTCGGTGACGTCCAAGTTGCCCGGACCACCGGGAGCAAGGGAAGTACAGGAATTGCACACTCCACAGGGAGTGGAGGTAGGGCCTTGTTCACAATTCAAAGAACGCGCAAGAATACGAGCTGAGGAGGTCTTTCCACAGCCACGAGGGCCAGAAAATAGGTAGGCGTGATTGATGCGTCCACTATCTAATGCCGCAGACAGGGGTTGGGTAACCTGCTCCTGCCCTACTACTTCTGCGAAACTTGCCGGTCGATATTTGCGATACAAAGCCACGCGTATGAGCCTACCGTTCTAACGATTGAGATTGAGCAGATCTACCTCTTGCTCCGCCATTCTGTGGAAAAGTACGTCTCCGCCCTCACTTGCTGCCAGTGCAAATTCTTCCTCAGTGAGCAAGATTAATTGCAGTGGCAACGTGAGGCGAGCTAATTCCCCCGCCTCATCAGGAGCCTCTACATGCACCTGACCAGCCTCTTCCCGTACATAGGGGATCTCTGGACCCCAAATGCGGGGATCGGCCAAAATGCCGTGTACCACGGAATAGCCCTCTTGGGGAAGGTTTGCCATGATTCCCACACCTGGCAAAAGCTGCCCCGGGTGTGCATGCATGGGAAGCGGCAAGGGTGAATGCCCTTGCTGCATTGCATCCTGCAACGCCAGGGCGGCGTCGAGAAGCATCGTTGCTGCAGCTCCCACCGCGCGACCGGGGACGTCTGCTGAGGCGCGGGCGAGGCACAGGATTTCACTGCGCACCTCGACGGTTTCCGCACCACCCTCGGTGATAAGGCCGGTATTGACGCGCCCGAAATCGACGGAACACGCCACGGCTTCATCGCCAAGGGTGTAACCAGCCACCTTGAAGGCCCCTACCTGGTGAAATTCCGGCTCACCGGGGAGAAGGCCATTTACCCAGTGGGCGGTTTCTGCGGTATCCACTTTATTTAGCGTAGTGCTCCGCAGCTGCGAGCAGCACGCAGGTTGCAACGCCATCCATGGCGATTTCCAGCTCTTCAACTGGAGGCAGAGAAGGAGCCAAACGCAGGTTGCGGTTGTTGGGATCGTTGTGGAGCGGGAAGGAAGAACCAGCGCCGGTCAGCGCAATTCCAGCTTCCTTAGCCAACTCTGCAACGCGGGAAGCGGTGCCATCAACCACATCAAGGGAGATGAAATAACCACCGGTAGGAACGGTCCACTTAGCTACGCCATATTCAGATAGGCGGTTGTCGAGGATCTCCAAAACCTTCTCAAACTTTGGTGCCAAGGATGCTGCATGCTTGCGCATTACTGCACGCACGCCCTCGGCATCGCCGAAGTAACGAGCATGTGCCAGCTGGTTGACCTTATTAGGTCCAATGCCGCGGATACCGGCGTGGTTGGTGTACCACTTACGGTTGTCTGCAGAAGTAATAAAGAAGGACACACCAGCGCCAGCCAAGGTGATCTTGGAGGTGGAGGTAAATGCCCAGAAGCGGTTCGGATTGCCAGCCTGCTCACCGAGGGAAACGATATCGATGACCTCGGGGAATTCTTCGGTGAGAGTGTGCACTGCGTAAGCGTTATCCCAGACCACGCGGAAATCAGGAGCTGCAGTTTCCATCTCTGCAAGCTGCTGCGCCACCTCCTTGGAGACGGTGTAGCCGGTTGGGTTGGAGAACACAGGAACTACCCACATACCCTTGACCTGTGGATCCTTGACCAATTCAGCAACGGCTTCCATATCTGGGCCGTCTTCCTTCATCGGCACAGTGATCATCTCAAAACCGAAGCGCTCGGTGATGGAGAAGTGACGGTCATAGCCTGGAACTGGACAGATCCACTTGACGGTCTCTTCCTTGGACCAAGGCTGGGTGGAATCGCAGTTGCCAAAGATATAGGACCAGCTGATGACGTCGAACATGATGTTCAGGCTGGAAGCATCGCCTGCCAGGACCTGCTCAACTGGGATGCCCAGGAGCTCAGCCCAAATGCTGCGAATATCTTCAATGCCATTTACTCCGCCATAGTTGCGCACATCAGTGCCATCTGCTGCCAGGTACTCGCCCTTGCCTGGAAGTGCGAGGAGATCATCGGCAAAGTCCAGCTGCTCAGAGGAGGGCTTTCCGCGGGTTAGATCCAGTTTAAGATTTTTGGACTTCAGGTCTTCAAAGGCTTGCTTAATGTCCTGGTGGAACTGGGCGAGCTGATCTGCATCAAAATCCTGCAGCGGAACTGAACTCATGACTGCGTACCTCCGGTGTGGTGGTAATAGGAACGACGGAAAAATGCCACAAAAAAAGAGCAGTGGCCTCGGGCCACCACTCTAGACGTTTTAGGGGATCCCGCGCACCCGTCAGAGCTCGCTGACCCTTGCTGCATTCCTGCCCTGGGGGAGTTCACAAGATAAACGCCGCACGGGATCCTGCGCATTACTTTAGCGGACACCCCCTTCAAAATGCCAACTGCGAGCGGATTTGAACTTTGCGAAGACTTTTGTGTAATCTAATCTCCAGAACGCAGCAGCCACGTGTTGTTACTGTTCTAGCTGGAGGATTCGACTAGCGGCCTATGTCGCTCGCCTGGAACGCGGGTTGGGAGCAATCCCTCAGGGGTTCAAATCCCCTATCCTCCGCAAATTAACACCCTTGATGGTTTTCCATCAAGGGTGTTTTTTGGTGCTGGGTTTTAGACACCGGGGCGCCGATAGCTGCCAGAGCACAGGCAGATACCGGATTCAGGGAGTCGGGAGGACTACTGAATCCGACTTCTCTGCAGCTCGCCGGTATTAGTGCCCCAAGGAACCAAGCACAGCATGGGCAATGAGGTTATCAAGACGTCGCACATCAACACCGCGACCCAACTTGATTTTGATCAAGCCCACCCTGGTCCACAGTTCCAACTCTGCATTGAAGTCCAAGGTACCGGCATTTTCAGAAGACCACATATCAATGGACTTATAGGGTAAGGAATACATCTCAATTTTCTTACCCATAATGCCCTGAGAATCGCGCACAATCATGCGCCGGTCAGTAAAAACGGCAGAATCTCGGAAAGTCTTATATGCAGCGACGGGAACCTCACCCGGCACCAAGAGCGGCCCGATATCATTTGGAATCGGAACCTCTTGATGGAATTGCCAATTTGTAAGTGCATTAAGTTCAGCTGCCATGAGCCCAACCCCTTTCGCATTAGTGCTACCAACTTCCCCACCCTAACATCTCCCAGGTGCGCGCCACCTCTAAACCACCACGAGCTACAACAAACCACCACGGGCGCCAGCCGACTCCTCCAATCTGCCACCTGCCACTACATCTAGAGTCCAGCACCGCTAAGCCGACATCGCCCCAGGGGAAAATTTAGGGAATCCCTCAAGTCATTGACAGATAAGCTGCTAAGTGCACAGCCTTTTTCGAGTCAGAGAAATTTTCAGCCGAGATTTGCCAAAAAGCTAAATTTTTATGCACAGGAAGTGTTCAGCAACCGCCCAGAACAACCATTTAGAGTTCTTCTTTGTTAGTAACACCAAGACTTCCTAGAAAGGCCACATCATGGCTCAGCAACCGCGTCAATTTGAGGGCAGAGAGCTCCCGAATCAAAAAGATGACCTTGAGGACCAAGGCCTGGGTTTTGACCTCGGCACCGTACTTTCCCGCCGCAAGGTCCTCGGATTCCTCGGCGTCGCCGGCGGTGGCATGGCTCTCGCTGCATGTTCCCCAAGTGGCACGTCCTCCGCAGCCAGCTCCTCCACCACTGCAGCAAGCAGCTCTGCAGCTTCTAGCACCACTTCCGCTGCCGCTGCTGTCCTGACTGAGATGAACTCTGAAACCCAGGGTCCCTACCCTGGCGATGGTTCCAATGGCCCTGACGTGTTGGAAGTTTCCGGCGTGGAGCGCTCGGACATCACCAAGTCCATTGACACCGATACCGTTGCAGAGGGTGTTCCACTGACCCTCACCATGACCATCTTGGATATCACCAATAACAATGCCGCTATGGAAGGCGCTGCAGTATATATCTGGCACTGCGATGCCCCCGGCCGCTACTCCATGTATGACTCTGAGCTAACCAATGAGACCTATCTCCGCGGTGTGCAGATCGCCGATAAGTACGGCCAGGTCACCTTTGAGACCATCGTTCCAGGTTGTTATTCCGGCCGCTGGCCACATATTCACTTTGAGGTTTTCCCTGATAAGGCAAGTATTACGGATTCCACCAATAATATTTTGACCTCTCAGATTGCCATTGATGAGACCGTCTCACGCGAGGTTTATGCCAACAGCGTGTACGGCAACTCCCTCAACAATCTCAACCAGGTCACCCTGGATACCGACGGCATTTTCTCCGACGGCTATGACCAGCAGCTGCCTAAGTTCACCGGCGACGCTACCAGCGGTTACACCACCTCCATCGACGTCCCAATTGATGCCACCACTGCTCAGGATCAGTCCATGTCCGGTGGCGGCCCTGGAGGAGCAGGTGGCCCAGGTGCCGGCGGAACCCCTCCATCCGGCATGATGCCTCCTCAGTAAAAACTAGGAATAGATAAAAGGCTCGGCGCTCAACTTCGCGGGATCAAAAACTTCCAGCAGTTGCGTAGCCGAGTTTTTGTCTTTATATCCCAATGAAAGGGCGATGCGGGCGAAGATTTCGGGGAGGGTCTCGTCGACAAGCATCTCGGGCAGGGTGACTGCCCCGTCGCGCTTGGCTAAGCGCTGACCACTGGGGTTAAGCACCAGTGGCACGTGGATGTACTCGGGCACGGGCACGCCCAGCAGGGTGGCCAGGTAGGCCTGGCGGGCAGCCGAATCAAGCAGGTCATCGCCGCGAACTACCTGGTCAACGCCCTGAAAGGCATCATCAACCACAACGGCCAAGTTATATGCCCAGCCGGGTTCCTGGCCGCCGCGCAGCAAAATAAAATCATCCACCGCACCTTCCTGAGGCCCGCGCAGGCGGTCATAAAAAGCAAAGCTGGCGCAGTCAGCACGCAGGCGCACGGCTGGGTGGCGGTTTTGCGCGGCTAACTCTTTACGCTTTTCGACGCGCTCTTGCTCGCTCAAATTCCGGCAGGTACCTGGGTACATGCCCGGAGCTGCATGGGGTGCGCGGGAAGCCTCGAGGATGTCCCGGCGCGAACAATAACACTCATAGGTGTCGAGCTTTTCCAGAGCTTCTGCATAGGCTGCATAACGCGTGGACTGATAGAGCACTTCCCCATCCCAGTCCAAGCCGAGGCTGGCGAGGTCATGGAGCTGGCGCTCGGCGGATTCGCGGGAGGAGCGCTGCTCATCAATATCCTCGATGCGCATGCGGAACTGCTTGCCGTCATGGCGGGCAAAAAGCCAGGCCAAAACGGCGGTGCGAAGATTGCCAAAATGAAGATCGCCACTGGGTGAGGGTGCATATCTACCTGCCATGACTTACACCCTAATATGTTGGCCAAGTTCCACCTTGCGCCAGTGCTCTCCGGTGTCAGTTGCGGGCTGTGTGGTGGATATGAGCACCCCGGGATATTCGCCAATGCAGCTGGGATCAATATCTTCCACCACTACTAGCGGGGGCTGGCGCAGCAGGGCTGCGGCCAATTTGAGTTTATTAATGTCAGTTGCATTCCACGGCTGCCCACCATTTTTGATTTTCGTTTTTAGAGTTTGGGCATCAGTGTTGAGCCCTACCTGCGCCAATACCTCTTTGATCTCTTCAGCGCTGGCCTGGGGAACGCGGAAGCTCACCAAACGTGAAACCGTCCCGCGGCTTAGTGGCAGATGCGCTGAAGCAATGGCCACCAAAGCGCGGCGGTTTTGTAATTTCAGATCTTTGAGGTCTTGGCCATTAATAATGGCCTCGGGGGCATCGATGAGCTGTTTCACCCAGGCGCGCGTTTCCTCCGGGGTTCCTTGGAGGTGAATCCGCTCCCCTGGTTTGGCAATAAGTTCGCCGATCTTAATACCGGGCAGGTCAGGAGAGGCTTTGAAGCCTGGCCTTTGCGCTTCTTGAGCGCGGTGGCGCTGCGCCCGGTCCAGCACTGGAGCCACAATCATGCAGGCTGCGCGATAGTTTTGGCGATAGTCCAAAACTCGGCCGAGTTCACTCACCGGTGTGGCTAAAATGCCGAGGAGCAGCATGGTTCCGGCCGTTTCACTCGCTGCTAGATGTCCAGAAATTACCACGCTAATCATGGAAAGGGAGGCACCCAGCACCATTATTGCCCGGCCCAACCCGGTGGCCCAGGATCGCCTTAGAGCAGCCTGCACCACCTTGTCCGAATCCCGCGAGATGGCGTTGAGTTCCCGGGGGATAGCGCCAGCTGCACGAATGCCCTCACCCGCTACCGTGGCATCTGCAATACGAGCTGCTAAACGGCCTCTTTTTCGGCGCAGCTCCCGCGTTCTTTTTAGGGTCCAGGCTGCCACCACTGGTAAGCAGGCGAGCGCCACTGCCAGCGGGATAACTACTGCCCAGCCGGTGCGATGATCCATTATAAAGAGCGCGCCAATAACCACTGCTATCAGCGGAACTCCGGTAATGAGCGGGACTATGCCAAAAGAAATCCAGTTTTTTAGCGCGCTGAGATCATTGCTGGCGCGGGTAATGGTGACACCCAGAGAGGTGGAACTATCTGGCAGGAGGGCTGCTCCCACCAAAAGGCGCCGTACTTCATGCACATAGTCCTGGCTTAGGTCCTCTGCCAGTACCTTTTGAATCCATTGGCCCAGGCCAATTCCCAGCGCGGAGGCCACCAAAATTGTGCTTAAAGAGCTTGCGCCAGAAGCCACTGCTGCCAGGCTTAGTGACATCACAATCGCCAGCAATGCTTCCAAGATTCCTAAACATGCAAGCTGCACTAAGAGCCAGCGGCGTCGCCCTGAGAAAATCGCAGGCATTTTCTTCTCTTCTTCTCCCCTCCGGTTTTAGGCGTCCAACAGCTGCTGCACAGTGTATGGCTGAGTGAGCTCAAAGGTAGGTATAACCGGTACATTCGCACCTGCGAGCACAGCAGCAGCCTCGGCAGTAGCCAGTGGTGAAGAGGTCAGCACGCCAGAAGCAGCAGCCACTTTTAGCCCAGCTTCTTGCAAAGCTTTAACTCCAGCATGAGCGCCGAGGGCATCAACGGCGGCAAAAACAACACTGTCCACGCTTTCTTGGAAAAGAGAATCCCGCAGCAAACACGCGGTTTCTCCCTGGTAGATGCCATCGGCGATTTCCACGATCACCGTATCTGCGCCGCCGGCTGCCAGCACATTAAACATGTTGATGCTCAGCGCACGGATTTCCGCGAAGTTCAATTTAAAGGTGGTGGGATAGCCAAAATCAGTGAAGTCAATTACCTGCGTTGCTCCCGCATCGTGGTACAACATGCGGTCATTTCCAGCTCCGGTACCAGTGATTTTGCCCGCTGCCACGCGCTGCCCGCTCTTGCTGAGGCCATTGAGCAAACAAGCCAAAGTGGTTGATTTTCCAGAGTTCATGGAGGTGCCAAGCACTGCAATAACCTGCGGACGCTTGGCTGGAAGGGAGACCTCTAGAGGATTTTCATGGGCTGCAAAATCGCGCACATTTACAATCTCGCCGTCAGTGGCCAATAAACCCAAAGGTTCGATCTCGGTAGGTTCGTCCATATCATCATGGATTTCAGTCACCTGACCAGCGATGCCACCGGCAGCCACCAAATGGCAGGGGCTGAGGTCGGATGGAACATGCGCCAAGAATTGATCCGCAGCATAGCGATTTCCATAGGCCAACATCACCAGCGCACCTTCAAAAAGCACAGCCTTGCGAGATTCTGGAGTTTCAATCCGCTTGTGGCTGCTGATCTGCGTGATCTTCGCGATAACCACATCTCCCACCTGCGGAGTTGCCTCAGGAACAAGATAAAAAGCAGAAGGGCGCTTTTCAACGGCCCCTGCCACGAGGCGGGTGGTGTAGCTTGCTTGGACACGAGGTGGCAGGGGCACAGAGTCTCCGTGGTGCTTAAGGGCATTAACGGCATTAAGGGCTGGGCGTTCAAGTGCGATGGTCATGGGACGAACCTTTCAGATGAAGATGTCTTGCGGTACATCTCCTAGTTAAAAGGTTGTTAATGAAACCTCGATGAAACAAAAATGAGAGAGTTTTCATCTAGCCATATTCTCTTATTTACCCTGCTCCCTTTAAGGTAATTGACGTGCAAAACACTGAACATAACTCCACGTCTGGGCAGGGCGCGACTGCTTCCCCTAGCCTCGCGTCCGCAAATCCCGCTCATATTTCCATCCAGCCCAGCCTCTACCCCATCTTGCTGGCACTTTTTGTTGCTGTCTTTCTCATTTCAAATATCAACGCCACCAAAGGCGTTGAAATCGGCCCGCTAATTACCGACGGTGCCTTCTTCCTCTTCCCCGCCGCCTATGTCCTAGGCGATGTGTTGGCCGAATGTTATGGATATAAGTCCACCCGGCGCGCAATTTTCACCGGTTTTGGCATCACAATTTTGGCTGTTCTATCTTTTTATATTGCTATTTGGCTGCCCGCTGCGAGCTTCTGGGAAGGCCAAGAGGCTTTTAGCTCCACCTTGGGCTTGGTTCCACAAATTGTCTTGGCCTCCCTAGTGGGCTATATCGTAGGCCAACTCCTCAACGCTAAAGTACTGGTCAGTATTAAAAAGCGCACCGGAGAGAAGTCTCTGTGGGCGCGTTTGCTCGGTTCCACCATTGTGGGTGAATTTGCCGATACTTTGTTATTTTGTGCGATTGCAGCACCAGTAATCGGAATAACCACCGGCGCTGACTTTCTGAACTATGTGATTGTTGGCTTCCTGTGGAAGACCCTGCTTGAGGTAATCCTCATGCCAATTACCTACGCGGTTATTGCGTGGGTGAAAAAGCGCGAAAGCTACTCTCACTAAAAACTAAAAAAGGGGTCGCACCACATCAGTGGTGCGACCCCGATTTCTCAAAGAAACCCGTTATTTCTTCCCTGCGTAATAACGACCCAAGAACTCTGCCTTGAAGTCGTAATAAGTGCCATCATCAATGCTTGCGCGGATTTTATTCACCAAGGTGATCATGAAATACAGGTTATGCATGGTGCACAAGGTGCCAGCCAGGAATTCCTTGGCTTTGAGCAAATGGTGGATGTAGGCGCGGCTGAAGTTTTCGCTGGCATAACCGCCAACTTCCTCATCAATGCCACTGAAATCACGCTTAAAACGAGCGCCCTTCAAATTCAGGCGACCATCCAGGGTGTACACGCCACCACGACGGCCCAAACGGGTAGGTGCCACGCAGTCAAAGGTGTCCGCGCCGGCCTCAATGGCCACAAAAAGATCATCTGGCTCAGAGATTCCCAACAGGTGACGTGGCTTCTCATCAGGCAATTCATCACAAACCCAGCCGACGATGGTGCCCAAATTCTCCTTCTCCAGTGCACCACCAATGCCAAATCCACCAAAACCGCGGCGTCCTTCGTCGACAGCCTTGCGGTCTAGGTCCAGCAAGCCGCGCACGGCCTGGCGCCTCAGGTCTTCATATTGGGCGCCTTGTACCACGCCCCACAACGACTGCAGAGGCTTGCCGACGCGTTCCTGGGTGAGTCTTTCGTGCTCAAAAAGGCAGCGCTCGGCCCATCTGCGAGTGCGCTCAACCGACTCCACCTGGTAGTCATAGGTATCAATAAGCGTGGTCAGCTCATCAAAGGCAAAGATGATATCCGCACCCAGCTGGTGCTGGATCTGCATCGAGACCTCAGGGGTAAATCGGTGCTTGGAGCCATCGATAACCGAGCGGAAATCCACACCGTCTTCATCAACAAGTGCCATGCGCTCGCGCTTAGCGGCTTTAATGTCATTGCGGGTGAGGTTATTGGTGTCCATGGCCAGCACCTTTTTAAAGCCGGAGCCCAGGCTGAGCACCTGGAATCCGCCGGAGTCGGTGTAGGTGGGGCCGTGCCAGCTTTCAAACTCAGAGACGCCACCAGCCTCATCAACAATTTCGGGGCCGGGCTGCAGGTAGAGGTGATAAGCATTAGACAAAATTGCCTGTGCTCCAGTTTCCCGAATCTGTGCGGGAGTAAGAGTTTTCACCGTGGCCTTGGTCGCCACCGGAATGAATGCTGGAGTTTGAATATCACCGTGGGGGGTATGGATTATTCCAGTACGCCCATGCTTGCCGGGGGCGTCGTCGGCAAGCTTTGTTTTAAGGGTGAATGAGAGGTCTGACATGATAGCCAAGTCTATCTTGTCGCCTGCTTCTCCTCCCATTCCTTCTCCAGGGCGGAACCTTCAACGTCTAAGCTCGGGAGGATTCGGTCCAACCAGCGTGGCATCCACCAGGTAGCTCGGCCCATCAAAAACATCGATGCCGGCACCAAAGCCATACGGATGAAGAAAGCGTCAAAGAACACACCCATTGCCAGCGCAAAGCCAAAGACCTTAATAAACGGCAGAGGTTGATCAATGAAGGCGATGAAGACTGCGATCATAATCAGTGCGGCTGCAGTTACCACGCGTGAGCCTTGGGTGAAGCCCTCAATAACCGATTGCTCCACTGGGGTGTACTTGGAGTTTGAAACCCCTTTGCCCTGGTGATGGGTATAGTGCTCGCGCATGCGGGTAACCAAAAAGACCTGATAGTCCATGGCCAAACCGAAGGTCACGCCAATAAGGAAAATCGGCATAAAGGAAATCAGTGGCGCCGGGGTGTTAACCAGACCCCAGAGGCCTTCCTGCCAGACCAATACTGTGGCACCGAAGGCGGCTCCCACAGAGAGCAAGAATCCCAGGCCTGCGATGAGTGGCACCATAATGGAACGGAAAACCAAGATGAGCAGGAAGATTGCCAGTCCAACTACCACTGCCAAATAAACCGGCATTGCTTGTTCTAGCTGGTCAGTGATGTCTTGTTGCACTGCGGTGAGGCCAGTGGTGCCCACGGTGGCGCCGGTTACATCCTCAATTTGTTCTTCTTGAGTGCGCAGCACATGCAGCAACTCAGTGGTCTCAGGATCAGCAGGCCCGGTAAAAGGGCTCACCAAAATCTGGGCTGCGGTGAAATCCGAATTTACGCTAATGATCTGCGCATTTTTAACATCCACATTGGAGTTATAGGTCTGGGTGACATACATATAGGTGGCAAAACGAGCTGCTTGATCCCGATCAAAATCTGCTTCACCGGTATCTTGGGCATCAATAAGTGGAGCCAAAGCAGTCGCGTCAGCATTGACCTCATGAGCATCAACAACCACCAAAAATGGTGCGTTGACGCCTGCGCCAAAACCTTCTGTCATGAGGTCTGCAGATTGACGCTGGGTGGTATCCAAATTGGAAGTGGAATCTGAAGGCAAAGACATTTCCAGGTTAAGTACTGGAGCTGAAAGTGCGCCCAAGCCTAAGACCACTACTGCGACGATGAGGCCAGGAACCTTTTGTACAAACTTCACCCAGGTGCGACCCTTGGAACGCCTATTAAGCGCTTGTTCCCAGGTCTGCTTGGGCGTGGGGTTGCCACCAATACCAACAATTTTGCCCTTAAACGCTCGTCCGCCCAGGGCACCAAGCAGCGCCGGAATGAAGGTCAGTGCAATCAAAACCGAGATAAAGACTGTAAATGCCGCAGAAAGTCCCATGGCGGTAAGGAAGCCGATATCTGCGATGACAAGGGCAATAAGCGCAATAATCACCGTGGCGCCAGCAAAAACCACAGCGCTACCTGCAGTTCCCACGGCCATGCCGGCAGCATCAGCTCGCGGCATGCGCTTATATTCGGCGCGGTAACGCGAGAGAATAAACAGCGCATAGTCAATGCCCACGGCCAGGCCAATCATTACGGCAAGCACCGGGGTGACATTGTTGAGCTCGGTAAATGCAGTGGCAAGGACAATGGTCAAGGCACCGATTCCCACGCCGATAACTGCGGTAATCAGTGGCAGGCCAGCTGCGATTAGAGAGCCAAAGGTGAAGATCAGCACGATAAAGGCGACAACCAGGCCGATAATTTCACTGGTGGTTTTAATTTCGATGGGATCGCCATAGGCAGCGCCGCCGGCTTCTACTCGCACACCCATGTCACGGCCAATTTCGAGGGCTTCGCTAATGGTATCGCGGTGATATTGCTCTACCGATTCAGGGTTTGCAACATCAATATTGAAGGTGGTGTAGCCGATGGTTTTGTCGTCGCTAAGCACCTTGAGGTTGTCAGCGTCTTTAATAGCAGTGTCTTCTGGCAGGCCCATGGAGGTCATCTGCTCGATGACGGTTTCCTCCAGCTGTGGAGAAACCTCTACCGGGTTGCCAAAGCGCTCTCCCCCACCAAAATCTTGCAGGTTGGTTTCGATGTGATCGATCACCGCATCCACAGCAGCCATCATCTCGGGGTCGTCGAGAGTTTTGCCATCTGGTGCTTGGAACACCACGTTGACGCCCGCGGCAGTAACCGGGTTGGTTTGGTCTGGGAAGTTTTCTACCAGGGAGACAGTGGCATCAATAGATGGGGTGTCATCGATGGTAAAGGTATCTGTGAAGCCTTTTTGCAGGGTCAGTGCAAATCCGGCAACGATCGCCAAAATAAGCAGCCATGCTGAGATCACAATCCACTTGCGATTATAGGACCATCGCCCCAACCTAAATAGCAGTTTCGCCACCGGGGTTTTTCTCCTTGTGTGTTTGCTAGTTTGTCACGCCCCACCAACTTACCTGGGGAGGCTGTGAATTCCAGAAACGCAAGAGTCTGAAATTATGTGCACCTATTCCCTATCGCAAAAAGCTAATTAAATGCGACAGGCTCCTAGATCCGTTGTTTACGCCAAGACAAGATTGATCCCAGCGCTCCAACCACCACTCCAAAAAGCGCGAAGATAAACGAAAGCCCCTGAAAATTACGCAGGCCAAAAAGGTCAGGCTGCAATTCAGAAGAATAGGTTTCTATTTGCTCAGGCGACATCATGGTCCAGCCATAGTCAAAGGTGGTCATTTCCTGGAAGGCCACACATGCGCCCACCAGAGAAAAACTTAGAAGCGGGAAAAACACCCAAAACCAGGGAAATTTCGGCGTTTCCACTCCGGCTGCGCGCGCCCGGAAAACCGACGCTGCCACGAGTACAACCATTGCTAGCGCACAACCCAGATAAATAGTCATGCCCTGATTCTAGTGAAAATTAAAAAACACCGGCTCTGAGCAGTTAAAACTACTCAGAACCGGTGTTTAAGATTGGCGGTGGCGGGGGGATTTGAACCCCCGGTTGGGGATTACCCAACATTCGCTTTCGAGGCGAACACCTTCGGCCGCTCGGACACGCCACCGCGAACCAGCTTAACGGAACGCTAAGGTAGCGAACAAATCACTTACTTATCGTCTTTGTTAAATGCACCCAAAACCTTATTGGCTGCATCCTTTACTTTGTCGCCAGCTTCGCTGACAGCATCTTTGACATTTGCCTTGGTCTGATCGGCACGACCCTCATCTGCGAGGGACTCGTTGTCGGTTGCTTCACCGAAGGATTCCTTGGCCTTGCCGCCGAATTCTTCTGCTTTGTTGGAAAAATCGCTCATAAATTGCTCATCTCCTAGATTGTTGAAGCGTTGATGTGCCCCACCATAGGCCGACTTGCCACGGAATTCACGCAACTTAAAACAATATTAATGAATTTGTTATCTACGACCCTCAAAAAATCCGGTCATTAGAGCTGCACATTCTGCTTCCAAGACTCCACCTGTTACCTCCACCTTGTGCAGCACCATGGGGTCACGCACCACATCAAAAACGGAGCCACAGGCGCCGGTACGGGGTTCAAAGGCGCCAAAAACCACCCGGCCCACCCGCGCTCCAACTAGGGCGCCTGCGCACATGCTGCAGGGCTCGAGGGTGACCACCAGGGTGCAGTCAGTTAGCCGCCAACCGTCGTGGAAACGGCGAGCGGCGCGTCGTAAAGCAATAATTTCGGCATGGGCGGTGGGATCGCGGTCGGTTTCGCGGCGGTTGGTGGCGGTGGCCAAGATCTCGCCGGTGGGAGCATAAATAACCGCACCCACGGGTACATCATCGGGCGGAGTGACGTGCGCGATGTCGAGGGCATGGCGAATCCGGCGCTCGTCCTCAATAAGACGCGCCTGTTTGGGTAAAGCCGGCATTAATCCAGGTCCACTGCCCGTGCGAGCTGATTATCAAATCCGAGCTCCTCCGCGATGCGCAGCAGCTGCTCCGAGGGCGCAAGATCCAGGTCATCACAAATCACTGCGAGCACCTCCTCAGAGAGTCCCAGATCGGCGAGAATATCAAAATCACCCTCCGGCCAAGGATCCACATCATCGAGCTCATCAGGGTCCAGATCGGGGATGTCCGCGTCCAGCTCATCCATGACTTTGGCGGCGAAATCATCGTCTACCGACATGGTGGCGTCCGAGAGAAAAAGAAATACCCTACTTGGGGTAGGACGCACGATAACAAAATATTCATCTTCGACGCATAATAGGGCAAAAGCAGGCCCCTCGCTGCGCATCGCACGCACAGCATTAATAGAGGTAGAGAGCTTAAAGAAGTTATCTTCAAACTCCCGTACCTGCCAACGGCCGTCATTTAAGGTGGCCGTGACTGCGAAGCTCAGACCGTCCTCTTTGGTGTTCATAGAGCTAACCGTAGTAGGTATGTGCCACACTTGTCAGGTGACTACCAAAGACATTTCCCGGCCCGTGTGCATTCTGGGCCTCGGCCTCATCGGAGGATCCCTTCTCCGCGATCTCCACGCTGCCAATCACCCCGTCTTCGGATACAACCGCTCGCGCTCCGGCGCTCGCTCCGCCGTCGGCGAAGGCTTTGACGTCTCCGCTGACCTCGAGGCAACGCTCAAGCGCGCCGCCGCCGAAGACGCCCTCATAGTCCTTGCGGTCCCCATGACCGCCGTTGCAACGCTTCTCGACGAAATCCAGGCGCATGCACCTCACAATGGTGTAACTGATGTGGTTTCAGTCAAAACCGCCGTCTACAAAGAAATTAAAGCCCGCAATATGCAAGACCAATATGTGGGCTCTCACCCAATGGCAGGCACCGCCGAATCCGGCTGGGGCGCCTCCATGACCGGCCTTTTTAAGCGCGCGGTATGGGTTGTTACCTTTGACCACCTCTTTGAAAATGAGAAGGTCTCCTCCCGCTGGGTAGGGATTTGGAAAGACGTCGTGCAGATGGCCCTGGCCGTTGGCGCTGAAGTTGTTCCTTCACGAGTGACTCCACACGATGCCGCTGCAGCTCGAGTGTCCCACCTGCCACACATCCTGGCCGAAACCCTGGCCATTGTGGGCGATAATGGTGGCGCACTATCCCTTTCCCTGGCTGCTGGCAGCTACCGCGACTCCACCCGCGTTGCCGGCACCGACCCCGGATTGGTGCGCGCAATGTGCGAAGGCAATGCCCCTGCGCTGCTCAAAGCACTGGATGAAGCCATGGCAATTTTGCAGGAGGCGCGCGATGGCCTAGCTGCAGAAACCCCCGATATCGAGTCCCTGGCTGACAATGGTTACCGCTCCCGCCTTCGTTATGAAGCACGCTCTGGCCAGCGCCGTGCCAAGGAATCCGTAAGCCCCACCATCACCTCTTCCCGACCAGTGCTGCGCCTGCACCCTGGCACTCCCAACTGGGAAAAGCAGCTCATCCACGCCGAAACCCTCGGTGCGCGTATCGAGGTGTTCTAGCTTATGGCCGCAACTTAGGCACTGAGCGCGCCGGGTAGAAGAGAAATCTGCCCGGCGCGCTTTTGGGTCTCTTTTGAGGGGTGGGAATTCATTAGGAATACAAAAATCCCAGGTAAACGCTTGTTTACCTGGGATTTTAATTTGTGCGCCCGGAGGGACTCGAACCCCCAACCTTCTGATCCGTAGTCAGATGCTCTATCCGTTGAGCTACGGGCGCAGTGCTGATAACCACTGTGTGGCGCTCTCTGCAACGACTGATTACATTACACAGCATTTTAAATTTCGACAAATTTGCAGGTTAACGCCGGTTTAACAGTTAAAGGCCCAGGGAGGTTTTAACTGGCGCAACCACGAGGTGACAGCGCCGTGTTAAGCCTTTTCAAACTCACCCAACCTCGCCACGCTCTTATTTCTCCATAAACCTCGGATTCACGGCTTCGGATTCATGCAAAAAACCTCGGATTCAGTACTCTTTCCGAAGTACTGAATCCGAGGTTTTCAATTGTGCGCCCGGAGGGACTCGAACCCCCAACCTTCTGATCCGTAGTCAGATGCTCTATCCGTTGAGCTACGGGCGCAATCTAGTCAGAATTAACTAACTAGAGCGGAGACGAGAGGATTTGAACCTCCGGTCCCCCGTTAAGAGGACAACTCATTAGCAGTGAGTCCCATTCGGCCGCTCTGGCACGTCTCCTTTGGTTCGCACGGCATTGCCGATAGAACCGATTAGTTACAGTACCCTCACTTCTCAAATTTCAGCAAACCGTGTGGTCAAAGCCCTAAACACAAACGTGTCCGGGAGCACTAGTACGCTATAAATTATGATTCGTGCTGACCTTGCCACCATTCCCGCCTACGTCCCCGGCCGTCGTTTAGAAAACTCCCTCAAGCTGTCCAGCAATGAGGTAAGTTTCAACCCGCTTCCCGCTGCCATTGAAGCCGTTACCGAGGCCGCTTCCACTGCAAACCGTTACCCCGATATGGGCGCCGTAGAGTTAAGGACCGCCCTGGCAGAGCACTTGGACGTGGATTTGGACCAGGTCACCGTAGGAAATGGCTCCTCGGCGCTATGCCAGCAGCTGGTGCAGGCCACTTGTGCTGCCGGCGATGAGGTTATTTTCCCTTGGCGCAGCTTCGAGGCTTATCCCATTTTCGCGCAGGTGGCAGAGGCAAAGCCGGTGGCTATTCCACTAAATGCCGAGCACAACCACGATCTGGATGCCATGGCTGCAGCGATCACTGAGCACACCCGGCTGATCTTCATCTGCAACCCCAACAACCCTTCTGGCACCACTATCACCCAGCCGCAATTTGATGACTTCATGACCAAGGTGCCGGAGCAGGTTGTTGTCGCCCTCGACGAGGCCTACTTTGAGTTCAACCGTGCGGAAGATACGCCCATCGCCACTGAGGAAATCAAGCGCTTTGACAACGTTGTTGGGCTGCGTACCTTCTCCAAGGCTTATGGGCTCGCTGGCCTGCGCGTGGGCTATGCCTTTGGCAATAGCGAGATCATCACTGCGATGAATAAGGTAGCTATCCCCTTTGCCGTGAGCTCGGTAGCGCAGGCAGCAGCCTTGGCCAGCCTCAATGCTGCCGATGAGTTGATGGAGCGCGTGGAGGAAACCGTCGAAAAGCGTACGTTGGTGGCAGAGGCGCTGGGCACCGCGCCGACTCAGGCCAACTTTGTGTGGATTCCGGACCCCAATGCCGCTGAACTGGCTGAGAAATTCGCCGCACAGGGCGTGGTCATTCGTGCGTTCCCAGAGGGTGCGCGCATTACCGTTACCAACGCCACCGAGGTGGACCAGCTCATAGCGGCCTGGGAGGCCATCAATGCTGGGTAGCCTCTGGCGTTTTGTGGTGCGCACCCTTGCCGGGGCTGCGGCGTTGTGGGTGGTTATTAAGCTTGTCGACGGCATCTCGCTGAGCCTTCCCACCACACCGATTTATAGCACCGGCGAATATGATCAACTGCTGACATTCCTGGGTGTCGCAGCGATCATCGTCATCCTGAACTCCACGGTGAAGCCCGTGCTGAAACTGCTCGGCTTACCTCTCACGATTGTCACCCTGGGGCTATTTTCCCTGGTCATTAATGCCATTATTTTCCTCTTGGCAGAGGTAATCTCCAATGCGCTCGGCTTGGGCCTTTCCATCGAGACCTTTGGAGCGGCGTTTATTGGCGCAATTGTAATGGCAATTGTTAACTGGATTTTGGGCCCTATTACGGGAATCCTGGGCGCCAAGCGGGATTAAAAATACCCTCTAACCTGCAGGTTAGAGGGCAGATCGGCGGAGACGGAGGGATTTGAACCCTCGGATGGTTTCCCATCGCTGGTTTTCAAGACCAGTACATTCGGCCGCTCTGTCACGTCTCCAGCATCCCAAAAATCACTAATGATAATTGCGACAGATTGAGATATTACCCGATAGCCTTAAACAAACTAAAACTGCCCTACCCAATGCGAAAATAGGTGAGTATTAATGGGTTCTAGCTTTGCAGTCACCATGGCTCTCGGCATGGCAACCATCCCACTGTCAGTGTTCCTAATTTTTGCCATTATCGGCCACCGCCTTAAAAAGGCAGCGCCGCGCGCAGGTAAGCGCCCAGGAATACTCTTAACGCTGCTTTTGGCCATGGCAGCCGGACTCATTGTGTGGCTGATGTGGCTGAGCTGGGATAATTATTCCCTTAACCAATACGGCCACACTCAAGGCCCCTATCAACCTTGGCAGGTTGTGGCCTGTGGCATCACCATGGTGGTGGTCACCATCGCAATTGGCCTCTATTCCAAATGGCCGGTCGCTGGCCCCTATCTTTCCACTATCGGTGCTACCTGGGGCTTTAGTGTTGCTTGGGGCATTGATGCCTTTTCCATGGATGACACAGGGCTATCCGGTGTCGGATTTATCATGGTGTTGCTGGGAGTAGGCCTGGGACTCGGACTTATCTCAACGCTCGTTGCTGGAATCGGCACCTACCTGCAAAATCGCCTACCCTCGGGAGCATGACGCAAGAAATCCCACAGAAGATGCACGCCATTGTGCAAACTGAAGAAAAGAACACTGCTTCCCTTGAACTACAGGAGGTTCCAACCCCCACCCTGCAGCCTGGCGAAGTGCTGGTGGAAGTAAAAGCAGCAGGAGTTAACCGCGCTGATCTTTTACAGTCTCAGGGAAATTACCCGCCACCGCCTGGCGCTTCAGAGATCTTTGGGCTGGAGTGCGCTGGAATTATCGTTGATGCGGGCGATACTGACCGCAAGGTCGGCGAAGAAGTTGCATGCTTGCTTAGCGGTGGCGCCTATGCGGAGTATGTGGCAGTTCCCGCAGGTCAACTTTTGCCCATTCCCGCAGGTTATTCCTTTGTGGAGGCCGCATCCATCGTGGAGGTCGCCTGCACAGTGTGGTCCAATATCGGCATGCTTGCAGGCCTCAAAAAAGGCGATACCTTCCTGATTCATGGCGGCGCCGGCGGCATTGGTACCTTTGCCATTCAAATGGGTAAGGCTTTGGGCGCCACCGTGGCAGTGACCGCAGGATCTGCAGAAAAGCTTGCTACCTGCAAAGAACTGGGCGCAGATATCCTGATCAATTACCGCGAGGAAGATTTTGCTGAAGTCCTCAAAAACAAGGCCAATGTCATCCTCGATATCATCGGCGCCAAATACCTGGGTCAAAATATCAAGGCGCTAGCCCCTGATGGACATATGGTGGTTATCGGCCTCCAAGGTGGCATTAAGGGTGAGCTCAACCTCGGACTTCTACTAGCTAAGCGCGCCACCATTTCCGCCACCGCGCTGCGCAGCCGCACCACAACAGATAAAGCGCAGATTGTGGCCAGCACCGTAGAAAATATCTGGCCGCTATTAGCTGATGGCACGATTTCCCACCATATTGACCACACCCTGCCCTTGGCAGAGGCTGCCACTGCCCTAGCCAAATTGGAGGCGGGCAGCGTCACCGGCAAACTCGTGCTCGAGGTCTAAAGAGAAGGTAGAGACAGCAAGCTAAGCCAGGGAGGCCAGCACCCGAGTGAGCTGGTCAACCTCATAATTGGTGCTAAAGGGGCTAAGTCCAATAGTCACCGCTCCCCCAGCTTCGTCCACACCCATGGCATCAAGTAGTGGGTCGGCGGGGCTGACGGTGGTCACCAAGTGGTTATCCACCAATCTGCGGTGCACCATCTCCGCCGGAACACCGGTCACGGTGAAGCTCAAACGCGGAATGCGCTCTAATTGCGCAGCTTCTTGGCCAGCAGCATCGCCAGAAATACCCACAATATGCACAGCAGGCAACCCCAGCAAAGAATCAATCAAATGCTCCAGCACACCCTTGTGGAATTTGGCCAAAGACTGCATCGAAGCAGCTAGATCGCCAGCGTCCTCATCCAATTTGCCCAAATGGCGGATCAAATTAGGCACGCCGCCAAAAAGTCCATAGGGCAAGTTATGCGCTGGGAGCTCCAAAGGAATATTTTTATCCAGACGCGGGAACATGGAGGTATCGCGGAAAATCAGGGCAGAAACCTGTGGTCCGCCCATTTCTCCGAGATCCAGCATGACAATATCTGCTTCCCATTCCTCCAGGTGAAGTGGTCGGTAGGCAGCATAAGAGGTGGCATCCACCATCACCCAGGCGCGCGATTTAGCGCGCACCTGCTCCACAATCTGAGTCACCGGTGCCACAGTGCCCAGTAGTGGGTGCGCTGCGGACAGCACCACCAGCCGCGTCGCGCCGTCGACAAGCTCTTTATATTGCCAGGCAGGCAGGCTACCGGTGCCCAAATCGGGCTCGGCCCAGCGGAAGGTGCCGTCCAAGGTGCCAAAAGGCGCCGTCAGCCAGGGGGCATCGGCGCGCGATAACACAACGCCTGCTTTTCGACGCACAAATGATGCTAAAGATTGGGCCAGCGTTTGGGTGAGATACTGCCGATTGGGGCCCAACACCACACAATCCGGGTTTACACCAACCATGTGGGCTATGGACTGGCGCGCCGATTCCAATTGCTCAACAGCCATGGGTTCAGCACGTCCGACGGAAATCTGCGCATGTGTGCGAAACGCAGCCGCCACTCCTGAGGCAACACGCTCCGGAACCTGTGGAATCTGATGCGCATTCAGGTACGTCCAGCCATCGCCCAAAGAGGTATAAAGCCCTCGAACCCTGGCCACATCGAAAACCACGAAAGGCACTCCTTCCAACGTCACAGTACTTTCTTGCACTCTCGCAACCACATTACCCCACCCATGGGACATCTAAACTTGCCTAAATTCACCAGCGCCGATACAGAAATTTGGGTGAGCGGGCACTAGGGTGTCTATTGTGCAGGAACAATCTAAGCAGAAAGACCTACAGGCTGATCTCGCCAGGATTACCTCCGTGACATCAGACACAGTGCCGGAATCTCAATCAATGACTTTCCGAGCCGCCTGGGATGATATCGTCCGCGGATTTAAGCAACATGAACTTTGGCTGCAGCTTGGCTGGCAAGATATTAAACAGCGCTATCGTCGCTCCGTGCTCGGCCCTTTGTGGATCACCATTGCCACCGGCGTAATGGCCCTTGCCCTGGGTCTGTTGTACTCGGTGCTTTTCAAAATCCCGCTGGCGGAGTTTCTCCCCCACGTCACCGTCGGTTTGATCCTGTGGAATTTTATTTCCGGATGCATCAAAGAAGGCGCTGACATCTTCGTGGACAATGAAGGCCTAATTAAACAGCTGCCTTCGGCGCTCTCGGTGCATGTGTACCGCCTGGTGTGGAAACAAGCCCTCTTCCTGGCCCACAACCTGGTGATTTGGCTGATTCTCATGCTCATCTTCCCGAGGCCTTTGGGCTGGGATGTGCTGCTGATTATCCCAGGTATGTTCCTCCTGGTGATCAACGGCGTGTGGGTAGCCATGTTTTTTGGCATTATCGCCACCCGCTACCGCGATATTTCTCCACTTTTGGAAGCTGGCACCCAGCTGCTCTTCTACGTCACCCCTATTGTGTGGATGACCTCCACCTTGCAGGATCACAGCGCGGAAGTGGGCGGCCGTGCGCGTTTGGCGGAGCTTAACCCGCTCTACCACTACCTGGAAATTGTGCGTGCTCCGATGATCGGTGCTTCCCTGCCTGCTTATCACTGGTGGATCGTTATTGGATTTACCATCGTGGGCCTCGGCCTGGCACTGATCGCTATGAAACAATGGCGCTTCCGCGTCAGCTACTGGGTTTAGGAGTAAGCAACCATGGTTTCCATTGACACTTATAACGCCTGCGTTGACTTCCCCATCTTCGACGCCAAATCCCGCTCTATGAAGAAGGCCTTCCTGGGTGCTGCCGGTGGTGCTATCGGCCGCAATCAGGACAATGTGGTGGTGGTTGAAGCGCTTAAAGATATCAACCTGCACCTGCGCGAAGGCGATCGCATTGGCCTCGTTGGCCACAACGGTGCTGGTAAATCCACCCTTTTGCGCTTGCTCTCGGGCATTTATGAGCCCACCCGCGGTTCTGCCCATATCCGTGGCCGCGTGGCCCCCGTTTTTGACCTGGGCATTGGCATGGATCCGGAAATCTCCGGCTATGAAAACATTGTCATTCGCGGGCTCTTCCTCGGCCAAACCCGCAAGCAGATGAAAGCCAAAATGGAGGAAATCGCAGACTTCACCGAGCTCGGCGAATACCTCTCCATGCCGCTGCGCACCTACTCCACCGGTATGCGCATCCGCCTTGCGCTCGGCGTGGTCACCTCAATTGAGCCCGAAATTTTGCTTCTCGACGAGGGCATCGGGGCAGTCGACGCCGCCTTTATGGCTAAGGCCCGTGACCGCCTGCAGGCGCTCGTGGAGCGCTCCGGCATCTTGGTGTTTGCCTCCCACTCCAATGACTTCCTCGCCCAGCTATGCAATACCGCACTCTGGGTAGATCATGGCCAAATCCGCGAAGCCGGCCTGGTCCCAGATGTGGTGGAAGCCTATGAAGGCAAAGGCGCCGGCGATCACGTGCGTCGCCTGCTGACCCGCCTCGAAGAAGAGAAAAAGGCCTAGGTTTTTAGCTGCTAGCTGTATCCCTCGCTTATGCGGGGGATACAGCTATTTTTGGTGCGCTCTACGGCCGCGTTCATCAGCATCGGGGTAAATGCTTCGAGTTTCCGCACGAGTATAATTACGGGAAAAATAATCCCGAAAATAAATGCGTGGAAGAATCTTCACAAAGGCAAGTGCCACATAAATGGTGGTGTTGATGGAAACAAATGCAGCCAAAGCAGCAAACCAATCAGAGGCTAAAACATGTTCCCAATTCATCCTTGAACACCTTCATTATCGTACGGCTGCTGTGCCTCTGCCTGGTACATTGTGGCATCTGACTGACCCCATGAGGCTTGGCGGTCAAATAAAATATCAAAAACTCCCTTAAGGAAAACGATATTCAAAAATGTTGCATAAACCAGCTCTGGGATGAGGAGAATAGCCACAAATCTGGCAAAAAGCGTTGAGCGCCAGGTGGTGATCAGGCGCTCCAGCATGAACAAAAAGCCCAATCCCATCCAGAAGGGGTACCACACCCATTCATCCACTGCGAAAATCGTGATAATAATCAGCAACAGATAAGTACTTAAGGCGATCGCTCCATAGCCAATGCCCAGCTGCTGGAACCAATATCTAATGGTCTGAGGCGTCACCCCATAGGAGCCTAAGTTTTCCAAAGCCCCGCGTTGCCATCGCAAACGCTGGTGCCATAGCGCCTTCCATGTAGGCATTACCTCAGTTACCACTGTGCATTTAGAGGGCGAGATCATAAGTGCACCCAGGGATTTTAGGGCTAGGGTGAGCTCATTATCCTCAGTGAGGGCTGCAGTATCATAAACATCACCTTGACGGCCAGGGATGCGGGTACCGCGGGATTCTGCGACAGTTTTTAAGCCCCGCGATCTAAACGCAGAGGCAGTGCCGGTAAGTACAAATACTTGGCCGCGGCGCCGGTGAATATCGCGACTATAGCGGGTGTATTCATTGCGCTGGTACTGCCCCAGCCACCCAGCACCATCTTCGCCATAAAAGAGGCCGCCCACAGCCATCAAAGCACGGTCATAAGTAAAACGTCGCCGCACTTCAGTGAGAAAGCCCGAATCGAGCACGGTATCTGCATCCACCACCATGACCACATCATTTTCACCCAGGTTCGGCAGAATCTTTTTTAGCACTTGATTGAGGCCACCTGCTTTTTTGTGCTTATTATTTTGGGTCTCAAAAAGCTCCACTCCGGCAGCGCGGGCTAGATCTGGGGTGGAATCAGTGCAGTTATCAGCCACCACAATTATGCGTTCCGGACCATTGTCTTGTGATTTGAGTGCCTCAATGGTGGCGGTGATTCGTTCTTCCTCATTATGTGCTGGAACCAGAATGGTGATTGTTACCTCCCCATGAAAAACGCCACGGGTTCTTGCCATCACAACTTTGGGGGCCAGCGGTAGGCGCTCTTCATCAGAGGAACGTCGCGAGCGGTTCGTCACAGAGCGCTCCACCGTGACTGCGATAGCCGCGAAAATAAATGCGATCACTACGGCTGCAATGAGGACTTCCACGGTCGGCACATAGCCGTCATAAAGGACATACCAATCCCCTATGACGTGAATTCGATGCGCCCCCGGAGAAGCTGGGTCAGAGAGCTTGATGGAAATCCAAAGCAAGAGCCCAACCATGGCAGCGAGCCCAACCACGCCAATTCCAATTACACGAGCAATTGAGAATTTTTTGGGCGGCCTTCTATGCGTCATTAATGTTAAGTAACTTTCAAATGTGTATCTATAAACTCACCAGGCGGCAGTGAAACACCGATATGATACCCCTGAGCATAGGTAATGCCGATCTCTTTTGCGAGGTCAAAGATCTGTGGATTGGATACGTATTCGGCGACAGTAGACATTTGGCGTTTTTTAGCCACTCCTACCAGCTCTTGCACAATGTTTAGATCTTCTTTTTTTGCAATCACGCCTTCTACGATTTCGCCGGCAAATTTCAGAATGTCAAAATCTAGACATTTAAGATTTCGGTATGGGTCTGCGCCAGTTCCAAAATCATCCATGGCAAAGTCCACACCATGATCGTGAAGTTGGTGTAAGAATTCACAAGCAAGATCCAAATCCGTGATGGGCGCAGACTCCGTCACCTCAATGATCAAAGATTCCGGCTTAATCTGATACTTTTCCAGCTCCGAAACAATCGTGTGAAAAACTTCCTCAGAGCCAATAGACTGCGCTGACATATTTAGGGTTAAACGGAATCCGGGTTTAGCCTCCTGCAACATTGGCAAAAGCTTGATTCCCTTTTTCATCACCCGCTTATCAAGCACCGGACCAAGTCCAGCTTTCTCCACCGCAGCCACAAAATCACCGGTTGGTACTAATCCTCCGGCGGTTTTCACCCGGAGCAGTCCCTCAGCTAAGGTCACCTCTCCGGTGGAACACTCGGCAATTGGTTGCAGCTCAAGGTCAAAAGCCTCAGACTCAAGAACCTCTTTTACAAAAGCAGTAGAAATCTCCGGCTTATCGGTCTCTGCCTCGAGTTTTTTGGCACTGAGCACTGCGAAGCGGTTTCTTCCGGAATTTTTTGCATCATAGAGTAAGCGGTCAGCCAAACGCAGTGGATCAACGCCTTGAGCCCGAGCTTCGGAGAACATAGAAATTCCGATACTCGCTGTTACATTTTTCAATGCATTGGGCTGATCACTATATCTTTGATTCACTCCCTCGATTATTCTCTTTCCCACGGAAATCGCAGCATTTTGATCAGCATTTGGCAAAATAATTACAAATTCATCGCCGCCAAATCTTCCGACAATATCCGAATCACGGACCGAAACCTTTAATAGTTGCGCAAATTCCACAAGGAGCTCATCCCCGACGTGATGGCCTAACTCATCATTTGCCATCTTGAAATTGTCCAAATCGATGAGCAACACTGCACCATCATTGCGCCCTGCGACGTCTTGTTCCAGAATCTTCTTAAACTCTGTTTCCAAGCGCCTGCGGTTCACCAAACCTGTCAGTGCATCATGATCAGCTAAATGAGAAACCAAGTCATGCAAACGCTGCCTTTCCGTAATGTCAACAGCATTCATCAGCACTTCATGGGAATCTGATTCGGAACTGAACTTGGTACGGAAAGACAAGGCCAAACTTTTACTTTGACCATCTTGGGTATTAAAACAACGGTCAGTATGAACCCTGGCGCCAGGCTCGTTAATTGCCGAACCAATATCCAGGGAAAGGTCATTTCCGGCAATATACTTTTCTATTTCGCAGCCCACAAGCTCCTCCACGGGAGCTTCCAAGAGTTCACCCAAAGCACTATTGGCCTGGAGGATTATGCCCTCTTCATCAAGAACTGCAATGCCTTGAGGTGCATATTCAAAAAGATAGTTGGCGTCATCACGAGCTCGCCTGAGCTCCCTAATGGCCTGATACTTGTCGGTGCTGTCATGATAAAGCAGCAACGCATGATCAGGCACCGTCTCACCCAAGAAATACAGAGGTGAGGCACTTACGGAAAAATACTGAGGATCTTGATCTGCCGGAATATCGGCAAATTCCACCATTTTTCCGCGCACATGTTTGCCTCTTAAAGCTTGGCCACTTGGGCGGGAGTGTTCATTAAGCAATCCACCATCAACCTCACGCAGCAGGCGCGTACGGTAGGTGCCGTCAGAGTTGCGCAACATCACATCCTGCGCAGCAAGGTTGAGTGGGACCAGTTGGCCTTCACGGTCGATGGTTAACAAGGCATCTGGAATGGTTTCAATGAGCGTTTCAAGCTCGGTAACCAGGAGAGTGTGGCGCTGCACCGTGGTGGAAACCACCAAGGAAAGCAAAATACACGTAATGATATAAACTTCCACCGCTGATGCTTGCGTCACCATAGAATCGGAAACAATAAAAGGTCCAGTTCCCAACATAAAAGCCAAAACCGAAGCAGTGAGAACGGTAATGACGGCATGGAAGCTCGCCAGAGCCACTGGTAGTCGGGTAGCACTCCAATATAGAGGCAAGATGGAGAAGTAAATGATGGGAAGGTTTTTACCCGGCCCAAAAATAAGCCCCAGCACTAAACCAGTAACAGCAACAACCATGATAAATTCACGGACGGCAGTCGCCCCGATGCCTCGGAGTGAGGCTGTGATAATTACCGCTCCAGCACCGGCAATGGTGATAATGCTGGAAAGATCGCGCAGGATAAGTGCGAAATAGACGGTGAGGGTTGGTTCAAAACCCTCATAAGATACTGCAAATAGCGCCAGCGCATCGGCCACCGGAAGCATCACCAGACTGGCAATCAGTAGGCGATATACAAAACGCGGATTCACAATCTCGCTTGTGGGCGAGCTAAGGCGAACTCCAATGCCGCGTGTCTGACGGGATGGAATTTTTTCCAGAACCCTCATCAGTGGGCACACCGTTAATCCCACCACCAGCTGCGAAAGCCCAATGAAAAGTGCAGTTGCAACAGGACTGTCCACAATCACTCCCATATACAGGGAGGTAGTCACAAACACGAAGGCGTTGAGGAAAACATATTCCCAAGGCGTGCGGGTGTAAAGAGACCACAGCACCACCATTCCCACCGTGGACCAAGAAACAGCAATTGCGCTATCAAAATAGACCAAGGACATGGACACCACAAGGGAAAACACGTACATCAGCGCAAAAAATAGGTTTCGCAGGCCCCTATTTTCCATAGATAGCTCACGATTAATCTTCAGGGTTCCACTCAAAGAGCTAGGCCGCTTATCTTTTATGTACATAACAAGCCTTTCCCTCATGGCACCGCAGCTCAGCCACTTCAACTGGGACCACCTAATGCATCTATTTCTAACTGTATCCATTCAAATACCCCTTTAAAAACCACGGCTCACCTCCTATACCTTCCAAGATGTGTGATTTTGGATAAACGGCACTTTATATAACTAAATATTGTTCAATCAGCACATTTACGGTCTAGTTTTTTGTGCAGAACATTCCGCCACACCTCCCGAAAACCGAAGACACCCATCGAACGTGGCAATATATAGGCCATGGCACAAACCACTACCCACCTTCAGCCGGGCATCAATGTCGCAGCGGTCATCGTGACCCATAATCGAGTGGAATTGCTCCGGCATTCCCTTGAGGTTGTGGCCAATCAAACATATCCAGTGCAGCATATTGTGGTGGTGGACAACGGCAACGATCCGCGCGTCGAAAAGCTCCTTGAAGAGGTTGCCGGCGAGCGCGGCGTTTATACCCCCTCGCGCACCAATTTGGGTGGCGGCGGCGGTTTTGCCTACGGTTTTTTGACCGCGCTGGCGCTCGGCGCCGATGCTGTGTGGTGCGCTGACGATGACGGGCGCTCTGAGGGCCCGGAGGTGTTAAAGACGCTTATCGACGCTGCCTCCCGCCACAATCTGGAAGAGGTTTCACCAGTCGTGTGCAACGCCGAAGACCCAGAGCGTTTGGCCTTCCCACTGCGCCGTGGCCTGGAATGGCGCCGCATGCGCAATGAGCTGATTGATCCTAAAAACCCTGCGGATGACGTGCTTGAAGGCATCGCTTCCCTCTTTAATGGTGCTTTGATCAGCGCATATGCCATGGAAAGGATCGGCGTGCCAGATTATCGCCTATTTATCCGTGGCGACGAGGTGGAATATCACCGCCGCCTGGTGCGCTCGGGTCTCCCCTTTGGCACCTGTTTGACCACCGCCTACCTGCACCCAGATGGCTCCGATGAGTTCAAACCAATTATGGGTGGCCGCATGCACACCCAATATCCTGACAATGACACCAAGCGCTTTTTCACCTACCGCAACCGCGGCTACCTCATGGCCCAGCCCGGCATGCGCAAGCTATTGCCGCAGGAATATGCCCGCTTTGCTTGGTTCTTCCTGGTGCAAAAGAAGGACATTAAGGGCTTTAGGGAGTGGCTGCACCTGCACCGTTTGGGCAGGCAGGAGAAATTCTCACGCCCTTAGGGTTTCATAAAAACGGTTAAATCCTGCGATCAGGCACATCATAATGCCGATCGGCAGCAGATAGATGGCGCCAATAGTGGCCACTGAGAGCAGGGTATTAACCAAGGTGGAAGGGTTGTTTCCGCTTAGGGACAACACAGTATTTCCTAGCAGCAGGCACAAACCCGGAACAAAAATCAGCAATCCGCCGACCAATCCCACCCAGGTTTTCCAGGTGGGATTATTGCGATCGCGGAAATTATCCCAGGCTGCAGCAAGGCCCGCAAGGCTGATAATCGCATAGGCCAAGACTGCGATAAACTCCATGCCATTTGCGGAGAAAACCAAGGTCAGCAGGACAAAATAGAGCACTCCCAGCAATCCTGCGAGCATGGTGAGATTAATATTTTTCATCTTTAAATCCCCTACTTAGCGCGGAAAATTAGTGTCCTTTGGACAATGAAGTTGATGGTGGTTCCGGTGCCTTGTGCAATGACGAAAGCCACAACCATGGCAACAGCTTCATTCCAATTCCAGGATTCAAAAAGCGCCGAACAAAAAGTCTGCAAACCGATATTGATAAAGAAGGTCACTGCATAGAGCGCCACCACTGCGAGGAATCTCGAGGTTGAACTCTCAGCCTGGAAGGTCCAGCGCCGATTGATCATATAGGCGGTGGTGGTTCCGGCAATGAAGGAAATAGTGCGGGCGATGGGCACTGGTAGCCCAAAAACCAGCTGGAAGAGCGACAATAGACCGAGATCAACAACGGCAGAAAGGCCACCGGTGAGGATGAATCGGAAAGCTTGAGTCTTTAGACTCATGGGCCGAATGATGTTTAGGTCTGGGTTCTCTGACACGGGATTACACAATACCTAGAAACGCAGCAGCTCCCTATAAATGTCGAGCCGGTCCACCGGCGCCAGCTGCTCCTCCCCATAAGCACCCAGCTTCGCCAGCACCTCTAAAGAGTTAGCGCACGCAGCAGTAATTTCTGCCGCTGCCAGCGGTGATCCATCATCAGAGACCCACCCCAGCGCACTCATTGTGGATTCAATTACCTCCACAAAGAGGGCTTCATCACCCAAACAGGCCAGCGCTAAAACACAGGACCAAAAAGCGTCACTGGCTTCGGCACTGTGCTCCGCTGGCAACGCCCGGGCGGTGCGCACATGGTCGGCGTCGATAAGCGTTCGTCTTTTAAGATCTAGAGCCTGCAAAAACGGGATAAAATCAAAAACCCCCGTGCGATCTACCAGGTCAATAACCTCTGGCCGCACGCCGGAAAGCACATCGCGGATGGTGTCGGTGCCGGTGAGCTCAGCGTTGATGGTGGCTTGGTCAAAATCATCATTGAGACCACCACAGCCACCGATGCACAACGCGCGCGGGGTGCCATTATCGCGCGGATAAATTTCTAAACACTGCAGGTTAAACTGCCATAAACCCCAAAAATAGAAGAGCTGATCGCCTTCCTCTCGCAGCAGCTGGGAGAGCTTTTTGGAAGCTTCCATGGGGCGATGCTGAAAGTCCTCAAAGCGCCAGGGCGAGGAATCCCCTCCCACCCCGAAGGAAATATTGAGCACCGTGTGCAGTTCTTCCAGGTCCATTGCGGAATCAAGACCTATTTGACGATAAATTTCCCCGTCTGCCTGCACATTATTTGCTCGCACAATCAGCGTGCGCTGTGGATCAACCGGTGGATTATTTGGCGGTTGAACCTCATTTCTGGCCGATCGATGCGCGCGTGCAGACGCCAAGGAGACGACGTTGTCGCGGGCATAGTTCGTGGGCATAAGCCCCAGAATAGCCATTTTTAAAACTTTGGCGTTGCCACCCCGGCTCTAGGGTCGCAGATATGACACCGCTGGATTCTGCTATTTGAGGCTGCGTGAACTGCGCTATTTCTTTAGATTATCCAACTCAAAAATGGCATAAACCGCAGCTGCATAGACCATTCCAGTCCAGCTAAAGGGATGTTTTTTGCCGCGCTTTTCAAAAAAGCCAGCCAGCTTTTTCATCACCGCTAAATCTACTCGCACCGAGGCATAAACCAGCGTGACAAAAGCCAGGGCAAAAACTGCCAACAACAGCCAGGTAATCAGGGGGCCGCGTTCATTGATGTACTGCGCATCCGAATCTGGGCCTGGTGTAATACCTAGATCGCCGATATCTTGGCGGATTTGATCAAAAACCAGGGTGGAATCCTCGCCAAAAATGTATTTCTTGCCGGTGGCATCCTCACTAAAGGCGATAACCCCTGTCCCACCTAAAACCAAGGCGCCATAAACTAATGCCCTGCGAACTGGGCTTTTAACATAATCATTAAGTGCAACCCCCGTTCCAATCAGAGCTGAACCTGCCGCTGCCTGCATTCTCATCCTGCTGTCCATGCAGCCCAGATTACCGTCATGAGTATCGTTAAGAGCATGTTTGAGAAATTCAAGAGCAGCTCACAGGCGCCGGAATCTGAAGTCCACATCGCCGCGGAAAGAACAAATCTTCCACTAGATGATTTTATGACCCGCCTCATGGCTCAAGAGATTCCATTTCTTGATAGCACCTCACGTAGCGTGGTCTACCGTATTCTGCGGGAATACGATGGCCCAACCATCACCTCGCAGGAAGAACTGCCCGCAGAAATCCGGGAGTTAATGGATCTTTAAGGAGATCTTTGGGGGGACCTTTAGGGAGATACTGGCTGCACACAGCCAGTCTCAAAATGTGAGATTGAACCTTTCATCCAACTTTTGGAGCTTGGTGGCGTCACCTTTAATCATTGAGGGGTAACCTTTGAAGGCGATGAACAGTTCTCACGGCACGTCCAGCTCCGGCGCTTCGGCCGGTGCCCACGGAGCCCTTCCCCTAGAAGCTAAGAAACTGAACGGCTGGGGCCGTACCGCCCCCACCACTGCTGAGGTCTTGTCCACCCCTGATCTCGACGTCATTGTCGAGGCAGTCCGACAGGTTGCTGAGCAAAATGACTCCAAGCCTGCATATCTCAAGCGTGGCGTTATAGCTCGCGGTATGGGTCGCTCCTATGGCGATCCTGCCCAAAACGCCGGTGGCCTTGTCATTGACATGCAGCCCCTCAACAAGATCCACTCCATCGATCCTGAATCTGCGATTGTTGACGTTGACGGCGGTGTCACCCTCGACCAGCTCATGAAAGCTGCACTGCCTTATGGTCTGTGGGTTCCAGTACTCCCAGGCACCCGCCAGGTCACCATTGGTGGCGCCATCGGACCAGATATCCACGGCAAGAACCACCACTCTGCAGGTTCCTTTGGTGACCACGTGGTTTCCATGGAACTGCTGGTTGCTGATGGTCGCATTCTGCACCTCGAACCAGAAGGCACCGCCGAGGATCCCCAGGGCGATCTTTTCTGGGCGACCGTTGGTGGCATGGGTCTAACCGGCATTATCGTGCGCGCACGCATCCGCATGACCAAGACCGAGACCGCCTACTTCATCTCCGATACGGATCGCACCTCCAACCTCGAAGAAACCGTAGCTTTCCACTCAGATGGATCTGAGCACAACTACACCTATTCTTCTGCCTGGTTTGATGTGATCAGCCCCGAGCCAAAGTTGGGCCGTTCCACCATTTCCCGTGGTTCCCTGGCTACTTTGGCGCAGCTTGAGGAATTTGCTCCCAAGCTGGCCAAGGATCCGCTGAAGTTCAATGCGCCACAGCTGATGAAGGTGCCAGATATCTTCCCATCCTGGACCATGAACAAGCTTTCCCTCATGGCTATTGGCGAGGCTTACTACGCCATGGGCGCACCTGCTCGCAACAAGGTGAAGAACCTGACCCAGTTCTATCAGCCACTGGATCTTATTGGTGAGTGGAACCGTGGCTACGGCTCCAAGGGCTTCCTGCAGTACCAGTTTGTGGTGCCAATGGATGCTGTTGAGCCTTTTAAGGACATCATCCGCGATATGCAGAAGTCCGGACACTACTCCGCACTGAATGTGTTCAAGCTCTTTGGACCTGGCAACCGCGCACCTTTGTCCTACCCAATGCCAGGTTGGAATGTCTGTGTTGACTTCCCAATCCGACCAGGTCTGGGCGCTTTCTTGGATGATCTGGATAAGCGAGTCATGGAATTCGGTGGCCGTTTGTACCTGGCCAAGGAATCCCGTACCTCTGCGGAGAACTTCCACACCATGTACCCCGGACTTGAGGGCTGGCTGAAGACCCGTAATGAGATTGACCCCACGGGAGTCTTTGCCTCCGATATGTCTCGTCGACTTGAGCTTCACTAGAAAGGGCTTTTAAACAATGCTTAATGCAGTGGGCAAGGCCCAAAATATTTTGCTTCTCGGTGGCACCTCTGAAATTGGACTCTCCATTGTGGAGCGCTTCCTCAAGCAGGGCGCTGCACATGTCACTCTTGCAGCTCGTCAGGATTCCCCACGCGTAGCTGCTGCTGTGGCTCAAATCGAAGCTGCTGGTGCAGAGTCGGTATCTGTGGTGGACTTTGATGCCCTCGATACCGAGAGTCACCCTGCAGTCATCGAGGCTGCCTTTGAAAAGGGCGATGTGGATATCGCTATCGTGGCCTTCGGCATTCTCGGTGACAATGAAGCACAGTGGCGCGATCAGGCCCTGGCAGTGGAGGCAACCTCCGTCAACTACACCGCTGGCGTCTCTGTTGGTGTACTTTTGGGCCAGAAGTTTGAGGCTCAAGGACATGGCACCATCGTTGCTATGTCTTCTGTTGCTGGTCAGCGTGTGCGTCGCTCCAACTTTGTCTATGGCTCTGCCAAGGCTGGTTTTGATGGTTTTTATACCCAGCTGGGTGAGGCACTGCGCGGCAGTGGCGCCAATGTAGTAGTGGTCCGCGCTGGTCAGGTTCGCACCAAGATGAGTGCAGAAGCTGGCGAAGCCCCATTGACCGTCAACCGTGAAGACGTAGCTAATTCCGTCTATGACGCAGTAGTGAACAAGAAGGACATCATCTTTGTCCACCCATTGTTTCAGTACGTCTCCTTGGCGTTCCAGTTCATTCCACGTGCAATTTTTAGGAAGCTGCCTTTCTAGTTCTTTCTAGGATTTTTTGCAGTTGTGAACTACCCGCCACCTTTGGTCTCAGCACCTTGGTGTCGGGTATTTTCCTTGTCTCCACCGAGTTGTGAATTTTCCTGGTGCAAAGCAAACTCATTTAATGCAGAAGAATATGAAAGACTTCTAACATGACAAACTCCTCCAAAAAAGAGGGAACCGTCGAGGTTCGCGAAGATCTTAATCCTTTGGGCACTTCCCGGGTGCCCGTTGGCGAAGTGTACCGGCCTGATCGCCTAGGTAAAGGTGCCACCCTGGCAGCTATTGCAGGTGCTGCGGCTATGGCATTTTTCTTTGCTCTTATCGCATGGATGGCCTTAAAGCAGACCAATCTGCCGGCCTTTGGTGCTTCCATGGTGACCCGCGCGCTGTCCTCGGTAACTATTGCCGTGGTGGTTGTCGCCGCCGGCGTACTGGCGTGGATGTGGGTAAGAGACGAGCACCTTAACAATTCGCGGTGGGAATTTGAGCGCCACACTCTTCGCCCCAGATGGCGGTTCGTGCTCAGTTATCTTGTGGCTTATCTCAGCCCGGCAGCTTTGGTGGTGGCTACTCTTGCTATTCCACTTTCGGCCACCAAGCTCTACCTTGATGGCGTCAGCGTCGACCAAGGCTTCCGCACGCAGTTTATGACACGAATGGCTGATGAGGTCAGCCTTTCGGATATGAATTACATCGATATGCCTACCTACTATCCAGCGGGCTGGTTCTGGGTGGGTGGTCGTCTGGCTAACCTCCTGGGACTTTCAGGCTGGGAGGTACTCCAACCTTGGGCGATTATTTCTTTGGCTATGGCAGCCTCAGTATTGGTGCCAGTCTGGCAGCGAATTACCGGTTCTTTGCCGGTGGCCTCTGGCATCGCCTTAGTATCTACTGCGGTCATGTTGGCCATGCATGCTGAAGAGCCTTATGCCGCTATCGTGGCATTGGGTATTCCAGCAATGGCAGTGCTGGCTCCCCGCATTGCACGTGGAGATACCTTTGCGCTGTGTGGCGGCATCGTTTATCTAGGTCTCTCGGCCACTTTCTATACTCTGTTCACTGCCACTATCGCACTGTCAGTGGTAGCGGTCTCTGTGATTATTGCTGCTGGCATGCAGAAATCGATAAAGCCCATTGGGCGGCTGTTGGTGCTGGGAGTGGCGTCGATAGGCATTGCCCTGGTGACCTGGGGCCCGTACCTGCTCGCCGCGGTGGATGGCGCTGAGCAGTCGGGCGATACCGCCACTCACTATTTGCCCATTGAGGGCACCCAATTCCCAGTGCCTTTCCTCATTCCCAGCGTATTGGGTGTGCTGTGTTTGGTGGGTTTAATTTATTTGGTGGTGCGTTTCCGCAGCTCCGAGGTCCGCTCCATGTGGATTGCCATTGGTGTCTTCTATTTCTGGATGTCTCTATCCATGGCAATCACCCTGATTGGAAATACCCTGCTGGGCTTCCGTTTGGATACGGTGCTGGTCATGATGTTCGCCACCGCGGGTGTGCTGGGCATCGCCGATTTCCGTTTGGCAAGTGTGTACCAGCTTTATCCAAAACAGGTTTCGGAGAGTACCGCACGTGCTTTGAACAGCATAATTATCATTATTGTGGTGCTGGGCGGCATTGATTATGCCCAAAACTTGCCGGAGAAAAACGCCCATGCAATTGATCTGGCTTATACCGATACCGATGGCAATGGCGAGCGCGCTGACCGCTACCCGGCAGGAGCTGCCCGTTATTATGGCGAGATTAATCAGCACCTGCTGGACCAAGGTTTTGAGCCTTCAGAGACGATTGTGCTCACCGATGAGTTAGACTTCATGTCCTTTAATCCTTATCGCGGTTTCCAGGCATTTACCTCGCACTATGCCAACCCTTTGGGGGAATTTGGCAAGCGCAATGAAACCATTGAATCCTGGGCGGTTCAAAGCTGGGATCAGCTCTCTGATCCTGCAGCTTTTGAGCAGGCATTGGCCGAGGCACCATGGCAGGCACCGGAGGTCTTTATTTTCCGTGGCTCGGTGGATGATCTTGAGGCCGGCTGGAAATATGACCTGGCTGAAGATCTCTACCCCAATAACCCGAATGTGAGGTTCCGCGGCGTGTTTTTCAATCCTGAAGTATTTTCTCAGAACTGGGAAATCACCCAAATTGGCCCCTTTGTGGTGGTGAGCCATAATGAGTGATACCTCACGAAGCGGAGCTGAACCTGCACGCCAACACGGTGGCAAGGGGCTAGATGACGTAGACTCGATCAGCGTGTCAGATGTAGTTGAGTCGAAAAAGCTAAAGGGTGCTGCAGGCAACACCGCCGCAGTTGAACCCCCGCAAGTTGCACCGAGTTGGCTGAAGAAACTGGCTATCGGATCAGGCCTTTTGGGCTTTGTGATGTTTGTTCTTCTCCCATTCTTGCCGGTCAACCAGGTGCAGTCTTCACTGTCCTGGCCGCAAAATGGGGAGCTAGCAAGTGTTAATGCGCCATTAATTTCCTATGCGCCGCAGTCCATGGAAGCCAGCGTGCCCATTTCCGCCTTGGCCAACCTCAACGAGGATCAGTCCCTGGTACTGGGAACACTGCCGCTAGATAGCACCGATGCCACCAACCGTGGTCTTTTTGTGCGCAGCATTAACGGCAATTTGGACGTTATTGTCCGCGGCGAAGCTCTCATGGAGCTTTCCCCGACGCAGGTCGACCGCATCCCCGACAACGCCATGTTGGAGATTTCCTCCACCAAGGAAACCACCACCGCCACCATCAGCGGAACTGATTTTGAAGGCAGCACCGAGGGCGATGAGCGCCCTCAGGTCACCGGCGTTTATACCGAGCTTGTCGACGACCCCACCACCGCGAACGCACTGAGTGCAGCGGGGCTAAACGTGAACATCGAGATTAATTCTCGCTTCACCTCCTCCCCCAGCCTGATTAAATATGCTGCAATGTTCATCGGCTTGGCTTCCCTGCTGGTAGCACTGTGGGCTTTGCACCGCATGGACATCCTCGATGGCCGCAAATCCCACCGCTTCCTACCTGCCAATTGGCGCAAGCTCAAGCCACTTGATGGCGTAGTTGTTGGCATCTTGGTGTTCTGGCATTTCATCGGCGCTAACACCTCCGATGACGGCTTCATTATGAACATGGCCCGCGTGTCCCAAAATGCGGACTATATGGCCAACTACTACCGCTGGTTCGGCGTTCCAGAGTCTCCTTTTGGCGCTCCCTACTACGACCTACTGGGGCTCATGGCTTATATCTCCACTGCGTCTACGTGGATTCGCCTGCCCGCATTGCTGTCTGGTCTGATTATTTGGTTTGTTGTCTCCCGCGAGGTCATGCCTCGTTTTGGTGCCTTGGTTGATGGCCGCCGCGTCGCACACTGGTCAGCTGCCATGGTCTTCCTGGCCTTCTGGCTGCCCTACAACAATGGTGTTCGCCCCGAGCCAATTATCGCAATGGGTGCCCTGTTGACCTGGGTGTCTTTTGAGCGCGCTATCGCTACCTCACGCCTTCTGCCAGCTGCAATCGGCGTCATCCTCGCCACCATTTCTTTGGCCTCTGGCCCCACCGGTCTGATGGCGGTGTCGGCACTTTTGGTCAGCTTGTCCTCGTTGATTCGTATTCTCTATCGCCGCCTGCCGCTAATTGGGGCGCCGAGGGGTGCGTCGAGAAGCGCTGTTACCAGCGCAACCCTGGCTATGCTGGCACCTTTCCTGGCATCCGGCACCGCCATCCTCATCGCAGTGTTTGGCGATCAAACCCTCTCCACCGTGATGGAATCTATTTCCGTACGTTCGGCGAAGGGGCCGGCGCTGACCTGGTACCACGAATATGTGCGCTACCAAACCGTCATGGAACAAACTGTTGATGGTTCCTTCACCCGCCGTTTTGCCGTGCTGATGCTCATTTCCTGCCTGGTAATTGTGGTGGCTTCTATCCTGCGTTATGGTCGCATCCCCGGCTCCGCTAAGGGACCTTCCCTGCGTTTGATGCTGGTTATTTTCGGCACCATGTTCTTTATGATGTTCACCCCCACCAAGTGGACTCACCACTTTGGAGTTTATGCCGGTCTGGCTGGCGCGCTGGCAGGCCTGGCAGCGGTGGCGCTGTCCTATGTGGCTGTGAAATCCCCGCGCATGCGCACCTTCTCTATCGGCGCCTTCCTCTTTGTGCTGGCGCTTTCCCTTGCTGGTGTTAACGGTTGGTGGTACACCTCCAGTTACTCCGTTCCTTGGTGGGATAAGACCATCCAGCTCAAGGGCATTGAAGCCTCCACCATTGTGCTCTTCCTGGCAGTGGCAGTGCTGGTTATCGGCGTTATTCAGGCATTCGTTAAGGACGTCCGGGTAGCCCGTGCAGAAACCACTCACTCCATGGGTGAATTTGTCGCCGAGGAAACCGCTAAACAACAGCGCGCTTCCCGCTTCAAAGGTTTGCTAGCCTCCCCTATTGCCGTCGTATCTGCCCTAGTGGTCTTTATGGCATGTGCTTCTTTGGGCAAGGGTTTCCTGGATCAATACCCGGCATATTCTGTGGGCCTCGGAAACCTCCGCACCCTCACCGGCCAGACCTGTGGTTTGGCAGAGGATGCCATGTTGGAAACCAACTCCAATGATTCCTTCCTGACCCCAGTTAATTCCACCCTGGGCGAATCTCTGGAAGCTGATGAAATCCGTGGCTTCACTCCCAATGGCATCCCTGATTCCATTAGCCAGGATCAGGCTGATCTTTCTGCTGTGGGTGCTATTGCCAATACCGGCACTGATGACAACACCGGCCAGAACACTCAGACCGGTGGCTCAGATGAATCCTCCGGACAATCCACTGGCAATACCGGCGGTGTCCGTGCCTCAGAAGGTGTCAACGGCTCTACTGCCCGTCTGCCTTTCGCTTTGGACTACACCAAGGTTCCAGTCATTGGTTCTTGGAGTGCTGGCACCCAAACCCCAGGACACATCACCACCGATTGGTACCAGGTCCCTGAGGCAACTGCAGAAACCCCCATCATTGTGGTCTCTGCAGCTGGCCGCATTGAACACTATGACATCAACAATGTGTTGCAGCCTGGCCAATCCGTCATGCTGGAATATGGCAAGCGCACTGCCGACGGCGACGTTGAGAGCATGGGTGAAGCCATGATGTATGACATTGGCCCTGAGCCTTCATGGCGCAACCTGCGTTTCCCACTTGATCAGCTGCCAGCCGATGCCGATGTGATGCGTATTGTTGCCTCCGACCTCAACCTGGATGAGGACCAGTGGGTCGCGTTTACTCCTCCGCGCGTACCAACCCTGGATTCCCTCAACAATGTCATCGGTTCTGAAACCCCAGGTCTTTTGGACTGGGCTGTTGGCCTGCAATTCCCATGCCAGCGCACCTTTGATCACTACGCTGGTGTGACCGAGATTCCGGAATACCGCATCTCTCCAGACTCCGGCGGCAAGGCAACCTTGTCCCCATTCCAGGACTGGGCTGGCGGTGGCGCCATGGGCACTGCAGAAGCTGTGAACTACGCCTATGAAATCCCTTCCTACCTGCGTAATGACTGGGGCCGCGACTGGGGTTCCATCGAGCGTTATATGCTGCGTACTAACTCGACCGGTGAAGCTCCCGAGGTTGCGGATATCAACCTTGAGACCATCCAGCGCTCTGGACTATGGAACCCAGGACATATGAAGCTTGATGATTAATCCTACTGTTTGCATTCTGAACAATAGTTTCTAAAGGATGCGGTCATTTTTTAAAGGTGACCGCATCCTTTATTTTTTGGGATCTCAGGCTTTTTTAAAATTTTTCCGGGGACTGCCATGAATTCTTTTGCACTAGCTCTCACCAGTTGCTCCATTTTGTGGTTTGCTCTAAGTTATGGGCGAATCAGTTTCCTCGGACAGGTACACACCACAGCAGCGCACGCGTTATCGCCAGCTGCTCATGGAAGACCTTGAAATTTTTGACCGGCACCTCCAAATCTCCGACTTTGAAGATCGAGGTTCCATCGGGCTAGAACTTGAGCTCAACTTGGTTGATAAGGATATGCAGCCAGCGCTTGCTGGTGAAGCAGTGCTGTCCTCTCTAAATTCTGAGTATCAATCTGAAATCGGCAATTTCAATGTGGAGCTAAATCACCCTCCCCTTTCCGTTCAAGGTGATGGCCTCAAACGCTTGGAAGATGGCATCAGCTCCCGCCTAGGCACAGTGCGGGAAGCAGCAACTGCAGCCGGCGTTAATGTTGCCATGATCGGCACCTTGCCAACTGTCACCCCAGCATTTTTGGAAGATCCCGCCTGGATGACCCAGGAAAATCGCTACCGCGCGCTGAGCAATACCATCATGGATTCCCGCGGCGAGATGGTGCATATCAATCTGGCCGACCGCGAGCAGATTGCTCATGATTTTGCAGATATCGCCCCCGAGTCCACCTGCACCTCCATCCAGCTGCATTTGCAATTAGCACCGACCAAATTTGCGGCAGCCTGGAATGCCTCCCAAGCAATTGCCGGAGTCCAGGTGGCACTGGCAGCAAACTCTCCCCTCTTTTTGGGCCGCCGGGTGTGGCATGAAAGCCGCATTCCGGTTTTCCAACAAGCAATAGATACCCGCACCCCAGAGCTAGTTAACCAAGGTGTGCGCCCCCGCGTTTGGTTTGGTGAGCGGTGGATTACCAGCGTTTTTGACCTCTTTGAAGAAAATGTGCGCTATTTCTCCCCGCTCATTGCGGAATCCCGGGCGCTGTCGGGTACGCCGATGATGAAGGGGAAATCCCCAGCATTGCACTATCTCAATCTGCATAATGGCACAGTGTGGCGGTGGAACCGTCCGATTTATGCACCCGGTACGGAGCGCTCCCACCTGCGCTTGGAAAACCGTCTGCTGCCAGCAGGTCCCACTCCGATTGATATCACTGCAGACGCGGCCTTCTACTATGGCCTAGTTAAGTACCTAGCAGAGGAAAACCGTCCAGTATGGTCACGTTTGCCTTTCCCGGATGCAGAGAAGAATTTCCAATCAGCGGCGCGCTCTGGCCTTTTTGCCCGCATGACCTGGCCAACTCTAGGCCAGATTAATGTGGCTGACCTGGTGTTAGAGCACCTGTTGCCTCAGGCAAGAATTGGTTTGCAGCGCTTGGAGGTAGACGCCACCCTCATTGATACCTACCTGGGCATTATTGAGGAACGTGCAAAATCTCGTCAAAATGGTGCCACCTGGCAGCTGCGCACCCTTAACCATTTTGAGGCCCATGGCAGTTTGCCAGGCTCCAAGTCACGTCAGGATGCATTGGCTGCCATGCTGCGGAGCTATTTGGATAATCAGTTTATGGGCGAACCAGTCCATACCTGGAAGATTGGCTAAAAATTAGCTAAACCCGGCCCGCCCGTGATCAAATAACAAAAAAACAGCTCCCCTGCAATGTACAGGGGAGCTGTTCTCGGTCTATGAATGATTGATGTCTTTGGACCGACCGAAATCCAAACTTAGTTAAGTACCCAGCGCTTAGATGGCCAGTGGTACATCGCCCGGAGCTACTGCTACGGGAAGTGCTGTTTCGCCCATGAGGTCAGCATCCACAGCGGCGGCACAAGCGCGGCCTTCTGCGATTGCCCACACGATCAGGGACTGGCCACGGCCATTATCGCCGGCGACATAAACGCGGGAGTTGGTTGGGCTGCGGTACTCGGCATCGCGGATGATACGGCCACGGTCGTCGAAGGTAACGCCCAGCTCATGAGCCAATCCACCCTGCTCAGCGCCGGTGAAGCCCAGTGCGATGAGAACCAAGTCTGCCTCGAAGGGGAACTCGGTGCCCTCAATAGGCTCGCGCTTGCCGTTGACAACGCGGATCTGGTTACCGGTCAGGCCGGTGACATGTCCATCGGTGCCATGGAATTCCACGGTGTTAACCGCGAACTTACGCTCACCCATGGTGGAGCCAGCGCCACGACGAGCCAGACCCAAAGCCTCGATCTCCTCAGCAGATTCATCGCCGGAGATGATGTAATCGCCTTCCTCATGGGCGGTTGCGGTGCGGAAAAGGTTGGGGTACATCGGCCATGGGGTGGACTCAGCACGCTGGAATGGAGCACGAGGGCGGATATCAAATTGGGTGACGGATTCTGCACCCTGGCGCAGTGCGGTACCAAAGCAGTCGGTGCCGGTATCGCCGCCACCAATGATGACAACCTTCTTGCCCTTGGCGCTGATTGGAGAAACCTCAGCATCACCCTCATTCACGCGGTTTTGCTCGGTGAGGTACTCCATCGCTGGGTAGATACCCTTGAGGTCACTTCCGGGAACCTTCAGTGGACGAGCCACTGGCGTACCGGTTGCCAGCACGATCGCGTCGAAAAGCGCCAGCTCAGCGGCGCGCGGTGAGACACCTACCTGGAAAGTGGTGCCCTCTGCCTGCATTTGTTCAATGCGGCGGTCAATCCAGCGGTTTTCCATCTTGTACTCAGGCACGCCGTAGCGCATGAGGCCACCGAGGCGGTCATCGCGCTCGAAGACGGTCACGCTGTGACCAGCGCGGGTGAGCTGCTGGGCGGCAGCCAAACCGGCTGGGCCGGAACCGACCACAGCGACGCTCAAACCGGTGGACATGGAAGGTACAACTGGGTTGACCCAGCCCTCCGCAAAAGCCTTTTCGACGATTTCCAGCTCGACATTCTTAATGGTCACAGCATCGTCATTGATGCCGAGCACACAAGCGCCTTCACAAGGTGCCGGGCAAAGACGACCGGTGAACTCTGGGAAGTTGTTGGTGGCGTGGAGGCGATCATATGCCTCTTTCCACCGGTTTTGGCGCACCAAGTCATTCCACTCAGGGATGATATTGCCCAGTGGGCATCCCTCGTGGCAGAACGGTACACCGCAGTCCATACAACGAGCTGCTTGTTCTTCAATCTGACCGGCGGGTGCCTGCTCATAAACTTCATTGAAGTCCATGAGACGCAAAGGCACGGGACGGTGTGCAGGCTCGCGTCGGGTGTATTTTTGGAATCCGTGTGGATCGGCCATTAGCTCACTGCCTCCATGATCTTCTTAGCTGGGTCTTCACCCGCAGCTTGTGCGGTTTCGATGATGTTGAGAACTTTTTGGAAATCGCGTGGCATGATCTTCACCAGATCATCGGCGCGCAACTTGGTTTCGGAGCCGGTGAGCTCGCGGTGACGGTCAATAAGGTCATTGGCCCACTCAACTTCGTTGTCATTAAGTTCAACGATGTCAACCAATTCGCCGTTGATCTTCAGCTCGAGGTCATCGGTCTTGGCCACGTAGGCAATACCGCCGGACATACCAGCACCGAAGTTCTCGCCGATTGGGCCAAGGACGAGGACACGACCGCCGGTCATGTACTCACAGCCGTGGTTGCCGATACCTTCAACCACTGCGGTTGCACCGGAGTTACGAACACAGAAGCGCTCGCCAGCCTGGCCGCGGATGAAGAGCTCGCCGCTGGTTGCGCCGTAGCCGATCACGTTGCCCGCGATGATATCTGGGTTGGTCTTGAGCTGCTTTGGAGTTTCTGCAGATGGACGGATAACAATACGTCCACCAGACAGTCCCTTGCCCACAAAGTCATTGGCATCGCCGGTGAGGTTGATGGAAATACCGTGTGGCAAGAAAGCACCGAAGGAGTTACCAGCACAACCAGTGAAGTTCAGGGTGATGGTGTCCTCTGGCAGACCCTTGGCACCAGCAACGCGGCTGACTGCAGAACCAAGCATGGTGCCTACAGAGCGGTTGACGTTGCTGATCTTGTGATCGAGCACAATCTTTGTGTCCACACCTGCAGCTGCGCGGGTGATGGTCTCCGAAGCCTCTTCGATGAGCTTATTATCCAGTGCCTTCTCCAGGCTGTGTTCCTGGGTCTTGGTGCAGCGGATATCCTGCTCGGTGAAGTGAGGGGTCTCAGGACGGTGGAAGATTGGGCTGAGGTCCAGGTGCGCTGCGCGGGAATCGGCAGGGATGCCGGAACGCTTACGCAGAACCTGAGCCTGACCAACGGCCTCATCGATGGTGCGGAAACCAAGCTGTGCCAGGTATTCGCGGACTTCTTCAGCGATGAAGGTGAAGAAATTAACCACGTGCTCAGCCTTGCCGGTGAACTTAGAACGCAGTCCTGGGTTCTGGGTAGCAATACCAACTGGGCAGGTGTCCAGGTGGCAAACGCGCATCATGATGCAGCCTTCAACCACCAATGGAGCGGTGGCGAAGCCGAATTCCTCAGCACCCAAAAGTGCTGCCACGATAACGTCGCGGCCGGTCTTGAGCTGGCCATCACACTGCACGCGGATGCGGTCGCGCAGACCGTTAAGCAGCAGGGTCTGCTGGGTTTCAGCCAAGCCGAGCTCCCATGGTCCACCCGCATGCTTGAGGGAGGTCAATGGGGAGGCACCGGTGCCACCATCGTGGCCGGAAATCAGAACGACGTCAGCGTGTGCCTTGGAGACACCAGCTGCCACAGTTCCCACACCTTGTTCTGCCACCAGCTTGACGTGAATACGTGCAGATGGGTTGGCATTCTTCAGGTCGTGGATCAGCTGAGCTAGATCCTCGATGGAGTAAATATCATGGTGTGGAGGAGGGGAAATCAGACCCACGCCAGGAGTGGTGATACGAACTTCTGCAACCCAAGGGTAAACCTTGTTTGGAGGCAGCTGTCCACCTTCACCAGGCTTTGCGCCCTGGGCCATCTTGATCTGAATATCGGTGCAGTTATTCAGGTAGTGGCTGGTCACGCCGAAGCGTCCGGAGGCAACCTGCTTAATGGCAGAACGCTTCCAGTCACCATTTGGTTCGACGTCGAAACGCTTAACGTCCTCTCCGCCTTCGCCGGAGTTGGACATGCCACCCAGGCGGTTCATGGCAATAGCCAAAACCTCGTGTGCTTCCGCAGAGATGGAGCCATAGGACATCGCACCGGTGGAGAAACGCTTGACGATGGAGCTAACAGGTTCCACCTCAGACAGTGGGATTGGCTTGCGGTCGTGGCTGAACTCGAAGAGACCGCGGATGGTGCCCAAGCGCTGGGACTGATCATCAACCTTGCGGGTGTAATCCTTGAAGATCTCATAGCTGCCGGAGCGGGTTGCATGCTGCAGCTTAAAGATGGTCTCTGGGTTGAACAGGTGGTATTCGCCTTCGCGGCGCCACTTGTATTCACCACCGAGGTCGAGTTCGCGGTGTGCGTGCTCTTCAGGGCGAGGCAGGAATGCGCTGCGGTGACGGGTCTCCACATCAGCTGCAATCTCATCCAGGCCAATGCCGGAGATAGGAGATGCAATGCCGCCGAAGTAGTGGTCCAGCAGGTCCTGGTGCAGGCCGGTGACGTCAGCAAGCTGGGCGCCACGGTAGGAGGACACGGTTGCGATACCCATCTTGGACATCACCTTGAGCACACCGGTGGTGGCTGCCTTGACGTAGTTGCGGGAAGCCTCGTCGAGAGTGAGATCACCAAGCTGGCCCTTGATGCGCAGCTCGTCGATGGTTTCAAAAGCCATGTATGGGTTGATGGCGTCGGCACCGAAGCCGATGAGCATAGCCAGGTGGTGAACCTCGCGAGCATCGCCGGACTCAATAACCAAGGAGCACTGGGTGCGGGTACGCTGCTGAACCAGGTACTGGTGCACAGCAGAGGTGAGCAGAAGTGCAGGAATTGGAGCCAAACGCTCATCGGACTCGCGGTCAGAAAGCACGATCAAGGTCTTGCCCTGGCGAATTGCCTCGGAAACCTCACGGCGCACGCGGGCAATAGCTGCCTTCATGCCAGCACCGTGGTGCGCGACTGGGTAAAGGCCGGAGATCACGGCGGCACCGAAGGACTCCCATTCACCCTGGTCATCCGCGTGGATGAGGGTAGCGAGCTCATGGTTATCGATGATTGGGGATTCCAAGCGGATGCGACGAGCTGCCTCAGGGCCTGGGTTCAATACGTCAGACTGTGCACCGAGCAGGGTGTACATGCTGGTCACGGGCTTTTCACGGATGGAGTCCAACGGTGGGTTAGTCACCTGTGCAAAGCGCTGTGCAAAGAAGTCATAGAGCATACGAGGACGCTCAGAGATAGCAGCGATTGGGGTATCGGAACCCATGGATCCGATGGCCTCAGAGCCGGAACGTGCCATTGGCAGGATCAACAAATCCACGTCTTCTTCGGTGATACCGAAGACACGCTGGCGCAATACCGCGCGAGAGTGTGGCATGTAGCTGTAACGGGTCTGTGGCAGGCCGTCGAGGTGGACAAAGTTCTCATTGATCCACTCGCCATAAGGCTTTGCCTCAGCCAGCTTCTGCTTGATTTCCTCGTCTTCAACAATGCGGCCCTCAGCCGTGTCGACCAGGAACATGCGACCAGGCTGAACGCGAGTGCGCTTTACGACGCTTGACTCATCCAAGTCCAATACGCCGGATTCAGACGCCATGACAACCAGGCCGGAATCGGTGATGGTGATACGTCCTGGACGCAGGCCATTGCGGTCAAGAACTGCGCCGACATAACGGCCATCGGTGAAGGCCAAAGCTGCTGGGCCATCCCAAGGCTCCATCAGGCAGGAGTGGTACTCGTAGAAGTCGCGCAGCTCAGGGGTGATGGTCTTGTTGTGCTCCCAAGCCTGCGGAATCATCATTGCCACAGCATGTGGAAGGGAGTATCCGCCCAAGTGCAAGAGCTCGAGGGCTTCGTCGAAACGCGCGGTGTCGGAGCCGTCAGGGCTGCAGATAGGCAGCACGCTGGACAGATCGCCGAGCTTTTCAGACTTGATGAGTGCCTCGCGGGCGCGCATCCAGTTTTCGTTGCCGCGGACGGTGTTGATTTCACCGTTGTGGGCTACCAAGCGGTATGGGTGTGCCAAAGGCCAGCTTGGGAAAGTATTGGTGGAGAAGCGGGAGTGCACGATAGAGATCGCGGACTCCAGGCGAGGATCGGAAAGGTCCTTGAAGAAGCCCTCCAGCTGCAGGGTGGTGAGCATGCCCTTGTAGATCACGGTGCGTGAGGAAAGGGATGGGAAGTACACGGTATCGCGACCGTTGATGGTGCCCAGCTCGCGCTCACAACGCTTGCGGATGAAGAACATCACGCGGTCGAGGTCTTCGCCGGACTTGCCTGGTACAGATAGGAAGATCTGAGCGAAGCTTGGCATGGCTTCAATAGCCATGGAGCCGAGTTCACGGGCGTCAAAAGGAACCATGCGCCAGCCGAGGACCTCTGCGCCCTCTTGGCGAGCGATACGCTCAATTTCCTTCTGTGCATCCAACATCGCCATGCGGGCGCGTGGCAGGAAGGCAATACCGGTGGCGTAGTGGCCTGCTTCAGGCAGCTCAATACCGGAAACCTCGCGGTAGAAGCTGTCTGGAATCTGCATGAGAATGCCGGCGCCATCGCCAGTGTTCTTTTCCGCGCCAGCCGCACCGCGGTGGTCAATGTTTCGGAGCGCTTCCAATGCCCGGTCCACAATGCTGCGGCTTGGACGGCCATGGATATCCGCGATAAACGCCACACCGCAGGCGTCATGTTCATGCGCCGGGTTATAGAGTCCCTGTTTCTTCATGCGTGAGCCCTCGCTTCCGCTCAAAAATCTATCAATCATTCGATAATTAGAAAAACAGGTGAGTGGCCTGCAATGCAAGTGAGCACAGACATACTTTCAATCAATCTATAGGAAAAGCTCTGGTCACCTCACGCGCTTGTGCTACAGATCACACGCCATGGCAAAGTCTAGTCGCGATAACTAAGAAGTAAAACTGGAGAGAAGGAATGATTTTGGGGTGCTTTTTGGGTGTTTTTTAGGCGGTTTTCGGGAGGGGTTTGGGTTGCTTTGGGGAGCCGCCTTGTTGCCCCGCTGCCACGTTGCGGCACTGTCCCGTTACCGCGCCGACTTAGGGGCTCTAGGTTTGGGCTTTAACTATGTGCCTCAAACTCACCCTCGGCCTCAATCCTCTTATTCAACTCAGCCAGGTAAGCCTGCTCATCAAAATTCTTAAGGTCCACCTCGCGGCCAGTCCACGCCGACAGGTGGATCGCATTGGCCAGCTGCACTCCATAAATACCGTCGCTACCTGGGGCTAGAAGCTCCTCTTCCCCATTGATGGCAGCTGCGAAATTCCGCAATACCTCCACATGCTGTGCACCCCACACAGATTCATATTCCTTGGTTTCCGTGCCCATGTACTGGGCCATATCCAATTGACCTTTAAAGAGCTGGCGGACTTGACCCATAGCCATGTTGTTGGAAAGAACCTCTTCATCCTCCACCAGGCGAGTAATGGTTACTTTCTGGGAATCCTCCACCACGATCTTGCCCTTATCGCACAGGATTTCCAGGCGGTCGGTGCCGATCATGTCATGAGTGCAGGTAATAAAGGTGTCCGGAGCACCATCAGCAAAGCTCACCAACGTGTGGACCTCATCCTCCACCGCAATATCGCGCCTAAAACCAAACTCCGCGCGCGCAAAAACACTTTCCGGAACGCCACAAATCCATTGCCATAAATCCAGCTGGTGAGGCGCCTGATTTACCAAGACACCGCCGCCTTCCCCACCCCAGTTCGCGCGCCAGGCAGACTGATTGTAATAGCCCTGCGGACGCCACCAGGTGGTGATATTCCATGAGGTGTGGCGCAATTTTCCAAGCTCGCCGGAATCCATCAACTGCTTAAGATCGCGATACAGCTCATTGGTGCGCTGATTAAAAAACACCCCTAATTGCAGCTCAGGCTTGGTTTCTGCGAAGGCAATGAGCTCCTTCGCATGCTTGGTGTACACCCCAATTGGCTTTTCGACGAGGGCATGTATGTTGTGGCTCAACGCATAGATCCCCACTTCAGGATGCAGGTAGTGCGGCACGGTGGTCACCACCGCGTCCACCGTGCCGGAGGTGACGAGCTCCTTATAGTCGGTGAAAAACGGCACCTTATATTCCGCTGCGGCTTCATCCTTTTCTGGGAGGACATCGCAGATAGCGCCGATCTCCATATTTTCCACTCGACCCTCAGCCAGGAATTTGGCGTACATATCGCCTTCTGCACCGAAGCCGATAATTCCTAAACGAACTTTCTTAGACATTGCTTTCTCCATTCTTTGATGCTTAATAGAGGGCTTTTGCCATTCTTAGAGAGGCCAGTGCTTCCTGCGGTCCAATCCAAAATGGCTTTGCGCTATCAAGGTGGCCATAAAAATCACGAATCAGCAGTTCATGGCTCACACCCCAATAGGTCCGGCCAGCGGAATTTTGAGTACGTTCCGGGTAATGCTCAACCTGTGATTCTGCGCGATTTATCCAGGTCACGGTGAGACCGTCTTTGAGCTTCACTAAAGCGTTTTCCCAGTCCAGCTCAATTTCCACCGAGCGGTGCCGAGAATTTGCGAGCGTGCCATAAAAGCTGCTGCTTATTCCGCTTTCATGTGTGAAGAAGGCATGGGCAGAATGTTCTACATCAATAATCTCGCCATATTTATCTGTAGAAACCTCTCCCCTTACCTTTGTCACGGGGCCTAAAAACCATTGCAGAAGATCCAGGGTGTGAATGGCTTGATTCATCAGTAACCCACCACCGGAACGAATCTGCTGGCCACGCCAAGGTTTCGCCGAGTAATAATCCGAGGTTCTTGTCCACACCACCGAGGCATAAGCACCTCGAATTTCTCCGAGTTCGCCTTCTTCTAGGGGGCGCCGTAGTTCTACCGAAGAAACGTTATAGCGATTTTGAAAGCACACACCGATTTTAGGCGCTTGAGGATTTTCTTTGAGATAGTCCAGCAACCGTTGGGCTTGGTCAAGCTCATTAGCTAGTGGATTTTCCACCAGCACATGAACCCCTGCCTTAAGCGCCATGAGGGCAAGATCAATGTGCTGATCATGGGGAGTGGTGATGTGCAGGACATCTATGGTCTCTTGCGCGAGGAGTTCCTGCAGGCTGAAATAGGCTGTGGCCTGGGTTTTTTGAGCAAGTTTAAGGGCCGCCGCGTGATCTAAATCTGCCACGGCGACAATTTCTGCACCCAGAGCTGCAATCGCCTCTGCATACACGATGGACACATCACCGCATCCGACAATTGCAGCTTTAAACATTTGTTATTCCTTACTTATACTCAGCGCCGAGGTCATCAAGGATTCCCCGCAATGCTTCATAAGCACTGGTCCAATGCTCCGGGCCGCAGAGGCCTCCAAACTCATCGAAGTTTCCAAGGTGTGGTTCGATGGAGAGAAACCCTTCATAACCTGCATCTTTTAAGGCAGCAAGCAGCTCTGGATACTGCCCGTCACCCTGGCCTGCCGGCTTGATAATGCCCAGTGGTTTTTCGGCAGTAGGCACAGTGACGTCCTTGACATGGATGTATTTGGTGAAGTCTTTAACAATTGGCCACGCCTGATCAAAGGGCTTAAAACCGGTTTGGACATAGTTGGCAGCATCATAAATTCCGCGATAATACGGGGAGTTAATGCTGGTGATCAGATCTTTGACTCGCTCTGGGGAATCACCATAAATATCTTTTTCATTTTCATACAGCAGTGTGATCCCACCAGCTTCTGCCAGCTCCACCATCGCCCTGGTACGAGCTAAAACTTCTTCACGATAATCTGCTGGGTTTTCACCCGCAGGAATGAAGAAGGAAAACATGCGGATATATGGAGTGCCAAAGAATTGCTCCACCTCGATTGCATGCCGAGCCCTCTGGAGATGCTGCTCAAAAGGATCGGTGATCATGATTTTGCCCAGTTCAGATCCTACTGTAGAGAGGGGAATCCCAGCAGCATCGAGCTTTGCCTTCGCAGTTTCTAGCTGTTTCGCCGAAAGATCTAGGACTTTTATCCCCCAGGCATTACGGAATTCAATGTGCTTGATGTTCAGCTTTGTTAAAAGGGCAATTTGTTCATCAAGATCAAGGGCAATCTCATCGGCAAAACCTGTAACGTTTCTCCACGTCCTTTGGCTGTGTATGGGCCTAAAAATTACTTTTTGCGATTTGGTGGGGCTTCTAAATACTAAGATCTCGCGGTCCATCAAGCTTGACTTAAATCAAGCGCACCCTGCCACCTTTACAGCACCCAAACAACCCATACTTTGATAAGACATAAGAACTTTTAAAAATCGCTTTGTTTACATTGATACCTGACAAAGTTGTCAAACCATAAAGGAAATTACCCCTGAAATACCCCCTACATATTAGCCACCGGAGCTATATTCTAAGAAAAATTCTCCATATTTAGATGAATTTCTACCCATTTTCATTCCCCTGAAAATCTATAAACTTGCAGTTCTATCCTCATTTTTCACCCGGAAAACTAGGATTTCGGTCGATTTCGCACACCCCACCACAACCTCCACCCTTCAAAACTTAAGATTCGGACCCTTAACAAACATTGTCATGTTCAATTGACGGGACATATAAGCTTTGACACGATAGATCCCATTGGTGATGTGAATCACTTGGCACGAAAGCTTGTTTCCTGAATCTCAGTAATACTCCCCGACCGTGATCGACCTAGGAGCCATGATGGCAAGTACCTTCATTCAGACTGACAGTTCTGAAAAAAGTAAGAAGCTACCCCCTCTAACAGCAGGGCCTTATCGTCAACGATTGTTCTACGTTGCGATGGTAGCTACTTTTGGTGGACTTCTTTTTGGATATGACACCGGCGTTATTAACGGTGCGCTTAATCCCATGGCCCGCGAGCTGGGCCTCACCCCCTTCACTGAAGGCGTTGTAACCTCCTCACTCCTCTTCGGTGCAGCAGCCGGCGCAATGATCTTCGGCCGAGTATCCGACAACTGGGGCCGCCGCAAGACCATTCTCTCCCTTGCAGTCGCTTTCTTCATCGGCACCATGATCTGCGTATTTGCACCATCTGCCACAATTTTGGTTATTGGTCGTGTGGTTCTCGGCCTGGCCGTAGGTGGAGCATCATCCGTTGTTCCGGTTTACCTGGCAGAACTTGCTCCTTTTGAAATCCGTGGCTCTTTGGCCGGACGCAATGAAATCATGATTGTAGTCGGACAGCTAGCTGCCTTTATTCTCAACGCCATCATTGGCAATGTGTGGGGACACCACGACCACGTATGGCGCTATATGCTCGCTGTCGCTGCACTACCTGCAATCGCGCTTTTCATTGGAATGCTGCGCGTCCCAGAATCTCCTCGCTGGTTGGTAGAACGTGGGCGCATCGATGAAGCCCGCGCAGTACTCGAAACCATTCGCCCACTTGATCGTGCACATGCTGAGGTTCAAGAGGTTTTGGAACTGGCAAAGGAAGAAGGAGCAATCTCCGATAAGTCCATGTCACTTAAAGAAATCCTCTCCAATAAGTGGATGGTGCGCATCCTCCTCGTTGGTATCGGAATTGGTGTTGCGCAGCAGCTTACCGGCATTAACTCCATCATGTACTACGGCCAGATTGTTTTGATTGACGCCGGCTTCTCCGAGAATGCCGCTCTCATCGCAAACGTTGCCCCTGGTGTTATTGCTGTGGTCGGCGGACTCATCGCCCTATGGATGATGGACCGAATTAACCGTCGTACCACCCTTATTACCGGCTACTCACTCACCACCATTTGCCACATCCTCATTGGTATCACATCCCTAACCTTCCCAGCAGGCGATCCACTGCGCCCCTACGTCATCCTCACCCTGGTGGTTTTGTTCGTGGGTTCCATGCAGACCTTCCTTAACGTGGCAACCTGGGTCATGCTATCCGAACTCTTCCCACTGGCAATGCGCGGTTCTGCAATTGGTATCTCCATCTTCTTCCTCTGGATGGCAAACGCATTCCTCGGCCTCTTCTTCCCATCCTTGATCGACGCAGTTGGACTGACCGGAACCTTCTTCCTTTTCGCTGGCGTCGGCGTCTTGGCGCTGATCTTCATCTGGTCTCAGGTTCCTGAAACCCGTGGCCGTACCCTCGAAGAGATCGATCATTCAGTCACCACCGGCGCTATCTTCGACAAGCGCGCTAAGAAAGGAAAGGTGAGCTAAAAACCCAGATATCGCATAGCCACACACTCCAGACATTCTCAACCACCGCCCTCCTACTGCCCTTGTGCAGGTAGGAGGGCGGTGGTGTTTGTGCTTTTCGACGCACCCCTTGCCTGCGGCGGGTCAGCATTCTATCGACTACTGCCAATGCCCACATAGGGCTGTCCCTGCGTGATGCGCAATGCGATCAATGAGTTTTCACCTGTGTCCATCCAACTGGAACGGCTTAGCGCACTGGAAGCTATTTTTTGGAGTTTTAGGGGTGTGAGGTGGCGTTATGTTGATTTTTGGACACACTTTTTGCTCCTTAATCCACACTGCACCAAAGACACCCACGAGGTATCTTGTGGTCCACCAAAACGGGTTAAGGGACAAAATGTGTGTTTCCCTGGTCGCTCACGCTATCGCCACTAAAACGGAATTAGCCGTCTAACCATCCTTTATGAACACCCATAAAGTTAGCCGAGGTGGAATCAATCCCAATGCCATACGTTGCTGGCCGGCCGTCTTCACAACCGAGTTTGCGGGTGCGTCGGGTGGCACTGAGCCTGGTGCAGGATTCGAGGTTGTTGGTGGAACACAACTTTTTGTCCCTTAACCCAAAAATGTGTCTGCTGGCGTTAGCCAACAGACACATTTTTAATGTTTAAACAAACAGTGTTTCAAACTGCAGAGTTAGTGATCAAAGGTGGTTTTTGCGTCGACAAGCTTGGTTGCCACCCAAGCGCCGCTTTCGGCGCTCTCAAGCGCTGCCTCTGCAACCTCAGCGGCGGCCCAGCCATCGCCCGCGGAGGGCGCTAATTGCTCACCGGTCTCCAGGGATCGCAGAAACAGCGAGGCCTCGATTGTTTTGAGATCATCAAAACCCATGCTGGTGCCGGCACCTGGTTGAAAATGAGAGAATTCCCCAAAGGCCGGATTAGCCATAATGGTGCGATAACCAGCAAAGCTATCTGCCAGCTCGAGTTCATTTAGTCGATGGAAATTCCAGCGCAACGAACCTTTGGTGCCATAGACCTCGATGATGTATTCAGCACGTGGCCCAATTGCGACACGACTCGATTCAAAAACTCCGATGGCGCCTGATTCAAAGCGTCCCAGTACAGCTGAAAAATCTTCATTTTCCACCTCACACATAGGGCTGTCCTCAGAGCCGGTAGAAAAGTGGCTGGCAGCACCAGCTACAGGCAGAGGCCGATTTTTGATAAAGGTTCCATTGGCTGCGGTTACTTCAGAAATCCGGCCGACAATAAACTGAGCGAGATCAAAACCATGTGACAATAGATCTCCAAGCACTCCAGATCCGGCAAAATCCTTTTTAAAACGCCAGGTCAAAGCACCCATTGGATCAGCAGAATAATCAGCCCTAAAGCTGACTCGCACATTGGTTATGGCACCAATTTCTCCAGCTCGCACCAGCCGCCGAGCCTCTGCGATAGCGGGGACATGCCGATAGTTGAAGCCAACCGAGGTAATCAATCCAGCTGCCTGTGCAGCTTGTGCGATCTCTGCAGATTCAGCTGCGCTGCGTCCCATTGGTTTTTCAATCCAAAAGGGTTTGCCTGCTGCGATTGCAGCCATGGCAATTTCATGGTGCAAGAAATTTGGGGAGCAGATTGAAACTGCATCAATCTCCGGATCCGCGAGGATGTCTTTATAGTCTGCGACAGCCTTTTGAAATCCAAGTGCCTGGAGTGCATGCTCCCGCCCGCCAGGATCTGGATCAGCAGCCGTATGTAGAACTGCTCGCACTCCCAATTCCGGGAAATGTTGTGCCGCCGCTAGATAGGAACGCGAATGTAAACGCCCCATCCATCCCACTGAAATTAGACCAATGTTGATCGTCTTCTTCACTGCTCCGCCTCCTTTCCTTTATTGTGCTGATTCGGCGATAAGGGATTCTTCAAGTGCCTTATTAGCTGCAATCAGCACCTGAGCAGCCACATTGACACCTTCCTCACGGCCTAGGGACACATCCTCATGCTCAATATTGACCAACATATGTGGATCAACACGGTGCAGTGCGCGTAGGAACTCAGTCCAGTAGGCAACGTCATGGCCCTTGCCTAGGGCGACAAAATCCCAGGCAGAGTTCTTTGGCCACTCATTTGCCCATTCATCGCCACCCAAATTGGTGCGGTTTTCTGAAGGATCAAGGCGGCGGAAGCTATTGTCCAGCACTCCATTAAGCTGCGCCCATTCCTTATTAATACGTACGTCCTTGGCGGCGGCGTGGAAAATGAGTTCCCCAAGGTGATCAATCACAGCCACGGGATCCATTTGTTGCCAGAACAGGTGCGATGCATCCAATTCCACACCAACATGGGTGGCATTGGTGAGGTCAATGAGTTTGTGCACGTCAGCGGAATTAAACACAATGTTTTGCGGGTGCAATTCCAACGCAACTTTCACGCCATGATCTGCAGCCAGGCGGTCAGTTTCGCGCCAGAACTTCGCAGCAATATCCCATTGATAATCAAGGACATCCAGGGCAGCGGAGTTCCATGCATTTACCACCCAGTTGGTGTACTTGCTGCCTGGTTCCCCACCTGGCAGACCAGACATGGTGACAACTCGGGTTTGACCCAAACGTGCTGCCAGGCGGATGGAGCGGCGAATATCTTCTGCATGCTTCTCCCCGATCACTTTGTTCGGGTGCAGTGGATTGCCATTGCAGTTCAAGCCATAGATATCTACGCCAGTGCCTTCGAAGATCCCTAAGAATTCATCGCGGGCATCATCGCTGATCAGGATGTCATCAATGGTTGGAATGTGGGTGGCAGGAAGAAATCCACCGGTATTAAGTTCAATGCCGCTCAAACCTGCAGCCTTAATGGCAGCGAGGGCTTCGGGAAGGGAACGGTCATGGAAAATGGCATTATAGAGACCGAGTTTCATGGTGTGTTGCTTTCTTGATTGTGGGTTTAGTTGCTGGCTGATTCCAGTACAGGGACAGAAATGCTGGCGCCACCGGCTGCAGCAGACTGCGCAACAGCATCAATAAGCTGCATATTGTGCAGGCCTTCTTCGAGGCTGGCGCAGCGTGGCAGGCTCTGATCGGCTGGAATACCCGCAACTTCTTCGAGGAAGGCGCGGGCCTGGTAGACAAAGCCCTCATTTTGGCCGACTCCCACACCTGGCGCGTCCATGGCCAAACCACCACGCCAATAAGGGTGCTGAGGTCCCAGAGTTACTGTGCGGTAACCAGGTTCTTGGCTGGCATCGGCTGCGGTGGCCGGGGTGAAGATTTGATACTGGCCGGGTTGGCGGAAATCAAAAAGTAGTGATCCGCGCTCGCAGAACACCTCAAAGCCCAAGGTGTTTGCATGGCCTTGTGAGATGCGGCTGACCTGAATGGTTGCGGTTCCACCGCCGGCAAAAACACCGGAGAAGGAAGCGACATCATCATTTTCCACTGCTTCAAACTCATCGGATACGGCGCCACCTTCGTGTCCCACAACAGCACCGAGTGGCTTCGGGCGCTGGTTAATTACGGTGGAGAGCTGTCCCCCGCAGACTTCGGAGAAATCAGATCCAGCAATGAACTCTGCCAAGTAGGTCAGGTGGCTTCCCACGTCGGCAAGCGCTCCGGACCCGTTGGGTCCCTTATAGCGCCAGCTAATTGGGGCGTTGGGGTTGGAACCATAATCAGTCCAGTAGTGCCCGGTGAGGTGTAGTACCTTACCCAGCTCGCCGGATTGAATGAGGTTGCGGATATGCGCAACCGCTGGGGAGCGGCGGTAGGTCAGGCCGATGCGGGCAATAGTGCCAGCTCCAGCTGCGACAGACGCTGCCGCAATCATGGCTTCGGCGTCCTCGATGGTGTCAGAAAGTGGTTTTTCGCAGAGTACGTGCTTGCCGGAGGCGAGCAGTGCTTCCACGATTTCGCGGTGCAAGAAATTAGCAACTACCACGCTGACTACGTCAATGTCATCGGCTTCCACAATTGCCTGCCAGGAGGTGTCAAACCTCTCAAAGCCATAGCGGGCTGCGGTTTCTTCAGCCAGTGCAGCGTTGGCATCGGCGATGGAAACAAGGCGGATTTTAGGCAATGTGCTGGCGAACACGGTTGGAGCAGTACGGTACCCCGCTGCATGTGCTTTTCCTGCCATGCCCGCACCAATAACGGCGACGCGAATTTCATTGTGAGTCATAACAACCTCCCTTAAGAGTGATGTGAAGTGAGATGGATTTCCGAAGCTCAAATATGTGAGCCACAACGCTTTTGGAGCGCTCCAACATAAGTTATAGTTAATTAAATGTCCTGTCAATAGCTCAAATAGAACTTATGGAAGGAGACCACATATGAACAGGTCGCGCCCCACCATTTACGACGTTGCCCAAGAAGCAGGAGTATCCAAATCTTTGGTCTCTTTGGTCATTCGCGGTTCAAAAAGTGTCAGCACCGAATCGGAAATGCTGGTCCGCGATGCCATTAGAAAACTCAACTACCAGCCAAATCGTGCTGCTTCAGAGTTGGCGTCGAAAAGCACCAAACTTATTGCCATCCTCATTGATGATTACGCCAACCCGTGGTTCGTTGACCTGCTCCAGGGTCTCAGCGAGGTCCTCACCCCACAGGGATATCGACTCTCAGTTATTGATTCCATAACCTCCCAGAACAGTTCCGGGCAGGATCCTTTTCTCAATGCCATGTCCATGCGACCTGATGGCATTATCATCGCTCAAGACATTGTGAATTTCCGCGCGCCAGATTCCGCCCCACCCTTTGTTATCGCAGGTACCAGGCTTACCCCGGCGCGCCCGGAGGATTCCATTGCCAACGATGACCAACAGGGCGCACGACTGGCCACCGAACACCTCATTGCACTTGGGCACACAAAGATTGCGCACCTCTGCGTATCCGGAGGGGCTGGTGGCAAACGCCAAGAAAGCTACATCACCACGATGCAGCTGCATGGCCTAAAGCCTATTTTGTCCAAGAACCAGCGCCCTGCCACGGAAAAGGCTGGGTATGCGGACACTCTCGAGCTCTTGCGAGAGAATCCTGAGGTCACCGCGATTTTTGCCTCTAATGATGTGATGGCCATCGGGGCACTTGGCGCTGCTCGCGAGCTTGGTCTCCAGGTTCCTGAGCAACTTTCCGTCGTCGGTTATGACAACACTCCCCTCGCCCAAACTCGCCTCATCAACCTCACCACCATTGATGATGACAGCGCCGGTGTGGGCCGCAACGCCGCGCGCCTGCTACTAAGCAAGCTTGTCGACGCTGCCCCGCACTCAGAAATCACCCATACCCTGCAGCCGGCACTGATTGAGCGGGGGACGACTGCCGCCCTTAAATGATGCTGACTGTGCGGCCCTCTGCAGCGCTTATCAGTACCGCATCTAGCACCTTGAGTACTTCAATGCCTTCGGTTGCTGGTACTGGACCGGGAGTGCCTTGCGCAACGGCCAGGGCAAACTGGTCATAAAAGCGGGTGTAATCACCTTGTTCCGAGGCAATAATCTCCTCCCCCGCCTCGGTTTTTAATACGCCCCAGCGGGACTCATCCTCATAGCCCCAGGTGCTACGTGATGCAACAGGGTCTTCCCCCTTTTTAATGTGTTCAATCTGCACATCACTAAAGGCAGAGGTATAAGTTCCAGCCTCGCCGTAGATCCTTAACTCACGGGAGATCAAACGGTCAATCTTGCTGGCAGACAGATTAGAGATAGCACCTGATTCATGCTCAATGAAGATTCTAAAACGAGCAATTGTCGCTCCTTCGGGGCGCTCGGTATATCCCAGGTGTGCCGTAACAGTGCGGGCAGGTCCCATGAGTACCAAGGCTTGATCAACCACATGTGAGCCCAAATCCCGCAGCAGCCCACCCTGGGGCCCTGGTTCCAAACTTTGTGGTTCATCCACATCCAAACGCAAATCAAGTCCTTTAAGCTCCCCCAATCGCTCTTGTACTTTAAGTGCCGTCACAATGTCGGTATCAAATCGTCGATTGTGAAAGACATTAAGTACCACGCCGGCGGCAGTTGCCGCTTCCGCTAGTTCCTGAGCAGCTGCTGCACTGGGTGCAAAAGGCTTATCAGCAACCACACTGACTCCTGCAGCAATTGCCTCCAGCACCAAGTCGTGCCGGGTTTCTGGTGGAGTAGAAATAACCACAGCATCTACGCCCAGAGCTAAGAGCTCAGCCTGGGAATCCACAATGGTTACCTCGGGAAGGTCCGCGGCAACTGCTGCTTTAGTGCGTGGTGATCGCGCCACCACTGCCACCAACTCACAGTGCTCAGATGCCTGAATATATGGCGCATGAAAGAGCTTTCCGCCCACGCCATATCCCACAAGTCCAATTCGAATAGTCATGATGATCTCTTTCTAAGATGTTGGGTGAAGCGCACGTGCGCCTCCACTTTGGGGCAGTAAATAAGCTCCTGCCAGAGGGAATACAAATAAGAGAGCAGCCAGCGGAAATGACCATTGTGGGCTTGATGCAATAGACATACATATTGCTGCCACCGCAATCCCCAATGACATTCCCAGTTGTTGGAGTGTTGCCGATAGCACATTGGCATTGCTGGTTTGAGCACCAGAGATATCCGCAAATTGCAAGGTGTTATAAGCACTAAAGCCCAAGGAACGCAGCGCCCCTGAGATAAAAAGCAACAGCAGAATTAAGATCCGGGGAGTTTCTGCATCCACAAAGAAAAACGCAGCCAAAATGAGTGCGCCGCTGGCATTGGCAAAGAGCAACACCGGACGAAAAGACCACTGCCTAATGATCGCGCTAGTAAAAGGCTTAATCGCAATATTTCCGGCAAATAGTGCCACAACTATGCCACCAGCTGTGGTTGCCGACCATCCAAATTCCACCTGAAAGAGCAGGGTGAACATAAAGGGTGCTGCGGTAATCACCAGGCGGTACACGCTGCCGGAAATATTGCCTACTCTGAAAGTCGCAATAGTCATCACGCTGAGATCAAAAAGTCGGCCAGGTGCCCGCAGCCACCGCACTACCAGGGTGGCGATAACCACGGCACAGATTGCCAAAACTGCCGCCATCACCAGCGCCGTTGGGGTGCCGCGCGCAATCAGCTCCGCAGCAATGGTTAATGCCACGGTCACCAGGGCTACGCCGATAAACCCAGGGAGATCAAAAGGTCGCGACGGGATATCCGTGCCACGGGGCAGAATAATAAACCCCACTATTAAAGCAACGATCCCGAGTGGGATATTCAAGAGAAAAATCCAGCGCCACCCAAAATTATCGGAGATTACTCCGCCGAGTACCGGAGCTACCACTGGTGCAATGAGAGCTGGCCAGGTTAAAAAGGCAATCGCGTCAAGGAGATCTTCGGGCTTGGTAGTGCGGATTACCGCTAATCTGCCCACCGGGACCAAAAGTGCTCCACCCAAGCCCTGGATAATGCGGGCCACGGTGAGCATCACCAGTCCCGGCGCGAGGGCGCACAATAATGAGCCCGCGGTAAAAATGGCTAAGGCACTAAGCAAGACTATGCGTACCCCAAAGCGATCGCCCAGCCACCCAGCAGCTGGAATTCCAGCTGCGGCCGCGGCCAAATAAGCGATTAGTGCAATGCTGATATCCACCGGATTTACCCCAAAATCCTGGGCAATGGCAGGTACAGCAACACTGAGGATGGTGCCGTCGAGGATCTCTAAAAAGAGGGCTCCGGCAGCGAGCAAAGCAATGGGAACACTAAAGGATCGATTTTTGGACATAGCTGGTGCACCTTTGGTACCTAAAACGGCCCACCTTAAACTTTAAAGTGGGCCGTTTTGAATGGGTTTAGGCGTTTTCGATAAGTTCTCGAATCTTCGCCAGTTGATAGCGTGAAACCTCATCTGCGGTTTCATCCTCAGCAAAAACATTGGATACCAACAGGGCATCCGCGCGGTCGAGGTAACCGCCTTCTTTAAGCAGTCCAAAGAGCTCGGTGAAGTTAACGTCGCCGTCGCCGATCTTCAGGTGCTGGTGCACCCGAACTGCATTTCCCGGTGGGTTGCTGATATAGCGCAGACCATGGGATTTGTGGTGGTTGAAGGAATCGGAGAGGTACACCGCTCCCAAACGATCCCCTACCGCTGGAATAATCTCGGCTGCTTGGTCACCCATGTGGAAAGAGTGCGGTGCAACATAAACAAATCCCACTTCCTTGGAATTTAGCCCACGGATTACCCGCCACGCTTCCATGCCATTTTCTACAAAGTCATCGGGGTGTGGGTCAATATTGAACTTCACTCCTTCACGTTCCAGGATCGGCAGCAGCTCTTCCATAGAACGATAAAAGGCATCCTCGGAATCTTCAGCGCGTTCTGGACGGCCGGAGAACTCAGTGTTGAGGGTGTCAACGCCAAGCTGAACAGCCAGTTCAATAACGCGCTTCATATTCCGAACCGCCGCCACCCTTTGGGTTTCATCGGGCCAGGAAATTCGCTGCACAGGTAGCAGCGCAGGGATGCTTACTCCGGCATCTTGAGCACGCTTTTTTAGCTTTGCCACCAGCTCATCATCGGCTTTAGGGTGCCTGAAGAAGGGGCTGAAATCCTGGTGTGGAGTGAGTTGCATGTACTCATATCCAAGACGCGCAACTACATCAGGGAAATCAAGCAGGTGATAGTCATGGTGGAAGGGGGTGGGGTCAAGGGCAATACGAACCACGTTCACAACTCCTTTATGCGTAGAAATCTGGGCGCGGTGCAGCTTCGACTGGAATGACTCCACCATCAAGAGCCTTTACGCCGGCTTCACAAGAAAGTGCCACCAGGTAACCATCAAAGGCGTTGGGGCCAGCCACCAAGCTACCGTCATGAACTGCATCAACCCAGCTTTGGATCTGACGGTCATAGGCGGTGGCAAAGCGAGTGGTGAAATCGCGGTGCTCGTTGATCAGGAATTCACCATCGCGCCAGCGCTGCATTCCGGAAGGCTGGCCAATTCGAGCCAAGCCCTTTTCAAATACAGCCTCAGTACCAACCTGGTAGCCGAATTGAATATTGACATTCATCTCGACGTCGACAAGCACACCATTTTCCAGTTCCATAATGACCAGGATTGGTTCACGCAAGCCAGCATGTGCCAAGGAGCTGGTCTTAGGGTATTTCACCTCCACGGATACCACTGGGGATCCCGCCAGCCATGGAATAACATCAAATTCATGCACCACAGAGTCAGTGATCAGCATGGACTCGTGGTAGTTCTCGCCAACAGATGGGTTACGGTGCACGCCACGCAGCATAAGTAGCTCACCAGCCTCGCCGGATTCAATAAGCTGGCGCAGGTTGTTGTACTCCGGATCAAAGCGACGCATGAAGCCAACCTGAATGTGTGGGCGATCAAGCTTTTGCTCGAGCTCCACGATGCGCAGGGAGGATTCAGAATCCGGGGTCAAAGGCTTTTCGCAGAGGATTGGAAGGCCTGCTTCCAATGCTGGGACCAGTACAGGCTCGTGGAACTGACCTGGTACGGCGATAAGCACAGCGTCGACAGCGTTGGCGGCAATGGCATCTTCAATGCGGCTAAAGATCTCAGCGCCTGGAGCATTTTCTGCAGCCTGAGCTGCACGTCCTGCATCAGGTTCAATAATGGCGGAGATATGTGCGCCACTGGTGCGGTTGTTGATGCGATCAATGTGGTCGGCACCCATGGCACCGGCACCAACAACTCCAACGCGAAGACTAGCGTTCATGATTTTTAAGGCCTTTCAGAAGATTTTGAGTGGGTGTTAGTTAACGCGGGCGTAGTGGGTGCAGCCGAAGATGTGCTTGCGGGTGCGCTCTGCAATGGGGAATGGATAGTCGACGTCGCAGCCGTACATGTCCTGCTCCACAATGGCGAAGATATCGGAATCAATCTTGGATACTGCTTCGATGATTGGGGCGAGGTCTGGCACACCATAAGGAGGCTCAATCATGATTCCTTGGGCGACTGCTTCGGCGAAAGGCATGTCGTTCTTGAGCACGTCGAAAAGCAAATTCGGGTCGACCTGCTTGAGGTGCAGGTAACCGATGCGGTCGGGGCGCTCTTCAATTAGCTTGACGTTGTCGCCACCGTAGTAGGCGAAGTGGCCGGTGTCCAGGCAGAGGTTGGTGTAGCGCGGATCGGTCTCGTCGAGGAAGCGCAGCACCTCACGGGTGGTACCAATATGGCTATCAGCGTGGGAGTGGAATTGCTGCTTCATACCAAATTCTTCCAGCAGTGCCTTGCCCAGGCGGTCGTGGCCAGCGGCCAGCTTTGCCCACTTTTCATCATCCAAGGTGCGAGATTCCAGTACTTCGCTCGTGGCATCGGAACGCCACAGGTCTGGGATCACTACAAGGTGCTCAGCACCGAGTTTGGAGGCCAAGCCAGCCACATCCAATGCCTGATCCCAGGCACGCTTCCACTGCTCTTCGCCCTTGTGGAAACCGGTGAATACGGTGCCAGCGGATAGCTTCAGGCCACGCTTACCCAGTTCGTCTTCGAGCTGGTGTGGATCAGTGGGCAGGTAGCCATATGGTCCGAGTTCGATCCAGGTGTAGCCTGCTTTAACAACCTCATCGAGGAAGCGCTCCCAAGGAACCTGCTTGGGGTCATCGGGGAACCATACGCCCCAGGAATCTGGTGCGGTGCCGATGCGGAGGCCTGGGTTTTCGCCGGCGACGGATGCTGCTTTGCTGCCTGCTGGTGCGGTGACGTTCATGATGTACTCCTTAAGAATGTATGGATGAGGTGTGGTTTTAGCCCAGTAGCGGACGCTGCAGAGCTTGTTGTTTGAGGTATTCCTCGCGGGCAATGTTGGTGCTGTCCAGGGTGGCGGTCTCAGAAACTGGTACATCCCACCAACCGGCACCATCTGGGGCGTAGATCAAAGGATTGCTGTTGATATGGATGAAGGTGGACTTTTCCGAAGCTTTAGCCACAGCCATTGCGGCTTTAAGGTCTGCAATGGAGTTTTCACCTGGTTCAATTTCAATGACATCCAGGCCATAACTACGTGCATTCATGGCCAGGTCAACGGGCAAAATTTGCTCACCTTGGAAGTTCTTGGCCTGCGCATCATATTCGCGGTACCAGGTGCCAAAACGCTGCGATCCCACAGTTTCAGACAGGTGTCCGATGGAGGCATAACCATGGTTTTGAATGAGCACCACAATGACCTTGATGCCCTCAGCCACCGCGGTAACCAGCTCAGTATTTAGCATGAGATAGGAACCATCGCCGACCATAATGACCACATCGCGATCATCACCGGCCGCGCTCAGGCCACGCTTGGCGCCAATGCCACCGGCAATTTCATAGCCCATGCACGAGAACGCGTACTCCACGTGATACCCGAGTGCATCGCGTACTCGCCACAGTTTGTGCAGGTCACCAGGCAAGGATCCGGCTGCCTGCACAATGACGTCTTTGGCGCTTGTCGACGCCTGGACCGCCCCAATAATTTCAGGTTGACCTGGGAGGTCCAGCCCGGAGGGCGCAAAAGCTTCGTCCACTTGGCGATCCCATGCTGCTTTTTCCTGTGCAATACGCTGCGCGTATTCCGCTGAAACATGGAAGCCCTCGAGGGCTTCTTGGAGCTCCACGATTGCTTCGCGTGCATCGGCAATGATGGGCAACTGGGAACCATGCTTATAAGCATCAAAGGAAGCCACATTGATATTGACAAAAGTGACATCAGGGTGCTGGAAGGCAGTGCGCGAAGCGGTGGTGAAATCGCTATAACGAGTACCAATACCGATGATCACATCTGCATCAGCAGCGATGCGGTTAGCAGCCAAAGTACCGGTTGCGCCCACACCACCTAAGTTTTGGGCATGATCCCAAGCCAAGACACCGCCACCAGCCTGGGAAGTGCCAACTGGAATTCCAGTCTTTTCCACCAGCTCCTGCAGCTGCTTTTCCGCATCCGAATAAAGCACGCCGCCACCAGCAATAATCATGGGGTTTTTGGCGTTGCGAATAACCTCCACCGCACGGGCCAGCGCTGCACGCTCCGGACGGGGTCGACGGATATGCCATTCACGATCCTGCAAGAATTCCAGTGGCACGTCAAAGGTTTCCGCTTGGACGTCTTCTGGCAAAGCAATGGTGACAGCACCGGTTTCCGCAGGATCGGTAAGCACCCGCATGGCAGATAAAGCAATTGAAAATAGCTGCTCTGGGCGTTGCACTCGATCAAAGAACTTAGAAACTGGGCGGAAAGCATCATTAACGGTCAATCCGATATCCCACGGCTGCTCCAATTGCTGCAGCACTGGATCTGCCACGCGAGTGGCAAAAGTATCGCTGGGAAGGAGCAACGCTGGAAGACGGTTGGTGGTTGCCAAAGCCGCACCCGTAATCAAGTTGGTCGCGCCGGGTCCCACCGAGGCTGCCGAAGCATAGGTGCCACGACGGCGGTGCATACGTGCATATCCCACAGATTGGTGCACCATTGCCTGCTCATTACGAGCCTGGTAATAGGGCATAAGATCCGGTTCATCAACGTTGTACTGCTTTAGTGCCTGGCCAATGCCGGCGACATTGCCGTGGCCGAAGATTCCAAACATGCCCGGAATCGTGCGTTCACGGATATCACCATCAACAGTCCATTGGTGGCCCAAAAACTCCACCAATGCTTGGCTGACTGTCATCCTCTTTGTAGCAGCCATGTGGCTTAGCCCTCTCTTTTATCTTCATATGGCAGACGATCATCAAATTCCTGACCAGTCCACGTATCGCGAACCCAGGCATGAGCTGGGTCATCATTAATTAGCCAAATTCTTTCCGGATCCGGCCCTGCCATCACATTGAGGTAATAGAGGTCATATCCCGGTGCTGCCACTGCGGGACCGTGATAGCCATAGGGCACCAAGGCAATGTCACCGGTATAAACCATGGCATTAATATCGATGTCTCCTGCTGGCGAGGAATAGGTAGAGAACATTCCAAAAGCACCGGCAGCTGCATCTTGGTGTCCACCTCCGCGGGAGGGTGCGCTTTCGAAATAATAAATTTCTTCCAGCTTGGACTCATGACCTGGCTTATATTCATCGTGCTTATGCGGTGGGTAGGAGCTCCAGTTTTCACCTGGGGTGATTACTTCGCACACAATGAGTCGGGCTGCATCAAGTGCTGCGGGGGTTCCAAAGTTGTGTACTTGGCGGCTCGAGCGGCCAGCTCCACGCAGCTCAATTGGAGTTTCCGCGGGAGCGATGTACTTCCACTCCTTGGACTCTTGGGTGGGAGCTTCTGCAACTGCGACTCGGCCTTCTCCACTTAACACAGCGGTAGTTCCAGTAGGTAGATAGAGCACATCAGTAGGTCCATCAAAAACAGACTTCCTGCCATGAAGATGTGTGGTGTGCTCACCGTGAACTACCTCAAAGCTGCCCGATAGTGGAATGAAGATGCGTTCCACACCGGTGTCCTCAAGGGGAATTTCAGTGCCGGCACTAACCTCTGCGATGCGGATTCCGGTGTATTCCCACCCTGGGGTACTAGCGTCAACCAAGCTTTGCCATGGCCCGCGAGCTAGTTCTCCCTTTTTATAAAACCAGCGTTCGTCCATTGTGATCTCCGTTTAGTCGTTCTGTGGGAACCCGAGGTTAATGCCACCGTGGGTAGCTGGGTCGAGCCAGCGGCTGGTGATAGCCTTTTCCCTGGTGAAGAAGTCAAAACCGTGAGTGCCATAGGCCTTTGCATCACCAAAGAGGGAGTTCTTCCAGCCACCGAAGGAGTGATAAGCAACTGGTACTGGGATAGGAACGTTGATGCCGATCATTCCGACCTCAATCTCATTCTGGAAGCGACGAGCAGCGCCACCATCATTGGTGAAGATTGCGGTGCCGTTGCCGAACTCGCCTGAGTTAATCAAGGCAATTGCTTCATCAAAGGAGGACACTCGCACTACGGAGAGCACGGGGCCAAAGATTTCTTCGGTGTAGGCGCGTGAGGTGAGGGGGATGTCGTCGATAAGCGTTGGTCCGAAGAAGAATCCTTCCTCCAGGCCTTCCACCTTGAAGTTGCGGCCATCAACCACAATCTTGGCGCCGTCAGCTTCAGCGATATCAACATATCCGGAAACCTTGTCGCGGTGAACGTCGGTGATCAGCGGTCCCATATGCGGTTCGCCCTGGTCATCGCCAGCACCATTGCCAATGCGCAGGGTTTCCATGCGTGCCTTGATCTTTTCGATCAGTTCATCGGCGATAGAATCAATTGCCAGTACTACTGAGATCGCCATGCAGCGCTCGCCGGCAGCTCCATAACCTGCGTTAATCGCTTGGTCAGCAACCAAATCAAGGTCTGCGTCTGGGAGGACCAACATATGGTTCTTGGCACCGCCGAGGGCCTGAACGCGCTTTCCATTCTTGGCAGAGGTTTCATAGATGTACTGCGCAATTGGAGTAGATCCCACGAAGGAAATAGCAGCGACATCCGGGCTGTTGAGCAGCCCATCAACAGCCAGCTTATCGCCTTGGAGCACGGTGAATACGCCGTCCGGCAGACCGGCTTCCTTCCATAGTTCAGCCAACCACAGAGCAGCGGATGGATCCTTTTCAGAAGGCTTCAAAATAACCGCATTGCCTGCAGCGATGGCGATTGGGAAGAACCACATTGGCACCATAGCTGGGAAGTTGAAGGGGCTAATAATGCCGACAACGCCAAGTGGCTGCTTGAAGGAGAATACATCCACACCGGTAGAAGCGTTTTCATTAAAGGCACCCTTGAGCAAGTGTGGGAAACCGGTAGCTAGTTCAACTACTTCCTGGCCGCGCAGAATTTCGCCCAATGCATCGGAAACAACCTTGCCGTGCTCAGAGGTAATGATCTCAGCGAGTTCCTGCTTACGGCTATTGAGGAGTTCGCGGAAATTAAAGAGCACCGACTGACGTTTGGCGATGGACAAGTTGCCCCATACCTTGGATGCGCGGGTTGCAGAAGCAATGGCAGCGTCGATTTCTTCTTGGTTTGCGAGTACAACCTGCGCAGTGACCTGGCCAGTAGCGGGGTTATAAACAGGAGCAGTCTTGCCGGAGTTGGAAGGGGCGAGCTCGCCGTCAATCCAGTGGTTGATGAGCTGTGTTTCGGTCATGTGAATTCCTTTTAAGCGGTTTGAGGTGAGAGTTCTTTAAGATCGGTATGAACCAGGCGAGCTGCGATATCTACTGCTGCTGCGACATCGCCATCTGGTGGATAAAGCAGGGTACGTCCAACGGTGAGGCCGCGTACTCCGGGAAGCGCGAGGGCTTGTTCCCAGCAGGCGAAGTTTGATTCTGGGTCTTTACCGTTATCGCCACCGAGTAGCAGCGTTGGCATGGTGGTTGATTCCATGACCCTTTCCATCTCATCTACGACCGGGAGTTTCATCCAGGTGTAGGCGGAATCATTTCCAAGACCTGCAGCAATGGCTACAGATTGGATAACTGCGTTGGTGGAGAGATCGTTGACGATCTTGCCGTTAACCCAGTTACTCATAAAAGGCTCGAGCATGATGGGAAGTTGTGCGGCTGCTGCTTCATTAACAGCGTGTGCTGTTGATTCCAGAGTGGGAGCGGTGCCAGCATCGGCGAGGTTGATGCGAACCAAAGTCTTAGCGAAGTCAATTCCGCGATCTACCATGGCAGCAACGTCATAACCGGTGTAGCGATCATCCATTTCGAATGAGGCTCCGCGCAGTCCCCCGCGATTCATTGAACCAACCACAATCTTGTCGTCGAGAAGCCCGAGGGCGGCAAGATCGTCGAGGATATCCGGGGTGCCCAGCACACCGTCTACCCCGGGGCGCGAAAGCGCAACGGCCATGCGCTCGAGGAGCTCATAACGGTTAGCCATGGCGGTTTCATTGTTGCCCACAGCCAGGGCACCGCGGGCGGGGTGATCAGCGGCAATGATAAAAAGCTTGCCATCTTTACCCAGCAGATCACGCTTGCGACGCTGCTTAAAACTGGCTGCTACTTGGGTGGGTTCTGCTGCGCGTATCCGGCGGAGGTTTTCAAAGCTCGCGGCGGAAATAATTGGAGTAGTCATGTCAGACTTTCTGGTTGAGGAGGCTTTCTACCTCAGCGAGGGTGGGCATGGCGGTGGAACATTCCAAGCGGGAGGCCACGATGGCGCCGGCGGTATTGGCAAAACGCAAGACCTTTTCCAAAGGCCATTCCGCGAGCAGTCCGTGGCAAAGTGCGCCGCCAAAGGCGTCGCCGGCACCAAGGCCGTTGACAACATCGACGAAAAACGGTGGCACTTCGACGGTTTCCTCTTTGGTCATCGCAAGCACGCCTTTGGGTCCTTGCTTCACAATGGCCAGTTCAACGCCACGTTCAAGCAGTGCGCGACCGGCTCGCTCTGGTTCAGTTTCACCAACTGCAACGAAGCATTCCTCTTTATTTCCCACCGCAACGGTGGAGCGTTCAAGTGCCCACTCTGCGTGCTGGGTTGCTTCCTTGGGATCGGCCCAGAACATGGGGCGGTAATCCAGGTCGAAAATGGTATGGCGGTTGTTGCCACGGGTGGTCAGAATTTCTCGGTGTGCCCCGCGACTTGGCTCTTCACTAAAACCAGTGAGGGTGAACCACAGGATTTTGGCGTCACGCACATCTGCGAGGCTGACATCTGAGGCTTCGATATTTAGATCAGGCGCCTTAGGCTCCCGATAAAAATACAGTGGGAAATCATCCGGCGGGAAGATCTCACAGAAGGTAATGGGGGTTTTAAAGGTGGGATCGGTAGCGACATATTGATTGTCCACTCCCAATTGGTCTAGTTCTGCTAGGAGGTACTCACCGAAGGGGTCGTCTCCAACACGAGAAAGGAGTGCGACATCATGTCCGTATCGTGCTGCTGCAATGGAAACGTTGGCGGCGCTGCCTCCAAGGAATTTGCCGAAGGTTTGTACTTCTGCAAGTCCCACACCGCTTTGCAGCGGGTAGATATCTACGCCGAGACGGCCGATGGCCAGAACCTCGTGAGTGCTCGTCAAGTTAGTCATGTGGCGATGCAACCCTTCACTCATTTTTGATGGAATGTGGCGACCCTCACGATCGCATGTCATGACAATAGCACATTGTCCTGACATTGCAATGGGTTCTTAGAAATTTTCTTGAACGATAAAGATTTTCTTGCAAAAGCACAGGTGGAGGCGGTTTAGGGTGGGCAGATTTGGGCTCTTTACTGGTCCGAAGTGGACTTTCGGGTTTGGTTATTTTGGGTCGTCCTTTACCTAAAGGTCAGCTAACGCCCCCTTTGTTAGCCACAAAGCATTGGTTGTAAGCAGGAATTTTAGGAAAAATCGTCGACAGCTATACGCATTTGTCACAACAAGTGATATCGTCATTTTCAAAACTTATGGATATAAAACCCGCTTAAGCTTGCTCTTTACAAAAAGGAGCGCAGACTCTTTTCAGTTTTAGATCCTTATACAGATTCAAAAATGGCTTAATCGGTACTATTGTTCAAATGTCCTTACACATTTACAAGAGGTGCTAGAAAGGCCCAAAGGAGAATTATGTCTACCGAAGCACCAGTATGGCCCGCTGAATTATTTGAAGATCTAGACCGCAATGGTCCAATCCCCCTTTATTTCCAAGTTGCCCAAAGACTAGAAAATGCAATTAGAAGTGGAATTTTAGAACCTGGTGCGCGTCTAGAAAACGAGATTGCTGTTGCCAAACATCTCAATGTTTCGCGCCCAACGGTGCGGCGAGCGATCCAAGAAGTAGTGGATAAAGGGCTGCTGGTTCGACGCCGAGGAGTTGGCACACAGGTGGTGCAAAGCCATGTCACCCGCCCTGTAGAACTCACCAGCTTCTTTAATGATCTAAAAAATGCAAACCTGAACCCCCAAACCCGGGTTCTGGAGCACCGTATTTTGGCTGCGAATTCCTCCATCGCAGAAAAGCTTGGGGTATCCCCTGGCGATGAAATCTTGCTTATTCGCAGGCTCCGCTCCACTGGAGATATTCCCGTGGCAATCCTAGAAAATTATCTTCCCACCGCCTTTGTGGATATTAGCCTCGAAGAATTAGAGTCCGGTGGTTTATACGATGCTTTAAGAGCTCGTGGAGTGGTACTCAAAATTGCAAACCAGAAGATCGGTGCGCGAAGAGTTGTAGGAGACGAGAGCAAGCTTCTTGAGGTTGATGAGGGTGGACCTCTGCTGACCGTAGAACGAGTTGCTTTAGATAACTCTGGGCAAGTTATAGAAGTGGGAAATCACTGCTACCGGCCAGATATGTATAACTTTGAGACCACCTTGGTGGCTCGTTAAAAAGAAAATGCCGCTGAGAATGACCTTCTCAGCGGCATTTAAATGTGAGCTCAGGAGCTATAGCGGGGAGGATCTTGCTCCACTTGATCCTGCTCAGGTGCGGTTAACACCTCGGACACTACGGCGGGCGGGGCAATCAGCGCAAGCTCGCGGGCAGTAGTAATAGCACCCGGAGCGTATGCGTAAGTTTGATCATCGCGGGATTCCTTCCAGCTACGCCAAATAATAAAGGCTGCTAGTGGATACATAATTAGGCTAATTACCACGATGTTGATGATCTGCGCGGTATAGCTTTCCCACAACAAGTTCCAGGAAAAGTGCAAAACAAAAGCAATTCCAAGGCCTACCGCGGCCACTCCAATGCGCCATGCCACGGACTTCCTAGCAGTGAAAAATGCGAGGGCTATTCCATAACCTGCAAAGCCGGTAAGCAGTGTGTGAATTAGTGGTCCTGCCAAGGTGCGGTATTGCCACATCACCAGCACACCGGCCATATCCGAGTTGGGATCAAACATTGCGCCGGTGGCTCCATAAAGAATATTTTCATTAACCTCAAAGCCCAGACCAACCAGTGCGCCGGTGACAAAACCATGCCACGGGCGGTTCAGCTGACGGAATCTCAAGAGGATAATTGCTACTCCAAGCGCTTTGGCGATCTCCTCCGGATAAGCACCAGCAAAACTCATGCTGACAAAATCCCAGTTCAACTTATCCATCAAATCAAACACTGATAAGCCCATAAGCATCACAATGCCCACTGCAACACAAGCACCCCACCATAGGGAAGAAAATACCCACAGGAAGGTGGAGCCCTGTCCCTTGCGTTTAGTGCCGTCAGGGAGGCGTCGATAGCTTTTAAAGTCGGGCCACAGGGGCGTTATGCTGAGCAGCCACATCACAATGACCAGGTATAACGCAGAAAAGAGGAGGCCAACTGCGCTAGCGGCTAGGTCAATCAAGGCAAAGCTCGAGAAGCTCAGAAAGAGCATGGGGGTGGAAGCAACCATCAGCACCCACAAGGTAATTCTAAAATATTTGCTCATCTTTATACTCCCTTATGCTCCGCTGCCGAGGGGTTCTGATTGCTGCTCCAGGAAATTCTTGAGTTCTTCTTCAAGATCAAAGGGCAATTCGCCACCTGGCAGCATCTTGGAATCACCTAGCCCTAAGGAAGTATCCACCGGCAGCTCCTGTAGATAATCAAGGCCTCGCTGCTGCGCCATGCTGGACCAAATGCTGTTGCCGTAATAGTCCAGGGATGAACCTTTGATAATTGCGATGGCGGTGTAATCCTCATAATCGCCAGTGCCTTGTTGGCTCAATGCCAGCACGGGCATGAGCTGCATATAGTTGTCCGCTGCAGCCGGTTCATAATACATAGCGTGAGCTGTGTCATCGTCGCTGGCAATTGCCTCGGTGTCTGCAGGAACTGAGATCGTTAGTGCGGCGTCAGTCATGCGTCGCAAAGTGTTTGCAGGGTCTTCCACGTTTTCCACCATGATGGTCACCACGGTGGTATCACCATTGCATTCCCAAAATTTCATGAAGATCTCATCTGATACTTCTTCACACATCACCGGCGCGCCGGATTCAGTGGTGATGGGAACTGACCAGTCCAGGCCCTGATAGTCGATTGCGAGGGGTTTATAGTCGCCGCCCTTGTCTGGCACGACTGCGTTGATCAACACGGGAAGAAGCAACAAAATAGCTGCTACGCCACAAATCGCCCACCACAGTTTGGCCCGGCCATACGGTTTTAGCTGGTACTTGGCTTCAATTGAACTCACAAACACAGGCTACCCGGTACTCGCGATCAGGCACCCACCTACAGACCCAGTTCACAGTATTCACCTAAAGTGGGCATCATGAAAGATCTCTATCGTTTTGTTAATGGACCATGGCTTGACTCCCACATCATTCCTGAGGATCGCGCCGTAGACGGTACCTTCCACAAGCTGCGCGATGATGCTGAACTTGATGTTCATGAAATCGTCAAGGCTGACCAAGGTCGCGCTGGCGCACTTTATGCCTCTTATATGGACACCGACGCCATCAATGCAGCTGGTGTTACTCCCCTAGACGCTGACCTGGACAAACTCTCGGTCGCTAATATCACCGAATTCGCCAAAGCCCTTGGTGAACTAGACCGCGAAGGCGTGGGTGCGCCCGTGGGTTTCTGGGTGGAAAAAGATTCCGTCTCCGATAGCTCCATCGCCTACCTCCTGCAATCCGGTTTGGGCCTGCCAGATGAGGCTTATTACCGCGAAGAAGGTCATGCTGAAACTCGCGAATCTTATAAGAAGCACCTTGAGCGTATGCTGGGATTCCTCGATTCCACTCGCCTCTTCGGACTCGACGCAGCCACCGCCGCCACCCGCATTTTCAACCTTGAAACCGACATCGCCGCTGGCCACTGGGACGTTGTCAAAACCCGCGACGCCGTAGCCACCTATAACCCCACCGACTTCGCTGAGCTCCCAGCCAAGGTGCGCGCCCTCCTCATTGCCGCTCATGTGCCTGAGCAGCGCCTGGTCAACATGATGCCTTCCTACGTTGAGCACCTCAACAATTTGCTTGTCGACGACCGCCTCGCCGATTGGCAGCTATGGGCAACGTGGCACATCTTAAGGTCCCGCGCAGGCTCGCTAGCTGAAGAAATCGGACAAGCCAACTTTGATTTTTATGGCACCCAACTTTCCGGCGCCACTGAGCAAAAAGATCGATGGAAGCGCGCAGTTGGTCTAGCTGAAAGGATGGTCGGTGAGGAGATCGGCCAGATTTTCGTCGAAAAGCACTTCCCTGCCAGCTCAAAGGCTGAAATGCTGGAGCTTGTTGACTACCTGGTGGCCGCCTACCGTGACCGCATTTCCCACCTGGCGTGGATGACGCCGGCTACGCGCGAGCGGGCCTTGGAGAAGCTAGAAAAGTTCAATGCCAAGATCGGCTACCCCGAAAAATGGCGCTCCTACGAAGGCCTAGAATTTAGTGCCTCCGGCGCAGACTTGGTTGATAATATTCGCAAGGGCTCGGCTTTCCTGCATGACTATGAGCTAGCGAAGATCGGCAAGCCTGCTGACCGCGATGAATGGGTAAGCACTCCCCAGACTGTTAACGCATTTTATAACCCCGTTGTCAATGACATCACCTTCCCAGCTGCCATTTTGCGAGCACCTTTTTATGATCCAGAAGCGGATGCCGCAGAGAATTTTGGTGCCATTGGCGCTGTAATCGGCCACGAAATCGGACACGGTTTCGACGATCAGGGCAGCCAATACGACGGCGACGGCAACCTCAATTCCTGGTGGACCGATGAGGACCGCGCCGAATTTGAGAAGCTAACCTCCCGTTTGGTGAAGCAATTTACCGGCCTTGTACCTGCCGTGCTGGTGCAAAATGACATTTCCACCGAGGGCGTTAATGGCGAGTTCACCCTTGGCGAAAACATCGGTGACCTGGGCGGACTTGGTATCGCTGTGGTTGCCTATGAAAAATACCTCGCGGACCGTGGCCTGGATTTTGCCACCTCTCCAAGGCAGCCTTTTATTGCCGAGGGGGCGGAACCAGAGCTCGCGGGCCAGGAATTTAACGGCCTGCAGCGACTCTTCCTCGCTTGGGCTAGGGTCTGGCGCACTGCGATCCGCCCGCAAATGGCCGTGCAGTACTTGGCCATCGATCCTCACTCCCCCGCCGAATTCCGCTGCAATGTCATCGCCGGCAACGTCGCAGAATTCTACGAGGCCTTCGACGTGCCAGAAGATGCTCCGGTATACATCAAGCCCGAGGACCGCCTAGCGATTTGGTAATTCTCTAGAGTCAGGGCCTGCACCTTCATTGATGTAGGCCCTTTTCGCTCTCTAGGGCCGGAAAGCTAGGCGTCGATTTAAGACCCTCAAATTTCCAAATGACCTAGAGGGTGCTTGACTCCTCTCTCGGTCGTCAAATAGGCTTCTAGAAAGTACTACTTTTTGCTGGTCAGGGGAAAATTTTCGGTCTCTAGCGGTAAACTGTGCCAGAACCTACAAACTTTTGCTGCACCACTTCTACTTTGTAGACTCAGGGACACCAGAGGGGCCATTTTTGTGCCAGATCCTACAAACTCGGAGCTCGAACCCCAAAACTTGTAGGCTCAGGGACACCTCGGGCCAACCCACAGCCGATACGTCCCCTTAGGCGCTACTCGACCCAGTTGAACTCAGCTACGAGAAGTTCTTTTCCCGGCTTTTCTGGATGTGGCGCCACCAAACGCAGCGAAGTAGCACTATGCCCAGGGCCAGTGTGCCGCAAACTCTGCAAAACCTGTGGAATACGCAATTTCAAGAACTTCTTTTCACCGGCAATCTCAACCGCACCCACAACTCGCTGTCGTCCAACGTTAATGAGCTCAACTTCGCCCACTGCAGAACCAGAAGCAGCCCCAGAAGCACCCTCAGAACCAGTACCACGCACAGCCAAATAACCAGCAACGCCATCATCGCGGCTGGCTCCGTCATCACCGCTGAGAATGGTACGGATGAATTCGCGGACTGCCACGGGATCGCCAAGTGCATTTGTTACCCAGCGTTTGCCCAGAACTCCGTGCTCGAGAGTTGAAATGGTGTGCTCAGGGCTAATTTCTGCGGAGCGGTAGCTAAATGGGATTTGAATAAATCGACCTTCTCGCTCCTTAGCGATGAGAACTTCAATGCCCACTTCGCCGTCTACCGTGTCTACCAGCCGATAGCTGCCCAAGATTTCTACTGGGCCAACCCAGGCGGAGGCGATTTCCTGCTTTGTTGGAACGAGGGTGGTGTCATACATTTTTGCGGTGCCGCTCATAGAATCTTCTCCCCTTAAGTTATGAAATTAGCTCCCACCCTACGCACCTTCGTAGCACTCGGCTTGCTAAATTCGGCTCTCACCCCCACCACTACGCCCAGGGAACTAAGGTAGTGAACATGGCTGAAAACAACACGCCCGAGACCGAGGCAGAGCTCGAACAACGCTTCCGCGATGAGTTTGAGGTTGGTGGCAAAGACCGCCAGCTTTCAGATGAGCAACAGCTAGAGCAGTTGGGCACCTATATTAATGCTCATTATCCGTTGCCTGATTTCACTCCTCCATGGGCAGGTGGTGCTGGCGATCCTGATCCCGCTGACCGTTATATTGCGCATCTCCCCGACCGCATCACGCATTCGTCGATGTTGATGCTGGGTTCTGGTTTGGATCATTCCATGCCAGGCGTTGCTTTTATTGGTGGAGTGAGCGTGCAGGACGCCCCTGAAATCGACGCAGCAATTTTCCTGCCTTCCAAGCCTTCGGGTCATTGGGCTATCACCTTCCACAGCGGTGGCTGGTGGCGCGGTTCCGGCGATGCCCTGGAGATGCAGTGGCGTCCGGAGGTTGCAGCGGCTGCGGAGCTGTCTGGAACCACCATTGTGGATCTGGATTATCCGCTCGCCCCCGCGCACAACCTGGCGCAGATCAGCGCGGCGGTGGCCAAGGCGGTCGACTACGCCCGGGACCAAAAGGCGGCGTCGGTCACGGGCTGGGGTTATTCCTCCGGGGCAGCGTTGGCGGTGCTTAACGCTTCGCTTTTCGACGCTTTGATCCTCACGTTCCCAGATCTGGGAAGTATCGCTAAGCTCCCTGAGGAAATTCGCGCGGGTGTGGAACTCCCCGAGCCGGCATCATGGCCAAAATCTTTGGTGCAGATCGCTTTGCAGGATGAGATCGCAACGCGACCCGCAGATATTGATGGACTAGAGCAGATCCAGATTCGGGAATATGTGGCTCACCACCGCATTTCCACTCCAAAGATTGCCCGCGAGAAGATTCAGGATGTCGCGGAATTTCTTAGTTCACTAAAAGACGATAAATAAAGTTTGGAATCGGTGCAGAGTCCGGGAGCAGCGCTAATACTGATCCGGGCACCTCACCTGCGGTTTTCATGCGGGTAGGCTGCACCGTGACAACGGCCGCCTCCTTGGAAAGCGTTATTACCTCTGGGATTTCCGGTTCTTGTTCGCTAATGGATTCTTGAACATCCTCAGTGAGGGTTTCGGCATCACCATAGGTGTTGGCGGCCACCACAAAATCTGTACCGATGCTTACTGAGGCATGTACATCGCGGTTGTCGGACCAGCCGAATTTCGTACCGATCACATCAGGCAAGGTGTAGGTACCAAAGTCCTGGTCATAGCCATCGGTAGCGACTTCTGCAGTATGTTCCATGCCGTCAATAAGAGGTTCGGCAATGGGATCGGCGCTGATTTTCGAAACAAATTCTGCAATATCAATGGCGCTGGTGGTGGAGTTTCCCCAGTAGCCATCCCAGACGGTGTCATCAAGCTCAAAATCTTCGATAACCTCTGGAATGGCTTCGGGATAAATCCCTTCCAGGTAGTCTGCGGTGGCATCCTGTGAATACCGAATCATGTCGTAAACCAGGGCTGCGTCTTCTTCATCGCCTTGATCCAGTACATAAAATCCCAGGTAGAGCTTCGCCAAAGAAAGAGCGGGGCGGGATTCATCGGCATTGTCCGTGGCTTCGATGGTGCCGTCGGCAAGCACAATGGCGATCTGCGTTCGCTCGGGAACCTCACCAACTAATTCGGCAGCGTTGGCTGCGCTGGGCGATACCAGTCCCATGGCAGTCAGCAACACGCTGATAGCTGCCATCAGACGAGTATTTTTCATAAGGGATGACCTTATCGCGCCATCATGAAAAATCCCTAGCTGAAAAGGGATTTCTGGGGATATTATGAGTTAATCATTAATAAATACTTAGTGATAAAAGTTCCGCTTCACTCAAACGGTGCTGGCTCATTCGCACTTTAGGATTCGCACCACCAGAATGGACAATCCCCTCGCTATCCCACTTCACCTGAGCTTTTTGGGACACCTGCGAGCCTCCGTCGAAACGCACAACCCGCCACCAATTGCTCAGCTGTCCCTTTTCAGCCATGATGCGCCCCACCTGCCTGGGTCCGGTGCCCGTGAGGGCAGCGATGTCGCCGTAGGTGGCGACGCGGCCCGTCGGGATGGCGTCGACACAGGAAAGCACCATGAAATCTAGCTCTTCCATGGCGCTCACTGTGTTATTCGCCGTTTTGCTGGCGGAACTGCTCTTCAAAAGCGCTGAGATCAATATTCAGCAGATCATCGCTTTCCGAGCCTTCTTCAACGTACTCATCAACCTCGCACAAGGTGATGGTGGCGCCGGTGGAATCTGCGATAAGAGCCATGCGGCCAAACTCGGAATCCCAAGGCTCGCGAATGACCTCGCCACCAAATTCAGGCGCCTTAGCTGCAGCTTCATCAACGCTGAGGACACCGAGGTAGGACTGCCAGAAGCTAGGAACCTGAGGCGGGAAGTGGCCGGAAGCATCAAAAATGCCGGCAAAGGCGGAGCCATCAACTAATGCGGTGGTGTAGTGGAAACCATCGTCACCGGCGCTATCCAGCTGCGAGGTGGTCCAGTTGAAGAGTTCTCCATAAAAGTCCACGGCCTCGTTGTACTTGGCCACGGTGCTCAGCTCATGCCAGACCGGGGTGCCAGGCTCGCCAGCAGCAACGAAGGATTCCTCGCTGCCTGGCTCGATAACGCCGAAAAGCGCGCCAGCAGTATCAACAGCTAGGATCATGCGTCCCAAATGCACCTCGGTTGCTGGTGCCAAAATGCGTCCACCCAGCTCAGCGATCTTGGTGGAGGTGTCATCCAGGTCGAAGGAAAGGAAGTAGGTAATCCATGTATCCGGAATGCTGGATTCGCCGCGCTGATCGATCAGACCAGCAACTGGCAGTCCCTGCACGCGGGCCATTCGGTAGCCGTCGTTGACCTCTGAGATTTCCCAGCCCAGAATGTTTTCATAGAAATAGCTGGACTTGGCGATATCTGAAGTGGACAGGTCAATCCAATAGGGCATTCCCGGCATGGCTTCAAAAGCTGGCATTACATATTCCTCCACTTTTCGGGATCGAAGTCATCATTTGCGGTGGCTTCATCAAAAAAATCATCTTCATCGGTGTTGGCACCAGTAACTACCTGCGCACAGACATCACCAACGCACACCACATCTCTATCGTGCAAGGTTTTACCGCGACGGGTATCCACTGCACCATTAACGGTGACGTCGCCATTTGAAATGGCGTCTTTGGCTTCTCCGCCGGTTTCGACGAGATTAGCCAATTTGATGAACTGGCCTAGTTTGATGGCTTCGTCCCTGATGTGCACTTCTTGGGGTTGCATGGTCATTGAGTCTAGTTGCCTCCTTTAAGGGGAGCTAACCCACGGCTATTACACCAATTCCCATAACCCCCTCCACGATCATGAACATTCCCAACCCAACGAAGATCACCCCCGTGAAAAGATCAATGAGCCCTGAATAGCGCGTAATTCCCGCAGCCAGTTTGCGCACCAAAATGGCGAAGCCGACAAACCACAACACCCCCGTGAGGATGAGGAAGGCTGCGATAAAAAAGCTCCAGCCAAATCCCATTTCCGGCTTAATAAACTGCGCAAACACCGATCCGAAAAATAGCACTGCCTTGGGGTTGGACAAGTTGGTGGCAATGCCGGTGCGCAATGCGGCCCAGCTGCCTAGGACTTCATCATCTTGGTTCGAGGTGGTTGCCGGGGTGCCTGTGGCAGCAATTGGCTCGGTACCGCGCTGCCTCCACCAAGACCGCACTGCGCCATAACCCATCCAGGTCAGATAGGCGCCGCCGACTAATTGCAGGACACTAAGGACCACTGGGTGGCTGGCGATCAGCGCCGAGAGACCCAATAAGCTGCCGACAATCCAGAAAGTGTTACCCACCATGATGCCGATGGCAGTCCAAATGCCATCGCTGCGACTTTTGGATCCACGTCTAATAATTTGAAAAAGATCTGGGCCTGGTGAAGCAATGGCGGCCATCCAAATAAGGAAAAGTGCGAAAAATTGTGCAGTTGTCATTATTTCTTAATCTTATAAGTCGACCTGCCTGATGGTGATGTTGATGCGCCCTTGTTTTAGTCCACAACCTAGTGGGGCAGTATCCGCAATAATCTTGGGAACGCCGTGGAAGGCTCGTCGATTAGCGCCTCCAAAAATGATTACATCGCCACTGAGCAGTGGAATATCATGCCAGGGTTTATTGCGATTCTCGGTGCCACCCAGGCGGAAAAGGGCAGTATCACCAATAGAAATGGAGATCACCGGCGCTTCAGAAATCTCATAGCCATCTTGGTGCAGGTTCATCGAGGCAGTTGGCTCATAGTAATTAACCAGCACCATTTCGGGGCGAAAAGTCCGCGACCAGGCTTTTAAAGAATCGCTCAACTCCCCCGCTTTATTGAGGGTGCGGTGGGCTAATTCCACAAACTCCGCTGGCACGGGAGGTACCCGCGTGCCACCAAGTTCTTGTACATATCTAAATTGGTCGGTGACCCAATGCCTGCCAATGGTGAGCATATGCACGCTCATCTGGCCGCTGCGCAACTGTGGTTTAGCCATAGCCAAGGGAGTTTTAGCCAGTGAGCGCGCAATCTCCCGAGATTGGGACACCAGTTTTTCCTGAGCCCCAAGGTCTAGAAAGTTTGGCAGGTGCACCACTCCGGAGGTGACTTCTACATTTGGGCGCGGGAGTTCATCAAAAAGCGTGGGCATTCAATCACCTACATAATGGGATCTTATGGACAACTTTGACCCTACGCCCTATGAATCTCTCGAGTGGATGACAGGTGGCGAATGGTACCTCGCCACCGGCACTAAGCGCCAAGAAGCTGCTGATCAGGCCGCACTTTTAATCCACGAGTTCAACCAACTAGGCCCCACCAACCCCCAACGATCTGCGGAAATTATCAAAGAACTACTCAACCCCGCAAGTGGCAAATGCACCATCAAAGCACCTGCGATTATCGAGTTTGGGCAAAACACCACCATTGGCGAAAACGTATTTATTAATTTTGGACTCACCATCCTCGATATCGCCCCTGTAAGCATCGGTGCACGCAGCATGTTTGGCCCCAATTGTCAGCTTTACGCCGCAGGTCATCCCGTTAATGACTGGGAAATGCGCTCTGGCGGTTGGGAGAATGGCAAGCCAATTAACATCGGCGAGGATGTTTGGCTGGGTGGAAATGTCACTGTCGTAGGAGGTGTCAGCATTGGTGACCGTTGTGTCATCGGCGCTGGATCTGTGGTGACCAAAGACATCCCTGCCGATTCCATTGCGGTGGGAAACCCCGCCCGGGTAATCAAAAAGCGAAATTCGGATCAGTTGGAAAGGCGCGAGCTTCCACCCGGCGCCCCGGTTGATGCTTTTGGAGTGTTCTAGGGGTTGAGCTGGTAATTCCTCGATTTCACACACTCGAAAAGAGTAGCGAATTCGAGGTTTTTAGGCCTCTTTCGAGCGCGTCCTTTCGAGTTCTTCCTCCCCGCCCCAACCAATGCCCAACCAACACCCCAAAGTCCGGAAACTACACTGAATCCTTTATCCCTTAAGCAAAGTGAGGCTGGAAAGATTTTTAAGGTAGATGCTATTTCTGCAGGCTTGCCTGCGGCCTCATTAATTCCCCAGCTCCGCAGCGCCTTAAGCGAGCAGGCCCAGAACCTGGTCATTCAGGCACCTCCCGGTACCGGCAAAACCACCGTTATACCGCCGGTGGTGGCCAACGCCCTCGCGGCCCAAAACCAGCAAGCCCAGCAAACCCAGACCCACCATAACCAGCCAAAAGTGCTGGTCACCGCCCCACGCCGAGTAGCAGTACGCGCCGCAGCCCGCAGATTAGCACAGCTGGATGGCAGCGCCCTTAGCGACAAAGTGGGCTATAGCGTGCGCGGGGATCATGTCGCTGGCAGCCAGGTGCACTTTCTTACTCCCGGCGTGCTCATGCGGCAGTTGTTGCAAGATCCTGAGCTCACCGGTGTTGGCGCGGTGATTATTGATGAAGTCCATGAGCGTCAGCTTGATTCCGATTTGCTGGTGGGCATGCTCATGGAACTTAGCCAATTGCGCGATGATTTTAGACTCATCACCATGTCGGCAACGGTGGATGCAGAGCTTTTTGCTGAGCTCCTCAATGCAAAAATCCTCACTGCGGAAGCACCCATCTATCCGCTGGAGATTTCCTATCGCCCAGCCCGTGCACGCCTTGGTGCCCGCGGGGTGGAATATCAGTTTTTGGATCATCTAGCTGCGGAAACCCATGCAGCCGTAACCCAAAGCACGCACTCGGCCTTGGTTTTTGTGCCAGGTGTCGCAGAGATTGATTATGTCATCGGAAAGCTGCGCGATCTGGGCCACACCAACACCTACCCCCTGCACGGGCGGTTGACGCCAGAGGAACAAGATCGAGCGCTTAGCCCCAGTTCGCAGCAGCGCATTATTGTGTCCACGCCGGTTGCGGAAAGTTCTTTGACGGTGCCCGGCGTGCGGATTGTAGTCGATTCCGGCTTGGCGCGCATGCCTAAACGTGATGCCGCCCGCGGGATGACGGGTCTGATAACAGCCAGCTGCGCGCAGGCCTCGGCTCAACAACGTGCAGGTCGCGCGGGTCGCGAAGGTCCAGGTGAGGTGATTCGTTGTTATTCGGCGGAGGATTTTGCCCATTTTGCGCGCTTCAACGCTCCTGAGATCAGCGTCTCGGACCTTACCCAAGCAGCGCTCTGGGTTGCCGCCTGGGGCACGCCGATTTCCGATCTCCCGCTGCTTACTCCGCCGCCAGCGCCGGCCTGGGAGGCCGCTCAAAACACCCTCAGCCACATCGGTGCGCTGCAAGGTGCAACCCTCACCCCACTAGGTGTTCGCTTATCGACGCTGCCTCTCTCGCCACAGTTTGGGGCTTCTTTACTGCGTTTTGGTTCTCAAGCCGCCGAAATTCTCGCTGTGGTTGCTGATAGTCCACAGGGAGACGTCGAAAAGCAAAAAGCCGCACCGGCTGAGGTCAAGCGCCTGGCTCGTTTGGCACCCACAGTTGCTGGCACGGCGACAGCCGGGCAGATTGTCGGAGCGGCGCTGCCGCTGATGATTGCGCGGCATGAGGGCGGCAATGAGTATCTTTTGGCCAGTGGCACGCGGGTATTATTGCAGGATAAGGAGCTTTTTGGGGCGCCGTGGTTGGCTATTGCCGCAATTAATCGGAGCAATAATCGGGCCCTGATTCGGGCTGCGGCGCGCATTTCTGAGGCCCATGCCTTGGAGTTGATTGGGGTTGAGGAGCACACTCGGACTCAAGTTGCTGGTGGAAAGGTACAGGCCAGGCGGGTAAAAGTGGCCGGCGCCATTGAGCTTAGTGTTACCCTGGTTAAGCCGTCGACAACTCAGGCGACTGCGGCTTTGGCTGCGGAAATGCAAGAGTCTGGGCTGGAAATGTTTAGTTTTTCGGCGGCCGCAAGCTCTTTGCGGGATCGTTTGGAGTTTTTATTTGCGCAGGTGGGCGCTCCGTGGCCGGATATCCACAGTGCCGATCCGCAGGTGTGGTTGGGGCCAGAATTGGAGGCGCTTGCTGCAGGTCAGGCCATTAATAAGATCGATATGCACGCTGCTTTGCAAAGGCTTTTGCCCTGGCCAGAGGCCGCGCATTTGGAGGATTTGGCTCCTGCACGCCTTCAAGTTCCCAGTGGTCACAGCCATGCGCTCGATTATGCAAGTGGGCGGCCGGTGGTGCGGGTGAAATTGCAGGAGTGTTTTGGCCTGGCACAATCCCCGCTTTTGTGTGGAATTCCGGTCCAATTTCATTTGCTCTCGCCAGCGGGCAGACCATTGGCGGTAACCGATGATTTAGAGAGTTTTTGGTCAGGGCCTTATACCCAGGTACGTGCAGAAATGCGCGGGCGTTATCCCAAGCACCCCTGGCCAGAGGATCCCTGGCCAGAGGATCCCTGGTCTGCTCCCGCAACGGCGCGCACCAAAAATAGGAGCTAGCCTGCTGGTTCCCGCAGCGGCTAGGGTCGCTCGGGGTGCCGGGCTGGCGGGGTCGTCGGGTCCGCCAGGCTTTAGGCGCTGAGCTTTTTGCCCAGCTGAACCAGGGATTCTACGGTGAGGTAGGTGTCATCATCGGGATGAACATGAGTGCAGGTTTCCGCCTCGCAGAATTGGAATTTCTCGGGCAGCTGATGTGCAATCTCTGCAGCAGCGACAGCAAGTGCAGGTAGGTGCTGCGCTGGCGCAATAATATGTAATTCTTCCAAGCCCAAAATGCGAGTGGATTCAGCTGCTCCGCTAAGGAGCTCGTCGAAGTTCTCGGCGTCAAGATACTCTGGGACAACCACGGTCACGGTGGTTGATGCTGCCTTGAGGTCCGGTACTGCTCCGCGGTTGTCGGCTGTGGTGCTTATGCCAGCGCTTATGCCGGTGCTTCGGCCGGTGTGTGCGGTTGTGCCTGCCGTTTCAGGGCGACTGAGAGGATCTTCCGCAGTTGCGCTCGTGCTAGAGCTGGAAGTTGATTCCAGTTGTGTCTTGATCATGCCACCCAGCATAGAAAGTTTTCCTGCCACAAACCAGCTTTCTACCTTGGGAGTTCCTAATTTTTGAACCGCTTTGTCTAGATTCCCCGATACTGCTGCCAGCCGAGGTACAGGCACATCACGACAACCAAGGTCAGCAGCGCATATCTAATTAGCCTGGTACCACCGCCAAGTACCGTCCGGGCACCCAATTGCGCTCCGATGACATTGGCTACCGCCAGCACCAATCCCAGCGTCCACCACATATGACCGCCCGCGATGAATACAATTAGCGCGCCAAAGTTCGTCGCGGTATTAACCACCTTGGCCATCGCGGCGGAACTAAGGAAATTTTGGGATAACAGCGCCGTAAAGGCCATGATGAGGAACATACCGGTGCCGGGCCCAAAAATACCGTCATAAGCTGCAATAAGTCCCACTGCTCCCACGGTGAGCCAACGCTTCCAACCAGTGGGCAGGGCTTGGCTTTCGCCCGTACCAAAACTTGGTTTAAACACCACAATAAGGCCAACTACCAGCATTAAAACAATGATTAGCGGGCGCATAACCTGCTTATCGATCATACTGGCCGCTAGCGCTCCAACGCCCGAACACACCAAGGCAATGGGCACATAAAGGGCGAGGAGCTTTTTATCGGGATTTACCTTACGTACCAGCGTAAATGCCGCCGAGGCAGTGCCAGTTACCGCTGCCAACTTATTGGATGCCAGGGCCGTAACCGGAGCCAATTGTGGGGCCACCGCCAAAATGAGTGGAATAAGCACCAACCCACCACCGCCGATGACTGCATCGATCCAACCGGCTACCGCGGCGCCTGCAATGAGTATGCCCCAACCACTAATTGCCAGTTCCACGCCCATTTATGCCATCTCCTATTACGTTTGCGCATCAATCTCGCATCATTGCTGGTGCGCAAAGTATAAACCTCTTGTTTGCCTAATGTTTGGGATTAGCATTGCGTTTAGTGCTCGTCTTTATTGTCGGCCCGCCTGTCAGCCCGCTTAGCAGCCCGCCCCGAAAGGACTTAAGAAAATGATCTCAAAATCTGCTTCTACCTTTGGTTTTATGGCAGTTCTCCTGCTGGGCGCAGTGGCCTGTACCCCGGCGGATCGTCCCTCTGAGCAACCACGCCAGAATACGCCCATTTATACCCAACAATCCCAGCCCCTCACCCACTACGGGCCCGGCCTTTATCAGCTTCAGCTCGCCAAGAATCAAGCATTGACCTGCGTGTTTAGCGAGCCCACTGCAGTTTCCCCCACCCGCGCCGAGTGCGCTGCGGGTTTCCCCACCACCTGGAAGCTTCTCGACGAAACCCATGCCCAAGCCGCGACATTGATTATTAGCCAAGACGCGGCGGGAGCAATCGCGGTTAACGCCAGCAAAGAACCTTTGATCACTATTCAAATCGTGCCGACCTCAATTACTGGGAGCGCAGAAATTGCCGGTATGAAGGTGACACTTCAAGAAAATGAGGCACGCTTTTCCATCGCTTCAGATCCGGCACACACCGTGTTAATTACTCCAGATTCTTATGAAGCGATTGAGGCTGCGAATTCTCCGATGAGCTCCGCTGCTAAGGTAAGTGATACTTAAATATCAGCTGATCTTAAGGAGTCTGCCCCCTGGTGAATGTACAAGAACGTGACTCCGCTTCAGAGCCATCTCCTAAAACTATTGCCCTTCGTTGGAGCTTGGTTGCCCCCATTTCGGTGGCACTGGGCTGGACTTTTAGCATATGGGGCGTACCGGCCGCCTGGATTTTGGGAGCAATTGTTTCCGCCGGCGCCTGCGCCCTGATTACTGGCCAAGATCTTCCGCTGGCTAAAGGAGTCCACATTTTTGGACGTTCCATCATTGCGATCTTGGCATCCATCCCGCTGATCACCTCCTCTGGACGAGAACTTTTGCAGTACTTGGTGCCAGGTTTGGTAATTTCCTTCTTCACCGTTGCCGTCGGAGTTATCGGCGGACTGCTGCTCTCCCGCTCCCGTCGTGAAATTTCTCCGGAAACGGGTGTGTTATCGATGCTTGCTGGTGGTGCCTCGGTAATGCCCATTTTGGCCCGGGAGCTGGGTGCCGATTTCCGCTACGTAGCCCTTAGCCAGTATCTGCGTCTCCTGGTGGTGTCTATGACTTTGCCACTAGTCACACACTTCTTTGTACCTGGCGGTAGCGATCTAGGCGCACCACCTCCCCATTGGTTGGAGGTTTTCCAGCTTTCCGAGTTTGGTACCTCCACCAATCTCTGGTCCCTTGTGGTCATTTTTGTCATTATTTTATGCGGTGAGCCACTTGGCAGGCTTTTGCATTTCCCGGCACCTGCAGTGCTCGGACCTCTGCTTTTTACAGTGCTTTTGAGTTTCATCCTGCCCCAGGATCTCAATTTGGAGCCACCAACCCTCTTTAAGATCGTGGCTTTTATGTCCATTGGTTGGATGTGTGGCGGCGCATTGAATATGACTGCCCTTAAGCTTTTTTCCAAGCAATTGCCCGCCACCTTCCTCTTTATCTTTGCGCTGCTTGCAGTCTGTGCAGGTGCTGCTGGATTATTAACCTTTTGGCTTGATATCAGCTTCTTTGAGGCTTATTTGGCAACCAGCCCAGGTGCTTTAGAAACGGTGTTGGCGCTATCTTCCGAGGGCGAAGCAGGGCCTGTAGTAGTGACCTTGCAGATCATTAGACTGCTTGCCATTTTGACCATCGCCGGATTTTTGCCCAAGATCCTGCGCATTATTTTGGGCAAAGGAAAAACCCAATAAGTTCCGCGCCCTTTTAAGGGGCAAAACTTATTGGGTTTAAGTGGCTAGCTTTTAGCTCTCACGACGCTGCATGAGGTAATAAGCTCCGCCCGCAATGAGCAGAATCAAACCTGCACCAAGAATGATGGCCACGCCCTTACCACCGTTAAGTCGCAGTTCAAAACCAGCATTTGCCTGCACGTTTTCAATCTCAGCCTTCAATTCCACGGTAGGAACCGTATTGGTGGTTAGATCAGCTATCAACTGAAATTCAAATGGGGTGGTCAAGAGTTCATAGCCTGGTGCTGCCTGGGTTTCTACCAAGCAGTACTTGGTTGCAGGGCTGAGCGGAGCACCGTTTTGATAGTCGTTGGCCTGCAAGCCCGTGATGTAGAGCTCACCATTGGCATTGGTGGTTCCGGAGAATCCATCAATCATGGCACCTAGCTCATCTACGCTGTTGCAGCGGTACACCTGGAAGGAAGCACCAGCCAATTTAGCCTCATTGCCTGCTGCATCTTCACCAGTCTTAACCAGCTTCACATTGCCAAAGAAGGACTTTGGCTGAGTATCTGTGGTTGGAGTGGTGGGAGGGGTTCCTGGAGGTGGGGTGCTCGGATCAGTAATTTCTTGGGTGCTCTGAGTGAGTTCTACATCGTTGACCACTGCAGGAACTGCAGTATTTGGATCCCCGGTGATTGCGGAAACGGTGAAGCTTAGCTTTGCTTCGATGGTGCGCTCTGCAGTTGAATCCACTGCATTGACCTTTGCCAAGCCCGTAGTGGTGAGGGAGATTGCGACTTCACCTCTAGTGAAGGTATTAACCACATAATCCCCCGCAAGCAGTTCGGTGCCGTTGAAGGTCACCGCATCAACGCTTGGCTTTTCCAAGCGATCGCTTGGATACTTATCCACAATCCGGAAGTGAGTGAGGTCATCCACTACCGCCTGTACTGGAGCAGTGATGGTGTAGTTGATGGTGTCGCCAGCGTTGGCGTTTACATCAACCACGGACTTGAAAGGCAGAGTCGGATCTACTGGGTTGTTCTTAGGGTAGACATGAACGTCATACATCCACTCGCTTCGGTTTTCTGGATTGGTCATCGGCAGGGTGACCAAGAAAGCCTCATTGGTGGCGTTATATCCGCCCGGATCCTGAATTTCGGTCGCTCGATAAAGACCCAGTGGCAGCTCAATCTTGACAGTTCCATCTGCACCAGTGGTGTAGGTTCCGACTGTGGTGACATCGGCAGTAGCTGGGTTCATATCCTGTGCAGCTTTCCAGCCTTCAGCAGTGGTGAGGTCTACATTGTTAACTCTTTCCACCAGGAACTTTGCGCCAGCAAGAGCTTCATAGTACACAGTCCGTTCAGTACCATCGCCAGGTTGACCTGGTGCTACTTGGGATCCGCCACCCTCATCAAATAGGGCGGGACCTGCGTGCTTATGAATGGTCAAGGAACCCGTACGGATCGGATCAATTGCGGACAATGGTGCTTACCGCAGTAGCTGCCAAAGCTCCCTCGGCCGGTACGAGTGCCGCAAATGCAGGAGCCGCCATTCCACCGGCTGTTACTACAAATGTTGATGCGACCGCTGCAATGAGCGCCCTTTTGAAAATCTTCATTTTTCTTCCCTTTATGCCTCTTTGTCTCACCCTCGAACTTCTTGCCCCACCTCTTTAGTGGGACTTGATCCGAGGGGAAACAAACCATTTTCCACACCGCGCCACAATCAAATGTGCGTCAAGACTGAGTGTAAAAAATCTGCTATCCACCCTCCAGCTTTCTTCAATAAATTTAATATTATGCAATCTTATTGGGGTTATTTTCCACTACCGAGCAGCCAGCTTACATTCAGGGGCAATATTATCAATGGGGGTATTAATTGTACTCTCTTGGATAGTTTTGCACTTCAAGGCAATTATTTTTAGCAAAATTGCATTTTAACGCAATTTTTTAAATCGGCATGGGAGTAACGTCCACACTGAAGGACTCCTGATAGCCCAGCATGACACATTTCCTAAATTTTGTTCCATGTATTAATATTATGCACATCTTAAATTATATACAGCTTAAAAAATGGCACCATTTTCATAGGTGGATATTTTTCAAGCCTTAGCAACCAAGCCCCCTACCGAAAGAACTAGCTAAAACTCATAGATTTATCCATGGTCATTACTTAAATGGCCCAAAAAATCCCTCAAGTCGAAAATTGACACACTCCAGCCCCCATAGAGCCCCCACAGCAAAAACAGCCCTTTTGTGCATAAATATATGACCCGAAATATGCAGAAGCGCCCTGGAATTACTAATAAATTCCAGGGCGTTGAGTGGTGTCAAAGCCTAATTAATCAAGAACCTGATCCCGCAGAATGGACATAGGAATACTGCCATAAGACAAAGCCTTGGCATGGAATTGCGTCAGGGTCTGCCCCTGCGCCAATGCTTCATCACGCAATCCCATCCACAGGCGCTGACCGATGGCATAGGAAGCGGCTTGTCCAGGCCAGCCGAGATAACGGTTGAGCTCAAAAGACATCGAGGCTTCATTCATGGAGGTGTTTTCCCGAAGGAAGCTACGTGCATAGGCCGCATCCCACAGTCCAGCACTTTCAGGAGTTTTCTTGGAAAGGTGAATTCCAATATCAATAGCTACGCGGGCGGCACGCAAACGCTGCGCATCCAAGTAACCCATAAGGTTGCCGGGATCTTCGTGATAACCCAGCTCCTTCATTAAAGATTCAGCATAAAGCGCCCAACCTTCGCCGTGGCCGGAGTTCCAGCACACCAGACGGCGCCACAGGTTCAGGTTTTGAGATTCGGTCAAAGCCTGGGAGATCTGTAAGTGATGGCCAGGAACACCCTCATGGAAAACGGTGGTGAGTTCCTGCCAGGTGTGGAAAACCTCCTGGGTTTTGGGCACAGACCACCACATGCGTCCCGGGCGGGAGAAATCATCACTTGGTGGGGTATAAAAAATGCCGCCGGTGCCTGCTGGGTCGATGAGGCATTCCACCCTGTTGGCAACCTCTGGAATATTGAAGTACTCACCATTGAGGTCGGAAATGGCTTTGTCGGCAACCCCTTGCATCCATTCCTGGAGCGCATCAGTGCCATGAATGAGGTAGCGCTCATCGGTGTTGAGTTTTTTCATTGCCTCGCGGATGGAGGTACCTGGACCATAAAGTTCGGTAGCTAGGCGCTGCTGCTGGGAATCAATGTCACGCAGGCGCTCCAAAGACCATTGGTAGGCCTCATCCAGATCCACAAATTCGCCCACATGCAGATGGGAGAACTGTTCATAACGCTCTCTGCCCACAGCGTCTTCGTGGGGAGCATGGGGCGCAAGCTGCTCCGCCAACCAGCCAGCTACCCGCACAAAAGCATCTTGAGCTTCAGCGATAACGGGATCGCCAGCTTCGAGGCCTAAATCATGCAGAATAGAATCTTCATCGGCAAGGTCTTCACATTGGGAGACCACTTCTTCCACCTGGCGGATAGCAGCCACACGGCCTTGGCTTGCAGCCTCTGCCAGGGATTCACAATAACCATGCAAGGCATCGGGCACGCGGGAGAGACGCTCGCGGATATTTTCCAGGTCTTCAGCGGTTTCCCGAGGCATAACCAGGAAGGTATCGCGAATGGTCTGCACTGGGGAGTCAATATTGTTGAGCAGCCGCAGCGTCTCACCTTGATGATGGAGCGCCAAATCCAAGCAGACGCGATCGCGGAGGACATCGGCGGTTACGCGATCAACGTGATCAAAATCTTCTTCATCATCGTTGTCATCGGTGCCGTCATCAAAGGCGTCAACATCGGCCACCATATCGCGGTTGCGCTCAGCGATGGCATTCCAATAGTCGGGGGAAAAATCCTGCAGCTCGCCCTCAAAGCCGGGAATACCCCAGGCGGTGGCGTCAGTCGGCGACAGCGCTGCCAGATCATGGACATATACCTCACAAGAGGCGTCCAGTAGTGAAGGAGAACGTTGCACAGAACTCTCAGGAGTCATAAATTGCTATCGTAGCCATTGATTCGGTTTAATCCCACCTGACATGAATAGCTATTGCCCGATCGAAATATGTAGGGGCTTAATAAAACGCCCCATGCAGCAGCTTTGCCATTAATTTCGAAATCACTTAATCCAGCTCACAATTTTCTTTGACCTAGCCCAGGCACACCCTCTAGGATTAGCCAATCACTTTTCCCTGTTGATGAAAGAGAACCATTTAAGCGATGCTGCGAACCATTCTTGGAAGCAAAATTCACCGCGCCACCGTCACCCAGGCTGACCTTGATTATGTCGGCTGGGTGACCATCGATGCTGATCTGGTTAAAGCCGCAGGCCTCATTGAAGGCGAAAAGGTCTCCATTGTGGACATCACCAATGGTTCCCGCCTGGAAACTTATGTTATTAACGGAACCGCCGGCAGTGGCCACATTTGCATTAATGGCGCCGCCGCACACCTCATTAATCCTGGCGATCTTGTCATCATCATGAGTTATCTACAGGCCACGGAGCCCGAAGCCCGCAGTTATAAACCCCGGATCGTCCACGTTGACGCCAACAACCGCATTATCTCCCTCGACACCGACCCCGGCGCGGTCATTCCAGGTTCCACCTTGCTGTCCTCGCGCAGTTTGTAGCTTGTCGACGCGCCCCTGCAGCCAGCACAGCGGCGTCGAAAAGCGCTTTTAAGGTCGCTTATCTCGGCCTTTTTGCTCGGCGCGGGATAATTTGCGGCGCAATTGCGCCGCCGTGAGGTTCACCGGCGCAAAATCGGTGTTGACAGGGATCACCCAGCCCGACCAATAGGCCACAATTGCCAAAATGATGCCGACCAGCGGTGAAATGATCATGCCTCCAAGCACATAATCAGCCTGGTGGAAGGCCACCATGGAGCTCGCCGAGAGCACCGCGGGGATGGCATAGAGCGTGCCACCGCCGAAGATTGTGGGGGTTTCGCCGGTGACCACGTCGCGCACCATGCCGCCGCCGACCGCGGTGAGCACGCCCATGAAGATGCTGGGGAGCACGTCTACACCGAAGTTCATGGCTTTGGTGGCACCAGTAACCGCCCACACGCCCAGCACAATGGCATCGGCGTGGCTTTTAAAAAGTTCCCTGAGACGGCCCTTGAAGTTCACTGCCCAGGCAATGAGTGCGCCGGTAAACGCCAAGGTGAGGTAGATGGGATTGTCGATGGCCGCCACGGTGCCGCGTTGAATCAACATATCGCGGATCATGCCGCCACCAAGGGCGGAGAAGAGTGCAAGAAATAAGAATCCAATGACGCCATATCCACGCTGTCTGGCGATGGTGCCCCCGATGATGCCATTGAGCAGCACTCCGATGAGGTCGAGGGAATCATAAAGATTGGAGACTGTGGAATCGACGGCTTCCAAGGGTACGTCCATGTCCAAACAATAACCTCAAAGCTGGGTGAATATAACTCAGCCCCAGGTGCGCAGACAGGGAATTATCTGTATAACAAAGATAATAACTATCAGGAGACAGGTAATGGCAGTAGAACGTACATCCCCCGCAGGTGTCATCACCTCACTTTTAGCCTCATTACTCTTCGGAGTGATCTTTTTTATTTCCGGCGCCATTGAAGCCTCTGCCATCACCTTGGTTGCCTGGCGAGTTTTACTCACCGCAGCCTGTTATCTACTAATTTTGCTCCACCCTGCAGGCCGAGCCCTGGCGCGATCTTTTTGGCAGACTTTAAGCGCTAGCAAATGGCATCCACTTTATTTCCTGCTGCTAGTGGCGCTAATCGCCGTGCAGCTCTGGCTATTTTCCTGGGCGCCCAAAGGTCATGCTCTTGATGCTTCCTTGGGATATTTACTGCTCCCCCTCTTTTTGGTCATTGTGGGCCGAGTATTTTTTGCAGCTGTAATCACTCCCCTGCAATGGTTGGCAGTGGGAATTGCTATTGCAGCTGTTGCTCTCAAATTTATTGCCTCTGCCCAGATTTCCTGGGTGACTTTTGCCATTGCCCTTGGTTATGCGATGTATTTCTCCTTACGTAAATTTTCCGGCTTAAACAATGCCTTTGCTTATGGAGCCGAAGTTTTAGTGCTCTCCCCGCTCGCGGTGTATTTCCTACTGAGCTTTTCAGAAAACCTAAGCCCCAACATGCTCACCCTGGTTATTGCAGTTGGTTTAGCTGGGGCTATTGCCATGGCACTCTATCTTGCTGCCTCTACCCTGCTGAGCATGCCGCTTTTTGGATTGCTGAGTTATGGCGAACCAATTTTGCTCTTTGTTGCAGCCCTTTTGCTCGGCGAATCTCTCAACCTAAGCGATGCCCTGGTGTACGGATTGCTGGGCATCGCGCTGGCAATCTTAGGCTTTGATGGTTTTTGGCGGGCTCGATCTCAGGCTCGTTTGGCACCTGTCAGCCCTGCTCCCGCACCTGTTGCCGAGGTGAAAAGCTAAAAAAGCCTTCCTCCTGGATGGGAGAAAGGCTTGGTGGAATGTGGTTTCGAGTCTTAGACCAGCTGCATAATACCGCGGATAAGCACCACTGCAGCACCAGCTGCTGCCAGGATGGTAGCAATGCGCTTTGCCATCGGGGTGGAAATCTTGGCGTTAATCTTTTCGCCGAACCAAGCGCCAACAAAGATCATGGCTACAGCTGCAATCCATAGCCAAGCTGGGGTACCACCAAAGTCCAGGCCACCGATGAGGAAGACCTTGAGCAGGAAGGATACGGTGTTAGCGACCAACAAAATGGGGTGCAAAGTAGCCACAAAATCGCGGTAATCCCACTTGGATAGGCGGGCATAGACCGTTAGTGCTGGGCCAGCAATGCCCGCAATGGTGGACATGAAGCCACCGATGATGCCAAAGATGATCATTGGCAGCTTAGCCTCTTGGCTAATGGTGAACTTTTCTGTGGGGAACAATGAAACGCATAGAGCTAGGAGCACGAGGGCACCCACAACGATCAGCAGCCAAGGGCCATTGAGGTAGTGCACCACAGCCACGGCTGGCAGAGAACCGAGAATAAGCGCGCCTGCCAAGATTCTAAAGCGGGCCCAATCCGTGCGCTTGCGTACCGACCACGCATTGTTCACCGCATTAATAATGGACAAACCATTGACCATGGTGACGCCCGCCAAAGGACCGAGCAAGGTGGTAAGCACCGGTCCCGTGACCAGGCCGACGCCCAAGCCTGTGATTCTTTGCAGCAGGGCGCCAATGAAGACAGATAAAAGGAGGATTATGGCAATGGTTATCACGAAGAATCAGAATAAACCCTTAAAGGGGCAAATACGCTATCGAGGCCTTCCCCCAGCCATCAGCTAGCGCTGGTAGTCTGTTTCACCCAATGGCATAGGATCGGGGTTAAGGACCACCCAGGCGGTTGCCAAACGTGGCAAAACATCAATCTCTTCTGGTGTGGGATCACCCTTGCGAACAGCCTTAACGGCCACGGAGAGTTCCTCTGCCTGCGAACTTTTTAGCGGAGTGCCCTGGGAAGTGATGGACAATAATGCTTTGGCCATCTTCTTAAAATCCTTGTCCCAGTTTTGGCCACCATTGTCATGAAATTCATTGGACACGCGGCCTGCAATGCGGATTGCCTCACCTTGGAGGGACTTTGCTTTTCCTACTGCTGGAACCAGGAAGTCATATCCTGCAATGAATCTTTCCTGCCAGGTTTTGCCTGGGAGCTTAATTTTGCTGACGCCATCGTGGCGAACTGGAGTATTGGCGCGTAGTTGCTCTGGAATATCAAAGTGGTCATAGAGCCAGACCATATCTTCGGCGGCTTTATCTACGCTTTCCTGGTCGTAGTCTTCGCGTATATCTTCAAACTGCTCGCCGAGACGAATGATACGTTCCTGGGCTTCCCGAATCTCATCCTCGGTAAAGTCACTGCCTTTGAGCATTTTGACGGTTCTAGACACCTCGGATATTCGAGATACCTCGGCATGGCGAATAACTTCCATCAACGGTGAATGCCCATCATTGGTACGGGAGCTTGGATCGGCTCCGGCGTCGATAAGCTTTTTTAGTTTTTTGGGAAAGAGAACGGCGCCGTAGGCAACCGACTCGCCTTCGTTATTTACGGCGCAGACATCGGCGCCATAATCTATGAGGAAGTCAGTGTTGAGGTTTTTTTCCTGGGCGTGGATGTGTAATGGAGTATCGCCTGCTTCATTGCGAACATCAACGTCAAGGCCTTGTTTGAGGAGCCAGATCTTATATTCTTCGGGAACTTCTGGCATATGTAATGCCGTATCGCCATGCCGATTTTTGGCATCGAGGGCACGCTCCGCAAAGACCTCCTTGAATGCGTCAAAATCGCCGGACTCGACGATTCTGTCAAAATTCCTGGGAAGCTTGTCTTTAAGCTTGCGGGGCATGTCTCTCCTGAAACCGTGGTTTATTCTTAAGTTATTTTATTCTACGGTGTCTCAGGGGTATTCAGCACTCGGTATAGCCTCCAATTAGGTTGAGTATCGCCCTTATTGGGAAATTCCATCTCTAGGGTAGCGATGCGGCTTCCAGTGTCATAGAGCTCTGGATAGCGCAATGCAATTGGATCAATGAGGGCACCATCGTCGACTTCGGCTGCCAAAATATAACGCACCCCATAACCTGAAGGGTCATTGATCCTTTCCACGTAATCAAGATCTGATTGAATGGCAAACTGCTTTTGGTTTTCAGACGCAGTTATCACTGCGAATGCTCGCGCAGCCGACACCAGCACTTCGCCCTCTCCGAGATTGAGATTATCCAAATAATCAGCAACATCTTTTTCAGTGGAGAAATCTTTGAGCACTCGAATGCGTGCACTTTGATCTTCTAATGATCCCCTATCCAGGCCCGGAATAGCCTGTTGAATGGCAAACTCCTGCGGTGCCCACTGCTGAGATTTCATAGCAAAACCAGTAAATACCGTGCTAGCCAGAACCACAAGGAACATGAGTTCAAGAAACCAGGCTGGTGGGTTTTTGGCGATGGAGCGTTCCCTGAAGGTCGCGCCCGGGCGCAGTGAAGGAAACCTATCACCAGGTGAAACAATTTGTATATAAAGAACTAGGGTCAGCGGAATAGCCATAATGAAAAACCGCATCATGCCAAAGGTGGACCCCGTTGCATGGGAGAAAATTTGGAATCCCAAGACGGTGAGCATGAGCACCATAGGGAAAACGGGCTCAAGGTCATGGCGTCGAAAAGCAAACCAGGAGGCGACAAGAATCAGAAGTGGTAATGCGGGAGAAACCAAAAATGTTCGAATTATGGCATCGCTTAAAAGACTCAGTCCACCAGAAGTACCACCCGCTTGAGCAATTAGAGAGCTATTGCCGTACACAGAACTAAATTGGGCAAGCAAGTCACCGGTGGTCAACCAGCTAGCCACCGTCCAAGTGAGGAATGTAATGCCAATGGGCCAGACCAGCACTAACATGTCCAGAGAAGCGAAAGCAGCGACATCTCCAAATTTACGACGCCGGCGCGCACTCCAAGCCATAAATCCCACAACAAGCGCGGCTACGAAAGCCATGACCAAACCGTCATAACGTGCAAGGAAGGTAATAACCAGCGCAAATCCGGATTTAATAAGATCGTGAACATCATCGGTGGAAGTCCAGCGGATGAGCCTACGGGTTGCCCAGAGCGTGCCAAAAATAAACGGCGCTTCACTCATTCCCACAGATCCATAGAGGACAATCATCGGGTTTAACGCAAAGAGGAGGGTTGCAATAATAGCCAAGCGCCCAGGAGCACCACGCTCGGAAGCAATCATCCAGAACTCACGCACGGCTCCTGCCATAAAAAGGATGGAGACTATAGCTCCAGCCAAACCGGTTCGCGCAACTTCCGGGAAAAGTGGCGCAAAAGCAACAAAAGGCAGCTGTGCCACAGTGGTTAAGGGCGTAAACACATACCCCATTGCAGAGAGGTTGGGGTTACGGGAATACAACACCGAAAGCGCATTTTGGGTACGCGAAAGGGCATCGCCAAAATAGTACTGGACATCAACTGCTAGCCACCAGGCCACAGTGAAGTACACAATCGCGGCAAACACAAACCATAGGTTTTCCGCTGTTTTGCCGCCTAGGCGAAGTGAGTAATCCTTAAGTAAAGAAGTCGGCAGTGCCGGCGAAAGCCTGGCAAACCTTAAACGACCCGAATCTTTTTTCATTCTTCCAACCCGTGTGCAGTCTTCTCCCAATAGGAGGGGCGGGTAATCAGCTGCCACGTTCCTTTAAGCGCGGCAATACTCATCAGTAACCAATAAATAGGAAATGTAAGCACGCCAAGTACCAAGAAAGGATCACGTCCTTCACGGCATCCAATGAGGTTCATATACATGGTTGCGGCATTACCAATCACCAAACAAATCAATGCTGGGTAATAGACCAAAGGCGGGAACATCTCCGCGATTGTTACTGGTTGACCCAAGACCCATGTCAAGGAGAGATACCAAAACAGCAGGTTAAGTACTGCAATGATAGGGGTTCCCGCCATCAAGAAGGTAAATCTAATAGCCGGAACAATCCCCAGTTCCCTGACCAACCAACGTGGTCGGCGCATGTATACCAACCAGGTTTGCAAATAGCCCTTGTACCAGCGGGAACGCTGACGCAACCAGTTAATGGTATCGGAGTTTGCTTCCTCCCAAGTCACTGAATCTAACACCGCTGTGGTGTGACCTTTTGCTGCAATACGGACACCCAGATCGGCATCCTCGGTAACGTTAAAGGGATCCCAAGCACCAAGTTCCTTCAACACCGACGTCAGCAGATGGTTGGAGGTTCCGCCTAGTGGCACTGGCGCATTCATCCGCATCACACCAGGCAGCAAGAAGTTAAACCACACGTCATATTCAATGGTGAACCACATGGTCAGCAGGTTTTGGCGACCATTTCTAAAGGCCAAGCGCGATTGAATGCATGCAGTCTCAGGTGCGGATCGTTCAAATGCTGCCACTACTCGTCTCAGCTGCAAGGGATCCGGCATATCCTCGGCATCAAAAATAGTTACAATCTCACCGGTGGAAAAATGCAGACCATAATTACAAGCCTTTGGCTTGGTGCGTGGTTCCGCAGCCGGCACCTTCAAAATCATAGCTACCTGTTCGACATGGGCAGCCTCTGCCGCTGCAATAGTAGGCAGATCGTCCTCTTCCAAAAGCAAGAGCACCTGGAGTAGGTGTTTGGGATAGTCAAAAGACCGCATGGAATCCAACAATTGCCCAATAACTTCTGGTTCACCATACGCAGGAACCAAGACGGTATAAGTTTTTAGCCGTTCATCTGGAATGGCTAAAGCTTCCTCATCAGAGATACGCAAAATGGAATCTGCCCTAATGCCACGGAGAAACATAATGAGGCGATCCCAGAGCGTAATCAAATACATAAAGGTACAGACTGCGGCTACAAATACCAGTGCCACCTTTGGCGCGAAAATCAAGGTGAGCACAAATATCGCTACACCAATAAAGAAGCTATATTTTTGCCCCTTGGTAAAAGCAATGGCTGCAGATAGCAGGGGGTCTTTAACTCTCAAGCCATCAATGGCATCAGCAAGCGCTTCTTTCTTTTGTTCTGGCGTTGCGTCAATGGGCAAGATAACGGAGTGTCTAACAGCATCTTGACTCATGAGTGCTCCATTTCTGCTTGTACAATTCCCTGTGCCACTTCGGTAACGAGACCCAAATCTTTAAGCTCAGGGTTTTGTACCCTTGTCACTGCATTTCCGCGGAAGAGAACCGTCAACACCTGAATAAACATTCTCGGAACAGAAGGCACAAGTTGAGGAAATTTTGCTTCTGGACGGTGATCATCAACCGCAATAACGGTGACCTTTTCGGTAGTGCCATCTCCCCTTCGCCATTCAAAAACTAATTTTGTATAGCTCAAGAAGTCTGTCTCATCGAGAACTTCATAAACCTGGCCCGTAATTCCATAGCCAAGATCAACATCTTGATAGTCAGAACGCCTACCGCTAAGAGTTGAGTAAAGAGTCTCATTACCAAAAGTACGAGCCTGATAGCTGGCCTTGGTACGCAGAGAATCCACCATGACGGTTCTATTACGGCCGTCCGAATCCCATTCGGGGTTGTATTCTCGTGCTACAACTCGCTGGCGCAGCAGGGTGGAGTTGGGTCCAAAGAATCGGCTTGCCCAGGGATATTCCGTCGCTCCCACGACTTCCCAATCCCTGGAAACCTGCATACCTGGTGCAGATGCAGTTTGGGGACCTGCTTGTGGGAACTCCATTACGTATTGAAAGCCCGGGACCGGAAAGTATGCAAGCACTAAAGTTACCACCACAATAATGCCCAAGGCAGGCTTAGTATTTTTTACAGTGGGTTCGCGACGGTGAATCATCCATTGACGCAGATCGCCTCTTGTTGACAATAGGACCACCGTAATTAAGGCCAAAATAATTGGAATATGCACGAGGTATCGAGAGCCATTGGTGGCAAAATACATTGCTGCGGCAAAAATTAGCCCAAACCCAAAGTTTAAAAGGCCGAAATAAATTGATTGCACCACGTCACGATTCGAAGCAACCATTACGGCCAATGACATGCCAATAATCTCGGCCGTTGTGGTTCCCCAATAGCCGTTACCAAATGCCACTGAGACCATTAGAAATACCGGTGCGTTATAGCAAAAGAGCAAAATCCAGCCAGGGCCGTAGTTGAGAGTGGAACGCATACCAAAAATCAATCCACAGACGCCGAAGGCCAGAACAATCATGGCGAGGTAGTCCAGGCGTAAAATCGACTCCCATTCCAAAAAACGTGGGAGAAGCTGTGCCTTAATGGTAATTGCGAGGAGGACGGCAAGCCCGCCAATAATATAGTCAACCTCGCGATCATGAATATTGAGGGCACGAGCGCGCTTCCGATCCAAGCCCACAAAAAGCACAAAAGACATCATGAGCACCAGCACTGAGTAGCCTGCTGCACCAACTCTTAGACCATAGGCAAGCAATCGAAAAGTATCGGCAAAGCCAATGCCGATACAGGCTATAACTACCAATGCGCGCAACAGATATATCCGCCGGCTTGAGTCAATCATCTTGGCGTTGCCGGTGGAAGGTGACTCGGACTTTGAGGGCCTAAATCTATTTACAATGCTTATCATTTAAGGCTCCACCTGGCTTTGTAGAATCCACTCACTAAGATCTCTGATCTCATTAAGCTTTATGTTTTGCAGCATTCCGCTTTTTGTTCAGCTTTTTATTCCGCTGCGAAATACCAATCGTGATAGCAACAATGGCGGCAACAATAAACAGCCCGATTCCAACCGCAATTCCAATCGGACCTGCACTCAGTGAAGAATTTGGGGCATCGACCGTGCTGAGGTCAATGGGTTCACGGTCCAACACTTGTACAACCACGTCACCGTTGAGGGAAGTCCAACGGCTCTTATCCGCGTCCAGCCAGTCCAGAAGGCCGTCCAATTGACGGACGTTATCGGGAGAGGATGCCACCACAATGATCCGATTATTGGATTGATCCCATACCGCCTGCAAAGAGCCAGAAACCAAGTTCGCATTGGACTGCAGCGACCTTGTCAGCTGAGTATTATCGGCATTTTGGGCATTTTTGCTGGTCACTTCCAAAGACACACCAGATTGGTTGAGGTAGGTCGGGATCTGATCAACTTTATGGCCTGTAGCATCAACAAATACAGTTGGGTTCTTACTGTCCACTGCACTATCCCAGTCCACTACAACAGGGCGGATACGCTGAGAGCTCAAGGACTGAATACCCATGACAATCTCCACAGCGCGGGAGAGATTACTTGCACTGCCCTCTGACATTGCCACATCAACACTGGGTTGGAAGGCCTGTGGCAAGGCGTTAAATCCGCTTTGTACGGGAGTAGCCGAGGTTTTGGACGTTATCAGGCTATTGGAATCAATAGTGAGACCAATGGGCTGGGTATTTCCGCAGGAAATCTCACCGGTGCTCTTGTACCGGACCACAATCTCGTTGTAGCGACTAATTAGTTCACCAGGCACTTCAAATTTACGGTCAAATACACCTGAGTTATCTGGGGTAAAAACGTCCAACACGGTATCGCCAAGGCTAAAAGAGATTTGCCCGCTGTTTTTGTCAGGTTGCGGGGTGTAGGTTCCCTTAATCTGCAGTTTTAGCCCGGCGGAAAAGGTCTCCAAACGAGACCTTTCGATTCCCAAAGGAATCGAGGCAAAACCAACACCTTCGGAGCTAAATTGGGTAATTCCCAATTCGCTGAGGCTGGCAATATTTGTAGCCAGGTTAGGTACATCGCCAAAACCTGCGGCCGTTACTTGGGTATCTACGGCCAAGGGCAGCATTGCGTCGGTAAGCAAACGCGCTTGATCGTATAAAGCGTCGCCGGTACCGGAAAGCTTGAGGAACGCATTGTCTGCGCCAGCATTAATCAGCTCAGTTGTTGCGGTGTCAGGAGAATCAACAAGCACAATTTGGCGCTCAAAATCCCCCGGGGCAACCGCCGGCGATTCGCTTCCTTCTGGCAGCGCCTGTACATCAATGTCAACGCCTGAGCTACGGTATGCCGATCCTAGAGAGGTCGCAATTTCCAATGCGGATTCTTGAAGCGATGTGGAGGGTTGCGCGGGAGTATAAATGGTCAGATTGCGCAGCACTGTGGGAAAGAAATCTGCAACAACTCCAGGATTTATGGTCACTCCCGTAAATTGCACCCGTGGATCCAGCAAGGTGGTTTGGCTTTCCTCAACACACCACTCATTACCAACCACATCCATAACAACACGCAGGCTCATATCCACGCGTCCATCCACAATTGGAACATCCCTTAAAGGAATGTTCACAGGGGCCAAGGCATCTTGAGGCACAATGGGAATTGATGCCAGCATCCTGTCAGCGGAATAAAGCTCCAGATGACCACCAGAATACTCAGCAGGCACTTGCAAGGTTCCACTCAAAAATTCGGGAATAACGCCCGCAGGAACCTTAAAACCAATGGGAATTTCCGTGGTACGGCCAGGGAAATTAACAGTTGCCCCTGCCCCCAATTCTGAAAGGCCAAGATTCGGATTCACCGTGCCAGCATGTGCAATCGCCGGTGCCAGAGTCCCAAAAAGGAGTGAACCTAAAAGCGAGAGAGTAGTGGCTGATTTCACAACCGAGGACTTTGAGAAGATCATGTTTCACCTATTTGACCAGAGCCTTTGATGCAGATGCGCACCATTGTCATGTCAAGGACTCAACAATCTTTTCAAGCCCTTAATATGTGCAAAATTCTACTCATAAAATCTCTTTAATACTCGCTAACTAAATTTTTTATAATACTAGTGTATTTAATTTAATTTCACCATTTTAGACTTAGCAGCACATGCGCTTCACACCCCGCCGCAAGCTCGGCGCCGCCAGACGCTTTTCGACGAACCCCTCACCCCCGAATCGCTTTAACCACAACTAAACAAACTCTGTTGTACAAAATCCAAGGGGGCTAGGGTTATGCAAGTGAGTTTAAGAGACTATTTTGCCGATACCCGCCCCTTTAAAAACCCTGCTTTTAAACGCCTCTGGCTGGGCAATGTTGCCACGGTACTGGGCGCACAATTAACAGTTGTCGCAGTACCTGTGCAGATTTATCAAATTACCGGATCCTCGGCTTATGTCGGCTTGACCGGCCTTTTTGGCCTGGTTCCACTAGTAATCTTCGGCCTTTATGGCGGTTCCATTGCCGACGCCTTTGATAAACGGATAGTCCTTATTATCACCACCATCGGTTTATGCCTGAGCACCGCAGGTTTTTGGCTGCTCACCCTTTTTGGCAATGAGAATATCTGGCTCCTATTGGCCACATTTTCCCTGCAACAAGCATTTTTTGCGGTAAACCAACCCACCCGCACAGCCATCTTGCGGCGCATCCTGCCCTTAGATCAATTAGCCTCAGCCACCTCATTAAATATGACTTTGATGCAAACCGGTGCGATTGTGGGGCCACTGATCGCTGGCGCATTAATCCCGCTTATCGGATTCCAATGGCTTTATTTCTTGGATATGGTCTCTATCATTCCTACCCTGTGGGCGGTCTGGACACTGCCGTCTATGAAGCCCGTTGGTGAGGTCATGAAAGCCGGTTTTGCCAGCGTGGTGGATGGTTTGAAATATCTAGCCACCCAGCCAGTGCTCATGATGGTGATGGTGCTTGACCTCATTGCCATGACCTTTGGCATGCCTCGCGCGCTCTATCCAGAAATTGCCGATATCAACTTTGGTGGCGGTGATGCCGGAGCCACCATGCTCGCTTTCCTTTATTCCTCCATGGCCTTGGGGGCGGTTTTGGGCGGAATTTTCTCCGGCTGGGTATCCCGAGTTTCACGCCAAGGCGTGGCGGTGTATTGGTGCATCATTGCTTGGGGCGCTGCAGTAGCTGTGGGTGGCGCAGCCATTTTGCTCAGCCCCGGTCGCGTCACTATTTGGGCCTGGATGTTTATTCTCATGATGGTCATCGGCGGCATGGCCGATATGTTTAGCTCCGCGGTGCGCAACGCAATCCTGCAACAATCCGCCGCCGAACATGTTCAGGGCCGCATACAGGGGGTGTGGATTATCGTCGTGGTGGGAGGACCCCGCCTGGCTGATGTCTTACATGGTTGGCTGGCCGAATCTTGGGGTGCTGGCTGGACCACACTTTGGGGTGGAGTGGCAGTTGTTGTACTTACCTTCCTCTGCATGATTGCAGTACCCAAATTTTGGAAATACCAACGTCCAGCTGGAATAGTAGAAAGCACTTCCGCGTAGCTGCTTAGCAAAATTTATGCTACTGGGCACCCAAGCCATGAAGATAGCTTGATAAGGGAAATATAATCCCTTTAAGCCGGTCTTATAGCTAAATTTTAGGTAATACATAGACTATGCAGTCTAGCCAAATCAACCCCTATTAGACAGCACTGTCTACGATTAGCTATTGTTTAATTCATGCCAAATCAGGCCCACTTCTCCGCGTCATTCGCCCGCCCCTCGACCCCGGCAGCAAAGTGCATGCACCATATCCGCCTCGGTCAACAGCTCATTCGCAATGAGCTCGTCGAGGCGACTGGTTTATCCCAGCCGACGGTAACCCGTGCAGTTACCGCACTTATGCAGGCCGGACTCGTGCAGGAGCGCCCCGATCTGACCCTCTCTTCCGGCCCTGGTCGCCCCAATATTCCTTTGGAATTGGCACCGAGCCCCTGGATTCATGCTGGTGTAGCCATTGGCACTAAGTCTTCTTATATCGCCCTTTTTGATACCAAGGGCCGTACCTTGCGCGATACGATATTGGAAAAATCAGCCATCGATTTGGATCCCGACACTTTTATCGAGCACCTCATGGCCGGAGTTAATCGCCTGACCACCGGAATTGAGCTGCCACTTGTTGGCATCGGCGTCGCAACCTCCGGCAAGGTCACCAATGCGGGCGTTGTTACCGCAAGCAACCTCGGTTGGGATGGCGTGGATATTGCCGGACGTCTGAACTACCAGTTCAGCGTGCCAGCCACTGTCGCATCCGCGATTCCGGCAATTGCCGCCTCAGAGCTGCAAGCCACTCCCCTGCCCCACCCGGATCAGCCAACACCTGTCACCTTAACTTTTTATGCTGATGACTCGGTCGGCGCTGCCTATAGCGATGACCTCGGCGTTCAGGTTCTGGGCCCGCTGGAAACCACCGGCGGTTCAGATTTGGATACCCTCGGCATGAGCCCCGAGGCAGCACTGAGCACCCAGGGATTCCTCAGCCGGGTATCCGACCAGGGAATTTACACCGAGAGCCTCGGCGAGCTGGTTAAGGTTGCGGAGAGCAACGATAAAGCTCGGAAGCTTCTCGACGACAGAGCCACGCTTTTGGCCCATGCTGCCGCCGTAGCAGCTCAGCAAAGGAAACCAGCCACTTTGGTGTTGGCAGGATCGGCTTTTACTGAGGATCCTAAGGGGCGTTCTGTTTTTGCGGCACAGCTTAAAAAGGAATATGACGCAGATATTGAACTGCGTCTGATTCCAACCCACCGCGAAAATGTGCGTGCTGCTGCACGTGCCGTGGCTTTGGATCGTTTGCTTAATGAGCCTTTGTCACTGGTTCCAAAAGCTAGCTAAAGCGCACCTCATCCAAGCTCAGTGCCTCTGAAAATGGGGCCTGAGCTTTAGAAATATCCACATATCTACCAGCATGTGGGATAAACGCCTGGCTCTGTTCGTCGTCAAGCGTCCGGCGGACTTTGGCCGGCACCCCGGCCGCTAAGCTCTGCGCCGGAATTTCTTGGCCCTCCAGCACCACTGCACCGGCGGCGATCAAGGAGCCCGCGCCAATTTTACTGCCGGAAAGCAACGCGGACTTCATTCCGATGAGGCTGCCATTTTCAACGGTGGCGCCGTGTACTAGCGCCAAATGCCCAATGGTGACATCATCTCCGAGGGTGCAGGGCGCACTGGCGTCAACGTGAAAGACGCAATTATCTTGCACATTGCTGCGCGCACCGATGGTGATTTTATTGACATCGCCACGCAACACAACGCCATAAAAAATGGAGGCATCGGGACCGATTTCAACATCGCCAATGATGGTGGCAGTCGGTGCGATCCAGGCGCTGCGGTGAATGCGCGGGGTTTTGCCATTAAAGGGCAGGATGAGGGGTCCGTTATTCATGGTTGAGATCCTTTTTGAGCTGCTCGATGGAAGTGAAAACCACAGCCTGCAGGCCTTCCTCGCGGGCAGCTTCCACATTGACCAAGCGATCATCGATAAACATGATCTCAGCTGCAGGAACGTTGAGGGCAGCTAGGGCTGCGTGGAAGGCTGCGGGTTCCGGCTTTGCGGCGCCGATATCGCAGGACAAAATCATCGCATCAAGCTGGTCCAGCCAGGCCGCATTGTGGTGCTTGACGATCTCCGCCAGGCCGTGGGGAATATTTGACAGGATTCCAATGCGGTGGCCTGCGTTTTTCAACTCCAACACAAACTCCACCATGGCTGGATCTGCTTCCTCAAGCCCCTGATAATCAGCAGAAATTGCCTCCTGAGGATCCAGGAATTCCAGCTGCGCCCGCAATTGGATCTGATTCCAATAGTTGATCTCATTAACCCGGCCAGCATCAAGATCAGGGCGCAGTTCCTCATACACTTCTTGTAATTTGGCTTCTTTGCCCTGCTCACCGACAGCTTTGAACACACGCTCGAGCTGCCCTGGCGCATCAAGTTTCAGCAGGACGCCATAAAGATCAAAAAGATAGGTCTGGGTTTTGCTCTGGGGGCTGGTCATGGCCGGAACTCCTCACCGTGAAAGCTTGCCGTGGCGCAAGGTCAGTTTCAAGCCTAGGTGTTTAGCCGGGTTCGCGCCCGAATTTTTTCTTGGGTTTTAAGCGTCGTAGTGGTTGTTAATGCGCCGTGATTCTGCACGTCCGGGGTGCTCGGGGTGCTCGGCTGGGAAACCTGCAGCAATTACCAGGGCAATGGCACGATCTTCGCGTCCCCCAATGCCGATGGCAGCTTTAACCTTTTCCTCATCCCAGCCGGTGGTTGGGCTCGTAGCCAAGCCTTCAGACTGCGCTGCAATTAGCAAAAATCCAGCTAGCAGAGATGCATCTTTAATAGCTGCTTCGCGGGCAAATTCTGGTGAACGACGCTGCAAAAATCCCTGCACCCGCTCAGCCCTCTCCTCCCCCAAAAGCTCGGCTAGGTCCTCGGGTTCATTTTCCACGCGAGCAACCGTAATAAAGATGACAGGAGCTGCCAGGAATTGTTTCTGGTGGGAGGCATCATAAAGTGCCTGCTTAATATCAGGATCTGTGACCACCACAAGATCACGTTGCTGCACATTAAATGCAGAAGGAGCTTCCACCGCCAGCTCTACTACCCGATCAATAAGGGCCTCGCTGGGGATTTCCTCGGTATATTTCCTGGTGGCACGGCGGGAGTTAATTGCTGCTGCAACGGAGAGAGTCATGGTGTTTTCCTTGGTTTACTGTGTATTTTTAATGGAGCTAGAACCCAGGTCCAGCCGTGGCTTTGTGGCGCTCTAGCCCACGTCGCCAGGGTAGTCCCGCGTGCCCTAAAAGTGGACTGTTATTTCCACCTCTAAAAAATCACCCCACTACGGCCATCTATATCCCCTACAATCCCCACCTAGAATTACCTCATGCCCATAGACTTCCTCCAAGCTGCCGATATTGTTGCGCCACAGCTTTTAGGCTGCGTATTAAGCCACGCCGGAGTTAGCGTGCGCATTTCAGAGGTGGAAGCTTATTTAGGGGCAGAGGATGCAGCTGCCCATACGTTCCGGGGAAAAACTCCGCGCAATGCAGCCATGTTCGGACCCGGCGGACATATGTATGTATACCTCTCTTATGGAATTCACCGCGCCGGAAATATTGTCTGTGGACCCGAAGGTATTGGCCAGGGAGTTCTTCTAAGAGCAGGTGAAGTGGTCTCTGGAGCAAAAATCGCCCAAAGGCGCCGCGGTTCTAAGATTCCTTTTAGCCGATTGGCACAAGGCCCTGGTAATTTTGGCAAGACTTTAGGCCTGGAGCTCAGCGATAATCACGCTTCAATTTATGGACCCTCATTTCTTATTTCTGAAAGAACTCAAGAACCTGAATGGGTTTGCGGACCCCGCGTTGGAATCAGCAAAAATACTGAAGCGCCGCTCAGATTCTGGATTCCCAATGATCCCACGGTGAGCGGACTGCGCGGATACCCGAAGGTGTGAGGAGGGTGTGAGGGTCCCGACGAGGCTGGAACGGGGCGCGGGTTTAATTGGCAAAATGGTTAATTTTGACACTTAAAACGGTGTAGCAAATTACTTAATTGCCAAATTGGACTATTTTGCCAATTAAGGAAAACGTCATGGTATACAGAACTCTATACAAAGAACACAATGCCGCGAGCCTATCAAGCGCCGAATCTTTATATCAAAGTCGTTTTGATTCCGAATCTTCAATTAAGTGGGATTTCCACATTAATGGAAATCCACTTTTCTGCCTTCTCACCACTGAGGTCTATCAACTTACTGAAGAAGCCCATTCCCTAGAGAAGAAAATTCACTCTCTATGGTGGAGCCTTCCTTCCGGAGTAATTCAACACTATTACCGATCATTAGCAATTGAAGAAGTCATTTCAACAAATGAAATCGAAAATATCCGCTCCACACGTAAAGACATTGAGAACGCACTCGATGCGATCTCACTTAAAGGAACCAAACGCTTTTCAGAAATTTCTCATCTTTATCTCGCGCTTTCAGAGAATGAAATTATCTTCCCTAAAACACCTTCTGATCTGCGGAAACTCTATGACAATTTGATGCGCGGAGAGCTAGGAAAAGATGAGGAATTAGATGGCGAGATTTTCCGTAGAGACACCGTAGAGATTCTAAATCAGCGCCAGGAGACGATTCACGCGGGATTCTATCGAGAGTCCAAAATTATCGAAGGTGTGGAGACAATAATCCGGCTGGAATACGAAACGCCCGCCAATCTCGTCAACATAATGATGTCTCATTTCATGTTTGAAACAATCCACCCTTTTTATAATGGAAATGGCAGAACGGGACGTTACCTCCTCGGTATCCAGCTGCGAAATGCTTTATCACCGGCGACTGCACTGACAATGTCCACCTCAATTAATGAAAATAGGCGCGAATACTACAAGGCATTCCAAACTGTGGAGCACCGCCTTAATCGTGGTGATGGCACCCCATTTGTCATCTCCATGCTCAAGCTCTTTAGAGCAGCACAAGAAGGATTAATAGAAAGCTTGGAAATAAGAATTGATCTCCTACAAAGCCTAGAAGAAGCAATTCAAGATCTCGAAGAGACTCAAGAATTCAAAAAACATCAGATTAGATTGTTATATATCTTGGGCCAAATCCAGCTTTTTGGAAAGGATGAAACTCTCTCACTAGATATTGCCACGAAGCTCCTTTATGTCTCAAAATCAACAGCAACACGATATTTCAGTGCATTGAGCGAATTGGATCTAGTTTATGAAGTAAGCAAACGGCCGTTAAGATTTGCCCTCACTGATAAAGGACGCACAACCGTGGGGCTAGATTCAAACATCTAGTTCAACTAGGCGCCACCCACCAACCCCACTTAACCGATCAACAGTGGCCTAAGCTCTCTCAAATTTATTTTGCGCTAGCCATCACATCTATACTCATGCGCATGCCAGGCATTGATGCACCCAAAATTCGTACCCGCCACTTCTTTGAAGCCAAGGCGAACGGTACCAAGATTTCCGCTTTGACCAGCTATGACGCACTTTCTGCACGTATCTTTGATGCAGCCGGAGTGGATGTGCTGCTGGTCGGTGATTCCGCCGCCAATGTGGTACTCGGTCGCGAGACCACGCTCTCCATTACTTTGGATGAGATGATTGTGCTGGCCAAGGCCGTTGTAGTGTCGGCAAAACGCGCCCTAGTGGTAGTTGACCTCCCTTTCGGCACCTATGAAGTAAGCCCTAATCAAGCAGTGGAAACAGCCATTCGGGTCATGCGTGAGACCGGCGCTGCCGCGGTCAAAATTGAAGGTGGCGTGGAAATGGCTGGAACCATTCGACGTATCGTCGACGCTGGCATCCCAGTGGTTGGCCATGTTGGCTATACCCCACAGTCTGAGCATTCCCTCGGTGGCCATGTTGTACAGGGTCGTGGTGCCAGCTCCGGAAAACTCATCGCCGATGCCCGCGCGATACAACAAGCCGGAGCCTTTGCCGTGGTGTTGGAAATGGTTCCAGCACTCGCCGCCGCCGAAGTCACCCAAGACCTCGGCATCATCACCATCGGCATCGGCGCTGGTAACGGCACCGATGGCCAAGTACTGGTCTGGCAAGACGCCTTCGGCCTCAACACCGGCAAAAAGCCACGCTTCGTCCGCGAATACGCCACCCTGGGCGCCGACCTCCACACCGCCGCGCAACACTACATCGCCGATATCCACAGCGGCGCGTTCCCGGCCGAGCAGGAATCCTTCTAAATGCGCCTAACAACCACCAAAAAAGAGCTTTTCGACGCCATCCCCCGCGGTTTCTCCGTCGGATTCGTCCCTACTATGGGAGCGCTGCACAGCGGCCACGCCTCTCTTATGAAACAAGCTCGCCAAGAAAACGAACTGCTTGTGGCCAGCATTTTTGTTAATCCACTGCAATTTGAAGCTCTCGGCGATTGCGATGATTATCGTCATTATCCCCGCGATCTCGACGCTGATATCCCCCTCTTAGAAGAGTGCGGCGTAGACATTGTTTTTGCACCCAGCGTGGCAGAAATGTATCCCAATGACCTGCCTTTAGTGTGGGTTCGAACCGGTGCCATGGGTGAAAAACTCGAAGGTGCTAGCCGTCCCGGCCACTTTGATGGCGTGGCCACCGTGGTGAGCAAACTCTTTAATTTGGTGCGCCCTGATCGTGCCTATTTTGGCCAAAAAGATGCCCAGCAGGTGGCTGTTATCCGCAGACTGGTGGCCGATCTTGATATTCCCGTCGAAATCCGCGCCGTCCCGATCATCCGCGGTGCCGATGGACTGGCGGAATCAAGTAGAAACCAACGCCTCTCCCCCACCGAACGCACACAGGCACTAGTTCTGCCCCGAGTTTTAGAAAAGCTCAAAGCCCGAGCCATCACTATCGATGCAGCCCGGGCCGAACTTGCCACTGCTCCTGGAGTAAAACTAGATCACCTCGAAGCAGTTGATCCAGCTACTTTAGAACCACTTGCGGAGCTCACCACACCAGCGCTGGTGGTAGCTGCAATTTACGTAGGCCCAGTGCGATTGATCGACAATATCGAGATCACCACCTAGCCGTCGCCTCACGAAGGTGCGCATAACGCTGCACCACATCAACGCTTTTAGCCGTTCGTCGAGAAGCAGAAACCGCAGTGCCCCACTGCGGTGGCTGGGCCGCGCCGGACAAGGCCCACGCTGCTTGGCGAGCTGCTCCCAGCGCCACATATTGCGCAGGCTCCGGTACAACCACCTCCACACCAAAAATCTCTGGCGCGATCTCGCGCACGGCAGCGGAACACGCGCCACCACCGATGAGCAAAATACGTTGTGCAGGCACGCCAGTTGCATCTACCAGCGCTGTGACGGCATCGTCCATGGAGCACAAGAGCCCTTCGACGGTGGCGCGCGCGAAGTCTTCACGAGTGGTTGAGCTAGTTAATCCAGCAAGCAAGCCCCGAGCTTCCGGACGATTTGGGGTACGCTCACCATCCAAATACGGCTGCAGGGTAACTCCGCGGGAACCCGGTTGCGCTGCAAGAGCCAGGGCATCAAATTCTTCCCATTCCACACCCAAAATCCGGCGTCCAAATTCCAGTACGCGGGCTCCATTAAGAGTGCAGGACAAGGGCAAATAGGCACCTGTGGCATCGGCAAAACCAGTGACCAATCCCGATGGATCATGCACACTATTTTTTACCACTGCGGCAGCAACACCAGAGGTTCCAATAGAGACGCTGACATCGCCGGCAGCCAGATTTAGCCCCAGCGCAGCAGCGGCATTATCGCCTGTACCTGCAGCAACAATCGCACCGCCAGCAGTGCGGCCAGCAATGGCATTGGGTGCAAGCAAGTCAGGAAGTTCAACCTCATGGCCCAAAGCCAGGGCTGCGAGATCTGGGCGCCAGGCTCGATCACGAGTGCTGTAATAGCCTGTTCCCGAGGCATCGCCATGATCGGTGACCATCCGCAGGCGTCCCAAAAGATGCCAGGTAAGGAAGTCATGTGGCAACATCACGGCGTGGGTGCGGGCTGCATTTTCTGGTTCATGATCACGCATCCAGCGCATTTTGGTGGCAGTAATAGAGGCCAAATACACACTGCCGGTGGCATCCACAGCAGCGGATTCGCCACCAAGCTCCGCGTTGAGATCGCGTGCAGCCTGAGCGGAACGCGTGTCATTCCACAGCAATGCTGGGCGCACAACGTCTCCGGCTGCATCTACTGCGACCATGCCATGTTGTTGGCCCGCAATAGACACAGCATCGGCACGATCGATCAGTCCCGCGGTGGCAGTTTCCAAAGCGTCGATCCACGCTTGTGGATCGACCTCGGTGCCACCAGGGTGACTCGCGCGTCCTTCGTCAACTATCTGACCGGTCGCGGCGTCGACAAGCAACGCTTTGCAAGATTGGGTCGAGCTATCGATTCCCAGCACCAGCGCCATTAAAATTCCTCTTCTTGGATGTAGGTGGAGGTGATTTCCTCACCGTTGATATCAACAACGTGGATCTGGGCGCGGGAATGGGTGAGCAATTCGCGCTGCTCGCGGCTGCATTGTTGATCGATAATAATGTGGTCAAATTTATCAATCGGGGCCACTTTAAACACGCCTGGCGACCCAAATTTACTGGAATCTAACACCAAAACCTTCACCGCGCCGATTCCTATAACAGCGCGCTTAGTATCAGCAGCCTCCATATCGGGGTGGAAAAGCGCCGCGGAATTTCCGGTGGTACGCAAAGCGGTGGTGGAGACGAAGGAAATATCGGCAGAAAGCTCAGCTAATTGCGCTGCGGTGGAGCGACCCAAAAAGGAATCAGTTTCCGGAAAATACAATCCCGCACAGGCAATGAGGCGGATATCGACCATCCCGGCGCGATTGCGATGCTCACTCATTGCCTTGAGGGAGTGCGTAATCAATGCCGAGGGTGAACGCTGTGGCAGCTGCTCTACCAGGGGTTCTAGGGTGGTGGAATCATCAATTGCCACCACCGCACCCTCCGGAATGAGCCGCGCTGCAGCAGCACAAAGTGCTTCTTTGACGTTTCGGTGCAAGTGCCGGCGCTGCCCCACTGCCAGCTCGCTCATGGAGGGCGATACCGAGCGGGCGCCGCCGCGGATTCTTTCCACCAGGTTTTCGGTGGCTAATGCCTCGAGGTCGCGGTGGATTGTCATTGCACTGACATCAAAATGTTCCGCCAGTTGTTCTACCCGTGCGGAGCCGTGACGGGTGATATAAGCAACGATTCTTTCGCGTCGCCGTTCTTGGGAAGTGGCGGGGATTACTTGGGCCATGTGAAAAAACTAGCACGCTCATGTTGTTAAGACCAGGGGTTTTTAACATTTTTTTGTTAGGTCTTGCTTTTTTATAACATTGTGGCGTTAAATTAGTGTTAGTTTAACGTGATCCAAACCACTAAACACTCCAATCCTTGGATTCGACACGGTTATGGGTGCCCATTGGGGCAGTTTTTAACAGCAACCTAACGCCGAATTCAACACTTCTAACAAAGGTGGACCAATGTCAGTACAGCACTCGCCAGCGTCCAAGCCGGGTCTGCTTGATCGTCTCGGCATTCCTCGTGCCCTCATCTTCGGCTTCATCGGACTCGCCATCTTCATGATCGGCGACGGCGTGGAAACCAATATCCTCGAACCTTTCCTCAGCTCCGATCATGGCTTCACCGTTTCATCCGTAGGAACTCTGGTTACGGTTTATGGTGTTGCCGTTGCCATCGCAGCATTCTTTGCCGCAGCCCTTTCGGATCTCTGGGGTCCACGCCGCGTGATGATCCTCGGCGCCACCATCTGGATCTGCTTCGAGCTAATCTTCCTAGCAGGGGCACTGACCTCCGACCAAAGCTGGCTGATTTTTATTGCGTATGGTCTCCGCGGATTTGGCTACCCCTTCTTTGCCTACGGCTTCTTGGTGTGGATTACCGCCACCGCAGATCCAAAGAACCTAGGCACCGGTGTGGGCTGGTTCTATGTGGCCTTCTCGGCAGGTCTTCCTACTTTGGGCGCTTTGGTTGCCACCATCTCCATCCAGTTCATCAACCTCAGCTTCTATGAAACCCTCTGGGTTTCCCTGGCACTGGTAGTTATTGGTTCCCTCGTTGCGCTGCTCGGAGTAAAAGAACGCCGTGGACGCCACCCTTTGGTATCCAACCCTGAAGATGTTAAGCAGACCCTGGGTCAGGGCTTTAAGCTGCTGCGTACTGACCGTCGTGCCCGCTTTGTCACTTACATCCGCACCATCAATTCCATCCCGACCTATGCGATGGCAGTCTTCTTCCCCGCTTTCTTCACCGATAGCCTGGGCTGGCGCCTGAGCTGGTTCCTCATCCTCACCACTGTTATCTATGCAGTGAACCTGCCTTTTAATCCTTTCTTCGGACGCTTTGGCGACCGCCACGGCTGGGCCCGCACTGTATTCTGGGCAGGATCCATCGGTGGCGCGGTAACCCTGGCCATGGTCTACTTCATCCCATTCTTCGGCGTTAAGTCCGGACTTTCAGACGGCGTTGTTTATGGAATCACCATCGCAGCCGGCGCACTATTTGGCATCTCGCTAGCCGGCTTCGTTCCACTATCCGCGATTGCAGTCTCCCTTGATCCCAAGCACCCAGGTGCAGCAATGGCAACTTATAACCTCGGAGTTGGCGGTGCCGTTGCAGTTGGTCCTCTACTTGTTGCAGTGCTGCACCCGCTCATTGGAGCAACCGGCCTTATCTTCGTCATGATTGCGCTGTACCTGGTCTCTGGCTGGATGACGCTGCAGCTGCGCGGAACCCAGCCTGGCTTTGATGGGCTGCCACCGCTTGATGAAAACGCCGATATCTCAGATCTTGCGGTAGTAAAGGCGCACTAAAGCTTGCTGGCTGCTTGATACGTGCTTGGTGAGAGCTTGGTACCTGATTTTCAGGCAGGTGCGAGTTAGCACCTTGATGTACCACCCAAAGCGAGTGTGCAGAATTCCGCACAAAGGGCCCCAAAAACAGAGATTTGTGCAGAATCCTGCCATTTTTCACCCCTCAAAATGAGCACAATCGCGCACAAAGTGTGAAATTTTGCCAATTTGTGCAGGATTCTGCGCAGCTCCAAGCGCGGCCTGGAGTGCGCGTTAACGGTGGCCTCAAAAGTGGGTCCCAACCATCGCCCCGACTAGCAAGTACTAGTCACTCCCCCAAAAAGACCGCCCCACCCCGAAACCCATCTCCCAATCAAAGACGCCCCCTGCCCCAAAAACAAACAACAACCAAAGGAACTCCCATGAATCAGCAACAGAACCAACAGAACCAACCACTCCCGCTCAACACCGCCAACCTCGAAGCAATCGCAGAAGTATCTGGCGCAAAAATCCCTTCCTTTGATCGCTCCCAGGTCACCCCAGGAATTGTGCACTTCGGCGTTGGTGGATTCCACCGCGCACACCAGGCCATGTACCTCGACCGTCTCATGAATGAGGGCAAAGCACTGGATTGGGGCATCGTCGGAATGGGCGTTATGCCTTCTGATGTGCGCATGCGCGATGCCCTCGCAGGCCAAGATCACCTTTATACGCTGACCACCAAAGCTCCCAATGGCGAACTTGATCAGCGCGTGATCGGCTCCATCATCGATTATGTCTTCGCACCGGAGAACCCCCAGGCTGCAGTAGATACTCTGGCAGATCCAGCAATCCGCATTGTGTCACTAACTGTCACCGAGGGCGGCTATAACATCGATCCTGCAACCGGCGAATTTGACCACACCAACCTTCGCATCGCTGCTGACCGTGAGGCGCTTAAAGGCGGCAAAACAAATGAACTGCAAACCTTCTTCGGCCTTATCACCGCTGGTTTGATTGCCCGCCGCACTGCTGGAACCACTCCTTTTACCATCATGAGCTGCGATAATATCCAAGGCAATGGTGAGTTGGCGGAGAAGTTCTTCCATGCTTTTGCCAACTCCATTTCGGAAGAGCTGGGCCAGTGGATGCAACAGAACGTTAAATTCCCCAATTCCATGGTGGACCGCATTACTCCCGAAACCACCGATAGTGACCGCGCAGATGTGCAGGAAACCGGTTACGTAGACGCCTGGCCAGTAGTTTCCGAGGACTTCACACAGTGGGTTCTCGAGGATGCTTTCACCGATGGCCGCCCACCTTATGAAGAAGTTGGCGTTCAGGTTGTTGCCGATGTCGAGCCTTATGAGCTCATGAAGCTGCGCCTCCTCAACGCTTCTCACCAGGGTCTTTGCTATTTCGGTCACCTCGCAGGGCATCACATGGTGCATGATGTCATGGCGGATCAGCGTTTCCGTGATTTCCTGCTCGCCTACATGGAGCGCGAGGCCACGCCAACCCTGCGCGAGCTGCCTGGAGTTGATCTCGATGCTTATCGCCACCAGCTCATCGCCCGTTTTGGCAACGCCGCCGTCAAGGACACGGTTCCCCGTCTGTGCGCCGAGTCCTCCGACCGCATCCCCAAGTGGCTGCTGCCCGTGGTCCGTGAAAACCTAGCAAAGGGTGGCGCGGTTGAACTCTCCGCCGCGATTGTTGCTTCTTGGGCGCGTTATGCCGAAGGTACCGATGAGCAGGGCAATCCCATCAAGATCGTCGATCGCCTAGCCGAGCGCGTGCACGAGAACGCCTCCCACAACCACGAGAATATCCTCGCTTTCATCAGCGACCGCGGCCTCTTCGGCGACCTGGTCGATTCCGAGCAGTTCACCGCCACCTACGCAGCAACCCTCACCTCCCTGCATGAGCGTGGTGCGGAAGCGACCCTCGACGCGCTGCTTGCGCGCGTCACCGTTTAAAAAACGCTTTTCGACGTCGCCCTCCAGCACTAGTTTTTAGTTCACCATTTGCTGTATAGTTCAGCAGATGGTGACCATAGATGTTGAAATTGATGCAATGAATCGCTTGGGACGCGCGATGGCTGATCCCACTCGCTCCAAAATCTTGCTGTCTTTATTGCGCCATCCTGGCTACCCAGCAGAACTCGCTAGTGAATTGGGAATATCACGCACCAACGTTTCCAATCACCTAGCGTGTCTGCGGGGCTGTGGCATTGTGGTGGCGGAGCTTGAGGGTCGTAAAACTCGCTATGAGATTTCAGACCCACACCTCAGCGCAGCTCTTTTAGCACTTTTAAATGTCACCCTGGCCGTTGATGAAAACGTCCCATGCATCGATCCAACCTGCAGCGTTGAAGGTTGCTGCACTCCCAATGAGTGATGCATGCAGCGCCCCCGCAGCTCCCACACCTGAGATCGACGAACACTCAGAACAGCCGTGGTGGAAAGACCGCGAAATCCTCCTGCCCATTGCTTCCGGAATCTTTTTCCTACTGGGGCTAGTTGCAGAATGGTTTGCCACTGGCACTGTCTTCTTCTGGATCGGTCTTATCCTCGGCGCATCCACCTTTGTTCCCGGAGCTGTACGTGGATTATTTACTTCCGGAAAACTCGGCATCTCACTGTTAATGACAATCAGCGCAATCGGTGCAATTTTGCTCGGTTACGTAGAAGAAGCCGCTGCTTTGGCATTCCTCTTTTCCATTGCGGAAGCACTGGAAGATAAAGCCATGGATCGCGCCAAAGCTGGTTTGCGATCACTACTGAAATTGTCGCCAGAAAATGCCACTGTGCTCAGAAACAATCACCCCACTTTAGTCGCAGTTAAAGATCTTAAAATTGGCGATGTCATCAGGGTTCTGCCTGGTGAAAGGATTGCCACAGACGGAATTGTCAATAGTGGCACTAGCAGCATCGACACCTCTGCCGTAACCGGTGAATCCATTCCAGTTTTTGTCTCCCAAGGTGATTCAGTTTCTGCGGGAACCGTCAATACCGTGGGCGTATTAGAAATTATTGCCACCGCGGCTGGTACCTATAACTCTTTGACTGCCTTGGTAAAGCTCGTTGAACAAGCCCAAAACGATAGAGGTCAGCGCGCTCGTTTAGCTGATCGCATCGCAAAACCACTAGTCCCCGGCATTCTTATCGTGGCACTTTTGGTTGGCATTATCGGCTCTATTTTTGGAGACCCCGCCGTGTGGATCACCCGTGCACTAGTCGTTTTGGTGGCCGCGTCCCCCTGCGCCTTAGCGATTGCAGTCCCCGTGACCGTTATTTCCGCAATTGGCGCCGCCAGCAAATTTGGCATCATCGTCAAGAGTGGCGCAGCCTTTGAAAATCTAGGCACTTTAAGAAGGATTGCCATGGATAAAACTGGTACTTTGACTCGAAATGAATCCTCGGTGGCACAGGTTTATGCAGTAGATTCAACCTCCCAAGAAGAGGTATTGACACTAGCTGCAACATTGGAAGCACAAAGTACGCACCCACTAGCTACTGCCATAAAGAATGCCGCTAGCTCCACTCTTGAGACCACCCACATCACTGAACAACCTGGTTTGGGACTTAGCGGACACATTGATGGCGCGGAGATTTCCGTCGGCAGTCCCCGTTGGATTGCGCCAGCTGCGTTGTCTGAAGTAGTCGAAGATATGGAAAATAGTGGTCAGAGCTGCGTTATGGTCGCTCGCGATGGAAAAGTCATAGGTGCAATCGGGGTTCGTGATGAACTCCGACTCGAGGCTAAAGAGGCAGTTACTCAGCTTCAAGACCAAGGAATAAAGGTCATGATGCTCTCTGGCGATAATTATCGCACTGCCTCCGCACTAGCGGACATGGCGGGAATTTCAGAGGTCCACGCACAGCTAAGCCCTGCCGACAAAGCTACCTTGATCTCCCAATCTGTGCAGGACTCCCCGACCGGAATGATCGGCGATGGTATTAATGACGCGCCCGCGCTTGCAACGGCCACCGTGGGAATCGCAATGGGGGTCCATGGATCTGATGCAGCTATTGAATCTGCAGAGGTTGCTTTTGTGGGCAATGATCTGCGGCTTATTCCCCTCGCGATAAATCACGCCCGCCGGGGACGCGCAATCATGAACCAAAATATCGTCTTATCCCTGCTGATCATTGTGATTCTTTTACCTTTGGCAATCACCGGCGTCCTCGGGCTTGCTGCTGTGGTGCTCATCCACGAGGTGGCTGAGGTTTTAGTCATTTGTAATGGTTTGCGTGCTGCGAGAACTAAACGACCCTAGATGTAGTTAGCTCTAGATCTACTCAATAATTGCCGATACCGCACTAATCACTGCGTTCCGCCTTTAATCCCAACGCGGTTATTCGGATCATGGAGGAATTAAGAGCTCGCATCGAAAATAAGTTGATCTCAACTTCAACCTGGAATTCCGAATATATTCCGAACATGATTGCAGTCATGACTATTGCAGCTGATTTTCCCCAGCGCACACGCCGTTCCTCCGACCTAAGTAAACACTCCGCCGAGGTTTTCGCAGAAGCTGAAGAGCACCCTATTTCAATCACACGACGCGATGGTGAATCGCTAGTATTGATGTCTCAACGAGAAGCTGAAGGTCAAACCCAACTGCTAGAAATCGCAGCACAATTACTCACAGTATCTATTGAAGATCATGGTTCACTTACTGAGCGTATGTCTAAGGCTTTTCCTTGGATGCTTGCCCTTTCAGCAAAAGACCAAGAAACTTTCGCTCGCAATATTTTTGATGCCGCACGCGCCTCCCTCTCCACTACCCAGCCACATTTGATAATTACAGAACTTACCTCGTGGAAAGAGACAGCCACGGCAATTGCAGCTGGTTTGGACACCAAAAATGTAGATTGGCTTGAAAACGACCCACGCGTCGAACGGCCATAATCGTGGCCGCCAAGAAGAGCGAACTAGTCGCACGCCCACCCAAGAAAAATGAATATGAGATCCGTTTTGCCTCCAGTCAGGCCACAAAGGGATGGCGTGATCTGGTGGCAACACTTCGTAATCCCATGTCTGACGCATGGGATTTCCTCACTTCATCTCCACTTCAAATCACCTCGACTAATTATCCTTTGAGAGGGGAATCAGCTCGCATTAACCGAAATGGTGTAATCCATGAGCGCTGGCAGCATAAACCTACAGGTAGAGGCTCTGCCAGGATCTGGTTTTATATAGAGGGACGTACTGCATTTCTAGAACAGGTACACACTCATCACCCAAATGAAACTAAATGACAGGCGGTTTTTCGTCGAAAAGCATGGTTTTTAGCTTTTAAGGGTGACAATCTGGATGAGGTTGCCCACGGTGTCGTCGAGGATCGCAATGATGGAGGGGCCTACGTCCATGGGCTCGAGGGTGAATTCCACGCCAAGGTCACGCAGGCGCTCGTACTCGGCCTGGACGTCGTCGACGTAGAACTGGGTGGCGGGGATACCATCTTGCTTGATGCCGGCCTGGTAGCTGGAGGCGGCGGGGTGCTGGTTTGGCTCGAGCAGCAACTGCACGCCATCGGGGTTTTCGGGGGAAATAACAGTCAACCAGCGGTAATCGCCGGCTTCTACATCATGCTTCTTTTCAAAACCCAATTTAGAGGTATAAAAATCGAGGGCTTTGGCTTGGTCATCAACAAAAACGCTGGCAATTTCAATTCTCATGGGCGCCAGGATAGCTATGACACGAAGATTGTGCAGCACTGCTGGAAAAAGCCGAAAACCTCCCAGCACATATTCCATGACACATGTGCTGAGAGGTTTTCCTCTGACTGAAGAACAATGGGCAAGAACCACCGAACCGCTAGCAAGAATCGCGATACCAATCAGAAGTTTTCATCTGCCGCAAGCTGCTTTAAAGCTATTACTTAAGGCGCTACACCACATGCTTGCACTTCTATCGCGAGAAAGAAACCTCACATAACAAACTTTATAAAGAAGATACAAATTTGTTATTGATTTGAAATTCATTTTTAGGTTAAGAGCACAAAAACGATCCCACACACCCCAAAAAGCAACAAGGTGGAGGTTAATGAGACCACTCCAATAATATTGGGGCGCATTTCTTCATGGGCTATGCCCTGCGCTTGGCGTTGGTAGCGCACGCGCTGCGTTACCAAAATAAACACCGCCAAAAGAATCAAAGCAGCCACCGGGAAAAATACCAGCGGCCCATAAAAACTCATCCAACGCAGCAAAATCGCCGAGCACACCGCCATGGACACGGTGGTGCGATTCCACGCCAAAATTGTGCGCTCGGGTTGCAATCCTGGATCGTCATGGATTCTGCCGGCAGGTATGCCCGGCTGCCCACTAGTGAACAATGATTAACACCATCACAGCGAGGGATGCCAACAGTGCGGCCAGGGACAATACTGGAACAATTGCAGGTACCGGCAGCGGACGCTTATTGCGCATGGCCCGTTCCACATTGACCCAGCGCACTGCAGCACCAGCAGCAATGATCATGCCGATAGCAATAATAAAAACTGCGATGGCAGTGTGCACTGTGTCAGGAAGGCCATTGAGCTGAAAAGCTTCAAAGGCAATGCCACCTGCTAGAAAGGCCAGCGAGGTTCTGGTCCATGCCAAAAAGGTGCGTTCATTTGCCAAGGTAAAACGGGGATCAGGTTCTTGACCATCGGGAAAAATAAAGCGGGCGAATGAGCTTCTCTCATCTATAGGCTCTGTCGGCGCTGCCACAGCTATTTCCCACTTTCATTTTGTTGGTCCTGCAATTAAGCCATGCCTTTTACTACCTGAGATTTAAGAATAGACCGCATCTGCTTTAGGAGGCATCTCAAGATCTTTCCCGCATGACAACAGCGAAATATCCCATAATTTCGAACTTTTCGCTGTCTGGAGTTGGAATTAGAAAGCTAACCCAAATAATCAGCCACTTTGAGCACCCCACCTGCAGCCTCAAAATCTGCGCGCGCCGCAGCCAATAAGGTGGGATCCGCCAAAGCATCAATAGCTACCTGTGCTAGTCCAATGGCAGAATCCACGGTTGCATCAACGGCAGCTTCGGTGCGCGCATATTCAGCAAATTCCTTGGTATGTAATGCCACATTTTCCGGAGAAATCTTCACCATGGGGTGAATGCCTGGGACCAAATGTGAGACATTGCCAAAGTCCGTGGAGGCTGCCAAAGTATCTGGCAAAATTCCCTCCTTCAAGGCAGTGCGCCCGCGCAAATTCTGGCTTTTTGCCCAGCGTGCAGCCAAAGCATGGTTATTGCGTACCGGCAAACTAGCCGGGTGAATATCCCACTGTTTTTCCACCCGCACACCTGCCATCAACGCTGCCCCATCAAGCACATCATCAACCCGGCGCGATAAATCCACCAAAGCCTCGGGCAGCAAAGAACGCACATATAAAGCCATGCTGGCGGTATCGGGAATCACGCTGGGACGATTTCCGCCCTCGGTAATAATTGCGTGCAGACGGTCACTCGGTGGCATTTGCTGACGCAAAACCCCCAACCCCTGATAAGCCAAACTTGCAGCGTCGAGCGCATTTCTGCCCATAAAAGGCTGCGCCGAGGCATGCGCAGAAACCCCGTGGAAAGTAGCCGTCATAGTGCGCCGGCCCACCCAACTATGCTCCGCCAAATCAAAACCAAAAGGATGGATCATTACAGCAGCATCAATATTTTCAAAGGCGCCGCCCTGAATCATATATTCCTTGCCGGAATGGCCCTCCTCCGCCGGCGTTCCCAAAAACACTAAGCGTCCCTCAAAATGCAGCTTGTCGACGCCCCGAGCGCGCACGGACTTGAGCATGTTGGTGGCTGCCAGGAAGGCGCCCACACCGGCTGCCGCAATAATATTGTGGCCACATGCGTGGCCAATTTCTGGCAGCGCATCATATTCCGCAAGGATGGCGATGCTTGGGTGCAGTTTTGGATCAAAACCCGGGGTCTCAAATGAGGTTTCAAGTGCTGTGGCTACGCCATAAGCACCGGTGGTGACCTCAAATCCAAAAGCGCTAAGAAGTTTGGCGATTTCGCCTGCGGCATAAACCTCCGCAAAAGCTTCCTCTGGATGATCATGCAGGTCAAAGGCTAATTTCTGAAGCTGGGGATAAAGTGCTTCCCCAGCTTCTTGCAGTTGACGCCACAAAACCTGCTGCCCGGGATAATCCGGTGCATGTTCTTGAGCGTTGCCTACTTGCTGCTCAGCTTCTTTTTTCCGCTGGGCTATACCTTCTTGCATATAGTCCAGGTAGACCGTGGATGGTTCTAAATTATTCTGAGTCATTTTGTCCTTCAACGCTTAGAGGAAGATTCCAGAACCTGGTCCAAGTGGTAGGTCCGCATAGAACCAAATGGCCAATAGTGCTGCCCAGGATAGCCAGAATGGAATCACAAAAGGAATTAGACGAGACATCAAGGTACCCAATCCAGCTTCTGGCTCATACCTTCTGAGTAATCCCAGAATCACAATCATGTAGGGATTAAGCGGTGTGATCACCTGGGTTGCCGAGTCTCCCACGCGGAAGGCTGCTTGGATAAAGGAAGGCTCATATCCCAGCAAGGCAAACATCGGCACAAATACTGCTGCCATAAGAGTCCACATTGCCGAGCCAGAGATAATGAGCAGGTTCAAACACGAGGCCAAAATAATAAAGGCCAAGATTGCCGGGAATCCCGTCAAACCAATAGCTTCCAAACCGGCGGCACCTTGTACTGCAGTCCAGGTTCCAATGCCAGTCCAGTTAAAGAGCGCCACAAACTGACCCAGAATAAAGGCCAGTACCAAGAAGCCGATCATGTCTTTGATGGATTCACCCATCATGTCCACAACATCATCCATCTTCTTAATGTTGCCGAGCACCATGCCATAGGCCAGGCCCATGACCACAAAGAAAATACAGACAATAAAGACCACTGCATTAAGCAATGGAGATTTAGGCAAAAATCCGCCATCTTCATTGCGCCATGGGGAGTTCGGGATAAGCACCACAATTAGAACAATGATGGCGGTGAACAAGGTTGCCCACAGTGAAACTGCCAAGGCGCGGTTTTCCTGTGGGGAAAGGGTTGCAGAAATCTCTTCTGTTTCCGGCTTTGAGTCCTCAGTAGCCGCATATTCAGTGGTTACTTTTTGCTTCCACAAACGCGGTTCCAGCACCCTATCGATAATAAAACCACATAAAACACCCAAAACAATTGAAGATGCAATGTTGAAGTAGTAATTGGAAACCGGGTTTACTTCGGTGGTTTCAATTCCTGGCAGGGTCTGCATTACTGCATTAGTAATTCCCGCAAAAAGCGCATCCAGGCTGGTGGGAACCAAGGCCGTGGAATAACCAGCACCCACGGCAGCAAAACCACCAAGCAAACCGGCAATTGGGTGTCTACCTGCAGCTTTGAAAACCATGGCTGCCAGGGGTGGCACCACCACAAAAGCAGCATCAGCCATAACAGAGGCTGTCACACCGATAACACCCACGGCATAGGGCAGGACAACTTTCTTGGCCGAGCCAAAAAGTTTGCGGATCAAAGCCGAAAGCATGCCCGAGCGTTCAGCAATACCCACTGCAAGCAAAATGGGCAGGACGGTGAGCAAAGGTGGGAAGCCAATATAGTTGGCGCCCAAATTGGTGGTTAACCACACCAATCCTTCAGCGGTGAATAGTCCTTTTACAAAGAGCTCTTCTTCAGATCCTGGCACAATCACCGAGACATTCATCCACGCCATAATCGATGAGACAAGGGCAGTGATTAGGAAAAGAATCAGAAAAAGTGAAAACGGCGTGGGCAGCTTATTTCCAAGCTTTTCCACACCGTTGAGGAACTTATCGCTCCATTTTCCTAAAGTGCTGCTGGGCGCAGCGATATTGTCCCCTTGGGGTTCTTTTATAACGGTGTTCGAGCTCATATCCCGGACCTTCCGATCGTGCGGGACATCTCGGTTCGATGTCCCGGCGATGAAGCCAGACTAAAAGTTCGAAGAGGAAGAAAACATGCTTCCAGGAAACCGTAATCGGAATGTTATGCCCAGATTCACCCCCACCTGAGACCCTCTTAGTCTTTTTTAAGGTTTAAAGCCCAGGTAGGGGGTGAAAAGGTGTTGGGGGTACTAATGTTCCTTCTTTAATTCAGCTGCGAGCTCATGGAATGCGGCAACTGGATTGCCAAAACGGTGCAAAGACATCGAGACTGCCTGCTCTTTTAGCCAGTTGCGTAATTCCACTCGTCCAGACGCGGTAAAAGGATCATCAAGCAGCGCGATTTCGGGCCGTACAGCTAGCCTTTCCCGCAGCATTGCGCGTGGAGTTCCGATATAACGAATGCGCACGCTGGCTCCATCGTCATAGTCACCACGAAGCAGCTTAGACATAAAGACATCATCCTCCACTGTTTCAACTGTGGCATTGGCTTTAGCAAGCACGTCTCGCACAGCCTCAGATACTCCTGCGGTTTGCAGCACCTGCACCTTGCTCTTGGCCCGGCGCGCAGCCAAAATAGCGCGAGCAACATCGCGCGCAGTGGCATCACTATCAATACGCACTACGACGGTAGCGGGACGGTAGCGGAAGATATTTGCTTCTGCCTGAAGTCCAGAAGGATCGCGTGGGGTTCCAAATTCCGAGCTCCAGGCGGCTTCATCACTTGCATTGGCCTTTTCCAACCACTCCAGCTCAGTAGCTGAAAGATCAAGGCGCTTAAGCAGTGGGCTCTCCAGATGTGGTGCATCAATTTCTGGTTTATCGTGCCAGGTTCCCATGAGCATCACATAGTTGGGTCCGCCTGCTTTAGAGCCCAGGCCAACCGAAGACTTCTTCCACCCGCCAAATGACTGGCGTTGCACGATGGCACCGGTAATACCGCGGTTAACGTAGGCATTTCCCACGTCAACCTGATCCAACCAAGTCTTGATTTCAGCAATATCAAGTGATTGCAAACCGCCGGTGAGGCCGTAGTCATTGCCATTTTGGTAGTTGATGGCTTCTTGTAAATCCTTAGCCTTCATCAGCCCCAGCACTGGTCCAAAAACCTCGGTGAGGTGGAAGAAGGTTCCAGGTTTTACACCTTCTTTAATGCCCGGTGACCACAAACGTCCGGAGTCATCAAGCTGGCGTGGTTTAAGCAACCAGCTCTCGCCCTCCTCCAAGGTGGTCAATGCATGCTGGAGTTTATCGCTGGGGAGCTCGGTAAGTGGTCCCACGGTAGCAGCGGGGTTGGTGGGCCAATCCACAATAAGTGAGGAGGCAGCATCCACCAATTGTCGACGGAAACGCTCAGAGTCATAAACACTGCCCACCAAAATGCCTAGCGATGCAGCCGAACACTTTTGACCAGCATGTCCAAAGGCGGATTTCACCAGGTCAGCAACGGCGAGGTCGCGGTCTGCTGAAGGGGTGATCACAATGGCATTTTTGCCGGAGGTCTCACCGTTAATGCTGAGCTCAGGACGCCAGGAAGAAAACATGGCGGCAGTTTCAGAGGATCCGGTAAGAATCACGCGATCCACACCCTCATGGCTGATCAAGGTTTTACCAGTGCTGCGGGTAGTTGGGTATACGCAGTGCAAAACCTCGCGGGGAACACCAGCATCCCACAGGGCTTCCACCACGGCAGCAGAACAACGCTGGCTGGGCTTGGATGGCTTGTGGATTACACCGGCACCAGCTGCCAGAGCCGCAAAGGTGGAACCAGCCGGAATGGCAATGGGGAAATTCCACGGCGGGGTAACAACAACCACGCGATCAGGTTCAAAGGTGGCATTGTCCACATCATCAAGCTGTAGTGCCAGATGTGCATAGTAGCGAGCGAAGTCAATGGCCTCGGAAATTTCGGGATCGCTTTGTTCAACGGCTTTGCCTACTTCAGCAGCAGCGATTGATACCAGGTGGCCACGGCGCACACTCAAAATTTCGGCGGTGCGGTAGAGAATGCGTGCTCTTTCAATGGCTGGCACTGCAGCCCATTCACGGGCAGCTTCCTGAACTTGCAGAACCAGCGGATCTACCTCTGCTTGTGCCAAGGGTGCAGGTGCTGCTTGAGCTTCCAACCAGCCGGGTTCTGTTGCCCGTGCTAGTGCGTGAGTGGCCCATTCTTGGTTTTGGAGCAGCGCTGGGTTGGTGTCTGGTTCATTGGCAAAAGGTGTAATTTCAACCGTTTTATTTTCGAGTGTTTCCTCGGCAGCACGGTTTTGGGTGTGGTTGGGACCCGGGAGGGGTGCGTCGAGAAGCGTAGAAAGCTCAGCCACTGAGGCGCGGAAGCGACCCTCCTCGCGGGCGAACGCGGCGTTGTTGCTGTCCAGGTCAAAAATGGCGGACATGAAGTTTTCGCTGGCGGCGTTTTCTTCAAGGCGGCGCACCAGATAGGAAATTGCCACGTCGAATTCGGCGGGGCGCACGGCGGGCACATAAAGCAGCAGGTCACCGACGTCGACACTGAGCGCGCGGGCTTGATCGGTGGCCATGCCGTGCAGCATTTCGAACTCCACGCGCTCGGCTACGCCACGCTCCACAGAGAGCAAATGAGCGAAGGCGATATCAAAGAGGTTGTGGCCGGCCACGCCCAATCGCAGGCCTTCCATATTTTCCTTGCGCATGGTCCAGTAAAGAACGCGCTTATAGTTGGCGTCGGTGGCCTGTTTGCTGGGCTCGGTGGCAAGTGGCCAACCCGCAATTTCCGCGTGGACCCGCTCCATCGCCAGGTTTGCACCCTTGACCAGGCGTACCTTGATGCCGGCGCCACCTGCTTGAATGCGCTGGCGGGAGAATTCGACAAGCTCCTGTATGGCTCCCAACGCATCGGGCAAATAGGCCTGCAGCACAATGCCAGCTTCCAAGCCCTTGACCTCTTCAAGGGAAAGCAGGCGCTTAAACACCTCCATGGTCAGGCGCAGATCGCGGTACTCCTCCATGTCAAGGTTGATAAATTTGGTGCCTTGGGGCGCGCGAGCAGCTTCGGTATAAAGCGGGGTGAGCTGCTTTACAACATTGGTAACAGTATCCTCAAAGCCCCACATGGAAATTTGGGAGGTTACCGAGGACACCTTGATGGAGACATAATCCACATCGGGGCGACGCAATAAACGCACGGTATCATCCAAGTGCTTTTGGGCTTCCTTAGTACCCAGCACTGCTTCACCCAAGAGGTTGATGTTGAGACGGTGTCCATCGGACTGGATTTCAGAAACAGCCTTGGCAAAAGGCTTATCGCAGGCATCAACAATCATGTGCCCCACCATCTGGCGGATACGCGCACGAGCGGCTGGCACCACTACTTTGGGAAGCCTGCGACCGAGCAAAGAACCTGCCTGAATTTGAGCACGATCCAAAAAGGACATGGTGGTGGGCATAATTTTGCCCAGTTCATAAAGAGCGCGAGCTGCTGCGTCAGTATCCTCAGTACGCACCACACGGTCTACAAAGCCGACCGTAAATTCCAAACCATTGGGATCTTGCAGGACTGTTGCCAGCCTTTGGGCATCCGCGTTGGGCACACTTTCCTTCTTGCTGTACTCCAACCACTCGCGCACTTTGTGCACCGCTTGATCTGTGAGAGTGGCCAGCTCAACGGGCAGATTCAGGGATGTTGCTGCATTGTGTGACACTTTGGCAAAACTCCTTTTCTTCATGGCAAGGACCATTGCTGCATTGTGTGACAACAAGAATCCTTATCCAGATCTTGAACACGGTGCTTCAGGGGTGTGCGCACCAACATAACCCCAAAAAGGGCTTGGGGAACACCCCTCCCCCACCCACCGGCACCCAAAAATTGGCGTTTATGCAGCGCATAAAGCTGTCAACATATGCGGTCCTACCCCCTTTTCGGCACCCAAAAGCAGATTTTATGCCCGCTGCCCCGCCTTAAGGGCTCGTTCAAATCACGTGCACATCCCGCTCGTTTAGGCAGGGATTGAACTCTGTATAAAACCCCTTGGTTAATTCAGGCTTTGTTGCACAGGTGCGGTAAATGTTAAACCCGTCACCATCCCTGAAATCGCACCTAGAGGCCCGAAAGGCACATATGGACATTAGACAAGCAATTGATACCACCGCCATGAGTAAATACCAGTGGTACATCGTTGCACTGGCAACATTTCTCAATGCACTCGATGGCTACGATGTGCTCGCACTCGCCTTCACTGCCAATCCCGTCACGGAAGAATTTGGCTTGAATGGCAGCCAACTTGGCCTCTTGCTTAGTGCTGGCCTCATCGGCATGGGTATTGGTGCGCTAATTTTAGGTCCGCTTGCCGATCGCTTCGGACGCCGCCGCATCCTCATGTTGGCGCTGGCTATTAGTTTCCTTGGCCTAGCGCTTTCAGCTACTGCTGGATCTGCCACCCAATTGGGCCTGTGGCGAGTAATTACCGGTATTGGCATCGGTGGCATTCTAGCCACTGTCACCGTGATTACCAGTGAATATTCCAATAACCGCAATCGCGGCATGGCGGTGAGCATCTACTCCGCAGGTTATGGTTTGGGCGCTACCTTGGGTGGCCTTTTGGCAGCGCAGTTGATCCCAACTTTGGGCTGGCGTTCCGTTTTTGTTGCCGGTGCAGCAGCCACCGCTGTTGGTTTGCTTTTAGTGGCTTTTACCATTCCTGAATCCGTGGACTACCTGCGCACTAAGCGCCCTGCGGGGGCTGAAGAAAAAGCCCAAAAGATTGCCCAACGTCTGGGCAAGGATGCAAGTGCTGGTTTGGGTGCCGTTAGTGCGGACAATTCCACCAACGCCCGCCTCGTTGATCTTCTCACCAGCCCTTATCGATCCACCACGCTCAAACTCTGGGCTGCTTTCATCTTCATCATGTTCGGCTTCTATTTTGCCAACTCCTGGACACCAAAACTGCTGGTAGAATCCGGCATGAGCCAGAACCAAGGCATTATCGGCGGCCTCATGCTCACCCTCGGCGGCACCTTCGGCTCCCTCATTTATGGTGTGCTGACCACCAAATTTAATGCCCGTCGCACGCTGATGGTGTTCGCTGTGCTCTCCGCAATCACGCTGGTCATCTTCATCACCACCACTTCCATCCCCGCTTTGGCATTTGGCAGCGGAGTGCTCGTCGGCATGCTTATTAATGGCTGCGTTGCTGGCCTGTACACCGTCACCCCTGCTTCATACCCGTCCGCGTTGCGGACTTCCGGCGTGGGCTGGGGAATCGGCGTGGGCCGCTTCGGCGCCATCTTTGCGCCCATCACCGTCGGGGCGCTTCTCGACGCCGGCTGGTCGCCTTTGGCCCTTTACTCTGGCGTAGCCGTTGTTGTGGTTTTCGCAGCTCTTGCCCTAATTGGCATTCGCCCCATGTTGGGTGAAAAGGCCTAAACTAAGCAGCCACGTGCTGTTGAAGGAGCCACTGTTGTGGTTCAATTCCCTGGATCTCCGAGTGCAATTCTGCTCGGAGATTTTTTAATAACTGGGCTTTATTGTCAGTGCCAAATTGTGCACAACGACGCGCAATTACTGCTGCTCTGTCAGCATAGGAATTAAGCACATGCCCATTGTGGCCGCGCACCCAAGAAACAGAAACCTCAATACCAAGGGTGGCTAGTTCATCCATAGCTTTCTTCAGGGACTCCCCCACCTCAGATTTCAGTCTGGTTCTGCCTTGGACATATTGCACGGCTTTTTGTGGGTCAGTGAGAATTTCAAAGCGCTGTGCACGTTTAGCAAAGCTGGTGAGAGCCAAATGAATGGCCGCCAGTTCTCCGTCTAAAATGCTTTTTAGCTCCAGTTCGCGGGCCCGGATGTGTCCCTCGGCCGTCACCGCTGAAATGCCCACGGTTTTCTTGTTTTTCCCCTTTGAGGCATCGGTAGCAACCACCAACAGCGTTGCCAGCGTTTTTCCACCACTGCTGGCTGCGGGCGCTGAGCTTCATGCTGCTGTGAATGGGAGTTGCGGCATACCGTCCAGGTTTCTTGGAAGCGCTTTCCGATAATCACGTCGCGTACTTGCAGGCCAGGAAAAGCCTCACTTTGTTCTTTCAGCAGACGGCTAATGGTGCGGTCTGAAACATAAATAATAAGGCCATTGGCACCGTGAGCATTCCAAATGTCGAGGAAAGCATCAACAATATCCGAACGCATGCTGGCATCAGTAGGGTGCGAACTCCAGCGATCAAAAAGCACCTGGCCATCTACCGCTGCGAAGATCAGAGTTTCGCCATCGCTATAACGGAAATGGTGGATGACAGCAATGGCACTCATGCTGGTCTCCTCTTGAAGTTTTTCTTAGCGCGTGTGCTTCCAGTATGAACCATCACCTGGACACTGGCACGCACGCTGTTCGAAAAACTCTCGAAAACCTCTAAAAACTAGCTGAGCTGCTTGGCTACAAAATCACGCAGTGACTTTTTATCGATCTTGTCGATCTTGGTCATGGGGATATGATCAACCACGATGATCTTGGCTGGGTGTTTAAAGCGAGCTACACCAAAGGCATCAAGGTGATCGGTAACCTCGGAAACTGTGAGTTCTTGCCGTCCCGTTAATTCCACTACCAGGCAGACATCCTCATGCAAGATGGGATGATGCATGGCAACAACAGCTGCCCGCGAAACTCCTTCGATGTAGTAAATGAAGGATTCCACTTCCTCAGCAGAAATCTTTTCACCACTACGGTTAATGATGTCTTTGTTGCGGCCATGAACCACTAAGTTGCCATCTGGGCGGCGGTGTACAACATCGCCGGAGCCGTACCAACCATCATGGAAGGACTTGGCATTGGCTTCGGGTGCAGCGAAATAACCACGGGGAGTATAGGGGCCACGGGTCAAGATTTCGCCTTCTGCACCTGGCGCTACATCTTTATAGTTCTCATCAACCACACGGACTTCATCTGCAGGTGAGATTGGGCGACCTTGGGTGGTGTTAATAACCACTTCTGGATCAGTAAGCCTGGTCATATTCACTAAGCCCTCAGCCATGCCAAAGACCTGCTGCAAATGAGCACCAAGCACACCATTTACTTTGATAGCTAGGGAGTCTGGCATACGAGATCCACCCACCTGCAAGGTTTCCAATGTAATCAGGTCTTTGGTGTGGTTGAGGTGCTGATAATCAATCCATGATTGCGCCACTGCCGGCACAAGTGCCGTATGGGTTACTCCATACTTGGCGATAATCGGGAAAACTTTTACCGGATTGGGGCTTGCAGTAATCACTGTTTTAGCACCAACCAGCAAGGCGCCAAGAACACCGGGGCAAGCCAATGGGAAGTTGTGGCTTACTGGCATAACAGCCAAAAACACATCTGTTTCCAGGAACTCATTTACTGCCAATGAAGCCTTGACGTTGTACACATAGTCATTGTGGGTGCGCACAATAAGTTTTGGAACTCCGGTGGTACCACCCGACAATAGGAATAATGCTGGTTGACTCGCTGGTGGATCAAGCGCATCAAAACGCTTACGCAAAGGCTCAATTTCGGCGGGCTTTGGTGGCGCCAAAAGGTCCATTAAGTCTATTTGACCTGCTAGTGGCTCACCTTCAATGATGATCATCTCCAGGCTAGGAGCCTCTTCTTGGAGGCGTTTGCCGAGGTCACGGTGATCACAGCCTCGCACCACATCGGATGCGATATAGGCGCGAGCACCGGAAGCTATAGCTAAAGTTTTTAATTCAAAGTGGCGGTGGCTTGGCAGAGCAAGTACCGGCAAGACGCTGGCGCGCAACATACCCAACAGCAAAATAACAAAGGATGCTGTGTTGGGTAAGGCAACAATTGCGCGGTCACCGGGTTGGAAACCCAGCGCTAATAAACGTGCCGCTGCTGCGTCGGCGCGTTGGCATAACTGCGCGAAGGTTAATTCCAACCCAGTGTCAGGATCAATAACCGCAATACGATCTGGAAATTGGTCAGCGACGGCAAAAATCTGCTCTCCGAGGCTGCGGTTCTCCCAATAGCCTGCTTCTACATATGCTTTTTCCAGCTCAGCAGGCCAGCGGGTGATACCAGCTTCCAGATCCTCCATCATTGCGTTTAAAGCTCCTTCATTGTGCTAGTCCAGTTTGTTGGTAACTTCTGCGGCCCCAAACTTGAGGCCTTCAGCAGTTACAGCAACTGGCTTGAGCGTAATCTTTTCTACACTCTCATTATCCGCAATATGCTTGCCCAGGGTAGCCAAAATTTCAGCCAGTTCTGCTGGGTCAACCTTGGAGTTACCTTCTGCATCATGCAAAAGTGCTGCACCTGGGATTGTACGGATAACTCGGTCGGCATCAGCCAAAGAAACTTCAGCCAAATGAATGACTGGTTCAGAGACAACTTCGGCAGTTCCGGCCAGACCACAAGTCACAACAGGTCCAAAAACTGGATCGCGGTGTGCGCCGAGAACTAGCTGTACCTCTGCTGCTGCGTCGGTGTTTTCGGCAGTGGCAGCGTCGAAAAGCTTAGCTGCGAGCTCTGCAGATGCAGCAACTGCTGGCTGTGCAATTGCCCACTGTGCGTGGCCATCGCGGGCCAAGGCCTTTACGCCACGTGCAACGGCGGTTGGTCCGAGCACCATTGGGATACCCTTTGCACGTGCATCAGCGATGACCTTGTCGGTGGAGCTGGTGATGGAGTCAGTGCCGAGCACAACGGGGAGCTTGCCCAGGGCGCCGGATTCTTCCACTGCGGTTGGCAGGTGCACGAGGGATTCCACGATGCTGTAGACACCAAGCGCGCTCACACCTGGATCTTCGGTAACAGCCTTCATAACTTCCCAGAAGTTGATGGCCGGGCGACCGGTATCAACAGGGTTGTGCTGGAAGGTCATTGGAGGCAGCAGGGATTCGATCTGTGCGATGGTTTCAGGCTGCAGCTCGGTGAAGCGTGCCTCTGCGTTGAGCAGGTGATCGTGCATGATCAAGCCGGTTCCAGCCTGGCCGGTGAGCAGTGCAATGCCTGGATCGCGCTGCTCAGCGATGCGCTGATGCTCCAGGGCGATGGCCATCTCCACCATTTCCTGCTCATCTTCAGCAATAACAGCGCCAGCCTGCTCCAAAATGGAGCGGGTTGCATGCCAGGAGGTGGCCAAAGATCCGGTGTGGCGCTCGGCGAATTCCTTCACGTCATGCTTGCCGATAACCATGCCAATCACTGGCTTCTTCTGAACTGCGCGGCGTACCGATGCAGCCAGACGAGGGCCATCTGGGATGGTCTCGAGGTGCAGGATGATGACTGAGGTGTTGTCATCTTCGGCAAGGTAATCAACAACATCTGCGGAGTTCACGCCCACGCCGCCACCGATTCCGACGCCGAGGCTGATGCCTACTCCGGCACGCTGCAAACGGAAGCAGGTGGAGTGGTTAACGCCACCGGAAGCGGAGACCACGCCGATTGCACCGGTAGGGATTTCAGCAACACCTGGCACGAAGCTGGCGTGCAGGCCAATTCCTGGCACAAAGTAGCCTGAGGTGTTTGGTCCCAGAATGATAATTCCGGTTTCCTTAGCTGCCTGCTGCATTTCTTCTTCGTACTGGTAGCCTTCGCCCTGCGCTTCGGCGAAACCGCCGGCGCATAGCAGTGCAGCCTTAACGCCGCCCTTGGCACAGTCTGCCAAAGATGCTGCGGTGAAGGCTGCGGGGATGCACAAGATTGCCAGGTCAATGGGGTGGCCTGCGGCTTTGGAGGCTTCTTCAACGCTGGTGTACATGCCTTCGCCACCGCGAGGGTTGATCAAAAATACTGGTGCATCGTAGTCAGACATTGCTTCTGCCATGACGGAGCCAAGCTTGCCTGGGCTCTTGGATGCGCCAATGATCGCCACGCTGCGTGGCGCGAACACTGGCTGGAACTTTTCAGTTACTGAAGCAGTCATGATTAGATTTCTCCCTGGGCGACGGCGTCTGCACGGCCGGAAAGGACAGCGGTAATTGCGGCATCTTCATCCGCTTCTTCAACAAGTACAACGGTGAGCTTGCGCGCAAAGCGCGCTTCTTCAGCCAAGAGACGACGGTTAAGTGCGTCGCCACCATGAATCACAACAGTGCCGGTAGCAGGAAGCTTTTCGACGTCTGCATCGATGCTCTCAGCAGCATCAGGAGCTGCGAGAATAGTGATTCCTTCAGCATCGAGTGCAACCTTGACATCGCCTGCTACAAGCGCGTTATCTGCAACCTGGAAAATACGGCTTGGGAACTCAGTACCAGCGATGGTGATCGGAGTTGCCTCAACATCAGCGCCGTACTTGTCCTTCCATGCAGCTTCAGTCTTGGCTACCAACTCAGGATCGCGCTGGGCAATACGAGCGCGGTTGATGGAGCGGGAGAAGAAGTGGAAGGTGAACTGTACTGGATTCAGGTTGTCGTAGTAGCGACCGAAGTGCTCCCACCAGCTCAAACTTGGACGGGCTGCATTTTGGACCTTGGCTACAGCTGGCTTACGAATATCCTGGTAGGCCTGCAGTGCAGCTGGGATATTGTCTGGCTGCTTGGCGACTTCCTGGGCCAAGATGATGGCATCTTCCATAGCCATCTTGGTGCCGGATCCGACAGAGAAGTGAGCAGTGTGGATGGCGTCGCCCAGAAGTGCAACATTGTCCTTGAACCAGGTCTTGGTGCTGCGGGTGTTGAAGTTTGCCCAACGCGAGTTGTTAAAAACAATCTCGTGGCCTTCAAGCTCTTCAGCAAAAAGTGCCTCGACATATTCCTTGGACTTCATATCTGAAGGACCAGGGGTCTGGGTGACATCAAATTCATCCAGGCCGGCTGCACGCCAGGTTGCCTCATCGGCTTCGACGATGAAGGTGGAGAGTTCATCGCTAATTGGGTAAGCGTGAGCAGCGAAGCTGCCGTGCTCGCTCCTGCGGTGCAGGAAGGTCAAGCCATCAAAAATGCGGGTGGTTGCAAACCAGATGAACTTTGCGCTGGCTTGAACAACCTCGTGTCCGAGCACGTCCTCGCCGATTTCCTTGCGGGTGGCGGAGTTGGTGCCGTTAGCAGCAACGATCAGGTCAAAGCCTTCAAGTTCCTTGTAGGAAGCAATGTTGGTGGCAAACTTTAGCTCCACGCCAGTTTCGGCAGCTTTTGCCTGCAGTGCGCGCAACAATGCCTTGCGGTGAATTGCGGACATGCCATTGCCTGCGAAGGAGTGCTTCTCATCCTTGCTCCAGACCTCAATGGCATCCCAGTGGCGACCCTTTTCCTTAAGGACGTCATCCAAAACTGGGTCAGCCTCGGTGATGCGGCGCAGGGTGGCATCAGAGAAAACGACGCCAAAGCCGAAGACATCTTCTTCGCGGTTGCGCTCGAAGACAACAACTTCTGCGGTTGGGAGGTAGCGCTTGATGAGGGTCGCGGTGAAGAGGCCACCTGGGCCGCCACCGATGCAGGCAACACGAATGCTCATTTGATCAACTTTCTTCTTAGCCTCAAATAGTTTAGATCACGAGCTTTAATGCCCGGTGATCCAAGTCACCTCATAAATATAACAACCTAAGCCCAATTCGTCCATCTTTTGTTACAAATTATTTTTCAGCAGATTCCTCAAACAACACTTCCGCCACAGCCTCCATCGCTAGAGGACCCAAATCACGGTGCATATCGGTGAGGAAAGAAAAGGCCTCATCTCCACACCAATCTTCAGGCAACAGAGCCTTGGGCATCATGGGATCACGGTAGATAAAAGAGCGATATTCATTAACCATACGCACGCGGACAATAAGAGCTTGTTCAGCACTTAGAGATTCAATTCCGCCGGCCAATTTCCGTTCCCAGCGCTCAATGAAGTTTTTATAGACTTCGGAAATTCCCGTCAGATCCCAGCAGGTTTCCGCCAAACGCTTATCTTCATCAAGCGATCCGCTCCACAAATTGGCCACAAAAACAGAGCCATCTTTAGTGGCATATTTAGCACGAATTCTTTCCCTCACATCGCGTGGACAAATCCAGCTACTACCATTGAGCTGGGCAAATCCCTCCCACTGCAAGCCAGTAGTAAGCAGTTTAGATTCCACCTTCCCCAGCGCAGCAGCATCAAAAATCACCGTGGTCCACCTGCCCACCCAAACAGGCTGCGCCTTGGAGAAAATGCGTTCGCGGCCATCTTCCAGAATCTGCATCAGTCGGTCGGTGGCATGGTAGGAAATCTCACGGCCATGGCGCTCAGTTTCAAACCAACCATCTTTACGCATACGGGAAATGGTTACGCGCGCCGTCGCTGGTTCCACCTCAAAAAGCTCGAGAAGTTGGGTAAGTTGCCCCACCCGAATACTGCCCCCCATATAGCGCACATAGTCGCCAAAAAGGTCCATAACCAGATCTTTAGGCTTGGCCATCATTTGCAGTTCCTCCGCTTTTTATAAATCTTTTCCACAAAAGACTTGTGAAACACTTGATATTCTGATTTCATCATTCATGTTACATGTTGCACTAATCACAGTTTGGTGTTGATTAGAGCCACCTCATTGCCCCCTTCTTGTTTGGAGCACTCATGACGATATCCCCTGAGAATACGACACAGACACCATCATCCACACACAACAAACCCAAAAAATCTGCGGCTTGGGTTATTGTCCTCTGCTTTGTCACCATCATCTTTGATGGCTACGACTTGGTGGTTTATGGAGCTATTACTCCCGCCCTGCTGAAATACGAACCATGGGGACTAACCCCAGTGGAAACCGGTGCATATGGCAGTTACGCCCTCGCTGGTATGTTCCTCGGCGCCATTTTGGTTGGTTACCTCACAGATATCATCGGCCGAAGGAAAGTTCTACTCTTTAGCATCACCGCTTTCTCCCTTCTTATGCTGGGATCAGCACTTGCTCCAACTCCAGTCATTTTCGGTATTTTCCGCTTCTTGGCAGGTATTGGCCTGGGTGGCGTTATTCCTACCGCTATCGCAATTACCGTTGAGTTCTCCAAGCCACATCGTCGAAACTTCAACAATGCACTGATGTTCTCCGGCTATGCGTTCGGCGGCATCATGGCGGCGTTGCTTGCAATGGCACTTTTGCAGCACATCGGATTCCGCGGCATGCTGGCAATCGGTGCACTGCCTGTGGTAACCATCGTTCCGCTTATTTTCTTCCTCATGCCTGAATCCCCTGCATTCTTGCGTGCACGTGGTCGAATTGCAGAAGCTGAAAAGGTGGAAGATGAATATGGACTTGCACATGCAAGCCCCGCTCCTATTGCTAACGCTGCGGCAGAGCCACGTCGAGAAGCTAAAAAAGGTCGCCTGGCCACCATGTTTAGCGGCGTGACCGCGCTTGCCACCATCTTGTTCTGCCTAGCTGGCATTGCAGGCCAGACCTTGGTTTATGGCCTTAATACGTGGATGCCACAGCTTATGATCCTGGCGAACTACTCCCTGGCGTCTTCACTGAGCTTCTTGTTGACCGTGAATATCGGTGCGGTAGTTGGTGTGGTTATTACTTCCTACCTGGCCGATCGCTTTGGACCGCGCATTATCACCTTCTTCTCTTTTACCTCCTCCGGTTTAGCATTGCTGATCATGTCCACTGGCGTGGTACCACTAGTTGGTATGTACGCACTGGTTGCTGTTGTTGGCTTCGGTTCCATCGGCGCTCAGATCCTACTTAATGGCTTTGTGGCTACCTATTACGACAACGAAACTCGTGCTTCTGCACTGGGCCTCACCCTCGGAATTGGCCGTATCGGTGCGGTGCTGGCAATTGCCCTTGGCGGTGTGCTGGTTGCTGCTGGTTACCCAACCTTCGTGAACTTTGCAGTCTGGTCTGTGCCTGCAGTTGTCGGCATGATTGCCGTCGGCCTGGTACCTCGCCGTAAAGGTGTAGTTGGCAGGCAGCCGCTAGACCTATCTCACCACTAAAGCTCCACAAACCACTCCCCGGAAGTAGCCTAAAAATAGGCACTGTCCGGGGAGTTTTTGCTGCGCGCACGGAGTTCAGGTGGTCGACGTGAAAATGAAATCATCCACGACGTAAATCACGCACACCAGCCCAGTAGAAGATGACCCCACCAATTACTGATGCCGCCAAAGCCCCTATGGCACCTGCATCTCTAAACGACAGAGGTAAAACAAGGGCAGAAAAGATAATCAGCAGTACATCCAAGCCCTTGTGTTCACCAGTGGTGAGGGCTCCATTCTTTTGTCTGGCTTTATGCCAGTTGACCCCTGCGATAACCAGTACCAGCCCCAGAGTTAAAACTGAGAGCAACTGACCGAGTTGTAGCCACCGCAAGCGCGCTTGCGAAGATGAGAGATAGCAGCAGAAGTTGAAAGAGGTTCCGAGTTTCACGCTTGCTCCCATTCAAAAGCCCCATGCCAATTCACCGTAGCAAAAGTAGAGGGCATGATCTCGAAAATGCTTCGAGACCATGCCCTCTAAACGCCCCACCTAAAGGTGGAACTTAAGCAGAACTACCTACTTATTTACAGTGCGTACTGCTGCTTTGGATCTTCAATGGTGATCCACTTTTCTTCGGTGAATTCACGGTAGACGGTGCGACCATCAAAGCGACCATAACCACTGTTCTTCATGCCGCCATAAGGAGCGTTGGCATCATTTTGCACGGTGGCGCCATTGATGTGGACGTGGCCGGCATCAATAGACATTGCAGCCTGGAGGGTGCGGAAAGAATCGGTGCCGTGAACTGCTGCAGCCAGGCCGTATTCGGTGTCATTAGCCTTCTCAATTGCCTCATCGTAGCCATTAACGCGGATGATAGCGGTGATTGGAGAGAAGGTCTCCTCGCTGTAAATCTGCATTTCTGGGGTGACGTGGTCAAGGACGGAAGGTCGGTGAGCTGCGCCATCAGCATGGCCGCCAACTGCGATGGTGGCACCCTTTGAAACGGCATCATCGATCATCGCGTTGATACGCTCGCCGTTGCCAGCGTGGTAGACGTAACCGATTTGGACGGAAGGATCCTTGATTGGATCGCCAGTCTTGAGCTGAGCTACACGAGCTGCGAACTTTTCGACGAATTCATCAGCGATCTTCTCATCGATAACGATGCGCTCGGTAGACATGCAGATCTGGCCTTGGTACATGAATGCACCAAATACTGCAGCATTAACTGCGCCATCAACATCTGCGTCATCAAGAATTACCAGCGGAGCCTTGCCACCGAGTTCAAGAAGCACTGGGGTGAGGTTACGAGCTGCCTTTTCAGCGATGATGCGGCCAACCTTGGTGGAACCGGTGAAGTTCACACGACGCACAGCAGGGTGCTCGATCATGGCTTCAACAACCTGATCGGAATCCTCAGGACGGTTGGTAATGAAGTTGACTACACCAGCTGGCAGGCCTGCATCGATAAGAACCTCGACGAGCATTTCGTGGGTGCGAGGGCTGCCCTCGGAAGCGCGGAAAACAACAGGGTTTCCGCAGACCAGAGGATAAGCCAAGGCGCGCATACCCAAAACGCCAGCACCATTCCATGGTGCCATGCTCAAAACAACACCAGCAGGCTGGCGCACAGTCATAGACAACACACCGCGATCATTTGGCATGGTCTCACCCATAAGCTGGGATGCCATACCAGCAGCTTCACGCAGCACCTGGGTGGTGAGATATACGTTGAACCCAGACCAATCGGGAGCAGCGGAAACCTCGGCGGTCATGGTGGCGATGAATTCTTCAGCGCGCTCTTCTAGAAGATCAGCGGCCTTTAGCAAAATGCGACGACGCTCAGTTGGGCCGGTCTTGGCCCAGCCTGGGAAAACCTTGGCGCAGGATTCAACAGCAGCAATGGCATCTTCGACGGAAGCTGCAGCACCAGTAGTGACAACGTGGCCATCCTGTGCATGCAAACGATCAAAGGTGGCGCCATTGCTGGCTGGACGCTTTTCATTGTCAATAATGAGTTGGGATTTCATTGGTTGAGCAGTGGTCACAGTGTCTCCCTTTCCAAGGAAATGTATAACAGAGAACGAGTTTCCAACGATTCTAGCGTTACATCACACTAATGTACATGACGTGTTTCAAGTTACAAACTTATTATTTTTAACCGTAAAAGTCCTGGCCAATCTTTAAATCAGTAGTTATTTATAAATAAAAATTAGTCTTTATCCACCAACCAATGTCACATGTTGAGATGTCAACCTCACTACTTTCAGACGCTAAAAGGCGACGTCGAAAAGCATCTTTTTAGCGGAAGGGCACCTCGCCGAGCGTGCGACGCAACTTGCGGGTGCGCAGGCGCTCAGGGTCAACCGCCAGGTATTCCATGGCGCGAACAGCGCACATCAGGTGCGCCTCCTTGGAATTTGAGTAAAAGGCCTGAGCCTGCGCAGGCAGCTTGGGAACCGCATGCAAAGGCAAATCCGACACACTCAACAAGGTGCCATAGGGAATTCGGTAGCGGTAGCCATTGGTGGCAAGTGTTGCAGATTCCATATCCACGGCTACGGCAGTTGAACCCTTAAGCCAATTCCACAGGTTGCGCGGGGTATGCCACTCCCAGTTGCGGTCATCGGTGGAAAGCACGGTTCCGGTACGCATGAGCTCATTATCATCGCCGTAAATTTCATTCACACTTGATTCCAGTGCTTTTTGTACCTCAGGAATGGCCGGGATGGGATTGCCCAAAGGAATGCGATTATTCAAAATATGATCTTCACGCTGGTAGGCGTTGCCGAGGATGAGGTCGCCGATTCGCATGCGCGCATCAAGACCAGCGCAGTGGCCGATCATTACCCACGCCTCGGGGCGCAAAACGGCAAGGCAGTCGGTGATTGTCTTCGCGTTAGAGGGGCCGACGCCGATATTGATAATGGTGATGCCATCGCCTGCCTCGGTGATCAGATCATAACGGGGCATTTGGAAACGGCTCGCCAGATCAAGGGCGCCAGCTCCGCCTTCTTCCTGCAAGGACACAGCGGTTTCTGCATCAATCAGCTGGCCATTGGGCAAAGACAGCGCCACATAACGTGAGCTGCCAGATGACAGTTCATTCATGGCAAAATGCACAAACTCCGTGGTGTGCATGGCGTAGTTAGTAAATAAGATGTACTTCTGTACGTGATCTACCTGGATGCCAGTGTAGTGCTCAATACGCGCGCAGGCGATATCAAAACGCTGCGGACCAAAGTGGAATAGTGGCTGCTCCTCGCCATTAAATGCTTCCCATTCGCCATCAATAATGGCATCTTGCACCTCATCGAGGGTGGGGCGAGGAATAATATCAGCCACATCACCAGCCCGGCGCGCTTCAGAGGCCGAGGGAGCGTCGCGGATATACTCAGGCGGAATTCGCACATCGGAGGGGCCGACCTCAATTGAGCAAGGATAATTGCTGGTCAAGCGGGTGAGCTGTTCCCGCAAATAAGGCTCAATAATGTGGGGCTTGGAAAGAATTGCAGAATAACGGCCGGCTTTATCCACATAACCAAAGGGCTCAGTGCGGTCAATGGGCTTCCACTTCAGCACGTCCACGATGAGTTTGGGATAAACCACATCCGCATAGGCTGCATAATCTTCATTTTCTAAGGTTTGTTTAGCCAGTTCGGTGGAGCGGTTATAAATCTCAATGAGCGTGTTAATCGCTTCGTCGATACTGCCCATTTTTTGCATGCCTGGTGCCACGTTTGTTTCCATGCGCCCTAGACTAACTGTGCTGGCGCACCGGCGCCGTGGATGTGGAATCCTGGATGGGAAATTAAGAGAAAAAGGCAGGACACAGCAGTGCTATCAAAAAAGACATCTGGGAAAAAGACGCAGCCAGCCACGGCAGATGTAGCTGCAATGCCACCTGTTGCTGGAACTGTCGAGGCGCCTGGAGCTGGGATTGCCCGAGGACCCGAAGCTGGACTGCCCCAGACTCCCGCACCCACTGCCACTCGTTTGGTCGAAGCACTAGAGCACAGCGCCCATCTGGTTTCCTATGATTTTGATTCCACACTTCACCGCCCCCAGCACTCCACGTGGGCTGCCTTTAGGGTGCTCAGCATCATTGGACAGCACGGTCCCCTCTCCCCTGCTCATGTGGCACAGCTCAGTGGCATGAGTAATTCTGCACTATCCAATATTCTAAAACCGCTGCTTAAACTAGAATTTGTGGATCAACAAACTGCTGCTACAGATAAACGCTCCAAACTCCTCAGCATTACCCCAACAGGTGCAAACTACCTTGCAGAAATGGCCCCCAAGCAGCAAGAACTTGAAGAACAGTGGGCCAATGAACTTACTCCCATTGAACAAGACCTGCTTATTTCCCTGCTTAATAAGCTGCTGGCTGGATCACGCGCAACGCTGAGCCGCGAAAACCACACTTCCTAAACCGACGGCTTTTAACCCGCGGGTCCTAACCCGCGGGTCCTACCCGGGCACCCTCGGCCTAGCGCCCTAACCCAGCGCCCCATTTTTCAGCGCGCGCCGTGGGTCAGTAAGGGTTAATGTGATCGCATGTCCCAGGAACATTCTGGAATGCTGCGCCGTGCAGTTGACCGTGGCATCGCTAAAATACGCCGAAATCCCCGCGAAGATTTCGCCGAAGAGCTCACCCAAGAGCTTTATGATCACGCTACAAATATCACCTTGCCACTCACCGCTCGTCTAAAACCCAAAGGTTTTTTCCAAGACGATTGGCGGGCTCGTCCCACCAATGCGCGACCCTGGCCAGTGGTGTTAATTCACGGTTCTGGCGCTAGCAAAGGATCCTGGGAAGAAATGGGCGGTGAACTGCGCGCCAAAGGTTGGGCAGTTTTTGCTCCCGATTTTGGACACCGTGCCACTGCCCCCATTGCAGAATCAGCAGCTCAAATCGGCGCCTATATTGACGCCGTCCTCCTTGTCACAGGTGCTGCGCAGGTAGTGCTGGTGGGCCATTCCCAAGGTGGCGTGGTGGCACGTTATTGGATGCGTTCCTACGGCGGATATATGAAGGTGCGGCATATGGTTTCACTTTCAGTACCGAACCACGGCACCCTCATGGGCGGAATCTTGCACCCTTTAACCAAGGTTCGGACCGGTGAAGGAACCATGGAAAGAATCATGCACAGCATGTTCGGTCCAACCGGCTTTGAACAATTACGAGGCCACGACATTATTGAGTTTTTGGCCGAGGGTGGAGATCTTGACCCAGGCGTGACTTATACCTGCGTGGGCACTCATTTTGATCCCTTCATTCAGCCACCGGAGGTGGCATTTTTGGAGGTGACCGAAGACGATGATCCCAACCGTGTTCACAACATTTGGGTAGAGGATGATAATCCGCGCGCCATGATTCGCCACAATGATATGGTGCGAGATCCGCGGGTTATTGAAATTGTGCGCGCCGAGCTGGACCGCGTAGCCCGGCTCGGCTAATCCCCGGCCAGCCCAACTCGGTTACCCGAGCAAACCCGGCCGCCAGAACCAACCGAGCCAACAGCCCTAACCACCTAGCCCACCCCGCGTACTTGGGATAAGTTGGGGCCATGGTTGAAGCCTTTAGCGATCTCCGCAGAGAACTTACAAACGCACTCAGAGCAGTGTGGAAGAACCTCCCCACAGATGATGCGCCCCAGGCAGACTCCCTGTCCGAGGATGTGGTGCGCGAGATCGTCAGCAACTATTACCGCGATCACAAAAATCGCTCCAAACTTAATGAAGACACCACCGGTTCCCTCCCAGTTCTTGCCCGCCTCAAACCTCGCGGGCTTTTTGAGGATGATTGGCGGGCCCGCCCCACTGCTGACCGCCCTTGGCCAGTGGTTTTAGTACATGGAACCGGTACGACTAAAGGTGATTGGCAGGAATTGGGCGCAGAGCTAAGAAAAGATGGATGGGCAGTTTTTGCTCCAGATTTCGGGCAGCGTGCCACCGGCCCGGTGCCGGAATCCGCAGCTCAAATTGGCGCCTATATAGATACAGTCTTGCTGGCAACTGGCGCATCTCAGGTGGTGTTGGTGGGCCATTCACAAGGCGGAGTGCTGCTGCGATATTGGATGCGTGTGCTGGGCAATGCTGACAAGGTAAAACATATGGTCTGCCTGGCAGTTCCCAATCATGGCACCACCATGGGTGGGATTATTAGTCCCCTACTGCGCAGCAATCGTGGGGAAAGCGTGGCCAACTCGGTCGTCCAGAGTTGGTTTGGCAGCGCTGGTTTTGAGATGATCCGTGACAACGAGATCATCAAGGCCATCAATGAGGGTGGCGATCTTGATCCTGGGGTATCTTATCTGTGCATCGCCACTCATTTTGATACGGTCATCCAGCCCCCAGAAACCTGCTTCTTGCAGCCAGATTCCCCAGAAGATGCCAGCCGCATTCGCAATATTTGGGTAGAAAATTTGGACCCAAACTCGGTGGTACTGCACGAAAATATGCCCTATGATTCTCGGGTTCGCGCCCTGGTGCGCGCTGACCTCGCCCGCCTCTGCAAAGCCGAAACCCCGACCGAAACCCCAGCTGAGAACTAAAGCTCCAAAGCGTCCAAAATGTCGTCAAAGGCAGGGGCAACGCGAGTGCGCCATAAAATTTCCACACGGTAGTCGGCCCGCCCGGGGCCACCATTAATCACGGCCACGGGTTTCCCGGCGCGCTGAGCTTCAATAACAATCCGATACCCACTCATGACCGCAAGGGAAGAACCTGCGACGAGCACCGCGGTGGAGGCGTCGAAAAGCGTTTTCATTTTTTCTTTGCGCTCTATAGGCACAGGTTCGCCGAAATAAACTACATCGGGTTTGAGCAGCTGAGAGCCACAATTGACGCAGCCGATCATATTAAACCGATCAACATGAGCCTGATCAAGGGTCACATCGCCGTCGGGATTCACGGCGTCTGGATCAAGCTTGATGGAGGCCACATAACCGGGGTTAGCCTGCTCCAAACGCTCATCAAAAAGGTGGCGGTCTTCTTTATAACCGCAGTTCAGGCACACCACCGTGGCCAAATCTCCATGCAGAGCCACAAGATTTTTGGTGCCTGCCGCCGCGTGCAAACCATCCACATTTTGGGTGACCACACCGCTTAAATATCCATGCTGTTCCAACTCAACCAGGGCATAATGGCTGCGGTTAGGCGCCGCTTGATCCATCAACCGCCACCCCACAAAAGACCGCGCCCAATAGCGGTGCGAGGCCTGCGGATCATGACGAAACTCCTGGTAAGTCATCGGCCGATGCTTGCTCAAACTGCCACCAGGCCCGCGATAATCGGGGATGCCGGAGTCCGTAGACACCCCGGCCCCGGTCAAGGCCAGCACGTTCCCGGCCTTTAAGAGCTTTACGACGCCGGCTAGCGCCTGATCTTTTGGCAGGGGTTTGGTGGTTTCTGAGACAACTCGAGCAATTGATCGCAGTGCAGAGTTATGAGCCTGGGCGATTTGAGGATCGAACACAAAAACAATGCTAGACCATAGTCAAAATGAAGTGCTTTGGGAGAATTTCAAGAGTTTTCTTAATTAATTATGAATGAACTCCCACTGTTAACACTTGTTTACTTTTATAACTCCCGTATTCTTATTGCCTATGAGCATTCTCAACTCCGCTAAGTCCCGTTCCTTCACCCTGACCGCTACCTTCGTTGGAGCTGCCGCTCTAGCTGCACCTGCAACCGCATCCGCTGACGCAATTGATGATGCCCTCGCTGCAATTCCTTCCGGCCAGATCTCCTGCTCCCAGGCAGAAAAGTACTGGACCACCGAAGCTGATTACAACAGCAAGGTTGCCCAGGCTAATGCCCTCGCACTTTTTGATTCCCGTGGCCCTCAGATCAAGGCAGCTCTCGCTCGCGTTGATGAAGCAGCCAACCGCTGTGGCCTCAAGGGTGGCACCACCAACACCGGCAACACTGGTGGAAATACCGGCGGAAATGCTGGCGTCACCAACAACACCCCAGCTCCTGCAGCAGCTGCTCCAGTAGTTTCTCTAGCACCAGCTGGCACCCCTTCCTACACCGTTCAGGTTCCAGGTGTTGGCGGAATTCAGCTTCCTGATCTCTACCAGATCGTCAAGCAGTTCTTGGCTCAGTTTAGTATCCACATCTAAATAACTTGTGGTTTTGGCCTTGTAAGAGTTGGTTTTTCCGGCTTTTACAGGGCCCCTTTTTACTTTGAGGTGACATACTCTAAACATGCGCACGTTTCCTGCTCGACTTTTAGCCCCAGTCCTCCTTGGCACCGCCGTGCTTTCGCTCTCCACAGTTCCTGCATCTCATGCTGCAGTTGGCGCCATGCTTGCCCAGGTTCCCTCGGGTGACATCTCCTGCGATACCGCAGCAGCCTACTGGACCTCTGATGCTGATTATCAAAACAAAGTAGCTCAAGCCCAGGCGCTGGCTGCTTTTGATTCCCGTGGTAATGAAATTTTGGCTGCTCTCGCGCGTGTTGATGCAGCAGCTGAAAGCTGTGGACTTAAAGGAACAGTCGGCAGCGCAGCTACAGAATCTGCCACCGAATCAGGTACTGGAGCCGGTACTGGCACCTCGGACAGCACCGGCACTACCGGAACTGGAGCTGGAGCAGCATCCGGAGCCGGAAGCACCACCGCCACCCCAACCCCCGGCGCGAGCGGTACCGTTGACTCCCCCATTACCGATGCTGCAGCCGTCTTAGGATCCGTGCGTTCAAACACCGGAACCCCGATGAAGACCATTGAAATTCTGGGACAAGGCCAGGTTGAAGTTGCTGACGCAGATGCCATGATGGCTAATTTCCTCCGCCAATTCACCATGATTGTCTAACCTGCCAAGAGCTCCTCGCCCCCATTGTGAAAAACTACCTATCGATCTATAGAATATTAGGGGGCTGGTTTTCCCAGTCTTAAAAATATAGATTTAGCTGAGCAAATGGAGTTCTTGTGCGCATTCTTAACGCCCAAATTAGAAATAACGCCGAGCTGGTAGACATTCAGATTGAGGGTGAAAAGATCACCTCCATCACCCCCTCTTCCCTAAGGGCAGCAGACGATACCCGCGCAGATGATTATGACGCTGTCGGCCGCATTGCCACCCCACAATTTGCCGAGGCCCATATTCACCTCGATTACGCCAACACCGAAGGCGTACCTCGGGTCAATTCCTCCGGCACCCTTTTTGAGGCCATTGGCATTTGGGCAGATCGTAAAGCCCAGGGCTTCCACATCAAGGAAGACATCAAGGCAAAGGCCCTGGCTGCAGCTCGCCGTGCCGCCGAAAATGGAGTGGGATTTATCCGCACCCACGTTGACGTCACCGATCCCACCTTCGCTGGTTTTGAGGCTCTCGCAGAACTACGCGATGAAGTTCGCGAATGGTGCGATATCCAAATTGTCGCCTTCCCTCAAAATGGCATTTATGCCTATGAAGGTGGCGATAAGCTCATGGTTGATGCCATGGCAGCTGGTGCCGATGTTGTTGGTGGCATTCCTCACTTGGAGCCCACCCGCGATGATGGCGTAGCTTCCCTCAAGTGGCTTTTTGATCTGGCTGAAAAGTACTCAAAGCCCATTGACGTGCACACCGATGAAATTGATGATGCCCAATCCCGTTTTGTCGAGGTCATGGCAGCCGAAGCCAATAAGCGTTCCATGGGTGAACACACTGTGGTTTCCCACTCTGTAGCAATGGCATACTACTCACCCGGCTACATGGCGCGCCTGTTGCCTAAGATTGCAGCATCCAAGATCCGCTTTGCGGTTTGCCCCAATGAGAACCTGCACCTCCAAGGCTTGGGCTACAACGGCCCCATCCCCCGCGGCGTAGCTCCGGTAAAACAACTTAGCGAATGGGGCATCCCAGTCAGCTTCTGCCAAGACTCCCTCAATGATCCTTTCTACCCCATGGGCGACGCAGATCCACTACGCATCCTCGACTCCGGACTCCACGTCTCACACATGCTCACCGCCAACCACCTAGATACCCCCTTTGACTTCATCACCACCAACCCCGCCGGCAACCTTGGCCTCGCCGATTATGAAATCGCCGAGAACGCCCCCGCCAACCTCCTCATCATTGACGCCCCCAACGAAAAAACCGCAGTCCAACGCAAGTCCGACGTGCTGCTAAGCATTCACCGCGGCAAAACCATTATTTCCCGCCAGCCAGCACAGGTTAATTGGGGCCTTTAAGGCCCCGCTTTTCGACGCCGCGCTGCTGGTTGGGGCGTCGAAAAGCAATTTAACTATCCAGTGAAAATTTCTGGCAATAATCCCAACACTACCTGCGCGCGTGGAACAGGTTTTCAGAAACTCCACACTTGCCGCTTGGACATGACCTGGCAAAACGATCGATTGAATCTACCGCTTGTAGGCAAGTTCCATAGGGCCTGCAACCACAGATGAGACTGGTATCAACCGATTCTGTTTAATGACCCCAGTCTCGACCGTAATTTATGGTGTAGTGAAAATGCGGGTAGGGCCACCCACCTCGCAAAGGAGGTTCCGAGTCATGTAATGATGTTCCCTTTGCCTCATTATGGCTATTGGCCTTAATGAGAAGTGCATCAAAATTAAGGATTAGGACATGGTGATACAGGGAAAACGTTTCTGAACAACATGTCTCATTAGGGTATACCCCAGAGCAACAGGTGGCACACACCCTAAAACCGCTGTGACTTGCAGCTTCGTTTGGCGGTTCAGTCGACGCCGATGGCAACACCTGGATAGGCCCCCCGGGCGCTCGGGATGGGCTTATTAGAGGCCGAAGGCGCCGCCGCTGACGAGGATGAAGATGCCCAGGCCGATCAGGACGATCGGGAACAGCACGTGCTCCCAGCGCTCAAGGACTTCTGCGATGGGCGGGCGGGTGGCCACGAACTTTGCCAGCAGGACCAGGCCTGCCACCAGGACGAGGAAAACGATGCAGTAGATGATGACGGCGGCAGTGTCCACGTTGAGGAAGACCGGGACGTAGACGCCGATATTGTCGCCACCGTTGGCAAACGTCACACCGGCGACGGTCAGCACACCTACCTTTTTCCCGGCGATCTTCGCATCATCATCGTCGTCATCATCGCTTCGCCAGGCCTGCCAGGCCTGCCAGGCCGCCCATAGTCCCAGGGCCAGGGGAATTAGTCCGAAGTACGGGATCGCCTCAGCAGGTAGGAATGCTCCTGCCCCCAGCGTGACCAGGACTGCGGCCGCGAGGATGCCCATGAAGCCGAGGTACTGACCAGCCAGAATCCGAAGCGTGGTCCCTTTTTGCCCCGCCCCGCGGGCAAAAAACAGCGAGAGCACGATGATATCGTCGATATTGGTGGCGATAAACAGACCAATCGCCGACAGTAGACCGGTTACCACTACGCACTCTCCTGTCCAGTGACACACCCAGGTACGGCGCATCCGGCGTCGATGCATTCGGCGTTGTCATCGACGGCCAGGGTGATATCCAGCAACGCGTTCAACGCCTGCGCCAGATGAGCATCAACGATCTCGTAGCGGGTCTGTCGCCCCTGCGGTTCGGCGACAACAATTCCGCAGTCCCTCAGGCAGGCGAGATGGTTCGACACGTTCGAGCGCGTCAGTTCCAGATCCTGGGCGAGAGTGGCCGGGTAGGCCGGCCCCTTCAGCAGCGCCAGGAGAATGCGGGAACGAGTCGGATCCGCCATGGCCCGACCCAACCGGTTCATCACGTCTAGACGAGAAGCAATAGTCAGCATGTGCTGAACTATACAGCTGTTGCTGAACTAACTTCGACATGGGGTGGCGTCGTTGCCAGAGGTCGTCTGCACTTTCAGGCTGAGGCCTTCACTGCGCAGGAAGGAAGCGGCTGCCTAGTTGGCGGTGTTCCCGACGTGATTTAAAGGTGAGGGCTATTGCCGGCAGCTTCCGGCCCAGACCAGTGGCGGCCCAGACCAGTGGCGGCCCACGTACCGATCAGGGTGTCCCACTTCCTAGGAAGTGGGACACCCTTAATGAAACCAAGTGAAAATGCATAGTCCCAAGAGAAAACTGTTCCATAAGCTATTCCAACGAACTGACTCACGAAACCTGCTGCAGAATAGACTTCCGGTATGCTGTGGGTCATGGATATTGGTTACGCCCGGGTTTCCACCGCGAAACAAGACCTCGACCGTCAGATCGATGCGCTCCGTAAAGAAGGTGTTGCGGATAAATATATTTACGTCGATAAGAAATCCGGATCCACCACCAATCGGCCCGGACTCGAGCAAGCCCTTGAGCAAGCCCGCGCGGGTGATGTCATCGTCGTTCACACCCTCGACCGGCTGGGCCGCACCGTCCGGGACACTCTTAACCTGATCCATGATCTTCAGGAGCGTGAGGTCGGGGTGCGCACCCTGGCCGATCCCATCAAGGTTGATTCCTCGAATCCGAATGATCCGATGGCGCAGTTGGCGGTGGTGATCCTCTCGCTGTTCGGGCAGATGGAACGCACCTACGCCGTCGAGCGTGCAGCCCATGCTCGGGCGGTGGCCGAGGCGAAGGGAAAACGGGTGGGCCGGCCCAGTGTGGTGGACCCGGACAAGCTTCGCTACGCAGCACACTTGCGCAATGAGGGGTACTCGATGAGCAAGATTGTGGAGAAGACCGGCATCACTCGCTCCAGTCTCTACCGGCACCTGCCACCGCGGCCGGTGGAGACCCACACCGCCGCAGACATCCCTGACACCTCAAACCCCAGCCTGCGGTGAGGGTTGGTGAACGGGACTTCTGACATTTGTCGTCTTGTGCACGCGGGTAGTGACCAGATAGTGGTCAGAAGGCGTGTGCATAGCCCTGCTGGCCAGGCAGGGTCTGTGCACACGCCTTCTGACCCTGATAACGATATTTTTTCGATGCGTGTCACGTAAACGATCGTTTGTGTGACACGATTTTGGAAGAATGTCATCCAAGGTCGAAAAATCAAGGATTGTCACTTAACGCGTTATTTAATCTACGTTACGTAGAGGGTAGGCAAAACGGATAGTGTGACAAAAATCCGGGAAACCTTTTTTATGGAAATCTCTTGGTTACCCCCGACTTTCCTTCCGCAACCTCCCGTGAGAGAAGGAGCATGATCCAGCCAACTCGATCTTCCTACTGCCCCAACTTTGCAACAGCACCGAACAGGCCACCAGGGTCACGGCGGTGAGCACCGCGGCAACCGCGATGGCGGCTCTGCGGGGTGTGCTCGGCATGGATTAGATCTCCTTATTCCGGGGCGGTGGGGAAGAAGACGGTGTTCTGGTTGTCCCGGAAGACCACAACACCGAGGAAGGTCATCGTGCTGCCCGGTGGGTGGTCTGCAGCGACTCTGCCCACCTCGGCACTCAACCCTGCTGTGGGGGGTTACTCGTAGCGAAGCGAGCTGACCATCCTGGTTTCCATGTGATAGGCGTTATGGCAGTGAAATGCCCACTCACCGGGGTTGTCAGCGATCAGGTCGGCGATCATGGTTTCACCGTGGCGGAGAAGGACGGTGTCCTTGCGTAGCCCGCCGCTGCCGGGCAGCGCCCACGTGTGGCCGTGGATGTGCATGGGATGGGGCATCATGGTCCTGTTGCGCATAACCATCCGCAGGCGCTGGCCCTCCTGCACGGTCGCGGAGGAGGATTGGCCGTCGGTGAGAATGCTCCATTCATACGGCATCATCTGCCCGCCCAGGTCGATGCTGACTTCTCGGTCTGGTGTGCCCTCGGGCAGGAGTGCACGGTCTGCTGGCTTCAGGGAGGACAGAAGCAGTCCGGTGGACGACAACTCGGGGAAGTCGACATCGGGGCGGGGGGCCTGGCCGCCGGCGGTGCGGATGACGGCGAAGGCGCGGTCGTCCTTACCCACCGCCAAAGCCGTGAGCGGGAAGATGCCGTCGCCGAGGATGACCTCGACGTCGACACGCTCGCCCATCGACAGGTAGATCGATTCGGTCTCCCAGGGCTGGACAGGGAAGCCGTCGGTGTGGGTGACAGTCATGCGGTGACCACCGAGGGCCACCTTGAAGATGGTGTCACCGCCGGAGTTGATAAACCGCAGGCGGGCCTTGTCGCCCGGGCGAGCCTCGAAGGTCCGGTGAGCACGGGGGATACGTCCGTTGATGAGGTAGTGCGGATACATCACATCGCCGACATCCCCGCCCAGTACCCGGTCCGGGGTGCCGTGCATCATCTGGCCGTGACCTCCCATTCCCATCCTCCCGTTATGGTCGCCCGAACCCATTCCGGTGAGCTTGTCGAGCTCATCGTCGGGAGTGCCCTGAATGCCATCGACCCAGTCGTCGAGCACGATGGTCCACTCGACGTCCTGGTCCTCAGCGTCTTGCGGGTCACGGATGATCAGTGGGGCGTGGAGGCCGCGATCAAGCTGCAGGCCGGTGTGGGAATGGTAGAAGTAGGTGCCACCGTGGGGGACTTCAAAAACATAGGAGAAAGACTCGCCAGGTTCAATGGGGTCCTGGGTCATGCCGGGCACACCGTCGGCTGCGTTGTGGAGTGCGATGCCATGCCAGTGGATGGAGGTGCTCTCAGGCAGTTCATTGGTGATATCGACCTGGAGGACGTCGCCGGCGGTGGCCTCAATGGCCGCATCCCCGGTGTCAGAGACGTATCCCCACGTCTTGACTTCGATGCCGCCGATATCCAGGGAGAGGGGCCGGGCGGTCAGTGTCCGGCGCACCGTCGGCTCACCGAGCGCAGTGGGGGTGGGAGTGGGGCGAAGGGAGGGACCTGGTGCCGAGGCAGCGGGTCCAGGGTCGCTGGTGCAGGCGGCCACGGCCCCGGTGCCGGCGAGTACGAGCCCGCCGAGCAGAAACTGTCGCCGGGAAAAACTACTTGTCATGGTTAAACCGTCCTTGGTGCAAGTCTGAGTGACACAGGGGAATGATCAGGGGAAACCCACTGCTGAGGCATCAGGTCAGGCGCAGGTCCGTGACACAGGTGGCCCCGTCCTCGGTGGTGGAGAACTCGGTGACACCGGTGCGCCCCTGATGGGTGATCTCGATGGTGCCGGTGGCATCACCGGGAAGCCAGAAGCCGACAAACCCGTTGTCGAAGGTGGTGGTTTGCTCATCGATCAGGACCTCGCCGGTCGCTTCATCGGTGATCGTGACCTGGATATCCTCATTGTCGAGTTCCCCCAGGCAGGTCGTGAGGCTGTGGTAGAAGCAGTCGTGGGTGGAGGTGATATACGGAGCAACCGAGACATACGTCTGATTGTCGGGAAGATCGACCACGACTTCCTGGTCATCGCTCGACAGCAGCAGTTCATCGGCACGCACGGAGGCGATCAGATCCGTGGGACGCTCAGTGACCTTCTGCCGGTCGAGGTGATCAATGATCTCCACCGCGTCCATGGCGGCCAGGCCATGGGTAGTCAGGAATGTATCCTGGGACACCGTCCCGTCGGCGGTGGGTTCCGGGTCGGCGGCCGAACACCCCGTGAGGGCGAGGGCAAGGGTGGCGGCTGCGATCGCTGCTCGTTTCACGTCAATCTCCTTGGATCGTGGTAAGACCGTGAGAAGACACCGCCTCAAGGTCGATGCCATACCTTTTCTAGCACGGGTGCCTGACGGCCCAGAAATCAAAAACCCTGCTCACAGCCTTATAACAGGGCGAAAAGGGGGTGACTCCGGTGGGCTGGGTCACCACCGGGACACCACCCCACAGCTGTGGGCGATGTCCTTCTACCCGCCCCGGGTATGCGGTGCAGGCAGTGAAATGCCTGGTGGCGCCTGCTGAGCTGACCAGGGGAGGCGATGCCGCCGGCCCGGGGTGGGGCACAGGGGTGACGGCGGTCGAAGGGTGATGTTTGAAGATTTGATGAAGATTTCCCCGCCGGGCACTGAACGAGGGTGGTATTCCCCCCCGGCCGAAGCGATACTGGGGTCTATGGCTGACCGCACACCGACCACCGCCACGCCCCCGGGGCGGGTGCTGGTCGTCGATGATGAACAACCCCTGGCTCAGATGGTGGCCTCCTACCTCATCCGGGCCGGCTTCGACACCCGCCAGGCGCACACCGGCACCCAGGCCGTGGACGAGGCCCGTCACTTTTCCCCCGATGTTGTGGTGCTGGATCTGGGACTGCCCGAACTCGACGGCCTGGAGGTGTGCCGACGGATTCGCACCTTCTCGGACTGCTACATCCTCATGCTCACCGCGCGTGGCAGCGAGGACGACAAGATCAGCGGTTTGACCCTGGGGGCGGATGACTACATCACCAAACCTTTTAGCATCCGGGAACTGGTGACCCGGGTGCATGCGGTGCTGCGCCGCCCGCGCACCAGCACCACCCCACCGCAGGTGACCACCCCCTTGATCGTTGGTGACCTCATCCTTGACCCCGTCGCCCATCAGGTGCGGGTGAGGGAGACGACCGTGGAGCTCACCCGCACGGAGTTCGAGCTGCTGGTTGCCCTGGCCCTGCGCCCCGGCCAGGTGCTGACCCGCCACGACCTGGTCACCGAGGTCTGGGACACCACCTGGGTCGGCGATGAACGCATCGTCGATGTCCACATCGGCAACTTGCGTCGCAAGCTCGGCACCGACACCCGGGGCCGGGGGTTTATCGACACCGTGCGTGGCGTGGGCTACCGGGTGGGGCAGCCATGAATCACAGACCCGGCCTGACCTTCCGCTTCCTGGCCGCCCAGGTGTTGGTCGTGGTGATTAGCCTGCTGGTGGCCGCGGCCGTGGCCACGATGGTGGGCCCGACCCTGTTCCATGATCATATGTTGATGACCGGCCGGGAGGACCCCTCGCTGGAGCTGTTCCATGCCGAGCAGGCCTACCGGGACGCCAACCTGATCACCCTGGCCGTCGCCCTGCCCACCGCCTTGATCAGCGCCCTGCTGGCCAGCCTGTGGTTATCGCGTCGCCTGCGCACCCCCCTGCAGGATCTCACCCGCGCCGCTACCAGCCTGACGGCCGGCAACTACCGTATCCGCGTGCCCGCCGGAGAAGCAGGCCCCGAGGTCACCACCCTGGCGCATGCCTTCAACACCATGGCCGACCGGCTGGAACACACCGAACAGGTCCGCCGCCAGATGCTCTCTGATCTGGCCCACGAAATGGGCACCCCCTTATCGGTGCTCACGGTCTACCTCGATGGTCTCCAGGACGGGGTCGTGGACTGGAATAATGCCACCCACACGATCATGGCTGACCAACTCACCCGCCTGACCCGGTTGATGGAAGACATCGACGATGTCTCCCGGGCCCAGGAACACCGGATCGATTTGGACCTGGCGGAGGAAGGGCTCGGGGATCTGCTCCATACCGCCGCTGCTGCCGCGGGGGAAGCTTATGCTGATAAAGGCGTCGATTTACAGGTCGAGACCATTACGGACACCGCCCGGGTGCTCGTGGACCGGCAACGCTTCGGCCAGGTGATGAGCAATCTCCTGTCGAACGCGCTACGGCACACCCCGGCCGGCGGGCAGGTCCGGATCAGCGTCCACCGACAGGGGGCGTCCACCGCGCTCATCCACGTCGCCGATGACGGCGAGGGCATCCCACCTGGCCAGCTCGGACACATCTTCGAACGCTTCTACCGGGGGGATGCCGCCCGCAGCCGGGACAACGGCGGGGCCGGTATCGGTCTGACCATCTCCAAGGCATTGATCGAGGCCCACGGCGGCACTCTCACCGCCACCTCTCCTGGCCCCGGTGCCGGATCGGTCTTCACCATCCGTCTTCCCCTGCACCAGGAAAACGTGTCCCTGATGCTCAGTGACCCCACTCCCGGGGACAATAATTCTGATGACCTCGGCAGCAATCCGTATCAACCCCTTGACAATACCCCATAGGGGTATATTGTGGGAGGGGAAACCCCGCCTGATCCCCCCGATCCCACAGGAGCGATCCGATGACCACCCCGACTTCCCCCTTGCTGCCGCTGGCCTCCGACGGTTGTGGATGCTGCGCGCCCTCTACACCGTCCGCGACCGTCTCCGCCCCGGCCGTGGCCGCGGCAACCGACGCAACACCTGAAGGTCCCACCACCTACCAGGTCACAGGCATGACCTGCGGACACTGCGCCGGCAACGTCACCGAGGCGGTGAGCGCTCTGCCCCAGGTCGACGACGTCCAGGTCGACCTCATCGCCGGTGGGGTCTCCATCGTCACGGTCACGGGTTCCGTGCCCCTGGAAACCGTCCACCGGGCGATTGAGGAAACCGGCTACACCGTCTTGTCCTGATCGATTCGCCCATCATCTCGACCCCGACCGGGTTGAGCGGAAGGAACCTCATGAGCACTCCCCACCACCACGGTGATCACCCCGCTCCGGAAACAGACCACACCCACCACCCGAATCATGCCGGTCACGAGCACCATGCGGATGCCGCCACCCACGGCCAGGCCATGCCGCACGATCATCCGCATTCCACTGTCGATGAAGAACACCAGGTCCACAGTCACGGTGAACACGCCGGCCACAGCGCCGCGATGTTCCGGGACCGCTTCTGGTGGTCGCTGATCCTGTCGGTTCCGGTGGTGTTCTTCAGCCCGATGTTCGCCGACCTGCTGGGATATAATATTCCGGAGATTCCGGGAGCTTACTGGATTCCTCCGGTCCTGGGCACGATCATCTTCCTCTACGGCGGCACCCCCTTCCTCAAAGGCGCAATGACCGAGCTGAAATCCCGCCAACCGGGCATGATGCTCCTGATCGCCATGGCGATCACCGTGGCGTTTATCGCCTCCTGGGTCACCACCCTGGGGCTGGGCGGGTTCCACCTGGATTTCTGGTGGGAACTGGCCCTGCTGGTGACCATCATGCTGCTAGGCCACTGGCTGGAGATGCGCGCTCTTGGTGCAGCCTCCTCCGCGCTTGACGCGCTGGCAGCGCTCCTGCCCGATGAGGCCGAGAAGGTCGTCGACGGGACCACCCGCACCGTAGCGATCTCAGAGCTGGCCGTCGACGATGTCGTGCTGGTCCGAGCCGGTGCCCGCGTCCCGGCCGACGGGACCATCATCGACGGAGCGGCCGAATTCGATGAGGCCATGATCACCGGCGAATCCCGACCCGTCTACCGGGATACCGGTGAGACCGTGGTGGCCGGCACCGTGGCCACCGACAACACCGTCCGTATCCGGGTGGAGGCCACCGGCGGGGACACCGCCCTGGCAGGCATCCAGCGCATGGTCGCCGATGCCCAGGCCTCCTCCTCCCGGGCCCAGGCCCTGGCCGATCGAGCCGCAGCCTTCCTGTTCTGGTTCGCCCTGATCGTGGCCCTGATCACCGCGGTGGTCTGGACCATCATCGGCAGCCCCGACGATGCGGTAGTCCGCGCGGTGACCGTGCTGATCATCGCCTGCCCGCACGCCCTGGGCCTGGCCATCCCGCTGGTCATCGCGATCTCCTCCGAGCGGGCCGCGAAATCCGGGGTGCTCATCAAGGACCGCATGGCACTCGAGCACATGCGCACCATCGACGTGGTCTTGTTTGATAAGACCGGCACCCTGACCGAAGGCGCACACGCCGTCACCGGCGTGGCTCCGGCCACGGGTATCGCCGAGGGTGAGCTGCTGGCCCTGGCCGCCGCCGCTGAGGCCGATAGTGAGCACCCCGTGGCCCGCGCGATCGTGACTGCCGCGGCCGCACACCCGGAGGCCTCGCAGCGTCAGCTGCGCGCAACCGGTTTCACCGCCGCCTCCGGCCGCGGGATCCGGGCCACTGTCGACGGTGCCGAAATCCTCGTGGGCGGGCCGAACATGCTACGCGAGTTCAATCTGACCACCCCGGGTGAGCTCGCCGACATCACCGGTTCCTGGGCACAGCGAGGTGCCGGAGTGCTCCATGTCGTCCGCGACGGTGAGATCATCGGTGCGGTGGCAGTGGAGGACAAGATCCGCCCCGAATCCCGCGCGGCGGTACGCGCCCTGCAGGCCCGCGGGGTGAAGGTGGCGATGATCACCGGTGACGCCACCCAGGTCGCCCAGGCAGTGGGCAAGGATCTGGGGATCGATGAGGTCTTCGCCGAGGTTCTGCCGCAGGACAAGGACACCAAGGTCACCCAGCTGCAGGAGCGCGGTCTGAGCGTGGCCATGGTCGGCGACGGTGTCAATGACGCCCCGGCCCTGGCCCGGGCCGAGGTCGGTATTGCGATTGGCGCGGGTACAGATGTGGCGATGGAGTCCGCCGGGGTGGTCCTGGCCAGTGATGATCCCCGGGCCGTGCTGTCGATGATCGAGCTCTCCCATGCCAGCTACCGCAAGATGGTCCAGAACCTGGTCTGGGCGACCGGGTACAACATCGTGGCCGTTCCGCTGGCCGCCGGTGTGCTCGCCCCTATCGGTGTGCTGCTTCCCCCGGCGGCCGCCGCCATCTTGATGTCCCTGTCCACGATCATCGTCGCCCTCAACGCCCAGCTGCTACGCCGGATCGACCTGGACCCGGCTCACCTGGCTCCGACCGACGGGAAGGAGGAGAAGGCTGCTGTGAGCTCTGCAGCCCCCGTCCGCTGACTTTCAATCCTTCATCGACTCCCCCCATACACAACCTCCGAAAAGGAACCCCCATGAAGCGCACCATCACCATCGCCGCTCTCGCCTTGACCTCCACCCTGGTTTTGTCCGCCTGCGCAGATAACACTGAGGGAGAAAACACCGACACCACGACCATCGCCACTACGTCCGCCCCCGACACCACCGAAACGACCGGGGCCACCACGGATCCTGAGACAGAGACGGGGGCGGCCGGAGAGGTCTCCACCGAGCACAATGACGCGGACATCATGTTCGCGCAGATGATGATCCCGCATCACCAACAGGCCGTGGAGATGAGTGAAATCCTCCTGGCCAAGGACAATACCCCGGCCGAGGTCATCGAGTTCGCCCAGGGTGTTATCGATGCCCAGGGCCCGGAGATCGACCGGATGAATACCATGCTCGAGACCTGGGAAGAAGATCCGGTCACCGGTGATATGGGTGAGATGGACCATGGCGGGATGAGTGGAATGATGAGCGAGGAGGACATGACAGCCCTCGAGGACGCCCAGGGCACCGAGGCTGCCCGGCTCTACCTTGAGCAGATGACCGCCCACCATGAGGGCGCGGTCGATATGGCCCGCGATGAGGTCACTGATGGCCAGAACCCGCAGGCCATCGCTCTGGCTGAGCAGGTCATTGAAGATCAGGAGGCCGAGATCGCCGAGATGGAGCAGATGCTCAACGAGCTCTGAACAAGGACATTCCCCGACCACCCCAGATGAGAAACACGACCATACGACCATCGGGCCAAACCAGGATTTCCGGGAAGGACAATCAGCATGCCGAATAAAATCAAGGTTGCAGTAAACGGGTACGGTGTCATCGGTAAACGTGTAGCCGACGCGGTGAGAGCCCAGGAGGACATGGAACTCCTCGGGGTCAGCGACGTCACCACCGATTACCGATGACACCGTACCCGGATATAGGTCTCATCCACCCGCCAGGAACTGGCCTGCCAGTCAGGTACCTGCCGGTACCACCGAGTGTGCTTGTCCAGCTCAGGGGCGTATTTCTGGACCCAGCGGTGAGAATCGTGGTGTGATCGACCGGCACGCCCTGCTGAAGTCATCATTTCCTCCAGATCGCGGTAGCTCACCCCGTAGCGGCAGTACCACCGCACTGCCCACAGAATGATGTCACGGGGGAAATGACGACCGGAGAAGGTACCCATGGCTGTGATTATTTCACGTCGCTCTTCCTACTGCCCCAACTTTGCAACAGCACCGGATGAAGCGCCGTCAGCGAGCTCCTCGAAGTACAGGCGCACCGCCCGCTGACGGGTCTCCTGGTCGTAGGGGCTGATAGCCATGATGTTCCTCCTGCATTACATCATGCCCTCTCACCAACCCAGGCCGGTTTAGCCGTCGTTCGTGACGGTGCTGGTGGATTTGACCCCACTGGTGGACGGCCGTGGGCCCGCCCGACTGCTGGACATGCGCCCGGGACGCAGCGCAGAAGTCCTACGGACCTGGCTCAATCAGTGCACCCCAGGATTCCGGACCAACGTGAAGGTGGTGACCATGGACGGCTTCGCCGGCTACGCCCCCGCGGTGGACGAGGCACTACCTGCCACCACCAAAGTGATGGACCCCTTCCACGTCGTGCACCTGGCTGCGGACAAACTCACCGGCTATCGGCAACGACTCCAGCGAGAGACCGCCGGGCGTCGGGGACGCAAGGACGATCCATTGTACAAATACCGTCGCACCCTATTGACCAGGACGAACTACCTCACGGTCCGGCAGAAGCAACGACTGGACCTGTTGTGGGCCACCGACGATGAGTACGTTGCTCTGGAGGTGACCTGGATGTTCTACCAGGACATGATTCAGGCGTACGGGCATCCGAAGAAATCAGAGGGGAAGAAGCTGATGGAACGAAGCATTAACACCCTGCACAAGGGGCTGCCCGCAGGGCTGGAGGAGCTCGCCCAGCTGGGTCGGACGCTGTGGCGCCGGCGTGAGAACGTGCTCGCCTACTTCGACATCGGCGCATCCAACGGCCCCGTGGAAGCGATCAACGGCAGACTCGAGCACCTGCGTGGTATCGCTCTGGGCTTCAGGAACCTGGACAACTACATCTTGCGGTGCCTGATTCACTCCGGACAGCTGCAAAACCGGATCAACGCACTCTAGATCGTGAAGAGCCGATAATCCCACCGACTCCCGGGCCACCTGCAGGCGGATACCGAAGGCATACAACACATCCTGATCAGTAAGCATCCTCCTCACCCTCCTCCACGAACCCGACAATATCAATAGATCACATCTAGGAAATTATGGTGGCCCGGACCCGGGCCGTCTTCCTCCGGCGCCGACCACCGGGTGGGTTCTACTCCGACGGCCCCAGCGCGGGGATGGAAGGGCATGTCGGCACCGTGTTGCTGTGAGAACACTGAAGGAAGGCCGTCAACTGACAACCAACTATGTCTCTGATCACACACGCGGCCGGATGACTCGCTAGACTGGGGCAGGTCCGTATTCAGGTGGCGATTAGGATCTTGCTTTCGTGGCAGGTTCTGATCGCCCAGCCTGACAATCGAGAACACCCAAGGAGCATATCATGGTCAACCGCAACATCCAGGAGCTTGCCAACGCCACCGCTTACGACAGCAACGGGGACAAGCTCGGTTCCGTCAAGCAGGTCTACATCAACGACGCCACCGGCCAGCCCGATTTCGTTGAGGTCGGCCACGGTCTGTTCGGCATGAGCTCCAGCCTGGTGCCGCTGCGCGGCCACCAGCTCACCGGTGACGAGCTGCGCCTGGGGTTCACCAAGGACCGCATCGCCGATGCCCCGGATTTTGATTCCGAGGCCCACCTCTCCGACGAAGACCAGGCGGTCATCTACCGTCACTACGGCCTGGAGAGCACCGACAACCTGGAAACCTACGACGCCGACTACGACCGTGACCGCGCTGATCTGGCCGGCGGAGTAGATGTGGAGCGTAAGCACGAGCGTGTCGACACCGGTGTAGACACCACGGACGCTGATTCGATGACGCTGTCGGAGGAGAGGGTCAACGTCGACAAGCAGCGCGTGGAGACCGGCCAGGTGCGTCTGCGCAAGTATGTCGTCCACGACACCGAAACCGTCGAGGTCCCCGTCCAGCGCGAAGAAGTCCGCATCGAACGCACCCCCATCGACGCCGATGATGCGCACGCTGTGCGCGGCGGCGATCTCACCGAAGACGAGGCATCGATCACCCTGTCCGAGGAGCGGGTGAGCGTGACCAAGGAAACCGTCCCGGTCGAGGAGGTCAGCCTGCACAAGGAGACCGTCCGGGAGACCGAAACCGTCCGCGAGGACGTCGCCCGTGAGGAACTCGAGATCGACGGCGACCGCGAGATCACCGGCGACATCGACGAGGATCCCACCCTGCGCCGCTAAGCACCGCGCCCTGCTTTTGTCCAGGCCCTGCCCGACCCCGTGTGGTCGGTCAGGGCCTGACTGCATCCCCGCCTCACCCCTGCCACCCCCCGACATATTCACTCACCGTTATGTGACTGATGAGAGGATCTTCCTTCATGGCTGTCCAGGAAAACATCGACGACACATTGGACGCGGTTGACGCCCCCGCCCCCGACAGTGACACAAAACCCGATTCTCCGCCGAAGCTCACCTCCGCCAGCTGGAAATACGCCGTGAAGAGGTCCGGGCAGGAGTTCCTCGCCGACGGCGGCACGGACCTGGCGGCCATGCTCACCTACTTCACCGTGCTGTCCCTGGCACCGTCGATGCTTGCGGTGTTCTCCCTGCTGTCCCTGGTGCTGGCCAGCAACGCGGGCGCAGTGACCACCCTGGCCGAGGACTTCACCACCACCTACGTACCCACCGACTACCAGGACCTGGTCATCGATCTGATCGACACCATCACCGTCTCCACCACCGGCGGCATTGTTGCCCTGATCATCGGTGTCGCCACCGCCCTGTGGTCAGCCTCTGCGTACGTGAAAGCGTTCTCCCGCAGCACCAACACCATCTACGAGCGTGCTGAGGGCCGCGGGCTGATCACACTGACCGGCACCATGCTGGCAACCACCCTTGTCCTGCTGCTGGGGATCGTGCTCATCCTCATCTGCCTCGTGCTCAACGAGACCGTGGTCTCCGGGCTGCTCGGCCCCGTCGCGGCATCTTTCGGCCTGGGCGGAGTCCTCGACTTCCTCATGGGCACCTTCCTGCCCGTCTGGGCGTGGGTGAAATGGCCGGTGATCCTGGTCCTGCTCGTCCTCCTCATCGCCGTGCTCTACTACTTCACCCCGAACGTCCGGCAGCCGAAGTTCCGGTGGGTCAGCCTGGGCTCGATCGTCGCGATCATCGGCATCGCCGCAGCCTCGGGCCTGCTCTACCTGTACTTCTCGTACCTGGGCGGGTACAGCTCCTACGGCACGATCGGCGGTGTCATGGCCCTGCTGTTTACCCTGTGGGTGTTCAACATCGTCCTGCTGCTGGGCGTGGAGATCGACGCCGAGGTTGAACGCGCCCGCCAGCTGCAGGGCGATATTGCGGCAGAAGACAACATCCAGCTCCCCCCGCGCGACACCGCCAAGGTGGAAAAACAGCAGAAGATACGCGAACGGCTCGAATCCCAGGGCCGGGAACTGCGCGCCACCCACAATCAGGACTCCCACGCTGCCACCTCGGAAAAAGCCGATGACCCCCAGGACCATGATGCGCCAGTCCCCGACGACAGGGGTTCTTCGGGCAGTACCGCCCACCGGCCGTAGTCCTCTTGTTCCCCCCCTCTTTATCCGGGTCCCTGCCTTCCTCTTGGCCTTGTCCACCCCGCCAGGTAACCGGCGGGCCACCAACCGTGCCGCCGACCCAGGGTGGGCAGATGATCCTGACCGCCTCGCCGCGTCGGTGCACCACTGAGACACCTCCATCACCTCCAGGGTGTGTGTCAGCCTAGCGAGGGCAACCAGCCGGGAACCGCAAGGTGGTGCCCCCGGGACTGTCCCTGTGACCTGGGCATCGAGTTACGGGAGGAGCCGGGTATGATGAATAGGTTGTATTCACTGTCGGTTATAGGTTGGCCGACCTTATGTCAGGAGGCTGTCATGCCGGATCATTTATCCCCGGCCGGTGCCCGGAAAACTTTTACCCGGTTTACCACCGCCACCGCTGATTACCTCGGCAAACCCGGGGTGTTTATCGTGGCGGTCATCGCCATCGTGCTGTGGGCTGCCAGCGGGCCGGTCCTGGGGTTTTCTGATACCTGGCAGCTGATCATCAACACCGGCACCACCCTGGTGACCTTCCTGATGGTGTTTATCATCCAAAACACCCAGAACCGTGACAGCGCGGCGATACACCTCAAGCTAGACATCCTCATGCGTGAGCACAACATCACCGACTCGGTGGTCTATGACGCGGAAAACCGCGGAGAAGCCGAACTCGAGGCACTCAATGAACAGATCACCCCACCCCAGGACAACTCTTCCCAGCGCAGGCGGTGACACCCAGGCCGTGGACTCAGAAAGTGAAAGAATCGGTGCTGTTGCAAAATTGGGGCAGTAGGAAGCCCTGCGTGAAATAATCACAACCATGGGCATCTTCTCCGGTCGTCATTTCCCCCGTGACATCATCCTGTGGGCA
>NZ_JAWVOB010000004.1:0-254563 GCF_046592015.1 Corynebacterium callunae
TTTTTATCCGCTTGTTTTCCTTTCCGCCTCATCAACCACACTGTGGCGGGGCGTTGTCGGTCGCGGCGACTTCCACTAAGTTACACGGCAACCACCACTTCCACAACTTTGCTGGTCAAACCACTTTTTCCAGCATCGTCAAAGTAGAAGTCACGGTGGAGCACACACCCTGGGTTGAATAGATGCCCGCACCGCGGGCATCCCTCATGCCCTACGGACAGTAACTGCCCGCAGTTACCGCACTCCAACGCCGAGGGGTCGTCGACAAGCGCTTTACCAAAAGGATGGCCGGCAAGTTCCTCATGGCAAGCATGGCAGGCCCACCACTGATTGCAGGTGGTGCATTTGTTGCCGACCACATCGAAGGGGCCGTGGTAGTGGATGCATCGGCCGTTGCCGTCAACAAGATGGCCACGCATTAGCGTTGTCCTAAATAGGCAGAATCCACCTCGCCGTGGCGGGAGCATTGTGCATCCCAACCATCGGGGCGCACCTGCACCTTCATGCGGCGCCCGCAGATCTGGCAATAGCGGGGTGCCTCATAGCCGGCACGTGCCGAGGGTGAAAGCACCTGGTCTTCGGAAAATGGACGGCCAGTATTGGGGTGAAATACCGGAGCCACGCCGGTCAACATGGCAAATTGCAGCTCATCACTCATTAGATGACCTTGTTAAGAACCTTGATTGGCAGCTGAAGACGACCCATCATGTCGAGGTCTTCTTCCATGGGGCGGCCCAAGGTGGTCAAGTAATTGCCCACGATGAGCGCATTAATGCCACCCAGAAGGCCCTGTTCTGCGCCCTTTTCACCCAGGGTTAGCTCACGGCCACCGGCAAAACGCAGCATAGTGTGTGGCATGGCTAGGCGGAATGCGCCGATGGCACGCAGGGCATCGCGGCTATCCATTAGTTCACGATCGGCAAAAGGAGTTCCTGGGCGCGGATCCAGGAAGTTCATGGGAACCTCGTGCGGGTTGAGTTCTGCTAGCTGCACTGCAAACTCGGCACGCTGCTCGATAGTTTCGCCCATGCCTAAGATGCCGCCGGAACACACCTCCATGCCAGCTTCTGCCACCATGCGCAAGGTATCGCGACGCTCCTCCCAGGTGTGCGTGGTGACAACCTCGGGAAAATAGGAACGCGCAGTTTCCAAATTGTGGTTATAACGGTGCACGCCAGCCTTGGCCAAACGCGCAACCTGCTCCTGCGTCAAGGTGCCAATAGATGCTGCAACCTCAATGTTTACCTCAGCATGAATAGCAGCAACCGCTGCCTCCAACTGCTGCATTAGACGCTCATCTGGCCCCTTCACAGCAGCGACAATGCAAAATTCAGTGGCGCCGGACTTGGCGGTCTGCTTTGCAGCCTCTACCAGCTGTTCAATATCGAGCCACACCGAACGTACGGGAGATTCAAAAAGTCCAGACTGTGAACAGAAGTGGCAATCCTCCGGGCAGCCACCGGTTTTGAGGGAAATGATGCCTTCCACTTCAATTTCCTCGCCACACCACTTCAAACGCACCTGGTGGGCCAATTCCATAAGTTCTGGAATTTGCTCCTCGGGCAGCTCAAAAACCTCAATGAGTTGTTCTTGATTAAGGCCAATCCCCTGCTCCAGGACCTGAGCCCGCGCGGTTTCAAGAATAGACATACAGCACTCCCCTTAGATTTTTATTAAGTGGGACACAGTCTAACATCAAACTGAACACCGTTCAATACACTGTTCAATTAGATTTCTAAGATACGTGTCGACGCCGCCCAGCAGGCGCAACTCAGCCACTCAGCGGTGGCCACCGCCTGCAGGGGCGCGTCGAAAAGCGCAAAAAGGGCAGGCTTAGCGGGCGAGCCAGCCACCATCGACGGTGAGCGTGGAGCCGGAGACAAAGGTGGAGGCGTCAGAGGCGAGGAACACCGCTGCGCCGCCGAGTTCTGCGGGCTTGCCCCAGCGATGCGCCGGCACGCGCTGCATCATCTGGGCTTCGCGGTCGGCAGCCTCGCGGTGCGCCACAGTGAAATCAGTTTCAAAATAGCCCGGCGCGATCGCGTTCACGCGAATACCACGGGCGGTCCACTCATTGGCCAGCGCACGAGTCAGCCCCAGCAGCCCGTGCTTGGAAGCGGCATAGGAAGGAACCTCCACCCCGCCCTGGAAGCCATTAATAGAGGACACATTAATAATGCTGGCGTTGACCTGCCCGGCCGCCTGGTTTGAAGTGCCCTGAGTGCCCTGAGTGCCCGCAGCACCCAGGAGGTGGCGCGCAAAGGCCTGGCTCAGCAAAAAAGGCGTGGTCAGGTTGAGGTCAAGCACCGCCGACCAGTCCGCGGCCGGGGTATCAATAACCGGTCCGCGGCGAATAATGCCTGCGTTATTAACCAGGATCGACAGCCCCGGGAACTGCTCCCCTGCCCATGTGACCAGCTCAGCAGCACTTTCCGGGTTCAGACCACCCAGATCAAGCGCGCGGGTGGCACATTCAACGCCCTTGGCGCGCACCTCCGCGGCCACATCATCAAGGCCGTTGAGCGCGATGGCAACGATATTTGCGCCGGCATCAGCCAAGGCCAGCGCCATTGCCCGCCCCAAACCGCGCGAAGCCCCGGTCACAATGGCGGTCTTGCCATCGAGCCGAAATTGATCAAGTACCGAATCGCCCATGGCCACACTCCTGCATTCCCATTTAAAAGAAGCTCTATATATAAGGTATAAATCAAAAATATCAAGAAAACGCTTGTCGACGCGGCCCTACGCCACAGCAGGTTGCGGCCCGCACCCGAGGAAACGCCCAGCGGTTGAGTGGGAGGTGAACTGCTGGGCGTTTGTTATCTAGTTGGTGACTGCTGCTTGGGCTGCTTGGGCGCGCTCCTCCATCATTTCGCCGATATAGGCGGTGTTGAACTCGCCGCTGCGGAACTTCTCACTATCCAACACCATCTTGTGGAAGTTGGCAGTGGTGGTCACGCCTTCGATCTGAAGTTCATCCAGCGCGCGGAGCATGCGCGCAATGGCTTCATCGCGGTCATTGCCCCAACAAATCAGCTTGCCCACCATGGAGTCATAGAACGGTGGGATGCGGTAGCCATTTTCCACGTGGCTATCCCAGCGCACTCCGAATCCGCCTGGTGCGTGGAAATGAGTGATCGTTCCGGGTCCGGGTGCAAAACCACGTTCTGGGTCTTCGGCGTTAATACGAACCTCGATGGCATGTCCGGACAAGCGGATATCATCCTGGGTGAGATCCAACTTGCCGCCACCGGCAATCTTGAGCTGCAACTTAATGAGGTCAACACCAGAAACCATTTCAGAAACTGGGTGTTCCACCTGGATACGGGTGTTCATCTCAATGAAGTAGAACTTGCGCTCAATATTGTCAAAGACGTATTCCACCGTGCCGGCGTTTTTATAGCCCACTTCTTTACACAGCGCGATGGCTGAGGCTGCGAGCTCTTCGCGGAGTTTGGCATCAAGTACTGGTGAGGGAGATTCCTCCACCAGTTTTTGGTTTCGACGCTGCGAAGTACAGTCACGCTCGCCCACGTGAATGACATTTTCACCATCGGAGATTACCTGGATCTCAATGTGGCGAATGTCGGTGAGATAGCGCTCGATGTAGATGGACGGATCGCCGAAGGCCATTTCTGCCTCGGACATGATTTCAGAAACATCCTTTTCCAAGGTGTCCGCGCTTTTAACCACGCGCAAACCACGTCCGCCGCCACCAGCGGATGCCTTAATAAGCAGTGGGAATCCCACTTCATTGGCAATGGCAACTGCTTCGTCATAATCAGCAACTGCACCCTCGGAACCTGGAACCGTGGGCACACCTGCTTTACGAGCAATCTTCTTGGCTTCAATCTTGTCACCCATACGCAGAATCACTTCTGCGGACGGCCCCACAAAACCAACGCCTTCTTCTTCCACCTTGGCCACAAAATCTGGCTTCTCAGAAAGGAATCCAAAACCAGGGTGAATAGCATCCACACTATAAGCCATCGCCGCACTAATTACTGCTTCAATGCTGGTATAGCTTTGGTTCACAGGTGCGGGTCCGATGCATACAGCCTGGTCAGCGAGGCGAACCGGAAGGGAATCCTTATCGCCTTCGGAATATGCCAGCACGCTCTTAATGCCCATTTCTTTACAAGCTCTGATCACGCGCAGTGCAATTTCACCGCGGTTGGCGATCAGCACACTTTTTAGTCCTGCTGTCATCGTTTACTCCTTTAATCGGGTGGGCAGTTTAAGAAGTCGCGATGACCATCAGTGGCTGGCCGTATTCCACAGCTTCACCATTTTCCACCAGGATGCGCGCAACCTTGCCGGACACCTTGGCCTCAATATTGTTCATGAGCTTCATAACCTCAACGATGCCCAGCACGGATTCTTCAGTAACCTCATCACCCTCAGTAACAAAGGCCGGAGCACCTGGGCGTGGCGCCGAGTAGAAAGTACCCACCATTGGAGCCTTAATCAGAACTTCACCCTCGCCTGTTTCTGCAGCGCCTGCAGCAGGAGCTTGCTTTTCGACGGGCGCAGCTGCCTCAGCCGGTGCGGCCGGTGCCGCAGCTGGGGTTGGTGCTGCCGCAGGTACGGGTGCGGCAGGTGCCGCCGGGGTTGCTGCTGGAGCGTGGGACTGCTCATTGCGGGACATGAAAAGCTCGACGTCGCCGAACTTGAGGGAGAGCTCACGCACGTCATTGGAGGTGTTGACCCACTCGACGATAGACTTGAGTTCGTTGATGCTGATCTTGTTCTCGGACATTGTTATGCTCGTTCCTTTTCTAGATTAATTTCCAGGTCGCCGGTCTTCAGGCTGAAGTGTGCGAATTCTTCGTTTTGGTAGAGTTCCTTGATCAGGCTCAAGATGGTGTTGTACTGCTCATCCGGATTTCCGCCGGCAGCCACAACCTTCTTCATCTCATCAACCTGGCTGCCAGCAAACTGCGCACGCAGCAGGTGGTGATCGAGGCTCTCATCCGGGTGGCGTTCTTGCAGTCCCGGCAGCATTGGCTTAAGTGGAGCTGGTTCCGCCGGAATATCGGAGGCACCGTTTTTGAGAATGAGCTCCATCACGTCATCGGCGATGGGAGCCAGTAGCTTTCCGTAATAACCCAGCGCGTACTTCTTCACCTCATTGGGAACCATCTTGTAGCGCTCCCCGGAGATAACATTGAGTACCGCTTGGGTTCCCACGAACTGAGCAAAAGGCGTGATCATGATGGGATATGCCAGCTCTTCACGCACACGGGCGGTTTCATAGAGTAGCTCTTCAAAACGGTCCGATAGTCCTGCGGTTTCCAACTGGGCTTCGAAGTTGGAGAGCATGCCACCAGGAAGCTGGTGCATATAGTGCATTCCGTCATAAGCAACGGGCTTACCTACTGGCTTGCCTTCAGCTTCTGCGATTTCGCTGAGGCGCTTGCTGATATTCTCAATGCGCTCATCATCAACATTGACGGTGTAGCCCAGGGCGCGGAGATCGCGGACAATGCGCTGGGTAGCAGGCTGACCTGCACCATTTGCCAGTGGTTCGATGGAGGTATGCAGGGCATCGCAACCAAGTTCCACTGCTTCGAGGTATACCAATGGTGCCAAAGCAGTTAGGCAGTGGCTGTGGAGTTCCAGCTGACGGTCGCCGATAACTTCCTTAATGGCTGGGACCAGGGTGCGGATGCGATCTGGGGTCAGCAGGCCGCCAGCGTCCTTCAGCATGATGGAATCAACATCTGCCTTTTCAATAAGCTCCTTGGCCTTAGCCACATAAAGCTCATCGGTGTGGACGGGGCTTTCACAGAAGGACAGCGCACCGAAGGTATGCGCTCCCAATTCTTTGGCATAACGCAGGCCATCGGCAATATTGTCCACATCGTTAAGGCCGTCGAAGGAGCCAATTACGCGGAAGCCATTTTCATAAAGGCGCTGTACCCAGCCGCGGATAACATCGTCTGGCAGGAAGTCGAAGGAAGCTAAGTTCTTGGAGCGGATCAGGGCACGGAACTTGGTGTTTGGTGCGCCCTTGTGTGCTTCGCGGACACGCTCCCAGGGATCTTCTTTGAGGTATCGAACCGAGACATCGAATTGGATCGGTGCCATGAGGTCAACCTGCTCACAACCGGCGTTATCAAAATCTTCCAGCATGGACTGGATATGTTCGGTGCGCATGCGGGTAGCCCAGAGGCTCTGGTGTGCATCGCGCAGGGTGGTATCGATGATCTTGATTTCGCGACGGTTATTGGCCGGGCGACCACCACGGCTCATCACTGTGGCGATATTTTCAATCTCAGCCATGTTTAACTCCTTTATTAATTGATTTCGGTTTGGCTAGACAGTTCGAAGGTCAATGCCCTTGGTTTCAGGCAGTAGCTTCATGGCGATCAATGTAAGAACACAGAGCACGACCACAAATCCACCGGACATCCATGCCAGATCACGGGCAACAAAGAGCTGGTAGACATAGGGCGCGGTGCCGCCGAATACGGCCACGGATACGGAGTAGGCCAGGCCGATGCTCTGAGTCCTTTGAGCTGTTGGGAAAACCTCGGACATGATGGAGGACAACAAGGATCCGGACGCTGCGACGAAGATAAGCGCAATAGAGGAAGCCACCAACAAGGTCCATGGTTCATCGCTGATCAAAGCCATCAATGGAATCTGCAGCACGATCATCGCCACTGCGAAGATGTAGATCACTGGCTTTCTTCCGATGCGGTCAGATAACCTGCCCCATAGTGGCAAGGCGATGAGACCAGCTATTTGAGCAACCACAGTCACCCAGTACGCGCCCTGAGTGGGCATACCCTGCTGAGTAATCGCATAGGTGGAAACATAGGATGACCAGGTGTAGTGAGCTGCGGTGACACCGGATACCATGCCGATCACCAGGAGGATAGATACCCAGCGTGGGCGTACCTTGCGTGGTGCAAGTCCAAAATCTTCCGTGGCGGTGGCTTTAGGTGCTGCACTTTCCGGAGTGGTCTCCTCATCAAAGACCTCTGATTCATGCATACCGCGGCGGAGATAAAGTGCGAAGATTGCACCAAAAGCTCCGAGTAGGAATGGGATCCTCCAGCCCCAAGCACCGATCTGTTCCTGGGTTAGTGCCAGGGAGATTAGGCCGCCAAGTACATAGGCGATAACCGAACCACCAAAAATAGAAACATAAATCAGGCTGCCCCACTGGCCACGCTTTTCCTTGGGAGCAATTTCTGGAATGTAGCTATTTGCAGTGGCTGATTCACCGCCGTGGGCAAAGCCCTGAATCATGCGGATAACCAGCAGGCCGGCAGAAGCACCAATACCGATGGTGTCATAGGTTGGCATGAGACCAATGGCTACGGAAGCCAGTGCCATCATGACCATGGTGACAACCATGACGCGCTTACGACCCTTACGGTCTGCGATGAAACCGAAGACGATACCGCCGATGGGACGCATTAAGAATCCCACTGCAAAGACACCCAGGGTGGACAGCAGTGCAGAAGCAGGATCAAGCTTGTTGAACATTGCTACTGCAATGAAGGGTGCAAATACGGCATAAGAGCTCCACTCGTACCATTCCAAAAGCTGGCCAATGGTAGATGCGCGAAGTGATCGACGGCTTTGCTTACGATCAACTACTCCCGGCGGGTGCACATTATTGTGAACTGCTACTGATTGAGTCACGGTATTTTCCCTTTGTGGATCGAATGTTGAAAAACGGATTTTCAATGGTTTCTTGGCTAAATCCGGTGTTCTTATGAATTGTGAGAAACCTGAGATACATGGTTGGACTCTGTTTTGAACTCAAGGAGGCAGAGACCTTAAATAACTAAAATCTGACTCTTAAGCTCGCTGAGATTTAGCCGATGCTGGTGAGCCGGAAACGTCATATCTGACTTTGATATCCATCCCACAACCTCCGCTCATCTCTGAATAAACCGTGATTTTTGTGTTTTTAATAAAACCCTTCCTCAAGGAAGTGAGACTCATATTACATAGGAGGTAGATTGTCGTCTACGTTATTTAATGTAGGTATGTACATTGTTCAGGGTTATCAGAGTTAAAAAAGTACATTCTACAGAAGGTGGGAACGCTAAAAAGTGGGCCAAATTAACCCCAGAACCCGTCCCGATTTCAAAAAATCCCCCAGCCCATGCCGCATAGGCCCCCGAAAAAGGCTCCCCGATAGGAAAACGTTTAGAAATAGGCCTTTAACTGGCATAATGCAAATTTTCCACATATGCAGTTTGGGCAAAAACAGCTCCTCGAAAGTGCAAAATGACCAAAAATAAAGCCCAGAAAGCGACACCTTCACCACTTGAACACCATTCAATTATTCTTGTCAAGTGAAATTAGCAAGTTTTAGGTTACTATTTCTTTGAGCTTCACCAAAGAATGACATAGAGCCTAAAAAGGCCAGGCCTCCCCATCTCCACCCCAAAACTTAAAAAAACTCAAGAATGCTCACTCTGACTATCTCTAACCATTGATGACACCACCGTCCCCTGCGCGCTAAAGTCGAGGAGAAATACTTGCAAACATTAAGGACAAGAAATATGGGCATTTCTAATGCAATTCTGCGTGGCGTTTCCGGCGCATACCTACTGCAATCTGGATATGGAAAACTAAATCTTCCTTCGGAAGCAGCCGCTGGCATCCAGGGTCTTGCAGCAACTGGTGTTCCGCCAGTGTCCAATCTTGATGCTGAGACCTTCGGCAAAGTTGTGTCTTACTCCGAGCTTGGCATCGGCGCAGCTCTTCTTACCCCCGTAGTTTCAAATCGCATTGCAGGCTTAGGCTTGGGTGTCTTCTCCGCAGGTCTATTGGCTATCTACTTCCGCAACCCAGTGATGACCCAGGAAGATGGCATCCGCCCATCCCAGGATGGCATCGCTATTTCCAAGGACCTCTTCATGGCAGCAATCGCCGGCGCCTTGGTTTTCGCTCCAAAGAAGAAGAAGTAAACTCTAAAACTTCCCTCAAGTGCTCTTTCCGCAAAGGTTTGAGCACTTTTGGCATTTTTAGGGGCTAGCCTTAGGTTATTTAGCACCACCAAAAACTATCCCCACGAAATGAGGATCCTTTGAGCCAGCTGGTCGAGATTTTGGAAAGCTTGTGGTCCGGCAAAGCTATGCCCGAGGATCTGCAGGAGCACCTTAGCCCCCAAGAATTAGATGTGGTGCGCGCGGTAGAAAATAGCATCAACGCTGAAAAGCATTGGCGCGATATTGCACTCTCTATTATGGGGACTGCTAAAAACCTCTCCCGCGGTGAGGATAGAAGCAAGGTGCTCGATGAATTGGTGGAAAGTAGCCGCCGGATTATTCGTTCCGATGTGGCTTATATCAGTATTAATGATCTTGATGCCCAGATCACCCGGGTACTAACAACCTCTGGGGTTATTACAGAGCAATTTCGCGCGGTGGAAATTCCTTTAGGTATTGGCGTTATTGGAAATGTGGCCCAAACCAGGCAGGTGTCCTGGACTTATGATCAAGGAACCGATCCTGAACTTAGCCGCACACCCCATGTTGATGAGGTTGTTAGAGGCGAAGGTGTACGCGGAATTATGGGTGCGCCTCTGGTGAATAATGGGGAAATCATCGGTACCTTGATGGTTGGTGATCGCCGGCCTAGGCGCTACACGGCAGAGGAAAAAATCATTTTGGATTCCCTCGCTTCAATGGCCTCGGTGGCAATGGAAACCTCGCAGCTTATTGCTGATTTGGAAGAAAATGTAGCTGCCCTCAAGGTGGCCAATGAAAGAAGCCAACTGCAGGTTGCGCAATTGCGTGCTCTTTCGGAAGCAGATTCCCAGCTCATGGAGGTACTGTCCCGCGGTACCCAACTAAAAGCCATCCGCGAGGTGGTTCACAAGGCTCTTGATTGTGAAGTGTGGTTTTATCGCGAGGGTGCATTTTTATTGGAGAAGGATAAAAGCACCCACACTCCCCCAGCGGAAGACCTCATCAAATCCCTCATGTTAAGTTCCGAGCAACGCGGGGAGATTGTTAATGAGGAAGGTTTTTCGGTTCTCAGCATATCTTTTAATCAGCGTCAGTTGGGTGCCATCTGCGTTAACCGCACCGTTAGGGGCCATCAAGCAGCAATTTTAAATCGTGCGGCTCAAGCTTTTGCCACCATTGTGTTGTTTAGGGAAGCTGTGGTGGAGGCCGAAAGCCGGCAGGTTGATGATCTGCTGCGTCGTTTTATCGCAGGCACCGCGGTAGAAGAAGACCTGCTGCGGATCAAACGCATGACTGGTCTGAATCTGGCGCGGAATAATAATGTATGTGTGGCAGTTTTGGTCTCGCCCACTTCCCTGCCCCAGGTGCGCGCCACTAAGCAGCATTTAGCTGAAAATGATGTGGTTTTTGAATTTGAAAACCGGCTCTGCATTCTTTTTGAAGCACCTGCAGGGATCGAAAAATCCCTGGACAAGCTGCTCGAATGGCTAAAAGCGGAAAATTACAAGGTTTATATGGGTGCCATTAAAGTGCCCGATGATCTCAGCGCAGTAGCTAAGGCACATAATCGCGCCATTACTTTGGCCACCAGTATGCAGTCTTTGCACTTGGATAATCAGGTGGCAACGCCCACAACCTTTGGTTCTTTGGGCTTGTTGCTGGGTCTTGAAAGTGTGGCTTTGAATGACATCATCACCGATACAGTGGGCGCTTTGCTGGATTTTGATCAGCGCAATAATGCTGAATTGGCCACAACCGCAGCCGTTTATTTTGATAATGCGCGCAATATTGCGGCCACCGCCAAAACGCTTTTTGTCCATTCCAACACCGTGCGCCAACGCATCGACAAGATTTCCAGCATTATCGGCGAGGATTGGGCGACCGGGCCACGATCATTTGATATCCATCTCGCACTTCGGGCCTGGCAAATAACAAAAAAATAACGCTTTTCGACGAGAAGCTGCAGCTTGTCGTCGAAAAGCGTTAAAAGCTAGTCGTTGACGTAGAAGGTTTGCTTGTTCACAAACTCATCCATCGCGAGGACGGATAGCTCACGGCCGAAGCCGGAATTCTTGATGCCACCGAATGGAAGTGCTGGGCTGAATGCCTGGCCGAGGTTCACGTGGATCATGCCGGTTTCCACCTTGTCCGCGACCTTCTTTGCACGCTTTTCATCCTGCGCAAAGACGGATCCGCCGAGTCCATAGTTGGAATTATTGGCCAGCTCGATTGCTTCCTGATCGGAGTTAACCTTGTAGACCTCCGCAACTGGTCCGAAGAATTCCTCGTAGTAAGAATCGGATCCCACTGGAACATCGGTAAGCACTGCTGGGGTGAAGTAGGCGCTCTTCTCATCCAAAACGCCGCCGGTACGCAGGTTGGCACCTGCAGCTACTGCACGTTGCAACTGGTCATTGAGGTTTTCCGCGGCCTGACGGCTAGACATTGGGTAGTACTCATTGGCGCCAGATGCCTGTGGATCACCCTTGGTGAAGCCTTCTGCGATCTTGACCATCTCATCCACAAACTCATCATAGATATCTGCCATGACGATGATGCGCTTATTGGAGGTACATGCCTGGCCGACGTTTTCAATACGCTTGGCCCATGCCTCTTCAGCTGCAGCCTTAACGTCTGCGGTGTCAAGGATGATGTAGGCGTCGGTGCCGCCGAGCTCGAGCACGCACTTCTTCAGTGCCTTACCAGCCTGAGCTGCAACGATGGAACCTGCACGCTCGGAACCGGTGAGGGAAACACCTTGAATGCGACGGTCCGCAATGATGGTTGAGATCTGATCGTGGGTGGCATAAACGTTTATGAACACACCCTCTGGCACGCCCGCGTCGATGAAGACCTTTTCCATTGCAGCCGAGGACTTAGGGCAGATCTCGGCGTGCTTCAAGATGACAGTATTGCCATTCATGAGGTTGGGGCCAGCAAAACGAGCGACCTGGTAGAACGGGTAGTTCCAGGGCATGATGCCCAGAATTGGACCCAAAGGCAGGCGGCGCACAATGGCCTTGCCTCCATCAATATTATCAATTGGCTGGTCAGCGGAGTGCTTTGCGGCATTGTCCGCGTAGAACTGGAGGATATCGCCGGAGAAGTTGATTTCCCATTCGCCCTGCGGGGTGGCCTTACCCATTTCCTCGGCGGCAATCTTTGCCAGCTCTACTTTGCGCTCGCGTAGGAGTTCAGCTGCGCGGGAAATAATGACTGCGCGCTCTTCAAAGGTGGTGTTGCGCCAGGTTTTAAAAGCTTTAGCAGACTTGGCGAGGATCTCTTGGATCTGCTCATCGGTGGCTGCATCAAAGGTCTCAACAATTTCATTGGTCGCTGGGTTCTGGACGCGGTACTGAATAGACATCTACGTGCCTTGCCTTTCATTGGGGGACAAATGGGTTCTGCACTACTTTTTTGAAGCTGTGGCCCCCACGCTACCGACCTTCTTTGGTGCTTTAAGGTCAGTGCGGGGGTTTAGCCGGGGTTTTTGGCCAGGTGGGCCAATAACTTTTTAAGGCATGTTCTTAGGCGCTAGCTTTGGTGGCAATCCCATTGTCTTGCTTGAGATATGCAGGTTCGTCATCTAACAAAGCGATGTGCATCTGCTCATTTTTCTCAATTTCCGCCTGCAGTGCCTCCGGGTTTGCACGGAGCAGGTTATAACGCTCAGCGCGGGCTTCGGTTTCCATTTCAATAATGGGTTGCATGATGGATTTAGCTACACCATAGCTATCCGCAACCTCGTGACCATGGATGATGCGGGTATACGCAGCAGTCCAATCGGCCAGAGATTCTTCTGGCACCTCGGTGAGTGCATTGACGTTAACCACAAAGCCTGTCATGAGGGCATCAACCAAATCCTGGGATGCTTGGTCTGGTTCACCATCAATGGAGTGGATTGCTTCCATGGTGCGCTCGGAGGAGGCGATATCATCATTGCCTTCCATGAGATCCTCGGCGATTCCAACCATGCGGCCAACTACCTTCCACAGGTAGTAGATATCTTGTTCCTGCTCCTCGGTGATGGTCCACCCCATATTGCGCAGTCCCTTGTAGGGGATGTAGGTGAAGTCGAACCAGGTGCGCAGCATATCAATTTCATTGATGGCCACTCCCCAATCGCCGTAGTCAAAGTCGCGGGAGGCGTGTACTCGACGCACATGTGCGTGCATGGCGCGCACCATTCCGGTGTGCATAAAGCCCTTGCTGCCTGGCTGAACACCTTCTGGCAGGTAGAGCGAATAGGTCCAGTTGGTGGTGTAGGCCAAACGCTTCACTGCACCATCGGTGAGTTCACCGGTATTGACCAAAAGATCAGCAATGGCTGGGGTGGAATAGGTGTGAACCAGGGAACCTGGCCCCACTGCCAAACCATGAACCAGTGGTGAGATGGAGAGATAGACCGCACGGCCGCGCTCATATCGCTCTTGATCAATGTTTTCCAGAGCTACTTTCATATCCTCGAGCAGGGCTGCGACCTCGGGGAAAGTATCCTCATTTGCTTCGCCGCGGGCAAGTGCATCGCGCAGGTTTGGCATGATCTCTCGAACTGCGTGGCCACTGGTAAATAGTGCATCGGCAACTGGGTCCGCAGTGAGGAAGCCTTGGGCAAAGCGGTTGGCAAGTTCCTGGCCATAGGTGGCAACAAATTTGTCATAGTTGCCACGGCCGGGAGGCCATTGTTGGGTGGCTGAATTTGGGGTAGTCATAGGGTGCTCCCGTGTGATTGAGGTGTTTTTAGCAAAATGTGGAAGATTTGCTGCAATGGGTGTGGGCTGATTCTCCTGCCGAGAATGCTGGTTTCTTATCAGCTTTTCAGCGGGAACCTACGTTGAGATTAATGTTGTACAGGTCACTATTCGAGCAAAAATGGAATCTGCGCCATATTAGGGGGTAATGAAAGGGGGTTGGCATTTAATTCATCTCAAACTATTAAAATGTCCTTATGGAATAAGGGTCACCCCCGCCCAAAATGGCTTCGCTGCCTAAAAATGGCGCAATTAACCTATTTTAAGCAGGGTGAACCAAGGGATACCGGCAAATCAGGCAACAAAGCCCGCGCCACCACCCTTTAAACCCAAAGGCTTTCATATAAAGAAAACCTATTAGATCTTGGCTTCCTTGGAATTATCGTGCAGATCCCACTTGACAGCTACCTCAGGCTCATTTTTCTTAGCATGATCCTCGATCATCTTAAGAACGGCATCCCATGGTGGCTTGCCATTATGGGCGCGTTTGATTTTTGCTTTTTCTGCGCCCGGCAACTTATCCCGCAGGCTGGTTAATGCTGCGTCTGCCCTCGCAGCCGCGCCATAAATAATTCCGATGGGGCGGAAATTGAGCTTCTCCCATTTGGTTCCGCGCACCATAAAGCGGGTGTCTTTAGTACCAATGATGTTGGAGAGTGCACCCAGCACAATGATTGGCATCAGCGGATGCAGTTTTTCCAAGATGGTCATCAGTGCGGTGGCCACCTCTTGTTGGTAGCTGCTCGACATACCGCCATTGGCGTAGATGTGGTCAGTCATTTTGCGCATTTCATCACCGTTTTTGGGGATGATGTGTTCCTCGGCGCCCATCATGTGCAGGATATATGCCCAGTACATGGCCACGTCATCCCATTCTTGACCGGAATGTGAACGCCCAAAAAACTCATCCACGGCAAGGGGCATGAGCGCAAACCAGCCTTCGCCGGAGACCAAGAAGCTGGATCCAATGGGGCGACCGAAGGTGTTGTAATGCTCTGGTCCCCATAGTTTTTCCAGGCCACGGTTGGCTTGGGCATGCAACAAGCGCACATGAACGGCAGATTTAAGGCCCTCGCTATAGCGATCAAAAACATCATCGCGACCAAGATCCACAAAGAATTTTGCGGTTTCAATGGAACGCTGCATCGCCTTGATGGCAAACATTTGGGTTTCGCCGGTGGCCGCGGAGGTGCGGTCCTCCATGGTGGTGGCCCAGTAGGCGAAGCCAATGGAGAGGATCTCTGAAGTCTTGGTCACATTGTAGTAGGCGATGCGGCCGCGTTCGGCTGCTTCCATGTCGATCCACGCTGGGATGTTGTCAACATCCTCAAAGAAGTCCACCAGTTCAGGCTCTGGGTTTTCCACCTTGTCAATGCCGCGGTTAAGTGCGGTTTCAAAGTCAGCGCGAGCTTTTTCTGGGCCGATTCGCTTAAACATTTTAGCTACCGCTGCCCCCTTCTCATCACATTGCCACATGTGATCATCGAGCAGACGGGTTTGTTCGGAGTTATAGCCCTCCCAGTTGTCCTTGACGTCATGCCAATTATCAAAAAGATTATGACGCAGGGTGCTCCACGATGGCTTATCGGTGCGACGACCTGGTGCCGGACGAAGCGGCATGCCCTCGCGATAAAAATAGCGAAAATCCTCATAGGGATTCTCGGATGGAGGAAGAATCTCAGGCTTGGTTGCAGTAGTCATGTTGCCCTCATTTCCTTTCTCAGATTGGAAGTTGGTTGTACTTCTTTGCCACTGTTAAGCGATAACGTGGCTATTGTTAGGCGAGCGTCATTTCAAGTCAATTATTAGCTAGGTCACACTTTCTCTAACCCTTTTATGAGACCCTTTTTTGTATTCCATGCACAAAATTTCTAGCTGAGGAGGGCATATGAAAATGCAAATTAGCAAGATCCACCAAGAGACCGCAATTGTGAAAACCTTCCTTTTGCACTCACCCGATGGCACACCTTTGCCAGCATGGGAAGCCGGTGCACACATTGATATTCACCTGCCCGATGGCATGATTCGGCAGTACTCTTTGTGCACCAATAACAACACTCCACATGCCTACCGCATCGCTGTAAAACTGGAACCAAACTCACGTGGTGGTTCCCAAGCAATGCACCAATTGCAGGAGGGTGATGAACTTGAGGTCTCCCCTCCTCTTAACCACTTTGAGCTGGCACAAGATGTCGATAAACATATTTTGATTGCGGCAGTAATTGGTATCGCACCAATTTATGCCATGGCCCAACAGCTTGCTCAGCACAATCAAGACTTTGAGCTTTTATATGTGGCTAGTAGCGCGAGCGAAGCAGCCCTTTTGTCCGAAGTGCACAAAATGTGCGGCCCGCGGATCCATGAGTTTTTTGGCGAGAATTTAAGGGAGCAACAAGCTGAGGTTTTACGCACTTTGCTAGCTCCAGCAACGCCCAAGACGCATGTGTATATTTGCGGTCCGGTGGAGTTTAACCACAAGGCTGAGTCCATTGCTGCGGAAAATCTAAGCGCCACGCAGATTCATATTGAAAATTTCCGCGCCGATCCTGACCTCTTGCACAGCCCCGCGGGCAACACTGTTTTTGAGGTGGTGTTTCAGGGTGAAACTTTTGTTATTCCCGCAGATCAGAGCATTGTTGATGTTTTTGAGGACAATGATGTGGGCATCTTGACCTCCTGTGCCGAAGGTACCTGTGGTACCTGCACCATGCGGGTGGTAGCGGGAATTCCGGACCACCGCGATTCAGTCTTAAGCACCCAACAACACGAGGATGAACAGCTTTTTACCCCCTGCTGCTCGCGCGCCCGCTCCGAGCGCATCACCCTGGAACGGTGGCGTCGACAAGCGCCTGCTGCGCCAGTTGAAACCCCTGAAGGGGTCAAGAAGCTCTTTAAGAGATGGGGTTCCGCCTAAAGCTGCGGGCGTGAATAAAGGTGCTCGGGCCGGCCCGATTGTCCATATTTGAGCCTGACTTCAACCACTCCCTGGCTGGCCATGGACGCTAATCGACGTTGGGCCGTAGCGCGCGAGACCCCAGCTATTTCTGCGGCCTCAGCTGCGGAGATCTCTTGGCCCTGCAGCGCATCAAGTAATAATTGCTCAGTTGCGGAGCGTGAATTAACCGGTGTGGTGGAACCGTGCAGAATGGCTAGACCTTGATCGATTTTTTCTTGGGATAGCCCCGCCGATCCGGACAGTACATGTTGGAAACGCGCATAGGAATCAAGCCGGTCCACGAGCTGTTTTTGTGGAAAAGGCTTGAGCAAATATCCCAAAGCACCAGCTTGGAAGGCACGGCGCACGGTGGGAGCATCATCTGCAGCGCTGAGCACAAAGGCATCAATGGCGTGGGTGCGCACCAAATCAATGCCATCACCATCGGGCAGATATACATCAACTAAGAGCAGATCAGGTTGGGAAGTAGCAATGTGGAGGGTGGCCTCTGCCACGGTGCGGGCGGTTGCCAACACACTAAAACCTGGGGCTTGGTCCACAATGGAGGCGTGAATTCCAGCCACGCGGAAATCATCATCAACCACTAGGACCTGCAGCGTTTTATCTTTCATTTTTCCTCCATTACCCCAGGTAGTTGCACCCCAAAAACGGCGCCAGCAGTAGACCCGTGATCAATCACCCAGAGCTCGCCACCATGGGAGCGAGCCAGAGCGCGGCTGAGTTTTAGGCCAATGCCATGACCATGAACCTCTACATTATCCGTTGCGGAATCAGCATTGGCACCCTGTCTAAAAACATCCACGCCAGCAGGAATGCCCGGACCTGAATCGGCAATGGTGATAGCCAGGGTATCGCGATCATCCAGCAAGGTGATTTCCACCCAGCGCGGTTCCTCCCCGGCCACTGCTGCGGTTACGGCATTTGCAATGAGATTGCCCAGGATGGTGGCCACATCTTCGGCAGCTGCAACCTCTCCCAGCACCAGAGTATCGGCACTAACTTTAAGGCTTACCCCGCGTTCAGAGGCCGTAATAGATGCGGTGTTGAGGAAAGAACTCAAAAATGCTTCATTCAAATGCGCAGCCCCAATGAGTGGATGGGATTGACCACCATTTTTGGAGATTTCTCCGAGGAAGTCGGCGGCTTCCCCAAAGCGACCAGCATCAATAAGGCCGGTCGCGGTGTGGATTCGATTGGCAAATTCATGGCGTTGAGCACGCAGCGCATGGGTCATATTGCGTACCGAATCAAGGCGTTCACTCAGTTCAATGATGTCGGTGCGGTCGCGGATGGTGATCACATGGCCTAGGGTTTGTTCACCTCGGATTACTGGGTGAGATGCCACATAAAGAATTCGGCCATTGTGTACAACAGCTTCGGGACGCTGCGCCTTGAATATTGCATCAAGGGTGTCGTCGTCAAGCCCTAAATCTTTAAGGGTGCGCCCGCGCATGGGGCCGGCGCCCAGGATGTCTTGGGCCTGTTGGTTGTGCACGCCGATGCTGCCATCGCGGTTGAGGGCGAGCACGCCCTCGTCGATACCTTCAAGGACGGCGGTGTGGTTTTGGACCAGGGTAATTAGTTCCTCTGGCTGCAGGCCGAGGGTGATTCTTTCCCAGTGGCGGCGCAGCATGAAGGCCACAATTGTGCCGATGAGCAGCGCAAGTAATGAGATCACCAGCATCGACAACAAGATCGCGGGCAGACGTGAATACACACTTTCGCGTTCAAATCCCACGCTTACCTCACCCACGGGCGTGGTACTGCCCGGCGCGAAAACTGGAACCTTGGCACGGGCGGAATCACCCAGGGTGCCAGTTTCCCAGGCGATGGTTTCCTCCCCGCGCATGGCGGCAGCAAAGCTGGTGCTCACTATTTCACCCAGGCGGCTGGGGTCTGGGTGTGCCAGGCGAATGCCATTGCCATCGGTAATCACCACAAAGAGTGCACCGGTGCTGTCCGCTGTAGCTTGGGCAAATTCTTGGAGGTTTCCGGCTGCTAGTTCCGCAGGGCTGGGGTCAGCGCCGGTGAAGGTATCGGCCGCTACTTCAGCTCTGACCTCTGGATTGGAGGCAATGGACCGGCTAATGGCAAGCGCTGTGTGTTCGGCTTCAGTTTTGAGCTGATCCATGGTGAGAGCAGCGGTGATACCGGCACATACACTCACCACCAAGGCGATTGTTAAGACCTGAATCACCAGAATTCGGGTAGCAAAACGCATGGCCTCCACCTCCTTTAAATTCACAAACTACGAATCTTAGTACCCCCGGGGGCACCTCACTTTAACAGTGTCATCCTGGGCTTTTGTTGGGAAAAATTCATGAGTAAAATGCGCAAAACTCTTCTTTTGCACACAACTTAAGCTAATGCACTCAAGACTTCTTAAGTGACTTACGCCACCCTAGACTGCCAGGTGCAAAGTAGAACACTCGGGGCAGTGCAGACGAGGGTTCTTTCGATTCCACATGAACCCTCTAGCCACGAACTTTCAGGAAGGGCAGCAATGAGCAGCTCAACAATACTTCTAGCCGCAGATTACGCGATTAGCCACACACCTTCAGATGGTGTGTTGGTGGTCCTCGGCTTCTCCATGATCTTGACCTTCATGACCTTGATCATGCTGGGTCGCCTCACCCCAATGGTTGCCATGTTGTTGGTGCCCACCATCTTCGGCCTCATTGCAGGCGCCGGCCTCGGCCTTGGCGATATGGCACTTGACGCCATCAAGGACATGGCACCAACCGCAGCGCTATTGATGTTTGCGATTATGTTCTTCGGCATCATGATTGACGTTGGGCTCTTCGACCCACTGATTCGCGCAATCACCCGTTTGCTCCACGATGACCCCGCCAAGGTTGTGCTGGGTACTGCGATTTTGGCAGGTGTGGTTTCCCTGGATGGCGATGGTTCCACCACCTACATTATCACCACCTCCGCTATGCTGCCGATCTACCTGCGCTTGGGCATGAGCCCGGTAGTTCTCACCTGTGTGGCTGGTCTGATTAACGGCACCATGAATATCTTGCCGTGGGGTGGCCCCACCGTCCGTGCTGCTGCAGCACTCGGCTTGGATCCAGCAGAAGTGTTTGTACCAATGGTCCCTTCCCTCATCGCTGGTATCGTGATTTCCCTACTCTTGGCTTGGTTCTTGGGTCTGTCCGAGCGCAAGCGTCTCGGCAAAATTGATTCCTCCCGCTTTGGTGGCCCCGGCTTCCCTGAAACCGGCACCACTGGTTCCCGCGCAGCAGATACCGATGAGCCCCTCGGTGGCACCGGCGGCGCTACCCCACGCAGCACCGGCACCTCCGGCGATAAGACCGGCCCAACTGGTGGACCTAGTGGCGGCATCTTGGTTGAAGAGCGCGCTGAGCAGCAAGAAAAGCACATTAACCTCGATGAATCCACCCTCACCGAGAACATGACTGACACCCTGCTTGATCCTCACCGCGCTACCCTGCGTCCCAAGCTCTTCTGGTTCAACGCGATTCTCACCGCAGCGGTTATGGTGCTGCTGGTTGCCGATATCTTCCCCCTCGCCTTCATCTTCATGGTGGGCGCAGGCCTGGCTCTGGCCGTGAACTTCCCTAGGGTGAAGGATCAGGCCAATGAAATGCTGGCACATTCCTCCAGCATTGTTGGAGTGGTCTCCATGGTTTTAGCCGCTGGCGTTTTGGTCGGCGTGCTCAACGGCACCGGCATGGTTGATGCCATGGCTACCTGGATCACCACGGTTATCCCGAACTCCATGGGACCGCACCTGGCAGTTATCACCGGTTTGCTCTCCATCCCGATGACCTTCTTCATGTCCAATGATGCCTTCTACTTCGGTATCTTGCCGGTGCTCTCCGAAAGCGCCTCCCACTTCGGCATCGCGCCGGTAGAAATGGCTCGCGCCTCCATCACCGGCCAGCCTGTCCACATGCAGAGCCCACTGGTTCCCGCCATCTTGCTGCTGGTCTCCCTAGCCAATGTCAACCTTGGCGATCACCATAAGAAGGTGCTCTGGCGCGCAGTTGTGGTATCCATTGCCATGCTTGCGGTTGCCATCATCCTCGGCGTGGTGCCACTAAGCGCTTAAGCGCTTTTCGACGAAAAAATCCAGCAACTGTGTTTCTACAATTGCTGGGTTTTTGTTATTTATGCTGCTAGAGCGATGGTGAATCCAGTACCTGAGTTACCAACTCTGCAATGCGGGAACGCTCCGAACGCTGGAGGGTGATATGGGCAAAAAGCTCATGGCCTTTGAGCGCTTCCACCACAGAGACAATGCCGTCATAACGTCCCACCCGCAAGTTGTCGCGCTGGGCCACATCGTGGGTGAGCACTACGCGGGAGTTTTGACCAATGCGTGAGAGCATGGTGAGCAAAACATTGCGTTCCAAGGACTGTGCTTCATCAACAATGACAAAGGCGTCATGCAGAGAACGGCCACGGATATGGGTGAGGGGCAGCACCTCAATGAGTCCCCGGGACAGGGCCTCGTCGACAATGTTTTGGCTGACCATGGAGCTCAGGGTGTCAAACACCGCTTGGGCCCAGGGGCCCATTTTTTCATCCTGGTCGCCGGGTAGGTAGCCGAGTTCTTGGCCGCCGACGGCAAAAAGTGGGCGGAAGACAATGATTTTGCGCTGAATGCGACGCTCCAGCACCGCCTCCAAACCTGCGCACAAGGCCAGGGCGCTCTTGCCGGTTCCGGCGGCGCCGCCGAGGGACACAATGCCCACTTCATCATCGTTGAGCAGGTCAATGGCAATGCGCTGTTCGGCGCTGCGGCCGCTGATTCCGAAGACCTGCTGGTCACCCGGAACCAGCTCAATAACCTTGTGCGTGTTCATGCGACCCAGTGCAGAACCGCTGGAGGATTTCAGCGTAAAGCCGTGGTTGATGGGCAGGTTTTCCAGCTCTGGGATCTTGACCTCGCCGACCTCATAGAGTTCACCGAGCTGCTCATCGGTGATGTTGGCGTGAGTGATGCCGGTATATCCCCTATCGCGGGCCAGGGCTGCGCGGTATTCCTGGGCGGCAATTCCGCTGGCTGATGCCTTAATGCGCATGGGGAGATCTTTGGAAACCAAGACCACATTGTGGCCTTCTTGCTGCAGGTTTTTCGCTACCGCCAAAATGCGGGTGTCATTATCGCCCAGGCGGAAACCCACGGGCAGGGATTCTAGATTCTGGTGGTTTAGCTCCACATGGATATGGCCGCCTTCTTCACCGATGGGCAGTGGCTTGGATAGATCGCCATGGATTTCGCGGAGTTCATCAAGCATGCGCAGGGCCTGGCGCGCAAAAAAGCCAAGCTCCGGGTGATGGCGCTTGGCTTCAAGTTCTGTAATTACAACGATGGGAAGGACCACATCATGCTCGGCAAATCGAGTTAAAGAGACCGGGTCAGACAATAACACCGAGGTATCTAGAACATAGGTCATGGTCTTTTCTGAGGATTCTCCCACTTGTGCACCCCCTTCCCTATCCCAGCGCTCTGGATCATTAGACAGCGCAGAATTTTCAAGAAAGTTTGGATAGGTGATGGTCACAAGTCCTCCTTTGATGGGCTTGTCCGCCACGGTAGTTGCGTCTGGCCCCGGTGTCCGGTGTCTTGAAAAAGTTTCATGAGCCTGTCATCTGATGTTCATTTATTCACTGTGATTGGGACTCTTCACACTTTCCGTGGAAAGTACTATAGTGAGGGATGTTCTCAGGGCGGGGTGTAATTCCCCACCGGCGGTATGGGAGTTTATCCGATATAAACTTCTAAGCCCGCGAGCGCTGTATCCCTAAAAAGATGCAGGTCAGCAGATCCGGTGTGATTCCGGAGCCGACGGTCATAGTCCGGATGAAAGAGAACCGTGGTTTTTAGATCGCATTTTTATTTGAGGCTCTAAGCCTTTTGGAAAGTGCTTTTTAGAATCCCGGAAAGACAAGCCCCGAGGATTACATGTCTTTAAATCCTTAAGGGGAATTAATCATGAATCCGATAACTGAATTGCTCGACGCTACCCTGTGGATCGGTGGAGTACCCATCCTGTGGCGCGAAATTATTGGAAATGTTTTTGGCCTGCTTTCCGCCTGGGCTGGTATGAAACGTAAAGTGTGGGCCTGGCCAATTGGCATTGTGGGCAATGCTCTTTTGTTCACCGTCTTTATGGGTGGACTCTTCCACACTCCTCAAAACCTTGATCTTTATGGCCAGGCTGGCCGCCAGATTATGTTTATCGCCGTTAGCCTCTTTGGTTGGTACCAGTGGTCGGCTACCCGCCGCCTCGCAGCCGGAGACACGACTGGCACCGGCGCCGAATCAGAAAATGCCGCTGCAGTACAACCTCGTTGGGCTTCTGCCAAAGAACGCACCGGCATTATCATTGTCGCCATAGTGGGCACCCTCGTTTTTGCCTGGATCTTCCAAGCTCTAGGATCTTGGGGCCCATGGGCCGATGCCTGGATCTTTGTGGGATCCATCTTGGCCACCTACGGCATGGCGCGCGGTTGGACTGAGTTCTGGCTGATCTGGATTGGCGTGGATATTGTGGGCGTACCACTGCTGTTTATCGCTGGTTATTACCCTTCAGCAGCGTTGTACCTCATCTACGGCGCCTTCGTGGCCTGGGGCTTCATTGTGTGGATGCGGGTGCAAAAAGAGGAAGCACCCGCTCGCACCGCTACCCCAGTTGCGGTGAGCTAAACACCTTCAGGGAACTCAAAAAGTCCCCCACGCAGGACGCGGTCCACGGTGGTGATGGCTGCTCTAAACAATGGCATAAAAGCAGATTCAGGGTCATCTGCCCCATGTGCGCCCAGCACTGCGTCACTAACTGCCTGCCAGGCAAAGTGCACCATCACCAAGTGTTCATTTTGAATTTCATCAAAACCTGCGCGCTTGGATAAGGCCACAGCTGCACCACGCAGACTAGCGATCACAAAATCATGGGGTTTCATATTGCCCAGATTGCTCAAAGTACCTGAGAGTATAAGGACATCGGCATAGGTGAAATCATCCTCACCATCGCTTTCAATATTGGACCCGGTGGTTTCAACTAACACCTTGATGGTGTCCCACTCAGCAGGTGCCTCAGCAATATTGTTGGGCCAGGATGCCAAGACCTTGCTCATATGATGAGCTACGGCGTCCTCACGGGTGGCAAAATAGTTGTGGAAGGTTCGGGTGGAAACCCCCCACAATTTTGGAAACTTCTGCTGGGCTTACTCCATGAATTCCACGTTCGGAGGCCATCGCTGTGGCTACCTGTGCCAGCCGATCTTTGGTTTCGCGCTTTTTGCGTTCCCGGATATTTGGCGTTGTTCTTCCTCATTACCTTGCAGAGGGCATATGCTACTCACCTCCCCCATCGGACCAATCGCCGATAAGGGGTAAATCCTAAAACCAAAATGAATTCTAACCACCATTTTGCATTTGGATGCAGAAACTCAGAGATTTTTAAGGAATTTGGAAACAAAAGCATCAGGGGTGCGTCGAAAAGCTTATTTAAGCTCCCCGGTCCAGCTCGCGTAGGTGACCGGAAATGCCTGCCTACCTTGCGTTATTACAAGCCATAGGCGCACGGCGATAATTGCCGCAGCAACTGCCAGAAAAATAGACAAATAACCCTGCGGCTCCATATCGGTAAACTCCACCGCCGCAATCAAACCAAAAAGCGGCGCGGACATCGTTGTGGACAAAAACGCCGCGGCCCCCAGCAATGCGAAAGCTGCCACCGGCACGCCGGTCACCGGCTCTAGGAGCGTGCCGACGCCGCCACCCACCAACGTACCCAGCGTGAAGGCGGGCAACAGGTTTCCACCCACCATGCCAACCCTAAATGCCACCAAAAATAGCACCGTACGCAGCACCAATAACAATAAAATTGTGCCCAGCACCAAGCCACCGGAAAGCATCGTATCTGCCACCCAGCGCGGATTAGCCAAGCTCAAGGGATAAAAATAAGCAACTACGGCAATCCCGCTAAAGCCCAGCGGCATCAGCCATAAAATCTGCGCATTTTTGGGCGCAGCCGCCGCCATCTTATTGGAGGCTCGGGAAAATCCGTGGCCACATAACCCCGCTACCGCACCCACAATGAGGGCGCTGAGCAGCATTCCTGGGCTTTCCGTCAGTGATACCGCGTTATAAACATCTGGGGTATCCACAAAATAACCCGAGCTAGCAACGGCTACGGCAGTGGTAATAATTGAGATCACCACCGCGCGTGTGGTTGCCTCTGCCAGCAGCACCTCCAAAGTAAAAAGCACTCCGGCCAAAGGAAGATGGAAACTTGCACCCAAACCAGCGCCGGCAGCAGCTGCAACCAAAATCCTGCGAGCTTCTAGATCCAGCTGCAAGCTACTGCTAAATTTCTCCGCTACCCAACTGCCCGCGATACGTGGGGCATTTTCTGCACCGGTTGGTGAACCAGCAGCCACCGTAATGGTCTGTAAAAATGCCGATGCCAGGGTCCGAAGGAAAGGCATCTTTTCGCCCCGCATGGCACCCACAACCGATACTTCCGTGGGCTGGTCTTCCTGCTTGTCGGGGCTTGGACGGTGCACAAAATACCAGGCCCAGGACGACACAAATCCGAGGACAACAATGGTGATGGCCAGTCGTAGTGGTGAAATGCCAGCTACCTGGTTTTGATTGTGTAGGTGGTCAGCGCCATATACGAGGTGTTCAACACCGATTGTTGCCAGTTTTAGTGCTACGACAAAAAGACCAGTTCCAATACCAATAATCACCGCCATTACTGCTAGGCGATTGAGTGGGATTCTTGCTAATGGAGTTCTTTCAGGCACGAGGATCACTATAGACCGGGGTTTGATTAGTGGGGCTGCGGTGATCCTAAGGCTGTGCGGATTTAACAACCTTGAGGAGATCATCAAGAACGGCTTGTCCACCCAGTGGGCCAACTCCCGTAATCCACATTGCTTGATCCACCACTGCGATCTGCCCCTCGGGGTTTACTCTGCCCAAGGCCTCCCGGATTCCTTGGATAACCTCATCTTCTTGGGTGGGTGTTGCTGAGGTAACCAACACTAGATCGGCTGCTGCAGTGGTGAGGTTTTCTGCCGATACATCCAGGGAAATATCCTCCCAATCATGCTCAGGGATGGTATATCCTGCACATTCCAGGGTGGATCCGGCAAAAGACGTGGGGCCATAAAGGCTGTAGATGGCGTCGCGCGGACGAATTAACTGCGCTGTCCGCTCCCCTAGGTGCAGTGCTGAAATTTCCTCGGAGACTTGCGCACAGCGCTGCTCATATTCTTCCAAGAGTTCGCTTCCGCCGGCCTCATCGCCAACAACATTGGCCACCATTTTTACATTGTCTTGCCACGGGTCTGCTTGTGAAGCCATATATACCGTGGGTGCCACGGCGGAGAGTTTGTCATAGAGTGCCGAATGACGGCTTTCCGTTCCGATAATTAGGTCCGGCTCTAGTGCTGCAATTGCCTCAACATTAGGTTCCGCAACGGTTCCCACCATGGCAATATCTTGTGCCTCTGCGCCCAAATAATCTGGAATACCGGTGGTTTCATTCAGAACAGCCGCTCCCACAGGAATGGTGCCCAGTGCTACCAAGGTATCCAATTGCACAGGCTCCAATACAACTACTCTTTGTGCAGTGGCTGGAACGTCGGTGACACCATGGGCATGAGTAATTTCTCGAGTTTGAGCCATGGCAGGCTCACTCGCGGGCTCACTGGCTGCTTGACTGCTTGAATCAGTGGCAGAACATGCGGCTGCCAGCAGCGTTATGGAAGAAAAAGCGATAATGGTCGCAGTATTTTTGAGTGTTTTGCTAGGCGAGAATTTCATAAGGTGAGCCTAACCTAAAAGGATTTCCCACGGAAGCTTTTTGTGTAATTTTTCCTGGGGCATGTTTGGTATGACCTTTTATGTTGGGAAAATGCCGTATTTTTTGGCCCTGAGTAGGTCATTTCCCAAACTATCGACGATACTGGCTTAATAGTATGAGCAGGTCGAAATGATGAAGGAGTTGAGAATGCCAAAAAACTACGACACCAACGGGGCGATTCGCAGACGCGATATGCTCCGTCGGAGGTATCTCCCCAACTCCACTCCGGCCCCAGAAGAGGTTTCGCCCCTCACCCGTTATGTCACCGATGGTGTACCAGTGCGTCCACCACTTGGAGCAACGGTAGCCGATGGCCTCGTATTTGCCGAAGGTGCCACCAACCGAATGGTGATGTCGCTCTATCCCGCTCCCTCCAAACCAGCAATTGAAGAACTGGCAGAGGCATGGGACCTCCACCCCACCATCGTGGAGGACTTGTTGATCGGCCAGCAGCGCCCCAAGCTGGATCGATATGAGGACATTACCTTTATTTCCATTCGCTCGGCACGCTATATCGACGCCCGCGAAGAAGTGGATTTTGCCGAATTCCACATCCTGATGAAGCCACAGGCTATTGTGATCCTGTGCCAGGATAATCAGTGGATTGATGGCAGTAGCCCCTCAAACTTCAGCGATGTTAGGCACATTGACCCCCGGATTAGAACCCTGCTTGGCGACGCCGAGCTTTTGCGTTTGGGACCCCGTGCGGTGGCTTATGCGTTGATCGATGCAATTGTGGATGGTTTTGCCCCAGTGCTGCGCGGTATCGCAATCGACCAGGAACAGATTGAACGTCAGGTATTCTCCGGCGACGCCGCCGTAGCCGAACGTATTTATAACCTGTCCCAGGAAATTATCGATATGCAGCACACCACCAGCTCAGTTATCGAAGTTGTGCAGCGCCTCAACAAAGACTTCATCCGCAGCGGTATGCCCGAAGAACTTCGCGCCTACCTTGATGACGTTGCCGACCACCTCACCCGCGACAACACTCGCGTCACCGAATACCGCGAATCGCTGTCACAGATTCTGAGCGTTAACGCCACCTTGGTGGCCCAGCGCCAAAATGAAGATATGAAGAAGATCTCCGGTTGGGCCGCTATTATCTTCGCCCCGACCTTGATCTCCTCCATATATGGCATGAACTTTGATCTCATGCCGGAACTGCACTGGGCCTTTGGCTACCCCATGGCACTCATTGCCATGGTTGGCTTTACCGTGCTGCTCTACTGGATCTTCAAACGCAGTAATTGGATGTAAAGCAGCTTTATTCTGCTGTATCCCGCAGTGCACTTAAGGCTTCCGTTCGTGTAGTAACCCACTCACGAACAGTACTTACCTTGGTTGCAATATCTTCAGCGCTAACTGAATCACGGGCTGGAATGGACGCCGCGATTTCGTCGAGAAGCGTAGTGGCAGTTCCTGAACCATACATTTGTTCATAGAGATCCCAATAGGCTTGCTCGTAAATCTCGGTGAAGGCATCTGATGCGAGGAAACGTTCCTTAAGTTCATTTCCGCTCATCATGCCCCCGCCCATGCCACCTTCAGTATCGGTTTCCTCTCCCATACCTGCGGGACGTTGGCGCTGGACCTGGGTGTCCGCAGCCTCATCCGTGGCAGCAACTGCAGCTTCATCAGTAGTTGCGGTGGTATCAGTGCCAGCAGCCATATCCGGCGGAGTCATACCGGCAGGCAAGTCCGCTGACACAGCCGTATCGGTAGTAGCAGCATCAGCGGTTGTGGCATCAGCAATAGCGTCAGTTGCCGTAGCATCTGCGCCCATCATGCCACGTCCCATGCCACCGCCACCTCCCATGGAGACCTCATCATCGGGGCCTGCATCAGTAGAACCTGACATGGACATATTCAAATCCCAGGAAACAACGCTGATCAAACCAGTGTCATAGTCGTACCAAAGGTAGTAGTTCTTGCCAGGTCCGGCCATATCATCGGAGTTCACCAGCAAGTTCTGAGTTGCTACATAACGGGCAAAGCTTTCCACATCGACATAGTCAGCCAAGTGCGCATCAAACTCCTCATCCGATGCAGTATCCAACCACTTCAGGAGATTAATAATGGGCTGAATATCGCCATTACCTTCATCGTTAATTTGGGTGAATTGTCCCTCATAATCAGTTTGATCCTCACCTTGGTAGGTAAAGGAACTGGAAGCATCGGCCTTAAAGAGCACACCATTTCCAAGACTGTCGGCGTAGTTTTCATCCGGAATCTCGATGATGAGGCGGGTGGTGGTTGCCGAATCATTAAGGCTAAAGGACATAAAACTGGATTGCTGAGTTGCTTGTCCCGTAGCGTCGGTCAAAGCTAGCGCCAAAGCCTCATTAACCACGGTGGTACCAGGGCGAATGGAAAGCTGGCTCATGCCTTGGTACACGCGACCTTCTTCATACTTATCAAAGCTGATCAAGAAGGGCCAGGTGCTGGAGTCATTGATGTCCAAAGACATCATTGCACCGCCACCAGCCCCACCGCCCATACCGCCACCCATTCCGCCGCCTTCAGCCATTTGGGCTTGGAAATTGGCAATATCTTCTTCGGTGATGCCTTCAGGTAGCTCCATGCCTTCAGGCATGGCTGGCATCTCAGCAGTGGCATCTTCACCATCTTCAGTGGTCTCATCGGTGGCAGCGGCACCAGGTGCGCCACCGCGGCTTTCCCCACTTAGGCTTTGTAGCGTGGAGTTTCCTTTGAGGCGAATACCCACATCTTCAATGGTCACGCCATCAATGGTGATGGTTGCCTTAACCCAGGTTTTGGATCCGTCCTCTTGATAATCAGCAAGCATCTCATCAAGGTTTTCTTGGGAGACCTGCAAGGAGACTTCGTGCTGCACCGAGGTATCAAAAAGATCCACATTGCCTGCGCCCACATCAATAGTGGAGGTTGCTGCGGCCGTCGCTTGTACTTCTTGGGAGGAGATATAGGGAACAACCTGTACTCCTCCGATTACTCCGCCCACCACGGCAATTGAGGCTGCGGTTCCTAAAAAGAGGCGTCTATTCATCCTCCATTTTGCAGATCGGTAGATAGGCATGGTGTTTACACATCCGTCTGATCATGGCCGGTGAGCACCGCTGCCTTTTGGCCAAAGTTCACATCGCGCAGCTTGTCTACCAACTCATGTGGCTTGACGGTGTTGCGCATTTGGGCAGTGTAAAAGAATTCAGTCAGTGCGCCACCGCGGACAGATTCAGCAGAGACCAACTCGAAGCTGGTGCAGTGTTCAGCAAGGATCATTTCAACCTCTTCGGCATAGGACTTACCGGAGTCTGCAAGGCCATCTGCAGGTACCTGCACCTTGATGATCTGGCGCTGAATATTGGCCTTAAACCAGTCGAAGCGGTACATAATAAGCAGCACAGCACAGACAACCACGGTGGCAGCGATAGCCAAAACATAAAAGCGGGTACCACAGGTCATGCCGATTGCCATGGCGAGGAAGAGGAAGCCCACATCGCGGGTTTCTTTCACGGCATTACGGAAACGGATCACCGAGAGCGCACCAACCAGGGCGAATGCGCGGGCAATGTTGGAGCCAACCACCAACATGATGATGGCGATGACCATGCCGACCAGTACCAAGGTCTGAACAAAGGACTGGCTATAGGAGATGTGGCGGTGAGTTTTTTGGTACACCACGCCCACAATGGAGGTCAGCACGAAGGAAAGTACCAGGGTGATCAGGACGTCGATCACGGAGAAGGTTCCGGAGAGGTCCTGAAAATCAAAAATTGAGGCAAGATCAGTAGTCACGATTTTTCTTTCTTTAAGTGTTTAAAAAACTTGTTGCACAGCGCCCATGGCAGAAGCCGGGCGGCGGTCAAAAGCTTCGATAGTTTCGCAGTATTTGGACATGCGAATAACTGACATTTGCAGCTGTGCTGTCATATCGGTGAGCCAAAAAGGAACTCGCTCATCACATTTGATTTCCACAACAGCCAATTGCTGGTCCACAGTGGGACGGTCATCCAATTCCTGACCCAGCAAAAAGTCGCGGTCCCGCCCAGCAACACCGTGGTCAATGGTCACGCGCGCACCACTTTCGGTATCCACACCCACAAATGCCTCGCGGCGATAGGTGGTGGTGGCAATGGGCCGCAATTTATAGTTCTGGGCAAATGAAGCCATTTCCCGGATCAATGCGTGCTGGTTTTCTGGGGCAATTTCAAGCAGCTTGTCGACGCCTACCGGTGCGCCTACCGCACCACCGGTGCTATCGCCCAGCGCCAGTGCGTGGAAAAAAGGAAGATCAAGCCGGCGCTTTTGAGTAACTTTGTTGACTCGCTGTTTAATCTCCACGGAGACCGTGGATTCTGGAGTTAAAACTCCATCTCCATAGGTGCGGATGCGGAGTTTGCGCCGGAACTTCAGCCCCTCAATTTTTTCTTGATAACAGCGCAGATCCGGGGAGTCGAAGTAGAGGGATTCAACTCGGTATCCCCCCGGAGGCGAAAGCGGATCGATATACATCCGGGACTTTAGTTTTTCCCGAAGTGCCGGAACATCGCTTTCGGCGACCAGGTACTTGATCTCGTACCTATTAAAACGGTGGGGTGCGGTTTTCACCCCCGACAACAGTGTTTGATTGCTCATGCCAATAAGCATGGAACACCTAAATGGAAGTAACCTGAACGTTTCCTGTGAGGAAAGCTGAAAGGTGTTCCCATTTAACACCCAAGTTGATTTAAATCAGTTAAGTTGCCATTCATGCGCTGTTCACCTGCTCACAGGCACTTTTTAATCCACTAAGTGCGAAGATCTCAGGAATTAACCGCTTCCAATACCTCGATGCGCAGCATTGTCTCAAAATCATCAAAAGCAGGCGCAATTTGTGATTCCACAACCTGGAAAAGTTCTGCGCGTGGTGTTGGTTCATAGTCCATAGCTATTTCCAGCACTGGATTTATACCTGCGCGCCAATGCGAAAAAGTACGTGTCAGATGAGCAATTTTGGCGGCGTTAGAAAGAGCATCACCGGCAAGAGCGTAATTAGAAAATCCAGACATGGTGATGTGAGAATTGCTTAAAACTCGAATTTCAAAAGGTGCAATAGCTGCGTTCCCCTGCTCCAACAAGTCCACAGCATCACTTAGAAATGCTGCATTAAAAGCTGCCCCGGAGTAGAGAAGTTTATGTTTTTCTTGAGCAATTCCCACGGTCCAGGCGTCGCCAAGCAAACTACCTAGCTCATCAGCAACCGCAACTAGCCCGCCCACGTCGCCGCGCACCCGCATATCTATTTTGTGCGTGCCATGCACGCCAATCCACTCCACCTCAGGGCGGATGAGCAGCGCAATGGCTTCAAACCACTGCTGCTCAAGGCCTCCATAAACCTCGATCATGGTGTTGTCGATGAGGCCGAGTACAAAACCTGGGTTGAAGGTGGGACCGGCGCTTGTGCTTTGTTGCTGCAGCAGGGCGCAGGTGCGGCGCAGATCCTCCATGCTGGAGCCGGTGGCAGGCAGCTTGGTGTGCGCAATATATTTGATTTCTGCGGTGTTGATATCTGCTGGAAATTCTAAAACGCCCAGTTCACCGCGCGCTGGACCCCACTTGATTGGGAGGCCCGCTCCCCTGGCCTCTTTGTGGAAATCCTGCACTAATTGAAAAACTGTTCTCATTAGAAAAAATGTATCACCCTAAAAATTAGGACCTGCCATCTCCTCAGATCAAGCCCACAACTGCCTGCAAAATAGTGATGCTGACCAGAGCCCCAGTGATGTAATTAAGGATCAAAAATACCCGCCAGGCAGCGCGCGAGCTTTCACAACTGGCATCACTAATATTCCAAAAACGCCCACAATTGATCACATAAACCACCGCAGCGATAGCCACCACCCAGGCCGGATTAGGCAGAAAAAATACTAAAAGCGCAGCGACCGCATAAAGCAGCGTGGCAATCCTGATTGCGGCCCGTGCCCCACAAACAGTGGCTATAGACGCCAAACCGGCCTGCCTATCTGCAATAACATCTTGGACCGCACCCAACACTTGACTTCCCATACCCCATAGGAAAAAGGCCACAATGGCAATCCAAAAATCACGAGTAGGGGTTGCTCCGGTCATTGTCGCACCGACTAGAGCCGGGGTAACAAAGTGTGCAGCTGAGGTAATCGCATCAAGCCCAGGCTTTTCCTTAAACCTTAAACCAGCAGCCGAATATGCAATGAGCGCAAAAACAGAGATTGCCAGCCACAATGCGGAAGCCCAAGTACCGACAGCAAAAAGAATAATGAGGAATGGAATTGTGCTGAGCACCGAGGCCCACAACAGCAGCCCATGGTATTTCTTTGCAACTACTGCTCCCTCAACACCTCCTTTGCGCGGATTCCTAATATCTGATTCATAATCAAAAACATCATTGATGCCGTAGAGCGCGATGTTATAAGGGATCAAAAAGAAAAACGTGCCCAGATAAAACACCCAATCTAAGGTTCCGCCATTAAGCACATATGCCAAGGCAAAGGGAAAAGCTGTGTTAACCCAACTAATGGGCCTGGAGGCGGCAAAGATGACTTTTAGGCTATTCATTTTTGCCTTCCCTTTTGGTTGGATCTTGGGTTGACTGATGGTCTGGCAGCCACAATGCGGGGATGATCAAAGCCGCAAAAAGTGGATAAAAGAGATCCTCAATGGGAATCCGGCCAATCATGATGCCTAAATGGTGGCCGGCACCAAATCCAAAAAGGCCTGCCCACACCATGAGATTGTCAAAAACAATAGTGAGAACCAGCAGCATTGATGCGGTCATCGCGAAAACTGCCAGCAGTTTAGGAATGCGCCGCAGCTTGAGCAGGAAGATGGTGGTGCCAAAAATTAAGAAGGGAATGCTGATGAGCAGATAGGTCATTTCTCCCCCTTTATTGATGGAAGGCGCAGTTTTAAAAAGCGCGCTACAGCAGTACTTAAATTGAGGGTGAGGTAGCAAAGGAAGAAGAGAAATATAGGTTCTTCCAGTGGCATATGCGGAGCTAATTCAACTCCGGTCATAAAGTCGGATTGACCCCGATAAAAAGTACCGGTGACAATTCCCAATCCATCCCACAGCAGAAAAGCCACGAAGGCAATGGTGATAACTAGTGTTGCTCTGCGAGCATCTCTAAAAAAGGCTAATTTCCAATTAAAATCGCAGATCACCATGCATCCGCTAAAAAGTAGCAAGGCACCCAGGTAGATGAATTGGAGCATGTTTAGCCCAACCCCGCTAAAGGTCCCGGTGAGGTATCTGCATGGATTCGCTTAATCACATTTTCTGCAGAAATGAGACACATTGGTACTCCCACACCTGGCACTGTTGTAGACCCTGCGTAGTACAAACCTGCAACCTTTTTCGAGGTATTTTGTCCCCTGAGGAATGCTGATTGATTGAGGGTGTGAGCTGGCCCAATGGCACCGGCTCGCCAAGAGTTATAGCGCTCGACGAAGTCTGCCGGACCAATGGTTTTTTGCACCAGAATTCTTTGTTCAAAGTCAGGAATGCCAACTTTTTGCGCTACCTGGACAATGGCTGCCGCTGCAATATCTTGTACTGCCTGTGATGGCTGATGCCCATAACAATCACCATGGCCTAGATCTGCTGCCGGTGGGGTGGGTACCAAAATAAAGAGGTTTTCTTGACCAGCGGGTGCTACCTCCGGATCTGTTGCAGACGTCATACACACATAAATGGACTGGGAGGCATTAAGTGGCCGGTCGCTGCGGGGACCTTCAAAAACTACAGAAAAATCCTCATCCCAGTGCTCACTAAAAATAAGATTATGGTGTTCTAGCTGCGGAAGTTTTCCCTCTACGCCAAGCAGCACTAATACTGCGCCAATTCCTGGATCGCGCTTTTCCCAATACTTTTCTGGGTAGGTACGCAAAGAAGGTGGCAGCAAGAAGTTTTCCGTGTGGTGGAGATCAGCTCCTGAAACTACAAAATCCGCTGCAATATTCTCGGCGGTGCCGTCCTCATTAACTACAGCAACGCCGGTGGCATGGGTAGCTTTGGTTTTCGCGCTGGTTTTTGCGCCGGTCTTGGCCGCTGGACTGGTGCTGCTGTTGGTGCTGGTCAGAATGGAGGTGACGGCTGTGTTGAGGCGAATTTTTACCCCATTGTCCACTGCGATTTTGTGGAATGCTTGAACAACTGCGCTAAAACCGCCAAGTGGATATTGCACACCTTGAATGAGATCGGTGTGGCTCATCAAATGGTACAAAGCTGGCGTTTTATCTGGACTTGAAGATAGGAAAACTGCTGGATAACTAAGGATTTGGCGTAAACGAGTGTCTTTGAAACGAGTGTTAACAAACACCTGCATGGACTGGGAAAGCAGGACTAGAAGCTTTCCGGCACGACTGAGAACCTCCGGATGCAAAATGGGACCCAGAGCGCTAAAAGTGGTGTACAAGAATCTTTTGATCGCAATATCGTAGGTTTCTTGAGCGCTTTCAAGATATTCGCGCAATTGGGCACCTGCGCCAGTTTCGATAGATTCAAAAAGCTCAATGGCTGCTTCCCTACCCACGGGAATATCTACCGGTTGCTGGTCCCCTGAAAAAACTCGATAACCGGGATCGAGTGGTTTCAACTCGAGTTGTTCTGCAGTGCTTGTACCCATGAGTTCAAAAAAGTGATCAAAGGCTTCGGGCATGAGATACCACGAGGGACCGGTATCCCAGCGGAAACCGGGGTGGTGAGGATCGGAATAGTCCCCGGCGCGTCCGCCTACCTCCCCATTCTTTTCTACGATGGTGACGGCAAAACCATCTTTAGCCAACAAGGCTGCAGTGGAAAGTCCTGCGATTCCAGCACCGATGACAACAGCATGTTGTTTTTTGGTTGCTTGGGGTGATGGTGAATGCGTCATTGTTTCTTCTCCATACTCATCTTCAGGGCTTGGGGTACTGAACGCACGATGATTAACATTTTGGTTTTTTGGGGAACGCTAATTCTTTTGGTTTTTAGCTCTGCTGCGGTGATGTTGTTTATGCGATTAACTAATTCCGCAAAAAGTTCAGTTGCTGCAATTACACCAGCTCGTGCCTGGAGTGGAAGTTCTGGAATTACTTTCTGAGCAGCACTAATCTCTTGACGGATATCTAAAATGAGTTCTTGTTTTTCAGTCTCATTAAAATCCTTTACTCCTGGGAAATAGGAGCGACCCAGTTCTTTCTGATCGTGGCTAAGGTCGCGTAAAAAGTTAATCTTTTGGAATGCTGAGCCTAGGGATCGAGCTCCATGTTCTAACCGTTTGCACTGCTCTGGGCTAATTTCTTGATCTTGTAAGAAGATGCTCAAGCACAAGAGTCCAATGACCTCTGCAGAGCCGTAGACATAGTCTTTAAACTCGCGTGGATCATAGGTGTTTTGATTCAGGTCGCGGCGCATAGAGGCAAAAAATGCTGTGAGTAATTGATTATCAAAATGGCAGCGCCGTGCTGTTTCCGCATAAGCCTGCAAAATGAGGTCGGTATGGAAATGCTGCTGTGGCGCCTCAAGGACAGCTTTTTCATAATTGTCCAGAATCTCAGCTACCTCTGCCACGGAATTTCCACCCGCGGTAGCAGTGCCATCAACAATTTCATCCGCGATGCGGACCACTGCATAAAGATTACGAATATCGCGACGTATGGGCTGGGCTAACAAAGTGGTAGCCATGCCGAAACTTGTGGAATAGGTTCCGATAACTTGGTCTGCTGCTTTGGTGGCGGTGCGGTCATAACGCAACAGCGCTTTATGAAGAAAAGAAGAAGAATTCATGTGCGCCTGCCTTCGAGCGAATCCACCAATGCATTTAGTAAAACTGGAACTTCGGCTGGGGTAAATGCAGCGATTTTTAGGATTTGATCCCTGCATGCTCTCGAGGTTTCTGCGATGGTATTTTTCAGAAACTTTTCTGCTCCACATTCACTGAGAAGTTCTTTTAACTCTTTAACATCTTCGCTGTTGGTGTATTGATTTCCAAAGTGGGGTTCGATGTGGGGCCAGCTGGCAGTATTCCTGGCGAAGGCCACAATCAGTGTCTCCTTGCCTTCTCTGAAATCTGATAACTCATCCTTGCCGTGTTCTTTGGGGTCGCCGAAGGTGGAAAAGAAATCATCTTGCAATTGGAAGAGTAGACCTAAATCTGCGGCGAGGTCGGCAAATTGCGCTCCTTTTTCAGTGCTATAACCGGCCAAAATAGCTGCGCTGCACATTGGCAGCTCAAAGGTATAAGTCGCTGTTTTTAGCTGACTCATTTCTTTAACGGTACTGGGCAGCGGTGAGATGACTTTTTTACTTAGGCCCACATCCAAAAACTCGCCAATGATGGATTCAGTGATGGAATGCTCAAGGAGATCTAAGAGCGCCAAGCGTTTGTGGTGTGGCAGGTTGAGGCGCGCAAAAATTTGATGGACTTCTGTTAGTAGAAGATCACCAATCAAGATTGCACTCGAACTCGCCCACTCTTTGCGTTCAGCGTGTTGGACAGTTACCTCATCATGGCCTAGGAAAAGGGAGATAAGGTTGGGCCTTCCACGCCTGATCACATCCCCGTCGATGACATCATCATGGATAAGGAAGGCAAAGTGGAGTAGTTCGATTGCCGCCGCAATGTCTACTACCTGTGGCCAAATATCCTTCTGACCGCCGGGAATTGTCGATGCGGTAGTTCCAGAAAGTGCACTGTATAAGTCAATGAGCAGTGTGGGGCGAAGTAATTTTCCGCCCTGGGCTGAAAGTGCTGCCAGCTTGAGTGCCGTGCCAAAACTTGGATGATATCCCTCAGCGGTGCGGATTATTTTCCCAAAGATGTGAGACAGTTCTTTTTCCACCGCGCTAGAGGTACATGCTGGCTTCACTATTTGTGTACTCCATGGGGAGTTTCCAAGAAACAAATCCTTCTCTCCTCCAGGTAGGCCAGAGTGCGGTTTTGTGACTGCCTCGAAAAACAACCACAAAATATTAAGTAATCCGATATACTACACCAATAGTTAACATAGGGAGCATAAAAACGCACAAGCTTTATTTTCTTGCCATCTAGGTTCGTCGCCTGCATTCGCCTCCCCAACCAGCTTTAAGGATCCCAACCAGCTTTAAGGATGAAGTACATGAATCCACAAGCCAGCCCCACCCTTAACTACCAGGCAGAACATCCACAACGTCGAGTCTTAGTCACAGGTGCCACCGGATATGTTGGTGGGCGCCTAATTACGGAATTACTTGCTGCAGGGTTCAGTGTGCGCGCCACCTCCCGCAATAAACAAAGCCTCAAACGTTTTGATTGGCATGAAGATGTTGAGTTGGTTGAAGCAGACCTCAGCAAAGAAACCGAGGTAGCTCAGCTATGTGCAGATGTGGATGTGTTGTACTACCTCGTCCATTCCATGGGCAGCAAAGATGAAGACTTTGAAGAGGTTGAAGCACACACCGCCCGCAATATCGCAGATGTCGCTGCAACAGCCGGAGTGCAGCAAATTGTGTATTTATCAGGGCTTAATCCCAGAAATATGCAACCTGAGGAACTATCCAAACATATGCGTTCACGAGAGAACGTAGCGCAGATCCTCCTTAAATCCCCAGTACCTACGCTTATTCTGCGAGCTGCCACCCTCATTGGCTCCGGTTCTGCCTCTTTTGAGATTATCCGGCACCTCACCGAAAGATTGCCGGTGATGGTCGCACCCTCATGGATTAGTAACTACATTGAGCCTTTGGCCATCCGCGATGCCCTGCATTATTTAGTGCATGCTGCCGATTTAGACTCGCCCATTAATCAGGCCTGCGATGTTGGTTGCGGAAAGCGTTATAAATTTTCAGAATTACTCAAGATTTACGGCGAGATTCGTGGGCTAAGGCGTTTTGTGTTTTCCCTGCCCCTTGATCTCCCCATGGATAAACTCTCGGGGTTTTGGATTGGATTGGTTACCCCAGTTCCAGCAGAACTAGCCTTGCCTCTCGCCCAGTCCATGGCTGAGGATGCAGTCTGCGAGGAACACAGCATTCAGGATATTATCCCGGACCCAGCAGAAGGTTTTATTGATTATCGAGACGCAGTAAAACTTGCTATCAATGCCCAGGACTCTCGCGGCGTACCTACCTCCTGGGATCGCAGCTGGACCGTGGAGCAGGGTGAAATCGGAAAGGCATGGGAAGCTCGGGAAACGGATCCAGAATGGGCAGGGACCCAAATTTTTGAGGATTCCCGCACAGCCACCACCGATCTACCGGCGGAACAAGTGTGGCCAGTAATTGAAGGTTTGGGAGGTTCCCATGGTTGGTACTCCGCGCCGAAATTATGGGCTGTTCGAGGCATCGCCGATAAGTTGGTGGGCGGACCAGGCCTTGGTGGCAGGCGCGACCCCTCCCATCTGGCGCTTGGTGACCGTTTAGACTGGTGGAGAGTGGTGGAATTGCAAAAACCCAACCACTTGGTTCTTAAAGCGGAGATGAAAGTTGATGGCAACGCCTGGCTGGTTTTTGATATCACTGCCAATCCCGACGGCGGATCAACCTATACCCAGCGAGCTCTTTTTGAACCGAAGGGACTACCTGGCCGGCTTTATTGGTGGGCAGTAGCACCTTTTCACGCCTTCATTTTCCCCTTTATGGTGCGCAATATCATTAAGCAGGCACGCTCTACCCCGCCATCGCCTTAAGACACCACGAATCAGCTAGCCCATGGCTTGATATGCAGCTAGCGCAGCCCGGCGCGATTGTGGCAGATCAACAATTGGCGCTGGGTAGGCAGGGGTTCCATATTCTGCAATCCAGCGCCGGATATAGGTTTGCTCAGGATCAAATTTCTGAGCTTGGGTTTCTGGGTTGAAGATGCGGAAATAAGGTGCTGCATCATCACCACAACCTGCAACCCACTGCCAGTTAAAGGCATTAGCCGCGTGATCAGCATCAACCAAGGTGTCCCAAAACCATTCCTCACCGTGGCGCCAATGGATTAGCAGATTTTTGGTGAGGAAGCTTGCCACCACCATGCGGGCTCTATTGTGCATGGTGCCTGTTGCCCAAAGTTCACGCATACCAGCATCTACCAAAGCGATGCCGGTCTGGCCGGAACGCCAGGCAGCAAATACTTCATGAAATTCGCCTGTCCCCCTGGCTTTACGTGGGTCCTCCATCGTGGAGCGTAAATCGCGCGCTTCCTGGGCATCCCATTCCCAGGGAAAATTATCAAAGGTGGTGCGAATATTGTGCTGGTGCATCGTGGGATGTTCGTATAAGCGGTGCCAGGAGAAATCTCGCCACAGCAGCTCATTAAGAAAGGCACGAGCTGCAGCTGGGTGTATTTCCCCTGAGTCAGCCCGCGTGGAAATTTCCCACCAGACTCGGTGAATGCTTAACTCCCCAAATCTTAAATGTGGAGACAACCCGCTGGTGGCAGCCACTTCCATATGATCGCGGCCTGTTGCATAATCTCCGCCTGCACTTAGAAACTCAATAAAGTCAGCTAGTTTCTGCTGGGCAGCGCTTTCCCCCGGGTGACATGCTGCAGCCAATTGCTGTTGCCATCCCGGCCCCGCTTCAAAACCTGCCTCAACACCAGGCTCAAAACCAGTGCCAGCTTCAACCTCGCGCCCTCCCACAAAGCTTTGGGCCTGCACTTCAGCCTGCTCAAAAGCCTTTTTGGCAAAGGGACTAAAAACCTTATAGGAGGTTCCCTGTCCAGTTTTTATCTCCCATGGTTCATTAAGCAAGAACCCCGCATGGCTGCGCACCTCAATCCCGGCGCTAGCAAGTTGAGCTTTAATAGCTGCATCAATAGAACATAAAGGCTGGTGGTAGCGCCTATTCCAGGTCACGGCAGAAGCTCCCAGCGAGGCCACCAACTCAGGCAACAGCTGGGTAGGATCGCCCTCCAGGCGCCACAGTTTCATGCCTTGCGCTGCTAGTGCTGCCTCAAAAAAGTACAAGCTCCGCTCTTGCCACCACTTCGCTGCCGCACCTAGGGGACGTACCTGTGGGTGTTGTTCCCGGATAAAAACCGCGGCCACCTCCCCGTGCGCACGTGCCCAATCCAATGCGGGGTTATCGGCAATCCGCAGATCATCACGCACCCAGATTATTGTTAAAGCCATTGCGTGCTCCACCCCATCACCTAAACTAGTCTAATAGTTATATTTTCCTCTAGGTTACTATTTGAATGGACATCATGCCTTCCCCACATCCCCGCCACACCCTCAGCGTGGTTATCCCCTGCCTCAACGATGCTGAGCTGCTCAGAAAATGCTTGCGGTCACTTCAGGCACAAACCATCCACGCCGATGAAATTGTGGTGGTTGATAATGGCAGCACCGATCATTCGGCGGCGGTGGCCGCAGCCTTTAATACTCGACTCATTAACGAACCCCGGCGCGGGATTACCTGGGCTAGTGCCGCTGGTTTTCAGGCAGCAACCTCAGATGTGATGCTGCGTATTGATGCGGATGTGACATTGCCGCCCGACTTTATTCAACGCCTCCACGCAATTTGGGATCGCGTAGAAAGCTACCAGCCTTCGGCACCCCGAAAGGTAGTGGGTATTTGCGGCAGTGGAGTTTTTGATATTCCAGGCTTTAAAGGGAAACTCTTAAGCAAACTCTACCTGGGGATCTACCGTTCTTCGGTGGGTAGCGCCTTGGGCCATTATCCGCTTTTTGGCTCCAATAGCTGCATCAAAAAAACATGGTGGGAAGAAGTCCACCACAAACTCGATCTAGCGGACACTGAGGTTCACGAGGATATCCAGCTCTCTTTTGCCGTGCGCCCCCAGGAAACCATCTGGTTTCAACAGGACCTGCTGCTCACCATGGATGCGCGGGCGCTCAAAGGTGGTTCACAATTAGTCACCCGTTTAAAACGCGGTTTTCACAGCATTACCGCCGCCTGGAAAACTCAGCCGCCGCAGCAGCGGCTGAGTCAGCGGGGGCTGCTTGGCAGCACCCTAAGTGGATTGGTGCGGGAGGGAGTCGTCGACAAGCGTGGTTTTTGAGATTTTTGCCGGCCACCAAATCTTCGCGTCCAGATCATAAAAGAGCGCGGGCACGAGGAAGGCGCGGACCAGGAAGGTATCAAGGAGCACGCCGAATGCGACGATGAAGGAGATCTGCACCAGGAAGAGGATCGGGATCACCGATAGCGCGGCAAAAGTGGCTGCAAGCACCAGGCCAGCGGAGGTGATAACGCCGCCGGTAACGCCGAGACCTCGCAAAATGCCCGCGCGCGTGCCGTGGTGCAGCGCTTCTTCGCGGATGCGGGTCGCCAGGAAAATATTATAATCAATACCCAATGCAACCAAGAATACAAATCCATAGAGCGGAACGGTGGGGTCAGCGCCGGGGAAATTGAAGATTTCATTAAAGACCAGCGCCGATATGCCCAACGCCGCTGCAAAAGACAAGACCGTCGTGAGCACCAGTAGCACCGGTGCCACCACCGAACGCAGCAGCACCATCAGAATCAGCAAAATCACGATGAGCACCACTGGAATGATGAGGTTACGATCATGAATTGCTGCATTATTAGTATCAATTGCCGTCGCGGTTACGCCGCCAACCAGCACATTTAGCCCCGCTTGGGCAAAATCCTTCCGCAGTTCCCGCACCGCTTGCTGGGCATGTTCGGAATCCTGCGCGGTATCAAGAGTGGCCTGCACCAATACTTGGCCGTCCACCACGGTGGGTGCCATTGCACTACCCAAACCGCTTATCGACGCCGCCCCGCCGGGTGCCTCCTTACTGCTTACCGCGACTTGCGGGAAGTGCGGATTGGCCAAAAGCTGATTCGATACGGCTGGCAGATCAGCCTCTGTGGCCAAGATATAAACAGGGCTGCCGGAACCACCCGGGAAGTGTTCGCCCAGCACCTGCTGGCCTTCGCGGGCCTGAGATTCCCCAATGATCAGCTCAGACTGTGGTACGCCATCAGCCTTAAGCTGAGGTAGAGCTGCAGCTCCCACCAATAAGATCAACACCGAGGCGAGCCACATGGTCCGCGGACGGCGGCGTACCACGGCAGCAACCCGTGCCCACACACCAAAGTCTTCTGGTGCCTTTTGGCTTGGAGCATGTTGTTCAAAACGTGGCACCTTGGGCCAAAAAGCAGCTCGACCCACCAGCAGAAGTAAGGCGGGCAGCAGCGTAAGTGCCGCCAGCATGGCGAAGATAATGCCAATGGCAGCCACCGGCCCCAGGGTGCTATTTGATTTCAAATCACTTAGCAGCAAACACAAAAGACCAGCAATTACTGTGGTGCCTGAAGCCAAAATCGGCTCCACCGAGCCTTTAATGGCATTTTTGCTAGCGGTCCATTTATCGGCATGAACCTTTAGTTGCTCGCGGAAGCGCGCCACATAAAGCAGCGAATAATCGGTGGCAGCGCCAATAACCAGGATTAATAAGATGCCTTGAGTTTGACCACTAAGCAGAAGAACGCCCCATTTTGCCAGCCACCAGATCGCCAAGATGGCAGTGCTCAGCGCAAAGAGGCTAGTGGCGAGGACCATTATGGGCAACAGCACTGATCGGTACACAAAGATCAAAATGACAAAAACTGCCACCAGCGCCACGATGAGTAGCAATCCATCAATTCCGGCAAAGGCACTACCAAGATCGGCCGCAAAACCAGCGGGTCCGGTGACATAAGCAGATAATCCCGCTGGAGTTTCCTGCGCCAGGATCTCAGACATCTCAGCTACGGTGTCCCCCACTTCAGCCCCGGTGGAGATGGGAACAAAAGCTTCTACAGCTTGCTCATCGGTGGAAGGAATTAAGGGTGATGATCCAGGTGCTACTCCTGCAACATTGTTGAGCTGTTCCAGAATTACATTGAGCTGACTTACCTGCTCTGAGCTAAGGGCAGTGTCGCTGGCAAAAACCACAACTGCTGGAATATCTGCAGAGTCCCTGAACTCCCCCAGTTTTTGCTGCACCTGGCTGGCATCGGCAGATTCTGGGAGATAAAGGGTTTGATCATTGGTGGAGACTTCACTTATTTTTCCAAAGTAGGGGCCCCCAATTCCAGCACCAACAAGCCAAAGTAGCACTAATATTGCCGGAACAATTATGCGCATCACATGTGGAAATCCGCGTTGAGGTGATAGTTTCATTTCATAAACCTTTTATTATACTACTAGTTAAAATAACTTTTGTTGAAAGGTATCCACATTTCTTAAGTTTAGGTTTAGTATCTATTTATGCCCGTTCAGCAAGATCCCCAACAATGGCAATCCATTTCTCAGAATCTCTTCGACGTCAACTCCAGCGATCCCAATAGTGAAATTGTCGATCGCTCCTCTTTGAGCCACGAGGAGATTGCTCAAATTGGTCGCGTTATGAAGTCTCTGGGAGATCTTAGAAATGCTGAACGCGCCGTAGCTGAAGCTTCCGAAAAGTACATGAAGCTCAGTTCCCAAGATATGCGCGCCTTGCACTACCTAATTGTGGCCAAGCACCGCGATGAGGTTGTTACCCCTGGCATGTTGGGCCAGTATTTGAGTCTTTCACCTGCATCAATTACCAAGCTGCTGAATCGTTTGGAAAAAGGCGGGCACATCATTCGGGAGGTACATCCCTTTGACCGCCGCGCCTTTGCCATTGAAGTAACTCCCAGTACCCGCAATTCCGCCATGCAGACTGTGGGCAAACAGCATGCAAAACGTTTCCAATCAGCAGCCCGACTGACCTCTGCCGAAAGGGAAATTGTGATTAAGTTCTTTGAGGATATGAACAAAGAACTTTCACTGGAAGACGTGGACTGGTCAGAGCCTTCCTCACACTAAGCACAGTGGGGTGGCGTCACCACGTCCACCGTTAACTGGTGAGGTGAAAAATGCGCAATCCCACCAACCACGAGCACTGACCGTGGCACGAACCTCTTGCCATTGCTGGGCACTCAATGCCGGAGTCCGAGAGAGCACAAATCCGGAACGGCGCTGCGGATCCCCCACAATTGCCAGGGAATAATCCGAGGCCAAATAGGTAATGCGGTAGTTCACGGGACCATTAGGATCCTGGAATGGAATTCCGGAAAAGCTCACTCGGAGGGAAGCATCTGAGCGCACCGTTGCACTGCCTTCAATGACTGAGTTTTGCCCAAAAGGTGTGCCACAGGAGTTGCGTACAGAAATAGTCTGAGCATCTATAACGCCATATTCTGCGGTGGTGTTATTGGTGCATTGCAGACTAAAAGGTTGTGGCACCGCTGCCACCTGATACCACAGGCCCGCATATTGCTGCAGGTCCACCGGGTTTTCCACCTCACTAAGTTCCGCACCCGGCAGTGAGATTCCGGAGCTTAGGTTGGATGCTGCCCCACCGAGGCGACCGCCATTAAAAACATCCTGAGCTGTAGCTGCTGGAGTGCTCAGGAGCGCCAATACCGCCAGGACTGTGAAGAATCTGCGCATGATATTCCTTTCGACTTAAATATTAAACCAAAGTTTAGTTTATCCATTTGTTTATTGTCTATGTTTTAGGAAATATCGATATCATCTCCGCTAAGCGTCTCCCCCCACACCACATTTTTGGCCAAAGGAATCTGATGGGAGGCACTTTCCAAAATATGCATAAAGTAGCCAGCAGTATTGGGGATTGCGATAATATCTCCGGGTTTTATCCCTTCCGGGAAGACCATTTCACGCTTGATAATAACTTCATCTTCAATGCAATATGCGCCAACCAAAAAACCAGTTGCCCCCGGTCCCCACTCAGTCCCTGCAGTGTGCTTCGCAGCAGACTGTGGCATCAAAATGGGATCCAGCAAAATATCATCGGAGGTGGTTCGGCACTGAGTTCGGTTCATTTCTAAGCCCACCAAAGGCACCCCATCACTACGGTGTTTTAAGAAGGCCACCCGCACTAAAATCAGACCGCAGCCATCTAAAACTGCACGTCCAGGTTCCACGTGGAGCCGTAGACCGCGTTTGATAAATTCCGGAGCCGTACCGTCTAATATCTCCGATAGCCACTGCCCGCGGATAGGTTTTTGATGGAAGGGATAGGTCTGCGCCAAAGGATCGGCCTTCCAGCTAAACGGTGGCCGCTGGCCAGCGTTCATCTGCTCACGAGCGCGCTGGAAATTCTCCCATTGTTGTTCATCGTCCACATAACTCATTGGCACCCCACCGCCAATGTCAACAAACCTGGGGCGGTGACCCGCTGCGGTCGCGGAGTCGACAAGCAAAAAGGCCTCTTTAAGGGCTGTTTTTCTATCGGTGGCGCTATAACCGTGCAGGTGAAAATGCACTCCCACTAGCTGGACTGCCGCTGGCCACTGGGCAAGCTGCGTGGTCCACACCGCTAAAACCTCACCAAAACGCGTGGCGGGAAGGTGTGTGGGATCAGGCGCTAGACGTGGCGCCACATAGGCAGAAAGCTGAAGCCGCTGCGCCAACTCTCCGACTCGCTGCAGCTCAGAGACGGAATCGAGGGAAATCCGTACCCCATTTTTAAGCGCCAGCTCCAACAACTCATCTGGTTTGATGGCAGCACTGAGAATAATATTTTCGCCCAGAACACCGCGATCCAACACCTGTTGCAATTCCCGCACACTGGCCACATCCACTCCATGTCCAGCATCGCGAATAGCATCAACAAAGGTCAGCGCCTTATTGGCTTTGCGGGCAAAAAATATCCGGGTTTCCACACCTGCATCTGCACCGGCATCCACTAATTCCGCGCAATTCCTTAACAGTGGCGCGCTGTGCAGCATATTCGCTGGAGATCCAAAACGCGCTAGCACCTCTTGGCACTGCTGGGGATTGCCAAGCAATTCAATTGCCCAGGGTTCCAAGCGCGCAGTTAATGGTACGGTGGCCCTCATACGCGGATTCTCGAGAGTTTTTGCTGCCGAATTTTTGATCACTGTTGCCGCCCACCTTGGAATCACATTGTTTAAAGTTCGGGATAAAGTATCGGGACCCAGCACCACATCTTCACTTTCACGCCCCACCACCGCCAGGTGTTTCAGGCCCACCACCATGCCATTTGGATGCAACCACTGCCCGCGATTATGTACCACTAGCTGGTCTTTTAGGGGTGTATTTAAGGTTGGCGGGGCCAATACGGCGTCCACAGTGACATCGACCGCTGGCACCTTGCCGGCCGGTGAAAGAGCGGTGGCATCGAGGATGCCGGCGTCGAAAAGCGCTAAAATCTTGTGCGCATTCACTGGCGGTGGACCGAAGGCCACGCGCTCTAAACGCGCTGCAAGCTGGTCAAATCCCGCCAAACTGGCGCGCCCGCCATAGGAGGCGCGCTGCACAATCGCGGGATAGAGCGAGCGCCACGCCTGGCCCACCGCCCACGCAGCGCCCGGGGGCACCTCGCCGCGCGCAACCTGCAGGGAAAACCGCAGCTTTGCGACGGGATCCTCGTGGATTTCCCCCGCCAAAATGGCCTGAACTGCAGTTTTATCTGGAGTGTCGAGCAGAGCTAGCGCACATTGGGCTACCGCCTGCTGAAATTCCGGCAGGTCCCGCGCCACCTTAATTTTTGCACTGTAGGTGGCAATGAGGTCTGGACTGATGGTGAATACCCCGGGGTTTGGCTTCACCTCCATCAATTGCCCGCTGCGTGAATAGGGGTAAATGACGGCCGGTTCCTGCCCACTTGGGTGATATCCGGTTGCATCAAAATAGCCGCCGCGGCCTTCCGTCAGCTCCAGCACTGCGTCAATAAAACTTAAGGCAGCACCCCGGATTGCAACGGATTGACCTGCTTTAATACAGGCAAGTTCAGCGCGTGGATAAATTTTCAGCGCAGTATCCAGGCTGCCTTCCCAGGACTGTGCGTGGCCTGTTGCGCTTAAAACCTCCTGATAAAGCGTGTTCTCAATACGCCACTGCTCGCCTACTTGTTCCAGGGTTTCGGCTCGCCTTTTGATGTGGTTGAGGGAGCAACCTGGGGGCAGATTTTTATAAAGTTCTAGAAAAGCAGCGTGGAAAAACTCACCCACCTGCGCGCGTGATGGGAAAGGATCTTCGGCATCGCCGCGCCACTGATTAAATGTTGTGCTGCGGGTGCGGATCAGGCTGGCATCTACATTTAGCCGCCAATAAGGTGGCTGCTCAGGGCTATAAGCTGCACCGATGCCTAGTTCCTGGGGTTCCCAGACATCGATGTCCACGGCCACAGCATGGGTGCGGGCTTGGAAAAGTAATTCCTCAACAGCCCACAAACCTCGTGGTCCACCGCCAATAATGGCCACTTTAATGGGTGCGTTCATAGCTGCTCCATCTTTTTAGCCAAGTCCGCTGCGCTGGTGTGGAGGTTCTCCAGAACCCAGGTGTCATCAAAAATTGTGTCAACATAAGCCGCACCAGAATCATGCAGGATGATTACGATCTCCGCACCGGTGGGTAGCTCGGGGATTTTAGCCAAAAGCGCAGCGATAACTGCACCTCCAGAGGCTCCCGCAAGGATTCCTTCTTTTTGTACCAGCAGACGTGCTCCAGCCACGGCATCAATATCACATACCCGCATGACCTCATCTGGATGGACATAATGGGCTAGCTCTGGAACAACTCCGGCTCCAAAACCTGGCAGCGTGCGAGTGCTGCGAGTCCCGCCAAAAAGGACCGACCCCTGGGCATCCACCCCTATGACATGGGTTTTAGCTGCACAGTTATGGAGTTTTTGGAGGCATCCGCCGATGGTGCCGGTGGTGCTCATTGCAACCAAAAGGAGATCAGGTGCACTGCCCAGATCTTCCAAAATTTCACTCATGGTGCCATCTGCATGGGCATCAAAAGCTGCTCTATTGGAATATTGATCCAGGGACAGCGATTTGGGGATTTCGGCCAGGAGTTGTTTTACCAAAGCCCGGCGCGCAATAAGCCAGTCTCCTGTTGCCGGATCTGGGCATTCCACCATGTGGACGATGGCGCCGAAGGCTTTCATGATGGCAAGTGCCCGTGGGTTTGCGCGCGGATCAACCACACAGTGAAAAGGCCAGCCATGCAGCAAACATTCTCTTGCCAAGGCCATGCCAAGATTGCCGGAGCTGGATTCAATGACACTTACTCCATCATTGAGTGTGCCGTCTGCAATTCCCGCGTTGACCAGTGCAGACGCTGTGCGATCCTTGGTGCTACGGCCGGGATTAAACTCCTCGAGCTTTGCCCAAATGCGAATATCTGCGCGCGTGCTGAGTTTTTCCAGCCGCACTAAAGGAGTACGGCCGATGGTGGCATTTATCCCTGCCACGGTGGAGGTCTCAGCTGAATACATAGCGCCGATACTATCCCAATGGTTAATTATAGTGCCAGGGTGACAACTATTAGATATTTTTATTGCCACGTTTTTTCTAAGCTAGAGACAAAAAGAGCTTTTCCATCTCTTTTTTATCCATTTCCCCATTGGGATCCTGCAAGCATTGTTCGAGGCCAGCGGCGATAATAGTAAAGCCCGCACGGTCAAGTGCCTTGGTCACTGCCGAAAGCTGGGTGACCACATCCTTACATTCGCGACCTTCCTCCAGCATGCGCACCACGGCAGCAAGTTGGCCTTGGGCACGCTTGAGGCGATTAATGGCTGGTTTTAGCTCATCGGGATCAAGTTGCATGAGATTCTCCTTTATTTAGTTATCTCACCATATACCCCCACGGGCATTTGGGGTAGTAGCTTCCACTGGCCCCACTTCACTATTCCGTTTAAGTAAAAATATGAGTACACTCAAAAATGATTAAACTCATTAAACCTAGGAGCTTAAAATTATGCGCGCATTTGTCCTGCCCAACTACCGGGCTGAAATTCAGGAAAAAGACGTACCCGAGCCCATTGTTGGCGACCACGATGTTTTGATCAACATTGAAGCTGCCAGCCTCAACCACATTGACCACCGCATTAGCACCGGCGAATTCAAGGCCATTTTGCCCTATAAACTGCCACTAATTTTGGGCCATGACTTCGCCGGAACTGTGCTTTCCACCGGCCCCAAGGTGCACAACTTCAAAGTTGGTGACACGATTTATGGCCGTCCCCGTGATTTCCACATCGGCACCTATGCCGAGCGTATCGCCGTTAATGAAAATGAAATTGCGCTAGCGCCGACCTCAATCAGCACCGAGGAAGCAGCCTCCTTGCCACTCGTTGCCTTGACCGCCTGGCAAGCACTTATTGAAATTGCCGATATCCAACCTGGCCACAAGGTTCTTATCCATGCTGGTGCTGGCGGCGTGGGAACAATTGCCATTCAGCTTGCCAAACATGTGGGCGCTTATGTGGCCACCACGGCCTCCACCAAAAACCGTGAATTCCTGCTCCAGCTTGGTGCCGATGAAGTCATCGATTATCGCACCGAAGATTTCTCCAAAACCCTGTCCAACTTTGACGTGGTGTTAGATTCCCTAGGCGGCGATAACCTCCTCAAATCCCTCGGCATCCTGCGCAAAGGTGGCATCGCGGTAAGTATTTCAGGTCCTCCCACCCCTGAATTCGCCACCGCCGCCGGCCTCAACCCCCTAGTGCGCCTGGCCATCACCGCACTCAGCCTCAAAATCCGCCGCCTCGCTGCAAAGAGCGGTGTCACCTACAAATTCCTCTTTATGCACGCCTCTGGCGCCCAGCTGAAAAAATAACCGCGCTTATCGACGAAAAGCTGATCCGTCCCGCACTCGGGACAACACTCCCCTTTTCTCAGATTCCCACAGCTCTTGATTCCCTAGAGCACCCCACCGTGCGCGGAAAAATCGTTTTTAGCTCTCAGCTCTAAGGATCACTTGGACAAGCCCGCGGAGTTCTGCAACCAGCTCCGCTGGGCTTTTATCCTTATTTAAAGCAGAGGCCAAAACCATATACACCGTTGCTGCAATCACCTGGGCTAAGCTATCTGCTTTTTCTGCGTTCGACTCTGTATGCCGCATGATGAGTTCTTTAATCTCTTGCTGCGTCTCCCCCACAATATTCAATGCTTTGGCATGATAGGGCTCCTCAGGATCACCAAAAACCATTTCCTGCAGGTAGGTGCGACCATCAGCTACTTGCACTCGGTTACATTCAATAACCGGAGTCACAAGCGCCATCACTGCTGCTAGCACTGTGGATTGTGCAGCAGCGGCAGTTTTACCGCGGGCTAACGCGGCTGCATAATTGTTATTTTGCACCAAAAGCAAAAGCTCACCCTTGGTCTTGACATAGAGGAATAGCGTGCCGGTACCGATATCGGCTGCATCTGCAATTTGCTGAGTGGTCACCCCAGCGACCCCATGTTGGGCAAAAAGCTGCGTGGCAGCAGCCGTGATGCGATCGAGTTTTTCCTGCTTATTTCGCTCCCGACGCCCTAATTGAGGCTTACCCTCAGACATTTTTGCCCCTCCAGCATCAAAATATGATCAAACTCAGTTTCGAGCTTAGTCGCTGGAGGGGCAAAAACTTAAGTGGTGTCTAGGAGCTACGCCAATCAGACCATGCAGCTTGTGCGCCAGTATGTCCAGTGACAACTACCTGGTAGATCACAAAGAGACCAGTAATCACCGTCAGCACCTGGAAGAGCACACCCAGCCAGCGCATTTCTTGTAATTTAGCCAAGAAGCTGAGCTTTGCGGAGAACCATGGACCATACAAAGCAATGGTCACATATAGCGCCACGGTGAAAATAAGTGCGGCGAGCTTCATCAAATCGCCTTGTTCTGCATGCTCATGAATAAGTTCATTGCGAGGCATGGCGTGCTCGAGGGCTTCACCAGCACTAGCAGTTAACAAAGTAGAAATAGTGGCAATAAAGGTGACGATAACTGCGGGCCATTCCAGCACTTTGCGCCATACTGGCCGTACCGCATAGGCAATGCCCAGCAGTGCAGCAATAGGAGCCAAGACTACAGCTGCGTGGAGGAAGAGAATATGGGCTGGGAGACCAAAGACTTCTAACATTGTTGAGCCTTTCGAAGTGTGCAACCAGCTGTGGCTTCTCAACACTCCGAAAAGCAGCTACCGGTCTGGAAAATCCTTTAAAATTCTAGAAAATCAAGTTGGGAAAGCGGAGTAATTTTCCTCTTTAAAACATGCGAAGAGGTAGGGCGTCAGCTGTGCTTTCCTAACTAAAGAGCGAACCCAGACCATAGGTCAACGCAAGACCCAGCGCTCCACCAAGCAGCAGACGCAAGCAGGAGCGCAGACGAGAGGTGCCAGAGAGCATCGCGGAAATATAACCAGTCAAAGCCAAGGTAATGAGAGTAACGATGGTGACCACCACGGCTTTGGTGCCATCTGGAGCAAGGAACACCGAGAGCATAGGCAACAAGGCACCCGCCAAGAATGAGATAGCAGAAGATACTGCAGCCGCGACTGGGCTGGTGAGTTCATCACTATCCATACCCAATTCCAACTTCAGGTGAGCAGCCAGTGGATCCCTTTGCTCAATTTCTCGAGCTGCCTTGGCGGCAGTTTCTGGGGAGATTCCATAACCAGATAGGATTCCCACCAATTCCTCGTGTTCTTCCTCAGGCTGTTCTTTAAGCTCTTGGCGTTCCAAAGCCACCAAGCTCTTTTCAGAATCTCGCTGTGCAGACACAGAAACATATTCACCTAAGGCCATAGAAACTGCACCTGCAATGGTGGAAGCAATGCCGGCTAGGAGGATTGCGCCATCCCCCATTCCGGTGGCAATTACACCAAGCAAAAGCGCAGCAATAGAAACGATGCCATCGTTGGCACCTAAGACACCGGCACGCAACCAGTTGAGCCGAGCATGATGGCTGGCGGCGTGAGGTTCAAGAGAATGCTCTGTATTTAGAGTCATGGGTAATTCCTTAGTGAAGGTGAAGTACCAGGAACCTGAAATAATTCCCAACGTTTAGTTTATCTAGCCATTTGGCTGAATATGCAGACATTGTGAGAATAGTGACGCGCGAGACAGGGTAGGTGCGCGATTCAAGAATAAAGGCCACGACGCGGAACGGCGAGTCCAATTCTTCAAAATTCGATGCTCCGACGTCAATCTTGCGAGACTATCCACACCCAGCCTGTGGTTCAGTTTGCAGCATGCAATTAATTCCGTGATTTTCCCATGACGAGCCTTAAATTAATCTGTATGACAATATCCACTGATAATGAATCGGCCAATACACCGGTTTCCACCAGCCCGGAATCCGCAGAGCCGATTCGAGCAGTCTCGCCCACAGGGCCAGATGAGCCGCAGGAGAAACTCACTGCTGGCAAGTTCACCATGAATGTCCTCAATGGCATTTCCATTGCAGTGATTGTGGCGCTGGTACCACAGGCACTGCTCGGTGAAATCTTCACGGCCTTGTTGCCTGTGTTCCCGCAGGGACAAAGCCTCATCAACTTGGTGAGCTTGTCGTCGTCAATGCTGCCTATTTTGATCGGCGTCATGGTGGGTCTGCAGTTCAAGCTGAGCCCCATCCAAACAGCATGCGTAGGCCTGTCCAGTGTCTTGGGTTCGGGAGTTGCAACTCCCCAAGAAGCCGGTGGATTCATTGTTAAAGGCACAGGCCTCGTATTGAACTCTGGACTCACGGCCGCAATCGCCGTCGGTCTCCTCCTTCTCATTGGACACCGCCTCGGTTCTTATACTGTCTTGTTCCTATCGACGATCACCGTCGTAGTCGCGGGCGGAATCGGCTGGATTGTCACCTACCCCATCGTCAAACAGCTAACGACCTGGATTGGTGGCCTCGTCAACGGTGCTACCGATCTGCAGCCGATCTTCATGGGCATCGTGCTTTCAGTCGTGTTCTGCATCATGATCGTCTCCCCTGTCTCCACCGTTGGCCTCGCAACCGCAATCATGATGACGGGCATTTCCTCCGGTACCGCGAATTTGGGTGTTGTCGCAGCTGGTTTTGGCCTGTGCATCGCTGGTTGGAAAGCTAATGGACCAGGTAAATCACTGCTTCCACTCCTTGGCTCGCCGAAGGTGCAAATGGCAAACGTCTGGGGCCGACCATTAAACTTCTTGCCTATTCTTTCAACAGCAGCAGTCCTCGGAGCTCTCGGCGGAATTTTCAAAATCTCCGGCACGCCTATTTCTGCTGGTTTTGGTATTTCTGGCCTCGTTGGTCCACTTGCAGCACTTAATTATGAAGGCTGGGGCTGGACTACTAGCAACATCACCATCGTCGTAGGGGTCTTTATTATTGCCCCAATTGTTTTTTCAGTCTTCTTTAGCTGGTTCTATGCCAAGTTGGGCTGGGTAAAGCCCGAGCACTTCCGTCTCGATTTTGAATAAGTTCTTCGGCGATGTCTGTGACTAGGTAGGCATCGCCGAAGCAAACAAAAGCTGGAATACAAAAAACCGGAGACCACACTCAATTAAGAATGTGAACTCCGGCTGAGCAGTTCGAAAACTACCTTTTGTGCCCGGGGGGGGACTTGAACCCCCACGTCCTTGCGAACACTGGCACCTGAAGCCAGCGCGTCTGCCAATTCCGCCACCCGGGCAGGGTGTCTATTTTTGCGACTTGATAAAGATATCATGAGGACCCGTGGAAATACCAAATCACCAGCTGAAAGCTTAATTTTGAGTTGGCAACAATGTAATAACTATTTCGGTTCCCACGGTTTCGCCTATAACTACAGGCCTCTTCACCTCTATAATGACGCTATCGTGCGCTTTGCTTCTTATCTCTAGGTTGGGATTTTTATCAAAACTCCAGCTTCCGAGGGGGACAAAGCCATGCCCTTAGGCGTTTTCATAAAGAAAGCACCTATGGAACACCCAACATGTTAAGGAAAAGGAGGTCGCGAGCAATTGGCTAATTCAAGTCGAGTGGCTAATGCGATGAACAGTCTCGCCAAGCTAGACAGTTCTTTACAGCGCGGCCTTGATAACGCGTTGGCGTTTGTTTTTCGAGGTCGTGTTGTTCCGGCTGAACTTGAGGAGCTCCTCAAGCAGCAGGCTGAGGACAATGTTGTACACACCTCGGATGGCTATGTTGAAGCACCGAATATTTTTAAGATTTCGGTGAGTCCAAAAGATTTTGAAAATCTCGTCGATCGTTTCCCTGATCAGCCGGCTCGTTTCACTGATCAAATGATGAGATTTTGCAGGAACAGTGGCTGGACATTAGCTGGACCGGTGATTGTGTTAATTGCAGAGGATTCTGCACTGCACACCGGCCAGTTGAAATCGGTGTCGGAAAAAGATCCTGACCCCGAGTTGAGTAGCGGTTATCTGCCTTTGGAAGGCGACGGCATCCTGCCGATCGCGGAAAGTGAGTCGAAGAACGTGTCTGATAGTTCCCCTTATACCGGCACGGAGTTCCTGCCCGCGCAGTCTGCGGATCGGCCTCTAGCTCAAGGTATATCGAAGTCTCAGATGGAAGCCAACCACCTCAATGCCATGAAGCGAAGTGGCCCTACTGTGACCCTCCTGCTCCAAGATGGTTCCAGCCGCACCTATGTGGTGCAAGAAGGCTCCAATATCATCGGCCGCAGCAATGACGCAGACCTCCGTTTGCCCGATACTGGTGTTTCCCGTCAACATGCGGAAATCACTTGGGATGGCCGCGATGCCATTTTGGTTGATTTGAAGTCCACTAATGGCACTACAGTTAATGACACTCCGGTTGACAATTGGCTACTGGCTGATGGCGATGTCATCACCGTTGGACATTCCAATATCGAAGTTCGCATTGTTAGCCCTTAAAGGGAGAGGTTGAGTATGGATTCTCTGGTCCTTTTGGGGCTGCGCATCGCGCTACTTGTTGTGTTGTGGTTTTTCGTTTTAATGGCCTTGCGCGCAATGCGCGCCGATTTGAAGGTGGCCGGGCCCGCGTCGACAAGCACTGTTAATGCCCCCCAAGGTTTAGCGCGCGCGTTTAACCGATCCACCGCTCCCCGTCTGCTCACTGTGGTTGAGGGGCCGCTCGCGGGCTCGTCTATCGAGGTCAGTGAGGATATGACCATGGGACGTAGTCCCGATTGCACCTTTGTGGTCGGCGATGATTACGCTTCTGGCACCCACGCACGCATTTTTAAGCGTGGTTCGGAATGGTTTGTCGAGGATTTGGATTCCCGCAACGGCACCTTTGTGGGCGGTGTGCGCATTGATCAGCCTGAACAGGTGTCGGTGGGTACAGATATCCGGATTGGTCGTACAACAGTGAGGCTTGTTCCCTGATGCTGAAACTTAACTATGCGGTGGCTTCTGACCGTGGCCTAGTGCGAGGAAATAATGAGGATTCCGCTTATGCTGGTCCTCACCTTTTGGCGCTTGCCGACGGTATGGGTGGCCACGCAGCTGGTGAGGTCGCCTCCCAGTTAATGATTAATCATCTGCGCGCCCTCGATGTTGATCCCGGTGACAATGACATGTTGGCGCTCATTGGCTTAGTTGCCAATGAAGCCAATGCCTCAATTGCTGCTGGCATTGATGAGGACCCGGCGCGTGATGGCATGGGCACGACCCTCACGGCCTTCATGTTTAATGGCACTGACCTGGCACTATGCCATGTTGGTGATAGCCGTGGATATGTTATGCGCGAGGGCAAACTGGTGCAGGTCACCGTGGACGATACCTTTGTGCAATCCCTGGTTGCTGAAGGCAAGCTGGATCCAGAAGATGTGTCCACGCACCCGCAACGTTCCCTAATTTTGAAGGCTTATACCGGCCATCCTGTTGAGCCCACCTTGGAGCAATTCCCGGCTCAGCCAGGCGATCGCATTCTCATTTGCTCGGATGGTCTTTCTGATCCGGTAACTCACTCCACCATTGAAGAAACCTTGCGCGTTGGCACTCCTCAGGAAGCTGCCAAGAAGCTGGTGGAATTGGCTCTGCGTTCCGGCGGCCCCGATAACGTCACCGTTGTGGTGGCAGATGTGGTTCCCACCCCAGATTCCGATACTGAGGCTGAAGCTTCTGTGCCAGTTACCGCTGGTGCACTTAATGGCGAACAGCCAGAGGATCCGCATCCAGATACTGCTGCGGGACGCGCGGCCGCCATTACTCGGCGACCCAAGGTGATTGATCCGGCCCCGGAGATATCATCAGATTCCGGAGCTCCGGAGGAACCTGAAATTGAGGATCCCCCGGAGAAGAGCTCTGGCAAACTTGCGGTTTTGGTCGTAGCCCTGGTCGTCCTCATCGGTGTAGTCGCCGCAGGATGGTGGGGCTACTCCCGTATTGACAGCACCTTCTATGTTGCTGTGAATGACCAGGAAACAATCTCTATTGAACAAGGTATTGATTATCGCATTTTGGGACAGGATTTACACTCGCAGTTCCAGGTGGCCTGCCTTGATGGCTCTGGCATCTTAACCCTCAAAGAATCATGTGAGGGTGCTGCTGCTTTTTCCATTAATGACCTGCCAGAGTCATTGCGCGGTAGTGTCGCAAACCTACCCTCTGGTTCCTATGACGAGATCCAAGCACAAATGCAAAGACTCGCGGCTCAAGCTTTACCCGTTTGTGTAAATAAAGAAACAACCACCGGTGGAGACCGCAGCGAACCCGGAGTTAACTGCAGGGAGGTGTCATGAGCACACTTGAAAGATTAAAACTACGTCGCACTGAAATGTGGCTTCTGCTCCTGGCCACTGTTGTTGTGGCCGTCATGTTTGTCAGCCTTGAGGTTGCCTTGGGCAATGAACTGGGCTTGCACATCATCATGCTTATCGGCGGATACATCGGCGTATTCACCATTGCTCACCTGGCCATGGCCTGGGTCGCCCCCTTTGCCGATCAAATTATGCTGCCGGTGGTAGCCCTTTTAAATGGCATTGGCTTGGTGATGATTTATCGCCTGGACCTCGCCACCGGCTACACCACGGTTAATAGCCAGTTGATGTGGACCTTGGTGGGCGCTGTGCTCATGATCTTGGTGCTGGTTTTGCTGCGTGACTACAAGTCACTGTCGCGCTATTCCTACCTACTGGGTGTAATCGGCCTGGTGCTTCTGGCCTTGCCTTTGGTGTGGCCACAGCCTGCTGGTGTGGAAGCCCGCATTTGGATTTGGTTGGGACCATTCTCCATCCAACCTGGTGAGTTCTCCAAGATCTTGCTGCTGCTATTTTTTGCACAGCTGCTTGCAACCAAGCGTGCCCTCTTTACTGTTGCCGGATACCGTTTCCTCGGAATGGACTTCCCCCGCTTGCGCGACCTCGCTCCCATCTTGGTGGTGTGGGCTATGGCCATCCTCATCATGGCTGGTGCCAATGACTTCGGCCCCGCACTGCTGCTCTTTAGCACCGTGCTGGCCATGGTCTACCTGGCAACCGGACGCGGATCTTGGCTACTCATTGGTGCCGTACTGGTGGCCACGGGCGCATATGCCGTGTACCAAGTCTCCGGCAAGATCCAAGAGCGTGTGCAGAACTTCCTTGATCCAGTGGCACACTATGACACCACCGGCTACCAGCTTTCCCAATCACTCTTTGGCATGAGCTGGGGTGGAATTACCGGAACTGGCATTGGCCAGGGTTATCCCAACATGATTCCGGTTGTGCACTCTGACTTCATTTTGGCTGCCATCGGCGAAGAGCTGGGATTGATCGGACTTGCTGCCATCATTGTGCTCTTCGGAGTTTTTGTTACTCGTGGTCTGCGCACCGCTACCCTAGCCCGCGATAGCTATGGCAAGTTAGTTGCCTCCGGTCTGTCCATGACCATTATGATTCAGATCTTCGTGGTAGTTGCTGGTATTTCAGCCCTAATGCCAATGACCGGTTTGACCACTCCATTTATGTCCCAGGGTGGTTCCTCCCTGATGGCTAACTACATTTTGTTAGCTATTATCTTGCGCATCTCCGATAGTGCTCGTCGTCCTGCCATGATCAAGCAGCTGGAAAAGCAGGGCATCGATCCAGAGATTGTGGGAAACACCGGCAACCCAGGAAACCAAGGCAACCCAGCCTATCCAGGCAACCCGGGGGTTAACGCATGAACCGCTCAATAAGAATCACCTCGCTATTTTCGCTGCTGTTGATTGTGGTGCTTATTGCCAACCTCAGCTGGATCCAAACCTTCCGGGAAGATGACCTGGCCCAAAACCCACTTAATGGACGCGCATTCTTGGAAATGAAGTCCACTCCACGTGGCCAGATTTCTGCTGGTGGCCAAATCTTGGCCCAATCCACCCAAGATGCCAATGAGCTCTACCAGCGTGAATATGTCACGGAGCCAGAAGCTTTTGGTCCTGTGGTTGGTTATCTCTCAGATATCTACGGTGCCGCGGGCCTGGAATCAGGGCTGAACTCCGTGCTTAATGGCACTGATTCTTCCCTCTTTACCTCGCAGTGGCTTGATGTTATTTCCGGCAAGGAAACCCAGGGTGCCAATGTGGAATTAACCCTGGACCCAGCTGTGCAGGAAGCTGCCTATGAGCAACTGAGCCAAAGTGATTATGAAGGTGCTGTAGTGGCTTTGCGCCCTAGCACCGGCGAGATTTTGGCCATGGCCTCCTCCCCTAGTTATGACCCCAATCAGATTGTTAATTCTGATACCGCGGAGTCTGCATGGGAGGAATACACCTCGGATGAGGGTGCGCCTTTGCTTAATCACGCCACCCAGGAATCGCTGCCTCCAGGATCTATTTTTAAGATCATCACCACCGCTGCTGCGCTGGAAAATGGCTACTCAGCTAATTCCACGGTGACCGCAGCCTCGGAAGTAACTTTGCCAGGCACCAACACCACCTTGACCAACTACGGTGGCCAAACCTGTGCTGGTGGCGGTACCACCACCTTGATTACGGCTTTCCAACTTTCCTGTAATACCGCTTTTGTGGAAACCGGAATTGATGTCGGAGCAGATGCCCTGCGCGCTTCCGCAGAAGATTTTGGCGTGGGTCAGACTTATGACCTCGGACTGGACAATGTCCCTGGCGGCTTGGGCGAAATCCCGGATGATGCCGCTTTGGGTCAGTCCAGCATTGGCCAGCGCGATGTGGAAATGACCGTCTTGCAGGCTGCTGTTATGGCCGGCACCGTGTCCAATGGAGGTGTCCGTATGGAACCATATTTGGTATCCCGCGTAACCGGACAAGACCTCAGTGAACTCAGCACCCATGAACCAGAATCTGTGGGTGGCATTGAGCCAGAAATCGCCGAGCAGCTCACCGAGTTGATGAAGGCTTCAGAGCGCAACACCTCCGGCTATGCTGGCGTGGAAATTGCATCCAAAACTGGTACTGCTGAACATGGTGATGAAAACACCCCACCTCACACCTGGTACGTGGCATTTAATAATGACGTTGCCGTAGCTGTGTTGGTTAAAGATGGTGGCGGATTTGGTACCACTGCAACCGGTGGCAAGGTGGCAGCGCCCATTGGCCGTGCGGTGCTTCAGGCAGCGGGAGGATTTTAAATCATGAGTGCAGAAGACAACACCGGAATCGAACGCCTCCAACAACTCATCGGCGATGACTATCGCCTGCAGTGGATTATTGGCCATGGCGGCATGTCTACGGTGTGGTTGGCTGATGACGTGCTCCACGACCGCGAAGTAGCCATTAAGGTGCTACGCCCTGAGTTCTCTGACAATAGGGAGTTCTTAAGCCGATTCCGCAATGAGGCGCAGGCAGCGGAAAATATTGATTCTGAGCATGTTGTAGCCACCTATGATTATCGCGAGGTTCCAGACCCCGCCGGCCACACCTTCTGCTTTATTGTGATGGAGTTTGTGCGCGGAGAATCCCTGGCAGATCTGCTGGAGCGCGAGGGCAGCCTGCCCGAAGATCTAGCCCTGGATGTGCTGGAACAAGCAGCCCATGGACTCTCGGTGATTCACCGCATGGACATGGTCCACCGCGATATCAAACCGGGCAATATGCTCATTACCGCCAATGGCATTGTGAAGATTACGGACTTCGGCATTGCCAAAGCTGCAGCTGCCGTTCCGCTTACCCGCACCGGCATGGTGGTGGGAACTGCGCAGTATGTTTCCCCGGAGCAGGCGCAGGGCAAGGAAGTAACGGCTGCCTCTGATATCTATTCTTTGGGTGTAGTCGGTTATGAGATGATGGCGGGCCGCCGTCCTTTTAGTGGAGATTCTTCAGTCTCGGTAGCAATTGCGCATATTAACCAGGCACCACCGCAGATGCCCACCAGTATCAGTGCTCAATCTCGTGAACTTATTGGTATTGCGCTGCGTAAGGATCCCGGTCGCCGCTTCCCCAATGGTAATGAAATGGCACTTGCCGTTTCGGCAGTGCGGCTTGGTAAGCGCCCACCGCAACCGCGCACTGAGGCCTTGATGGTGCAGGCGGAGGCGCCGTCGCCAAGCGCCTCAACGGCAATGCTGGGCAAGGTGGCCCGGCCTGCCACGATTACCCAAGAAGCAGCCCCGCAACGCGGTTCGGGTGTGGGCATTGGGCTTTTTATAGCTGCTTTGCTGGCAATAATTATTGGTGCTGTAATTTATGCTGGTGCCACGGGTATGCTTTTCCAAGAAACCCCAGAGGAAACAACAACTCCGCAAACGGTTACCCACACCATTACACCAACGGTGGAAGAAACCACCTCAGTGTATGTTCCACCCAGCACCACCTCACGGGTACCAAGCAGTGTTCCAGCCCCAACAACCCGTTCCTCAACTACAAGTGAAGAGCCCACCACCCCAACAACCTCGGAAGCAGAAAGCCCATCTACCACAAGTTCTAGCCCCCGGTTTACTACCTCCATCCCGCGTACCAGTGACAATGCGCCAGATGAGACTAGTGCTGCCATTGAGGACTTGAATGATGCGGTGAGTCAATTAATGGAAGTAGGAGAAGCGCAGTGACCTTTGTGATCGCTGATCGTTATGCGCTCGGTGCCAATATCGGCTCCGGCGGCATGAGCGAAGTGTTCGCGGCCACCGACACCCTTATTGGGCGGGAGGTCGCAGTGAAAATGCTGCGCGCTGACCTGGCCAAAGATTCCAATTTCCGGGAACGTTTCCGCCGCGAAGCCCAAAATTCCGGGCAGCTGAGCCACCCTAGTATCGTCGCAATTTTTGATACCGGCGAGGTGGAACGCGATGGAGTTTCTGTTCCTTTTATCGTGATGGAGCTGGTGCAGGGCCGAAACCTGCGCGATATTGTGTCCGAGGATGGCGTTTTTAGCCCCACCGAAGCAGCTTCTGTGATGATGCCAGTGTGTGAGGCACTGCAGGGTTCCCACGACGCAGGCATTATTCACCGCGACGTCAAGCCCGCAAATATCATGATCACCAATACTGGTGGCGTGAAGGTGATGGATTTTGGCATCGCCCGCGCGCTTAATGATTCCACCTCTGCTATGACTCAGACCTCTGCGGTTATTGGCACGGCGCAGTATCTTTCCCCGGAACAAGCCCGTGGCAAACCTGCCGATGCGCGTTCCGATATTTATGCCGCTGGCTGCGTGATGTATGAACTTGTCACCGGTAAACCACCTTTTGAGGGCGAATCTCCCTTTGCGGTGGCTTATCAACATGTCCAAGATGATCCCACTCCGCCCTCGGATTTTATTTCCGATCTCACGCCTACGGCAGCCCTCAACATTGATGCCGTGATCCTCACCGCCATGGCTAAGCACCCCGCGGACCGTTATCAAACAGCCCGCGAGATGGCCTCTGACCTGGGACGACTTTCCCGCAATGCGATTTCCCATGCAGCCAAGGCGCATGTGGAGAAGCCTGAAGAGCTCAACGATTCCGCACCAACACGCGTTGCGACGCGCACCTCCACGGCCATCGCCGCCGGTGAGGCGGCTGCGGCTGGTGGTGTGGCTGGCGCTTATGGTTCTGGTTATGGCTCCGGTTATGGTTCCGGGGAGCCAGGTTTTGAGTCCCGCACGGAATCGCGTTCAGAGGCCCGCGCCCGCAAGCGTCAAAAATCCCAGCGCAGAAACCGTTGGCTGGCAGCGCTTGCCTTGGTTTTGGCGCTGGGTGCGGTGGGTATTGCAGCTGCTTTTACCTATGATTTCACCAAGGAAAGCGCTGCTCCCACCACTCAAACCATCCCCAATGTGCAGGGTCTGCCCCAACAAGAAGCGCAGGCACAGCTGGAGGCAGCGGGCTTTAAGGTGAGCATTGTCCAAGAGGCCAATGCCGATGTTGCCAGCGGTTTGGTCATCCGCACCAACCCCAATGTGGGTTCCGATATCCGCATTGGCGCGACTGTTACCTTGACTGTGTCCACTGGCCGCCAAATGGTGGAGGTTCCTGATGTATCCCGGCTTTCTTTGGAAGCTGCGGCTCAGGCCATTGAGGCTGCCGGGCTGACGCTGAACCAAAATGTCAGCGAAGAATACTCAGACAGTGTGGCTGCCGGCGATGTCATCGAACAAAACCCAGCACCAGGCCAAGAGGTTTCCATTGGTACCGCCATTACCTTGACGGTGTCCTCCGGCGTGGAAAGTGTGCGAGTGCCCATTGCCACCGGCATGAAATGGGATTTGGCTAACCAAAACCTCACCTCCTTGGGCTTTGTTACCCAGGTGACCGAGGTTGATAGTTCCCTGCCCGCCGGCGAAGTAATTTCTGTCTCCAACGAAGGTACCGAGATGCCAAAGGGTTCCACTATTTCGGTGCAGATCTCCAATGGCATGCTTATCGACGCGCCCGACCTGGCACGACTCAATACCCAAGAGGCGCTTGCGGCTCTGCGCGCCGCAGGGTGGACTGCCCCTGATCAATCCTTGATCATTGGCGAACCAATCCCCACCGGCGCTTTGGTGGATCAAAACACCATTGGCTTCCAAAGCCCAACGCCCAATACGGAATTCCGCAAGGATGCAGCAGTGACGATTAGGCTCTATCAATTTAATCTCACTGCGCTGGTTCCTAGCCCTTAAGCTACCCCTCCCGGTAGCTGGTGCATTAAGCTCACAATGAGAAAGTACCGGTTGCCGGGCTCCGACTAAATCAAGTAAAAGAAACATGAAGGTGTGAACAATGCCAAAGGCAAAAGTTACCAATAACGCAGCAACTCCGGTTTCCAGCAATCCCAGTGCTAACCGCACCCCAGTAAAGATCAACTCCACTGGTACCCCAATGTGGTACAAGGTGATCATGTTTGCCTTCATGATCGTTGGCTTAGCCTGGTTGATTACCAACTACCTAGTGGGCGAAGACATCGCATTCTTGGCACAGCTTGGCGCCTGGAACTACGGCATTGGCTTTGGTCTGATGATCATCGGCCTGTTGATGACCATGGGTTGGCGTTAACCCACACCTTAAATGATGGACTTCCACTACGGTGGGGGTCCATTTTTATGCGTTTTTATTGCGCTTTGAGAACTTGCCTAATGATCTCCAGTCCACGTACGAGTTCGGTCTCAGAGATAATCAGAGGCGGGGCAATGTGGATGCGATTTTGCTGAATCATAGGCCACAGACCTGCAGCTTTAAGAGCCGCCCCAATCCGCAACATAGGAGCATTTTCCTCCGAGCTGGGATTAAAAGGAACCAATGGTTCCCTAGTGGTACGATCTTTCACCAACTCAATTGCCCAAAAAAGACCCAGCCCTCGCACCTCACCAACCAGCTCCACCTCGCGAGCCAATTTTTCAAGGAAAGGCCCGACTATTTCCCGGCCCAAATATTGAGTGCGCGCCAAAATATCTTCATCCTCAAACACTGCAAAGGTTTCCACTCCTACTGCACAAGCCAAAGGATGCCCGGAATAGGTCAGTCCACCTGGATAAACAGTATCGGCAAATGTAGCGACGATAGCATCAGAGATAATTACTCCACCAAGTGGCACATAACCGGAGTTCACACCCTTGGCAAAGGTAATCAGATCCGGTTCCACCCCGAAATTCTCCACCGCGAACATAGTGCCTGTTCTACCAAAACCGGCCATTACTTCATCTGCGATATAAACAATTCCGTACTTATCGCACAGTGCCCGCACTCCCGGTAAGTACCCTGCCGGCGGCACTAAAATTCCGTTGGTTCCCACCACAGTTTCAATAATGATGGCAGCAATCGTAGCTGCACCTTCCAGCACAATCTGTGCTTCTAGATGCGCTAAGGCTCGTTCACATTCCTCTTTTTCACAGCTTGCCCAGAATGCTGAACGATAAGTATAAGGACCGAAAAAGTGAACTACCGAGCTATCGCTTGGTTCATTTGGCCACCGCCTGGGATCTCCCGTCAAACTAATAGCAGTTGCAGTTGCGCCATGATAAGACCGGTACATTGACATGATTTTCCTGCGCCCGGTATGCAGACGAGCCATCCGCACTGCATGTTCGTTAGCATCGGCACCGCCATTAGTAAAAAAGACGTGATTGAGCGCTGGCGGTGCCGCTTCTGCGATAAGTCGTGCCAGCTCTGATCGAGCATCGTTAGCAAACGCTGGTTGAATTGTTGTGAGTGTCTCTGCTTGGGTTTTGATCGCTTTAATGAGTCGCGGATGCTGGTGCCCCAGATTAAGGTTGACCAGTTGGGCTGCGAAGTCGAGGTATTCTTGCCCTTTATCATCTTGAAAACTTGCGCCTGAGCCGGCGACAGCGTGTAGCGGATCAACGTGTTCTTGGGCCGACCAAGAATGAAAAACATGAGAAGTTTTAGTGGCTACCGATGTCATGTGTGTGCTCCTTTGTTGATTACCGGGGCTACCGAAAATGACAGTGTGTTAAATCTTTAAATTCACTGCCTTAAAGTCCCCTAAAAGCTCACCTCAGAGCGTTTTTAAGGAAAGGTATCTGGGGCTGGGAGGCTCCATAAATCCCAGTATGTCAGCTATTTTTGTAGCTTCATAGGTTCATACTGTGGCTGGTCCTTGGCGGAAAGTAACACTTTGTTCACCCTTTTGGGAGGTAATATTCGACAGCATTAATCTTTTTCTATTGGTTGACAGTTAAGATGGTTTTTAAAGGCACCACTAGCTGATGCTCAACCTTGATTCCGAAAGTGAAGTCCATGCCTGTCCCAATGAATTCTTCCTCCGTGGGCCGAAGCACCGGGCAACAGCCTAAACTCCATCCTCGTGCACGCACACCTCTTTCCGCTGTGGACCCACTGTCCACTATTACCCTGAAAGAAGTACTGGAACTGCCCGTTTTAAGACGGTCCCAGGTGGAAGTCTTATATGGTCATGAGCAGTTAGATCGCAATGTGCGCTGGGTGCACGTAGCCGAATCACCTCGGGCTGGAAAACTACTCAGAGGCAATGAGCTCTTATTAACCACGGGACTCGGGCTCGGCGATAATGACACCGAGATCCGCATGAATATTGACCTCTTTGCACAAGCCGATGCTGCTGGCCTTCTGGTGGAATTAGGTATGCACTGGAAAGAACTACCTCCAGCGGTTCTTAAAGAATGTGAAAGGCACCGTCTTCCGCTTTTTATTACTCACCGGGAACTGCGCTTTGTCAGTGTTACTGAAGAGGTCCACACCCGCATTTTGAATGAGCAGTTTGCGCAAACTGCTGCCATGCGCGATATTTCAGAATCTTTTTGGTCACTAATGTTTAATGGTGCTCCCACTGAACAACTTGTTATTCATGCCTCCCGTTTGCTTGGTTGTCCCGTGGTTTTAGAGGATCTTTCCCACCGCGTGATTTACTATGCCGAAGGCCATGAACTACCTTCGGACCTTTTAGCCGACTGGGAAAAGAAGTCCCGTTTGTGGTCTTTGGAAAACCGCCACCAGGGTCTCATTGCCGAGCCTATTCGCGTATGTGATCCTATGGATCCCACCATCACCTGGGACTTTATTGATATCCAAGCCCAAGGCAGTCATTGGGGTCGGCTCTATTTCCGTGGAAATACAGAAAACCCAGCCCATGGTTCCTATATTTTGCGCCATGCCGCGATGGCCTTAGCAATTGAAAGAGTAGCTTCAAGCAATCCACACTCATGGAATGAGCTGGTTGATCGTGTTTCTTTACAAAGGCTTATGGATAATCGCTTCACCACAGTTGATGGGGAAAGAACGGTCCTTGAAGCAGCAGGTTTCCCAACTCGGGAAAGGCAGATTCTTGCACTAGATATCCGATTTCACGGCACCCGAAATTCAGCGGAGGATGTACGCCGAATTTTGGAATCTACAGCACCGCGTTCATTCGCACTAGCAGCAGTATCTCCTGAATATCCCGATCGGATTAACTGCGCATGGTCACTGACTGCCGATACCAATATTGCACAACGCTGCACTCAGTTAATGGAACGGTTGCGATCTTTAGCTATTCGGATATCCATCATTTTGGCCAGTGATTTAAGTGGCCCAGTTGACCTTTCTTCTGCTTTACACCAGGTCAGACGCTCCGATTTTCTTAGCAGTACTGATGGTGTGCACCTGTTTAGGGTTTCCCGTGACCGTATCGATGGGCTTATGCACTCCCTAAGTGGCGATGTGCGGGTGCAAGCATTTGTGGATTCCACTCTAGAACCACTGTTGGTTCATGATTCCCGCCATGGCTCAGATCTGTTGGAAACGCTGGAAACTATTCTGCGCTTCCCCACTTCTCGCTCTGCAGCTGCTGATGCAATGTATCTCTCCCGCACTGCGCTTTATTCACGTATTGCCACCATTGAAAGATTATTGGGAGTTGATCTTAATGATGGTGATACCCAATTCACGCTTTCTTTAGCGGTGCGCGCGCGAACATAGCTATGAAAAGTGCCACCTCCAGTAAAGGAGGTGGCACTTTTGTCATTTCTAAAGGTGGTTTTAAACCTGTGCAGGTACTGTTTCTGCCACAAAGGCTGATTCAGGAGCTGAATCCTCGTGTTCTTCGCGGAATGGAACATCCTTTACGGTTTTGAAGGAACTGAGGTTTGGTACGTTGAGCAGCAGGTAGACGGCCATACCGACGATAAAGCTAACAACCCAGTTGTAATCATAAAGTGGCTGGAAAATTGGGATGAAGCCATGTTCTGGGAAAGGTCCGGTGGCTACGCCGTCCACAATCTCGGAATAAGCTCCGCCTACGGCAGCAATTGCGCCGGCAAAGAAGGCGATAACTGCTTTGTAATTCCAGCCCTTGTTGTAGCTATATTCACCTTCACGTTGGAAGAGTGCAGGTACATTGAGCTTGGTCTTGCGCAGCAGCCAGTAGTCGGCGATCAAAATACCGCCGATGGCGCCGGTGACGCCGCCATAAAAACCGAGCCAAACGAAGATATAGGATTCTGGGCTGGCGAGGAGTTTCCAAGGCAGCATGCAGGTTCCGATGACCATAACCAGGATAACGCCGGTGCTGCGGCTGATGTGGCGAGGGAAGATATTTGTAAAGTCCAGTGCTGGGCCCACCATGTTGGCAGCCACATTGGTGGAGAAGTTAGCCAGGGTAATAATCAAGGCGCCGATGACAACAACGATCGGGTTGCCCAACACAGCGACCAAGGCGTCAGGGCTCCAGAGGGTATCTGGAAGAGCATCAAAAACATAAGCTGCGATGGAGGTGGTGAGTACTGCCAGCAGGGAGAAAGCCAGCATCGAGGTAGGAAGGCCCAAAATCTGGCCACGGATTTGGGATTTCTGGTCCTGTGCAAAGCGCGTAAAGTCTGGCATATTCAGAGAAAGTGCAGCCCAGAAGGCGATATTAGCCATGAGGCCGGGAGGGAACGCACCGAGCCAGAATTCCTTGCCCCAACCAAGTTGAGAAGGCTGGCTAACAACTGGACCGAAGTTGCCACCACTGCGGATGAGCAAATAGACCAGAAGGATAACGATGGCGGCGGTGATAATCGGGCCGGAAATCTGCTGGATTTGCTTCACTGCTTCAAAGCCCTTGGCGATAACGATGACCTGCAGGATTGCGGTAACGAAGAAACAAGCCCAAAGGGTAATTCGCATTTCGCCAAAGAAACCTAAAGATAGTGTTGGTGCATCGGTCCAGGCTGAACCAACAACTACGCCGATGGCGAGGTCCAGAGCTAGTGCAGTGAACCAGGTTTGAATACCAGCCCAACCGCAACCGACAGTGGCACGAAGTAGCGCGGGCAGGTTGGCACCGCGAGTACCAAAGGCAGCGCGGGAGAATACGGGAAAACAGATTCCGTGTTTGGCGCCAGCGTGGCTATTGCACACCATGGGAATGAGGATGATCATATTTGCCACCACAATGGTCATGACGGCTTGGATCCAGTTCATGCCCATGGCGATTAGGGCAGCTGCAAGTGTCCAGGTAGCGGCGTTAATACACATGCCGATCCAGAGTGCCATATATGCCCAGCTATTCCAGGTGCGGGCCTTCTTGGGGATTGGACGTAGATCAGCGTTATATAACGTGCTGTCATAATAAGTGCTCGTCACAGTGGTACTCATGACAGTGGCTCCTTCGGGTGCGTTTTAAGAATGTGGTGGGACTCAAGCGGTATGAGAAATTCAAGGTTTTAGGTGTTTCCAATGTTGAGAGGTAATCATTTTTAGAAGCGCATACTCAGCCACTGGCCTCAAGGAGGCAGGGACAGCTGAGTGACATCAATGGATTTCAATGCCAACCTCCCTTCGCCATTTCTCCATAACATCCCAGTCATTGGCGATCTCTGGGTTAGCGGCAGTGAGTTGATTCCAGGTCACGGACTCGCGACCCGAGGGCACGGAAACCATGTCAATGCAGTCAGTTACGGGGCACACATTGGCGCAAAGGGCGCAGCCCACACAATCAGATTCCCGAACCTGTGGGGTGGGCCTGATATCGAGGGTGATTTTGCCGTTGAGATCAGGGTTAAAACCAGGATTAACCACGGTGCCATTGGGTTTAACCAGGTCAATGCACTGGTGTGCGGTGTCATGACAGGCTGTGACGCAAAGGTTGCAGCCAATACATTTGGAACTGTCAATGCGAGCAACTGATTTAAAGGCAAGATCCAGATCATTAAAGTCACCATGGACACCCAGGGCTTTTCCGCGGAATTCGCCAATCGTTGAGAATCCTTTGGAATCCATCCAATTGGAAAGGCCATCACAGAGATCGTCAATAATGCGGAAACCGTAGGTCATGGCTGCGGTACAAACTTGCAGCGAGGTCGCGCCCAAGAGCAGGAATTCAGCAGCATCTTTCCAGGTGGAAATTCCGCCCATACCGGAAATCGGTACACCATATTCACCGATGGCAGGATCGTGCATTAACTCTGAGAGCATATGTAGAGCAATGGGCTTTACAGCTGGTCCAGCATATCCGCCGTGGGTGGATCGACCCCCGATTGTTGGCGATACGGTGAAGGTATCAAGATCCACGTGAGTAATGGAATTAATGGTGTTGATCAGTGATAATCCCTGTGCTCCACCTCTGATGCCGGCGCGCGCGGCCAGCCTCACATCGGTGATATTGGGGGTTAGTTTTTGAATCACCGGAATGCTGGAATACTCGGTTGCCCAGGCAGTATTCATTTCACAGGCTTCTGGGGATTGCCCCACTGCAGATCCCATGCCACGCTCGGACATTCCCTGCGGGCATCCATAATTTAGCTCAATGCCATCAGCGCCAGTATCTTCAATTTGTTTAACAATGGTGCGCCATGCATCGGGGTCTGCGTCCACCATGGCTGAGACAATGACAGCGCGGTCAGGCCAACGCTTTTTCACGGCGGCGATTTCAGCAAGATTGGTTTTAAGCGGACGATCGGAAATTAACTCCACATTGTTAATGGCCATCATGCGCTGGCCATTCTTGCTAAATGAGCCATAACGGTTGGAGATATTTTGTACCGGTGGACCAATGGTTTTCCAGACGGCTCCACCCCAACCAGCCTCAAAAGCCTTATCAACTTGGTAACCAGAGTTGGTGGGTGGCGCAGAAGCTAACCAAAAAGGATTCGGGCTCGAAATTCCCTGAAATTTAATACTCAAATCAGCCATTGTCTCGCTCCTTGTCCAAGAAGGCGCTAATAGAACGCGCTGCAATTTTTCCGTCTTGTACTGCCATAACGGTGGAGGCATCGCCCGTAATGCGGGTGGCGTCACCGCCGGCGAACACATTGTCCAGCTCTGTGGCAATTACTGCTAATTCTTTGGTGACATCCATATATCCTGCGTTAAGGGGCAGGCCAAAGCCGGTTTCCGCATCGAACTTTTCTTGACCGATTGCTGCGATCACGGCATCACAGGGCAGGATGAGGTCGGCTTCGTCTGCAGGTATCGCTTGTCGACGTCCCTCCGCATCAGCGGGTCCCAGTGTCATTCGGGTGCACCGCAATCCGCTTACCTGGCCATTTGTAGTGATAACTTCTGCGGGACTTGCCAAAAATACAAAATTAATTCCTGCTTGCGCCGCAAAAAGATATTCATCTTCAAATGCAGTCATCTCGGCAGCGGTTCGTCGATAAGCAATGGTTGCCTGCGCACCCTGGGTGCGCGCGGTGGTGGCGGCATCAATTGCGGTGTTGCCCGCACCAATAACCACCACGTTGTGGAACTCAGGTGCCTGTGGCGAGGCCGTTTTCACATCTGCGATATAACGCAAACCATCCATGATGTGCTCCGCACCGGGGATATTGAGCGCGGGCACCGCACCCAGTCCGAGGGCCAGAAATACGGCATCATAATGCTTTGCGACGTCGCGCAGCTGCTCCCCGTCTTTTAAAGCGGTATTAGTTTCGATTTGAACGCCCAGCTCACGCACCATATCTACTTCCCTTTGCGCAATCTCAACTGGTTCGCGCAAGGTGATAATTCCATAAGTAGACAGGCCGCCGGCGAGTTCGCGACGCTCCCATACCGTAACCTCGTGACCGGTTTTGGCCAGTTCCGCCGCAGCCGATAAACCTGCTGGTCCAGAACCGACAACCAGTACCTTCTTGCCAGTTTTTGGGCCTGCTTGAAAAGGCTTAATTCCCTGCTCAATGAGGTGATCGGTGGCAAAACGTTGGAGTCGTCCGATCTCAATGGGTTTCTCCGCCATCTTGTTCATCACACAAGCACCCTGACAGAGTTCAGCGACCGGACACACTCGAGCACAGGTAGCACCTAAGAAGTTTTCTTCCAAAATGGTGGTGGCTGCGCCCGTGGTATTTTCCGTAGAAATTTTGTGGATAAACTCCGGAATATCAATATGGGTGGGGCAAGCTTGCACACATGCGGCATCTGCGCAGTATAAGCAGCGATTTGCTTCATTTATTGCTTCGGCAGCCGTCATTGCGGGATGGACTTCCCCGCTGCTTAGGAATTTTGGTATTGGGAGAAATGTCGTCATGGTTTACTCCTCCTTTCAAATGGGCTGGAGGTGATGGAGTTTCCTCTTATATGAGTGAAGACCCTTTTAGTAAACCAATAGAACGACAGGTATTAAAGATTCAAAGTGTGTCTTTAAGAGCCGAGTTATGGACACAATGCTGCACCGGAATCAAAATGGAACAAGAAAACCCCCTTCCTGTGTGGACTGCTCCCCGGAAGTTGGACTGAGAAATCAGCCACCACCTTACGGGGAGCAGTTTCATGCGAGCACGAAGCTCACTAACTCAGAAGCAACGAGAACAACTCATCGACTACTTCGAACAAGGCCTCGGTGCCCAAGCCGTGGCCACACTCATGGGCGTGCACCGCGACAGCGTCCGAGTTCTGTACCGTCGGTGGACACTACATGGCAGGCTATGCCTTATGGACAAACCAACCAAGCAGACCTACTCCTTCGAGATCAAGAAGGAAGTCGTTGACCGGTTCAACGCCGGCGAATCCAAGATGGAACTGGCCGCACAATTCCAATTATCCTCCGATCAATTGGTCACCGGCTGGGTCTGAGCCTGGCGCCAGGGCGGAGACGAGGCACTCATGCCCAAGCCTAAAGGGCGACCCAGGAAATCGGTGGAGCCGACACCTGAATCCGAGGAAGACAAACTCCGCCGCGAATTACGCCTGCTCAAGGCCGAAAACGCCTACCTAAAAAAATTGCGGGACTTCAGGGAGCAGGGACACGCCTGAAAGCACAGGCGATCGTCACGCTCAAGTCCGAACACCGGCTGGCCGACCTACTCACCGTCGCCGGCATCGCCCGGTCGACCTTCTTCTACCACCAGGCGAAACTCGACGGGCCCGACAAGCACGCTCAGCTCAAAGCGGTCATCCATGAGAAGTTCACCGAGCACAAACGCTGTTTCGGGTACCGGCGTATCCGCATGCTGCTGCAGGCAGAAGGTTGGGTCGTGTCCAACAAGCTGGTACTCAAACTCATGGGCCAGTTGGGCTTAAAGTCCAAGGTCAGGCCCCGACGCAGGTACTCCTCCTACCGCGGTACCATCAGCCACATCGCCAAGAACATCCTGGCCCGTGATTTTGAGGCGGATGCACCGAACACCAAGTGGGTCAGTGATGTCACTGAATTCCGGGTCACCGGCACGAAGATCTACCTGTCACCGATCATGGACCTCTACGATCGCTCGATCATCTCCTATGCGGTGTCCCCATCGCCGTCGACCGCATTGACGGCACAATCCCTGTCGGACGCGCTGGCCCTGTGGTCACCTGATGCCGGTCTGCTGGTGTACACCGACCAGGGATTCCAGTACCAGCACACCTCATGGCGCAACCTGATCGACCGGTGCGCGGGTGTGCAGTCGATATCGCGCAAGGGCAACTGCTACGACAATGCCGTGATGGAGAACTTCTTTGGGCACATGAAGGCCGAGATGTTTCACGGTGAGTACTTCGCGACCGTGGAGGATTTCCTCGCCGAGGTCAAGGACCATATCGACTGGTACAACACACAACGGGTCCAGCAACGACTCAAGGGCCTGACTCCGATGCAGTATCGGAATCAGACCCTTGAGGCCATACCCGCCTAGAATTTAACTAGTCCAACATTCGGGTACCAGTTCAGTGAAGGGGGTTTTCTTGTTATGCAATTTTAGAAGTAAAACTGTGAGGTTGACCAGGTTTGACCATCGGCATCAACCACAATACCGACACCAATAATGCTGTAGTCAGCATTGAGCAGGTTCGCATTGTGGCCGGGTGAATCGATCCACATTTGAACGATTTCCTGAGGGGTCATCTTGTAGTTAGCCCAGCCACAGTTTTCACCCAAGTTAAGACCAGAGTGGAATATGCGGTTTTCATTAGCCATGCGCTCAGACCACTGTTTCGCAGAAGTGGAAAGTTCAGAGGTTACAGCCAGCGGTGCCAAGCCATTGTTTGCGCGGTGCTGGTTGATGAGTTTGACCACTTCCGCCTCCTCGGCTGCGAGGTTATTTGTGCGAGCAGCAGAGTAGTCAGCGGTAGCACGGGAGGAGCTAAGCATTCCTGAGACATCATAAGCACTAGCCTCAGGTGCATTTAAGCTAAATAGACCAAAACTTAAGCCTACTACAACAGATAGGTTGACCAGTTATTTTGCATGAAACGGGCGGGTTTTCATGGCCTTCTTCCTTAGATGATTTCTTACCTTCTTCTTACAAAAGCTCCTTCGCCTCATTAGGAATTTCTAATGTAAAACACAGGTACTACCTGTGCAAGTTGTTTTGAATAAATATTTGTTGTTTTGGGCTTTTTGAGGCGAAGTTCACTTTTTGCCCCTTTTTGCCAAAACCACTAATTTATAGTTGTGTGAGCAAGTAATTAGGTGGGAAAACCGAAAAAGGCCGTACTGCGTGATGCAGTACGGCCTTTTGAAAGCTTTTGAAATTAGGAGGCGACTCCCCTAGTCTCAGGCACCTTGGTGAGCCAAATGGTTAGAAGCACAACTATAGCGAGAGCTAAAATATAGAACGCAGGAGCGTATCCGACTCCTGACTCCTCCACCATTAGAGCTCCGATAAATGGAGCAGTACCTCCGAAAATTGCATATCCGACGTTGTAAGAGAAAGCTGCAGACGTCATTCTGGTTTGAGTATCAAAAACCTCAATAAAGAAGGCGTAGCATCCGCCTCCATAGCTAGTAATTGCCAGCACAAAAACTACTTGGCCAAGTAGCGCTAGCCACACATTTCCGCTTGAGACCAGCATAAATGCGGGAATGATAGTCACAGCTACTGCAATGCTTCCACTTATTAGCATTTTTCGGCGGCCAACCTTATCGCCAAGAAGCCCCCACAGCGGCAATGCAACTGTATAGAGAGTCATCGCACCTGCATTAATTGCTAATGCTTGAATTCCGCTGAGGTTACCTGCAGTTTGTACATATGGAATGAAGTAGCCAGAAAGGAAATAAAATCCCATCGCAGTAAATCCCATGATGACAATAACTTGGAAGATCTTTTTGCCATTCACCCTAAAAGATTCTCTAAGCGGGCTTCCCTTTTCGTTATTCTCATTTTCTTCCATCATCTGCAGATAAGCTGGCGATTCCTCCGTTTTCCGTCGAATCCACAATCCAAGCACCGACAGTGGAACCGCTACTAAGAATGGGATACGCCATCCCCATTGCATAAAGGTTTCTTCTCCAAGCCACCCCTGGAGTAATAGAACCAAAAGTGAAGCGAAAACTGCTGGCAGTGCAGTTGCCGCGATCGTGATAGCGATAAAGAATCCTCTGCGGTCTTTAGGCGCATGCTCAAACGCAAATGCAGGGGATCCTACGGATTCTCCACCTGCTGAAAATCCTTGCATTAAGCGACAAAAGATGAGAGCAATAGTTGCGGAGATTCCCCAGGTCTCGGCGGTTGGAAGTAAGCCGATTAATCCAGTGGCAAATCCAATTAACAAAATAGAAGCGCTCAAAACTACTTTTCGTCCATAGCGATCGCCCAACGATCCGAAGAATAAGCCACCAACTGGTCGGATGAAAAAGGAAATGCCATAGGTTGCAAAAAGCATAAGAAGTCCTGCAGCTGCGGAGCTTGCGGGAAAGAAATGATGTGCTAGAGAAACTGACAAGATGCCATAAAGGGCGAAATCATAAAATTCGATGAACTGCCCTACGCCCGCACCGAGTAGTGCACGCTTTTGCATCTTTGTAATTGGCTGCCGAGTTGTTTGCGTAGTGGATGGTGCTGAAAGAACTGTTGTAGTCATGAGATTCCCAATCCAATGCTTAATTTGGGGTTTTATCCAGTGCGGTCTTTTATGTCATTAGTTAAGAGAGTTATCCTCGTCTGCCCCTAATGCCCCACCAACCAGCTGAAATGCAATTTCTTTTAGAACTTTAAGTCCGGCTACCAAGTCCTCATCTTTGGAAAATTCCCTTTCACAATGGGATACCCCGTCGACCGAAGGCACAAAGACCATGACTGTAGGGACAATTCGGTTGAGAGGTACTGAATCGTGGCCTGCCATCGTTTCAATGCGCATACAGCTTCGACCTACTTCAGCTGCGGCTTTTTCGGTGAGTTCAATACCTTCGAGTGGGTAGTACTGATGGTCTCGAATATCAAAGTCTTGGGCTAAAACAGTGAGGCCACGACGCTTCTCTACCTCCTTAAATTTACTCAGTAACGTTGCCCGGGCCTCTTCCACCTGGCTACGTAAATGTGCACGGAGATCAATGACCATATTCACCTGTCGCGGTACCACAATTGGTGAATTTGGTTCTACCGTCAACTGTCCCACCGAAGTGACGATTTCCTCCCCGGGAAATCCTTCCACCACTGCTTCCGTCATGAGCACAATTTCAGCAGCAGCTATGAGTGCATCATGGCGGTCTGCCATATACGTTGCTCCTGTATGTGATTGTTCACCACTTACTGTGACCAGCAGCTTTTGGGTATACCAGGACTGAGTGACTGCTCCGATTTCAATTTCATGACGTTCCAAGAGACGACCTTGTTCAATATGGATTTCGGCATATGCCACCGGAATAGGAGCCTTGTCTGTGCCTAGGTAACCGATTTCTTCCAAAGCCTCCCGAACTTTAATCCCCTTGGAGTCCTTGGTATCGAGAATTTTCTTTTCATCCATAAATCCCGCATATACCGACGAGCCCATAATTGAAGGCTGGAATCTGGCACCCTCCTCATTGAACCAATCAACAACACAAATATTGTGCTGTGGTTCAATCTTGCCCGCCTGGACTTCTTCATTTAGCTGCTGAGCTGCATGCAATGCGGCAATCACGCCATAACATCCATCAAATCGACCACCCAAAGGTTGGGAATCTAAATGTGATCCCAGCAGTGCATAATCTGCATCGGGGTTCCAGGTATAAAGCGCAAAAAGATTTCCAACTGAGTCGACACGGACTTCCATTCCGGCAGCGTGGGCCTTTTTAGAAAACCAATCTCTGATTTCCCCATGCTCTTTAGTTCCAGCTTGGCGATCCACTCCATTCGCCGGTGTTGCCCCAAATTGATAAGTATCGTGAAAATCCTCAAGAAAAAGCTGTTCTGGTGTGATCGTAGTAGTCATGATTTCGCCCCTTTTGGCTCTCAATTTTTTGCTGTGAAGGTGATTTTTAGATGAGGTATTGGCAGGCCTCGCGCTTGATGTACTTTCCATGACCTTTGCTTCCTAAATAAGTGTCATTGTCGACAACAACACGCCCACGAGAAATCACTGTGTCCACATGTCCATCAATTTCGAATCCTTCCCATGCGGAGTGATCTATATTCATATGGTGGGTTTTCTCAACCCCTATAGAGGTATGACCAGCAGGGTTATAAATGACAATGTCAGCGTCAGCATTGGGTGCGATAACACCTTTTTGCCCGTACATGCCAAACATTCGCGCCGGTGTGGTGGAGGTTATTTCTACCCAACGTTCCAGCGAGATCTGTCCATCAACAACACCCTGATACATGAGATCCATGCGGTGTTCTACAGAACCAATGCCATTGGGAATCTTGGAAAAATCTCCAATTCCCATTTCTTTTTGGCCTTTAAAGCAAAATGGGCAGTGATCAGTTGCCACCATTTGGATGTCATTGGTGCGCAATGCTTGCCACATATGATCTTGATGATGTTCATGCTTGGAGCGCAAAGGTGTGGAACAAACCCATTTGGCACCTTCAAAACCTTCGGCCCCCAGTTGATCTTCCATGGATAAATAGAGATACTGCGGGCAGGTTTCTCCAAAGACATTTTGTCCATTGTCCCTGGCAGCGGCTAGTTGAGCGACTGCCTGTTTAGCAGATACATGGACCACATAAAGCGGCGCATTGGTCAAGTTCGCCAGCATAATAGCGCGATGGGTGGCCTCTTCTTCCATCTGCCAAGCTCGTGCAACTCCGTGATAATAGGGATCTGTTTTACCCTGCGCGAGTAGTTCCTCCACCATCGCGTCAATAGCTGGCCCATTTTCTGCGTGAATCATGGACAGCAATCCAGTATCGGCCGATTTTCTCATAGCCTTGTAAATTTGCGCATCGTCGCTATAAAAAACGCCTGGATACGCCATAAAAAGTTTAAAGCTGGATACTCCTTCATCCATGAGGTGATCCATAGCGTCGAGGGAATCACGATTTACTTCACCAATAATCTGGTGGAATCCATAATCAATCGCACACTCCCCGCGAGCTTTATCGTGCCATGCTTCCAAACCGTCAAAGACTCTTTCGCCATGTTTTTGAATGGCAAAGTCCACGATGGTGGTGGTTCCGCCCCAGGCCGCCGCCCGCGTTCCGGTTTCAAAAGTATCTGATGCTTCGGTTCCACCAAAAGGCATCTGCATATGGGTATGGGCGTCAATTCCTCCTGGTACCACGTATTTTCCAGTGGCATCGATGAGCTTGTCTACATTCTCGCTGAGGTTTTCCCCCAATAGTGCGGATCCAGGAGCTAAAAGAGCCACGACCTTTTCATCTTCTATAAGAACATCGGCGGCTCCCCGACCAGTTGAGCTAACTACTGTGCCACCTTTAATAAGTGTTGTTGGCATTGTGAATATCTCCTTCGTATTGCCCACTTGAGAATTTCTAATGACCTATAGGAATTAAATCCCGTGGGGGGTGGGCATACAATGCCAGAACTGTCCGGCATATGAAGTCCAGGTGCACACTGTGTCAACTACCCCACTTCACCTCCTATCCACTTCCAGATAAGGACTCAAACGGAATCCCTCCCCTTAAAGTCCTATTAGGTTAAAAAATCCACTACCCCCGAACGGTTCGATAAGGTATTCGATTAGCTAATTAATCACCCCGACAGCATTTACCCGTAGTTATCCACAGCAATAGAGAGTTTCCCACACTTACCTGTGGATAAGTTTCCGCCCATCCTTGACTTTGTAGTTATCCACAATCTGTGGAGAAAAATGTGAAAGGCTTGTTTTGAGAGTCGATTTTCCACTATCCCCACTCATTCCACAGTCTGTGGATAACTCTGTGAACAGTTTCCACTGCCTTGTCTTGTGTTCGAATAAGGCTCTGGGCGATGATAAATTTCCACATTAACTCGATGTTCGAATTTCTTGGTCACAAAAACAGCCTTTAAATTACAAGAATGTGACTATCCACAGTGTGGATAACTTCTGTGGATAGTTTTGTGAGGTTCTAGTTGTCCACAACTTTCCCCAGGATTGTGCACAAGCTTGTTAGATTGTTTAAGTCTCCTTGTGTATAACTACAAGATTCTTCACTGCACATCTTGTGGACAACTCTTAATGAACCTTAAAACTCCCTAAATTACATTTTTGTAATTTCATTGGGTTCCTATTCATTTATAGATACAGAAAATGCCCCCGCTTCGCTGTTTGTTAAACGCAAAGTAAGGGCAAATCTGCTTAACGTTAATGGGCTTTAGGGATATGGAATCCCCAAAAAGAGCACTATGACAGCCCCAATGAGGCTTGCGATCGCAATAAACCACCTTGTGCGCTCCTGCGTTGCCTTCATTAACGGCCACGCCAATATCGCTCCAGTAATTAATCCGCCCACATGTCCCCAGAGTGAGACATTGTCAGCCAGGAAGGTATAGCCCAGGTTGACTGCAATCAATGTGAGTGGAGCTCTAAGGTCCGCACCACGACGAGCAAAAAGACCCACCAAAATAGCCATCAGCGCATATATCGCGCCGGATGCTCCTGCGGTGGGTGACAAAGGATCCATCCACACCACCGCGGCGGAAGCGCCAATGCCACCAACGAGGTAGACCATCGCAAAGAGCCCGGCACCGAGGTACTTTTCAAGTTCTCGGCCCAAAAGCCAGAGGAGCATGAGGTTAAGCAGCATATGCCCTGGTCCAATATGCAAAAATGTTGCGCCGACAGCGCGCAGTGGCCCCCACCCATGGGTCATTGCTGGGGCATAAAGCATCCAGGAGTCGCCTAAGGAACTAGCACTGAGATTGTTTAGCAGGGAGTGCGATTGAAATGCAGTAAGCAAATAAACCGCCACAATGGCTAAAACAATAGTGTTGGTTGCCGGTGACTGGCGAAAGCTGCGTTCAAGATTCATCAGATTGGGGTCTTCTCCACGTAGTGGTGTTCACTGCCCACATCAGGGCAGATAGTGCCCTCAATTCTAGGTGGAGGCATAAAAAATCAGGCCGTGCCAACATGTGGCAGGCCTGAAATTTGGACCAGAAATTATGCGACGATCTCGATGGATTCGATAACTACTGGCTCGGTTGGGCGATCGGAGTAATCGGTGGCGGTGGTAGCGATAGCATCCACAACCTTCTGGGACTCAGGATCGGTAACCTCACCAAAGATGGTGTGAGCGTTGTTGAGGTGAGGGGTTGGGGTCACAGTAATGAAGAACTGGGAGCCGTTGGTGCCTGGGCCGGCATTAGCCATAGCCAGCAGGTATGCGCGGTCAAAGCGCAGCTCTGGGTGGAACTCATCACCGAACATGTAACCGGGGCCGCCACGGCCAGTGCCGGTTGGGTCTCCACCCTGGATCATGAAGCCATCAATAACGCGGTGGAAAACTGCGCCATCGTAGAATGGGCCTTCGGTTTCGCCCTTGGCGTTGGTGGAACGGTACTCTTTGGTGCCCTGAGCCAGACCAACAAAGTTGGCTACGGTCTCAGGAGCGTGATTGCCGAAGAGCTCAATGGAAATGTCTCCGCGATTTGTATGCATGATCGCGGTTGCGGTCTTTAAAGTCATAGTCACCATCATAACGCCAACCACATGTCCCGTGGTTTCACTAGTGTGGAGTTTAAGAAAATCTACCGATCTAAGGAGAGTAGAACATGAGTGCTTTTGCCAATCTCAATCTAGCTTTGGCTGCAGGTCGCAAGGCTTACGATGCCTATACCGACTACCGTGATCGCAAAGTTGCACAAAGCTATGATGCTTTGTCCACTGCCGCTGAAACTTTTGTTCCTAAGGCTGACCAGGCTGTCGAATCCGCCAAGGATCTTTATTCTGAGTCCCGCGATAAGGCTGGAAATGTCACCAAGGCAGCACGTGTACGCCTGGAAAAGGCTCTGGAGCAGGCCCAGAAGCAAAGTGCAGAGACCTTGAAGGACGCTCGCAAGTCCGGCAAGAAGCTCAGCAAGAAGGCTGCAAAGGCGCAGGATAAGGCCCTAAAGAAGGTCAAGGGCGAGCCAGAAACCCACTGGGTTCGCAACCTTTCCCTGGCTGCTTTGGCAGCATCTGGTGTGGCAGCTATTGCCTATGCAGTGTTTAACAAGACTAAGAAGGATGCTCCTGGCACCCAGCCTCCACGCGTGGAAGTTCAGCTGAAGAAGGCTGCTGACCTGCCAGAAACCCCTGTGCAAACCGCTGCAGACGATGAGCCAAAGCTGGTCTATTCCACCCAGACCCCAGTTGCTGAAGAAGCCCCAAGTGCAGAAAATGACGTCCCCGTAGAAGAGGACGCCACCGCAGAAGAAACTGCAGCTGAGGAACTCACCGAAGCTGAAGAAATTCAGGCGGAGTTCGATAAGAAGGGTGACAAGTAGCTCACCCTTGCCGGTGGGCACCGGACGGTGCGGGGAGGCGTGGAAAAGCAGCTTTTTAGCGCTGTAATTCGTGACTGAGGGAGCCCAGCTCCCCGCCACCGGACATCTGTACGGTCAGCTCCTCGAGCGTGACACCCACGCGGGGCACGTCGAGGATCTGCTGGCCGAGGTTAAGCAGGATGAAATGATCGCCCACCAAATAGGCGTGGTGGGGGTTGTGGGTGATAAAAATGACGCCGATGCCACGGTCGCGGGCGGCGGCAATAAAACGTAGCACCATGCCGGATTGCTTCACGCCGAGCGCAGCGGTGGGTTCGTCGAGGATGAGCACACGCGCGCCGAAGTAAATGGCACGCGCAATGGCCACCACCTGGCGCTGACCACCGGAAAGAGAAGCCACCGGCACCTCCACATCGCGCAGCTCAATGCCCATTTCGCGCAATTGCTGCTCGGTGATCTGGCGCATCTCGTCCTTTTTGAGCACCCCAAAAGCGCCGGTGAGTTCCTGGCCGAGGAAGAAATTACGCCACACACTCATCTGCCCCACCACTGCCAAATCCTGGTAGACGGTGGCAATTCCGGCATCCAAAGCCGCGCGCGGAGAATCAAATTTATGCTCCTCCCCCTCCAGCAAAATCTGCCCGGAGCTGGGCTTATGCAAGCCTGCCAGGACTTTAATGAGGGTGGATTTGCCGGCGCCGTTATCGCCGAGCACGCAAGTAACTTCCCCGGCGCGCACCTTCAGATTGATGTTTTTTAGCGCCTGGAAACTGCCGTAATTTTTGGAAATTTCCTGTAATTCAATGAGTGCGGTCATGCTCGCTCCTTATTGAAGTTTTCGAAGCGGTGGTTTAACAACACGGCGAGCAGCAGCGTGGCGCCGAGGAAGAATTTGAACCAATCTGGGTTCCAACCTGCATAAACGATGCCTTGGTTGGTCATGCCAAAGATCAGCGCGCCAATCATGGTACCAATGACGGTGCCGCGGCCACCGGTCATGGAAATGCCGCCGATTACTGCTGCGATGATGTAGAGAAACTCATTGCCAACGCCCTGACCTGCTTGAATGGAATCAAACATAAAGAGGTTGTGCATGCCCACAAACCAGGCGGCAAAACCCATAAACATAAATAGCGTAATTTTTACGCGGCGCACGGGGACACCCACGGCGCGTGCTGCGTCTTCATCGCCGCCAACTGCGAAAATCCAGTTGCCAAAGCGAGTTTTAAAAAGCACAAAAGTTCCAAGGGCGACAAAAAGCAGCCACCAAAAAACGGTGATCCGTACATTCACCCCAAAAATAGGGATTGAGCTGGCAAAAACCACGCGTGCAGAGGGAAAACCTTCCATATCGGCAATGGTGGGAGTGGCCACCGTGCCCGAAATCAATTTGGTCAGCGCCAGGTTAATACCCTGCAACATCAGGAAAGACGCCAAGGTAATAAGGAAGGAGGCAATCTTGGTACGCACCACCAAATAGCCATTAAAAAAGCCGATAGCCAGGGAAATCACCAATGCGATCAGCGCGCCGACCCAGGTATTTAGCCACAAATTATAACTAAACATCGAGGCCGCCAGTGCCGCGGTAATCACGGCCACACCGGTGGATAGATCAAATTCATCGGCGATCATAAGCAGGCCCACGGCCACCGCCATAATGCCAATTGTCGAGCTGGCGTACAGCACCGTGGCCATCGCATCCCAGGACCTAAACGCCGGCGCCACCGACATAAAAAGAATAAAAACAATAACCGCGCCAAGTGCGCTGGTCAGTTCGGGGCGCTTAAGGGCGCGCTCAAAGACGCTTGTCGACGCACCCCTGCTTTTAGTGTTTATGCTCATCGCAGACCTTCCTTTACGGCTTCGGCGATAACCTCAACATTGCTGGCATCCACAAAGCTTGGTCCGGTATAAACGGGGCGTCCGCCACCTACTGTGGTGCCATTTCGGTGTGCTAACCACAAAGAATCCACGGCCATATAGCCCTGCAAATAAGGCTGTTGATCAATGGCAAATTGGATCTTGCCGGTGCGGATGGCATCCATTAGCTGGGCATTGGTATCAAAGGTGGCGATCTTAGCTGCGGAATTTGCAGAGGCTGCAGCATCGGCGATGGTCATAGAGACCGCCGCATTAAGCCCCATCACCCAGTCAATATTGGGATCTTGGGCAAGTTTTGCCTGCAAGGTGGAGTTCACCGAGGTCAGATCCATGCCATTGACATAGAGGTTCTCCACATTTTTGCCAAGGCCCTGAGCCACACCGGCGCAGCGTGCTTCCTGGGAGGCATTGCCCTGCTCATGAATTACACAAAGTACATCCTGCGCATCCTCAGCAGCTAGGCGTTCTCCAGCCTTGGTACCAGCGACGGTTTCATCCTGGCCAAAGAATCCCGACATTCCATATTCTTGATAATCCGTCATGCCAGCATTAAGCCCCACCACGGGAATACCCGCGTCCACAGCCTTTTGCGCAGCTGGTCCCAGGGCCTGGGAATTGGACATCGTCATGGCGATGCCGTCTACCCCGGAATCAATGGCATTTTGAATGAGGTTGGCTTGTTCCGGAACCTCTGGGTTGGAGGAATAACGCAGCTCAATATTGTCTTTTTGGGCCGCATCTTCTGCACCCTGGCGCACCAAATCCCAAAAGGTGTCACCGGGAGCGCCGTGGCTCACCATGGCAACAACCAGACGGGGCGTATCGACGGTTCCCCCGCCTCCTTCCCCCTGGGTATTCCGCGGGGCTCCACCGGTTGCCGAACAACCTGTTAAGAGGAGTGTTGCGCCAACTATTAACGCAGCGATTTTTGGAAGCTTCATTTGCTTAAGTCAACGCAGGTCAGAGGCACAAGTCAAACTTTTCACAGGTGTCATTATCGATTCAGAGCCTGTGTACTGGAGTTTTAGCCCACCCCTGAAATAATACTGTGACCTCCCTTGGGTAGGCCATGAGCACATTAACTTATTGACAAAGAATGTCATTAGTAGACTAAGCTCCCTTTTGGGTTATTGAAATAAGTTTTCAATAACTGGCCCTTTGCCCCGACCCATCCACAGGAGAAGAACATGAAGCCTTCCCCCAAGTTGCTGGCTCTCGCCGCAACGACGTCCATTCTGCTTGCTGGCTGCAGCTCTCAACAGGCTGAAACTGCCAGCACCGCATCGTCGACAAGCACCACCGTGGCGGCCGCAGAGGCCGACTCCCCGCAGGCGCGGCTGGTGACCACCTACGATGGCGGCATTCTTACCCTTGACGCCACCACCTTGGAAGTCCTGGGGAATACCCAGTTGGATGGCTTTAATCGGCTAAATCCTGCCGGCGATGGCCGCCATGTTTTTGTATCAACTGCTGCCGGGTTCCAGGTTTTTGACCCGGGCGCGTGGACGGAGGCGCATGGCGATCACACCCACAGCTACACGGCGTCTCCGGAACTTACCGACACGGTTTATGACACCCAAAAGCCTGGTCACGTGGTGAGGCACGCGGAAAAAACCGTGCTCTTTGGTGATGGCGACGGCAAAATTCAGATCTTTGACTCCGCCGACCTGCTCTCTGGAAAAACTATCGCACCAGAGGTGAAAAAGACCCTCGAACCGCACCATGGCGTGGCCTTGGCCTTGGAAAATGGCGATTTGCTGCACACCTTGGGTAACTCAGATTCTCGCAATGGAGCGATTGTTTTTGATAGCGCTGGCAAGGAAGTTGTGCGCAATGAGCAATGCCCCGGAGTTCATGGTGAGGCCGCGGCTGCCAATGACGTCATTGCGCTGGGCTGTGAGGACGGTGTCCTGATTTATAAGAATGGGCAGTTTACTAAGGTGCAAGCTCCTGACGCTTATGGGCGCATCGGTAATCAGGCTGGCAGCGAGATGTCGCCAGTGATTCTCGGCGACTACAAGGTGGATAAGGACGCCAAGTTGGAGCGCCCGGAGCGGATTTCACTAACCAATACCGAAACCGGCGAGCTGAAGCTTGTTGACCTAGGCACTTCTTACTCTTTCCGTTCCCTCGGACGCGGTCCCGCCGGCGAGGCAGTAGTGCTGGGAACCGATGGTCAGCTGCATATTATCGACCAAAACACCGGCAACGTCCTGCATACCTACCCCGTTGTCGCGCCGTGGATGGAGCCCGAAAAGTGGCAGGAACCGCGTCCCACTCTCTTCATTCAGGAAAATCACGCCTACGTTTCCGAGCCCGCCAGCAATACACTCCACGTTGTTGACCTGGGCACAGGCAAGGTGCTCACCTCCGCAGAGCTGCCCGCCGCCCCCAATGAGCTCACTGGCGTGAGCGGCTAAAACGCTTTTCGACGTGGCTATGGAAGAATTCCTTAAATGACAAATCCTTTAGCTCATGCCCGCTCTCAGGCTCTTGAAGTGCGCAAGCTCTATGAGATCCTCGAAGAGCGCTTTAATGGCAAAACCTGGTCTATGCACGAACTTCAAATCGGCTTTGCCAACGACGTCGGATACATCGGTCGACTCCTCCTCGCCGAAGAAGGCACTTGGAATATCGATGGCGATGCCCGCGCCGAGCTCGAACACAAACTCTCCGAAACCTTATGGTGGGTTTTTGTCCTTGCCGACAAACTCAATATCGACATGACCACTGCTTATCCCCAAACCATGGATAAGATCAAGGCTGCCTTGGAAGAGACTATCTCCAAGACTGCTTGATGGCTTGGACTTGGAGCTTGGGGCGCGAAAAACCTCCTTGGAAGATTTTCCAAGGAGGTTTTTCGTCTGAGCATTCCGTCTCACACCCAGGCTTTCACTCTGCTCAGTGTAGAAACTGACGCCCTCAGTGTAGAAACTGACGCCCTCAGTGTAGAAACTGACGCCCTCAGTGAACTACACTGAGGGGTGATACCCAACTTCTAAAAGCGTAAGGCTACCAACAGTATGGAACCATCAGTTTTAGAAAGTCACCTAGAACGCCTCAGGAAGAATGGTAAAGATGACGAACTTGTAGAAGTTAAATCTTGGGGCAAAGTTCCATCAGGTGGAAAAGCGAAAAGTGTCTGGGAATCCATTAGTGCATTTGCTAATACAAATGGTGGATTCATCATCTTGGGATTGAGTGAACCAGATTTCAAGCCTGTGGAAGGATTTGACCCCCACGCAAGTATTCAAGTCATTCGCGCAGGATTAAATCCTCAAGACCGTGATGCTCAAAAAGTTGAACCGATACCTCGCCATGAAATCGAAGTCATGAGTGTAGATGGCGCAGACGTGGTAGTAATTACTATTTCACCTCTTGAGGTGAATGGGCCATGCTATTACCGTCCTACTGACATCAAAAATGGCAGTTTCAAGCGAGTTGGCGATGAAGACCAAAAGCTAAATCACCTTGAAATCTATGAATTACAAAACCGATTTACACGGACTAAAACCGATAGAATTCCCGTTCCAGACTCAAGTACATCGGATCTTGACGAAACCCTTGTAGAAAAATTTCGACATCGCTTAATCAACCTCGGTAGCCGTGCAATAAGTCCTGATGGCGATTGGCTAAAGCGTAAAAATATTACTTCCTCAAATGGAGAACTCACCCTAGCTGGGGTCCTAGCACTCGGTAAATATCCACAAGAATTTTTTCCACGAATCTTAATTGACGTAGCAGTACACCCAGGTCTTCACAAATCTCCGATTGGTACATTAACGCGCTTTGAAGACCGCCAAATCTGCGAAGGAAATATTCTAAGCATGGTCCAAGAAGCCATGTCAGCAATCAAGAGAAATCTTCGTGTTCGTCGAATTGTTGAAGGTCTCAGTGGAAGAGATGTCTTAGAAATCCCGGAAGAAGTACTAAGAGAAGCACTCGCAAATGCAGTTCTTCACCGCGATTATTCTGAATTAGCTCAAAATGAAGCCATTTACGTCGATATCTACAAAGACCGTATTGAAATTATTAGCCCAGGTGGACTGCCTAATGGACGACGCCCTGAGTCGATCCAAGATGGCCAAGATGGCTTTTCTGACCCGAGAAACGATGTATTATCGCGAATCCTCATGGATATACCTTGGTCAGATGAAACTCCAGGAGTCCTTGCTGAAAACAATGGTTCGGGCATCCCCAGAATGTTCAACTTGATGCGCGAAGCAGGGCTACCTGTACCTGAATACAAAGTCGATATCGCTAGCGTGACCGTCAAGCTCAGTCGCTATGGCCTTCTTGATCCTCAAACAAATGCATGGCTCGTCGAGCTACTTGGTCCTGGTTTTTCCACTCCTCAAGGAATCGCACTTCTACTGACCAAAGAACTCGGAACTGTAACACCTCGAGATCTTCGTACACAAACTGGCCACGACTCAGAAGACATGCGTGCCATGCTTGAAGATTTAGTGGATAAAGAGATTTTGCACCGTAGCTCACAAGACCACTATCAACTCCTTCAGTCCGGCATAAAGCCGTCATCAAGCGAACAGGAAGTCTTAGAAGCCATTAATACTTCAGTTCCAGTGTCAATCCATGAAATCTCATCAACAACTGGAAAAACTATTGGAACTCTGCGTCCCTTACTCAGAGCTCTCATTGATTCTGGTCTCGTAACGGCTACTGCTCCACCGTCAAGTCGTAACCGCGCCTATTTAAAAGTGGAACATAAATAAAAATCCCGGTTCACCGCGAAGGTGAACCGGGAAACTGTGGAGCATAGGAGAATCGAACTCCTGACATCCTGCTTGCAAAGCAGGTGCTCTACCAACTGAGCTAATGCCCCTTGTTGCTCTTATCATGTTACACCTGCCCACCCATTGAGAAAAAATCGCCTGCCTGGGCCTCATTTTTGCCACTGCCCCGGCGCGAGTGTGCGAGAACCTACAAGCTCATGAGGTATGGAGCCGAATTTGTAGGATCTGGCACAAAAATGGGTGCGATATTGTGCGAGAATCTACAAAACCCCTTGGGGTGCGGAGCGTTTTGTAGGTTTAGGCACAAAGGGTGAATAAAACCCTTTTTAGCCCTCAAAAGTGCAAGATCTGTATGCCATCCTAAGCGGTCGAAAAGGCTTTGGGAAGGGTAAAGGCCATTGGAGAATTTCAAGGCCTTAAATCGCGAAAATCCCGAACCTTTTTAAGGCCCGGGATTTTCATTTTGTGGAGCATAGGAGAATCGAACTCCTGACATCCTGCTTGCAAAGCAGGTGCTCTACCAACTGAGCTAATGCCCCATTGTTCCTGGTGGGCCTAGCAAGAATCGAACTTGCGACCTCATCGTTATCAGCGATGCGCTCTAACCGACTGAGCTATAGGCCCTAATGGGAACACTGAAAGACTCTACCGACAAGCTAAAGAACTACCAAAACGGCAGCTTAACACCTCTTTTTAAGGGAATGGGAAGCAAAAAAGAACCACTCCCCTGTGCGGAAAGTGGTTCTTTATATTTTGTGGAGCATAGGAGAATCGAACTCCTGACATCCTGCTTGCAAAGCAGGTGCTCTACCAACTGAGCTAATGCCCCATTGTTCCTGGTGGGCCTAGCAAGAATCGAACTTGCGACCTCATCGTTATCAGCGATGCGCTCTAACCGACTGAGCTATAGGCCCCTTGGGAACGAGGTAAGACTTTACCCATTAGTTAACAAACAAACAAATCCCCTGCTTAAAGGCTATTTTCATGGCCTTCAAACAAGGGACAGTTTTAAGCACCTAAGCGGGCTTAATCAACTTCTTCTTGGAGCTGAATGGACAGCCCGCCAAAAAGGTCAACAATTGCGTTGTAAATAATCGCAGACAAAGGAGCCAGAATCGCAATGGTGATTGCAGCGATGGCACCGAGCAGTGCGGAAACGCTAAGGACCAGTCCGAAAGTGATGGTCTGTTCAGCACCAACACCGCCGATGACATTGTTTAGGTTTTGCCACACGCCAGCTGCGTTCAGTCCGAAATAAAGCAAAGACACGCAGATGATCCACGCCACGAGTCCGATGATGGACATGGCCAGTGCCACGCGAAACGCGGCTAGTGGCGAAATTCGGGTGATGGATACTTCTCGGGATGCCAAGGTTTACTCCTCGTCGCTATCGTCAGTGCTTTCTACGGCGCTGTCTACAGTGTTATCTGCAATTGCCTTAGGTGATGGTCGGGAAACCTCACCCTTTGCCACTGCTTCGGCGGTTTCTTCGCCTTCATCTTCGACATTCTTGTCGATAGCGAGCAGCTCGACGCCTTCTTCTAGGTTAACCAATCGCACGCCCATGGTGGCACGAGAAGATGGACGAATCTGGTTAACCTCGGTGCGAATTACGCCGCCGGCAGAGGTAATAGCGAAGATCTCGTCATCTTCCTCTACAGCAAGAGCACCGATGAGGCGTCCGCGCTTCGGGGTGTACTTGAAGGTCACAACGCCTAGACCGCCACGGCCCTGGGTGGAGTAATCCTCAAGTGGGGTGCGCTTGCCATAGCCACCAGAGGTAGCAACGAGCAAGAACTCACCATCGCGAACAACACACATGGACAGCAGCTGATCGTTTTCACGGAAGCGCATGCCCTTAACACCAGCGGTAGCACGGCCCATTGGGCGCAGCTGCTCGTCGTCGGCAGTAAAGCGGATGGATTGGCCGTACTCAGAGACCAACAGTAGGTCATCCTCTTCGCCACACAGTGCTGCGCCGATGAGGCGGTCATCCTCGTTGAGGTTGATGGCGATGAGTCCACCGGAACGGGCGGATTCATAATCCAGCAGGCGGGACTTCTTCACGCGGCCGTGGGCAGTTGCCAAGACCAGGTAAGGAGCGTCCTCGTAGCTTTCGATCTGGATAACCTGGGCGATTTGCTCGCCGGGCTGGAACTCCAGCAGGTTGGCTACGTGCTGGCCACGGGCAGTACGTGAGGTCTCTGGCAACTCATAGGCCTTGAGGCGGTACACGCGGCCATAGTTGGTAAAGAAGAGGATCCAGTCGTGGGTGGAGCTGACAAAGAAGTGACGCACAATGTCGTCTTGCTTCAGCTCGGCGCCACGCACGCCCTTGCCACCGCGCTTTTGGGACTTATAAGCGTCCACCTTGGTGCGCTTGGCATAACCGGTGGAGGTGATGGTGACCACGACGTTTTCGCGGGCAATGAGGTCTTCTTCAGAGACATCGCCGGTAGCGGCAATGATCTTGGAACGACGCTCGTCACCGTACTTGTCCACAATCTCTTTGAGTTCATCGTGGACAATGTTGCGCTGGCGCTGTGGGTTGGCCAGGATGTCCTTGAGGTCAGCGATGGTTTCTTCGAGATCAGCCAATTCCTTGACGATCTTTTCTCGTTCCAGGGCAGCCAGACGGCGCAGCTGCATTTCCAGGATGGCGTCAGCTTGGATCTGATCAACATCCAGCAAGGACATCAATCCGGTACGAGCTTCTTCCACGGTGGGGCTACGGCGGATAAGGGCAATGACCTCATCGAGCATATCCAGGGCCTTAACCAGGCCGCGCAGGATGTGTGCACGCTCTTCAGCCTTGTCCAAGCGGTACTGGGTACGGCGGACGATAACTTCAATCTGGTGTGCCACGTAGTAGCGCAGCATCTGGTCCAGGCGCAGGGTGCGAGGCACGCCATCAACGATGGAGAGCATGTTGGCACCGAAGTTGGTTTGCAGCTGGGAGTGCTTAAACAGGTTGTTAAGCACCACACGAGCAACGGCATCGCGCTTGAGGGTAACCACAATGCGCATGCCCACGCGGTCGGAGGATTCATCTTCAATCTTGGAGATGCCCACGAGCTTGCCATCGCGAACCTGCTCCGCGATGTTGGAGATCAAATTATCTGGGTTGACCTGGAAAGGCAGCTCAGTAATAACGATGACGGTGCGGTTGCCCTCTTCTTCGATGGAGGTCACGCCACGCATGCGGATGGAGCCACGGCCGGTGGTGTAGGCATCGTGAATGCCCTTATCACCAATGATCAGGCCAGCAGTTGGGAAGTCTGGGCCCTTCACAAAGCTCATGCAGGCTTCAAGCGCCTCAGATTCTTCTGCATCTGGGTGTTCCAGAATCCAGAAGATGGCGTCGGCAAGCTCATTGAGGTTGTGTGGCGGGATGTTGGTGGCCATACCAACAGCGATGCCGCCGGAGCCGTTCATCAGCAGGTTGGGAACGCGGGATGGCAGAACATCTGGTTCCAGGGTCTTGCCATCGTAGTTTGGAGAGAAGTTAACGGTGTTTTCGCGGATGTCGCGGACCATTTCCATCGCCAAAGGAGTCATGCGGCACTCGGTATAACGCATTGCTGCGGGACCGTCGTTGCCGCGGGAACCGAAGTTACCCTGGCCGTCTACCAGCGGGTATCGCATGGACCATGGCTGTGCCATACGCACCAAGGTGTCATAAATTGCGGAGTCGCCGTGGGGGTGGAAGTTACCCATGGTGTCTGCCACTGGCTTTGCGGACTTCACATAGCTGCGGTCGGGGCGATAGCCATTGTCATACATTGCATAAAGCACACGGCGGTGAACCGGCTTCATGCCGTCGCGAACCTCAGGGAGGGCGCGACCAACGATGACGGACATGGCGTAGTCGATATAGCTCGACTGCATTTCCTCATTGATATCAATAGGATTAATGCGGTCAAATTGTGCGGTATTGTCGTCGCTCACTGATCACCTTTCTTCGTGTCAACCCACCCGATTTTAGTCCACAGGTCTTTTTAACGCCTTCAACCCCCTCAAAGTGGTATCAAAGCGATACCATTTCCCCTATGGCAATGACTTTAAGGCTTAACGACGCCCAGGACCGCGCACTCACCCTGCTTGCCCGGGCACAAGGCTGCAGCAAACAGGAGGCCACTATTCGCGCCATTATTGCGGCCGCCGGCCGCGCTTTAGAAGACGCTGAGGTCGCCGAACTGGCACGCAATTACGTGGCTGAGTATGCAAGCGTCGAAAAGCGTATTAGGCAAAACCGATGAGGGGTTTAAGTCCGGAACAACTCCTGGTTATCGCCGATGAGGTGGGCGCGGTGCACGGCGTGGTGGTGCGCGATTTTGCGGCGCTGGTGGCGGTATCAGCGGTGAGTACGGCCAGTTTTTATGGTGTTGAAGTGCATGGATCTGCGGAGTCGATGGCTGCCCGTGTCTCGGAACTTATTCGCCTGCTGGAGCCTTTAAGCGGACGCAATGAAACCTTCGCGGCGGTAACTCAGCGCATCCTCCTCACTAGGAATATATAGACCGTACGGTCTAGTAGAAATACATTTGAGCAGTTTAAAGCCATGAATTTTAATAATGACTTTAAAGACCACTCTGTCTAGCATGTGCCTATGCTCACACAGCAAACCAGACCAATTCACATCTGCGCCCCGCAACTGCCGGTGGCCCGCGTATTTCATCAAATTCGCGCAACAGATGCCGACCGCACCTCGCTGCAACACGATCTTGGACTCTCCCAAGCAGGCATCACCAGGCACGTTTCTGCACTTATTGATGCCGGTCTAGTCGAGGAAACCCGTCCCCAAAATGATGACGGCACCCGCTCCGGCCGTCCACGTACCAAGCTGGGCATCGACGGCCGCCACCTCACCGCCTGGGGTGCACATATTGGTGTGCGCAGCACCGAAATTACCGTTTGCGACCTGGCCGGACGTGTGATTAGGCACCAAAAACTCGACCATGATGTCACCAAATTCTCCGCTGAAGAATCTCTGCACATCATCGCTGAGCAGCTGCAAACACTGAGCGCCGGACTTCCGGATCCACGCAATATTGGTTTTGCCTTTTCCGCCCACGTGGCCAATGACGGCACCGTGACCTCCCCCGTTTTCGGCTGGGACCACGTTGATATTCAGCGCCACCTCCCCTTCCCTATTTCGCTGGGCACCGGCGTGGCAGCGATGGCCGGCACTGAGATCATCAATACTCCACTGAATACCGACGCCCATTTTGAGCCCTCTACCTTGTACTTCTATGCGCGCGAGGTGGTTTCCCACGCCTGGATTTTTAACGGCGCCGTGCACCGCCCCAATTCCGGACGTACTCCCCTCGCCTTTGGTAATTCCAATACCCTTAAAGAAGCTTCTCGACGCGGCATTGCTGCCCGTACTTTCGCCGAGCTGGTCAGCCGAGCGCGGACCGAAAAAGTCGCGCGCGACATTCTCAACGAACGCTCGCATAAGCTCGCCGAAGCTGTGATCGCCGCCGTTGATGTGGTCGATCCCGATACGGTGGTTTTTGCTGGTGAGGCCTTCACCTTAGATCCCGAAGGCTTGAAGATTGTGGTAAATCAACTGCGTGCATCCACTGGTAGCCAATTGCGCATTCAACGTGCCGATGCCCATATTCTGCGCACCGCTGCCATTCACGTGGCTTTACATCCAATTAGGCAGGATCCTTTGGCATTTGTTGCAGCATAGTTGTGAAGAAATGTAAGCTTTGTGACTGTTGTGATTACAGAGACTGTTGTGGTTTCAGTTTCTGATGGTGGAAGGATTGCAACGCTGTGTGTATAAAGGTCGGCTCCCATTAGTCCCAAGGGAACACCGACCTTTTGTCATTCCCCTAAGATGATGCCATGACCACTCTTAAAGAACTTCTTGTCTCCGATAACTTCGACAATGCCGTCACTGATATGGCCAGCTTCATCACTAGCACCGTCGAAAAGCAGTCTGGCTTGACCGGTATGGCGCTGAAAGGCGCGCTCGGGGCCGCAACCAAGGTGGACGCCGATATTGTCACTAAGGGCTCACGCCGCCTACTGCCCGAAATGGCCGACTCCCTCGATGGTCTGTGGCAGGAATACACCGCTGGTGGCACCGGCGATTTTGGAGTCTTCCTGGCCACCAATAATCAGCGTGCGTTGGATGCAATTCTGAGCGTTGCCGATCGCAATGCCGAAAACATCAATGTTCCCGGCCTAGCCAAGGTTTATAAGGGCGTGCGCGGCAAGGCTTCCAAGGTTATTACTGAAGAACTTCCTGCAATCGGCGCACTCATCGAGAAAAACGCGCGCTAAGTGTCCAGCTCTAAAAAACCGCTCGACCCAGCGCAGCGCTTCAACCTACCAACCCGGTGGGCAATGTTTTTTCTTGGCATTTACCTCATGTCCTATGCCATTGCCATTACCGTCCACGTGGGACTGGGCACCACCACGATTTCTGCCATTCCGGTGGTGTGGTCGGCTGCGGGCACGCTTTCTGTGGGTACTACCACCATTTTATTTAATGTCATTTTGATCATTGGCCAGATGGTGGTGCTGCGCAAAGATTTCAAAGCAAGCATGCTGGTGCAGATCCTCTGGGCTTTCCTTTTTGGCTTCCTTTGCGATCTCAACCTCTTAATCACCGGCTGGGCCGACACCGACAACTATGCTCTGTCCTGGGTTTTAGTGATTTTCTCGATAATGTTGATGTCACTGGGAATCTTTATCCAAGTACTCCCCGACATCACCTATATCGCCGGCGAAGGTTTTGTTAATTCCTTGGTGCGCAAATTCCCCTCCATGCAATTTGGCACCATGAAACAAATTGTCGACTGGACCCTCGTGATCACCGCCGGAATCATTTCATTCATCACCATGGGAGCGCTGGTAGGCGTGCGCGAAGGAACCATTTTCGCTGCCTTCTTCATCGGCTTTTTTGTAAAGCAGTGGCGCAAGCTCTACCTTCGCTCCATTGGGCACTAGCTCTTTTTAGGAATGGCTGAAGAGCTCAACCACAGCCGCTGGCTCCCGAGCCCACCGGTTGTGACCCAGCTCCCCTGGCACAATTAACTTGGTGAGGGGTGCATTGGGCAAAAAGCTCGCAAGCGCATCGATGGAGGCTTCTGGGCATTCTTCATCATTGGCACTTCTTCCAAAAGTCAGCGGAATGCTGACTTTTTTCATTTCCTGCACATAGTTAATGTCTTGGCCGGTGAGCCCGTCGAGTGAATTTTTGCGATTAAAGCGGCGCCACTCTTTCATATGGGTTCCAGATTGCCTGCCATAACCCACAAAATCCTTGCCGAGCACCTTGCCTGGCCAAAATCCCAAAAGATGGCCGCCAACGCCGCCCAAGAGCACTGCTCCCATTCCAAGGCGCCTGCGCTCTTTGTCTCCAAAGGCTTCTGACCAGGGAGAACCGGCTCCCACGCCGAAGATCCCCTGCAAGTTGTATTTTTCCGCTTCGGGGCGAGCTGCAAAAAGACAGGAAATCTGCCCGCCCATGGAGTGCGAAAGAAAACGCATGGGGTGATCAGTTGCCAAGTTCAGGGATTCTTTGGCGGCAGCAATTTGTAATGGGAAATCCACCGCAGCTAAATCATGGTATCCCCACTGGTTTGTCCTCGAGGCACGCGCGGAACTTTGACCCTGACCTCGAAGTTCTCCAATGGCAACGTGGAACCCTGCTTGGGTTAGCGCGGAGGCGAGGGGTCGATAATAATAGCCGCCCATTCCAAAGCCAGGCCACACCATGACAAGAGTTGCTTGTGGATCAGCAGCTTGCCAAATTTGTACGGGTGTTGAAGATCCATCTGGCATTAAAACATGGGCAGTTGTGGTGGGTTCAGTAGCTTTCACCACTCCCAGGGTATTCAATTCCCCCAAAAATGCAGAGCCAATTTAAGCGTTCCATATTAGCGAAATGAGTATTACCCTTATGAGCATTCTTTAAGTCGCTTAACGCCTCTGAATGCCTAGTGTTTTGGGGCTCTTTAGGAGTTTTATTCATCACCTGTGCCTGAGCCTACAAAAATGTGCGCGGGTGTCAGTTTTTGTAGGCTCAGGCACAAATGAGCACCGATTTTTGTGCCAGAACCTACAAACTCGAGCCCTTGCACCCAAAACTTGTAGGTTCTCGCACACTTTTCCCTTCCGGGCGCTTTCGCGACGCCTGCCCAGCCCTAAGAGGGCACCCACAGAACGCAAAACCCGCCGCGGACTCCAAAAGGAAGTCCGTGGCGGGCGTTCAAGCGGGCAATTAGGAAGGAAATCCCAAATTTTAGACGTCCAGGAAGCGGACATCCTTTGCGTTTCGGGTAATGAAGCTACGGCGGGCCACAACATCGTCACCCATGAGGATGGAGAAGAGCTCATCGGCATGCTGTGCGTCATTGAGATCAACGCGACGCAGGATACGAACGCTTGGATCCATCGTGGTTTCCCATAGCTCGTTAGGGTTCATCTCGCCGAGTCCCTTATAACGCTGGATGCCGTCATCCTTGTTGATCTTGCGACCTGCAGCAAGACCTTCTGCAAGCTGCTCATCGCGCTCCTCATCGGAGTAGGCGAAGCCTGGCTCGCCACGCTGCCACTTGAGCTTATAAAGCGGTGGCTGTGCGAGGTAAACGTGGCCTTGAGCAACAAGTTCTGGCATGAAGCGGAAGAGCAGGGTGAGCAGCAAGGTTGCGATGTGCTGACCGTCAACGTCAGCGTCGGCCATCAAGACAATCTTGTGATAACGCAGCTTGTTGATATCAAACTCATCGTGGATGCCGGTGCCCAGCGCCGTGATAATCGCCTGAACTTCGGCATTCTTAAGCACCTTGTCGAGGCGTGCCTTTTCCACATTGAGGATCTTTCCGCGCAGCGGCAAGATGGCCTGGAACATGGAGTCACGGCCGGACTTTGCGGAGCCACCTGCGGAATCGCCCTCCACGATATAGAGTTCGGACTTTTCCGGATCCTTGGAACGGCAATCGGCAAGCTTGCCTGGAAGGCCTCCAAGATCGGTGGCGGACTTGCGTCGTACCAGGTCACGGGCCTTACGAGCAGCCATACGGGCCTGCGCGGAACCAACGGCCTTGTTGATAATGACCTTAGCTTCAGCAGGGTTGGCTTCCAGCCAGTGGCCCACGTGCTCATTGGTCATACGCTGCACAAAGGACTTGATTTCGGTGTTGCCCAGCTTGGTCTTGGTCTGGCCCTCGAACTGAGGATCACCAACACGCACCGAGATAATGGCAGAAAGACCTTCACGGCAGTCTTCGCCGGTAAGGTTTGCTTCCTTTTCCTTGAGCAGCTTGTGCTCACGGGCATAGCGGTTCATCAGGGAGGTCAGCGCAGAGCGGAAACCTTCCTCATGGGTGCCACCCTCGTGGGTGTTAATGGTGTTGGCGAAGGTATGCACGGATTCCTTGTAGGAGGAGTTCCACTGCATAGCAATCTCTACCTCGTGGTCATCGCCCTTGGCATCAAAAGCCACGATGGAAGGGTGAATGACAGTTTTGCTGCGGTTGAGGTAGTTGACATAATCCTCAAGCCCATTGGGGTAGTGGAAGACTTTTTTCTTCTCCCGCTTTTTGGGCTTCTTGGGAGCGTCACCAGCGTCTTCGACAAGTTCGGTCTCATTGTCGATTTCATCTAGGGAGAGCTCGGCAGCGGTTTCACCCTGCTCAGCGATAGCTTCCAACTCAAGCTCTTGGTCGCTGGCGCGGTTATCGGTCAAGGTGATGGTCAGACCCTTGTTAAGGAATGCCATCTCCTGCAGACGTCGAGAAATGGTGTCGAAATCAAACTCGGTGGTTTCGAAAATCTCAGCATCTGGCCAAAAACGGATGGTGGTACCGGTTCCGCGAGCGTTGCCACCCTCGATGAGTTCATCGGGAACAGAGTTCACAAATTTTTGGTACCAGTGCTTGCCGTGCAGCTTAATATCAGCTTCGACACGGGTGGATAGGGCGTTCACCACGGAGATACCAACGCCGTGCAGACCACCGGATACCGCGTAGGAATCGGAGTCAAACTTACCGCCGGCGTGCAGCTGGGTCATCACGACCTGCACCGTTGGCGCACCTGATGGGTGCATATCGACGGGGATGCCACGGCCGTCGTCGATGACTTGGACGCCACCGTCTTCGAGCAGGGTGACATCGACCTTGGTGGCATAGCCAGCCATGGCCTCATCCACCGAGTTATCAACGACCTCCCAAATTAGGTGGTGCAGGCCGCGTGGTCCCGTGGAACCGATATACATGCCCGGGCGTTTACGAACCGCCTCAAGACCTTCAAGGATGGTGATCGATGAAGCGTCATAATTGTGTTCAGTGTTTGCCACTTTTAACGAACACTCCTCGCTACTTATCCGATACAGACCTTTTCATCTTACACGCTTAGGTCCCCCCACGGTGGCATCGATAACCCGTGAAACGCCAAAATAGGCCCGTTTTTGGCGATTTTGCCTAGGAAATTAGCCGTATGTGTCGCGCGGACCGCGTCCTTTTACATGTAAAGGACCTTTGCGCCAGCTGGGTGCTTGGGGGCCAAAAATCCGCAGCTCCACAATCAGGTTAGGGCCCACTTTTTCGGCGATGACCTGCAAAATCTGCTTTTGCATAAGGCGCAAATTGGTAGCCCAAGCAGTGGAATCACAGGTGATAAAAAGCTTCTTATCCTTGATCATTTCCACCCGCGTATGCTGCGCAATCTTCGGTCCGACCAGCTCAGGCCAATTTGTTGTAACCCAGCCACCCGCGATCTCTTTTGCCCAGCCCCGGTTCTGAATTTCCTTGTTGAGAATGGATCCCAAAGATTCAGCATTGCGCTCATAACGCTTGTAGCGACCATCAAGGCCGGTGGGCCGGCCCTTTTTGTGCTTTTCGACGCCACCCTGTTTGCTACGGCGCGCAGGGGTTCGTCGAAAAGCATCTTTTTGATAGAGATTAGGCACCTGACCATTGCGTTTTTGGGCCTCTTGGCGGATGCGCTCAAATGCTTGATCGATGGGGTCGGTCATGGTGCGTCCAAAAGTGAGATGCGGCCGGCGTCGGTATCGGCCACGGAGACGGTATGTTGTGCGGAAATGACATTTTTGAGGTTTTCGGGAAGGTCCTCGTCAACGGCGGCTGTGATGATGACCTGCTCGGCATCTTGGGCGATGCCCACTAGTTTTTCGCGGCGGCCGGCGTCGAGTTCGGAGAAAACATCGTCGAGGATCAGGATCGGGTCGGTGCCATCAGAGCGCAGCAAATTAAACTCCGCAATCCGTAAAGACAGCGCAAAAGACCAGGTCTCGCCGTGGCTGGCAAAGCCCTTGGCAGGTTGATCACCCAGCAATAACTCCAGGTCATCGCGGTGTGGACCGACCAGGCTCGAGCCACGTTCGATCTCGCGCTGGCGTTTGGCAGCCAGTTCTGTCAGCAGGGTGGCCTCAATATCGCCAGCATCAAATTCCGAAAATTGTGCCAGCGCCTGATCGATGGTGGTTTTGTAATTTACCTGCGCCGGCCGCGATTCTGGGGCAATGGTGGCATAGGCCTCGTGGATTTTGGGGCCGAGTTCCTCAAGTAGTGCAAAACGGGCAGCCATCACCTGCGCACCCAGCTGCGCGAGTTGACTATCCCAGGTATCGAGCGTGCTTAGGGCTGCTGCACCTTCATCGGTGCCATAGCCGCGTCGCAAAGCGATAGTTGCGGTCTTGAGCAGGGCGTTTCTTTGTTTAAGCACCTTGTCATAATCGGCCTTGACCGCTCCCATGCGCGGTTTGCGGGTGGCAATAATGTCATCTAAGTAGCGGCGGCGCTCAGCTGGTTCCCCGCGGACCAGGGCGAGATCTTCCGGTGCAAATAACACAGTTTTGATCACGCCGAGCAGCTCGCGTGGGGATTTCACCTTGGTGCGATTGAGTTGGCCTTGATTGCCAGCATGGGGCTTAATCAGCAGATGAGCTGCGAGTTCGCGGCCTTGATTTACCGCAATGGCGGAAATCCTGGCATTTGTGGCATTCGCGCGGACCAGGGGCGCATCTTGGGAGACGCGATGTGAAGAAAGGTGAGCTAAATAGCCAATGGCCTCGACAATATTGGTTTTTCCAAAACCATTGCGGCCGATGAACATGGTAATTCCAGGTTCGAGGTCAACTTTGAGCTCTGGCCATGAACGGTAATCACGTAATTCCAAAAAACGGATGTACATGAATCATGGCCTCCTTAGAAGATCTGGTGCTGCAAGTGCGCCTGCCCTGAAGTTGATTGTTGGTGCCAAGGCAGGCGCGGTCTTAATTGTGTTTTAGCAGGTGAAGGGCTCTAGCCGGGTAGACGAACCGGCATGAGCAGGTAGGTGAAATAGGTTTCCGGAGTCTGGAAAACGCCACGCTCATCAGCCGCGGGGAATTCCTCTGGCTCAGGAATCATAATCGCAGGGCGGGAAGGCTCGGTGAAGCCAAATACTGCACGCGGGGTGGGAACTACAGAAAGTCCGTCCTTAAGGTAGCCCGGGTTGAAGGCGATGGTGAGATCCTTGCCCACAAAAGCACAAGGCAGGGTTTCTTCAGCGTGTCCAGCATCGGAGCCACCAGCGGAAAGGATTACCTGGCCTTCGCTGAATTGCAGGATGACCTGGGCGTTTCGGTCTGCTACGAGAGATACACGGCGAATGGCATCCAGCAGCGGAGAAATCTCTACTGAAGCCATGGCGGTGTGCTCTTTGGGCAGCAATGGCGCGATATTGGGGAAGTCCGCGTCGAGCAAACGAGTGGTGGTTTCCCGGTTATCGGTGTGAATGCCAAAAAGTCCTTCGCGGCCAACCTGCTCGCCGGTACCAACTGCAATGTCGATGGGATCATTGATGCCGGTATCCAGGGAACGTGCGTTCTCCAGCAGGGTCTTTGCGGGGATCAGCAGCTTAGCGTTGAGCTCGGAGTCATTGGAATCCCACTCGAAGGTACGCAGTGCCAAGCGGAAACGGTCGGTTGCAGCAAGATTGATGTGATTTCCGGTGATTTCCATGTTTACGCCGGTGAGCATAGGCAGGGAATCATCCTTGCCGGCAGCTGCGGCAACCTGGGAAACAGCCTCGGTGAAAAGCTTGGCATTAATCGAGCCGGTTGCTTCTGGAAGCTTTGGCAAAGAAGGGTAGTCATCCAGCGGGATGGAAGGCAGCTCGAAGCGCGCAGTACCGCAAGTGACAAGAACCTTGGAGCCATCGATGCGGAAGTCAACGGGCTTATTGGGCAAAGTTCCGGTGATTTCGGAGAGCAGCTTGCCGGCAACGGCGATGCGTCCAGGCTGGGAGACCTCAGCTGAGAGGCGGACACGGGTGGAAACCTCGTAGTCGTAGCCTGCGAGTTCTAGTCCCTCGTCATCGGCCGTGATCAGCATGGCGCGCAGTACCGGCTGAGTCGGTTTGGTGGGCAGGTTTCGAGCAACCCAAGCTACTGCGGTAACTAGGTCCTCCCTGGCCACACGGAAGGACACGTTTTGTGACTCCATGCTGTTTTAAAGCTCCTTGGGAAAGATAGATCAAATTAGTTCAAGGTTTAACTAAATCCAGATTTTCACTGATAGGTCAAACTTCATGATCGAAGCGGTGGCCCAAAGGGTTAATCCTCTGAATTACACAAACCCAACCTACCCGGGAACTCGGTAGTTCAGGAATTTGTAAATCTCTTTGATCCAGTTGTTGCTCAATGAGCACCACCTGAATTTTTGTCATTTCTCGATGTTCTCCCCAACCCCTCTTTCTTTTAAATAACTTTTAGTAAGAAGATTGGTAGTAACAGTAAGTCCTGTTCAAACTGTGGATAGACCCTCATTAGTCAAGGTAGCCGCCAAATTCTGTGGTGTGAAGTCGCTTGTGAATTGCCTGTGGATAACTTCGGGTCCCTGTGGATGAATTGCGCGGGGTCGAAGTTATGCACATTTTCACCAAATGTATCCCCAGCTTATCCCCAATTTTTAACGGTTTGTGCACAGGGTTCACGAGAGACTTTGGAAGTTTAGAAAGTGACAAAGCTCACGGAATTACAAGTTTGTAATTACAGAGCTGTGACTAAGATTGTGGATAACTTTTTACAGCACTTCCCCACCGGTATAAATGACAAAAAGAGGAACTCCACCGCAGTTTGTGCAGCAGGGTTCCTCTTTTGTAATTACGCAGATGCTCAAAAGCACCTGCACTCGGGCTTAGTTACGCCCGCGCGACTTAATCAGCTGGGTGAGCTGCTGAATTTCATCATAAGTATCGCGCTTTTCTGTCATTTCCTGACGGATTTTACGATCGGCATACATCACCGTGGTGTGGTCTTTACCGCCAAAAACATCACCAATCTTGGGCAAAGACATATCGGTAAGTTCGCGGCAAAGATACATTGCCAGCTGGCGCGCATGGGCCACGGCACGCGTTTTCCCAGCTCCGCGCAGGGTATCAACGGAAATTTCAAAATATTCCGCGGTGACTTCCATGATCACTGGCGCGGTAATTTCCATATCTTCGGGCTCGGGGAGAATATCGCGCAGCGCCACAATTGCCATTTCTTTGTCAATCGGCTGATTGATCAGGGAAGAATAGGCAGAAACACGAATTAGCGCGCCCTCAAGTTCACGAATGGAAGACTCAAAACGGCTGGCAATGAGCTCGAGCACCTCGCGGTCCACATGGGTGCCGTCGGTTTGCGCCTTCTTCATCAGAATCGCAATACGCGTTTCCAGATCTGGTGGCTGAATATCGGTAATCAAACCACCCTCAAAACGGGTGCGCAGACGATCTTCCAGCGTGGTCAGCTGCTTTGGCGGGCGGTCCGAGGACAGGATAATTTGCTTATCTGCCTGGTGCAATGCGTTAAAAGTGTGGAAAAACTCTTCCTGCGTGCCTTCTTTGCCGGCCAGGAACTGAATATCATCAACCATCAAAATATCGAGGTTGCGATAGCGCCTTTTGAAGGTTTCTTGGCGGTCATCACGCACGGAGTTGATGTAGTCATTGGTGAATTCCTCACTGGAGACATACTTAATCCGCAGGCCAGGCTGCAATTCCTGGGCATAATTTCCGACCGCGTGCAAAAGGTGAGTTTTACCCAAGCCCGAACCACCGGAAATAAATAGGGGGTTAAATGCTTTCGCTGGGCTCTCCGCCACCGCCACCGCAGCCGCATTGGCGAAGCGGTTGAAGGGACCAATCACAAAGCTCTCGAAGGTGTACTTCGGATTGAGTGACACCTCACGATTAGGGTTGTGAGCTGGGGTTTCACGCGGAATACGCTGCGGGGTGGGCGCTTCAAATCCGGGGTCAGCGTGGGTGCGTTCCCACCCATTGCTTTGCGACGCCTCCTGCTGCTGGCCGACCTCGTATTGACCGGGCGCACCGTTGTGGCTGACTTGGCCATGCACCGAATGCTGAATTTCCGGAACCGGCGGCTGTTGTGGTTGCGGTGGCTGATATTTGAATTCCTGCTGCGTGGGAACAGGAGTTTCGGCTGGTTCCTGATCTGGTTCCACACTGACTGCCAAGCTGAAGGAACGTCCCATGCGCAAGGATAAAACCTTGGTCAAGGATTCGCTTAAGTCCTGCTCAATTGCTTGTTTTGCCATGGCATGCGGGGTTGACAACACGGCGTAACCATCCACAATGGCAATTGGTTTAGCCAAATTGAGGTAGGCCCGCTGCGTTGGGGTTAAAGGTGGAATGCCACTATCGGGCTGCTGGCTCAAAGTGGTGAGGTCAGCAACAACTTGCCTCCACGTTTCGAGCAAAGAAGATGAGTTCTGGCTCACTATTTCGGGTATCTCCTTTTGGCGAAACTTGATCTTTTTGACGTCCTCCACAAGGCGCGGAGGTATTAAATTCAGCCGTGCTTTTCTCAGGATGCGACAGCGAGAAAAACTGCTTTCTCGCGCATTGTTATCCACCAGACGTTTCATGGTGTTTCTACAAGTGCTTTCACACCTTGAAACGTCTCTCACCATTGTTTCCACAATGTTGTCCACAGCTGTGGATAACTTTCCTAAATTCGTTTATCCACAGGATAGCCTATACCTTGTGGAATTTATGCATCATTATAAAAATTGCGTCTACCTGCGGTTTTTCAAACTGAACCCTCGAGTTGAAGGTTAGTTCTCGGTGTTATCCACAGGTGGAAGTTTTCACAACCTGTTAATGATGTGTGCTGTTTTTATTGTTACTCCCAGTTCAATCCACATGTCCAACCCTTGTGAATAGTTTTTTGAGGCTGTGGCAGGTTTTGCGGGCGGTGGGCCCGCAGTGGGCGGCGTCGAAAAGCGTTTTGACGGGCAATTTGCCCTCTCACCAGTAGTTAATGCCACCTTTGTAATTATGGGTGCCCCCGTCGAATTGCAATTGCTCGGATTTGTTTTCGCAGGTCAATTTCCCGTAAGCTAAGCCAGTCTGTCGTATCGAATTGGATTAGATTTTTACCCCAAAATTTCTGATCCCAACGAATGCGCTTTGAGAGCAGCACTTCACCTGGAGTGCAGCGGCGGGTTCAACCATGAAACCGCATCTCATTTAATAAATCATCCAACGTTGGGTGATCGTTCCCCGGAATCGGGCTGCATCGAGACTATTTCAACCGGTCTTTGTCAATGTCGTCCAAACGGTGTGTCCGGTGATCTGACAACAAAATATTTAGGAGTGTTTAACGTGGCAAAGGGAAAGCGGACGTTCCAGCCGAACAACCGTCGTCGTGCACGTGTTCACGGCTTCCGTCTTCGTATGCGTACCCGTGCAGGTCGTGCAATTGTTGCTGCACGTCGCCGTAAGGGTCGCGCAAAGCTGACCGCGTAATCGCGTCACCACTTTAAGGTGTCAGCACAGTGCTTCCAGCGCAACATAAACTGAACTCATCCCTGCAATTTCGCACGGTTTTGAGAAAAGGTCGTCGTGCAGGAAGCAAAACTGTCGTGGTACACCTGTGGGATAGTGCCGAGTCGCTGGATCCTACCGAAAATCAAGGCAATGTAGCCGCTTTTGGTGGACCTCGATTCGGCCTTATTGTTTCTAAAGCCGTCGGAAATGCAGTGATTCGTCACCGCACTGCCCGGCGGCTTCGGCATGTCTGCGCACAGATCGTGGCCGAAAATCCAGAGCTGCTCTCCCCCACTCACCACATCGTGATTCGGGCGTTGGCAGCATCTGGGCAGGCATCTTCTGCGGACCTGTACCGCGACATCAGCTACGGTTTAGGAAAAGCTCAACGTGTGCGCCCACACAGCAAGCAGTGATCAGCAACCGGTGATTCCAGCACCGCAGGGAGTGCCCGCAAAGGCGGCTGCCTCTGCAATTGCCTTCTACCAAAAGTACCTTTCGGGACTTAAGATGGGTTCGACCTGTCGTTTTGATCCCGTGTGCAGCACCTATGCTTTACATGCGGTGTCTATTCACGGGGCACTTAAAGGAACTATTCTCGCCAGCGCTCGGTTAGCTAAATGTGGCCCTTGGCATCCTGGAGGATATGATCCAGTGCCCAAGCGCGGCTATTGGTCCACCGAAACCGTGGTCTAAAAACCATAAACATGGCTATTTTTCGCAGGTGGAAGCTTAAGAAACTCAGCCACATAAGTACATAGTCCCCATTAACAATCGAGGAGTATCGACTCACAGTGCTCAATTTCATCTATTGGCCGATTTCGGCCATCCTGTGGTTCTGGCATAAGGCGTTTAGCCTTGTGCTGAGCCCGGATGCCGGGCTCACATGGGCCCTGTCGATCATGTTCTTGACCTTCACCGTTCGTTTGGTGCTGGTCAAGCCTATGGTCAACACCATGCGCTCCCAGCGCAAGATGCAAGACATGGCTCCAAAAATGCAGGCCATTCGCGAAAAGTACAAAAATGACCAGCAGAAGATGATGGAGGAAACCCGCAAGCTCCAAAAGGAGATGGGTGTTAACCCCATTGCGGGCTGTCTGCCGATGCTGGTGCAGATCCCAGTGTTCATTGGTCTGTTCCACGTGCTGCGTTCCTTCAACCGCACCGGCGAAGGTGTCGGCCAGCTGGGCATGACCGTGGAGCAAAACGCCAACACCCCGAACTACATCTTCGGTGTGTCTGAGGTGCAGTCCTTCCTTAAGGCTGACCTCTTCGGTGCGCCACTGTCGGCATATATCACCATGCCAACGGAAGCTTTCGACGCTTTCTTGGGCACCGATGCCTCCCGTTTTAACACCGCACTGGTCGCTGCCCCAATGATTCTTATCATCGTGGTTGCAACTCACATGAACGCTCGTTTGTCTGTGAACCGCCAGGAAGCTCGCAAGGCAGCCGGCAAGCAGCAGGCACCTGCAAATGACCAGATGGCAATGCAGATGCAGATGATGAACAAGATGATGCTGTGGTTCATGCCAGCCACCATTTTGTTCACCGGCTTCATCTGGACCATTGGTTTGCTCGTCTACATGATGGCCAACAACGTCTGGACCTTCTTCCAGCAGCGTTATATCTTCGGCAAGATGGACGCCGAGGAAGAAGCTGAGGAAGAAGCAAAGCGCGAAGCTAAGCGCACCACCGCTCCTAAGCCTGGCGCCAAGCCAGTTAATCCAAAGAAGCGCAAGAAATAAGTTCGCTCTCAAAAACTGGCCGTCAACCTTAAACCTAAGGTTGGCGGCCAGCTTTTTGCATTGTAGACACCCTTTAAGACACCGGCACTAAGTCTTAAGCCCGGTTGTCGTTATAGTTGTAGGTTGTACCGCTAGCACTCTTTAAGGAGAGCCTTTTCCATGACAACGCCACCAGCAGCCGCTGAACTTTTTGGGGACAACCTCGACAAGGCAATTGCTTATCACGAATCACTTGCTAGCGACGGATCCATCCGCGGCTTTATCGGTCCACGTGAAGTTCCTCGTCTCTGGGACCGTCATATTCTCAACTGCGGTGTCATCGGAGAAGCCATGGATGAGGGCATTAGCGTAGCTGATATTGGATCAGGTGCTGGACTTCCAGGCATTCCCCTGGCCATAGCCCGCCCCGACCTAAAAATCACGCTCATTGAACCTCTGCTCAAGCGCTCGGTATACCTCAACGAGGTCAAAGAAGCCCTGGGTTTGGATAATGTCACCGTGATCCGCGGACGCGCGGAGGAAAAAGCAGTGCGTAAGCAAGTGGGCTTAGTCGATGTGGTGACTTCTCGTGCGGTCGCACCCTTGGGAAAGCTGGCTGGATGGTCTTTGCCGCTGACCAAAATCGGCGGACGCATGATTGCCATGAAGGGCTCCAGTGTGGCGGAAGAAATTGAACGTGACGCCAAGGAAATTCGTAAAGCTGGCGGCGCAGATGTGGCAGTCTTTGAGGTGGGAGCAGCACTTTTGAGCGAGCCCACCACCTTAATTTCAATTCGTCGAGAAAAGTAAAATTTTCACACACTCACAGTTTCACTAACTGTGGTGGAATGGATAAGGCTTTAAGCATTAATGTGGATGTAATTCCACAAGGAGATAAAGGGATGGAAAACGTCGATGGATGACAATACCTGGGAAGACACACCAATTGCTGCGGCAGCTCGTCGCGCAGCGCAGGTGATGACCCCCAATTCCCTGAGCTTGCCAAAGCCTAAGGAACCCCGGTTGATCACCATTGCCAACCAAAAAGGCGGAGTGGGTAAAACCACCTCCACCGTGAACTTGGCAGCGTCATTGGCTATTCACGGCCTAAAAGTGCTGGTTGTTGATCTTGATCCGCAGGGCAATGCCTCCACCGCACTAGGTGTGGAGCACCGCTCTGGCACCCTTTCAAGCTATGAACTGCTCATTGGTGAATGCACTGCTGAGGAAGCAATGCAGCCATCCACCGCCAATGAAAATCTCTTCTGCATTCCTGCCACCCTGGACCTTGCCGGTGCGGAAATTGAATTGGTAAGTCTTGTGCGCCGTGAGTACCGCCTGGCAGATGCTTTGGGTCGCGAATTTGTGGAACGCCACGGTTTTGACTACCTCATTATTGACTGCCCACCTTCACTTGGTCTGCTCACTATTAATGCGATGACCGCGGTGAATGAGGTGCTCATTCCGATTCAGTGTGAGTACTACGCCCTGGAAGGTGTGGGCCAGCTGCTAAACAACATCACCATGTTGCGCCAGCACCTCAACCGTGAGCTGCATATTTCGGCCATTTTGTTGACCATGTATGATGCGCGTACCAACCTGGCGGAGCAGGTCGCCACCGAGGTAAATAGCCACTTCGGTGAGGTAGTGCTTAAGAATAAGATTCCGCGCTCCGTGAAGGTTTCGGAAGCCCCAGGTTATGGTCAGACAGTTATTGAATATGATCCAGGCTCCCGTGGAGCAATGGCTTATTTGGATGCTGCGAAGGAGCTTGCACTGCGTGGAGATTTCCAGCCCAGTGCCGAATCTGGTCCGATCGGCGTAAAACCTGCCAAATAGCAGTAAACTTCTTTAGATACGAAAAATCATCATGCTGTACGAAAGGTGCGTCTAAGAGCGATGGCCCAGAACAAGGGTTCCGACAAGTCCCAGGCGGAAAAGCGTAAGGGCGGTCTGGGGCGCGGTCTGGCCGCACTTATTCCCTCAGGCCCGAGCAACTCCCCCGGCCTTGGTGGCGGAGCGGCTGACATTATCATCGGTGGCACTGTAGGTGCCCGCCGTACTGCGGAGCAGGCCAAAAAGCCGAACCCGCTGATCCCGACTGCGACCCCAAGCGCAACACCAAAGCCAGCAACTCCGGCGACCCCGGAGTCCCCGCAGACCCCGGCGCCAACCTCGGAAAGCAAACCAGAAGCTAAGGCAGAAGCACCTGCCACCCGCGCACCTGAAACAACCCCAGCGGAGGCCCGGGAGCCGCAGCGGGAGGCGTCGACAAGCGAATTTGGTGCCACCTATCTCGAGATCCCCATTGATCAGATTCGCCCCAATCCACAGCAGCCAAGGGTCGAATTTGATCCGCAGGCGCTGGATGAGCTGGTGCATTCCATCAGTGAATTTGGTCTTATGCAGCCAATTGTGGTGCGTAAGGCGGCTGAGGGCTATGAGCTCATCATGGGTGAACGCCGTTGGCGTGCATCCAAACGCGCTGGTCTAGACGTTATTCCTGCCATTGTGCGGGAAACTGAAGATGGCGCCATGCTGCGCGATGCGCTGCTGGAAAATATCCACAGGGTACAACTTAATCCTTTGGAAGAAGCCGCTGCCTACCAGCAGCTGCTCGAGGAATTTGGCGTAACACAGGCAGAATTGGCCGATAAGCTGGGCCGTTCCCGTCCGGTGATCACCAATATGATTCGTCTTTTGGGCTTGCCCCTCAATGTCCAGACCAAGGTTGCTGCCGGTGTCCTTTCTGCAGGTCATGCGCGTGCGCTGCTGGGCTTGAAGGCCGGCGAGCAGGCGCAGGATGAGCTGGCCACCCGCATCATTGCAGAGGGTCTGTCCGTGCGCGCCACCGAGGAAATTGTGCTCCTGCACAACCGCGGTGACCAGGAGGAACAGAAGAATCCACGCGTAAAAACTCCGACGCCTGAGGTATTTACCCGCGCGGCGGAATCGCTGGCCGATAATCTGGACACCAAGGTGTCTGTGATGATGGGTAAGCGCAAGGGCAAGCTTGTGGTGGAATTTGGGGATAAGGATGACTTTGAGCGCATCATGTCCCTTATCCAGGGACAATAATCTGCGAGCGAGCTAAATTATGCACGCTGCCCTCTTCCCCCTCACTCAAGAACATCTTGAGGTGGTGCATCCCCAGGCCCGGAAATCGGTGTTCTGGGAGTTTGCGCCTGCGACCGTCGCCAAAACCGACGCCGCCTTCGAAAAAGAGGCCTGGCTGTCCAGCACCCTCCTCGAAGAAGGCATCTGCGGTTATAACATCGGCTACCGCAACGGCACCGCGGCGATCGCCACCACCATCTTCTGCGACCGCAGCTCCGCACCAGGCGCCGCGGCCCTGCCCACCGCCCCCATTTCTGAGGACGCTGCCATCATTAGCAGCCTCTTTATCGACGAGGTCTTTCGTGGCGTGGGCATGGAAGCAGCGCTTCTCGACGCGGCCCTCATGGAGCTTATTAAGCGGGACTACCCCGCCGTCGAGGCTTTTGGGTTGCGCGCTGACGCGCCCCTGCCAGAAGCTGGCCCTTTAAGAAAAATTGTGAAAAAGCGCGCCAAAATTGGCCTCATTGATTTTGAGGCTCTGCGTTCTGCTGGTTTTGAGGTGGTTGCCGATCACCCTGTGCTGCCGCGTCTGCGTATGGAGTTGCCACCGGCAAATAGGTTATTGAGCGCTAAAGCAGCTGATACTTTGCTCGCCGAGATGTACGCCATCTAAAAAACCCAGCACCAAAAGGTGCTGGGTTTTAAATGAGCTTAAGAAGCGTTTTCGGACTTCAGTAGCTCGCTGAACTTAAAGGAGCCGGTCTTTGGCTGCTCGGCCTCATCAAGGAGGTAGAGGCGCTTCACAGCCACCACAATGGCCTCTGCGATACGATCACGCATCTTAGGGTCAGTAAGCACCGCCAGATCACCAGGATTGGTGAGGTAGCCGGTGACGATCTCCACCATGGGCATGCGGGTGAGGCGCAGCAGCTCCCAGGTGCGGGCATGGCTACCACAGTTGGTGAGCGGGGTACGAGCCACGATCTCCTTTTGCACATAGCCGGAAAGTGTTTCACCGGTAAGTGAGTTGGTGCCATTTTCCGAACCAAAATAGAAGCTGGCGACGCCATTGGCTTTTTCATTTGGATAGGAATCGCATTTGAGGCTGAGCATAAGATCAGCGCCAAAGGCATTGGCAATGGAGGCGCGGTCACGGCTGCTGGGATCATCCATATGCGGACGCGAGAGGATGGTTTCCATGCCCGCTGCGATCATGCGGCCTTCGAGGCGGGTGGCCAAATCCCAGAGGATTTCCGACTCTGAGATTTCGCCATATGGTCCCTTAACGATCTGCCCCTTATTAGCGCCGCCGAGGGCAGGATCAATCACCACACGCTTGCCAGCAAGGCGTGGACCAGCGCTGCGCATTCGTTCACGCTCGCGGATTGCCTGGGCGGAGCCGCCCTTAATGCGCAGACCCAAACGAGACAGCGCCCGGATGGTTTCTGGGCCACAGATGCCATCAGCTTGCATGCCGTAGTTGAGCTGGTAGTTCATCACGGCTTTGTGGGTGATCTCGCCAAAGTGGCCGTCTACCCGGTCGGTATAGAAGCCCAGCTCTTGGAGTTGGGTTTGGATTTCGATGACGTCATCGCCCACCAGCTGATTGCCGGGCTGGTAGGACAAAACGCGGGTACCCAGGGTATAAGAAGCTTCGCGCAGGGTGCGCAGGGTGAGATCGTCAATTAGTCCAGAGGGCACGATTCCGCGAGCCTGCTGGAAAGACTTAATGCTTAGGCTGAGTTCCTCGTCGAAAAGTGTTTCTTCTTCGTGGAATTTGTGGGACTCGGTCTTGGCAGAGACATCCCGGGCATAGCCTTCAATCACGCCAAGGCGTGCGAGCGTAGTGCGAACTTCGGCTACGCGTGGGCTGCGATCGCCAACACTCAGGACGTTTGACACCCTGCTCCTTTCATACTTCTTTGGAAAAAACCCGTGGGTGGTGGGCTTTTGTGAAAACTTCATGTTGGAGTTACTTTCCAACGGAATTAAGACAGATTACCAGTTAGAGGTGCTGTTCTAGTTTTTCCACAATTTCACCCTTGGGGCGCAATCCGACAAACTCATCAACCTTTTGGCCGTTATTAAAAATGAGCACGGAAGGGATGGACATAATCTGGAACATTGCCCCCAGGGTACGTTCTGCATCTACGTCAACGCTAGCAACAACGGCTTTATCTCCGTATTCGCCAGCGATTTCCTCGATGATTGGGCTGAGCTTCTTGCAAGGGCCACACCACTCTGCCCAGAAATCTACAATAACTGGCTTGTCGGAATCAATGACGGTGGACTTAAAAGTCTCTTCGGTTACGGCAACAACGTTGCTCATGGGGTTTCTCCTTTAGTGGTGACAATCAATAATTGGAACAGCCTAAACTATCCCATTAGTCATTGATACACGGTTTCAATTAAGGCTAACTGTGAATTTCTCAGCCAGGCCTTAAGAATGGCAACGAAATGGCCACAGGATGGCAACATTTTGCCTCCCTGTGGCCACTGACTCAGGGTTAGCCTAGGGCTGCGAGGTAGTGCTCAGCATCGATTGCAGCGCGACAGCCGGAACCAGCAGCAGTAATAGCCTGCTGGTAGTGGCTGTCAACGAGGTCGCCAGCAGCAAAAACGCCAGGCAGGTTGGTGCGGGTGGAAGGCTCTTCAACCAGCACGTAGTTAGCAGGATCCAGGTCAACCTGGCCCTTGAGCATTTCAGAACGTGGATCGTGGCCAATTGCTACGAACATAGCAGTGACATCAAGAACAGATTCCTCGCCAGTGACGGTGTCCTTGAGCTTCAGGCCACTAACCTTGCCGGAGCCCTCAATAACCTCTTGGACGGCCTTGTTGGTAACAAAACGGATCTTCTCGTTTTGCTGTGCACGCTCAAGCATGATGGCGCTGGCGCGGAACTCTTCGCGACGGTGCACGATGGTGACGCTGCGGGCGAACTTGGTCAGGAAGGTAGCTTCCTCCATTGCGGAGTCGCCACCGCCGATGACGGCGATATCCTGATCGCGGAAGAAGAAACCATCGCAGGTAGCGCAGGCGGAAACGCCACGGCCCAGCAATTCCTGCTCGCCCTGGATGCCCAGGTAACGAGGAGCAGAACCCATGGCCAAGATGACGGCACGAGCCTGGAATTCCTCATCGCCCACCCAGAACTTCTTGATGTCACCGGTAAGGTCTACGCGGTCCACCAGTTCCATGTGCATATCGGTGCCAAAGCGCTCGGCCTGGGCGCGCATATTTTCCATGAGCTCTGGGCCCATGATGCCGTTTTCAAAGCCGGGGAAGTTTTCAACCTCGGTGGTGGTCATAAGAGAGCCGCCGAATTCATAACCCTCAAACATGATGGGCTTGAGGTCAGCGCGGGCGGCGTATACAGCTGCGGTGTAGCCAGCTGGACCGGAGCCAATGATGGCGACATCGTGAATGGTGGGGGTTGCTGCGGATTGTTCTTCAGACATTGATTTCCTAATTCCCTCTTTGTGCATTTCGCTAGTGCAGGTTCTCTGCACCACTCACCATAAATTCTAGGTGCTTCAATCAAACCACCCTATTTGTGGAGTTGTCTTGATCAACGCTATGACGGGTCAAAATGGTTCCCAGTGGACTAAATCTCACAGGCTGGGCATGGTGTTTGCTATCTCACACCTGGGTTTCCCGCCCTCCGAAAAAATCGGCATGCAGCAGTTCCCGCAGTATTTTGCGAGCCCTGCCCCGGCGCGATTTAATGGTTCCCACTTTAACGCCCTCAATTTCGGCGACCTCCTCAATGCTATAGCCTCCGAGGTCGACCATAATGAGCGCGATTCTTTGATCTGGATGCAAGGTATCAATGGCTTGGCGGATGCTTAAAGCAACATCGAGGTAGCCCAGGGGATCAATGGCTAAGCGTGGATCATCATCAAGGTTGGCGGTGGGTTCATCGAGTACTGCCATTTCACATTGGCTGCGGTGTTTGGCCCAATCCCATCCAGAATTAAGAACAACTTTATGCAGCCACGTTCCCAGTGCTGCCTCGGCGCGGAAGTGGTGCATATTGTGGCTGGCTCTAAGAAGAGCTTCCTGCAAAATATCTTGGGTGTCTTCGGGTTTGCGACCATATCTTTGGGCTGCATGCAGCATATGGCGTTGATGTCTTTTAACAATGCTGGCAAAGGCGTCGGCATCGCCGGACACAAAATTTCTTACTAGTTGAGCGTCACTAGGTTCGGCTCTGGTAGCTGTCGTTTGCGGTAACTCCGGCATGCTGTCCCCCTGGGCATGCTTTGGGATACGCCCCCGTATCCTTTGTCATTGTCACTGTGGGTTTTAGTATGAGTGTTACTCCCTTAGCTCAAATACCCACCACAGTGGGAGGTGTAGAAGATTACCTACACAACTAAGTGTCTCGCAGTTTTAAGCAACGCTTCATGCAGGCTAAATGGTGCCCTTTCTTGGGGAGTTTTAAGTTGGTCTCAGGAGCTGCTGCAACTAGAGGGCCATGGAGAGTTGCACCCATGAGGGGGTCAATAAACCACCATGAATTACAAAAAACCGGCCACCCAACTTTTATTAAGTCAGGCGGCCGGCCAAAACCGAGCGGGAGGGTATTTACCAGCCCACTACTTCAACCTCGGCAATCTGCGCGGTGGGATCAGCAGTGGAATCGCTGGCGGAATTGTTGTCGGTGACATCATCAACCAGGATCACAAGTGAGTTCACCTCGCCCGGCAGCTTGGTGCCATCTCCAAGGTCGTGGCTGACACTGTCGCCGGTGTAATCCGCCTCGCCGATCGCAATACCTGCAGACAGCGCAGTGGGCTTTGCATCTTGGAAGGCATAGAACTTCACCGTGGAGCTCACACCAGATTCAGCGTCGGTTCCGGCATGGAGAATAATGCGGTCCAAGGTGGCGGGATCATCAAGCTGCACCAAAATGCCGGTACCTCCGGTGGAGGTCCAAGCAGTATCGAAGTCACCATCAACAACCTCGGCTTCGGCATCCCCTGCACCCTCATTCCAATTGAAGGCCTGAGCCACAGGCAAATACACTGGCGGACCAACCGGAGCTGTGGTGGCAGCGCTGGAGCTTTCCACCGTAGCCAAAGGAGATTCCTCATTATTGCTGCCCAAGAAGCTGGTGAGGAAGGCGGTAACCGCAGCGACCATAGACACCAGCAAAATAACTACGAGAGCAATAACAGCCATACCCTTGGTGGAATAATCGGAGGATCCAAAACCTGCGCGCTTCGCGGGCTTTGGTGTCTTTTCCTTCTTCACCACCAACTGGGCAGGTTCTTCAGTGAAGAGTCCACAGGTGCGCATGGCCACTGCCAAGGCGCGGAAGTTATCGGAGGATTCGGCTCCTTCAGCAGTGGTCAAGGTGCGAGCCTGAGCTACCAAATCTTGAACGTCGGAAGGCGCGGTCTTTTCGTCGATAAGCATCTCCACTGCGGCGGCCAAGGAGCGCGCATCGCGGAGGTATGAGGCCTCCGGCAAAATGGCCGGGAAGGCCAAGACGGCAACGCCGTCGGTGTTAATGCGGATGCGGGACTTATTGTCCAGGCCGAGCGCAATGCCGGCGTCGTGGGTGGCACCGGTGGCCTCGGAGAGCTCAGCCAGGGCGTAGGCGGCGGCGCGTGGATCGGCGCCGTCGAGGGCTACTGCGCTGAGGCTGGAACCAGGCACCCAATCGGCCATGATCAAACAACCGTTGCGGTAGGCCTCGGTGCGGATATTGGGCGCAATGGCTGCGCTGTTGAGGTTGGCCAGCTTCTTGGTGCGGCGCTGCACCTCATAGGCAATGCCGGCGGCAGCTGCTGGGGAGAGCGCAGCAAAAGGTGCGTTGCCGGAGGTATCAACAAAGACCAGCGCAACTTCCTTGCCGGTGGCAATCTCGCGGGCCTGCCAGAAACGTGCACCCTGGACACCACCGTGATCGGCCAGCAGGCGGAAGCGGCCGTCGGACACCGGCGCGCCGGGCACCAGGCGGGGGCCGCGCACAATACCGGCGGACATTGGTGGTGGCACTGGGGTGGCGGCGAACTCGCTGGAGGCGGCCAGCTGGGTGGAGAAGTCTTGTTCTGATACCTCGCCCACATCCAGGGACATCTGTGCGTTGGGGCGAATGAAGCGGTGCATACCTGGGATGCGGGTAAGCGCCTGGCCGAGGTTTTGCACCTCTGGCAGACCGGAGCGCGAAAGTCCCAAGCCGGTGACAATGAGGAAGGCTACACCGAGCACACCGAGGAAAATCAGGTAACCAATAGAGCCCAAGGTGCCAAGCAGGAAGTCACCCATAATGGCTTGGATGATCCAGCTAAGAATCCACGCCACGGCAGCGCCAGCTAGTGAAGCGCCCAGCGCCCAGAGGGAGGTTTTAGCCAGGGAACGCATGCCCAAAAGACCCAGCTTCTTGCGCAGCAAATAAGCACCGATAACGGCACCGGTAATAAAGCTGAAGCCATTGGCCGCACCCAACAAAACCACCACGCGCTCTGGCGAGCTGGAGAGCACCGGTGCCAGCAAAGAGAGCACCACCTTGGTGGCGGTAATGCCGGCGATAATAAAGGTTGGGGTCCATACTTCCTCGCGGGCATAAAACACGCGCAGGTGCAGCAGTACCAAGGAATAAGGGATCAAAGTAAAGGCGGAGAAGCTCAACGTCCAGCCGAGGATATTGGCGGCATTGGAATCAAATTGGCCATAGGCAAAAAGCGCATTGGCAATCGGCACACCAAAGGTGGTGAAGAAAACCACGATCGGAATCAGCGCAATAAAGGTGAGCTTGGATCCCAGTTTGAGATCATCCACCACTGCCCTATCGTCACCTTCAGCGGCATTGCGGGAGAGGCGCGGCATGATCGCGGTGAGCAAGGTGACGCCAATAATTCCATAAGGAACCTGCAGCAGCATCCAGTGCTGTTGGTAAATAAACGGCGCTGCGTCATCTGCAATGGAGGCGATGCGGGTGGTGATCACATAGCCAAATTGGGAAATACCCACATAGACGATAATCGCTAAGGCCATGCCGCCAAATTGCTTAAGACGTGCATCAATGCCCCATAGTGGGCGCATATCGATCCCGGCGTGACGCAGATAAGGAAGCATAATCAGACACTGCGCCACAATGCCCAAGGTGGTGCCAATACCCAGGAACATAATCTGCGGATCAAAAATGCTCACATGCTGATGTGGGTGCATACGTGCAGGCCAGAGCATATAAACGCCAAGCACCACCAGGGTGATTACGTTGTTAATAACCGGCGCCCAGGCGCCTGGCTTAAAGATCTCACGGGTGTTGAGCACCGCCATGAACAGGGCAAAGAGGCCATAGAAGAAAATCTGGGGCAGCAGCCAATAGGCAAATGCCGTGGACATCACCACATTGACCTGGCCCTCGGAGGAGAGCATCATGCGGGTCAGCAGTGGTGCACCAATAATCGATAAAATGGTCACACCACCAAGCAGCGTGACCGAGAGTGTCAGCAAACGCCGGAAGAATCCGGAACCGCCATCGGCGTCCTCTTTTTCCGCGCGCGTGAGCACCGGAATAACCAAGGAGGTCAGCACCGCACCGAGCACAATTTCAGTGATCAGGTTGGGTAGCGTATTGGCCGTATTAAAGGCCGAAGCGATGGCCGGCGACAGCGCCGCACCAATCATGACGGTGCGGATAAACCCGGTGATACGGCTGAGCAAAGTGGCCAGCGCCATCGATCCGGTGGAGCGCACCACATCGTGATCGCTGGTGGATGTTTCCGGGGCGGCCTCTGCTGTGGCCACCGTCTGCTTGGGGGACGTCTGCTTGGCTGCCGGAGCAGCCTGGGCCGCGGGGGCTTCTGGCGCCGCTGGAGCCGAAGGGGCCGGGGTTGCCGTGGCAGTCGGCGCGGGCGAGCTTTTAAGCTTGGAGCGATCCCCGGCGGTAACCGTCGGGGATTTTTTACGCGCCTCCGGCACAGGGGACGGAGGCGTAGGAGGAACAATGCGGGATCGTAGACCCACTTGTTGCTCAGGTTGGTGCGCGTTGGCAGAACTCACTGGTGACCATTCGTGTACATGTGTCCCACTTTGGGCGGAGCACGGCGAATAAGACTATTAGAACGGATACGTTAGCGCGCGCCGGGCGGTTTCGGCGACCCCGACCCGTCATCAGCGCGGCCGCTGCGGCTATGCGCGGATGCTTGTCGACGCCTCCCTGCGCGCACCTTAGGCTGTGCGGTGGGTGCAGCGTCTTTTAAGCGCGCCGCTTTTTTCTTCGAAAAAAAGCGGAATAACACTAACCCGCCGAGCAGGGCAATACCCGCGGCCACCACCATCATGGTGCCGGTGACATTGGGACGCGGCTGTACGGAAATTTCTACTGGCTCGCTGATGGTGGCGCCATCTGGCGAAGCCAACCACAGTGTGAGATCGGTGCGCTCACTATCATCTGGCAGATCAGCTGTCATCTGCAGAGTGATTGAGCCCAATGCTGGAATGCGTACTACTCCGGGCGTATTAATCTGCGCATTGTCTGGACCCGAGTAGAGAATCTGGGTTTCAGTAGGCAGCGGCAAACCATTTTGGGCCACAATAATCAGCGGCGAGGAATCCGAGGTGCGGGTGTAGACGTTGCCCGGTGGCAACAACGCTACCGAGCTGCGCAATTGCTGCAAGGTATCGCGATTGTCATTAAGAACGGTATCTGATTCCGCGGTGGCTGCCGAGTGCTTCGCAAAAGAGCGACGATCAATCAGGCTTAGCGCGCGCAAAAGATCCTGGCGCAGCGGTGCCGTAAAACCATAACGGGTAAGCACAATGCCGGGATCATTAAACATAATGCCGGTGAGGTCATCAATATAGGCAGCCTGTTGGGAAGCGCGCAGCACCTCAGACTCAGTTGGCGATGCAGGATCTGCATAAGGTGCACCGAAGGAGGTTTCATCAGGAAGGCCATCGGTGGTGATAGCTGCTTCTAGATCACTGAGCTGGGAACTATTGGCCGTGACATATTGCTGCAGGGAAAACACACTTGCTTCACCCTTAGCCAAAAGATCCGCGGTGGTCTGCAGCAGCATCTCACCATCCTGGGCATCCAAGGTGGCAGAAGGAATTACCAAAACAGGGGTTTCAGGATCGGAGTTTGCTACTGCCAGGCGCAGGGAGGCTTGGCCACTGAGGTTGCGTGCAGCTGCCGAATCCAGGGAGTAATCATAACGGGAATCCGGATTGGAATAACCCACCGTTTCAGGATTTTCACCCAAGGTAGCCAAGGTTGCAGATAGTGAACCCTGATAGGTCACCGCAGTAATTGCAGTGGCCAGCGCATGGAAACGATCAGCACTGGGAGTACGCCAGACGGTGTTGTCAGAAACCAATACCGAGACTGGTGACGTAGGCGTTGGTGCGGCAACATCGCCGGGAGTTGGTTTGGGACTATCCAAAGCGCTCTTATCGGAATGCGCCAAAATTTCCGCGCTACCGCTTTGAATCTCCCAGGCTTCCTCCGGGGTGCGATCAGCAGCAGAGGCGTCGGCCCAACCTAGATCTTCGGCAGCATTAGGGCTGATATAGCCACTGCCTGGAATCACCACATTGGTCTCCGGGGTGACGCCCAAAATATCTTCGATGGTGGTGCTGCCACGTTGAATCGCCTCGCGCATGAGCCACTGATTATTGGTTTGGCTCACTGCATCCAAATCGGCATCAGCCCAAGGCAAGGCCACAGTGCAATGATCGGCGGCAGCAGTGCGCAGCTTTTCGAGGAAGGCAGCAGCATCAGCAGTGCCCGCGCCGGGCACACCGGTATTGGGCTGATTATCAGCAGTCCACAAATCGCGTAGACGCTGGCTTTGGCGCACGGTACTCACGCGATTTTCAGCGACGGTATAGCCCTGCGTCATGCGATCAATCACGTCCAGTAATTGGGGGTCGATAGCGAGACAGGTGGTGTCGCGTACTTCTTCGGAGGATTGCAGGTAGGCGTCGAGAAGCGCACTTAAACGGCCTTCGGCCGTCAACTCGCCCGCCAACTCATCCGAACTGACCAGCAGGGGCGAGTCTTCGGGCGCGGTGCCGGTTTCGCCGCCGAGGACGTGGGTCTGCGCGCTGAGCGGGTAAATCACGGTGGTCGGTGTGGAGTCTTCGGTGCCCTCGGTGGAGAGGACCGGGAGGAGGAAACGCTGGGAATCCATATATTTTGCGACGCCGTCGAGCTGGCCGGAGAGAATCACGCTCACGGGATAGGTGCCGGCCTGGCTGATGGTGAGGCTGTCGGTGGGGATTTCCACCTCGGTTTCCAGCGACTCCCCCGGCTCCAGAGTCTGATCGAGGGTGAGGTTGGGGCCGTAATAAGGGTAATTATCGCTGGTTGCGGCCACGCGTGCGGAGGCGACATCGGTGGAGGCTTCCTGGCGCTGCACCGACAAGGTGATGTCTGTGAGCTCGGTGTCCGTTTTATTTGTCACCTTCAACTTCGCCGTGAAGGTCTCCCCGACGTTGACGCTGAGCTTATCTGCGGGCATCTCAAAATCGAGGATCTCGACGTTAACATCAGTGACCTCATCATTGGCGCGGGCTGCGGGATTGACCCACAACTCGCTGACCACTGGATCCGTGGGTTCTACCGGTAGTGGCAGGGCCTGTGCGGGTGCGCCAAACAATGCACTCGCGCCCAAAATTATGGTAGCAGTCACACTTGAAATGAGGGTTCGTGAACCCTTGGACGCTGCCGCACTATTGAGGCGCCTCACCGCGGCGTAGCCCTTCCCTCCGCCTTTTCCTTACGGGCGAACTCAGGCAAAAGATCATGCGCCATTCGAGCCAGCTTGCGCTCATCGGCAAAAGCCAAATGCTCAATCAACTGGTGCGCAGGGATCCACGCTACCTCTGTGACCTCGGGATCTTCATCATTAAGATCGCCGTCCACAAAGCGGAGGAGATGGTGGTGCACCGTTTTATGAATGCGCTTGCCCTCGGAAACAAACCAATAATCAATCACGCCGAGCTCCGTAAAGACCTCGCCGTGGATACCGGTTTCCTCCCACACTTCGCGTTCCGCGGTGGCGGCTTTGCCCTCGCCTGGTTCCACGTGACCCTTGGGCATCGACCACAGCAGGCGGCCCCGGCGATCGAGACGTCCAATCAGAGCTACATAAACCTTGGAGAGATCTACTTCGCCCTTGTCATTGACAGATTCCGCGAGGCCAGAGACTACTAATCCACCTGCGGACGTTTCATCCGAGGTGACCATGCGAGACTGCTGGCCATCTTGATGCACCCGATTATTGGGGCGGCGACGCTGGGTGGTGGATTTCCGGCGATTACGATCATGTTTGGGCTTATCTTTGGGACCCCTATTTTTGGTGGATTTCTCCTGCTTTGGCTGCTTTTCTTGCTGGGCCGGGGCTTTTTCCTCGGCCTTTTCTGCGCCGGTGCCGGAGGTTGCGCCTGCTAGCTGGGATTTTTGCTCCTGCTGCGGGTTTTTGCGATTCCCACGGCGACGCGAACGACGCCTGCGATTAGGCTTTTGCTCATCATTTCCGCTGATGGCAGTGCCATTTAGGGCTGCCTGATTGGCTTGGTGTGCGTTGGCGTTGCTGGCGTTGGCGCTGTTTGCGTTGGTGCGGGCATTGCTAGGCGCAGCCTTGGTGGCCTTCGCTGCAGCGGGTGCCTGGGATTCTGCACCCTGCTGGCCCTGTTGATTCTGCTGATTCTGTGCTTGATGCTGGCCTGAGGGTCGGCGAGACCGGCGGCGACGCCTTTTTTTAGGCGCCCCGCTGGTGTTCCCCTCGGGCTTCAAGTCACTCATTCAAGCAATCGTATCGCGAGAGTTGCCTATTCGGTATTAATGAACCACCAATTCAAGTGGCTTTACCCCTAAACGCTGGTTTTGGGCGTGCTGCTTGTGGCTGTGAACCGCTGGGTGTAGTACACATGAAGCCTTAAATCGGGCTGTTTGTGTAGGATTCTGCCAATTCCAGGGCCTAAAAACGGCATTGTAGTACACATGAAGCTCAAAAATGAGGTGTTTGTGTGCGCTGCGGTCGCTCCTGAGGCACTCCCGGGTCACTTCGGGGTTGCTCCGGGCTTGCTTAGAGGCAAGCACCCTGCCTGCACCCTGCTGAGCTCCAACTCTGGGTGGGCAGAATCCCGCAAAACCAGCCCCAAAAAGTGGATCCTTGCGGAATTCTGCTCATTTTGGCACCTCGAAAAGAGCAGAATCCCGCAAAAAACGTCGCCGGAGCTGATTTTTTGCGACGCTAGCCCCGCGCCTTGGTACGGAGCGTAGTTTTTGCTGAGCTGCTTACTGGGTAGACTCAGATTCGTGAATTCCCAGGATGCTCAAAACCATGTTCAAGACCCCGGGGCGACTGTAGAAGCAGAAACAGATCGCCTTGCACTCATGGCTCGCGCGCACCAAGCAGTTGGGAACCTGTCAGAGATCCTTACTCCCCTCGCCGCGGCCTTTAATGAGAAGGGTCACTCACTGTATTTAGTGGGTGGCTCTGTCCGCGATGCATTTTTGGGTGAATTAGGCCATGACCTCGACTTCACCACCGATGCCCGGCCTGAGGACACTCGCGATATTTTGGATGCCTATGCCGATGTGGTGTGGGATACCGGCATTGCCTTTGGCACGCTGTCGGCGGAAAAGCATGGTCAGCAAATTGAGATCACCACTTTCCGCTCTGATGTTTATGATGGCAATTCCAGAAATCCAGAGGTCACCTTCGGCGATACGCTAGAAGGCGATCTGATTCGTCGAGACTTCAAAGTTAATGCCATGGCCGTGGAAATCGCTGCAGACGGCGCCCTGACCTTCCATGATCCGGTGGGCGGCTTGGATGATTTGCTTTTGCAGCGCTTGGATACGCCAGCAACTCCGGAGCAATCCTTCAACGACGATCCACTCCGCATGTTGCGAGCTGCACGTTTTGTTTCCCAGCTGGGATTCCAGGTAGCTCCCCGCGTAGTCACTGCCATGACGGATATGGCCAGCCAGATCACTCGCATCACTGCAGAACGCGTGCAGGTGGAGCTGGACAAGATGATTTTGGGTAAGTCCCCAGAATCTGGCATTGACCTCATGGTAGATACCGGCATCGCAGAGATCATTTACCCGGAGATCCCAGCAATGAAGATGACCCAGGATGAGCATATGCAGCACAAAGATGTGTATGCGCACTCCCTGCAGGTTATGCGCCAGGCCATCGACCAGGAAGAATCCCCGGATTTGGTACTGCGCTGGGCGGCGTTGTTGCATGACTGTGGCAAGCCGGATACTCGTGAATTTGGCGAGGATGGCCGGGTGACTTTCCATCAGCATGAGGTGGTGGGCGCCAAGTTGGTACGTCGCCGCATGCGCAAGCTGAAGTACTCAAAGCACATGGTCAGCGATGTAGGACAGCTGGTTTTCCTACACATGCGCTTCCACGGTTTTGGCGAAGGCCAGTGGACTGATTCTGCTGTGCGACGCTACGTGGCTGACGCCGGTGAGCTGCTACCACGTTTGCACAAGCTGGTGCGAGCAGATTGCACCACGCGGAATAAACGCAAGGCAGCGCGTCTCCAAGCAACTTATGATGATTTGGAAGAGCGCATTGCAGATATCGCAGCTCGCGAGGATCTGGCCAAGGTACGCCCGGATCTAGATGGCAATGAGATTATGGAGATTTTGGGAATTCCCGGAGGCCCGCAGGTGGGCAAGGCCTGGAATTTCTTGAAGGAACTGCGTCTCGAGCGCGGACCGCTGGAACGTGAAGAGGCCATTGCTGAACTTAAAGCATGGTGGGAAGGAGAACACAATGAGTGATTTTTATGCCGATAGGCTTTTTAACGCCTTGGAGCGCAATGAGGTCTCCCCTGGCATGTTGTTGGTTTCAGCACCCGATATGGCCTCGGAAGATTTTGAACGCAGTGTCATTTTGGTTATCGAGCATTCGCCCGTGACCACCTTCGGCGTGAATATTGCTTCCCGTTCAGATGTCGCAGTGGCCAATGTGCTGCCAGAATGGGTCGACCTCACTTCCAAGCCACAGGCGCTGTATATCGGCGGACCACTCTCCCAGCAGGCAGTGGTTGGTTTGGGCGTGACTAAGCCGGGCGTTGATATTGAGGCATCGACAAACTTTAATAAGTTGGCTAACCGTCTTGTGCACGTCGATTTGCGCACTGAACCTGAAGCCGTGGCACCGGATCTGGAAGGCATGCGCTTTTTTGCAGGCTATGCTGAGTGGGCTCCGGGCCAGCTCAATGAGGAAATTGAGCAAGGCGATTGGTTTGTAGCTCCCGCGCTCCCATCCGACATTATTGCGCCCGGGCGGGTGGATGTCTGGGGCGATGTGATGCGTCGACAAGCAATGCCTTTGCCTTTATATGCCACCTACCCCTCTGACCCCTCCGACAACTAGTGGTGCGCGGGGAAATTCGCGCCGGAATTGCGGAAACCTCGGCCGTGGGGCTGGGGCTGATTCCGCTGGGTCTGGCGTTTGGGCTGCTCATGGTGCAAAGCGGGTTTGCCTGGTGGTGGACGCCGATTTTCTCCATCGTCATCTACGCCGGCTCCATGGAATTTCTGGCGATCGGCATGGTTACCGCAGGTGTTGGCCCATTTTCGGCGGCGCTGACGGGATTTATGGTCAATTTCCGACATATTTTTTATGGCCTCAGCTTCCCACGCCATTCCATTAAATCCCGCGCTGGGCGCGCGTACTCCACCTATGCGCTTACCGACGAGTCCTATGCGATTGTTTCGGCACGCCCCCCGGGACAAATCAGCGGGGTGCGGACGTTGACTATTCAAATCGTCTGCCAATTGTTGTGGGTTATCCCCGGCATCATTGGGGCGGTGGCAGGTCAAGCGCTCCCAGCAGGAATTAAAGGAATGGACTTTGCGCTCACCGCACTTTTTGTGGTGCTGGCCTGGGAAGCATTCAAAAATAATCGCGATTACTCGCTGCCGCTGACTGCTTTGGTACTGGGCATTGCTGCAGGATTTTTGGCCCCGGCGCAGATGTTGGTGCTGGCTCTAAGCGCATATTTTGTAATTTTGCTGCTGCGTTTCCGCTTCCCGCGGGTGGATGCTGCGCTGGAGCTGAGGCCGCGTGATGAGTGAATATGGACTCCCACCTGGGGTTAGTCTAGAAGCTGTATTAGCGGTACTGATTCCAGTCGCCATTATTACAGTGCTGCTGCGCCTCTTCCCCTTTTTGGCGATGCGCAAGGTGAAAAACAACCAGCTCATGGCGGTCTTGGGCAATACGATGCCCGTGGGCGTGATGTTGGTGCTGGTGGTGTACACGCTTTTTAGCCAGTCCAGTGCGCCTGGCGGAATTTTTGCTTCCCTTTTTGCCATTGGTTTTACCGGCATGCTGCACTGGTGGCGACGCTCCGCAGGGCTCTCCATTGTGGGCGGCACCTTGATGTATATGTTCCTGGTGAATGTGGTGTTTGTTTAGCCGAACCCCAGGGGCAGGCGGGCACACAGATTGCTATTTTGCGGCGATTTGTGCAGGATTCTGCCGATTTCCGGGCCGAAAATCAGCAGAATGGTGCACAAAATACGTTTTTTGGCCTTTTTGTGTGCCGAATGGCCTGCCTCCAAGAAACACCTTCACATTTGATTCCCTGTTGCGTAGAGTGAAACAAAACTTCGCATAGTTGGGAAAACTACGCAGATTAGTTGCAAAAGCGAAACTACTGCAGGGAGATCCACATGGATGATGCATCGGCAAATAAGCGCGGGTCTATTTCAGCACTGGCTAATGGACTGACAATTTTGGAGGTGCTCTCGGCGGCGCGCGGTTTGCGGGGCGTGACAGAAATTGCCGCCCATACGCAGCTGCATAAATCGACAGTCTCGCGTGTGTTGTCCACCTTGGAGGAATATCAGCTGGTGGAACAAGATGGTGCCACCCGTAAATTCCGCCTCGGCGTGGGAGTGGTTGCTTTGGCTGGTCCCCTGCTGGCACGTTTGGATCTCCCCCGCGCCGGTGGTGATCTTATTGTGGCGATTAGCGAGGCCACCAGCGAAAGCTGCGCGCTGGTGTCCTGGACTGGCCGCGAAGGTGTGGTGGTGGATCATGTGGATTCCCCCCGCCTGGTTAAGCACATCACCCCGATTGGTACTCGCATTGCGCGCCCCCGAGCAGCATCTATGCAGGTGTTTCTCTCTGAGCTTGATCAATCACACCGCTCTGAACTAAATACTGAATACTCCCAGTTCCCAGCGGAATTTGATGCCACCTATGCGGAGATCAAAGAGCGTGGTTATGCCATTAATGATGGTGATACTGATCCGGAGGAATGGTCTGTAGCCAGCCCCATTAGGGATTTCCGTGGGGATTGTGTGGGCGCGGTGCTGATTTCGGTGCCTCGTTTTAGAGTGACCCCAGGCATGAGTGAAGATCTGCCTAAGCGTGCAGTGGCCACGGCGGAGCAGATTTCCCGCCGCCTCGGCCACTAAAACCACAAAGGCTGCCAACTTGAGTTTTCCCTCAAGCTGGCAGCCTTTGTGCTGTGCCGGGTTTAGCCGACTAGTTCGCGGATTGCCAATTCGCTATCGCGGAGCTCGCGGGTAGCTTGCTCGTCAACCTCGAAGCCGTCGATCATATTGCCGCGCAGTGCCACGCGGTAGATGTTTTCGGCCTGCTCAAGGGTGCTAAAGCCGTCCATGACGTCATCGCAGACTGCCTGTGGATTGCGCTTGACAGGATCGCCATAGCCGCCACCGGAAGGAACGGTGATCTGCAGGGTGTCGCCGGCGTTGAGCTTTGCTGCGGTGACCTTGGAAGGCCAGTTCTCAGCAACGTCGGTGCCGGGGTTGCGCACGATGGAGGCGTTATCACCTTCGTGGCCGCCGAAGATACCCCATGGCTTATCACCATCGTGACGGTCGCCTTCACAGGTGACCTCGGTATCGACCAGGAAGCGGGAGGTACGGACAATGCCGATGCCGCCGCGGTGCTCGCCGGGAGCTGCTGGATCGCTGCGGAGTTCATAGCGTTCCACCATCATTGGGAAGCGCCATTCCAACTCTTCGATGGGGTTATTACGGGTGTTGTCAATCAGGTTGGCAACAGCGTCTGGACCATCGGATTCTGGGCGTCCGCCGTAGGCACCTTCATCGCACTCCAAGTACACCCAGTACTCTTCGGCCTGTGGATCCCAGCCGGAGTAAGAGACAAAGTGCAGGTGAGCAGAGTTACCGGCGGTGATCTGGTTGGGCACGATCGGAGCCAGTGCCTTCAGTGCCAGGTCAACTGCACGCTGCACCTGGTTGAAGCGGGCGAAGGTGGCAGCTGGGTAGTTCGGGTTGAAGATGGTGCCCTTTGGTGCGATGACCTTAATCGGGCGCAACATGCCTTCATTTTGTGGCACATGGACCTCGGAGGTGGCCTCGTCGAGGAAGATCATGCGAGTGATGAAGGAGAAGGCGGAAACGGTGGTTCCCTCAAAGGCGCAGTTATAAGCGGTAGGAACCTGCAGGGAGGAGCCGGTGAGATCGTAGGTGATGGTGTCGCCTTCGATGATCACCTTGACCTGGATCGGCAGCTTCACGCCGCGGTTGCGTCCATCATCATCCAACCAGCCGGTATCGGTGGTGTATTCACCATCTGGCAGGGCTGCAATGCGGGAGCGCATCATCTTCTCGGAGTAATCGAGCCACTGGGTGCAGGAGTCCTGCACTGCCTTGCGGCCGTACTTGTCGATGATGGTGAGGAAGCGGTGGCGGGCTAGTTCACAGGCCGCCATCATTGCTTCGAGGTCACCGGCATTGGACTTCGGGGTGCGGGTGTTGGTGAGGATCTGGTTAAGCAGCTGATCCTGACGTTCGCCGGCCTTCACAATCTTAAGGGCGCGGAAGATCTGGCCCTCGGATTGCGCATCGGAAATATCGACCATGAGGCCAGCGTGCGCGCCACCGATATCCAGCAGCTGTCCGGAAGCACCAGCCCAGGCAACAAGATCGCCCTTATCAAAGATCGGAACCACTACAGCTACGTCTGGAGAGTGGGTAGCACCGGCATAAGGGTCATTGTGCAAGATGACGTCACCCTCTTGGATGTCACCATCTAGCATTCCGATAACACCCTTAACGATCTTGGGCATGGAACCCATGAACATTGGCGTGGTATCGGATTCTGCCAAGGTGTTGCCATCGGCGTCGAAGATGCCGGCACCCAAGTCCTCGGATTCACGGATGATGGAGGAATAAGCCATGCGCAGCATCACGGTGGCCATTTCCTTAGCGGTGGAGTTAATCGCACCGCCGATCACACGCATCAAAATCGGTGCCGCAAGTTCCTCATTGTCAGCGGCTTTTTGTGCCAGTGGCACGGCGATGACCAAGTTGCCATCCTCGCGGACTGAGACCTCAAAGCGAGGTGGCACAACTGTGGTGGTGTCATACTGCTCGATAATTGCAGGACCGGTGATTTGGGAACCGGCAGGAAGCAGATCGCGCTCGTAGAAGGCGGTCTGTACGTCTTCACCGTCAAAGCAGACCAAACCATGTCCAACCAGGGCATTTTCGATGGAACCAGCGCCGGTGACACCAGGGGCAGGCAGTTCTGGGGAAGGCTGGGAAGCGCGGACGCGGATATTGACCAGTTCGACCGTGTCGGAATCAAAACGGTGACCGTATTCGTGCTCGTGGGCGCGGTGGAAAGCCTCAATGAACTCGGGCATGGCGGCGTCGACAAGCGTGGTTTCTGGGACCTCAAAGCGCACCTCATAGCCCTGACCTGGGTAGCGGCAGTCGGCCAGGCGCACCGTGGTGCCCTTGCCCTCGAGGTTGTCAAGCGCGCGCTGCTCCAATTCCTGATATTGCTTTTCGACGCCTACCGGTGCGGTGGTGGCGGTGAGCAGGTGGCGCGCGGTGGCTACTTCTTCCACAATGCGGTCGGTGGCCAGCAGGCCGGTGGCGGCTACGATGCCGGGGTGAGCTGGGATAATGACGGTAGGGATTTCCAGCTCGGCGGCTAGCTCACAGCTAAACAGGGGGCCCGCTCCGCCGGCAGCAACGAGGGCGAACTCGCGGGGGTCATAACCGCGGGCGGTGGAGTTGCGCTCTACAGCCTGTGCCATTTCAAAACGCTGCAGCTGCAGGGCACCTTCGGCAGCTTGAGCAATGGTTAGACCCAGCTTTTCAGCCAGGGGTGCAAAGGCAGCTTCGGCGGCGTCGCGGTCGAGCTTCCAGTCTCCGGAGGCCAGGCCGCGGTCTGCGCGCAGGCGGCCCAGCACCATTTGGGCGTCAGTGGAGGTAGGTAGGGTGCCGCCGTGGCCATAACAAGCAGGCCCGGGGCGTGCACCGGCAGAATCTGGGCCGACGCGGAAAACGCCACCTTCATCAACATAGGCAATTGAGCCGCCACCTGCGCCGATGGTATCAATATCAACCATTGGCACCATGGCCTGGTAACCGCCGATGCTGGTATCCAGCAGGTGCTTCATGCGGAGCTTGCCGTCGACAGCCACGCCGATATCAGCGGAGGTACCACCGATGTCGAGGGTGATGGTGGAGTCAAAACCGGAGAGGCCAGCGGACCAAATGCCGCCGATGAGGCCACCAACCGGGCCGGACATCATGAGGGTTACAGGGCGCTGAGCTGCGGTGGAGATAGGAGTCATGCCGCCGGAAGACTGCATGATCTGGATTTCATGTTGGAATCCGAGCTCGCGGGCAGCGTCGTGCAGGCGGGAGAGGTAACGGCTAACGGAAGGTCCCACAAAAGCATTCAGTGCGGTGGTGGAGAAACGCTCATATTCGCGGTAGAGCGGGACAACATCAGAGGAGATGGAAAGGTAAACGTCAGGGGCTTCTTCTTTAATAATGCGAGCCACAATCTGTTCATGTTCCGGGTTGAGATAAGAGTGCAGCAGACAAACTGCAATGGCCTCTACCCCACGGTTTACCAGGATGCGGACCTGTGCGCGTACTTCATCTTCATCAATTGGGGTGACAACTTCACCATTGGGGACACTAATGCGCTCTTTAATGGTGAGGCGGTTGCGACGCTTGACCAAAGGGCGTTCCTGCCAAGGTAGTTCCTGCTGCAGGGAGAAATTCAAAGGCTTCTTGTGGCGTGCGATGTGGAGAATATCGCGGAAGCCTTCGGTGGTGATAAGTCCTACCTGCGCACCCTTGCCGGTGAGTGCAATATTGGTGGCAACGGTGGTGCCGTGCACGATTTCATCGATTTCACTGACCTGGACACCCGCCTTTTTACAGATGGCAGAAATGCCTTCAATAACAGCGTGGCCGGGATCATCAGGGGTGGAAGGTACTTTTTCTACGGTTACGCGTCCGTCAAGATCCAAGTACACATCGGTGAAGGTGCCGCCGACGTCAATTCCAATTCGCTTCATGGCCGTTGCCTTTCTAGTGGTGTTGCTGGCGGTATATCGCCAGCACTCTCCTGGTTTCCGGGAGGAGCATGTGGTGTTGCGTTAACAACGCTGTTCCAACTCATAGAACGTTGTTGCATTTCTGAAGATAGTCCTACTTGGGTGGTTTTTCTATAGCGGGACAGAAATAAACCTATCACACGATAGAAAATCACCCCCGGGGGGTGGACCAGCGGGTATGTACTTTATGCAGCTAAAGGGCGGTGTGAGCTGGGAAATTTCTATCGATCTATCGAAAACTTTTGAAAAGGGGTTGCGTGCTCTGTGGGTTGACCATATTGTTGCAACTACGCCAACGGTGTTGCTCAGAAAAAACTTTCAGAGAAACACTAAAGGCCCAACCACAACCCCCACCGCTTTCTAAAAGGAGCTCACTACCATGTCGAACCTCAACGATCTTTTGACCCAGGCTTTTGAAGAGAACTCCGCTGAATACCAGAAGCGCGGATTCCAGCGCCGTGTTGGTTATGGCACCCGCCCAGCAATCGTCCACATCGATATGGCAAACGCTTGGACCCGCGAAGGCCACGCCTTCACCTGCGAGAACATGGACACCATCATCCCTGCTTGCCAGGCTCTGACCGAAGCGGCTCGTGCCAAGGGCGTTCCAGTTATCTACACCACCACCGCATACGAAGTAACCGACATCGAAAAGCCAAATGACATGGGCCTTTGGGTTCACAAGATCCCACTCGAGACCTTGGCTGTTGGCACCGAAGCAGTCCAGATCGACTCCCGCCTCGAGCCAGCTGAGGGCGAGATCGTTATCACCAAGAAGCGCGCTTCCGGATTCGCCGGCACCAACCTGGCTCAGATCCTTACCGCCGCTCACGTTGATACCGTCATCTTGACCGGTGTTACCGCAGCAGGTTGTGTCCGCCACTCCGCTGAGGACGCAATCGCAGCAGGCTTCCGCCCAATCATCGCCCGCGAAGCTGTCGGCGACCGCGTAGCCGGTGTAGTTGCTTGGAACCTCTTCGACATGGACGCAAAGTTCGGCGACGTTGAGAACACCGAGGATATCGTTGCTTACCTCAACGCTCTCCCAGATTTCAACGAGCAGACCCCAACCTTCAAGGATGCTCTCACCGGCAAGCCAGCACTGGTCTAAGTACTAGCACCCCTCACTCCACCACTTGTCCCCCGGTCCGCTCGGTGCGCGCCGGGGGTTTGTGCTCTCTGACAGTGGGTTTCGAGGCTAGTTTTGCGGCTATTTCCGCGGCTAGTTTCGCGGCTAGTTTCGCGGGCCCCGCGAGGCCCTGACCTGCAATTTGCCAGATCGTCCACAAAACCACAATTTTCGAGTATTTGTGCACGATTCTGCTGATTTCCGGCCCCAAAATCGACCAGATCCTGCACAAAAGCCTAATTTTTGCTCATTTGTGTGCTCTCGTGCTCACCCCACAAACGCCGCCACCAAAAACCACCACCACAACCACCACCACAACCACCACCACAACCACCACCACCACCAAAAACGCAGTACTTCCCCAAAGAGGAGCCCCTCATGTATGAATCTAAAAAGGCCAGCTCAGCATCGCTAGCAGCGACAGTGGGCACCGTTGTGGAATGGTTCGACTTTGCCATCTACGGTTTCTTGGCCACCACCTTGGCTACTGTGTTCTTCCCTAATTCTTCTGGCGTAACTGCCCTGCTAGAAACCTTCGCCGTTTTTGCCGTGGCCTTTGCATTGCGACCACTCGGTGGCATGTTCTTCGGCTCGCTTTCTGATCGCATCGGACGCCGCCAAGTACTAGCCGTCACAGTCCTGCTAATGACATTTTCCACCGGACTTATTGGCCTTATCCCCTCCCCGGAAACCATCGGAATTTTCGCCCCGATTCTCCTCACTTTGGCCCGCTGCCTGCAGGGATTCACTGCGGGTGGTGAGTACTCCGGTGCAGCTACTTATCTGATTGAAAACGTCGACCCCAAGAAGCGCGCTACCCACGGATCCAAGCTATCCATGGCAACATTCCTCTCATTTGCGCTGGCAGCAGCACTTGTTTGGGCCATTGAATTTTCCATCGGCAAGGAAGCAATGGTTGCTTGGGGCTGGCGCATTCCATTCCTGCTGGCTGTACCTCTTGGTCTTATTGGCTGGTGGATCCGTACCGGCGCTGAGGAAAAGGAACGCTCCGTCCTCGATCGCCCTGAAGCTCCAATCAAGCAGGCCATTAGTACTGAATGGAAGATGATGCTGCGAGTCGGCGGCTATATCTCCTGCACCGGTTTGAGCTTCTACATTTTCACCACATATATGACGACTTTCCTGCGCAGCACCGTCGGCCTTGAAGGCACCCTGGTTCTCGCCGGAAATATCATCGCTTTGAGCCTTGCTGCCATCGCTGCCCCATTTGTTGGCCGCGCGATTGATAAATTCCCCCGCCGCAATGTCATGGCTTTCTCCACCTTGAGCACCGCAATCATGGCCATCCCGGCGTATATCATCGCAGGTCACGGCAGTTTGGAAGCGTCCCTCCTGGCACAGGTTTTGCTTGGCATCGGCGCCGTCACCGCTAACTGCGTCACCTCCATCATGATGGCCGAGGTCTTCCAAGAAGCCACCCGCGGTACCTCAGCCGGCATCACCTACAACGTCACGTATGCCATCTTCGGCGGCTCGGCACCGTTTATCTCCACGGCGCTCGTCTCCTGGACCGGCAGCCCACTCGCCCCAGCGGTGTACATGATCGCCATCGCACTCTTCGCCTTCATGGCCTCCCGCCTCATCCCGGAAACCTCCCCGGTATTTACCGCCGCAGCCCCAGCCCCAAAGGTGCTGGTCAAGCAGGGATAACGCTTTTCGACGAAAAAACCTGCCACTTCATCCAAAATTTTAAGGGTGAAGCGGCAGGTTTTTTAGTGCCTTAGGAAGCAGCGAGCTTATAGCCAGCTTCTTCTACTGCAGCCTGGATCTCTGCATCGGTGAAGCCTTCGCCACTGACTGCAACGTTTCCGGATTCAAGGGTGACGTCAACATCGCTGACGCCCTCAACTTCACTTACTTCTTCGGTTACAGATGCAACGCAGTGTGCGCAGGTCATACCTTCTACGGTGTAATTCTTTAATGCCATGTCAGTGGCCCCTTTCAGGAGAAATATTCGCTACTCCAAGGCTATACCCCTATGGGGTATGTCGGCAAGGTTGAAGTATCTAAAAGTGTCACTCTAGTCCAGGAACGGAAGAATACCCTAGGAGCCCAGCCGGACGACTGGACCTAGGGGCTTCGCTTCTGCTGCTTAGAAAACGATGATCGGCTTGATCACTTCACCACTCTTAGAATCTGCAAAAGCATCATTGATGTTTTCCAGGGAGTAGGTGCGAACCAGCTTCTCCAGAGGGAACTTGCCCTGGCGCCACAGGTGCACCAAACGTGGAATGAAGTCCTGTGGGATGGCATCGCCTTCGATAATGGTGCGGAATTTCCAGCCGCGGACCAAGGAAGCACCAACTTCAAAGGTCACTTCGGAGCCGGGGGCTGGAGCACCAACCAGACCGACGGTGCCGTTGATCGCCAAGGATTCGGCAGCTTGCCTCGTTACAGCGGTAACACCGGTGGTGTCGAGCGCGTAGTTCACGCCATCGCCGGTGATCTCGCGGATCTTTTCTACGGGATTGTCAGTGCGTGAGTTCACGGTGTGGGTGGCACCCAATTCGAGGGCTTGCTCGAGGCGGGAATCGTGAATATCTACGGCGATGATGGTGGTTGCACCGGTGGCGGCAGCTGCCATGATGGCTGCGGATCCCACTGCTCCGGTACCAAAAACTGCGACGGTATCACCGGTTTTAACGTCCAAAGAGTTGAGGATTGCGCCGGCACCGGTGGAAAGTCCACAGCCCAAAGGTCCTAGGAGTTCTAGCGGGACATCGCCATCAATTTTCACCACACTGCGTGCAGAAACATTGGTGTACTGGGAGAAAGTGGACTGACCGAAGAAGTGGGAGCCCACCTTTTCGCCATTGTCGCTAAATGCGGTGGAGCCGTCGAGGCGGGTGCAGGCAAAGTTGTGGGACATGAAGTTTTCGCAATATGCGGGAGCTCCAGCCAGGCACTTTGCGCAGCGTCCACAGGAGTTGAAGCCGAGTACCACCCTATCGCCAGGCTTGATGCTCACAATGTCAGAACCTACGGCCTCCACAATTCCGGCACCTTCGTGGCCAAAAACTGCAGGTAGGAAGGTTGGGTAGATCTGATCGCGCACGATGGCGTCGGTGTGGCACACGCCGGTTGCGATCATCTTCACCTGTACTTCGGTGGCTGCGGGAGCGTCGAGTTCCAGGGTGGTGACTTCAAAGGGCTGTGCGGTTGCGCGGACTACTGCTGCTTGGGTTTTCATGATGGTTCCTTTCAGGAAATGTTTAGAGGTAAATGGATTGAGCTTCGAGGTAAGAGTTCAGGCCTTCTGGTCCGAGTTCGCGGCCTAAACCGCTGGCTTTAACACCACCAAAAGGAGCTGCGGGATCTGGGATATAGCGGTTGACGCCGATGGTTCCGGTGTGCACGCGGCGGGCCAGGGCTGCGCCGCGTTCGGGATCGGTGGTCCATACGGTGCCGCCGAGGCCAAATTCGGAATCATTGGCAATGCGCACGGCCTCGTCGTCGGAGTCATAGGAGATGATGGTGAGCACGGGGCCGAAGATTTCCTCCTGGGAGATGACTGCGGAATTATCAAGACCGGCAAAAACGGTGGGCTCTACAAAATAGCCACGATCTCGGTCGGAGGGTCGTCCACCGCCCACGGTGATCTGGCCACCAGCTGCTTTGCCCTGGGAAATATAGGATTCCACGCGTTCGCGCTGGCGAGCGGTGGCCATCGGGCCGATGAGGGTGTCTTCCGCCGCGGCATCGCCCACCTTGAGGCTTCCTGCGAAGGCGGTAAAGGCATCAACCACCTCTTGATAGCGGTTTTTGGGTGCTAGCACGCGGGTACCCAGGAAACAGGTTTGACCATTATTTAGCAAGGTTGAGCCGAAGAGGCCTTGCCCTATCTGATCAAGGTTGAGGTCGGCGTCGTCAAGCACAATGGCGGCCGATTTACCGCCGAGCTCAAGGGTGACGGGGCGCAGCAGGCGACCGCAGACCTCGCCGATTTTGCGGCCGGCGGCGGTGGAGCCGGTGAAGGCCACTTTGTCTACCTGCGGATGTGCAACAAGGTGTGCGCCAGCGTCGCGGTCGGCGGGCACAATATTGACCACGCCGGCGGGAAGGTTGGCGGCCTCGATGGCCTCGGCCAGGGTGTAGGCGTCGAGGACGGTTTCGGGGGATGGTTTGATCAACAAGGTGCAGCCGGCGGCAAGCGCCGGAGCCAATTTGAACATGGTCAAGGTTTGCGGGAAGTTCCAGGGCACGATGGCGGCAACCACGCCAATTGCTTTTCGACGTACCTCTACTTCGCCCCCGAGCAAACCGGGGCGGACTTCGCTGAAGGAGGTTTGTTTAAGCAAATTGGCGTAATAGCGCAGCACGGTGCTGGGATAACCGATTTCCAATTGGGAAGCAACGGCAACCGGCATGCCGTTTTGGGAGCTCACGCGCGCCCGGAAATCCTCGGCTCGTTTATCAATTTCATCTGCTAAACGCAGCATGGCTTCTGCTCTTTGGGCAGGCTCCCACTGTGACCAACCGCGGGGATCATCAAAAGCCGCACGAGCTGCTGCTACGCCGGCATCAATATCAGCTTCCACGCCTTCTGGTACCTGACCAAGTGGCTGTTCGGTGCTGGGATTAATGGGTGCGATAACCTGTTGGGTGCTGGGGTTAACCCACTGGCCACCGATAAAAAACTTGTCATAGACAATGCTCAAGAGCATCACCTTTCTTACTGCTGGGGAGATGTGGATGACATTGAAGCTAGTATTGTGCCTAAGATCACTTAGTAGTTGATTTTTTGTGCCCAGGTTTTTGTCTATTTGTGCCAGTGCGGAGAGGACGTGGTTGGCGGTGGCTGACTCTATGCAGTGGATCGAAAAGATGAGCTCAGTATTTGGGCTTGAGGTGAAGCTGCCAAGCCCACGAGCTGCACAAAGTGTGGCCGGCGATGTTCATGGCGCTGCTTTGGGGAAGGTTGCCACTTTTAAAATCCAAGGCACTCCGCAGGCTTTAAGGCGCAGCCCGGCAGCAATAAAAAACGCCCAACATGGACTTTTAAAGGTGTGTGCCATGCGCGCGGGACGCATGTTATTGCTGCGCGAGGGTGAAGCTGACCTGACTATTAACCCAGGGGATATTGCCTTTTATGACACCTCGCGGCCATATGTGTTGAAATTTGAAGGCCGGTGGGATTGCGCGGTGATGACAGTTCCCCGCGGTGATCTGGCGCTGCCATCGCGAACCCTTAATAGTGCGCTGCGGCAGAATTTCCCGGAATCTGGTCCGGGCACGGTGTTAACGCACCTTATTGAATCCTCTATCCAAGAGGAAGCAGTGCACAGTGAGACCTGCACTTTCCTCGGCAATGCAGCAATTGACCTGCTCAGTGGCCTGGTGTATGAAAAAAGCAGCCCGCAGGCACCGGATGAGGTGCTGCGGGCAAGTATTCGCAGTTATATAGGAAAGCAGCTGGGCGATCCTGAACTTTCAGTAGCTAAGATCGCTTATGAACATGGCATTTCAGTCCGCAGTGTGCACCGGCTTTTCCAGCAGGAAGAGCACGGCATTGCAGAATTGATCCGCACGCTGCGCTTGGAGGCACTCGCCAAAGATTTGGCAGATCCGCGCTTTAAACAACGCGGCATTATGGCGCTGGGGGCCAAATATGCGTTTCAGGATCAAGCCCACTTAACCAGGCTTTTCCGTTCATATTTTGGGACCACCCCAGCGGCCTTCCGAAAAGGCAGTGAGTGGGCGCTGAGTGGGCGCTGTTAACCCAGCTCAGGGAACTTAGTTAGTGCCTCTACCCATAGACCCTCAAATTCCTCAGCACTAATGACCTTCGCCTTAATGTCCGGGAAATCTGCATAGGTATCTGGGTGTGGAACAAACTCATTGGGCTGGTTGGCTAATCCAAAAGCCTTGCCATCAAGGGTACCGGCACCGGTGATGGCTCCCCCGCTTTGGGTTCCAGCTAGTTCCACAATGCGCAGCATTTTGCACATGGCAGGAGTATCTGGGGTGGTGTGAATGAGTTCCTGCATTTCAGCGATGTGAATGGCAGAAGGGTTGCCGGGGATTTCAATTTCAGTACGTACGTGAATCAATTTGCTCATAGGTCTAAGGGTACGTCGACGTTCAATTAGAAAAAGGCTGGGTGGCTATTTTGATGGCCATCAATGTAGATTACGTACTTCTACGTCATGTTTGTTACTTATCGATGCTTTCGCTTCCTGCATGTCCAAGATCCCGTTACACTGAATTCAAACAGCTTTAAAAAATCAAACCCAGAATATGGAAGGAGGGGCGAGATGGCTACTAATGATCAACTTAGGGCGCTAGTAAAGAGCCATGCAAATGGTGATGATTCTCAGTTTCATGCTGTGACCATGCAACTTGCGGCTAAGGCTGCGCGTGCTGGGCAGTCTCAGTTTGCACAAGAATTGCGAGATCTGGTTAATGACCTTCGTCAAAATACCGCCCCTTCAAGTTCCATTTCTTCTGTAGTTCCTCTTGCCAAGCCGAGAGGCGAGCTTGCTTCATTATTGAATGTGAGCTACCCAGATTTACGTCTCAATGACTTGGTGCTGGATGAATCCTTGGTGGAGAGATTGCAGCAAATTCTTCGTGAACAGCGCCAGGGTGCCATGTTGAAAGAGTATGGCTTAACGCCCGCTCGCAGGCTTCTTTTTACGGGAGCTCCAGGTACAGGAAAGACTTCAACGGCGAGAGTTTTTGCTGGTGAACTTCATCTTCCACTGTTTTCAATCCGTCTAGACTCAATTCTCACAAAGTTTATGGGCGAGACCGCGTCCAAGTTGCGACTCATTTTTGATGCTTTGGCAGAAACCCGTGGTGTTTATCTTTTTGATGAGGTGGATGCACTTGGCGGTGATAGAGCCTTGCAAAACGATGTTGGAGAAATTAGGCGTGTATTGAATTCATTTCTTCAATTTTTGGAAGAAGACACCTCGGAAAGTATCATTATTGCTGCAACCAACCACCCGCAGCTACTAGACAATGCGCTTTTCCGTCGTTTTGATTCCGTCTTGAATTTCAATCTTCCAGATGATCAGCATATTGAAGGGATTATCAAGAATAGGCTGATTCATTTTCAGGTTGGCTCTTTGAGCTGGGCTCGCATTATTCCTGCAGCACATGGACTCAGCCATGCAGAAATTGTCACCGCTGCAGAAAATGCGGCAAAAAGCACGCTATTGGACGGGCGTAAGCGAATTAGAACCGAAGATCTAGTCAATGCTCTGGAAGAGCGTTTACACGCTGCTTAAAGCTAAGGAATTAGGCATTCGAGATGGCAAATCGAGACCTTCCACATATCTTCATCAACACTCAACCTGATGTAGAGCCGTTTTCTCCGCCTACTGGGGGGTCGAGCAAAGAAACGCCTGGTTTTGTCACTAATCGAATATTTCATGGTGAGCGGCTTATTAGCGAGTTTAATCAGGCGTGGAAGGACTCTTCAGCAGTTAATTCACCAGAGAAACGGGGAACGTATTTAACATTTGAGTCTTTTCCCGGGCTGCACTTTGCCTTAAAAAGTCTTGAATCACTAGGGCGCGGGGAAAATCCGGAGTTAGTAGCGGTTCGTGAGAAAGGTTCAGATGACGGTGTCATTCTTGAAGCTACTGTTTATATTCCGGAAGGCAAGAAGCAGTACCTTCTAAATAAACTAAATAAATATTTATCTACAGTGGATAAGAAGAAGCCTAATCACAAGGAATTAGTCGAAGCCATCCAGTCTATTCGTAGAGCAACAATTCGAGAGCTATGGACTGACCCAGATGACCAATTTCCAAAAGATGAGAATACTTCCGTGTGGTGGGAAGTTTGGCTTTGCAATCGCGATGGTAAAGAACGCGATCGTTTCGACTTAGCTGTGCAAAAGTTTGAACTGGACACAAGTAACTTTTACTTGGGTTTCGGAGACCGCACTGTAGTTTTGCTTAGAGCATCGGTCAATCAGCTAAGCACCCTATTTAACACTATTGACGATATTGCAGAACTGCGAAAACCACGTGAAGTATCTAATTTCTTAGTGGAAGAGTCACCGGCAGAACAAAGAGAATGGAGCGACGAGCTTCTCGAACGGATTCAGTTTCCAAAAGACGATTCTCTGGTTGTTTGTATCTTGGATACTGGCGTTCAAAGAGATCATCCATTGCTTAAAGGTTCTCTGTCTAAAAAAGATCTGCATTCACCCGATCCCAACTGGAATCATGATCCAGTAATCAATAGACATGGAACGGAGATGGCAGGGCTCGCCTTGTTTGGGGATCTTGAGGCAGTCATTGGCAGCTCTCTCCCTGTGATACTCCATCACCGCCTGGAATCAGTGAAACTACTTCCGGATATTGGGCAAAATGCCCCTGATTTATATGGTGCAATAACAGCCAGAGCTGTTGATCGACCTGAAATTGAGGCTCCTGACCGGAAGCGAGTCTTTATGCTTGCTGTCACTGCACGGGAAAATTCAGATGAAGGTGGTTCGAAAAAGAATCAACGACGCGAATCCGGTAGGCCGACTTCCTGGTCCGCAACTATTGATGCTTTGTCTTATGGGCGAGCAATTGATGACTTAGCGGAAAAGTTCACATATCTTGACCGTGAAGAGCCTAGAAAACCACGGTTGTTTATTATTTCAACTGGGAATATTAGAGATATCCGTGCTGAGGATGATCATCTTGATCGTAGCGATGTGGAACCAGTCGAAGACCCATCACAGGCATGGAATGCATTGACCGTAGGTGCATATTCGGAAAATGATGATATGCGCGGGGCTGATCCGGCTTTTTCAGGGTGGTTACCCATTGCAGAAAGAGGCGAGTTAGCACCTTCGAGCAGAACCTCAGTTTCTTTTGATCAAAATCGGTGGCCGTTCAAACCTGAAGTTGTGGCGAGCGGTGGCAATTGGGCGCACAGCCCTGATAAAAAGTCGACCGATCCCTTGGATAATAGTGCAATCTTGACTACGAGGTTCCAGAGTCTTGGCATGGGTGGCCTTTTTACCACTACCGGTGATACCTCAGCGGCAACTGCACAAGTGGCAGCAATTGCAGCTGGGATTAGCGCAGCTTATCCAGAGATGAAACCTGAAACGGTACGAGCCCTTGTAGTCCATTCTGCGGAATGGACGGATGTAATGCGTGCCAAATTCAATCCGAAGGCGAATAAAGAACAGCTCGTTAACCTTTTAAGACGATACGGGATGGGCGTACCTGATCTTGATCGTGCAATTTATAGCGCTGCTAATGCACTAACTCTTATTTCGGAGTCTTCTATTCGACCATTCGAACCTGGAACTAACTCTTCGTACCGAAGCCGAGAAATGGCCTTGCATATGCTTCCTTGGCCTATCGATCAGCTATATGAGCTGGGAGAAACTCAAGTTAAAATGCGAGTGACGCTTTCGTATTTTGTCGAACCTAATCCCTCTAGCAGAGGCTGGAAGGGCCGCTATGCTTATCCTTCCCATGGCCTGCGCTTTGCTACTCCCCGACCTACCGAAGATATTGACAACTTTCGAAGGAGAATCAATAAGAAAGCTCGTAATGGGCAAGATCCCGATAGCCAGGTGAGGGAGAAAGAATGGCTTTTAGGCGCCAATCAGCAACAATCCGCAGGGTCTTTACATACCGACATTTGGATGGGAGACGCAGCTCAACTGGCGAGCAAAGGTGCTATTGCGGTTTATCCTGTTGCTGGATGGTGGAAAAGCCGAAAAGCCCTTGATCAAAGTGAGAAAGGCGTGGATTACTCACTGATAGTGAGTATCGAAGCTCCCGAGGTGGAGGTTGATCTGTGGACACCGGTGAAACAACAAATTCAGAATGTCATTGAATTGTAAATTGAAAGTACTGAGTTTCAGACTCACATTATTGAGCTTTCACCAGGACCGCTGAAAATTTTCCAGGGCGAATGCCAATATCTTGCCCCGAAGGTCTAAGTTTTAAGTGTGGTCAATTACGCATTTGTTATCGCAGGTTCAGAAGCAACCGGTGGCGCTGGAATCCAGGTCGATCTGAAGACCTTCCAGCACCTTAACGTTTATGGCATTGGGGCAATCACCTGCCTCGTTGCCTTTGATCCCAAGGACAATTGGAATCACCGTTTTGTGCCGGTTGACGCGCAGGTTATCGCCAACCAGATTGAGGCCGCTACTGCTGCCCATGATCTGGATGTGGTCAAGATTGGCATGCTGGGTACTCCCGCAACCATCGACACCGTGGCAACCGCGCTGGAGGAAAACAAGTTCAAGCATGTTGTGCTTGACCCAGTGCTGATCTGCAAGGGCCAGGAGCCCGGCGCAGCGCTTGATACCGATACCGCTTTGCGCGCCAAGGTGCTGCCTCAGGCAACCGTGGTGACCCCCAACAACTTCGAGGCCACTACCCTTTCCGGCCTCGAGAAGCTCGAGACCGTCGAGGACCTCAAGGAGGCCGCTCGCCTCATCCACGAGCAGGGCCCCCAGTACGTGGTGGTCAAGGGTGGCATGGACTTCCCCGGCGACCAGGCGGTCGACGTGCTTTTCGACGGATCCTCCTACCACGTCTTCTCTGAACCAAAGATTGGTGAAGAGCGCGTTTCCGGCGCAGGCTGCACCTTCGCAGCTGTTATCACCGCAGAACTCGCCAAGGGTGCTGAGGTTGTTGACGCTGTAGCAACCGCAAAGCGTGTGGTTACCCGTGCGGTTCAGGATGCTGTTGCTTCCAACGCACCTTTTACCTCCGTATGGCTTGCTGAGGACAACAAGTAGAGCTTTAAAATACCTCTCAAATCCCCGTGTCAGTGACTGCTAACACGGGGTTTCCGCTGCTTAAAGTGCCTATTGTGAAAGTAGACCAATAGGTCTATGCTTCATAGAACACCTAGTTCATAAGTGGACTATGGCGCAGAATTGTTTATCCGCTTCATAGGAGAACCCAGCGATGGCCGTTTTTGATTTCCCCAATCCCGTTAATGAATATGCAGCTCGCTGCACCGCGGGTCTGGTTGTTTTGCTGAGCGCCGCCACGCTTTTCTCCTCTGGCGATCTTCGCATTATCTTGGCAAGCATCCTCACCTTCGGCTTCGCACTTCGCGTAGCCGGCGGACCGCGTTACTCCCCCTTCGGCCGACTTTCTGTGCACGTACTCGTGCCGCTGTTAAAGAAGGCACCGATCCTGACCCCTGGACCACCAAAGCGCTTCGCGCAGACCATTGGCCTGGTTTTTAGTGGTACTTCCCTCATCCTGATGGCTTTTGGATTTAATATCGCAGCATCTGTTGTCCTGGTCATGCTCATTGCAGCAGCCGCCCTTGAGTCCGTCTTTGGCATCTGCCTTGGATGCTGGGGCTTCGGCAAGCTCATGCGCTACGGCGTTATCCCAGAAGACGTTTGCGAGCAGTGCTTCCAGAAGGAATCCTCCCGCACCGGCTGGCTCGTTAGCCTGAAGTAGTTTTTCGAATTTAAGGCCACCAAATGGACATGTCCTTTGAGTAAATAGGACACAATGGAATGCATGTCCACGATTGTTGATGCTGTATCCGCCCTGCGCACACTGCCTTCCCAGTCTGCGCAGGGTTTGGCTTTTGAAAAACTCATGGTCAACTTCATTAAGTCTGACCCCACTCTCTCCACTGAGTTTGATGAAGTCCATCGTTGGGTCGATTGGCCCTATAACGGTGGCACCATGGATACTGGCATCGACTTAGTGGCTTATAACAAGGACGATGATGCTTATACGGCGATCCAGTGCAAGTTTTATCTTCCCACTACTTCCCTGGCAAAAGGACAGCTAGATTCCTTCTTTGAAGCCTCGGGACGCACTTTTGAAACCCCTGAAGGAACACGCTCCTTTAGCAATAGACTCGTTATTTCCACTACTGATAAGTGGAGTTCAAATGCGGAAAAGATGTTGGAGAACCAAACCATTCCAACTAACCGCATTGGTCTATCTGCAATTGCGGAATCCCCGATTGACTGGGATATTGCCTATCCAGGTTCTGAATTAACTATTAACCTGCAGCTTAAAGAGCCGTATAGCCCTCGTCCTCACCAGCAAACAGCAATTGAAAAAGCCATTGAAGGCTTCCAAACTCATGACCGTGGCAAGCTCATCATGGCTTGCGGTACCGGAAAAACCTTTACTGCCCTGCGTCTTTCTGAAGAGGTTGCGCGACTCAATGGCAATAAAGCTCGCATTCTTTTTCTAGTCCCTTCCATCAGCTTGCTTTCGCAAACACTCAAAGAGTGGACTGCACAAAAGACAATGGATCTTCGTCCTGTTGCCGTATGTTCTGACTCCAAGGTCTCCAAGGCTGCAGAAGATATCGCTGCTTATGATCTTGAAGTTCCGGTAAGTACTGATGGTGCATTGATTGCGGAAAAACTGGAGCATCGTAAGCGAGCAGCAGGATTGACCGTGGTGTTCTCTACTTACCAGTCCCTTCCTGCTGTTCACGCGGCTCAAGAAGCTGGAGCTGAGCCCTTTGATCTTGTCATCTGCGATGAAGCCCACCGCACCACAGGCATCACCTTGGCTGGAGAAGACCCTTCAAACTTCACCCGCATTCATGACGCTTCTTATATCAAGGCCTCAAAGCGGCTTTATATGACTGCCACTCCAAGGCTTTTCGACGACTCCGTGAAGGGCAAGGCTGCAGATCATTCAGCGGAAGTTTCTTCCATGGATGATGAGGCTATTTATGGACCCGAATTTCACCGCCTTGGGTTCGGCGAAGCTGTAGAAAAAGGCCTGCTCACCGACTACAAAGTTGTAGTGATGACAGTCGATGAGCAAGTAGCAGCTAGTGCTTTGACCATCCTTGGTTCAAATCCGGGTGAAGAACTCACCTTGGATATGACTTCCTCCATCATTGGTGCATGGAATGGTCTGGCTAAGCGTTCCGGCAAAGAACAAGATACAAAAACTGGATTCTCTAGTTCTGATGACGCCATGGAAAGAGCAGTTGCCTTCGCTCGTGACATCAAGACTTCTCAGCAGATTGCCGATGCTTTCCCGCGTGTTGTAAATGCTTATACAACTGAGCTTGAGGTTAAGAATGACGAGGTTGATGAGCACAATCTTGATTTGACGGTGGCTTGCCAGCACGTTGATGGCTCAATGAACGCGCTTGAGCGAAACTCTCGTTTGACCTGGCTTAAAGCACCAACCCAGCCAATGGAAACCAAGATCCTGACCAACGCCCGCTGCCTTTCCGAAGGTGTCGATGTGCCGGCTTTGGATTCCGTTATCTTCTTCAATCCTCGTAATTCCATGGTTGACGTGGTGCAGTCCGTTGGTCGCGTCATGCGTAAATCCCCTGGTAAAGACTACGGCTACATCATTTTGCCAGTAGCAGTTCCTCCAGGAGTTGCACCTTCCGCAGCACTTAACGATTCCCGCCGTTTCAAGGTCGTTTGGCAGGTACTTAACGCACTTCGTGCTCATGATGATCGCTTCAACGCCATGGTTAATTCCGTTGCGCTTAATGAAGGCAATATTAAGGATCTGCCTGTAGAAACCGACCACGTTGGCCCAACCACTGGCGGCAACGAACCATATGACAGCAATGACTCAGCAACCCAGTATGTGCTGTTCTCTTTGGAGCAATGGCAGGAAGCTATCTACACCAAGCTTGTTGATAAAGTTGGCACCCGCACTTATTGGGAAGACTGGGCAAACGATGTTGCAGACATTGCCCAGGCACAGATCGCCCGTATCAAAGCCCTCCTAGATAACGCTTCCCCAGAGATCCACAAAGAATTTGAACGCTTTGTGGAAGGATTGCGTGGCAACCTCAATGAATCCATTTCTGAGGATGAGGCAATCAGCATGCTCTCGCAGCACCTGATTACCGCCCCTGTCTTTGATGCCTTGTTTGCAGAATCTAGCTTTGCCCAGCAAAACCCTGTCTCAAAAGTCATGCAACGCATGGCAGATGCGCTTAATGATTCCCAGCTCAGTGCAGAGACAGAAAAGCTCGATAAGTTCTACGATTCTGTTCGTATTCGTGCTGCCGAGGTAAATTCAGCAGCCGGTAAACAAACGGTGATCAAAGATCTGTATGAGCGTTTCTTCAAAAAGGCGTTTAAGAAGCAATCTGAAGCTCTAGGTATTGTCTACACTCCGGTAGAGATTGTGGACTTCATTTTGCGTGCTGCTGATGATATTTCTAAGAAGTATTTTGGGCGTGGTTTGAGCGATGAAGATGTGCACATTCTTGATCCCTTTACTGGTACTGGCACATTCATAGTTCGTCTCCTGCAATCCGGTTTGATTAAGCCCGAGGACCTAGCCCGTAAGTATGCATCTGAGCTGCACTCAACTGAGATCATGCTCCTTGCTTACTATGTTGCTGCCGTCAATATTGAAACCACCTATTTTGGTCTGCAAGGTGAACGAGCACTCCGTGAAAGAAAAGATATGCCAGACTATGAACCTTTTGGAGGTATAGTTCTCGGCGATACCTTCCAGATGTATGAAGATGATGACAAGCTCGATTTGGAAGTATTTGCTGCGAATAATGACCGCATGGAGCGCCAGAAAAACACTCCTGTGCAGGTAATTGTGGGTAATCCCCCATATTCAAAAGGTCAGGCGAGTGCTAATGATAATAACGCGAACCTGAAGTATCCAACGCTTGATCAACGAATTGAAGAAACCTTTGCCAGCAGATCAACCGGCCAGCTTAAGAACTCGTTGTACGACTCTTATTTGCGTGCTTTCCGCTGGGCAACTGATCGAATTAAGGCCCAAGGAGTGGTCGCCTTTGTATCCAATGGTGGCTGGATAGATGGCAACACCGCTGACGGTGTGCGCTTGAGCCTTGCTGAGGATTTTTCTGACATTTATGTTTTTAACCTGCGGGGTAATCAACGTACTGCTGGAGAACTATCTCGTAAAGAAGGTGGCAAGGTATTTGGATCTGGTAGCCGTAATACGGTCGCTATTTTCATTGGTGTCAAGCGTTATGGTTCCACTGGCTGCAAGATCTATTACCGCGATATTGGTGATTATCTATCTGCTGAACAAAAGCTTGAAATCGTGTCTAGGTCCGAGATTGAGACTATAGACTGGGAAGAGATCACACCTAATGAGTATGGGGATTGGACCAACCAGCGGTCCGCAGATTTTGAAACTTGGCCTGTCTTAAGTAGTAAGTCAGTCTTAACTATTCCGACAGTTTTTTCCTCCTATTCAAATGGTTTAGGCTCTGCTAGAGATTCCTGGAATTACAATTTCGGCCTTGAATCGCTTAAATCCAGTAATAAGAGGATTATTGAGCATTTCATGGAGGTTATAGATCGCTATGAATCAAATCGAAACCTAAGTGTTTCTGAATTCTTGAATTCAAACTCGATTTTGCTAGATCCCAAGAATATAAAGTGGTCATCTGGGTTGCAGTTGCACCTTAAGCGGGGAACTAGGATTGATGTGATTGATTCGGACTTCCGTATTAGTGCTTATCGCCCATTTCAAAAACAGCACTCCTATTTTGGTGATGTACTAAATGACCGTCGTGGCCAGCTACCAACAATGTTCCCAACCCCAAAACATGACAACTTGGCATTCTATTGCCTAGGGGTAGGAGCTACTCAAGATTTTGCTTTACTTGCAACTAATCTTTTGCCAGATGTTCAGATGATCGGCGCGGGGCAGAACGGTCAGGCCTTCTTTCGTTGGACCTGGGAGCCAATTACCGTTAGAGAGGGCGAACTGGACTTTGGTGTTCCTAGCACTCCAACTGCAGGAGAAAAGGGGGTAGAAGGCGAAGTATTAGATGGTTATCGTCGCGTAGATAACATCACTGACGAGATCCTCAAGGTCTACCAAGAAAGCCTCGGTGAAGACGTCACCAAGGACAACATTTTCTACTTTGTCTATGGGCAATTGCATGATCCTGCCTACCGAGAGGCTTATGCAGCTGATCTAAAGAAGATGCTGCCGCATATTGAAACTCCTACTGATCGTGGCCGTTTTGATCAGTTGGTTGCTGCTGGTCAGAAGCTTATGGATCTTCATATCAATTATGAAAATGTTGAGCCTTGGCCGGTTGATGTGAAGGTTAAGAGCACTGTCGATGTGGAAGATCGGGAGACGTGGCGAGTAACGAAGATGAAGTGGTCGAAGAAGAAGGATCCTGAATCTTCCAAAAAGATTGATGATCACACCACTTTGATCTACAACGGCTCAATCACCATTAGTGGTATCCCTGAAGCAGCTGAGCAATATCAACTGGGTGCTCGTTCTGCGATTGCTTGGCTTATTGATCGTTACCAGGTGAAAACCGATAAGGCATCCGGTATTACCAATGATCCCAATGATTGGGCTGATGAAGTGGGTAATCCTATGTACATTGTGGAACTCATCGCAAAGGTCACTCGCGTTGCAGTTGAGACGGTGAAGATCGTAGAGGAGCTTTAATCTCCAGCACCGCGGCGTCGAGAAGCGTTTTGGCCCCTACCCAAAGGGTGGGGGCTGCGCTATTCTGGCGTGTGCTTCGCATTGTGGTTGCTGGGCGCTTCCGGATTTCCGGGGTGTTCCCGATTGAACTGATGCGATGGCAGTGGCACAGATTTCAGGATCTAAGTGGGTTCAAGCCCCGCTACTCATTGAATAGGTTATCGTCGCTACGGATTTTTGCTGCTTATAGCCTGTGGCCCGGCCCGATCCTAAAACTATATGTTTTAGGGGACGCACCGCTGCCCCGCTGTTGGTGGTCCCGGAGCGGCGATAATCGCTAAACGTTTGAGGTGATTGTATGGGCATTTTTCGGTCGCGATCCCAGAATTTTGGGTGGAGCATGTACCAGCCGCTGAACGGCATTGATGGTTCCGGCCAGGCAATGTGGCAGCCTTCTCCCCTGCGCTCGCCTATTGCTCGCGTAGGTTTTGCGGTGTTGCGCCAGCGTGCGGGCGTGATCACGCGATTGAGTGGCCGAGAAATGTCGCGACGCGGTGATCTTTATGCGCAGGTGGATTTGCGTCGGCGATTGATCCAAATGCATCCGCAGCAAATCCCCACTGCTGATGCCTTACCGGTGACCATTACTTTGGCGCTTTCAGCTGCCACTTTTGATCCGGTGGCTTTTGTGTCGGATTCCCAAGGGCCTGATGAAGAGATCTATTTGGCAGCGCAGATTGCTCTCCGAGAATTGGTTAATGGGTTGCCTTTGGAGGCTTTTGTGGGTACGCGCATCGATCTTGCTCCGGTGTTGGAAGCAGCGCGGGTGGCTGCAAAGGCCGTGGGTGTGGAGGTTTCTACCGTTTTGTTAAAGGATGTCAGCCTGCCCAAGGAATATGCCGGTGCTTTGCAAGAAGCGCAGGTGGCCAAGGTGAATTCTGAAATTGAATTGGAAAAGGCGCGCAATGAAGTAAAAACTACGCGTGCTCGTTTGGCTACTGCGAAGGTACTTGAGCAGAATCCGATCCTGGCCAAGATTCGGATGTTGGAGGCTTTGCCACCGGGGTCCACTATTGAGGTGCGGGAGTTGGGGGTTCGGGGAGACTAAATATAGTCGAGAATCTTTGCAGGACAGTGGTGTTTAAGTGGAATTGGATGCTCCCATTAGGCCTGGTAGTTCATTAAAAATAGTATCTGTCCATGCAAGTCTCGGTTACGATAAAACCAATGGTTTTATCGTAACCGAGACTTGCGCTGTAAAGGAAACTGAATTACAATTTGTGATCGAACAACGGCAGACAAGAACTGTCGTTAATAGCGCGTCAGTCCCTTCGCAATTTTGTGGAGGGACTGACGCATTTTGTAATAGCATTACTGATATGCCTCACAATCTTGTAGCCGCAATGCATCCTGCACGGCTGTCTTCATATGAATCTGAATGGCGCAAGGGCCTTGGCGGAAACTCTGCCCTTGTTACAAATTCTGCAGTGGCATCACTTTATGTGTGGCAAGTCGCTTTAGGCTCTGCGTGGTATGAGACATTGTCTTATGTTGAAGCTGTTATTAGAAACTCAGTTGACATAGCGTTACGTGACTGGAATAAAAGCCGTGGAAAGTCAGAAGACTGGCTAAATGATGCAGCCATACCTTTAGCGACACTGGTGGAAAAGGCCACTAGAGATTCCAAAAAACGGGCAGAAGTGGCTGCGAAACGAAGAAATCCTTCGCACCGGAGACATAAAGCTCCCGTAATTTTTGATGACATGGTCTCCCAGTTGGACTTTGGGAGTATTGTTCATCTCTTTCCGCAAACACCACCCAAAAAGAATGGTCAGCGAAAGACAGGTTTTAGTGGTCGCGAAAACCTTTGGATACATGGATTATCAAAAGGCTTTCCCAACTTGGGTCCTGATACTTTGAGTGCGTGGGAAGATCAATTTCCCCCTGATCTTCCGATAGAAGTTCAGGGAGGTTATGCGATCGGACATGCGTTAGAAAGATTGCGAAGGCTTCGTAACCGTATTAGCCACCATGAGCAAACTTTTGAGGTGGAACATTTGCGAAGGCTTGAAGATGCAAGACTTTTGCTTGATGCTATTTCTCCTGACATAGCAAAAGATTTAGAGAAGTTAGACCGCGTACGTCGTGCCCTAGTGATGCGTCCCAGTGCTTGATTTGTGTTTCTAGCTAGTTCCGCGATCAGTTCTCTGTTATTTCTTTATTTCAATTGAACTAGGTTTGAAGGTTTCGATATAGAATTTCAAGCACCGCGGCGTCGAAAAGCGCCTTCTTTTAACGCCCACCGGGCGCAGCAGGAGCGCGCTACCCGGGCCCACCGTGGTACCCACCAGGCCCCAAACGAACCTTAAATCCACCACCCCACACAGCCCCGATTTATTGCAGATTTAAGTAATTCTCAGAAATCTTGAAAACCGTAACCAAGCTGTTACCTACCCCGTTCACCTGCGCCGGAAGGGGGCTCATTTCTATTTATGCAGCTCCCAGGCTTGCTTTTGATCTGACTTTCACCTTTTGGGGTGATTAAACTTATTCATCGTTGAAAAAGGGCGGTGTCTCAACTCCCCTTTTGAGGCCCATTCATAAGAAAAACTTTAAGGAGGCTTAGAGGAAGAAGTCAGCACCGCCCCCGGGGCGCGCCGGGTGAAGATCACCCAAAGGTCCATGCAGCACCGTGACAACACCGCGACAGTACCGCGAAAACATCGCGAAAACACCGCGCATGGCTTGCGCCCATTAAGAAGACGAGAGGTTTAAACTCGTGAGCCCGATTCGCTCAAAAAAGAAAATCGCAGACGAACCCCGACTAACAGTTGATGACGTCAATGTTGTTCCCCCAAAGAAGATCCGCCCGGCTATTAAAGGCACTGTGGTGGGCAACTTTATGGAGTGGTACGACTTCGGAATTTATGGCTATCTCACCGTCACCATGACCGCCGTATTCACCCAAGGCCTGCCTGAGCAATGGCAGCTTTTGGCCGTGATGTTCGGTTTTGCCGTGTCCTACCTGGTCCGCCCCTTGGGTGGTCTGGTGCTCGGACCGCTGGGCGATAAGGTTGGCCGCCAGAAGGTCTTGTACGTGACCATGGCCATGATGGCTATTTCCACCGCATTAATTGGTATCTTGCCCACAGCTGCCTCGATCGGTGCCTGGGCTCTGGTGCTGCTTTATCTTTTGAAGATGATTCAGGGCTTCTCCACCGGTGGTGAGTACGCTGGCGCGACAACCTATGTGGCTGAGTTTGCTCCAGATCGCCGCAGAGGCTACTTCGGTTCCTTCCTTGATATGGGTTCTTACCTGGGCTTTGCTGCTGGCGCATCCGTCGTGGCGCTGACCACCTGGATCACCACCCACTTTTATGGCGCAACTGCCATGGAGGATTTCGGCTGGCGCATTCCTTTCCTAACCGCCATCCCACTGGGCATTATTGCGGTTTACCTGCGTACTCGTATTCCAGAAACCCCTTCCTTTGAGAACCAGGCTGCTGAAGAAGCAGCTGCACCAGAGAAGAACCAGGATGATCCTTATGCTCGTCTGGGTCTGCTCGGCGTTATCCGCCACCACTGGCGTCCACTGCTGATCGGCATTGCCATTGTGGCTGCCACCAACACCGCAGGTTATGCACTGACCAGCTATATGCCGGTGTACTTGGAGGAGCAGATTGGTCTACACTCTGCCTCTGCTGCAGCGGTGACTGTTCCGGTGCTGGTTGCCATGTCCCTGCTGCTGCCATTGGTTGGTAAGTGGAGTGACAAGGTTGGCCGCAAGCCGGTTTATGCGGCTGCCGTTGCTGCCACCTTGATCCTGATGGTTCCTGCCTTCTTGATCATGAACACTGGCACCATTGCCGCTGTGCTCATTGCGCTCACCATGGTTGCGATCCCAACTGGCCTCTACGTGGCACTTTCTGCCTCCGCACTGCCAGCGCTGTTCCCCACCGCATCCCGTTTCTCCGGCATGGGAATTTCCTACAATATCTCCGTGTCCCTCTTTGGTGGCACCACCCCGTTGGTCACCCAATTCCTGCTGCAGAAGACCGGCCTGGATATTGTGCCAGCGCTCTACATCATGTTCTTCTCTGCGATCGCCGGAATTGCGCTGCTGTTTATGAAGGAGACTTCACAGAAGCCTTTGCCTGGTTCTTTCCCCACCGTGGAGACCAACTCCGAGGCCCGCGAGATCGTGGCTACCCAGGATCAAGATCCCAATATTGATCTCACCCACATGCCTTTCCCCGAGACCGCCGAAGCCCGAAACTAAAGCTTCAACCCCCAGCACCCACCGCCCGGTGGGTGCTTTTCTGTTTTTTGCTTATCGACGAAAAGATGGTGGTTGGCCTTGCAATTATTGGAGATGATCCACCGCTTCGCAGGGGCTTGATCCAGGCTGAGCGCGGTGTACATCCAAAGCCAAGCGGCGCAATAAGGTGTCCAAGGTGCCGATATCTGCACTATTAAAACCTGCAAGAAGTTCCGCTTCCACATCGGCCACGCGCTTTTCATAGGTGGTCAGTACTTCTCGGCCATGGTCGGTGGCGATGATCTTGCGTGATCGTCGATCTGCGGGGTCGGGAATGCGCTCAACCACTCCTGCTTTGACGAGATCATCAATGAGGTAAGTCATGACCGTGCGGTCGATCCCTAAGTGCGCTGCTAGTGCCTGTTGATTTGAGGGATTGCGATAGGTGACGGTGGAAAGGACCTGATATCCCCGAATTCCGCCGGGCATGCCATCAACTGCTGTTTCAAAACGGGACTGATAACCGCGCAAAACCATCGCCAAATTCCAGCCCAAATCACCGGGTTTGCCGGATAAAGGACAGTTCTGGGAGGTTGGGGATTCTTCAGCCATGGATCTCATCATAGCCCAACAGCGTTATTGCCAAGATGATCTGTATGAAATATAGTCTGTCGTACAACATATTTTTAGGAAGAGGGAACTATGGAAATCGGTGCTTATAGCTTCGGTGACACCCAGCTCAATCCCGACGGCACCCAACGCGAGACGTCCGAGGCGATTAAGAATCTTTTTGATGCGATTGTGCACGCCGACAATGTTGGCTTGGATTACTTTGGCATCGGTGAACACCACACGGTGAGCATGCCTGCCTCATCTCCTGGCACGATCATTGCGGCCGCTGTGGCAGCTACCAAAAACATCAAGCTGGGCAGTGCTGCCAGCATTATTAGCACCGATGACCCAGTGCGCATCTACCAGCAGTTCGCAACTGCCGATGCCATCTCCGGTGGTGGCCGTGTTGAGATCACTGCGGGCCGTGGCTCCTCTGTGGAGACCTTCCCACTCTTTGGTTACTCCCTCGATGACTATGATCAGCTTTATGCTGACAAGCTTGATCTATTGCTGAGTCTTAACAGCGATGAGACTGAATTTTCCACCTGGTCCGGAAAGACCCGCCCCACTATCGACAACCTGGCGGTAGTTCCTCGCCCTGTTAATGGCCGTCTGCCTATCTGGCTAGGTACTGGCGGTAACCCTGGATCCACCGTGCGTGCGGCACAACTTGGTTTGCCCGTGTCCTATGGCATTATCGCCGGTGCCCCACACCGTTTTGCTCCTCTCACCCAGCTTTACCGTGCTGAGTTTGAAAAGGCTGGCCACCCCAAGGAGAATATGAAAGTCTCCGTTGCCTCCTTTGGACTTATTGCACCCACCAAGAAGGAAGCCCTCGAGCGCTTCTACCCCGGTTGGCACAACTTGAATGTAGAGATGGGTCGCCTGCGCGGTTGGGCGCCACCAGACGCTCGTGCTTATTACGCGCAGGCGGAGGCTCCAGGCGCTTATTATGTTGGCGATCCTGATGAGATTGCCGAGCGCATTGTTGATCTACATAAGTACCTCGGCCACTCCCGACACTTCCTGCAAATGGATCTTGGCGGCCTGCCTCAGGAGTACTTCATTGAGTCTCTAACCCTCCTTGCCACCGAGGTGAAGCCTCGCGTTGAGCGTTTGTTGGCCAAGGAGCAATAAACCTCTCCCCTAGTTTTGGCGCTGTGGGGTGGCGTCGAAAAGCGTTATTTTTTGGGGAAAGTGGCAATGAAAAAACGCAATGTTTCACGTGAAACATTGCGTTTTTCTTAGTTGTTTACGCTCGCGGTTGACTGGATAAGTGCGGCTGGCCGGGTGGCTCGGGCGTAAATGATCTCCCCTGGCTGTAGGTCAAGTGCCAGGGCGTCACCGCGGGTGATCTCGGCGGTGAAAGGATTGCCAGACTCGGTTTCCCGCAGCTCCACGCGCACCTCAAAACCGAGGAAGACCACGCGTTCCACGGTGGCGTTAATAACCGAGGTTTCCGCGACTTCGTGGTTGTGCACTGCCAGGTCAGGGGTGCGACCCAGGCGGATATCGTGGGGGCGAACCACCTTTCCATCGAGGGTGGACACCTGGCCTAAGAAGCCCAAAACAAAATCATTGGCAGGCTGATCATAAAGCTCGGTTGGGGTGCCGATCTGTTCAATCTGGCCCTTGTTAAGCACCACAATCTGATCGGCAACATCGAGTGCTTCCTGCTGATCGTGGGTAACCAGAACGGTGGTGATATTAAATTCCTTGTGCAGACGACGCAGCCAGGAACGGAGATCTTCTCTCACCTTGGCATCAAGCGCGCCAAAGGGTTCGTCGAGAAGCAAAACCTTGGGGCTAACCGCAAGGGCGCGGGCAAGCGCAAGGCGCTGGCGCTGACCGCCTGAGAGCTGGCTGGGGTAACGCTCGTGGAAGCCGGCCAGGCCCACGATCTCCAGGAGTTCGTCGACGCGGGCGCGGATCTCGGCGGCTGGGCGCTTGCGGATCTTTAGGCCGAAGCCCACGTTTTCGCGCACGGTGAGGTGTTTGAAGGCGGCGTAGTGCTGGAACACAAAGCCAATGCCGCGCTGCTGTGGGGAGACGCGGGTGATGTCCTCGCCGTCAATAATGATGGTGCCGCTATCGGGCTGATCGAGACCGGCGATGGAACGCAAAAGGGTGGACTTGCCGGAACCGGATGGTCCAAGAAGCGCGGTGAGGGAACCTTCGTGGATGTCTAGGGAGACATTGTTGAGGGCTTGGAAATCGCCGTAGTTCTTGTTGATGTTTTTAATGGAAATCTTGGCGGTGCCGGTGGTTGCGGAGCCGTTGGCGCCTGGAGTGCCTGCGGTGCTGGAGCTGGTGCTGGTGTGTGCGGCGGTCATTGTTCTACCTTGTTTCGTTTTTGAATAATGGTCATGAGGACGAGGACGAGAACAGCAACACCCATCAGCAGGGTGGCTGCGGCGTAGGCGCCGTATTCGTTGTGGTCATCGATGTAGCGGGAATGAACCAGCAGGGTCAGCGTTTGGCCGCCGCCAGCAAAGTTGGAAGCAACCATGATCACGGCACCAAATTCGCCAAGCGCGCGGGCCACAGTGAGGACAACGCCGTAGACCAAGCCCCAACGGATAGATGGCAAGGTGATCTGGGAGAAGGTCTCCCAACGGTTGGCGCCGAGGGTGGCAGCCGCCTGTTCTTGCTCCGTACCGATCTCACGCAGTACCGGTTCCACCTCGCGGACAATGAACGGCAGGGTGACAAAGATGGTGGCCAGCACCATGCCGGGAAGTGCGAAGATGACCTTAAAGCCGGTGTTTTCAATTCCGCCGAACCAGCCGCCGTGGCCCCACAGCAGGATGAGGGAAACGCCGACAATCACCGGGGAGACAGCAAAAGGAAGATCCACAATGGCTTGGACAATGCCCTTGCCGGGGAAGTTTCCGCGCACCAGCGCCAATGACACCACAATGCCGAAGATAACGTTGAGTGGCACTGTAATCAGCACAATGATCAGGGAAACCTGCAGTGCAGAGATCGCTGCGGGTGTGGTGATCCACTCCCAAAATGTTGCCAAACCAGGGCGGAAAGTGCGGTACAAAATGGTGGCAATAGGTACTACAACCAGAATGAAAATGTAGAGCAGCGCGATACTACGCAGGATCAGGGTGGTTGATTTTTGTAGTTTCATTTAGCTCTCAACTTTCTTGGAGCTGCGCTGGGAAATCACGCGCAGGATAAACAACACCACAAAGGTGATGGCCAGCAAGGTAACGGATACCGCTGCCGCAGCAGATGGCACATCGGATTCAATTTGTTCCTGGATATACTGCGAAGCCATCTGGGTTTCGCCCGGAATATTGCCGCCGATCAGCACCACGGAACCGTATTCACCAATGGCACGGGCAAAGGCCAAGCCGCCACCTGAAAGCAGGGCGGGCAGCAATGCCGGCAACACAATTTGGAAGAAGATGGTGAAGTTATTCGCGCCGAGGCTGGCCGCCGCTTCCTCCACATCCTGATCGAGTTCAATCAGCACCGGCTGCACCGCACGCACCACAAAAGGCAGGGTGACAAAGGTCAGTGCCAGTACCAGCGCAGGCTGCGTGGCGTTAAGGGTAATGCCCACCGGACTATCGGGACCATATAAAGAGAGCAGCACCAGTGAAGCGACGATGGTGGGCAGTGCAAAAGGAAGATCGATTAGTGCATTTATAATGCCTTTTCCGGGAAAATCATCGCGGACCAGTACCCAGGCGATCAAGGTTCCAAACACAATATTGATCAGCGCAACCACCAGCGAGACGCCAACAGTCACGCGCAGCGCGTCGACAGCTCCGGAGGACGTCACAGACTCCCAAAAACCTTGGACACCACCCACCGAAAATGCCTCAGTGGTGAGGGCTGCTAGAGGAAGCAGCACGATCACAGATAACCACAGCGTTGCGACGCCGACACCGGAGTTGCCCAGTCCGCCAACAGCGGAGGTTGCTCGTGGGCGGGTAATTGTTGCAGTACTCATGTCTACACTTCCTGGTAAATAGTGGTGATCACGCCGTTGCTTTCGCCACTGTCGGGCTGGGCTTTTTTGAAGAGGAAGGCATCAACAATCCCCCACCCCTTGCGGAGCTCACCGTCTTTATAAAGTCCATATTTTTCCGCGAGCGCCGGGTCTTCTTTGGCCAGCTCTCCAAAAGCTGCGGAGAGATCATCAATGGAATAGGCCACCTCATAGGACTTAAAGGCGTCCTTTTCCTCAGCTGGCAGGGAATCAATAATCGGGGTTTGATTGTCCTTGTTAAAAAGATCCGAGCCGGGGCGGAAACCTTCCTTAGCCCAAATGTGCTCCGCCTCATCAGTGAAGAGGTAGTTGCGGAAGTCAGTAGCCTCCTCCAGATTGTCTGAGGTATTAACCACAGCTACTGGGTTTTCAATGCGGAAGGTCTGTGGCGGATTGAAGTATTCAATATTGCTACCGGTGCGGTCGAGCAGGATGGCCTCATTTTCATAGGACAAGAGCACATCGCCCTGGCCTTGTTCAAAAGTGGAGGTTGCTTCGCGGCCGGACTTGGGGCGCACCTTGAAGGTGTTAGAAACCAACTCGGTGAGCTTTGCGGTGGCTACGTCATTGGCGTGCACATAACTTACTTCCCCACCGGCTGCTTGCTGATCTGCAATATCGCGGAAGAACCAGGAGGCGTAGGGAGCTAGCAGGTTCCACTTTGCAGAGCCGGAGCTCGCGGGGTTGGGGCTGATTACCTCTACATCGGAGTTGAGTAGATCATCCCAGGTTGTGAGGTTTTTGGGATTGCCCTCGCGGGTAACAAAAGACACCACCGAGCCAAAAGGAACGGACTTCCCGCTTTCATCCGCGGGGACACCCTTCTTCCAGTTTTCATCCACCAGGCCTGCGTTGACCAAGCGGGTGATATCTGGCTCCACTGAGAAGTTCACAATATCTGCTGGTACGCGCCTTAGAACCTTGCGGGATTGATCACCGGAAGCGCCATAGGACTGTGCAAAGCCAGTATCGGCTCCCTCTTCGGTAGCGCGATAAGCCGGGATGATCTCATCAAAGCCAACCTTGGGAACAGCGTAGGCCACGATGTTTAGCCGGTGGCTGCCAGAGGAAATATCTGCGCCATTGGGTTCATCGGTACTGCCCCCTGGCGCTGCAAAAACCAGCCCTAAAGCTGCAATAACACCCACTGCCGTGATGGTGGTTACACGTGTAACCTTCATATGCACCAACGCCCTAAATTCTAAAGCTTGGTCTATTTCTAATAGACCAAGCTGTCTGTAAGTTCTAGAAGTTAGGGTATATGGATAAACCTCCAAGTAGTGACACTTTCATTCGGGCTGAATAAAAGCCTACTGCTGAATGAGGTTCAGAAATGGGGGTAGTTTTCCCACCCAAAAACATCTGCACGCTCCTTTGAACCGGCTTAAAATCATAGGTAGAAACACCACCTTTAAAAAGAAGCAACAATGAAAGCTTGGCAGTTCACCAACACCAATGAACCCCTCGTTCTCAACGAGGTTCCAGAGCCCACCGCTGATGCTGGCGAGGTTGTCCTAGAGATGAAAGCATCTGGCCTCTACCACTCTGACGTCGGACTTTTGGAAGATGAAGGCTGGCTGGCATTGCTGGCTACTCGCCCCATCACCATTGGCCACGAAAATGCTGGCGTTGTCATTGAGGTCGGCGAAGGTGTCACCGATTTCAAGATTGGTGACCGCGTTGGTGTCTGCCCTACCGCTGAAGGAATCGGCGCTCCCGGTTATGCCTGCAATGGTGGTTTTGCACCCAAGATGGCAGTTGCAGCGGGCGCATTGGTACCACTTCCTGATGAAGTAGATTTCCTCAACGGCGCTGCCGCCACCGACGCAGGCATGACCTCCTATCACGCGATTATCACTGAAGGTGGAGTGAAGGAAGGCGACGTCGTCGGCGTAATCGGTCTTGGCGGCCTGGGTCAGCTCGGTGCTGCTGCCGGCATCCTCGCCGGTGCTGAAGTTTATGTGGCAGAGGTCAATGAGAAGGTCTGGCCACTGGCTAAGGAACTCGGCGCCAAGGACGTCAAGAAGTCCATTAAGTATTTTAAGGACATCGAATTTGATGTCATCGTGGACTACGGCGGTTTTGGCGAGACCACCGCAGACGCCAGTGAAAAGGTCCGTTATGGCGGCACCGTGGTGCAGGTTGGCATGGGTCGCCTCGAAGCAAACATTAACACCCGTACCCTGATCACCCGCAGCATTACGCTCAAGGGTTCCGTCGGTGGCACCAAGGAAGACATCGCCGGTGTTTATGAAAACATGGCAACCGGTCGCATGAAGCCACAGATCACCACCATTTCCTTCGATGAAATCCCTGAAGGTCTAGAAAAGCTCAAGCGCGGTGAGGTCATTGGTCGCCTCGTTGCTTCCCACGAGTAAAAAATAAAATCCGCCCGCGCGCTGCACTCAATGCGCTCGGGCGGATCTTGATTAATTTGTCAATCTTCACGCTAAGCCGATGTCTACGAAAGCCTAGCGTGAAGAAAGTTCACTGCAGCTAGCCCCCCAGCTGGCAAAACTAGCTGGCAAAAACGGCGTGCTGCTCCCCTGCCTCCACCGCAATATTCAATTTATTGTCAGCTACAGGCGTTGGGCACAGGTAGTTTTTGTTAAATGCCGAGGGTGAAAGATAGCTGTAATTAAAATCAATCACAGTATTTCCTTCCGTATCCGGCAGTGGAATGCTCAAGAAGCGGAATGGGTGCACCCCATTTTCCGCCGATGTATCACCAAACACTGCATGAAGTTCGCTGCCGGTATTGGTTACTCGCAGACGCTGCGGCGTGCCCTCGAGCTCAAAATTGACCCAACCATAAAACTCCGTGGGAATCGTCGCGCCATCCACCGTGGTCACGTCCAGCACCTCGGAGTCACGCTCCACCTGCGCTGGCACAACCCACTTTTCCTGTGGCGCAAAAGTAGCAATACCCTGCTCTGCCAGAGGCTTGGTGGTAGCCGGATCAAAAACGCGCAGCGCAAATTTGGCCTGGCGTACCAGCGCCGTTGCGCTCACGCCCGGAGCAACTTCAATAAACTCCCCCGGCTGCAGCGCCGGCAGTTCGCTACCAACCACGCTTGTCGACGCCACCCACCAGCGCCCCGGTAAGCCTGGGACTTCCTGCCCCTCATCCTCGGAAGTTGCAGTGATCCAAAAGGTGCCAGTTAAAGCTGCTGGACCCTGCGGGCCCTTGGCAAATTGCTCGCGCTCGGCATTCCAGGCTTCCCAATCGGATTCATTCCAGGCTGCTGCAGTAACCATTTGTTGCTCCTCAAGTTTTTCTAGATTTAACAGACTAAACAGTCTGTTTACAAGGAATTATTCTGCCAAGATTTTCGAAATTTGAGAACTCCCACACCTTATTTAGGCACTTTTTGAATCTCCATTCACCTGGGATAAACCCCATTTAAGCTGCACTAATAATGCCTCCTGCATAGTTTTATCCATTCTGGTTTTATTAGTGCATGTTTTAAGACTGAGGTGTCTAGTGTTATTCCTGTCAACGGAAAACCACAGGATGAAACGAGCTTAGAACAATGACTGGCATCTTCCGTGCCGGAATTATCTCCCCCGGGAGCTACTCCGCACACAACCCATATCAGGGCCTTAATGACACCTTGGATCTCTTCCGCATCGCGGAGGATATCGGCTACCAAACCGCCGGCATCCGCCAGCGCCATTTGGAGTGGGGATCATCTTCGGCATTAACTTTCTTGGCAGCAGCTACCCAGCGCACCAAGGCAATTACTTTAGAAACCAATATTGTTCCGCTCGGTTATGAAAACCCTTTCCGCCTGGCAGAGGATTTCTCCACCGTGGCAGCTTTAAGCCTGGGCCGTTTAGCAGTAGGAATTAGCACCTCGGCACCACATCAAGAGTTGCTGACTCCGCTTAACCGCACTGATGTCTCACCTTTTACCGATAGTTATGAACTTATCGAGCGCTTCTTAGAAGCACTGCAGGGCAAGCCACTTTCAGAGGAGCTCATCACCACTCCTTATGGAACCTTGCACGCTCCTTCCATCCACCCGCACATTCCAGAACTTATTAATAGTGTCTGGTTGGGCGCAGGTTCGGATCGCTCCACCACCTGGGCAGCTCAGCATGGGCTGGCGATTTCCCTGGGCAACCTCACCAATGCGGTGGGCGATCTGAGCTTTGAAGAGGCTCAGCGGGCTCGCATTGATCTTTATTACCAAGAATTCAAGGGCGAAAACGCACCTCGCGTAGCTGTGGAAAGGGTCATCCTGCCACTGGATTCTGCCAATATTGAACAGACCAAGCACTATCAAGAATTTGCCGCAGCGCGTAATGAGCGCACCAAGCAGCCACAGGGTGAGCGCAAGACGGTTATTCAGCCAGACCTGATTGGCAGCTCCGATGAGATTATCGAGCAGCTGAAAAACGATCCTTCCTTTGATGGCCGCACCGAGCTGCGCATCGCCCTGCCATATGCCTTTGACCAACAGGAATACGTGCAGATCATTCGCGATATTGCCGATCTTATCCTGCCAGCACTCGACTGGAAGTCGGACGCTAAACAATCTTGGGCTTTGGAGACTGTCGGTGGCTAGATATATTTTGCTCCGCATCGGCCAGGCCCTGCTAGTGACCTGGGTGGCCTATACCCTGGCATTCTTCCTGCTCTTTGCGTTGCCCAGTGATCCAGTTTCCCTGCTGTTGGGACCAGACGCTACCGATATCTCCGCTGAAGAACGCGCAGCCCTTGCTGCTCAATACGGTTTTGATAAGCCACTAGTTGTCCAATATGCTACTGCATTTTTTAATCTTTTGCGGGGCGATCTCGGCTACTCCATTCAAATGAGTAGCCCAGTGGGATCTATCCTGGCTGAAGCAATCGGTTATACCGCACAGCTCGCAGCCCTCGGTTTCCTCTTTGCTCTCATCTTCGGCATTGGCATTGCGGTTATCGCAAGTTATGCCCAAAACTCTTGGCTACGCCAGGCGCTGCTCTCCCTTCCGTCCTTGGCAGTATCCATTCCAGCCTTTTGGTTTGGTTTGCTGCTTATCCAGATATTCTCTTTCCGCCTGCAATTATTCCCTGCGTTTTCCGCGGAGGGCCTAAGCTCCATGATCTTGCCGGCACTGACCCTGGCACTGCCCACCAGCGCCATGATCGCCCAGGTATTTACCCGCAGTTTGAACGTGGCCATTAATGAAGCTTATTCCGCAACGGCCTTTGCCAAAGGAACCCCACGTTTTGCCGTGGTGATTCGCCACGCACTGCCCAACGCCCTATTGCCAATGCTCACGATTACCGGCTTGGTTGTGGGTCAGCTGCTCAGCGGCACTGTGGTTACGGAGACCGTGTTCTCCCGCCCGGGCCTGGGCCGCGTGATTGCCTCTGCAGTTTCCCAACAAGATATTCCGGTGGTTCTTGGAGCGGTGTTGGTAGGCGCCGCACTTTATTCCATTACCAACCTCATCGTTGACCTCCTATATCCGCTGGTTGATCCCCGTCAGCGCGCTCGTTTTGCCAAGCAATCCCGCATTAAAAAAGCTGAAGTTTCCCCCGCTCCAGAGCTAAAGACACGAAAGGACAAGGATCATGACAACGCAGACTCCACAGTTGAATACTCCGTCTAAGCCAGTTCCAGTCGTGGCCGCTGCAGCGGTGGCCCCCATCAAAAAAGCCGCAGCCTCTGCGGTGGAGGGTGGCGTCGACAAGCAAAAATCGGTGTTTAAGACCAGCTCACGCTGGGAGCGCCTGCGGGGTTCGGCTTTTACCTCGCCCACGGTGATTCTGGCGGTGTTATGGCTGCTCGTGGTGCTTATTTGGACGCTTGTTCCAGGATGGGTGACCTCTGGTGATCCCATTAGCGGCGAGGTTTCGCAGAAGCTGCTGCCACCAAATGGCGAGCACTGGTTTGGCACCGATCAGCTGGGTCGCGATATTTTTACCCGCGTGGTTTATGGCACCGGCCTCACCATTAAAGCGGTGCTGGTTGCTGTGAGCTTGGGTTTTGCCGTTGGTGGCTTCCTCGGCGCGCTGGCCGGCTTTATTGGTGGCTGGGTGGATGCGCTGATCATGCGCATTGCCGATGTACTGCTGGCGATCCCAAGCCTGCTGCTTTCCTTGGCTGTGATTGTGGCTCTTGGTTTTGGCACCATCAACGTGGCCATCGCCGTGGGTATCGGCGCAGTTGCCTCCATTTCCCGCGTGATGCGCTCTGAGGTGCTGAAAGTTCGCAACAACCTCTACGTCGAAGCAGCTGTTGCCTCTGGCGCAACCAAATGGCGCGTGTTGTGGCGCCATATTCTCCCCAACTCCCTCGGCCCCGTCATTGTGCTGGTGGTTTTGGAATTCGGCACTGCAGTGCTGGCGATTTCCTCCCTTAGCTTCCTCGGTTATGGCGCCCCACCACCCGCACCTGAATGGGGTGCGCTGGTCTCCCAAGGCCGCGATTACCTCGCAGCTCAGGGCTGGATTTCCGCCTTCCCCGGCCTGGTCATCATGCTGACAGTGCTCTCTGTTAACCGCCTGTCCAATGCTCTTAATGAACACGGAAGCCGCTCATGAACACTCCACTACTAGAGGTTAAAGACCTCAAGCTGAACTACCGCACCCACCAAGGCCTGGTGGAAGCTGTGCGCGGGGTTTCTTTTAGCGTGGCTGTGGGCGAGCGCCTGGCGCTTGTGGGCGAAAGTGGCTCCGGTAAATCCACCATCGCCTCCACCATCGTGGGCCTGCAATCCGGGAACCTGCAGATTGGCGGGGGCAGCATAACCTTTGGCAATGACGGCGTGGAGCTGCTCGGCGCCAAGCCCCGTGCGCTCAACCACTACCGCGGCCGCCAGATCGGCTTTGTGCCTCAGGACCCCAGCGTGTCCCTCAACCCGGTGCACCGCATCGGCGACCAGGTTGCTGAAGTGCTGCGGGTACATAAAATTGCTTCTCGACGAGACGCTAAGGCTCTCGCCATCGAGGCTTTGGCTGCAGCCGGAATTGATCGTCCAGAACAACGTGCCCGCCAATATCCTCATGAGCTTTCCGGCGGTATGCGCCAGCGCGTACTCATCGCCATTGGTGTGGTGGCAGAACCTGCACTGCTAATTGCCGATGAACCCACCAGTGCTTTGGATGTGACCGTACAGCACAAGATCCTCAACAATCTGGATGCGCTCACCCGGGAAAAGAACCTGGCTACCCTGCTGATCACGCACGATTTGGGCGTGGCCGCAGAACGCAGCGACCGCATTATTGTGCTGTCCAAGGGCGAAATTGTAGAAACCGGTACACCGGAAGAGATTTTGACCAATCCCCAGCATCCTTATACTCAGCAGCTGATTAGCGATGCCCCCAGCTTGCATGCACAGCGCCGCGTTTCGGCTCCCGCTGCTCCTGCTTTGTCGGGCGGGGCGGCTGTGGCACCGGCGCTGGAGCTGCACAATATCTCCAAGCAATTTGCACTGCCCAAGCGTGCCGGCGAAACTGCCCAGGTAGTAAACGCCCTTAAGAATGTCTCCGTGAAAATTCCCCAAGCCTCCACCTATGGTCTGGTAGGTGAAAGCGGCTCCGGCAAAACCACCCTCGGACGCATTGCACTCAGGTTGGAATCTCCCACCGAGGGTCAGGTGCTGCTTGGTGGCCAGGACATTACCGAGGCCAAGGGTAAGGAACTTCGGGACCTGCGTCGCCGCATTCAGGTGGTGCAACAAAACCCCTATGCCTCACTTAACCCGCGTATGAGCGTGGCCGAAAATATCTATGAACCGCTTGCATCCTTTGGTGAAGGCAACCGCCGTTCCCGCGAAAAGCGCGCCGCCGAGCTACTGGACCAAGTTGCTTTGGCACCGCACATCGCCCAGCAACGACCAGCAGGACTCAGTGGTGGTCAGCGTCAACGAGTAGCCATTGCCCGTGCACTGGCGCTTAACCCAGAAGTACTCATCTTGGATGAACCAGTGTCGGCCCTGGACGTGACTGTGCAGGCGCAGATTTTGGACCTGTTGGTGGATCTCCAAGAAGAACACAAACTGGCCTATCTTTTTATCTCCCATGACCTCGCCGTGGTGCGCGATATTGCCCACACCGTCGGCGTGATTCGCTTCGGCGATCTGGTGGAAGAGGCAGATGCTGTCACCCTCTTTGAAAACCCCCAACACGAATACACCAAGGACCTCTTGGGATCTATCCCGCTGTTCCCCGCTCCTTCCACCGTTATTTAGCACTCTCCTTTTAGAAACTATTTAGAAAGCAGTTCATGAAAAACTCTAAGCGCATTTCCATCCTGGCCACCTCCGTACTTGTTGCAACACTGACCTTGAGCGGTTGCTCCTCCGCTTCCTCTGATTCCTCCGCGGAAGGTGGAACTACCGGAGGTACCCTTACCTTCGCTATTGGCAATGACCCTTTGGTGTTTAATCCTTCCGCGATTGGCAATGGCAATGACACCTGGTACGTCACCCGTCAGATCTTTGATTCCCTGGTGTACCTCAACCCGGACACCGCAGAAGTTGAGCCATGGTTGGCCAGCTCTTGGGAAGTAAATACCGATGCCACCCAGTTCACCTTCCACCTGCGTGAGGATGTCACCTTCTCCGATGGTTCGGCACTCACTGCACAAACCGTGGCTGCCAACTTTGATGACATCAGTGCTGCCGGTGCTAGCAGCTCTGCTGCTGCAGATATCCGCACCTATGAGTCTTCCGAAGTGGTTGATGATCACACTGTCATTGTTAAGCTCTCTGCCCCTAATGCGGCTTTCCTCACCGCGGTAGCAGGCGTGCCTTTTGGCATTGTCTCTGATGCTTCCCTCGAGATTCCTTATGCAGACCGCGCTCTCGGTGAGGGCGTAGCCGGCTCTGGACCATTCACCTTGGGTAACTACACCAAGGATTCGCAGGTGACCTTGGAAAAGCGCGAGGGTTATAAGTGGGCTCCTGCCTCCTTTGAAAACCGCGGCGATGCCTACCTTGATTCCGTGGAATTTAAGATCATTCCAGAAGCCGGCAACCGCACTGGTGGCCTGAGCAGTGGCCAGATTGATGTTGCCGGTGGTATCTCCCCTAATGACATTGCCTCTGTAGAAGCAAGCAACTCCATTGTGTCCCGCGCAAACCCGGGCACCGTGTTTGGCCTCTACTTCAATTACAAGAGACCAGCCATCCAGGATGAGAGGGTCCGCGAGGCTATTGCTTTGGCAGTGGATTCCCAAGAGGTCCGCGACGGCGCCCTGAGTGATCAATTTAAGGTGGCCACCAGCCCACTCTCCTCCACCACCAAGGACTATGCCGATGTTTCAGATGCCATTGAAAAGCATGATCCAGAGGCAGCCAAGAAACTTCTCGACGAGGCTGGTTGGGTTGTCGGCCCCGACGGTACCCGCACCAAGGATGGCCAAACTCTCAACCTGCGTATTACCTACATCAATAACTTTGGCCCCAACTCTGACAGCATCGCTTTGATTCAGGAGCAGCTGCGCGCAGTGGGCATCGCCAGTACCCAGGTCACCGGTACCGTTCCAGAATTCCAAGCCACGTTGACCGCTGGTGATTATGACATCGCCTGGCGCAACCTCTCCCGAGTTGATGGCGACGTGCTGCGCGGTGACTTCAGCGATATCGGATCCACCACCAACTATCCCGTTCCGGATACCGCACTACAGCAGGACCTGAATGCGCAGCTGTCTATTGGTGACCCCGCTGCGCGCACCGCGGCGCTGGAGCAGCTGCAACGTGAGCTCGTCGAAAAGCATGATTTTGTCCCTGTTCATGAGCTGACCACCCTCATCGGCGTGGCTGATGACGTCGAAGGTGTCAGCCTCGGCGCGGATTCCCGCCTGGATCTGCTCGTTGATGCGAAGGAAACAAAGTGAATCGCTACAAGGAACTAAGAATCTTGGGCTCGGTATGCGGTTTAAGTGCACTGACCTATGTCCAAACAATTGAAGCTATTGAAAAGGAAGAAGAAAATGAGCAATAATTCCCGTCAGGTTCACCTCGCCGCCCATTTCCCCGGCGTAAATAACACCACCATCTGGTCAAGCCCAGATGCCAAGAGCCACATTGAGTTCTCCTCTTTTGAGCACCTGGCTCGCACTGCAGAACGTGGTCTCTTTGATTTCTTCTTCCTCGCAGAAGGCCTGCGGCTGCGCGAGCACAAGGGTGAAATCTTTGACCTTGATGTGGTCGGGCGTCCCAATACCCTCTCTGTATTGGCTGCCCTGGCTGGTGTGACCAAGCACCTTGGCTTGGCTGGCACCTTGAGCTCCACCTATAACGAGCCTTTTGAGTTGGCCCGCGCACTTAGCACCTTGGACCATGTTTCTCAGGGCCGCGCTGCCTGGAATGTGGTGACCTCCAATGATGCCTTTACCGGTGAAAACTTTAGGCGCGGAGGCTACTTGGAGTACGCCGATCGTTATAACCGTGCGGTGGACTTTATCCAGACTGCCCGCGAGCTGTGGGATGCACAACCACAGGAAGTGGTGGAGCACGCTTCCAAATTCTTTGATATCAGCACCACTTTCCCCAATGGCAATCTTCCTCAGGGACACCCAGTAGTTTTGCAGGCTGGTGATTCTGATGCTGGCCGTGAGTTTGCTGCTGGTTCTGCAGATGTCATTTTCACCCGCCACACTGAGCTTGAAGATGGCAAGGCTTTTTATAAGGACGTGAAGTCACGCCTGAGCCGTTATGGCCGTGGTGAAGATGATCTGAAGATCTTCCCCGGTGTCACCGTGGTGATTGGTTCTTCTGAAGCGGATGCGCAGGAACGCGCTCGGGAAACCCACCGCCAGCAGGTCAGCGGACCTGGCGCCATTGCCTTCTTGGAGCAGGTATGGGGCCGTGCCCTCACCTCCTATGATCCAGATGGCCCACTTCCAGATATTGAGCCAAACGTTGACGATATCTCCGTCACCCGCGGCAAGGTACGCCACTTCAAGGATCCTCAAGCAATTGCCGGTTTGTGGAGGCAGCGCGCCGAGGCAGAAAACCTGTCTATCCGCGAGCTTGTTATTGCAGTAAGCACCCGCACCAGCTTTGTGGGCACTCCCGGCCAGGTAGCCGATCAGCTTAATGAATTTGTGCAGCAGCGCGCAGCCGATGGCTTCATCTTGGTGCCATCCATTACCCCAAGCGGCTTGGATGACGTTGTTGATCTGGTTGTCCCAGAGCTGCAGGACCGCGGCGTTTACCGCGACTCCTACCCTGGCACCACCCTGCGTGAAAACCTCGGCCTGCCGGCACACCGCCCTGCCACCGAGTGGCAAGAATTCCGCAACGCTAACACTGACGCAAATTCCACTGATTCCCAGAAAGTAGGACAGAACTCATGAGCACCAATAAGCCATTTATCGTAGGCGTCGGCTTTGAAGATATCTCCGACATCGCCGCCACCCTCGCAGCAGCCCGCGCCCTTGATGCCTCCGGCGTAGACTTCCTCACTTTCGGCGATTCTTGGAGAGCCCAGGATGCTTCCCTGGTTGCCAGCTTTATTAGCGCGCAGACCCGCCAGATCGGCTTGGTCCCAACCCTGACCACCACCCACACCGAGCCTTTCCACGTTGCCACCGCGACGGCCACCTTGGATTACACCGGCCGCGCACGCGCTGGCTGGCGTCCGGTGCCCTCCCTGGAGACGGAGGTTGCTGCGGCGTTTGGACGTCGAGAAGCACCCCAGGCGCAGTCCGCATGGGCCGAAACCTCTCAGGTTATCGACACCGTCCGCGCGCTGTGGGACTCCTGGGAGGCCGACGCGGAAATCCGCGATGCCCGTACCGGTCGTTTTATTGACCGCTCCAAATTGCACTATGTTGACGCGCAGCTCACCGATAGTGCAGGTCAGCCCTACTCCGTGAAGGGCCCATCCATCGTTCCGAATCCGCCACAGGGCCACCCACCGGTGTTCATTTACGCCGATAATGAGCACGCCCTGGACATCGGACTGGCCAGCGCCGAGGTCATCCTGCTGCCCGTCGCGGGCGCCGACTCCGAGGTTTCCCTGCCGGAAACCTCCGCGAAAATCTACCCCAGCATCGAAGTGCCCGCCGACGCCACGGCCACCTGGTTCCGCGACACCGTGCGCGTGCTTATCGACGCCGGCCTGCCCGGGGTGCACTTCCGCGTGGGAGCCGGAGTAGACGAGGCACAGAATAACCTAAAAACCCTGGTAGCTGACATTGTGGATAGTGCCGGCGCCTATGGCACCCACCGTCAGGGCCTCAGCCTGCGGGATCGCCTCGGATTGGCTGCCGTGAACAACCAGTTTGTGTGGAGTTAAGCCATGAGCACCCTCGTCTTTGTGGGCGGAGGCCCACGTACCACGGGAATCTTGCTGCGGCTTGCTGCTAATGCAGGTTTTGGTAGTAGTTTGGTTTCCGCTATCCACGTTATTGATCCCTACCCCGCCGGTGGTGGCAGGATTTGGCGCTCAGAGCAATCTGGTTTGCTGTGGATGAACTCCATGGCACAGGATGTCACCATTTTTGCTGATGAGTCCGTTTCCATGGATGGGCCAGTAATTGATGGGCCTCGCTTGGATGAATGGGTGCTTGGCATTGGCCGTGATCAGGTAATCGCGGCTGGTTTGGAAGCCGAGCTGGAAGGATTTTCCGGCACCAGCTTTGCCTCCAGGCGTTTGCAATCACTGTATTTGGGATGGGCTTTTGCCGAGGCGGTACAGCGTTTAGAACACCTGCCCAAGCCCATTACAGTGACTGTGCACCGCGAACTTGCGGTTGAACTAATTGATATCGGCTCCGAGCAGCTAATCCGCTTGGAAAGCGGTGTGGTGCTCAATGCTGATGAAGTGGTGCTGTGCCAGGGGCACTTTGATCTGCAGAAATCTGCACAATCTTCAGCCTTGTCCACTATCGCTTCGGCTGAGGGCCTCACCTACGTGCCTGCTGGTTTTACTGCGGATCTTGATATTTCCGTATTTAAGCCAGGTGAGCCAGTGATTGTGCGTGGCTTTGGACTGGCTTTTGTGGACGCCATGATTTTGCTTGCAGAGGGCCGCGGTGGTCAGTATGTGACCATCGACGGCCAGCTGGAATATCTGCCCAGTGGCAATGAACCAGAACTGTGGGTGGGTTCGCGCCGGGGTGTGCCCTATCTGCCGAAGCTGAACTATTCAGCTCCCCTGGGTGAGGTTGTCCCCCGCTTTGTCGACGATGAATCCCTTGCAGCCTTTGGTGATTTCACACTGGACTATAAGACGCATATTGCGCCCCTGTTGAAGTGGAATCTGACCAATGCGCACTATGAGCACCTCTTCCGCTTTTATCCTGAACGGGTAACTGTTAGTTGGGAAGAGTTCTCCGCCCAATTGCAGCGCTTGTTGCCGGTGGAGCTTGGTGGTGAAACTGCGGATTCTGTAGCGAATTCTGTCGGGGCTTTTGTGGAAGCGGCGGTGCCGAACCCAGCTGATCGCTTTGATTTTGATAAAGCCAATTACCCACTGCAGGATGTACACGCCGCTTCACAAGCGGAGCTGGAAGAAATCATCGCAGACTATATTGCAAGCCGCACTGCGCGAGCCTCTGACCCGAACTTTTCCATGGATCAAGCCGTGTTTGTGGTCTTGTTGAAGTTCTACTTCCGTATACATGAGTTGGGTCAGGCAGGGCGTTTTAGTGCCACTGATCTGCGGGAAAATATTGATAAGAAGCTACACAGCCTCTTCTCCTATTTTGCCAGCGGTCCACCTTCCTGCCGTTTGGACCAGCTCTTGGCCTTGTATTGTGCGGGCATTGTGCACTTTATTGGTCCGGATATTCAGGTGAGTGTGGAAGATGGCGACTTTGTTGCCAGCTCCCTTGCTACCGACGCTGTTGTGAGGGCGACTGGGCTTATCGACGCCTACCTTGCTTCCGATTCTGCCGCGGCAGCAGATGATGAGTTGTTGCAGCGCCTACTTGCTGCTGGTGAACTCGCCGTGGATTCGGAATCCTCTGCCGGGGCGGGCAAGTTCTTGGTGGATGCCTTAGGTCGGGCTGTTAATGCTGAGGGTGAGAGTCATCCTTCTCGTTATTTGTTGGGGCCTTTTGCCTCTGGTGGTGGCAGTGAAGCGCCTTTTAGTAGGCCGGGTACTAATGCTCCAGGCTTTAGGCGGGCTGACCAATTGGCGAGAAGGTTGCTCGGTTTATCGGGAAATTTTAACGAGAAGTCAGAGTTGGCTTTTTATAGTCGTAATCCGGACTAGGATTTTGCAATGTTTCACGTGAAACATTGCAAAAATATGGTGGTGGTTTTGTCTGTGAAGACTCCCGTTGCTTCTGCTTTTAATGGCAGGGGTGGCGGGAGTTTTTATTGTGTGGATGTGGTGGGTTCTTGTGGGATCTTGTGGGTCCTGACTCGACTGGTCTTTCTATACTTAATAGACAAATTAGTCTATTTCTGAGTGGCTATTTTGCTGCTTTCTTTTCTTTGGGTGATTTATATGGTGAGATTGGGTTTACTTTGACCCTGGTGTTGCTTGCCAGAAAATATGGATTTATCAGCAGAAATAGGGTATTTTATATACTTTCTTCCAGGGCGATTCTAATTGTGTGAGGTTTAAGACCGATCTGTCTATTGTTATTCCTGTTAACGGAAAACCATAGGATGGATTGAGCTTAGAACAATGACTGGAATCTCCCGCGCTGGAATTAACTCTCCCGGTAGTTACCCTGCAAATAACCCATATCAAGGACTTAATGACACCCTCGATCTTTATCGCATTGCTGAGGAGATCGGCTATCAAACCGCCGGCATTCGCCAGCGCCATTTGGAATGGGGATCATCTTCAGCACTAACCTTCCTCGCAGCCGCCACCCAGCGCACCACAAAAATTAACTTAGAAACCAATGTTGTTCCACTCGGATATGAAAACCCCTTCCGCCTGGCAGAGGATTTCTCCACCGTGGCCGCGTTGAGTCAGGGCCGTTTGGCAGTGGGAATTAGTACTTCAGTACCACATCAGGAACTACTTGCTCCCCTCAATCGCACCGATGTCTCCCCTTTAACTGATAGCTATGGCCTCATCAAAAGATTCTTGGAGGCACTGCGGGGCAATCCGCTCTCGGATGAGCTCATCCCCACTCCTTATGGCACTGTGCACACTCCCTCCATCAACCCGCATATTCCAGACCTCATTAACAATGTTTGGTTGGGTGCAGGTTCTGATCGCTCTACCACTTGGGCAGCACAACACGGTTTGTCTATTTACCTTGGCAACATCACCAATGCAGTAGACGATCTGAGCTTTGAGGAAGCACAGCGAGCCCGTCTTGATCTCTACTATCAAGAATTCAAGGGTGAGAATGCGCCACGAGTCGCGGTAGAAAGAGTCATTCTGCCTTTGGACTCCGCCAGTGCTGAACAGACCAAGCACTACCAAGAGTTTGCAGCAGCCCGATCTGCCCGCACTGCGCATAGACATGGCGAGCGCCGAAGCCTCATTCAACCAGATCTGATTGGTAGTTCCGATGAGATTATCGAACAGCTGAAAAACGATTCTGTCTTTGATGGACGCACCGAATTACGCGTGGGATTGCCTTATGCCTTTGATCGCGAGGAATACATCCAGATCATTCGAGATATTGCAGAGCTCGTCTTGCCAGCATTTGGTTGGAATCCTGACGCTGCTTCCCCATCTGATCTTCCCCCGCATGACAACTCCAAGGAATTGCTGGGCTAGATAGCCCACTACTCCATTTGTTTGTACTTACCTTTTAGAAACTATTTAGAAAGCAGCTCATGAAGAATTCCAAGCGCATTTCCATCCTGGCCACCTCCGTACTCGTTGCAGCACTGACCTTGAGCGGATGCTCTTCCGCATCTTCTGATACTTCCAGTACTTCATCATCCGCCAATAGTTCTAGTGGAGGTACCCTCACTTTCGCGATTGGCAATGACCCTTTGGTGTTTAATCCCTCAGGTATTGGCAATGGCAATGACACGTTATATGTCACCCGCCAGATCTTTGATTCCCTGGTGTATTCGAATCCCGACACTGCAGAGCTTGAGCCCTGGTTGGCAAAGTCGTGGGAGGTGAATGCGGACGCTACCCAGTTCACCTTCCACCTGCGTGATGATGTCACATTCTCTGATGGATCTGCGCTTACTGCTCAAACCGTGGCCGCCAACTTTGATGACATCAAGGCTGCCGGTGCCAATAGCTCTGGAGCCTCAGATATTCGCACTTATGAATCATCACAGGTAGTTGATGATCACACCGTCATCATTAAGCTCTCTGCCCCCAATGCAGCTTTTCTTTCGGCACTCGCAGGCGTGCCTTTTGGCATCGTCTCTGATGCTTCCCTCAAGATTCCTTTTGCAGACCGTGCCCTCGGTAAGGGTGTAGCCGGCTCTGGACCTTTTACTTTGGAAAGCTATACCAAGGATTCCCAAGTCACTTTGAAAAAGCGTGAAGGCTATAAGTGGGCTCCGGCAGACTTTGAAAACCGTGGCGATGCTTATCTGGATTCCGTCGAATTTAAGATCATTCCAGAAGCCGGCAACCGCACTGGCGGCCTGAGCAGCGGCCAGATTGATGTGGCTGGTGGCATTGCCCCCAATGACATTGCCTCGGTGGAGGCAAGCAACTCCATTGTGTCCCGCGCAAACCCGGGCACCATTTTTGGCCTTTATTTTAATTACAAAAAGTCGGCTCTTCAGGATGAGAAAGTCCGCGAGGCTGTCTCCCTGGCGGTGGATCCACAAGAGGTCCGCGATGGTGCCTTGAGCGATCAATTTAAGGTGGCCACCAGTCCCCTTTCCTCCACCACCAAAGACTATGCCGATGTTTCGGACGCGATTAAGACTAATGATCCAGAAGCTGCCAAGAAGCTTCTCGACGAGGCTGGTTGGGTGGTCGGCCCAGACGGTACCCGCACCAAGGATGGTCAAACCCTCAACCTGCGTATTACCTATATCAATAACTTTGGCGCCAACGCAGATAGTATTGCTTTGATTCAGGAGCAGCTGCGTGCAGTGGGCATCGCCAGCACTCAAGTTACCGGCACGGTTCCAGAGTTCCTCTCCACCATTACAGCTGGCGACTATGACCTAGCATGGGCGAATTCCTCCAAGGTGGATGCAGACGTGCTTCGCTCCACGTTTGGTGACGTAGGATCTACCACCAATTTCCCAATCGCAGATCCCGAATTGCAAGCAGAACTCGGCGCACAGCAATCCATTGGTGATCCTGCAGCACGTAGCGCAGCATTGGAAAAGATTCAGCACGATATTGTTGCTCGCTATGAATTTGTTCCGGTTCATGAGCTGACCACCGTCATCGGCGTGGCTGATGACATTGAAGGTGTTAGCCTCGGTGCGGATTCCCGTTTGAGCCTGCTGGTTGATGCGAAGGAAACAAAATGAGCCAAAACTCCCGGCAGGTTCATTTAGCTACTATTTTCCCCGCCGTTAATCACACCACTATCTGGTCACTTCCAGATGCTAAGAGCCGAATTGATTTTTCCACCTTTGAACAAGTTGCGCGCACTGCTGAACGTGGTCTTTTTGATTTCTTCTTCCTTGGTGAGGGTTTGCGCCTAAGTGAGCTCAAGGGTGAAATCTTTGACCTTGATATAGTTGGCCGCCCCAATACTCTTTCGGCGTTGGCTGCCCTGGCTGGTGTGACCAAAAATCTTGGCTTGGCCGGTACCTTGAGCTCCACCTATAACGAGCCTTTTGAATTGGCCCGCGCACTTGGCACTTTGGACCATCTTTCCCAGGGTCGCGCAGCCTGGAATGTGGTGACCACTAATGATGCCTTTACCGGTGAGAATTTTAGGCGCGGTGGTTTCCTGGAGTACGTCGATCGTTACAACCGTGCGGTGGACTTTACTCAGGTGACCCGCGAGCTTTGGGATACGCAGCCACGAGAAGTGGTGGAGCACGCTTCCAAGTTCTTTGATATCAGCACCACCTTCCCCAATGGCAATCTTCCACAGGAGCATCCAGTCGTATTGCAGGCTGGTGATTCTGATGCTGGTCGCGAGTTTGCCGTTGGTTCTGCAGACGTGATTTTCGCACTGCATTCGGGATTTGAAAAGCGCAAGGATTTTTATAAAGATGTGAAGTCACGTCTTGGCCGTTATGGCCGTGGTGAAGATGATCTGAAGATCTTTACAGGTGCGACCGTGGTGCTTGGTTCTTCCGAGGCGGATGCTCAAGAGCGAGCATGGGAAATCCGCCGCAAACAGATTACTGGTCCACGAGCGATTGTTTTCTTGGAGCAGGTATGGGGCCGTGACCTTACTTCTTATGATCCAGATGGCCCACTTCCAGCAATTGAGCCCGAAGTGGGAGCAACCTCTATTTCTCAAGGGAAGAGGGGCGGGCCTAAGGATAATCAGAAAATTGCAAGACTATGGAGGCAACGTGCGGAGGCATAAAACCTCTCTATCCGAGAGCTGGTCATAGCTTTAAAGACCCACGTCGACTTTGTGGGCACTCCCGGGCAAGTGGCTGATCAAATTAATAACCACGTCCAGGAACGCGCGACTGATGGCCTTATTTTGGCAGTTCCTAGTGGCTTGGATGATTTTGTTGATCTTGTTGTCCCGGAGCTGCAAGACCGCGGCGTTTACCGTGACTCCTACCCTGGTACCACCCTGCGCGAAAACCTCGGCCTGCCAGCACACCGCTCTGCTGTCGAGTGGCAAGACTTCCGTAACGCTAATGCCACTTCTTCTCAGAGCGTAGGGCAGAACTCATGAGTTCCGACTAGTGGCGCATCGTCATACCCCAGCCGTCGTGATCATCTCTAGTTGGGTGCCGCGAACAACCAGTTTGTGGATGGGGTTCGCAAGCCACTGGACTTTTGCTCTGTGTGGATATGGGCGCAGATATTAAGGGGTTGTAGAGAGGGAATAATTTGCTGAGGAAGGAATCTATTTTGAAATGTTTCACGTGAAACATCGAAAAAACTCCCGTGGCTGAGGTCTAAAAACCTCAGTCACGGGAGTTTTGCTTTACTACTTAACGCTTAAGTGCATTCATTACGTAGTCCCAGATACCTGGAACAAAAGCGATTGCGGCACCTGCCAGGGCAGCTGCGCCAGCAAAGAATCCACCGAGTGTGGCCCAGAACCCGGAATTATTACCGGAAGAGCTGCCACTTGCGCCATCATTTCCAAGTGCTTCTTCACCTGCAATGAATGATTGCACGGCCGATACCTCGACACCGCCATAAGGGTCCTCGGTACGCACATACCAACTGTGGCGACCTTCTGCGACATCTTTCCAAACCACGGAAGCAATGTCTCCGGAAGGCACATCAGAGGCAGAACCAATCTCATTGATAGTTAGGAAATCTGCACTAAAGGAATCGCTCTTAAGAGTGCGGCCCTCTGGCTTAATACCCAATTGCTCATAGGAGACATCAAAGTCCTGGTACATATTTGGGTTGTCCACAGGTCCCATGAGAGAGGCTTCATCGGAGTTATAGTCCTGCAGTGATGGTGAGTAGGTGCGCACCATCATCTTCTGCCCCTCGTTATCAAAGTGCATGAGTCGGAGGTAGCCAAGGCCACCTTCAGGGAGTCCCTGGTAATCAAAAAGCATGGAGGTGACAGTACGCTCTGCTACCCCATCGCCATCATCATCAAAGGAATCGGTGCGCTGATAAGCATCGTGGTAGTGGCCGGACATGATCATGCGAACATTGGGGTTGGTGGCAGCAACCTCGTCCAAAATGCGCTGTGGAATTGGGCCCAGGCCGCCGGTCGTCAGCATGAACTCATGAAGGTTGATGATGGCAACGCGCTCTGGATACTTAGCCAGCACTTCATTCATCCACGCAATGGCGTCGTCGTCAGGGGCCCAGCCCATGGCAACGTTAATGAAGTCAACCCCTCCAGCGGAGAAGAGGTCATAATGGCCACGGTTATCCTGGTAGGACTCGCCGTACCAAGGATTATCGGCATAACGCTGTTCACCAAAGTATCGGCTGAACTCAGTGAAGTCATTTTCTAGGTGTCCAACATCGTGGTTGCCGGCCAAGACGGAATAAGGCATTCCGGCCTCATCTAGGCGACGGTACTGGGGATCAGCGGCTTCCCACTGAGCCGGCTGGTCGAAGTCATCTACAACATCGCCAGTGTGGAAGAGGAACTGAATGTTCTTGTTTTCCCGCTGCGCCAAGACGTAATCATGAATGTTCTTTTGGTGCTCGTGGAACTCTTCGTTGTAATACTGGGTATCAGATTCCCAGGCCAGGGTGAAGTCATATTCAGAGCGCGGAACATCGTCCGGATTTGCTTCCTCGACGGCAGAGTCGCGGGTGCTCAAGTCAGCACCAGCGAATCCTTCAGAGTGCTGCACCAACAAAGTAATGGTGCCATCAACTGCAAAATCCGCAGCGTTTACAGTGCCCTGCAAGGTGAAATCTTCCATGGTGTCACCGGTCCGATGACGATCCAATTCCACCCATGCGCCGTCCTTCAAGGCATACAAAATAATTTGCGCCTTGCTGTCAGCAGAACCCGCCCAATTCACGCGCAGCTGGGTATCATCAGCGAGCCCGTCGCTCGCATCAACCTCAAAAAGCTGATACGGCAGCGCATTGTCGGTGGCAACCTCGGCCCCCAGGCCATCGGTGCCCGCAAGCTTTTCGACGTCTTCCCGCGTCAGCTTCACGGCTTCGGAGCGGTCCGTCGTTGCAGCATCATTAACGGTTCCTGAGGACATCCGAACTCGTCCGCTATCTAGGGAAGGAGTATCGGCTTCCAAGAAGGTCATATCCACGGCATCGCCATTAGGGTCGGTAGCTCGGGCATTAAGAGTGACATCGCCAGCGTTAACTACCTGATTATTGGTAGGTCCAAAGTCGCCACTGATGGGGATTTCTTCTGGAGTGGTGAAATTGATAGTTTTTTCACTGCGGTTTCCCACCTCATCCTCGGCACGTACAACCAAGGTGTGGGGTCCCTTTTCGAGGGCGAGGGAGCCAGTAGTGAAAGGAAGTTCTACACGTTCGCCGTCGAGAAGCGTTTCAATACTCTTCAAACCAGCGCCAGCATCGGTGGCGGTGGCGTTAATGTCCACCGTGCCACGTAGTTCTTGACCCTCTGCAACTCCAGTGACATCAAGAATTGGGCCCGTATTGTCTACACGTACCGTGCGCTCTACAAACTGGCCGTCAGTTCGGGCCACCCGCACGCTGTGTTCGCCATCAGAAACCTTGGTGGTGTCCCAAGCATGAGAGACACCGGTAAAAGCATCAGCCGGAATCTGGAAGGTGGCATCAACATAGTCATGTTTACCCGTGCTGTCACCCATGCTGATCCACGATTCAGAATCATCGATTCCAGTTGGGGTGAGGGTACGACCATCAGGAAGAACCAAACGCAAGTTCCGGATCTGGAAGTCATCGTTGTTCTCATTGAGATCAATGGCAGGGGCGGCCTTGGTGCCGGCGTAAACGCTTACAGTGAGGGTGCCATCAGCATTGATGTGATACAGCGGGACGGCAGTGGAGATGGTCTCGGTGTTGGCGTAGGTGCCCTTATCAAAAATGAGGAGTTCTTCCCCACCGGCGAGGATGCCATTGCGGAAGAACACGTCGGTCTGGGTGACTTCCATCGCAAACGTTGGGGCCGCTGACAAGCTGGAGGTGGCAGCCACAGGGGCGGCGTCGATAAGCATCTCGACCTTTTCGCCGAAGTTATCTGAGGCGCCGATGATATCGGTGGTGCCATTAACCCACTGATTGTCCTCCAGATTGAGGAGCACGGGATCGGTGTTTGCGCCTTCGACGCCAACCTTTACAGGATCGGTGTTGGTGGTGTTAGTGCCATCAGAGACGCTCAGGCTGTATTCGAACCAGGATTTTCCGGTGATATCAGCTGCCGGAAGTTCCCATTTGTACTGCCCTTCAGACACGGTGAGGTTGATATCGCGTGCTGCTTGATCTGCGCTGGACTTCAGGTGCAAGGTGACAGTTCGTACCTGGGTGTCATCGGTGGCTGCAAAGGAAAAGACAAAAGGCTCCGCAGGGTTGACGCTCTTGAGGGTGTTGTCAGTGACTGTGGGAGCGCTGGTATCTGCCACGGCAGGCTGCAAAGGCTGAGGAATCTGGGTTTTATCGGTAGTGCCAGGAGTCGGCGCTCCGTTACCGAGAAGTTTTTGCTTGCTCAGATCGCTTGGGTCAACTGCATATTGCAAACCTTTATTGGCAGCTACATCTGAGGCGCCAGCCATGTTGTAATAGCCACGGTTGACGATCTCCCCGGTATTGGTTTGGATCTGCATGCCACGTGCGGAACCATTGGCCATGCCACCGGATTTAACCTCAACAATGTCCTTGTCTGCAACCAAATTGGTGCCGTATTCGGCATTAAAATCAGCGACGGTCAAAGCGTCATTTGGACCACTTTTGATCCAGAAGATTAAGGATTTACCAGGCTCAATAATTGTATTGCCGGGGGTGGCAGCCCATACCGCTGCATTGGTGTTGGTGAACTCATCCTGTGGGTAAAGATAGTTCAGGGTGTAGTCGGAGAAATCGATAGGTGCAGCGGTGGTGTTGCTGATCTCCACGTATTCAAAACCGTCTGCAGTTTCGATATTGGTGGAGTTCACCATGAGCTCTGTGAGTACCAAAGGAGCTGCGGTAGTTGGAGAGGTCTGGCCGTTAAAGACTGGGTCTGCAGGAGCTGAGGGGGTTTCTGGTTCCGCTACTCCCCCTGGTAGCAGCTGATCATTGCTAACGACGCCAGGAGTGGGAGCAACCTGAGTACGAACTGGTACAGCTGCCTGTTCATTAGCTCGTGGCAGGGCGAAATCAATGCCCTTTTGCACAGCTGCGCTTCCCGTTGGGTAATGCGACCAGCTAGATACCTCACCGTTATAGAGGACACGGATGCCACGATCGCCACCATTCGCCAGGCCAGCTTGACCGGTGGCGCGGAAGATTCGTGTATTGGAATCCATACCATAAAAATCACGGAAGTCTTGCTCGCTGAGTGCTGCAGTATTAACCGTGCTGGTGCTGTATTCGATCCAGACTACGATGGTCTCTCCGCCGGCGACGGTGACATCACTGCCGAGGGAAAGCGCCTTATCCTGAGCCGTATCGGTTGAATCAGAATAAGAATAAGCAAAGCTATATGCCCCTGCCCCGATAGTGACAGGTTGGGTGCTGGTGTTGTGCACCTCAAAGAATTCATAGTTGTCATAGCTGGTGGTATCCGGCAGAATTTCCGTCACCACAAGGTCTTGTGGAGCAGAAGTCAGTGCTGACAATTCTGAAAGTGCGGAGTTGAGTTGCTCTACTGTGGCGTCTTGGGCGTAGACGACGTGGGTGCTGGCAACTGCAAAAGCAGTAGTGGTGGCCGTGGCTGCAATTGCCAGACGAAGGCCATTTCTACGTAGGTTCAAGGTGTTTCCTTCAGCTATGTGGAGTTATTGTGCGTTGGTGTTGCATCAGGGTTGCGGGGCAGACAAGCCAAAAGCTCACCGCACCGATGGTGGTGTGGTGAGCATGAAAGGTTTATTTGCACAAATTGTTAAGGATGTGCTGTCTGACTGCTAAGGGTTAGATTAGGATCATCCCATTAACTTCACATGAACTGTGTGATAACTGAAAGTGCACATTGGGTTTCCTTAGATATCACTTGGTTGCTGGAGCTTAGTCATGCTTGGATGGCTACTGGGATGCCTGCTTGGTGGCCTGTGCGCGCACGCCGTCGAGGTAGGTGTCTACGGTCCACCTGTGAAGGCCTGGAACAAGTATCTCCGCTAGGGGTGATAGTGGTCTGCTGGCTGCTGCTAGCCCGAGATAAAACTGTGTGGGATCAAGATCTTGCGGTACCAGTGCTGCATCCTTGACGGGTTCAAGGAGCTTCTCGCATAACTCGACTAATCGATCACGGCGGGCACGGACGTGAACATTTTCAAGATCAACCGCACTGATGTCTACAAGGGTGAAGAGACCTTCCGCAAGTGAGGGTAAGCCTAATTTGGCGATGGAGTGGGCGGTAAGGGGCCACTCCTCTTTGGGGTTCTTGTTGAGCCCTGACAAATGGTTGTCGATGACTTTGGCAAGGTCGGATAAAGCATCATCCATGATGGCAAATATGAGGCTCGCACGATCTGGAAAATGGCGTGAAAGGGTGGCGATTCCCACCTCAGCTTCGCGGGCGATGGCGCGCATTGATATCCCTTGGTCGCCGCGGGAAATCATGGCTCGTGCTGTGCGCATGATGGCAAGCTTGTTCGCTTGGGCGTCTTGTCTCATGGTTGCCTCCTGATCTATATCCCACAATAGTTGACACCTGTTTATATGGAACACTATGCTCCATTTGTCACCGGGACAAGTTGTTCCACTTATTCTCGGAAGGCAACTTTTGGCAACCACCTCTTCCCCCACTGTGCCTGCTGTACACAAGCCCTCAATTGCGGTTCGTACCGCATTGCTCATTATTTTCTTGCCTGTTGTCATTGGGCTGATGCTTTTTGCCTTTATGGCACCCACACACGCATCCGGGCCTAAAGATGTGCCCATCGCAATTTCAGCGCCGCAGGCAGTCATTGACAATATTGAGTCCACTTTGGCTGAAAATTCAGACAATGCGCCAGAAATTATTGTTGCCAATGATGATGCTGCAGTGCGTGAACTTATTCATGACCGTGAGGCTGTAGGTGGTTTGACTGTCTCCGCCGAGGGTGCAACTGTCTACACTGCATCTGGAAATGGTGCGGCCTATGTCCAAATGATGAATACGCTCGGTGGCAATCTCACGGCCGCTGGCCAGCAAATTACCACTGTTGATCTAGCCCCCACAAGTGCCGAAGATCCGCAGGCTACAGGTATTGCTTTGTTGGGTCTGCCACTTGCTTTCGGAGGAATAGTTTCTGCGGTCACTGCTACCCTTTTGCTCAAAGGTCACAAGGGACTTACGGTTTCCGCCCTTGCAGGTATTGCTCTCGTGGCAGGACTGGTAGTCACATTCCTGCTGCACAATGTTTATGGCACCCTCACGGGTATTTTCTGGGCGGAATTCGCTGCCGTCTCATTGGGTATTTCTGCCACCTCATTTGTGGCCGCCGGGCTTGCTGTCATTTTGAGGGTCCCAGGAATTGGAATAACTGCACTCTTGACCATCTTCGTATCCAATCCCCTTTCAGGTCTGGCCACCGGGCCATGGTTGCTCCCTAGCGGCTGGTCCACCTTGGGTCAATTGATGTCAATTGGTGCAACGGGACACATAATTCGTTCAATCTCTTTCTTTGGTGGCGGTGGTATTGGTAACGCCTTTTTGGTCCCCATCTGCTGGGTGCTTGTCGGGGCTACTCTAATTCTTGCGGTACGTCGTCGCAAAGCTTAATTTGCCCATAAGTTTATTAAGCGCCCTTTCCGTCTGTAATTGAAAGGGCGCTTTGCCGTTCAGGGATTTAGCGTGGGGATTTGGATTAGTATCTCTAAGCTCCACCTACTTCTTTGAAGTAAGCCAATTCAGACAGAACTAATGCCAATGTTTCACGTGAAACATTGGCATTAGTTTTTTTTATTTATCGGCGAGACTAGGTTCCTCAGCCACGGAATAAGCGCCAGGAATCCGTCGAAAAGCGCCTTTGTGGGACGCTGTGCCTGGCTTGCGGGCCTAGCTCACCAGCCAGTCATTAGGGCTGAAGAGCTCAAAGTGAACGCCTGCAGGTGCGAGCTCTTCCCTATTGTTTTCCAGCTGTTCGCGGATGTCCTGGAGGAAGCTATTGCCACCGCAGAGGTACCACTGCGCGTTGGCGGGAATTTGGCCATCCTGGAAAAGCTGCGCAAGGTTGAGCAGCGCACTTTGGTCGCGGTAGGCGGTGATGTGAGTAGCCTTGCCATCCTCCTTGAGGGCAGCGATGAGGTGCTCGGTGTTCTCGCGTTGAGCGTATTCGGCCTCGGTGGCGTCGGCGTGGAGCACAACAACCTCGCGGGAAAGCTCGTGCTGGGTGGCAACCAGGTGGGACAGCATGCCGGTCATAGGCGTGGAACCGATGCCCTGGCTGACCAGCACGAGAGGTGCGGTGCTGTCTTCAAGGACCAGATCGCCGGCAGGGAGGGTGGCGTCGACAGTATCGCCGAGGGTGACATTGTCTAGCAAGAAGCTGGACACTTCGCCATCCTTTTGAACCGCGATGGAGAAGAAGTTCTCGCCGGTTTCAATGAGTGAGTACTGGCGGAGCTGACGGGCGCCGTCGGGAAGCTTGACGCCGATGGAGGTGTACTGGCCGGCAACTGCTTTTTCAAAACCCTGGGCTGCGAAAGTGTATTGAGTGACAAGTGGGCTGAGCGGAGTCTTCTCCTTGAGCTCCGCCTTCACAAAGACATCGCCCGCTGCTACCCCAGCGTAGCTGTAGAGCTCTTCTTCAAAACCGATGAGGACGTTCGCCATGAGCCAGTAGACCTCATCCCAGGCGCCGGCGATCTCTGGAGTAATTGCCTCCCCCAGCACCTCGACGATGGCGGCAAAAAGATTGTCATGCACAATCTGGTACTGATCGGCGGTGATGCCGAGCGAAACATGCTTGTGGCCAATTCGAGAAAGCATTTCGACGGAATCAGGAGCATTTTCATCAACAAGCATTGTCGCAAAGGTGGCAATCGATGCAGCGAGAGCCTTCTGCTGCTCGCCGGAGCGCTGGTTTCCGCGGTTGAAGGTATCGGAAATCAACTCTGGGTGATTGGCAAACATCGTCCGGTAGAACACGGGAGTGATCTTGTTGATGTTTGCACCGATCACGGGAAGGGTCTGGCGGATGATCTCCGCATTACCTTCAGAGAGCTTCGCGTGGGCGGTATCGGGTGCTTGTTTGGTGAACATGTGTTTCGCTTTCAGTCATGAGCACCACTCATGGGCTGTGAGTGATGCTAAGTGTTTCGCAGGGTCGGCAAGCCGAGTGAGGTGGAGGCGCCGTGGGCGCCTTCAGAATTGGGCCCTGGATTGGGTCCAGAGTTGGGGCCAGAGTTGGGCCTTGGGTTAGGCTGTCCTGCCACACGATTGACGCGAATCAGATCTCCGATGGTGTCGCCATCCAATTCCGCAAAGAACGCTTCCTTTGCGGCTGCTAGGCGGTGGCGAAGTTTGCAGTCATAGGCTGCTAAAGGGCAAGGCTTTGTTCCTTCGCAGTCCACTACTTCACCGGGGCCTTCCAACTCTCGGAGAATCTGCCCCACGCTCGCCCCACGGGCAGAGTCTGGCAGTAGCACTCCACCGCTTCTTCCACGAATGGAAGTCACCAATTCCATCTCTACCAACTTGGCGATAACTCGTGCCAGATGGTTGTTAGAGGAGTTGGTAGCCTCTGCTAATTCTGAAATTGTGAGGCGCTGCCCTGCTGGCAGATCTCCCAAAATCATCATGGATCGAAGTCCAAGATCAGCAAAGGTGGTCAAGTGCATGGTTCTATCCTAGGTTTTTGCGTTTAAAGATGTATATCAAATACACCTTTTATTTGGGTGAATTGGATCACAGTGAAAGTTGGCCCTGGGTGCTGGAGTAGCTGCCCTAAATTTCGGCTACTTCATAGAGGTTAGCGCCAAGGGCTGTTAGGTGTGGGCGCTTGCACGGCGCGGGCGCTTGCGGGCCGTGGGTGCTTGCGGGCCGTGGGTGCTTGCACGGCGCGGGCGCTTGCGGGCCGTGGGTGATTGCACGGCCTAAAAAGGTCAATCCCGCCTGCGCCGTCAAAGGTTCACTCTCCCTTATTCCGCGTTTGCCGTTGATCTCAAACGTCCCTACAGTCACGCTGGCACCTTTATGGACGCTTTAATCCCCTGCTGAAAACGTGGCTGGCCCTACACATATATATATGTCTTGTGACGATTCCTTTTATCTAGTGCGCGGCGCTCACATGGTTCCAAAAAAACCTTGTTTAACTTCGCCCCTAGGGGCTGAAAAGGCGGTTCTCAAAAGCTCGATGCCGCCGGTGTGTCATACCAGAACTGGCATTGCGACGCTAGGAAAATTTCATCTGAGACTTAAATCAAAATCAGTGTAATTTGTGCCCCACTCCATCAAAAGCCTTGGAAGTTAGGTGGCGTCAAACAGCGACCCTTGCCTCCGCTAAAAGTTATCAGCCGTGGAGCTAGTTCACTTAAGACACCAATAGATCTTTAAAACTGCCCAAAAATACCCCAAACCGGGGTTGTCAAGCATTGAAATTGCCGAAAATTCCCACACGGAACCAAAACGCATCCCCCAAAAACGGACCCTTAAATAATTTCTAGAGTCCGGCAGAAACCTGTGGGAAAGATTGAAGAATGTTTCACGTGAAACATTAACATTAATTTTCGCTGGAAAAGCACTGTTCAAGCTGGGTAAGGAATTGGAATTGTGCTTTAAGGTGCGGAATTATTATTTGGATGAATACCGACACAACCAACGACGGTGTGTCACCGGAACCTACCGGCCCTAATAGCGGGTCCGTAGCAACCGATACTCACCGCGAAAGACAGTTCTTCGGCCAGCCTTGGGGCTTGGCTAACCTCTTCGGCGTGGAAATGTGGGAGCGTTTCAGCTTCTACGGCATGCAGTCGATTCTGGCGTTCTATCTCTACTACTCCGTCACCGATGGTGGCTTGGGTATGGATCAGGCAGCAGCGCTTTCCATCGTTGGCGCCTACGGCGGATTTGTCTACATGACTTCCCTCGTGGCTTCCTTCTTGGCTGACCGCATCTTCGGCTCTGAGCGAACCCTCTTCTACTCAGCCATCGTCGTCATGATCGGCCACCTCGCGCTTGCCCTCATCCCGGGCTATGTGGGTCTCTCCATTGGCCTCGTCCTCATCGGTCTTGGTTCCGGTGGCGTCAAGACCGCGGCACAGGTGGTTCTGGGCCAGCTGTACTCCCACACTGACCCTCGTCGAGATGCAGGCTTCTCCATCTTCTACATGGGCGTCAACATCGGTGGCCTCTTCGGACCACTGATCACCAATGCAATCTGGGGCTGGGGTGGCTTCCATTGGGGCTTCGGCATCGCTGCGGTTGGTATGGCGCTTGGTCTGATCCAGTACGTTGCCATGCGCAAGAGCACCATCGGCGCAGCCGGCCACGATGTTCCAAACCCACTGCCAAAGAGCCAGTACGCTGCTTGGCTTATCGGAGCAATTGTCGTGGTGGCCATCGTGGTCGCTTTGGTGGCAACCGGCATCATCAAGCTGGAATGGCTCTCCAACATCACTGCTCTTATCGCTCTGATTGCAGCCATCGGCCTGCTTGCTCAGATGTATACTTCCCCACTCACCAGCGCTGCTGAGAAGTCTCGTCTGCTGGGCTTTATCCCCATGTTCATCGGTGGTGTGCTCTTCTTCGCAATCTTCCAGACTCAGTTCACCGTTCTGGCCGTCTACTCTGACACCCGCCTGGACCGTAACTTCTTCGGAATTGACCTGCCTCCAGGATTGATCAACTCCTTCAACCCAATCTTCATCATCATCTTCTCCGGCATCTTTGCCACCTTGTGGACCAAGCTTGGCGCTAAGCAGTGGTCCACCGCTGTGAAGTTCGGTGTGGCAAATATCGTCATCGGCGTTGCCCTCTTCTTCTTCCTTCCTTATGCAGGCGGCAGCGACAACTCCACCCCAATGATGCTGATCATCTGGGTCTACTTCCTCTTCACCATCGCCGAGCTGCTGCTCTCCCCAGTGGGTAACTCCCTTGCCACCAAGGTTGCACCAGAGGCTTTCCAGTCTCGTATGTTCGCCGTCTGGCTGATGGCAGTCTCCATGGGTACTTCCCTCTCCGGAACCCTGGGCGCCTACTACGACCCCACCGATGCAGGTGCTGAGAAGACCTTCTTCATCACCGTTGGTATCGTCACCATCATCATCGGCCTCGTGATCATCGCATCCAAGAACTGGGTGCTCAAGAAGTTCATCGACGTCCGCTAAATAGCCCAAAAAGCTAAAACGGCCTGCTCCTCTCTTGAGGGACAGGCCATTTTTTAATGTTTAACCAGCCACAATCTTGATCAACAACCGTGCCAGGCGGTCAGGCGCCAAGGATTTAGCCACATACAAGGCCTTATCAAGCGTCAATACGCCATGGTGCACCTTGCCGCGCGCCCAGCGGTTGCCCGGATTGACGGCACCCCACACGGCCTCCGCGACTTGCTCCGGCGTAATCCGCACCCCGAGCCGACGCGTCGAAGCCGCCTTCAGCTGCGCCAAAGTCGTCTTTGCCCACAGTGGCCACAAATCAACGATACGAATATCATCATGGTGCCACTCCAACTCCAAGGCCTCCGTCAACCCAGCCACATAAAACTTGCTGGCCGAATAAACCGCAATATTCGGCTGACCATACACCGCCGACGCGGACGCCATATTCACTAAGTGCGCGCCCGGCGTGCGCGCCAAATAAGCGTGTGCAGCGCGGGCACCAAGAGTCACTCCGGTGACGTTTACTGCAATAAGCTTTTCGACGTCGCCCTCCTTCGCCTTGGCAAGAGGTCCATCAATGATAATTCCCGCATTGTTATCAACCACATCAATGGTGCCACCGGCGACTGCTGCGAAATCAGCAAGAGCACTCTCCCACTCGTCGGCATTGGCTATGTCGAGATGTCCCTTGTGGAGGTTGGAGTGCTCATATTCGATGGGTGCAATGTCATGCGCGTCCACTCGCCAACCCTCTGCGAGGAATTTTAATGCCACTGCTTTTCCGATTTTCTGGGCTGCGCCAGAAATAAATATAGATTTCATTTCTCCGAGTGCAGGTGCTTCTGAGCTGGGACGATATAAAAACTAGAAGGCTGGCAGGATTTTCATATTCACGCTTTTTTAGCAGTGTCGATGTATTTAAAGAAATCACCAAAACTCACAGCTAGATGATGGTGCTGTGAGCTTCCTGCAAACCCCAGAATTTTTGTATATTGCCTGGTCATGCCTCTATCTGTGACGACTTAAGGAGCTTGCGCAATTTTTCTTCGAGGTGTTGACTCTTCATTACAGCAACGGAAACACCGCTGCTGGAGAATCAAAAGGTTCTCTCGCTTCAATGGAAAAGGATCCACACATGGATTACATCGTCAACATCTTCAACACCGTTCTTGACAGTGTCTCAGAGATCTTCTCTGCAGTAGTTCTTTCTTCCTAAGTAAGACCACCTCCCCAACCACCACATTTTTAGTACAGGAGTTTCCACATGTTTGATCAGATCCAGCATTTCACCGAAGTTGCTCAGCAGTTCCAGCCTTCCCAGTGGGTTCAGAACTTCAACCCACTGCCACAGGTCCAGGAATGGTTCCAGCAGGCAGCACCTGTTCGCCATGAGGCACCAGTAGCGCAGAACGCACTTAGCAACCTTTCCTCCTAAGGTAAGTGGGAGGCTTGTCGACACCTCCTCACTTTGATTTCCACCTTGCAGGTGGACTGTGGCTGCCAGCTGGGCAATGTTTCACGTGAAACATTGCCCTTTTTTCATGCCAACACCCACTTCTCGCCGGCCGTAACTTCTAAATCGAGGGTATTGGCTATCGAGGGCTCCGCACACAAATAGTGTTCACTAAAAGCAATAGGTGGTAAGAACGCTCTATTAAAGTCGATAATCGTATCGCCTTTATCATCGGGCAGGTCAACCTCTAGATATCTAAATCGAAAAACTCCCTGATTAGAAGATCTATCTCTAAAAGCAAGCCGTAACTTATCTCCGCGCCCACATGCCCGGAGTCGATACTCGCGACCTTGAACCTCAAAAACTACCCAACCAACAGTTGGGGTGGGAACAATAAGTCCATCTGCGGCAGTGAGATTAACGCTTTCAGGGTGTACCTGAAACTTTGCTTTAAGTCTCCATTCCGGAGCAGTGGAGAAAGTCTCAATTGACCTAAATCTTGGTTCAGCAGGTGGGAGCTGATCATAAACTTCTAAAGCTACTTCTCCCAGGCGCTCTATCACCGTGAGGTTTAGAGTATTGGTTTGAGCGATTTCTCCAGGAAGAATTTGTAGGGTTCCTGTAATAGTAAACGCAGGCGGCAAGTGTGCCCCCACCACTCCTCCACCGCGCCGATACCAGCGCCCAGGTAAATCCGGCAGACTGTGAGCATGGGAAAGCGTGGTGGAATTAATCCAATGGGTGCCGACAAGCTTTGATGGGCCAATCGGATTTGAAGCTTGGTGAATTCTCCTTTGATGCCACTCAAGCCATTCTTGCTCATTAAACTGTTCTAAACGCTCTTGAATTTTGATCACAATATCCTCCATTTAGCCGGCAAGTTTCCGCAAGAATAGACCAAGCTGTCTATTGCGGTATATAGATTTATTCAGGCAAATAAAAACGGTGTTCATTCCTTGACATTGAATGAACACCGAAAATGTTAGTGCTGTGGGACTGATTAGACTTGCGCTTTTTGAGCCTCGGTATCTCTGCCATATCGCGCGGCTAGCCAGGAACAGATCATGAGCTGCACTTGGTGGAAGATCATCAAAGGCAAAATGAGAAGGCCGATATTGGCGCCGCCAAAGATAACTGCTGCCATGGGAAGACCGGTAGCTAGTGACTTCTTGGTGCCACAGAACTGAACTGCAATTGAGTCAGCGCGGTTGAAGCCGATACGGGTGGCGATAAACATGGTGAACCACAACATCACCATTACCATTACCGTGGCAAAAACGATGAGGAAAAGGACCTCCCAGGGTTTAACCGTGGACCAAATTCCTCCCACCACGCCTGCAGAAAAAGCGGAATAAACAACCATGGCAATGGAGCCACGATCGACAATCTTGGTTGCCTTATTAGCTGCAAAATTCTTCACCCATCGGCGACAAAGCTGACCGAGGATGAATGGCAATAATAGTTGAATGGCGATATCGAGGAATACGGATGGATCGACATGCACTCCCCCGCCAGCGGACATGATCAGCATGACAAGGAGTGGTGTCATAAACACTCCAACCAAATTGGACAAGGAGGCTGCCACGATTGCGCCTGCTACGTTGCCCTTCGCGATGGAGGTAAAGGCCACTGAGGATTGAACGGTCGAAGGAACCAGGGTTAGGAAGAGGATTCCCTTGTAAATGTCATCGGAGATAAAGAAGGTGAGGGGTTCAAGGCCGATGCCAATGATCGGAAAAATGACAAAAGTGATGAGCAAAATGGTGATGTGCAAACGCCAGTGTTTGAGGCCATTCAGTGCCTCCTGCGTAGATAGACGGGCACCATAAAGGAAAAAGAGGACGGCAATGGCGATCTTTACGGCAATATCAAACCATTCTGCAGCGACGCCACGGACCGGGATAATGATTGCGATAATGACTGCCAGCACAATAAGGACAATGAGGGGGTCTAATCGTTTTAGGCGTGCAAGCATGCGTTTTAGTGTACGGCGATCGAGTGGCTTGGGAATAGACTCCCGCCGGTTTTTCCTGGCTTTGACCCCGTTTGGGACATATGTTGCAGTTGTTATTAGCGCCTAATGTAGGCTAGTGTTCAGGTAATACCTCAATTAGACGCTGGATGGCCACATTTTCCCTAGCGCAATAGAGATTCGAAATAGCAGATCGCAAACGTTTGCACACTATTTTGAACCATTCAATTGTCAAGAAAAGAAAAAATTGGACTTCCCTGTCACTGTCCTACTAAATCATTGAATTCATTAATAATTGGGTAAACCCACTAAATTCTTCTAAATAATTCTCTTTTATGCAGGTTTCTCCTTGCTATTTAATTTCGTCACAGTGGCGATATTCAATCGAGTGTGAGTGTATTTCAATTCGACTCACTCTGGGGGAAATTGTGCCTAATTCCTGCCCCCGGAGGAGTGTTGGACTATCGTCGTTTGCATGACTTCACTCATCTCCCCCATCACTCTTAGGTCTCTAGAGATTCCCAATCGCATCTGGCTCGCGCCTATGTGCCAATATCAGGTGGATAAGAATGACGGTGTTCCACACGAGTGGCACTTTGTTCACTATGGAGCGCGGGCGGTCGGTGGCTTCGGATTGATCATTGCTGAGTCAACCGGTGTTAGTCCGGAGGGACGAATTTCCCCCAACTGCACCGGACTCTGGAATGCGAAACAGGTTGAGGCATGGAAGAAAATTACAAACTTTGTTCACTCCCAAGGTGGAAAAATGGGTGTGCAACTTAACCATGCTGGCCGTAAAGCAAGCACCTATCCTTGGCTACCAGGCTTCCCTAGTGGCACTCAGTCTGAGGCAGAAGGTGGTTGGAAAACCTTTGCCCCCAGTGCTGTCGCTCAAGAAGGTCTCAACCTCCCCACTGAGTTGGATGGAGATGGTATTAAGAAAGTGGTCGCTGATTTTGCGGCAGCAGCACAACGAGCAGTGGAAGCCGGCTTCGATGTCATCGAGATCCATGGCGCACACGGATACCTACTCCACCAGTTCCTGAGCCCCATCTCGAATAAGCGCACCGACGAATATGGTGGCAGCTTTGAAAACCGCACTCGCCTCTTCCGTGAAGTTGCCGTGGCAATACGTCAGGTAATTCCGGAGGGTATGCCTTTGGTTGCGCGAATCTCAGCTACCGATTGGATTGATGATGAACCTTCCTGGGATGGCGATCAAACCGTTAGGCTCGTTGCGGACCTTAAAAAACTCGGTGTGGATGCTGTGGATATTTCCACGGGTGGCGTCGCTGCTGCACGCATTCCTGTTGGGCCAAGCTATCAAGTTGAGTTCGCTCGCCAGGTGAAGCAAGAGGTGGGAATTCCAACCTCCGCAGTCGGAATGATTACTGATGCGCAACAAGCTCAGGCTCACTTGGACAATGGGGATGCGGACATCATCACCATTGGTCGCGCAGCGCTGCGTGAACCATCGTGGCCTCTTAAAGCTGCTCATGAACTCGGGCTCAGTACTGAAGAGATTGCTTACCCTCGCTCCTACTGGCGCGGAGTCTGGTAAATAGAAAAGCCAATGTTTCACGTGAAACATTGGCTTTTTTGGTGGATGTCTATTCTGTAGTTGCGCTCAACTGGTCGCCATTTTGAGTCAGTGTGGCCGAAGTGAGTCCCGTTTCAGCTGGCCCGGAGACGACGGATCCATCGGAAATCTTAAACACGGAGTTGTGGTTGAGGCAGCGAACGGTGTCGCCTTCAACCTTGGTGATTCGACTTCCAGCGTGGGGGCAGGTTGCGGAATAGGCAACAAAGTTACCTTCGGTTGGTTGGGCGATGATGACGGTGTCTAGAGTGACGGCACTGCCAACCGGGACTTCAGTGGCAGCAACTTCATTGTTGGGACTGGTACCGCACGCTGCGAGGAATGCGCCTGCGAAAGTGGTGGCCGTACCCAGGATGAAAGTACGGCGACTACATGAAAGGGCTGATTCAGTCATAGTCCTAAGTATCCTCTCTTGTCGGGGTTTGCGCTGGCTATTTGTAAACTTCCCGTAGAGACGATCCCCACAGCCCTCCCCCAACCGCAAGGACTCCAATCGCGGCAAACATAAGTAGCGAGGCACTATCTGTCTGGCTAAAGGGAGAAAGATTAATCACCTCCTGAGGCAGTCCCAAAACTTGTCCGAAAATGGACACCACTGCAGCTATTGCGATGGGAGCCCACGCCAACTGGATTAGACGTGGTGCAACACCGGCGATAAGAACGGCGAGGCCGATAAAGAGCAGGGACTGCAAAAACAGATTGAGAGTCGATTCGAGGATGATCCTATTCCCCTCCTCCACAGTAGAAGTCTGGATTTGCAAGGCCACTAAGCCACCCGCGATGGCGAAGAAAGTACAGCAAGCGAGCGTCGAAAAGCTTATGACCACAGCGCCCTCCAGGGGCGCGTAACGGGCGGTGCCAGCGCTGCGGATCAGATCGACGATGCCGCGGTGTTCTTCGGCGATGTAGGCGACGATGGGTGCCACGCAGGCGATGGCGACCAGGATTGCGCAGAGTTGGAAGGCGTAGGTGATGAAGGCTTTTTGGAAGTCCGCCATGGGGATGAAGGATTGGAGGGCCTGGCGGGTGGCTTCGTCTTCTTGGAGGAGCGGGATGAGGGAATCGATAAGTGGGAGGAAGGTGAGCAGCATTGCGCCGACCACCACTGCCCAGGTGATGATTCCGGTGCGGTGCATGACCAAGTTGAGGCTGTGCAGACCTCCAATGCGGCGTTGATGCGCGTGGTGAGCTCGGCGTAGATGCAGGAGATGTGAGTTGAACTCGCGGCGAGAATTAAGCCAGAGTGCGATTGCAGCCCATGCCAGGCTAGCTATTGCGAAGACGAGGATGCTGCCCCAGTTGTCTGTGCCGAAGCAGTCAATAACGCTGCGCCAACCTAGAGGGGAAATCCAGTTGAGATAGTGTGCCCAAGCTTGGGAGGAGGTATCTGCAAAAACGCGCACCAAAAATGCTCCGGCGATGACCAAGAGTCCAAGGCGATTGAGGTTATGGGCGGTGCCCCACAGGCTCTGCACGATGCTTGCCAATGCCATGATGCCAAGCATGGTGAGAAAAATGCTGAGCCCATAAGTTATAGAACCAGCGATGGTGAGTTCCGTGGTGAGAGTAAGCCTCAAGATGATGAGAATAGCCGTGGATACAGCGCCATTAATGGCCGCCACTACCCCACCGGTGAGTAGTGCTGCCTTTAATACTGCGGAGCGTTGATGACCGGTGGACTGGATGAGCTCGCCGGTGCCTTTGGCTTCGGCGGTGCGGTGCAAAGAGCTCAGCAATAAGACACTCATTACTGCAGAGAGGATGGCGAGCCAGGCACCGGTTTTCCAATTGGTTAATTGGCCGATGTTTCCAGGTGCGTTCAGTACACCGTACATAGCTTGGGTGCCCAGGTTGTTTTGGAGCTCGGAAAGCAATTGGGTGCGGTCGCTCAGTTCTGGGTAATAGCTCACATAGGAGGAAGGAGTGATGGCTAGCATTGCCCATAGACACAGCAACCAGGCCAGGATAAAGAAGTGCTTTAAACGGAGGTTGAGGCGAATCATGGCTACTACTTTCCAAAATTCTTGAAGAAGATTTCTTCGAGCGAGGCTGGAGTGCTGACGATGTCCTGGCCTCCGTTGTCGATAATGACGCGCAGAATGGCTGGCACCTTTTTTGCCTCAGTGGTGATTAAAAGATGGCCTTTTCCAAATTCCACCTTGGGCTCTTGGAGCAGTTCCGGTGGGACAGACTCGATGGTGGCGCTGATATGGTGCGCGGAAATCTGGCGCAGATAAGTGACCTCATTGGAAGCCACGGCGCGACCTTCTTTAAGAACGGTCACGTAATCGCAGAGGGCCTCCACCTCGCTGAGAATGTGGCTACTCAAAAAGACAGTGGCACCATCATTGCGAGCTTGGCGGACTTCCCGCATAAAGATTTGTTCCATGAGCGGATCAAGGCCAGCGGTAGGCTCATCCAAAATGAGAAGTTCAGGGCGGTGTGCCATCGCGGCAATGATGCTGACTTTGCGACGATTACCGGTGGAGTATGCACGAAGTTTCTTTGTGGGATCCAGTTCAAAAGCCTCAATGAGTTCTGCTTCGCGGGCGGGATCATTTTTAATGCCACGCAGAGACTCCATGGCGCGGAGGACTTCCCCACCGCTGAGGTTGTCCCAGAGTGCAACATCGCCTGGAACATAACCCACCTGTCGCAGCACCCGCGGATTTTTGATGGGGTTTTGACCAAGTACTTCCACCTGTCCCGCGGTGGGAGTAAGAACGCCGATGAGGGTACGAATTGCTGTTGATTTTCCGGAACCATTGGGTCCTAAGAATCCGTGGATGCCGCCTTGGGCAACATCAAAGGAAAGTTGGTCCAGTGCCAAAAAGTGGCCGAACTTTTTTGAGAGTCCACGAACTTGAATTGCCGTTGTGCTCATACTTCTAATTCAACTCTTGTGGGAGTGGAAAGAATAGGGGTCGGGCGGTGACTATTAAGACTCTTGCGTGCGTTGGAAAAGTGGCAGGATGGATGGCTTCTTCTACTACGGAGGGGTGTTTCGAAGTCAGTGTTTCACGTGAAACATTGACTTCTTTTGAATGTGAATTTATTGGTGTTGATTTGTGTCTGAACCCACTTAAAACCAAAACTGTGAACTAGTCTCAGGGTATGTCGATATTCAAAGATTTGTTAGTAACGGAACGAATAGAACTTGACCGAGAAGTGGCAGATTGGCGTGCCGGAATCCGCGTGGCAGGTGCCTTGCTTGAGAAAACCCACAGTATTGATTCCAGCTACACCGACTCGATGATCGCAAGCGTGGAGGAAAACGGACCCTATATTGTTGTGGCACCGGGATTTGCTTTTGCCCACGCGCGCCCCAGTGCAGCAGTGCATGAGACGGCAATGTCATGGGTACGTCTCTCCTCCCCTGTCTCCTTTGGGCATGAGAAGAATGATCCAGTTGATTTGATTGTCGCTTTGGCGGCGAAAGATGCGAACTCTCATACTAAGGCGATGGCAACGCTGGCGAAGGCGTTAGGAAAGTATCGTCAAGCACTCAATGAAGCTACTACTCCTGAAGAAATTCAGGAGATCCTAGAAAAAGCGGCAGCAGGTACCCCAAAGCGAGCTTCAGCTGACCAAAATAAAAATACGGAAAATCGTAAGTCTGAATCGGTTCAGACCAACACCCGAGACAAGATTCTGACTGTTTGCGGAAATGGATTGGGTACTTCCCTCTTCCTCAAAAACACCCTTGAACAAGTTTTTGACGCTTGGGGTTGGGGGCCATATATGACTGTGGAAGCAACTGACACAATCTCTGCCAAGGGTAAAGCGAAAGAGGCTGACCTGATCATGACTTCAGGGGAGATTGCCCGCACGCTCGGAGACGTAGGAATCCCAGTTCAGGTGATCAATGATTTCACAAGTACAGATGAAATCGATGCAGCGCTGCGCGAACTGTACGACGTTTAAATAATCCCCAAAAATAAAGGACTGATAAATATGGATTGGTTAACCATTCCGCTCTTTCTTGTAAATGAAATTCTCGCAGTCCCCGCTTTTCTCATCGGTATTATCACTGCCGTAGGACTCGGAGCGATGGGACGTTCGACCGGTCAAGTAATCGGTGGTGCAATCAAAGCAACACTTGGTTTCCTCCTCATTGGCGCTGGTGCCTCGCTGGTTACGGCTTCCCTGGAGCCAATGGGAGCAATGATTATGGGTGCCACTGGAATGAAAGGTGTTGTGCCTACAAATGAAGCCATCGCCGGCATTGCCCAGCAGCAGTATGGTGCACAGGTTGCATGGCTGATGATTCTTGGCTTTGCCATCTCTTTGGTTCTGGCACGTTTCACCAACCTGCGTTATGTCTTCCTCACTGGTCACCATGTGCTTTTCATGGCAACGATGCTTACTATCATCTTGGCAACAGCAGGGTTTGCTTCCTGGATCGTCGTTGGCGTTGGTGCTCTTCTACTTGGCATCCTCATGGTTTCCCTACCAGCTTTTGCACACCCTTGGACCCGTCGAATTACTGGCGATGATTCTATTGCAATCGGACACTTCGGAACTGCGGGATATATTGCAGCCGGTACCGTCGGTCGACTAGTTGGTGGCACGGGTAAGAAAGCTAGCCCCTCCACGGAAGAGCTAAAGGTGCCGGAAGGTCTTCGCTTCCTCCGCGATTCCATGGTGTCCACCGCTTTGTCTATGGCTATCATGTACATCGTTCTCGCCATCTTGTTTATGGTTCGAGCCGGTACTGAGGAAGCCTTTACTGCTTTCCCTGATGGCGCTACCAATGTTGGCAACTACATCATGCAAGCCTTCACCCAGGGCCTCCAGTTTGGTGTGGCGGTCGCGGTAATTCTCTTTGGTGTCCGCACGATCCTGGGCGAATTGGTTCCTGCTTTCCAGGGCATTGCAGCCAAGGTTGTACCCGGTGCAATTCCTGCTTTGGACGCACCCATTGTTTTCCCTTATGCACAGAATGCAGTTCTAATTGGCTTTATTTCTTCCTTCGTCGGCGGTTTGGTTGGCCTTGCAGTTTTGGCTTCTTGGCTTAACCCAGCATTTGGCGTTGCGCTGATTCTTCCCGGTCTGGTCCCCCACTTCTTTACAGGTGGCGCAGCTGGCGTCTACGGTAACGCTACTGGCGGTCGCCGCGGAGCAATTTTTGGAGCTTTTGCCAATGGACTTCTCATCACCTTCCTTCCTGCTTTCTTGCTCGGAGTGCTTGGTTCCTTCGGCTCTGAAAACACCACATTTGGCGATGCAGACTTCGGTTGGTTCGGTATTGCTGTAGGTTCTGCTGCGAAGATTGAAGGCTTTGGTGGACTCATCCTGATCCTTATCATTGCAGCCATTCTGCTTGGTGGTGCCATGATCTTCCAGAAGCGTGCAGTTGATGGAAACTGGGATCCAGCCCCTCATCGCGAGCGTGCTGCTAAGGCAGAAGCTGCCCCGGTTTCCAATGCTGAGGGTCGTACTTACCCCAAGATTGCTCCTCCCGTGGGTGCCCCGGTGCCTCCAGCCCGCGCTCAAAAACCTTAACCTCGCCAACCAAGCCCAGCACCCTACCCCGCTGGGCGGCGTCGAAAAGCGCGAAAATAGCCACACACGCTCAGTGCAAATAAAAAAGGGCAATGTTTCACGTGAAACATTGCCCTTTTCTGCACCCGCAAACTCCACGGGGAGCAGCGAGAAAACCTAAGCCTTCTTGGTCGCTGCCTTCATTGCAGAGATGAACTCGGTGAGCTCGCGCTTAAGGCCGTCCATGTCCTTGATATGGGATGGATTAGGGTGGCCGCCCTCGCAGTGGGAAGCGATGATCTTGGTGATCGCAGAGCCGGTGATGGCTCCAGAAGCGCCAGCCGCAATCGCGTCGGCAACATGCTGTGGGGAGGAAATGCCGAAGCCCAAAAGGATCGGAGCACCATCGAATTTCTTGATGTTATCCACCACGGCGGAAAGTCCCGAGGTGGAAGATTCTCGCTCGGTACCGGTCACACCATCGCGGGAAATCGCGTAGATATAGCCCTTGGATGCAGCAGACACACCTTCGAGCACAGTCTCGCTAGCGTTGGCTGGAGCGATGTAGATGGGGTCAATTCCGGCAGCCGCAGCAGCAGCGGAGAATGGCGCACCCTCGCGGACGGGAACATCGGGCAGCAAGATGGAATCGGCACCAGCTGCTGCGAACTCCTCATAGAAGCGCTCGAGGCCGCGGGTGAAAGGCACATTGCCGTAGATGAGCATGCCGATTGGAACCTCTGGGTAGGCTGCGCGCACGCGCTTAATCTGTTCCAGGGCGCTGTCCACGGTGGCACCGCCGTCGAGGGCGCGGAGGTGGGACTCAGCCACGGTGGGGCCGTCGGCTACTGGATCGGAGAATGGCACACCGAGCTCCAGCGCGTCAGCGCCGGCCTCGATGATGGTGGAGATGATCTCAAAGCAGGCCTCAGGATCAGGATCGCCAAGCATGACGAAGGGAACAAAGGCGCCCTCCCCTGCTTCGTCCAGGCGGGTGAAAAGGTCGGTATAACGGCTCATAATTATGCCTCGCTGCTTTCTGCGTCGTCTCGAGAAAGTACTAGTTCTGGGTGCTCTTCCAAGGTGTGGCGCACGTGGTCCACGTCCTTATCGCCACGGCCGGAGAGGGAGACCAAAATGGTGATTTCCTTGCCTTCCTCTTCAGCGGTCTTGGCGCGCTTCAGAGCGTAGGCAAAAGCATGGGAGGATTCGAGAGCCGGAATGATGCCTTCATAACGAGCCAAGTACTGGAAAGCCTGCAATGCTTCGGCATCGGTGATACCCACATAGGTTGCGCGTCCAATGGAGTGCAAATATGCGTGCTGTGGGCCGACACCTGGGTAATCCAAACCAGCGGAGATGGAATAGGATTCCTCCACCTGGCCATCGGAATTACGCATCAGGTAGGAACGGGTGCCGTGCAAAATGCCGATCTGTCCATTGGTGATGGTCGCGCCGTGCTTGCCGGAATCTAGGCCCTCACCGGCAGGCTCAGCGCCAACCAGCTCCACGCCTTCCTCATCAATGAAGTCAGCAAACATACCAATGGCATTGGAACCGCCGCCCACACAAGCAACAACCACATCAGGCAACTTGCCGGTGCGCTCGAGCATCTGTGCCTTAGCTTCCTCGGAAATCACCTTGTGGAATTCACGCACAATCGTGGGGAATGGGTGTGGGCCAGCAGCAGTACCCAGCAGGTAGTGGGACTCATGGAAGGTTGCGGTCCAATCGCGCAGCGCCTCATTTACGGCGTCCTTCAGGGTGCCGGAACCGGACTCAACTGGAACCACCTTGGCGCCGTGCAGCTGCATGCGGTACACATTGGGCTGCTGGCGTGCAACGTCCTTAGCGCCCATGTAGATAACGCATTCCAGGCCCATCAGTGCACACGCAAGTGCGGTAGCCGTGCCGTGCTGGCCAGCGCCGGTCTCGGCGATAATGCGGGTTTTACCCATGCGCTTAGCCAACAGCACCTGGCCAATAACCTGGTTGGTCTTGTGTGCACCACCGTGTACCAGATCCTCACGCTTGAGGAAGATGCGCGCATAGCCCTTGCCAGCTCCGGCTAAAGGCAGGTTGGAGCACTCGGTCAGCGGGGTGGGACGGCCCAAGTAATCACGCAAATAGCCAGCCAACTCCGCGCGGAATTCAGGATCATTGGTGGCGTCAACAAAGGCCTTTTCCAATTGGTCCAGCGCAGGCAGGAGGGATTCAGCAACAAATTGTCCGCCGAATTCACCAAAGTAGGCAGGCAATAAGGTGCTGCCGCCGAGCTTCTTTTGTTCAGTCATTTTCTCTTACCTTTAGTAGTGGAAATTCGAAATAGTCTTAAAGATCTTAAGCAAAGCACCGGCATCCTTCGCGCCAGCCCACTGCCCTGCTCCAGCCGGGTATTCCACGCCAGAATTAATATCCAAACCGGCACAGCCCACAGCCAACGCAGCCTCGGCATTATCCGGGGAAATTCCGCCCGCTAACAACGCCTTCGCCTTCACCTCAGCAGGGATGGTGGACCAGTCAAAGACCTGACCACTGCCGCCATCATTAGCGTCCAAAACTAGCTTGTCGACGTCTCTCGCCACCGCCAGTGCCACCTCGGCGCCGAATTCAGTAGACATCGAAATAGCGCGCCAGACCTCAACGTCGGCGCCAACCTCGGCGCGAACGTTGGCGATGAGTTCCTTTTCGGCTGCCACGCTGCCCTGCAAGGGAGCGTGGATTTGTACGGCGAAGATGCCGTCGGAAAGCAATTCTTTATACCCGGAGGTGCGGCGGCTCACGGCCACGTAGCGCAGATTGGGCTCGGCGGCGATGATTTTTTGCGATGTTTCACGTGAAACATTGCGTGGAGAAGCCTCTTCAAAAATGAATCCACCATAAACAGCGCCAGCGGCACGAGCGGTCTGCGCTGCGGTTTCGAAGGTAAGTCCGCAGACCTTATTGGGGCCATAAACCAATTCGCGCGCAGCCAGATCCACGTTCTCCTGGCTGGTTAGCTGAGAGCCTACGAGGAAACCATTGGAGTGAGCGCCGAGCTGACGCACAGTTTCGGTATTGCGCACACCGGACTCAGAAACCAGCACCGCATCAGCAGGGATCAGCTTGGCCAAGCGGCCGGAACGATCCAGGTCGATGGAGAGGTCATGGAGGTTGCGGTGGTTAACGCCGAAGATCTTGGCGCCCAGCTTGATAGCGCGGGCAACTTCTTCCTCATCAATAACCTCGGTGAGTACATCCAGCCCGAAGCGCGCAGCCTCAGCGGAGAGCGCTGCGTACTCTTCATCGTCTAGGACAGAGAGCATGAGCAGAATGGCGTCGGCACCGAAATAGCGTGCGGCATGAATCTGAACGGGATCAATAATGAAGTCTTTGCACAGCACCGGCAAGTGGGTGGTGGCAGCGACGGTGGCCAGGTGGTTGTAATCGCCACCAAAGCGGTCCGGCTCGCATAGCACCGAGATGCCAGCGGCATAGCGGGAGTACACGCGTGCAATCTCGCCTGGCTGGTAGTGCTCGCGGATCATGCCTAAAGAAGGTGAGGCAGATTTGCACTCCATAATAAAGCGCGCCCCTCCCCTACCCTGGTTCAAAGAATCATAAAGGGAACGAGTGGACTTAGGCAGGCTGTTTACATCCACATGGGCAATACGCGCACGGATCTCCTCGAGGTGGCCGCGGCGGCCTTCCACAATTCCCTCAAGAACGGTAGGCAAATTACTATTGCTCATTCTTAGTTCTGCTCCTCTTCTGAGTAATCGATCTCCTCATGCTTTGCCAACCACTTCTCGGTGGTGCCATCGGCAAGCAAACCCAAGGCCTTTTCAGCGCCTTCCTTCAAGGTGGCAACATCGCCATTGAGGTAGAACATTGCACCGGCAGAAGCAGCCAAAGCATCGCGGTGTGCATCAGGGCCGGTGCCCGCAAAAGTAGCGCGCATAGCAGCAGCGTTTTCCGCGCCGACGCCGCCAACTAGATCAGCAAGATCATAACGGCCCAGGCCCAGATCTTCAGGCTCAATGCTGTAGTGAATGATCTCGCCGTCTTCCTTGAGCTCCCACATCAAGGTGGTGCCGTGCACAGCGATCTCATCGGTGCCAGCGCCGTGGACAACCAAGGCACGCTTACGGCCGAGTTCCTTGAAAACCTCAGCAATAAGCTGGCCGGACTCAGGACGAGCCACACCCATGATCTGTAGCTCTGGGCGGGCTGGGGAAAGCAAAGGTCCCAAGGTGTTGAAGATGGTTGGGAACTTCAGTGCCTGACGTACTGGCTGTACGTGTGCAATTGCTGGGTTATAAGCAGGAGCAAAAAGGAAGGTGAAGTTGGAGGCTTCGAACCACTTCACTGCGCGGTCCACATCCAGGCCCAAAGGAATATTAAGAGCCTCGAGGACGTCGGCGGAGCCGGACTTGGAGCTCACAGAACGGTTACCGCACTTGACCATCTTCACTCCGCCGGAGGCAGCGATCAGCGATGCGCCGGTGGTGACATTGATGGTGTTGGCGCCGTCTCCACCGGTACCGGCGGAATCCATAATGCCCTTGCCGGTGATGGGGAAAGGACGGCCAGCGGCAATAAAGGCCTTGGCAGCGCCAGCGATATCGGCGAAGGTCTCACCGCGGGTGCGGATGGTAGCCAACAAGGCGGCGATGTGGACGTCATCATATTCACCGACGGTCAGCGGGGTGAAAACCTCAATGGCCCCTTCCAAGGTGGGATTGTGATTGTCCAGGTAAGCGTTGAGGGTCTTCAAGGTTGCTGCAGAAGTCATAGTAAAAAGTATCTCCTTAAATTAGTTGTGCTGTAGTAGTGCTTCGACGCAGCGGCTCAAAATGATCGGGCCGGAGGGGCTGAGCACTGACTCAGGGTGGAACTGCAAGCCGATTGCCTTGCCATCGGTGGTGCTGGCAGCCATGATCACATCGCCGATCTTGGACTGGCAGGCACCGAGGGAAACAATTCCCTCCGGTGCCTCCACACAGCCCAAAGAGTGATAACGGGCGATGGGAACCTTGCGTCCAGGGATCTCAGGATGATCAGGTTCGACGTCGGTAGCCAAGCCCGCAAACACTGGGTGTGCTACGCCGGCGTCGGTGAGGATCATGTCATCGGTGGTGCCGTGGACTGGTCCACAGGGTTCCACGGTGCCGCCATGGTGCTCAATGAGCGCCTGGTATCCGAGGCAGATGCCGAGCAGTGGAATCTTGCCCAAGGTCTGCTCGATGAGCGCCATCATATTTCCAGCGGTGGCGGGATATCCCGGCCCCGGAGACAGGCAAATGAGATCGGGCTCGGCCGCCAATACCGTCTCGATGGGCACGGTATTGCGGAAGACGGTGCAGCGATAACCGGCCACCGCGAAGGCATCAACCAGGTTATAAACAAAGGAATCGTGATTGTCGATAAGAACTACGTGAGTCATCGGATGACCTCCAGGGTGGAACCAGCAGCAAGCGCGATGGCGTTGAGCACGGCATAGGCCTTGTGCAAAGTCTCATCGGCTTCGGATTGGGGGTTGGAATCGCGCACCACACCAGCGCCAGCCTGGACCGCAGCCACGCCATCCTGCACAAATGCCGAACGGATAACAATGCAATTATCCATGTCACCATTGCCGCGCAGGTAGCCCACTGCCCCACCGTAGGAACCACGACGACGCTTTTCGACGCCGCGCAGCAGCTCGGTGGCACGCAGCTTGGGAGCGCCGGTTAAGGTACCCATATTCATACACGCACGGTAGGCGTCCAGAGCATCAAGTTCGGGGTCCAGCTCTGCAGTCACTCGGGAGACCAGGTGCATAACGCGGGAATAGCGGTCTACCTGCAGGAGATCGGCAACCCGGCGCGTGGCTGGTACGGATACCCGAGCGAGGTCATTGCGGGCGAGGTCCACCAGCATGGTGTGCTCGGCAATTTCCTTGGCATCGGTGCGCATGTCCAGTTCATTGCGGATATCTAGTTCATCATTAATGGTGCCATCGGCATTAAGGCCGCGCGGGCGAGTACCAGCGATGGGATATAGCTGCAGCTGGCGATCCGCTGCCGTGAACTTTAGGTTGGATTCTGGGGAGGCACCAAAAAGTTCATAGGAACGGCCAGCGTTTAGTCCCCGGATATAGAACATATAAGGGGAAGGGTTGGTGGCGCGTAGCTGCAAATATGCAGCAAATGCGTCGGGGCAGGGAGCGCTAAAGGTACGGGCTGGCACTACTTGGTAGATATCGCCGTTGTAGATATTTTCCTTGAGATCGGTGATCTGCTTGCGGAATTCCGCATCGGGAATGTCGGCGTGCACCCGCAGGGTGTCGCCCTCGTGAAGGGTGACCTGATAGGCGTGCTCGCTCCCGGGGAGAGCGTCGTCGATAAGCGTGGCAAGCTGGTTAAGCTCGGCCTCAAGGGCGTCTGGATCGCTGGATACGCCGATGAGCTGCGCCGTTTGTTCTTCGTGATTGATGTCAAGCACGATTTCGGCGAGCAGGAATTGGTAATCGGGGAAGGTGTTGATGCTCTCCTCGACGGCGGGTAGCGCCTCGAAGGTTTCCAGATAATCAAAGGCAAAACCACCCATGAGCAGCGGCAATCCGGATTCCTGAACCTCGGATTCAAATTGCAGCTTGCGCAAAACCTCGATGGTGCTGGTGGCGGTGAGGCGTTCGCGCTCGTCGACGGCCTCAGAGACCGGGAAGGTGAAGGTGTTGTCGCCGTTGTGGTAAGCGCTGAGTTGCTGGCTCAGGCGTGCAATGACCCGCTCGCCGGAGATGGTTAAAGGCTCCGTGAGCACAGTTTGGCCGGTGCAGGTAATGCGCACCGAGCTTTTGAGAACGGCTAGGGATGAGAGACCGTTTTTGGTGGTGATATCTGCGCTTTCCAGGAGGGCTGAATCCGCTGCTGTGGTGCCACCGAGGTGGGCAAACAAGCTGGAGGCATCCTCGTGGTAGCGCACCGGGCGGGAAATAACCTGGGGGCTAGAGCTCATGAGAGCACCGCCTGCGCGTGGTGGGAGAACATTATTGGGGAAAGCCTTTCGCTGGGATATCAAATTACAACTCTAAAAACATCTAGCTTGAGCTTCATTCGAACCCGGGGCTTGCCGGTTGTGGCTTAAAAACCACAAAAGGCCCGCTTCTTCGCCGAACGAAGTACGAGCCGTGAAAAATCAACGTGAGGTGTCAGGCTCGCTTAAACAGCGCGCCACCACCACTGGGTGTCTTGGCAAGAGGTGCCATAAGGAAGACAGATTTTGTTCACAGAAGGCACTTTATCACGTGGTGGGAATTTTGTCTCACTTTTATGCGTAGGTATAGGTGTGGTGCCGTAGTGGCGCTGCGTGTGTGCTGCTTGGGGTCAGCTTGGGGTCAGCTTGGGTTGCTGCATTGAGATCCAGGTAGGGCGCTGTTGTTGCGCCGCTGTAGTTCCGAGGTGGCGCCGGGAAAATCCCGGTACCGTGTAAACCACCGGCATGTCTTTGTGCCAGACAAGGAGCCCGAGGTGTTCTTATGATCGAATTTGAAAATGTTTCCAAGTCCTATGCATCGGGCCGTAAGGCGGTGGATGGGGTTTCTTTTAAAGTTGAATCCCATACCATCACAGCCCTAGTGGGATCCTCCGGATCAGGTAAATCCACACTGCTCAGCATGGTTAACCGCATGATTGATCCTACCTCCGGCCGGGTGCTGGTGGATGATATTGATGTGGCCACTGTTGACCCAGTACACCTGCGCCGTTCTATCGGCTATGTGCTGCAAGCAGGTGGGCTCCTCCCCCACCGCTCGGTGCTCGACAATATTGCGACCGTGCCGGTGCTTAAAGGCGAATCCAAGTCCGTTGCCCGTGCCCGCGCGCTGGAGCTGCTGGAGGTAGTTGGCCTTGATGCATCCCTGGCACAGCGGTATCCCGCGCAGCTTTCGGGTGGCCAGCAGCAAAGGGTGGGCGTGGCCCGCGCCCTGGCCGCTGATCCCAATATTTTGCTCATGGATGAGCCTTTTGGTGCTGTGGACCCCATTGTCCGCATTCAGCTCCAACAGGAGCTCATCCGCCTGCAAAAAGAGCTGGGCAAGACCGTGCTCCTGGTCACCCACGACATCGATGAGGCTTTTACGCTTGCCGACGAGGTCGTGGTGCTGAGTCCAATGGGACAAATTGCGCAAAAGGGCACTCCTCAGAAATTGCTCTCTGCTCCGGCCAATGATTTTGTCTCCGAGTTTATCGGCCTTGGCTCTGGTTCCCGCACCTTGGAAGTGCATCAAGAAAACGGTGTGGACGTTGTTGTTGATGCCAGTGGCCGGCCCTTGGGGGTCATCAAATGACCTGGATATTCAATAACCTGGACTTAATCCTGGAGCTTGTGGGTGTGCACTTATTATTTGCCATCCCCGCGATTGTGCTGAGTCTTGTAATTTCCATTCCTTTGGGTTGGGCAGCCTACCGCTGGAAAATCGGTGGAGCAGCCCTCCTGACACTAATTGGTTTGCTTTACACAATCCCCTCTCTGCCTATGTTTATTTTGGTTCCAGCGTTGGTGGGAACCGATATTCGTTCTGGCTCCACCATGGTGATTGTGTTGACCCTTTATGGCATTGCACTGATGGTGCGCTCAGTGACCAATGGTTTTGATTCCGTACCGCCCGCAGCACTAAAAGCCGCGGAGGGAATTGGCTATAGTCCCCGCCAAAAATTTTGGGCGGTGCAGCTTCCACTGGCAGCGCCAGTGATTTTGGCTGGCCTAAGAGTTGTGGTGGTGAGCACCGTCAGTTTGGTCACTGTTGGAGCTGTAGTGGGAATCCAAAGCCTCGGCTATCTCTTTACCGATGGTTTCCAGCGCGGCATTATCGGCGAGGTACTTTGTGGCATTGTGCTGACAGTGGTGCTGGCGCTGCTGCTCGACGCTGCCTGCGTGCTAGCCGGAAAACTACTGCTGCCCTGGACTAATACTCCCGCAGGAGCGCCCACAGAGACCGCCGCAAAGGCGGCTACGACGGCAAAGGCGGATGTTCAATGAACCTCTTTGCCTTGAGTTTGCAATGGTTGAGCGACCCTGAAAATTGGAGTGGAGCAGGTTCCATTCCCATGCGTTTAGCAGAGCATATGGCAATTTCGCTGCTTGTGCTCTTCATCGCGCTGCTGGTGGCCTTTCCCCTAGGAATATGGATTGGACACCGTGGCCCTCGCGCCGGGCGCGCTAAAGAACGGGCTGGATCTGTAGTTACAGCCATCGCTGGTGCCGGCCGAGCAATCCCTACCCTAGGCCTACTTACTTTGCTGGGATTATGGCTAGGTATTGGCCTCATAGCTCCCATTATTGCGTTGGTGGTTTTGGTTATTCCGCCACTGTTGGCTGGATTTTATTCAGGAATTGCCAGCGTGGATCCAGCTGTGGTGAAAGCTTCCCGGGCAATCGGAATGACGGAATCTCAAATTATCCAACGGGTAGAACTACCACTAGCTCGTCCGGTAATTCTTGGTGGCATACGCTCGGCAATTGTGCAGGTGGTTGCCACTGCTACCTTGGCCGCATATACCGCCGATGCGGGTCTGGGTAGGTATATTTTCTCCGGTTTGAAATCTAGAGATTATGGAGAAATGATCGGTGGCGCCCTTTTAGTTATCACGCTAGCACTAGTAATCGAAGTAGTATTTTCTTTTGTCGGCTGGTTTCGACACCAATTTCATCAGCCTGGAAGGGCATAAGTTCATGAAAATTACACGTTCCCGACTCCTTGCCCCCGCGACAGTAGTCCTCTCCGCTGCCCTGCTTAGCGCCTGTGGCAGCAGTGACTCCCTGGAAGGCAGCCCCAGCGAGAGCGCTGCTGCAGGCGATAGCGCAATTGTTATCGGTTCCCAGGATTATTACTCAAATGAAATCATCGCTGAAATCTACGCCCAAGCCCTCGAAGCTGGTGGCTATGACGTTGAGCGTGACTTCCGCATTGGCCAGCGCGAGGTTTATGTCAGCGAAATTGAAAATGGCTCCATCGATCTTTTCCCTGAATACTCCGGTCCCTTGCTGCAGTACTGGGAGCCAAACACTGAAGCTCGCCTGAGCGAGGATGTTTATACCGCGCTCACCGAGGCTGCTCCTGAGAACCTTGAGATCCTGGAGCAAAGTGAAGCAACCGACCAGGATGCATATGTGGTTACCCGCGCCTTCGCCGATCAGTATGGACTGAAGACCATTGAAGATCTAGCAAAGGTAGACGTGCCACTGACCTTGGGTGGTAACTCCGAGGGCGAGAACCGCCCTAATGGCCCTAAGGGCTTGGCTTCTGCGTATGGCATTGAAGTAGGTTTCACCCCTATTGAAGACAGTGGCGGACCTTTGACCGTTAAGGCTTTGACGGACAATGAGATCCAGCTGGCGATCATTTACACCGCAGACCCCACTATTTCTGACAACGACCTTGTGGTGCTGGAAGATACCAAGGGTCTCTTCTTGGCTTCCCACGTGGTCCCAGTTGCAAGCGCTGATATGGATCCCGGCGCCCAGGACATTATCAACAAGATCAGCACCGAGATGAGCCCTGAGGAGCTCATCGCGCTGAACGCCCAAAGTGTTAATGACCAGGCAAATGCCGCCGATATCGCAGCCGGCTGGTTGGAAGAAAACCCCGTTTAAAAGCCTTAAAGCGCTTTTCGACGAAAAACTGGCGGTGCAGCATTTCTTGGGAGTAATCCCAAGGAATGTGCCATAGATTAATTCAAAAAAAGCAAAAAAGAATTCCCCCCACAATTTTTTCAGGTGGGGGGAATTCTGCTATTTGAAGCTAACTATTGCTTGTCGCTGTTATCAATCGCACGTCGCAATGCTGCGAAATCCACGCTGGGCTTGGGTGCAGCTTCCTCAGCGGTAGGCGCAATCGAATCGCCCTCTTGACCGGCTTCTGGATCTAGTGGCTTGGGGTGTGCATCGCGAGTAGCTTGAATTTCCTCGCGGTGGCGTTTGGCATCAACCATGGCCACAGTGTGAGCGCCCATGCCAGCACCCATGCCGAGGAAGACAAGTCCGGCAAGAATAGCCATGCCAACTACCAGCCACATCCAACCAGCCGCGGTGAAAGCAACCAATGCTGCGATAGCCCAGACAAGGCCGGAAAGAGCCCACAAGGGGCCAGCAACACGGTGCGCCATATCCCACAAGTCCTGGGATTTACGGACTTCTGGAACCCTAATTCCAAAAATCGGGTTGCCCGGTAACTTAGCTGTCCAGCCGAGTACGCCGACAACGAGGAGAACAACGGCGATAATGCCGCACAAGGTTCCTAAGATAATGCCAATCACCGTCATGCCAACAACTCTAATGCCCGAAACATTTCTGCTGATAATCATTGCGTAGCCCCGCGCCGGGGGTAGACACTTAGATAATTTCTATCGGTCGACACAGTTTGACCCTTTTTGAATAGGTCAGGCCCACAACGTGCAGTAATCTAACTCTCGAAGCAGTTGATTAGGTGATTTACCACAAATCCTCAATGCACATCAGAATTCTGGTGTTCGGGTGGGAGGTAAAAACCGGAATCACCTTGCAGACAACCTCATCTCTCGTGCCCCTTTGATAAAAGAGGCCCCGATAAAACGTAGGAACGACCATGGACATCAAGAGCTTAAGCTCGTCACTGCTGTTCCGGGTGGTCATCGCGATCATCCTCGGAATTATCTGCAGTCTCTTTTTCCCGGAGTGGCTTGCCCGGATCTTCACCACCTTCAACGGACTCTTTAGCAACTTCCTCGGATTCTTTATCCCCGTTCTGATCTTCGCTTTGATCGCTCCTGCAATTGCAGGTCTGGGACGTGGTGCAGGTAAGTGGCTGGGCATTGTCGCCGGCATCGCTTATGCCTCCACAATCCTTTCGGGTCTGATTGCTTATGGTGCTTCCCAGGCAATTTATCCTTGGTTGCTGGCTAACCACGCCGAGGTGGGAGCTGTTGACCTTGATGCGGATACCCTGCAGCCATATTTCAGCATTGAGATGGCTCCGCCATTTGAAGTGATGACTGCTCTACTCCTGGCTTTCTGCGTGGGTCTCGGCATGGCAGTGGTTAAGTCCGACAACCTTTATAAGGTCACTCATGAGCTAGAGCGCGTGGTTATGAAGGTAATCACCAGCTTTGTTATTCCACTGCTCCCAATCTTCATCTTCGGCATCTTCCTGGGCATGGGCATGAACGGTGGCCTGGTGGAGATCGTCTCCGCCTTCGGCAAGGTTCTGGTCCTCGCGATTGTCGGTACTTTCCTCTTCCTGGCTATTCAGTTCATCATTGCTGGCTCCATTGCCAAGAAGAACCCATGGAAGCTCTTTAAGAACATGCTTCCTGCGTACTTCACCGCGCTGGGTACTTCTTCCTCTGCTGCCACCATTCCAGTGACCTACCAGCAGACCTTGAAGAATGGCGTTGACATCAATGTTGCGGGCTTCGTAATTCCACTTTGTGCCACCATTCACCTGGCTGGCTCCATGATGAAAATTACGCTCTTCTCCTTCGCTGTTATCTTCCTCTACGACATGGATGTCTCCCCTGCCCTGGCAATTGGCTTCTTGCTCATGCTGGGTATCACCATGGTGGCTGCACCTGGTGTTCCAGGTGGCGCAATTATGGCAGCAACCGGTTTGCTCGCTTCCATGCTCGGCTTTGATGAGAACCAGGTGGCACTGATGATTGCCGCTTATATCGCAATCGATTCCTTCGGCACCGCTGCAAACGTTACTGGTGATGGTGCAATTGCCGTTATCGTCAACAAGTGGGCTAAGGGTCGTCTGCACGGCATCTCACTTGATGAGGTGGCAGCAGAAGATCGCGTTGAATTCGATATCACCCCAGGCGATGTAGAGGCTAAGCACTCCTAAAGTCTAAAAGTCTCAACTCGGGAATCCCCGATTCACCAATCACGGTGAATCGGGGATTTTTGCGCACAATTTTTAGTTGAAGCAGCAAGTTTTACACCATTTTGAAATGATACTTCGGTCACATTATTAGCTATTGGTATGACCACATCTTGGGGACCATGAGCTCTCTCAAAACCTCGGAATTTCCGCATTTGACCTGCAAATATTCTATGTAAGCTAAATTGTGAGTAGCCTGGCGATCAGATTTGCGTGGCTTGAGGAAAATAAACTTTCCAAAGCGTAAATCTAAAAATCGGCAACAAATTGAAAACTGAGTATGACTAGTTGACGTGTCATCTAATCCCCCTCTGGGGAGGCACGGAAACTCCCTTTAAAGGAAACAACAGCATGGAAATCACTGCAGCAGTTGCACGCGAGCATAATCACCCGCTCGTTATTGAAAATGACATCGAGCTAGATGAGCTACACGCAAACGAAGCTCGCGTGCGCCTTGTCGCAACCGGTATTTGCCACACCGACGCAGTCGTTCGTGACGGCATCTACCCCACCCCACTTCCGGCAGTACTGGGCCACGAGGGTGCAGGCATCGTTGAGGCAATTGGCGCAGAAGTAAAGAACGTCAAGGTTGGTGACCACGTCATTTTGGGTGCTGCTTACTGTGGTACTTGTACTCAGTGCCGTTCCGGTAACCCTGCTTACTGCTTGAACGTTTTTGATGAGGACTTCGGTGGCCACCGTCGTGATGGATCTACCGCACTGTCCAAGAACGGTGAGAAGATCTCCTCTCACTTCTTCGGTCAGTCTTCTTTTGCTACCTACTCCAACGTGGTGCAGGAAAGCCTCATCGTTGTTGACAAGGAAGCTCCACTAGAGCTCCTCGGACCTCTGGGCTGTGGCCTTAACACCGGCGCTGGCGCTGTGCTCAACGAGCTCAACCCAGATCCTGGCACATCCCTTGCAGTATTCGGCACCGGCGCTGTTGGTAGCGCAGCAATCATGGCTGCCAAGGTTGCAGGTTGTACCACCATCATCGCTTTGGACATCCACGATTCTCGCCTCGAGCTGGCCAAGGAACTCGGCGCAACTCACGTGATCAACTCCCGCAACGCTGATACCGTTGTAAGCAGATCATGGAAATCACCGGCGGCGAGGGCATTAACTTCGCAGTTGATACCACCGGTATTCCCCCACTGCTGAAGATTGCTGCTGAGGCTTTGGCCAAGCGCGGCACCCTTGCCACCGTGGCAGCTTCCAAGCCAGGCACCGAGGTTCCTTTCGAGATTGGTAACTCTCTGGTTAAGGGCTGGACCTTCAAGACCATCGTCCAGGGCAGCTCCGTTCCTCAGGTCTTCATCCCACGTTTGGTGAAGCTTTGGGAGCAGGGTCAGTTCCCATTCGACAAGCTGGTTAAGTTCTACGACTTCGAGGACATCAACCAGGGCTTCGAGGATTCCGCTAACGGATCCGTCATCAAGCCAATCGTTCGCCTTCCCCAGTAACCTCTAAAAGGGTTCGTCGAAAAGCGAAAAAACGTTGCCACCCAGGTACTTGTACCCGGGTGGCAACGTTTTATGCTTTTCGACGTTTACTTGCTCTGCTCAAGCAGGGCGTAACGCCACTCTTCCAAGCCCTTTGGAACATTGCCCTTGGAAGGATCTGCAACGTACTCGCGCTTGGATGCGTCGTAGCCCCATAGCCAGTCTGCGTAGCGGAACCAGCCGGTGCGGTCTGCCTGGCGGAAGAGCTCATTGCGGATCAAACGAGCAGTGCCCTCGAGGTGCCACAGCTCGCCCCAGAAACGGCCGACGGTCTGAATGCGCTTGGTGCGTGGCAGGCGCTCAGCCTCAACCTCGCTGAGCACAGCATCCCAATCCAGGTTGCCAGCCTTGGCGGCATCGGAAGCGAAGAGAGCAATTGCCTCTGCATCCTCCATGGCCATAACAGCGCCGGATGCCAGGTACTGCAGTGGTGGGTGGGCAGCGTCGCCAACCAGCAACATGCGACCGACCTTCCACTGGGGCAGTGGCTCGCGGTCGGACATCTGCCACCAGGTGTTGCGCCACATGGTGCCCAGGCGGCTCTGGATGAAATCATCGCAGTGGCCGTATGCCTGATCCAGTTCCTCTGGGTTGCCCCAGTCCTCAGGGATATTGCCGGCTTCGCGGCCCTCGAGGTAACGCTTGGACTCAAACACGGCAACCTGGTTGAGCAGCTCGCCGCCGCGCAGTGGGTACTGAATGAAGTGAACGTGAGGTCCGATGTAGCCAATAACAGACTTCAGGCCCTGCATCTCTGGCTCATCCGCAAGCTTGGAGGTGCCCCGGTAAGCCACGTAGGAGGAAGCTACTGGCTCATCCTCAACAACCTTCTTGCGCATGATGGAGTGGATTCCGTCATAAGCCAAGAAGATGTCAGCGGTGAGGGTTTCCTTGTCTTCGCCGGGGCTGACGGCGCTTTCAATATCAACCTCAATGCCATTTTCGATGGTGCGAGAATCGGTCACCAAGACGCCATTGTGGAGCTTTGCACCAGCTTCAATAGCGTTCTTTACCAAGATGCCCAGCAGATCGGAGCGGTGGATAACCAGGTAACGTCCGCCGTAGTGCTTTTGGAATTCCTCATCAAAGGTGAGGGTGAGGATGGTTTCACGAGTGATGGCATCGCGGAACTGCATATCCTCTGGGATGAAACCTGCTTCCAAAATCTGATCAAGCAAGCCCCAAGACTCCAGCATGCGCCAGCCGTGAGGTCCGATCTGCAGGCCGGCACCGACTTCCTTGAACTCAGGAGCACGCTCGTAGAGGGTGACATCTGCGCCGCGCTGCGCCAGAGCCAACGCTCCAGCAGCGCCACCAATTCCGCCACCGGAAATGATGATCTTTTGGCCTTCTAGTTCATTTGTCTTTGGGAGGTTTAACATGGAAAGACTTCCTAATTGTGCCGGTTGATTGGGTAAGCAAAGGTGAAGCTTGGGGCTTTAACGCTTTAGGGCTTTAACGCTTTAGGAAGGGGCTGGGGCCTTTGTGGGGTTCCAGCCCCCAGAGTTTGGGTGCTGCTTGGGTGCTGCTTGGGTGTTTGGTCCGAGGTTTTAGCCCTGGCGTTTAACCCTGGACTGCGACGTTGTTGTTGGTTCCGAAGTTGCGCTGGAGGCGCAGCAACACGGAGAGGGAAACTGCAGAGAGCAACGCTGCCGCACCGAACATGATGAAGTTGGAGTTCACGCCGAGGTTCCACGCCAGCAGGAGGCCTGCCAGCTGCGGAGCTACGACGGCGCCGATACGTCCCACGCCAAGTGCCCAACCCAAGGCGGTACCGCGCAGATTGCTTGGGTAGAAGTTGGCAACGGCTGCGATGATCAGGATCTGAGTGCCGTGGGTGCCAACACCTGCGAGGATGAGGATGAGGTACACCGCGAAAACTGGTGGGTAGGTCAGCAGCAGGAGCAGAGCGATGCCCGCGATGCCAGCGGCCACGATGCCGGAGCGGATAGGGCCAAATCGGTCGCCTGCCCACGCAGTGACAATGGAACCGATGATTGCGCCGAGGTTGAGCGCTAGGGTGAACATGAGAGCGTGGCCGAAGTTGTAGCCAGCGGTCTCCATGAGGCGAGGCAACCAGGTGCCCAGGCCGTACCAAGCAAGCAGGGTGACAAAGGTGGCCAGGGCGAACCAGATGGAGATCCAGCGGTAGCGAGATACCAAGAGATCCTTGAATCCTGCTGGTACAGAGGCACCTTCGCGAGCCTCATGATCGGCCTTGATTTCCTTGTCAGAAGGAATGACCTTCATGGCAATTGGCAGGCCCACGATCAGTGGTACCAGCGCAATGAGGAACATGAAGCGCCAGCCCCACTCCTCAGAGGTAGGGATGATAAAACGAGCCAAGATTGCAGCGATGGAACCACCCAGTGGCACACCGGACATCATCACGGTGGCCCAGGCAGACATGGTCTTACGTGGTACCAAGTCAGAGGTCATAGCGTTAACCGAGGGCACCAAGCCGCCGAGGCCGAGGCCGGCAACAAAGCGCAGGAGGCCAAAGACCCAGGGGTTAGGGGCAAAAGCACAAAGCAAGGTGAATACAGAGAGGATCAACACGGAGCCGATAACGGCTGCCTTGCGGCCAATACGGTCTGAGAGGCGACCGATAAACACTGCGCCGACGGCCATGCCGAAGAACGCGGCGGAACCGATGGTTCCAAGTGTTGTAGAGCTGAGGTTCCACTCTTTAGCCAGAGCGGATTGAACTGTTCCGTAGACGATGAGGTCGTAGCCGTCGAAGACGACAAAGAACCAACCAATGAGAACGGCAGCAAGGCGCCTGCCGCTAATGCCCAGAAATGTGAAACCCTTGTTTTCAATCTCTGAGTAGGATGAGCCGGCGCCTGGTGCCGAGCTTCCTTGCGGGTGCGCTCCTGCGCTTCCGCTTCCTGTTGCGTGTGAGGTCATAGGTTCATGTTCTGCGTGAGCTAAGTTACAATCAAAGACATTCCTTTATGTGGAAAGTAGGATTATGGATAGCGTCGTACCCACCCACGGGTTACCCCCGAAGGCATTTTTAAGCTCTGTAGACACCGCTTTGCAGCTTATTTTGCTGCTTCGAGACTCTGGCCGGCTCACTATTTCCAGTGCCGCCGAGGAGCTAGGAGTGGGCCTGTCGACAGTGCATCGATCCATGGCAATGCTGGTTTTTAGGGGTTTTGCCGTGCGTAGTGAATCCCGGGTTTATCTTCCCGGTCCAGCTCTTGCCACTTCTGCACTGCAGCCAGGGCTTGGCTCAGACCTGACAAATGTATGCCGGCACCATATGGAGGCAATGGCCAAAGAAACCGGAGAAACCTGCCACTTGGTTATTTTGCAGGGAACCTCGGTGCACTTTATTCACAGCGTGGAGGGAACTCTCCCGGTTCGTGTGGGTAATCGCCGAGGTCAGGTTATGCCTGCCACTCAAAATGCCGGTGGCCTAGTGCTACTTGCAGAAATGTCTTCACGGGAGCTGCGTTCGCTTTATTCCACCTTGGGTGATGAAGAATTTGAGAACCTGCGCAAGCGACTGCGTCGCACCCGCGATAGGGGCCATGGCACCAACTTCGGATTCTTTGAGCAAGACGTTAGTGCGGTGGCAGAACCGCTGGTTAACGAAGTGGGAGACGTGCTGGGGGCACTTTCTTTGGCAGTTCCCTCGGGGCGTTTTAGAGAGGCTTATCCTAAATGTATAGATGCGCTACAAAAGCATATGAGGGATCTGAACAGGGCATTAGCCACATATCGCATCCCTGAAAAATAGGGCTAAGGCTAACCTTCTCCCTTAAATCACCCCTATTTCACCCCCATAGAATGAACTTTCCGCATAGTGGAAATTCGTTGAGTCACGTTTCAAAGGTCAATATGTTCGAGCTCACAAGCAGTCGAGATCTTTAACTGTTGATCACATCGTTTTCTGGATATACATCCTCTAACCGCCTCCCCAGCGCACCAGCTGCAGCCAAAGAAAGTACGTCCAGAACTTCACAATGAGAATTGAAGAGGACTCCACAATGGGTGCCCCAAAGAATACTGATTACTCAACTGAACACGTCACTCCACAGGTTCCGCCAGCTACCCCCGAGGAGCAGGCCGAGCTTGACGCCATGTACCAGCGGATGGATGAAATCCACCTCAAGCCACTGTGGACCCAGATCGGTGGGCTTATGCCTAACCACCCTGAGCCACGTGCAGTTGCGCACAAGTGGGATTGGTCCGAACTGCTGAAGCTGGCACAGCGCTCCGGCGAACTCGTTCCAGTTGGACGTGGTGGCGAGCGTCGCGCCATCGGCCTGGCAAACCCAGGTCTTGATGGTAACACCTACATCTCCCCTACCCTGTGGGCTGCAATCCAGTACCTCGCACCAGGTGAGAACGCTCCAGAGCACCGCCACTCCCAGAACGCTTTCCGCTTTGTTATCGAGGGCGAGGGCGTTTGGACCGTTGTTAACGGCGACCCAGTACCAATGAAGCGCGGCGACTTCCTGCTGACCCCAGGCTGGAACTACCACGGCCACCACAACATCGCTACCGAGCCAATGGCTTGGTTGGATGGTCTGGACATTCCTTTCGCTTATCAGATGGACACCGGCTTCTTCGAGTACGGCACTGAGAAGCTCACCGATGAGTCCACCCCAGAGCTGTCTCGTTCCGAGCGTCTGTGGGCACACCCAGGTCTGCGCCCAGTCGCATTCCCAGGCAAGACCTCCTACTCCACCATCGGCCGTTACGCTTGGGAGCACACCGATGCTGCTCTTAACGATCAGCTGGCATTGGAAGCAGAAGGCCACCCAGGCACCGTGTCCCCTGGCCACGCTGCAATCCGCTTCACCAACCCAACCACCGGTGGCGATGTCATGACCACCATCCGCGCAGAGTTCCACCGCCTGCGCCCAGGTGCAGCAACCACCCCAATCCACGAGGTTGGCAACCGCTGCTTCCAGGTCTTTGAGGGATCTGCCACCATCAACGTTGGCGATAAGACCTTCGAAGTCAACCACGGCGATGTTGTCAATGTACCGTCGTGGCAGAAGTGGAGTGTCATCGCTGGCGAAGACGGCGTTGATCTATTCTGCTTCTCTGATGCTCCAATCTTTGAAGCTCTTAATCTTGCTCGTACTTTCACTCCGGAAGGAATCTAAAACAAGATGCGTCTTGCAACAATCCGTCACAATGGCTCCACCATCGCTGCCCGCGTAGAGTCCGAGAACACCGCTACCCCAATTGAGGGCTTTGCAAACGTCGGCGAACTGCTCCAGGAGAGCAACTGGCGCGAGCTGGCTGAGGCTGCATCCGCAGAGGCCATCACCTTCGAGAAGAAGGAACTCGACGCTGTTGTTCCTGCTCCAAAGAAGATCGTCTGCGTTGGCCTGAACTACGCAAACCACATCAAGGAAATGGGCCGTAACCTTCCAAACGACCCAACCCTATTCGTGAAGTTCCCAGATGCACTTATCGGACCTTTTGATGACGTAGTCGTACCAGAATGGGGCAACAAGGCTCTTGACTGGGAAGGTGAGATGACAGTTATCATCGGCAAGCGCGCACGCCGCGTCAAGGAAGCCGATGCCAAGGATTACATCGCTGGCTACGCAGTCATCAATGATTACACCCAGCGCGACTTCCAGTACCGCGCACCAGCTGCAACCCCACAGTGGCACCAGGGCAAGTCCTTGGAAAAGTCCGCAGGCTTCGGTCCTTGGATGACCACCCCTGATTCCTTCGAATTCGGTGGTGAGCTCGCTACCTACGTCGAGGGCGAGAAGATGCAGTCCACCCCAACCAATGACCTGGTATTCAGCCCAGAAAAGCTCATTGAGTACATCACTCACATCTACCCATTGGATGCAGGCGACGTTATTGTCACCGGTACCCCAGGTGGCGTTGGCCATGCTCGCGATCCAAAGCGCTACATTGGCGATGGCGAGACCGTCAAGGTTGAGATCGACGGCCTTGGCTACATCGAGAACAAGACGGTGTTCGAGTAAATGACATCTTTCCACGATCTCCCGCTTGCTGAGCGGCTGACTCTGGTTAGGTTGGGCACCTCCCACTATTCTCGTCAGCTGTCTCTCATCGACAACGCTGACTTTGATGAGCCCACCAACCTCGAAGGTTGGACCCGCTCACATGTCATCGCACACGTGGCTTATAACGCCATTGCCATTTGCAACCTGATTCACTGGGCCAACACCGGCGAAGAAACCCCCATGTACTCCTCCCCTGGAGCTCGCAATGAGGAAATCGCCTTTGGTTCCACCCTGATTCCGGATGCACTGCGCAACCTCCATGAGCACTCTGTGGCACGTCTTGACGTGGCATGGCGTGAATCCTCCGAGGAATCCTGGTCCCATGAGGTCCTCACCGCGCAGGGACGCACCGTTCCTGCCAGTGAAACCCTGTGGATGCGCTCCCGCGAGGTCTGGATCCACGCTGTTGACCTTGGTGTTGTGGCCGGCTTCGGCGACATCCCAGCGGTCATCCTGGAGGCCCTGGCTGCGGAAATCACCCAGAAATGGACTGGCCAGGGCGTGGGCGAAGGACTTGTGCTTGTCGACGAATCCTCCCGCACGCGTTACCCAGCAGCACCCGCTGCAGCGGGCCAGGCCGAAACGGTTATCACCGGCAGCCTTGCAGGCATCGTGCGCTACGCCGCCGGTCGCGGCAGCGTCGGTGTTACGGTTGAGTCCGGAGAGGTTCCAGCACCTCCACGCTGGCTCTAACTAAAGCTCCGCTTGACCCCTTCCAAATTTTTTGGAAGGGGTCATTTTTTATCTTCTTTAAGGATAATATTTCCTGGACAAACATTTCTATTCACACTACCTATAACGCAGTGCAACATAGGTTGCGTGGCTTTAAAGTTTATATAACGCTATGCGTCATCATGCAGTTTAAAGCACTAAAGACCCCCATGCGTTATAGCTAAAAGGGAGGGTTTAAGATAGTAATTTCTAACCACTAGAAGTAGGGGCTGATAACTCAGTGCGCGATGTAGAACCTAATAACAACACAGAACAACCGGTCATGCCGGGTGAAATCCTGTGGGAAGAGTTCATGGAACCCTTGGGCTTAAGCCAAAATGGACTTGCCCGCGCCATTGGGGTGCCACCACGTCGCATCAATGAGATTGTGCATGGCAAAAGGGCAATTACTGCCGATACCGCACTGCGTCTAGCTGCCTATTTGGGTCCGGATCCGCAGTTTTGGCTTAACCTTCAAACCCATTATGACCTCTCCATGGCGTATCTAAATACGCAGGAGCTATTGGAAGCGATTAAGCCCTATGATCGCCAACAAAATGTCTTGCGCAGCCTTAATCCGCTGCAGGAACGCTCGCATTAAAAGGCCGTGAGTTTTGCCCTCGAGGCGGTGATGTCCCATAGACCTACTACACTGTTTAAGCATGACTAATCCGAGCGAAGGCACCTCGACACCAGCGTTCCGTTATACCCCGGAAGTAGCTAATAAAATCGAGGGCGAGTGGCAGAATTTTTGGAAAGAACACGGCACTTTTAATGCCCCCAACCCAAAGGGTGATCTGGCACCTGCTGATGGTCACACACTTCCCGATGACAAGCTTTTTGTCCAGGATATGTTCCCCTACCCTTCAGGTGCAGGCCTGCACGTAGGCCACCCACTGGGTTATATCGCAACCGACGTTTTTGCTCGCTACAACCGCATGCTGGGCAAGAACGTGCTGCACACCCTGGGTTATGACGCCTTCGGCCTGCCAGCTGAGCAATACGCCATTCAAACCGGCACCCACCCACGCACCACCACCATGGCCAATATTGAAAATATGAAGCGCCAGCTCGGTGCCTTGGGTCTAGGCCACGATCCACGCCGCTCGGTAGCATCTACCGATCCTGAGTTTTATAAGTGGACCCAGTGGATCTTCCTGCAGATTTTCAACTCCTGGTTTGATAAGGAGCAGCAAAAAGCACGTCCTATCGCTGAGCTGATCCCTCTGCTGGAGTCCGGCAAGGTTGCCACGAAAGACGGCGCCGATTACAACCAGCTTGATCGCGTCGAAAAGCAAAAAGCGGTGGATGAGTTCCGCCTGGTTTATCGCTCCAACTCCACGGTGAACTGGTGCCCAGGTCTGGGCACCGTGCTGGCAAATGAGGAGGTCACCGCGGACGGTCGCTCGGAGCGCGGCAACTTCCCTGTGTTCCGCAAGAACCTGTCCCAGTGGATGATGCGTATTACCGCCTACTCTGATCGCCTCATTGATGATCTTGACCTGCTGGATTGGCCAGACAAGGTCAAGTCCATGCAGCGCAACTGGATTGGCCGTTCCCGCGGTGCTGAGGTGGATTTCACCGCTGAGGGCGAGACCATCACCGTCTTTACCACCCGCCCAGATACCCTTTTTGGTGCCACCTACATGGTGCTTGCCCCTGAGCATGAGCTGGTAGATACCCTCACCGCCCGCGCCGGCGCTTATGAGGGCGTGGATGCGCGCTGGACCAATGGTCAGGCCACCCCAGCTGAGGCTGTGGCTGCTTACCGCGCTGGCATTGCTGCTAAGTCTGACCTGGAGCGCCAGGAAAACAAGGAGAAGACCGGCGTCTTCCTGGGTGTTTATGCCACCAACCCAGTTAATGACGATCAAATTCCAGTATTTATCGCTGACTATGTGCTCACCGGCTACGGCACCGGCGCCATCATGGCTGTGCCTGCACACGATGAGCGTGACTATGAGTTCGCCACCGTGCTCGGCCTGCCAATTAAGGAAGTTGTGGCTGGTGGCGACATCACCGAGGCTGCCTTCACTGAGTCCGGCGCAGCCGTGAACTCCGCAAATGATCGCGGCTTGGACCTTAATGGCCTGGCCAAGGATGATGCCATTGCCAAGACCATCGAATGGTTGGAAGCCAAGGAACTTGGCCGCGGCACCATTCAATACAAGCTGCGCGACTGGCTCTTCGCCCGCCAGCGTTACTGGGGAGAGCCTTTCCCAGTGGTCTACGACGAAGATGGCCTGGCACACTCCCTGCCAGAATCCATGCTGCCAGTAGAACTGCCAGAGGTTGAGGATTACAAGCCAGTTTCCTTCGATCCCAATGATGCAGGCTCTGAACCCTCCCCTCCCCTAGCGAAGGCACGCGAATGGGTTGAGGTGGAATTGGATCTGGGCGATGGCCTGAAGAAGTACACCCGCGATACCAACGTCATGCCACAGTGGGCCGGATCTTCCTGGTACCAGCTGCGTTATATCGACCCCAGCAACGATGAGCAATTCTGCGATATCGAAAATGAGCGCTACTGGACAGGCCCTCGCCCAGACGTTCACGGACCAAATGATCCAGGTGGCGTTGACCTCTACGTCGGCGGCGTTGAGCACGCTGTGTTGCACCTGCTCTACTCCCGTTTCTGGCACAAGGTGCTCTTTGACCTGGGCTATGTCACCTCCAAAGAGCCTTATCGACGCCTCTACAACCAGGGCTACATCCAGGCCTATGCCTACACCGATTCCCGTGGCGTTTATGTGCCAGCGGAAGAGGTTGAGGAGAAGGATGGAAAATTCTTCTACCGTGGCGAAGAAGTAAATCAGGAATACGGCAAGATGGGCAAGTCCCTCAAGAACGCCGTTGCTCCAGACGATATCTGCGCTAACTACGGTGCCGATACCCTGCGCGTCTATGAAATGTTCATGGGACCTTTGGACACTTCCCGTCCATGGGCTACCAAGGATGTTGTCGGCGCACAGCGCTTCCTGCAGCGTCTGTGGCGTCTGATTGTGGATGAAAACACCGGCGAGGTGCTCACCCGCGATCTTGAGCTCACCGATGAGGACAATAAGCAGCTGCACCGCACCATCGCAGGTGTCACCGATGATTACACCAACCTGCGTGTCAACACTGTGGTCTCCAAGCTCATTGAGTACGTCAACTACCTCACCAAGACCTACCCACAGGCTGTTCCGGCTGCTGCCGTCGTGCCTTTGGTCATCATGGTTTCCCCAGTGGCGCCACACATCGCCGAGGAACTGTGGAAGCAGCTTGGTAACGATGACACCATCACCTACCAAGCCTTTCCCACCTTCGATGAGAAGTGGCTCAAGGACGATGAGATCGAACTCCCGGTTCAGGTTAACGGCAAGGTGCGCGGGCGCGTCACCGTTGCAGCCGACGCCACCCAGGAACAGGTCATTGAGATTGTGCTTAACGACGAAAAGATCCAGGAGCATATCGCTGGAAAGAATATCGTGAAGCAGATTGTGGTTCCCGGCCGCATGGTCAACCTTGTGGTGAAATAAGGTTTAAATAACAAAAGCCGCTAGCTGTTCTGATTGGAACAGTTAGCGGCTTTTGGGGATTTGAGACTAGATGGTCTCTACAACCTCATCAAAAGTAAGGCGTGGGCCACGGTCGTACCAAGCGTTTTCACCTGGCTTGCCAATGTTGATGGCAACAAGCACCTGGTGGCGGCCGTCTGGGAAGAACTCCTTGGAGATAGCTGCTGCGTCCATGCCGGTCATTGGGCCAGCCGCCAGACCTGCTGCACGAATGCCGAGGATGGCATAACCAATCTGCAGGCCGGTGTTGACAGTAGCTACGGATGCACGTGCAGCCTCGTCCCCGGTGAACATATCGCGTGCGCCTGGGAAGTGAGGGAAGAGCTTTGGCAACTCATCGTGGAAATCAACGTCAGCAGCCAAAAGTACGGTTGCTGGAGCTGCAGCCGTCTTAGCCTGGTTGCCCTCAGCCATGAGTGGAACCAAACGAGCCTTAGCTTCTTCGGAGCGTACAACGATAACGCGCAGTGGCTGGGAGTTCAGTGCGGTTGGAGCCCACTTGACCAGCTCAAAGATGGCCTCGATCTGCTCGTCGGTAACTGGCTCATCGGTGAAGGTGTTCGCAGTGCGTGCTTCACGGAAAAGGAGGTCCTGTGCTGCCTCGTCGAGGGCCAGCACGGATTCATTAACGGTAGTCATGCTCTTTTTAACTGCTCAAAAACCAGATTTGTTCCCGCATCAAGTAATTTGTGTGACACATCACCAAGGGTTGAAAGTGTGGTGTCGGAATAAGTTCGCTATGAATAAAGCCCTGACGACAGGTGACAAATTTGATACCCTCAGGGAGGAAAGTTTCCACCACAAATTTAAGGATTAGAAATGGCTAAATTCCGCACCGCCGCTGTTGCTCTTGCTACCGCTGGCGCACTCGCCCTTACCGCTACCCCTGCAATGGCTCAGTCCTCTGCTTCCTCTGACATTGGAACCGCTTCCAGCGCGACCGAGTACGAGCGCGATATCTGGGGCTCCTCCAAGGACCTCGATGAGGTTTCCGATTTTGGTGTTGCTTGGTACGGCTACACCCTAGCAATCACCGCAGCAGCAGCTGCTGGTGTTGTTTGGGCTAACGCTACCAACATTGAGAACGCAGCAGCTCAGTTTGGTATCCACCTGGACATCCCAGGCGTCTAAACAACAGCTTCTCCAAGCCCTGATATCACCTGATGTCAGGGCTTTCCCAATTTTTCAGGCACACACTTAGAAGGTTCTTATGAGTACTGCCCCAAAGGTGATTGTTGTTGGTGCTGGCATGGTGGGACTTTCCACGGCCTGGTACCTCCAAGAGCGTGGATTTGAGGTGAGGGTGCTTGATAAAACCGGGGTGGCTGCTGGATCATCCTGGGGTAATGCCGGATGGTTAGCGCCCGCCAAAACCATTCCGCTATCTGATTCCAGCCTCTGGACCTATGGCCCCAAAGCACTTTTTAATGCTGATTCACCGCTGCATATGCCGTTGCGGGTGGAGCCGAAACTCTGGGCCTTTTTAGCCCGTTTTATGGCCCAGGCCTTTGATAGTAAATGGGATTCCACCATGGCCGATCTCAGCACCATCGACAAAGTTGCCCTTGCAGCCTTTGATGAGATGGAACTTGGCGGTGTGGCAGGAACCAGCCATAAAGGTCCCTTTGTCATTGGCTTTGAAAATGAGGCCCAATCCCAAGGCTTCCAACGCGAGATCGCTGGTGTGGTGCGACATGGGCAAATTGCCGATATGACCCGCTTGGATAATCCCCAAGAGCTTGCACCGATGCTTAGCAGGGAAGTCTCCGTGGCATTTCGTTTGGAGGGCCAGCGGTTTATTGAACCCGGGCCTTATGTGGCCGCGGTGGCGGCGGACGTCGAAAAGCGGGGTGGCCAAATTCGCAGTGGCGTTGAGGTTGTCCATGTTGCTGCAGGCGCGCGGCCCGCGGTTATTTTGGCTGATGGTAGCCGTGAGGAAGCTGACAAGGTTGTTATCGCCACCGGTGCTTGGTTGCCGAAGTTGGCGCGGGAATATGGGGTAAAAACGCTGGTCCAGGCTGGGCGTGGATACTCCTTCTCGGTGGCCACCGATATTCCGGCGCAGCATCCGGTGTATTTGCCGCATCACCGCATGGCTTGCACTCCTTATCAGGGGCGTTTCCGCATTGCTGGCACTACGGAGTTTCGGGGTCCGGATGAGCCTTTGCAGCAGCGCCGTATTGACGCGATTGTGAATCAGGCAAGCCGGCTAATGCGCGGAATTGATTTTGGCGAACGACGCGATGAATGGGTTGGTTCGCGGCCAGTTACTCCCGATGGCAGGCCACTTGTGGGGCAGACTAAGGCCAAGGATATTTACGTAGCCGGTGGTCACGGCATGTGGGGCATGGTGTTGGGGCCGGCGAGTGGAAAATACTTAGCTGAGCTCATTGATACCGGCCACACCAACCCCATCATTAAACCTTTTAATCCGCTGCGCTAATCACTCCAGGAGTTGGTTGGGCCTGGTGGGCTTGGTGGGTTTGGTGGGCTTGGTGGGTTTGGTGGGCTTGGTTGGGCTTGGTGGGCTTGGTGGGCCTTTGGGGGAGCTGCATAGGCATCTGCAGGCTCTTTCCGGCAGACTGTCAGCAGACATACAGCCGAACCTTCTATGGTGGACTCCTATGTCAACCACCCAACTCCGAGAAAATCGCCAGATGACAATGCACCATGACACCCACCAGGATACGAGCATGCCGGAAAAGAGGAAGATCTCTCCGCTGCTCACCGGCCTGGCTTTTGGCGTTTATGCAGTGCTTTTGGTGATGCTCACCTTGCTCAAGGGCACTTTGTCTTTGGTTGGTTTGTGGAACACCGAGGCCCACCACTACCGCTCCCTAGATCTCCAACTCTTTAATGGCTTTGTGGATGCGCCAATTTGGTGGGGGCCATGGACCAACACCTTCGGAAATATTGCACTCTTTGTGCCCTTGGGCTTCTTTTTGTACCAATTCTTGCGCCAACACCGACGCAGCCACTTCACCATTGTGGAAGTCACCCTCTTTGCTGCGGTAACTAGCATGGTGATTGAAGTGCTGCAATGGGTCTTTGCCGCTGGCTATACCGATGTTGATGATCTGCTTTTTAATACCATTGGCGGACTTATCGGTGGGCTTATCGCAATGTGGGCGGGGGTTGGCGCGCTAAAGAAGTGGTCCTGGTTTATCCTCGGGGGAAGTGTGGGCGTAGCAGGTCTCATGCTTTACTCCAGTGGGGTGGTTTAGGCTTCGTGGTTAGGAGTTTTCGCAGTTTAAGTGTCGGCACTCCCATGATTGGGCTGGCACTTTTTATTTATGGCTGGGTGATGGCCCTGCTGACAATTTTTAAACCTTTTGTAGCCATCGGTTTAGTGTGGGGGTACGCGTCCCACAGAACCCGCGTGGTTTCGCTGATTCCTTTTAATGACGCCATGGTGGGGGAATCACTGCGCGCCATGCTCTTTGGTTATGGCGGAAATTTCATTTTCTTTGTGCCTTTTGGGCTGCTGGTTTATGCCTTATTGCAGGGACCTGTTCGCGCCGGGGGCGGTTTGGGTCGCGCCGGGCTGGGCGGAAGGGACCGCTTATTGCGCCGGAGTAGTTTCCCACTGCTGAAGACCACTCTTGTGGGTGCTGGGGTGAGCATCGCCATTGAGATCACGCAGTATATTTTCTGGCTTGGGTATACCGATATTGATGATGTCACTTTTAATACCCTCGGAGCTTTTGTCGGTGCCCTAATGGCTAAGGCGGCAGGTTCGCGCGCATATGGACTGTGGGTGGCGCTAGCGATTGCTGTGGCAGTGGTGTTTTTGGCGCTTGTAATTTTGGGACCGCGCATTTAATTTTGGTGCTATGAAGTTTCCGCGTGCACGGTTCTTGGCAGCAGCCCTTATTGCCTATAGCGCTGTGATGGTTTCTTTGACCATGCTGAAGTCTTTCTTTGTTATTGGCCTATTGTGGGTTCCCGTAGCCCATCGCAATCGCTCATTGTCTTTGGTGCCACTGAATGACTTCTTTGCTGCAGAGAGCTGGTTCGCCCCACTTTTTGGCTATGGCGGAAACTTTGCTTTCTTTGTCCCGTTTGGAGTGCTGCTTTTCGCTCTTTTGGAGGTGCAGGAGAGATCCTTGCAGGCAGAGTCGGGGCAGGATTCGTCGAAAAGCTTGGTGCGGGGCACACCACGTCGGCTGGTCCTGAAAACGGCGGGCTGGGGTGCGCTTTTTAGTCTGAGCATTGAATGCGCTCAGTATATTTTTAGGCTCGGCTACTCCGATATTGATGATGTTATCTTTAATGCGCTGGGCGCTGCGGTGGGAGCGCTCATTGCGCGGGTGGGCTTGAAGGTGTGGGACAGGCGCAGCTATTGGCTGTGGGTTATTCTGGCCTTGATATTAACGCTGGTCTTTGCAGTTTTGGTGGCTTTGGGTCCGCGGTTGGGAGATCCGGACAAGGTCGTTGAGCTCGGGGCTTCGTTTGGGGGCGATGTGGGCGCCGGTGCAAGCGCTACCCTTGGCGCAGGGCTGCCGGATTCTGTGACTGCCTAGGCCGTTCTATATCCTTAATTAAAACTGTCAATTAGTCAGACCATTAAGGAAGATTCATGGGATCTATTCCAACTATGTCCATCGCTTTTGAAGAATCTCGCGCGCCTTATGTGCTGGCGATGGACATTGGTTCCACTGCTTCCCGCGGTGGCCTTTATGATGCTTCCGGCTGCCCCATTAAGTCTTCTAAGCAGCGCGTTTCCCATGCGTTTAACGCCGGCGAAGGAGTTTCCACCATCGACCCTGATCAGGTGGTTGCTGAAATCCGCACGGTCATGGCTGGCATTATTGAGCAGGCTGAAGAACACTGCGTGAAGGATAAAATTACCGGCATTGCTCTGGATTCTTTTGCATCTTCGCTCATTTTGGTTGATGCCGAAGGCAACGCGCTGACCCCGTGTTATACCTACGCCGACGCACAATCGGCACCCTTTGTGGAGCAGCTGCGCACGGAAATCGCCGAGGATGAATATCACGCTCGCACCGGCGTGCGCCTGCACACCTCCTATCATCCCGCGCGCCTGTTGTGGCTGAAAAATGCGCACCCTGAGCTCTTTGCTAAGGCCGCGCATGTGATGACCATTGGCGAATATGTCTATTTCAAAATCGCCGGAATTTTGGGTATGTCCACCTCCATCGCAGCGTGGAGCGGCATTCTTAACGCCCACACTGGCGAGTTGGACCTGCCAATTTTGGAACATATCGGCGTTGATCCAGCGCTCTTCTCTGGCATTTTTGATCCCGACCAGCCCGCCACCAACGCCAAGCTCGAGGAAGCAGAGTGGGCATTTTTGGAGCAGCTGCCCTGGTTCCACGCCATTCCCGACGGCTGGCCCTCCAACATCGGCCCAGGTGCCGTGGACTCCAAAACCGTAGCAGTTGCGGCTGCCACATCCGGCGCCATGCGCGTGATTTTGCCCGGCGTACCTGCACAAATCCCCTCTGGCCTGTGGTGCTACCGCGTTTCCCGCAACCAGTGCATCGTCGGCGGCGCCCTCAACGATGTCGGCCGCGCCGTGAGCTGGCTGGAAACCACCATCATCCAGCCCGAAAACCTCGGCGAGATCCTCGCTGGCCCACCCATGGACGGCGTACCATCCGTACTGCCCTTCTTCAGTGGCGAACGCTCCATCGGCTGGGCCAGCTCCGCCCGCGCCAGCATCACCAACCTGCAATCCAGCAGCGGCCCCGCCGAAATCTGGCGCGGCGTTTTTGAATCCCTCGCCCTTTCCTACCAGCGCGTTTGGCGTCACATGGAGCTCGCCGGCGCCACCCCAGAGCGCGTCATTGCCTCCGGTCGCGTGGCCACCGACCACCCCGAGTTCCTCACTATGCTTTGCGACGCCCTGACCACCCCGGTACTCCCGCTTGAGATGAAGCGGGCCACCCTGCGGGGCACCGCTTTGATCGCTTTGGAGGTTCTCGACGCAGGCGGGGATCGAGCCTTGCCACCCTTTGGTGCAGAAATCCAACCTCGCTATAGCGAACACTATGTGCAGGCCCGCGAGGTTTTTGACGGCCTCTATGAAAAGCTAGTAGAGCTTACTTAAGTAAAGGGCGCGCCCATAATGCGAGCACCAGGGTGGACGCGAGGGAAAGCGCTGCCATAATCCACAAGGTTCCGGCTAGCCAATTGGCGTCCACTACCAGTGCACCAATGGCTGCGCCCGCTGCGATTCCCACCTGGTAGGTCACCACATAAAGCGAGGACGCTGCGTCAGGATTGCTCTGACCAGCATGCAAGAAAATAGTGGTGCCAAGGGTCGGGAGCGCTCCATACGCTGCGCCACAAATTGCTGCTCCCACAAAGATCAATACCGCTGCCGGTGTGCCCTCACTGGCAAAAGCGAGTTGACCCAATGCCGCCGCGAAAATAAACAAGGTGGTGGTGTGCACACTTCCGCGCAACATTCGACGATCCACTGTGCGCGTTGCTACCGTAACCCCGATTAATCCCATGGCGCCAAAAACAAAGAGACCTGTGGAAACCAGATCTGGGCCAGCATTTTCGGCGAGGATGAGTCCCAAATAGGTATAGGCAGCAAAGACGCCTGTTACCGCCAGGAGCAGGAAAAACACTAGTGAGATAAGCCCCCACGGCAGCTGCTTCTTTGACTTTGTGGCGTGTGAGCTGGCCAGTGGTGGCAAGGACGGCACCGTTGGAATCAGCACCACAACGGCCGCGATGGCGAGAACTCCCAAAATCCACGAGGCATTACGCCATCCAACAAGCTCACCGATCCACGTTGCCAGTGGAGAACCAACAACCAGCGCCATTGTGGATCCGATGGAGACAATTCCCACCGCCTTGCCCGTATGACCTGGGGACATTCGAGCTGCCATTGGTCCCACTAGCGCCCAAAAGATGCCATGTGTCAACGCTGCCGTAATTCTGCCAACAGCGAGCATGGCGTAATTGACGGTGAGCGCCTGAATAACAATTCCTGCCAGCAAAAAGCCCAGCGTAATCAGGAAAACCGTACGCTTATTAAACCGCGACACCCACATCATCACCGGGATCGTAATAACTGCGACCACGCCAGCATATGCCGTCATCAGCAAACCAATGCGGGATTCCGTCACCCCAAGATCCTGCGCCATCGGTCGAATTAGTCCTACGGCGAACATTTCAAAGGTGACATAAACAAAAGCCGCAAAACTCATTGCAGTCAGCGGGATAATAGGAAACTTAGCTTCGGCAACTGAACTGGAGGTTTGTGTGGTGCTCATGGCATGTGGCCTTCCTGGTCCTGGGAAGAGGTCCGCTTTTTCTTCCGGCATGCTGCTTAATGTGCACCGGTTTTGATGAAACAGTATCGCGCCGGGGCGTTTTCTACCATTAAAGAGAACACCATAAGGGCGAAAGTCCAAGAATTTCCAACTTTCGCGCCATCTAAGGACAGGGGCGGGCAAAAGTGTGCCAGAACCTACAAGTTTGGGAGCGGGGGCTCCGAGTTTGTAGGTTCTGGCACAATATAGGGTCGATTTCTGTGCGAGGTTCTACAAAAATCCCCTCCACCCGACCGACTTTGTAGGTTCTCGCACAAAAGGTGAATATATTAACTTTGACCCCGAAAAATCAGGGGTGCTGTGTGGCTTTCTGAGGCTTCAACTTACCCCAATGCAGCCTAGAAGTCATTGGCAAATTTTCGAGGCCTTAAATCGGTGCGCAGATTCTAGAAGGTTTGCAATAGTTCCTCGATCACATCAAGGGCATGAAGTGCAGTGAGCGGACCGCCCTCGTGTGTTTGTTTATCTGAACGCACCACATGCTGATTCATCACTGCGGGCAATTGCTGATAAAGTTGATTTTCTTGGAGCTCTTGCCAAGTTTGGGGATCATTAACCAACATGACTAGGCCTGCAGCATCACTAAAACCAGAAAGTAGCTGCTCTGGGCTGTATTCTGTGCTTTCACCATTGATGGCATCCGCAAAAGCTTGGGATGGGGTTGCGCCTAGATCTTGAAGTACCGAGGACAGCAATCTATTGGGGCGAGTCTCAAAGGTGTCGCCGTTGAAGCTCAATGGGGCAAAAGTGTAATTTGCCAGCGTATCTGCGTATTCGCTAGAGATAGCTTGGACGCGGGAATCGTATTCTGCAATTAGTTCCTCGGCTCGAGCTTCTGTTCCGGTCGCTTGAGCAACAAGGTGAAGATCCTCCTGCCAGGTGCTGGTGTCTTGTTCGCCGATTGGAAGAACTGGTGCGATGGCTTCTAGCTGCTCTTCGATGGGTTCAATATCGCTGCGTCGAGAAATGATGAGATCGGGGTCTGCTGCGGCAATGGCTTCGAGGCTGATGTTATCGGCGGAAAATATCTCTTCTGCCCCAATGGCTTTGGCCTGCTCTAACTGCTCTTTTAGGGGAGAATCCAGCTCGAGCGATCCCGCTTCTTCATAAGGGTATCCAACAACCGGAAGATCCAAAGCTAAGGCAATATCTAGATCGCGGCGGCCTTCGAGGATAACAACGGAGTTGATCTCAGTGGGTACAGCTACCGGACCAAGGGCAGTTTGTACGGTGGTTCCAGCAGTCTCAGCCGTGGTGGAGGAATCGGAGGAGTCGGAAGATGCATCATTGGTGGTGCCACAGGCGCTGAGTAATAAGGCGGAACCAAGAATAGGAATAAGCAATCTCTTAAGCATGTTAAGTTAGCCTACACTAACCAAAATGTCTGTCGTCTTATTTCGTGCGTATATATTCTTTTGCCAAGGTGACATAAATTATCAGCAGGAACACCACTCTCGGGCTAACATCAGGGGCATGAGCGCCCCCACTTCAAAAATGCGTGCCGTAGCAATGTTTGATTCCCTCCCCTCCACGGAAGCTGAATTCCTTAAAGACGTGGAAGTGGAGCGGCCCACCCCAGGGCTGCGCGATCTGCTGGTGGAAATTGCTGCGGTGTCCATTAATCCAGTCGATTCTAAAACCCGGATGCGCGCTGGAAAGCAGGAGACGCCAAAGATTTTGGGATTTGATGCTGCCGGAACCGTTGTGGAAGTTGGCGCAGAGGTCACGCTATTCGCCCCTGGGGACAAGGTCTTTTATGCGGGTTCCAATCAGCGCCAAGGCAGTAATGCAGAGTTTCAGCTGGTGGATGAAAGAATCGTGGGGCATGCTCCACAAGGGTTGGCGGAAACTGAAGCAGCAGCCCTGCCTTTGGTGGCTCTCACAGCTTGGGAAGCACTCTTTGAACGCCTGCCCATCACGGAAGAATCCACAGGCACTTTGTTGGTTCTCGGCGGCGCAGGAGGAGTGACCTCGCTGATTATTCAGCTGGCCCGCAATCTCACCAATCTCAAGGTAGTGGCAACGGCCTCGCGTCCTGAATCCCAAGAATGGGTCAAGAAACTGGGCGCACATGAGGTGATTGATCATTCTCAAAACCTCAGTGAGCAAATTAAAGATGTGGATTTTGTGTTCAGCTCCTGGACCACTGGCCGGGAACTAGAGCTTGCGCAGCTAATGAAGCCACAATCACACCTCGTGCTTATCGACGATCCCGAGCAGCCAAATCTCGGGGCCTTTAAACAAAAGTCCATTGCCCTGCACTGGGAGTTCATGTTCACCCGCGCCATGTTCCAAACCCCCGATATGGCAGAACAAGGCAAGATCCTCAATAAGATCGCTGAATTGGTTGCTGCTGGAAAGCTTATAAGCCCTAAAAATCAGGTGCTTGAGGGACTAAACGCAGCGACGATTATGGAAGGCCACCGCTTGGTGGAACAAGGAAAAACAATAGGAAAGATTGTTGTGAGGACTTAAGATCATGCACCATCTTCGATTTGAATCACCCATTGGCGAACTTCTGCTGGTAGCAAGTGAAAAAGGCTTAACCTACCTGGCCTTTGCCGATGAAAACTACGCAGCCTGCACCGTAGACTCCATCCCAGGCGCCAATGCCATCCTGGAACAGGGAAAGGCAGAACTACAGGAATACTTTGCCGGAAAGCGCAAAGAATTTGCCACCCCGCTGGACTGGCCGAGCGAAGCGAACTTCAACTTCCGCGGCAAGGTACAGCACCATTTGCTCACCATTCCCTATGGCGAATCCCGCACCTATAAGGAGCTGGCAGCTGAGCTCAATAACGGCGGCGCAGTCAGGGCGGTAGGCACCGCGTGTGCCACCAACCCGCTCCCCATCTTCGCCCCCTGCCACCGGGTTTTGCGTAGCGACGGAACCCTAGGCGGATATCGCGGCGGCCTGGAAGCTAAGCAATGGCTTTTAGACCTGGAAAGTCACACCAAGTAGCACTAACAAGGTGAGGTAATCCAGAATTTTGCAAAGCCCCCGATCTCATGCAAGATCGCATCTTTAAGGTCGGCCCGATTAATCGGGTTCGGCACGCTATACACCGTGGAATCCCCACTAAAGCATTCATTAAACATCAAGCGAACGCGCTGAGTATGGGTGCGGCTAGTTACAACCAACACGCTCTGCCAACCATGTTCGGCAGCTAGCTCATTAAAAGTGCGAGCCTCACCGGAGGTAATTACGGGATAAGGATCCATGCAATATGAGGTCGCCCCAGAAGGCCGCTTAGCCCCAGCGCAGTGGGCATATCCCACCTTGTCTTTAGCACCAGCCGGATTAGAGACCACAAAGTTTGAGGAATAGCCTTCTTCTACTAATTGGGCACCCAGCTCATGGCGACCATCGCTGGAACCTGCGAGCACCAAAATTGCATCAACCTTATGTGGCTGCGCCTTTGTAGGATAGACAAAAAATGAGACCACCAAGACGCAAATAGCGCAAAGGATTGCTAGAACAGGAAAAACGCGGAGCACTAAAATACGGCTGATATTCATCGGTTTCCGGGCAATCGTCCGGCGCATACGCATATTTATCCCAAGCAATTTGTCCTAATAAGTACCTTCCGTACTATACCGACACAAACTGAAACTTTCCTGGCTGAAATGAAAGCTAGGCCTGGCAACTAGGACACCAAAAAAGATTGCGGCCTTCCATAACTTGTTCGCTAATCGGGGTGCCACACACCAGACAGGGCTGGCCGGTGCGTCGGTAGGTATAAACCTCTCCCCCGTGGTCATCCTTGCGCGGAGGTCTGCCCATGGCCTCTGGAGTGTGCTCGGGGCGCACGGTATCAATACGGCCAGCCACCACTCCTTCCTTCATTAAAAACACCAGGTCAGACCAGATGGCATCAAAATCCGAGGTACTAATGCGAGAACCGGGAGTAAAAGGAGAGATCCCTAAGCGGAAGAGGGTTTCGGCGCGGTAAATATTGCCCACGCCCGCAAAAAGTTTTTGGTCCATCAACAAAGAGCCAATACTGCGCTGGGAACGCTGTACCTTGAGCCGAATGGGCGTGGGATCGGCATCGTCTCTGATGGGATCGGCACCTAATTTTGCAATGGCAGCGTTGCGCTCGGCGTCGGTAATCAGGCGACACCACTGGGGTCCGCGGAGATTAGCAGCGATTTCACCATTGGAAAGGTGCAAACGGATTTGGCCTCGGGTCTCTGCAGGGGGTTCAAAATGCAAGGTACCGATTAGGCCCAAATGGATGTAGACAATATTTTCCGGATGCGGGCTCTCAAACTCCACAAAAAGATGTTTGCCAAAAGCTTCAACTCGTGAGAGAGGGGTTTCGTCGATAAGCGCTGCCTCGGTGCTAAATCGCCCTTGGGGCGATGAGGCGCGCAGAACGTCGGCGCCGAAATTGCGTTGCAGATCTTGAGCGAGTCGATGAATCACGTGTCCTTCGGGCATAATTCCTAACTTTAGCCAGCACAGCAGCGTATTCAGCAATGGGCGGAGGAGAGGGTAGAGTCCAAGGAGTTAAAAATCAGCTGAAGCAACTGGGGAGTTGACGCTATGCGCACCGGATTCGATCGCGACCTGTACATCAAGATGCAGTCAGAGCATATTAATGAAAGGCGCGAACAGATTGGCGGCAAGCTCTATCTGGAAATGGGAGGCAAGCTTTTCGACGACATGCATGCCTCCCGCGTGCTACCTGGCTTTACTCCCGACAATAAAATCGCCATGCTCAAAGAACTCAAAGATGAGCTGGAAATTTTGGTCGCCATTAACGCCAAAGACCTCGAGCGTAAGAAAACCCGCGCTGACCTCGACATTTCCTATGAAGAAGATGTCCTGCGCCTGATCGATGTCTTCCGCGAACTGGGATTCCTCGCCGAACATGTCGTGCTCACCCAATTGGAAGATGACAACTACCAGGCCCTCGCATTTAAGCAGCGCCTCGAGCGCCTCGGCATTAAAGTTGCTGTGCACCGCGTGATTCCGGGCTACCCCACCGATGCTCGCCGCATTGTTAGCGAGGAGGGCTTTGGCCTCAACGAATATGTGGAAACCAGCCGCAACCTGGTCGTTGTCACCGCGCCGGGCCCCGGTTCCGGAAAGCTCGCCACCTGCCTGAGCCAGATCTACGGCGATCACCAGCGCGGCATCAAGTCCGGTTACGCCAAGTTCGAAACCTTCCCCATTTGGAACCTGCCGCTGGAGCACCCCGTTAACCTCGCCTATGAGGCAGCCACCGCGGACCTTGACGACATCAACATTATCGACCCCTTCCACCTCGCCGCCTACGACAAAAAGGCCACCAGCTACAACCGCGACGTAGAGGTATTCCCGCTGCTCAAGGCCATGTTGGAGATGCTTTCCGGTTCCTCGCCCTACAACTCCCCCACCGACATGGGCGTCAACATGGTCGGCTACGCCATCACCGACGACGAAGTCTGTCGCGAAGCCGCCCGCCAAGAAATCGTGCGTCGCTACTTCAAGGCACTGGTCGACGAGCGCCGCGACGGCCTCGATGACACCATCTCCAGCCGCATCGCCATCGTCATGAGCAAAGCCGGCTGCACCGTCGACGACCGCCGCGTGGTTGCCAGCGCGCTGTCTGTCGAAGAGGCCACCGGCGCGCCGGGCTCAGCCATTGAGCTTCTCGACGGACGCCTGGTGACCGGTAAAACCTCTGAACTGCTCGGATGCTCCGCCGCGATGGTGCTTAATGCCCTCAAGGAACTCGCAGGAATCGATCGTTCCGTGGACTTGCTCTCCCCCGAATCCATTGAGCCGATCCAATCCCTCAAGACTCAGCACCTGGGCTCCCGCAATCCCCGTCTCCACACTGATGAAGTACTCATCGCGCTCTCAGTTTCTGCTGCGAACTCCGAAAATGCGCGCCTCGCTCTGCAGCAATTGAAGAATCTGCAGGGGTGCGACGTCCACACCACCACCATTTTGGGATCTGTGGATGAGGCAATCTTCCGCAACCTCGGAGTTTTGGTGACTTCCGAGCCCAAGTACCAGCGCAAGGCCCTCTACCGGAAGCGCTAATCGCCCGGAATGGGCCAAAGTGTGCCAGAACCTACAAGTTTGGGAGCGGGGGCTCCGAGTTTGTAGGTTCTGGCACAAAAATCGGCCCTATATTGTGCGAGGTTCTACAAAAATCCCCTCCACCCGACCGACTTTGTAGGTTCTGGCACAAAAGGTGAATATATTAACTTTGACCCTGAAAAATCAGGGGCGCTGTGAGACTTTCTGAGGCCTCAACTTACTCCAACCCAGCCTAGAAGTCATTAGGCAATTTTCGAGGTCTTAAATCGGCTCTCCTACTTAGTTGCCGATGATGAAGGCTTCAAGCTTTTCGCGGGCGATATCGTCAGGAAGTTGCTCTGGTGGGGACTTCATCAAGTAGGAGCTGGCAGGCAAGATGGGGCCGCCGATTCCGCGATCGAGGGCGATTTTGGCGGCGCGGACTGCGTCGATAATGATGCCGGCGGAGTTGGGGGAATCCCAGACCTCGAGTTTGTACTCCAAGTTCAGCGGAACGCCGCCGAAGGCAGTGCCCTCCAGGCGAACATAAGCCCATTTACGATCATCAAGCCACTGCACATGGTCAGATGGCCCGATGTGCACATTGCGATCCTCGATTTTCCCAGCTAGTGGGCCTTCGGAGAGATTGGAGGTGACCGCTTGGGTCTTGGAAATCTTCTTCGATTGCAGGCGATTGCGGTCCAGCATGTTTTTGAAGTCCATATTGCCGCCCACATTGAGCTGCATTGTGCGGTCTACCCGAACGCCGCGTTCTTCAAAAAGGCGAGCTAGGACGCGGTGGGTGATAGTGGCTCCCACCTGAGATTTGATGTCATCGCCGACAATGGGGAGACCAGCGTCGGTGAACTTCTGCGCCCATTCTGGATCCGAGGCGATAAAGACGGGAAGTGCATTAACAAAGGCGCAGCCTGCGTCGATAGCGGCTTGGGCATAAAATTTATCGGCCTCTTCGGAGCCAACGGGGAGATAAGAAACCAAAACATCTGCTTTTGCGTCGATAAGCGCTTGGACAACGTCAACTGGCGCGGCGTCGGACTCGTCGATCATGGCGCGGTAGTGATCGCCCAGGCCGTCAAGGGTGGGGCCGCGCAGGACGGTGACGCCGGTGGCGGGGACCTCGGCGATTTTGATGGTGCAGTTTTGGGAGGCTTCGGTCGCGTCGGCGAGGTCAACGCCCACTTTTTCGGCGTCAACGTCAAAAGCGGCCACAAATGCAATGTCGCCCACGTGGTAATCGCCGAATTTCACGTGCATGAGGCCCGGAACGGTGTCGGCTGGGTCGGTATCGCGGTAGTATTCCACGCCCTGAATCAGTGAAGTGGCGCAGTTACCCACGCCGGCAATGGCAACGCGGATGGTTTTTGCAGACATCTAAAACTCCTTAAAAGAAAATATGGTGGGAGCGCCACCCACCGAGTAGCGCCACCCACTGAGCTAGGCTACGGCTTCAAAAATGGGCTTTGAGGTGCGAAAAGTTCATGATCGATTAAGCGCGAGCGGTTGATCGATAAAGCTCCACCCCCAAAAGGGGCGCGGGGCGCTCCACAGGTGCACAGCGGGCTAGACCCAAAAGGGGCGCGGGAACAGCAAGTAACCCAAACAAGCGACCAAGCTGACTGCTTTATCCGGTGGTTTTTAGCTGGCACGCGTGGGCATTAGACTAAAACCGTGGCTACCGGAAAAATTCTTCTTTATTACGCATTCACCCCTTTGTCTGATCCGAAGGCGGTTCAGCTGTGGCAGCGTACGCTGTGCGAGTCACTCAACCTGCGCGGGCGCATCTTGGTTTCGGAGCACGGAATCAATGGCACCGTGGGTGGCGATATTGATGATTGCAAGGCTTATATCAAGCAGACCCGCGAATACCCTGGTTTTAACCGCATGCAGTTTAAGTGGTCCGAGGGCAGCGCGGAGGATTTCCCCAAGCTCAGCGTGAAGGTGCGCAAGGAAATTGTGGCCTTTGGTGCGCCTGATGAGGTCAAGGTTGATGAAAACGGCATCGTCGGCGGTGGCGTGCACCTAAAGCCCCAGCAAGTAAATGAGCTGGTCGAAAAGCGTGGCGATGAAGTTGTGTTCTTTGATGGACGCAATGCCATGGAAGCGCAGATCGGCAAGTTCAAAGATGCCGTGGTTCCAGATGTGGAGACCACCCATGATTTCATCGCGGAGCTGGAATCCGGCAAATACGATGACCTCAAGGACAAGCCAGTGGTCACCTATTGCACCGGCGGCATTCGTTGTGAGATCCTCAGCTCGCTCATGATTAACCGCGGCTTCAAAGAGGTCTATCAGCTCGACGGCGGCATCGTCCGCTATGGCGAGCAATTTGGCAATCAAGGGCTTTGGGAAGGTTCCCTCTACGTCTTTGATAAGCGCATGCACATGGAGTTCGGCGAGGATTATAAGCGCCTTGGCCACTGCATTCACTGCGATACCCCGACCAACAAGTTCGAGCATTGCATCAATGAAGATGATTGCCGCGAGCTCGTCCTCATGTGCCCCGACTGCTTCGAAAACGTTGAGACCCGCCACTGCAAGCGCGAGCGTTGCGCCGAGATCGCCGCTGATTATGCAGCTCGCGGCATCGATCCGCTAGTAACCAGCTAACTCTTTTTAGCGCTTGTCGACGCGCCCCTGCTGGGTGCCACTCCTCCCCCGTGGCGGCATGGTGCTGGTATGGCGCTGCGTGGCCCGCACCTTTAAAGCTCCTGAGGTAATTGTCACAGGAGGTTTTCAGTTTTCTTTATTCCCGAGCCGGTACGGTGGCAAAGCATGAGCATCGTAAAAATTAACGCAATTTCCGTTCCCGAAGGCGCCGGCCCTGAGTTGGAGAAGCGCTTCGCAGCTCGCCAGCACTCTGTAGATTCAGCACCAGGTTTCGAAGGTTTCCAATTGCTACGTCCTGTCGCCGGCGAAGAGCGCTACTTTGTGATCACTCAGTGGGCTGATGAAGATAGCTATAACGCGTGGCGTGATGCAGAAAAGGCGCAAGGCGGCCACGGACACGGAGCTCACGACGGGCATGGTGCGCACGGCGGCGAGAAGAAGCCAGTTGCCACCGGCGCTTCCCTGCTTGAATTCGAGGTAGTGCTGGGTTCCACCGGCGCGGCCGGTGCCGCCGAATAACCCCCAAAAAGCTAAAAATACCCTTTAAGCAGCGGAAATGCTTAAAGGGTGTTTTTTAATGGCCCAAAATTGAAAGCGTGAGCACAGATGTTGCCCACAGCATGCTGAAGGGAATGAGTACCCACAGCACGCCCATCCACGCACGCCAGCGCAGGTATTTGCGGTATTTGTCATATAAAATCCAAGCCGCCCCGAGCATGCCACCAAAGGCAATGGCGCTGGTGGAAATCGGCCACCAGAGCTCCGCTGCACGCGAACAAATCCACGTCGCATCTCCCGCATCGCAAATCGGACCACCTTGCAAACGCGACACCCAGGCCAAAAGATAGGCAGCCACAAATGTCACCAGCGGAACCGCAAATCCATAAATGATGGCTTGCTTCGAGGACTGCTGATTCTTCCGGTGTAATTCCGCCGGATCAGGCAAATCCGCCAGGCTTTCCGCATCGGCAACTACCGGGAGCGGACGGTTTGAATAATCAGCTTCGTCACTGAGGTCATTTTCCGGGTGTTCCGGGTTGAGCGGTTGCTTGGCCATGGAATCTCCTTTAACGCTTTTCGACGCGCCCCTGCAGGCGCTGCTACCTCGGGGCGTGCGCCAGCAGGCTAGGCGCCGGGGTAAATAATGGTGGGAACTGGGGCGTTGCGAATAATCTCCATGGTTTCCGAGCCCACAAAAACTCGGGAAAAAGCGTCTGTGCGGTGGGAACCAAGGCACAGAAGGTCGCCCTTTTTCCACTTCAAAGCTTCGATGGCACCATTCCAGCCCCACCCCGAACCGATTTCACTACTGACACTAAGGCCGGGGTGAGTCCTCAGGACTTCGTCACGGGCACGATCAAGTAATGCCAGGGTGAGTTCGCGCCACTCCGTCGAGAGTTCGGTGGTCAGATCTAATTTGTCCGACATCGGGGAATCAGTGATACCAGTGGGTGAAAATGACAAAATACGCAGGGGAACCTGCCAGCTATTGGCAAGCTCTGCTGCGTAACTTAGGCCTTGGAGAATATCATCATTTTCGCTAATGAAAGCATAATTAACGCGGGTGACACCCTTTTTGGAAAGCTTTACTCCACGTGGCACGAGGCCTAGCGGAACTGGTGAGGAATGCAAGAGCGCATCCGCGGTGGAGCTAGCGATGAAGCGACCTTTAGGTGCGGTTGCATCGGAGCCCAGCAAAATCAGATCAGCCTGAAAGTCCTTGGCTGCATGAGTCAGCAGTGAGGATTCCGAAGGCCCATCGACAAAAACCGACACCGTCTCATCCCACTGGGACTTGCTGACACCGGCATCTTTAAGACATTTGACGATCTGATCCCGATAAAAAGAATCCAGATTCTTAAACCATTTATGATACTTTCCGCCCAATTTACTAATTGAGGAGGAAGGCCACGGCCTGATGAAAGTGGTGATGCCACGAACATTAATTTCAGAGGTTCGGGCCAACCACGCGGCAAACTCAAAAACGGAGTCATTGGGATTACTTGAGGTGCCCCCCGGTGTTTCTTCGGGGCGGCAAGATACAAGTACGCGGAGAGGTTCGTTCATCAATTTCCGGAGTCTGGGTAGGGGAACTTAGGAATCGCTTTTAGGCTCTTTCCAGTTACCGTACACCTCAGCCAATTCGGTGATGATATCAACCAGATCTTCGGCGCGCTCGAGCTGCTCGGGAGAGAGCATTTCCAGCAGCTGCGCCATCTCCTGATCGCGTTCCTTATTAACACGGTCCAGTTCTGCACGACCATGCTCAGTGAGCTGTACCTGTACTCCACGGCGGTCCTTGGTATCGCGGATGCGCTCCACCAGATCCAATTGCTCAAGCTGGTGCAAGGCATTGGAAGCGGTAGGCATGCGGATATCCTCAAGTTCAGCGATGCGGCTGATTCGGGAGGGGCCGTTTTCTGCAAGACGACTCAAAATGGTGAGCTGTGGACCAGAAAGGTCGGAGTTTGCAGAGCGGCGAAGATAGAGAACATAGAGCTTGGTAAGTGCGGGGCGAACGCGGGCTGCAAGATCCTCGGTTTTTGCGTCAGTCATGGATGCAAGTCTAACCCGATTATTTGGTAATTTCTGTTCCTGAAGCTATCTACTGGAATTTAGAATATTTTCACAGGAAAAATACAATTTACAAGAATATTTTCGCCTTAAAGAACGCGCGTCTGCGGGGGCTACACTAGTACCCGTGGTGCAATATCTAAATGAGATCAGTCACCAGCTCGCCCGAAGGCAGACAATCCGTCAATTTCGTGCCGGGCTGGTGTCCCGGGCATCAATTTGTGATGCAGATTTCCTACTAGTAACAGCAGGTCGATATCACGGGCAACCGGCCGCTTATCCTTGTCCGATCTGTGAGAGCGATCAGCTACGCATAGTTTTATGGGTTTATGGAGAGGAAATTGGCAAAGCAGCCGGATCGGCCAGAAGCGAAGAAGAAATCGCATTGTTGGTAGCTAAAGCTCCGCAATGCACGGTTCATACAGTGGAAGTATGCCCTGCTTGTAAATGGAATCACCTCCTCAAAGCGGAAACTGCTATGGCCAGCTAATTCCCAGATTCAGGCGAATTACTATAAGCACAGTATTCTCTACAGCAAACACCTCAGATAAGAACCAAATCTGATTGAACGGACACACCAGTTGACGAATAGTAATAATTCCTCTGCTCCCAAAAGCGGCGGTAAACGAAGAGCCCAACGCTCCAAGAAGGGCGTGACCAAGCGCAACGTCTTTCTCGGCGCTATCGCTGCGGTCATTCTTATTCCTGCCCTAGTCTTTATGAGCGCCTACATCATCGTGGATGTACCTGAACCTGAGGAACTGGTTTCCCCACAGGTCTCGCAGATCTACGCCTCCGATGGCACTACCGAGCTTGCTCGTGTGGTTCCACCAGAGGGCAACCGCCAAATGGTTTCCATTGACCAAGTGCCAGAAGTGGTACGCAATGCCGTGCTGGCCGCTGAGGACCGTGAGTTCTACTCCAACCCTGGTTTCTCTATCACCGGTTATGCTCGTGCAGCGCTCGGCGTTATTACTGGCAACCCTTCTGCAGGTGGTGGCTCCACCATTACCCAGCAGTATGTGAAGAAGGCCGTGGTTGGTGATGAACGCTCCCTAATCCGTAAGGCTAAGGAGTTGGTTTATTCTGCCAAGATGGCCAATGAATGGTCTAAGGATGAAGTCCTCGAGGCTTATCTCAATACTGTTTACTTCGGCCGCAATGCCTATGGCGTGCAGGCAGCCGCTCATGCCTTCTTTGATAAGTCGGTTGATCAGCTCACCGCAGCTGAGGGCGCCGTACTGGCAGCGAGCATTCAGCGCCCCAGTGAGCTCGATCCATGGACCAACCCAGAGGAAGCAGAAACTCGCTGGAGCTACGTTATGGATGGCATGGCAGAAATTGGTGCCATCACTCCAGAAGAGCGCGCTCAGGCAACCTATCCACAGACCACTGATCCAGCCAATAACCGCGCTTATACCGAAGCCACCGGCACCAATGGTTTGATCAAGAACAATGTCATGGCAGAACTCAGCGAGCTCGGCATCACCGAAGAAGATGTGGAAACTCGTGGCCTGCAGATCACCACAACCATTGACGCCAAGGCTCAGCAGGGTGCTGTTGATTCAGTTCGCGCAGAGCTAGCAAACCTCACCGAGAACAACCGCGCAGCGGTCGTTTCTATTGATCCCACTAATGGCGCAGTGCGCGCTTATTATGGCGGCGAAGATGCAGCGGGCTGGGATTACGCCAATGCGCCTTTGCAGACCGGCTCTACATTTAAGATCTTTGGCCTCGCAGCGGCACTGCAGCAGGGTATCCCTACCTCGCAGATCTATAGCTCCGAGCCAGTGACCTCCGGTGATATCACCATCACCAATGCCAGCGACGGCACCTGTGGCGCTTGTTCCATTAAAGAAGCCCTACGCAAGTCCTACAACACCAGCTTCATTCGCTTGCAGCAGGATTTGGAAAATGGTCCCCAGGACACCGCTGATATGGCACACGCACTTGGCATCGCTGAGTCCCTGCCTAGCATCCCACAGACCCTGACCGAGAATGGTGAAACTCCTTATGAGGGCATCATCTTGGGCCAGTACGAGTCCCGCCCACTGGATATGGCTTCTGCTATGGCAACCATCGCCAATGAGGGTGTTTGGCATTCACCACACTTTGTCTCCAAGGTGGAAACCCGCAGCGGCGAAGTGCTGTATGAGTTTGAGGATGGCGAAGGCGAACGTCGTGTCTCTGAGAAAGTCGCTCTCAACCTCATCGATGCCATGGCTCCAATCGCAGCGAGCGCTAATGGCAATGGTCTAGCCGATGGCCAGGTGTCTGCCGCTAAGACCGGTACCACCCAGCTTGGTGATACCGGAAATAACAAAGATGCCTGGATGGTTGGTGCTTCCCCACAGCTGGCAACTGCAGTGTGGGTCGGTACCGCCGATAACTCCGCGCTCTATAACGAGTGGGGTGGCTTGATGTACGGCTCAAACTCCCCTGCTTCCATTTGGAAGGCAACCATGGATAACGCCCTGGAAACCGCGCCTTTGAAATCCTGGCCAGCAGCCCCAGCACTGGGTTATGGAAATCCGCCAGCAGCTGATTATGTATGGTCTCCAACTCCTTATACCGGTGGCACCTCAGGGGACACCGGCTACGTGGAGGAGGCCACTCCAAGTGCAGAGGCTCCAGCTCCTGCCGTCGAGCAGCCAGCAACTCCTGCAGCTCCCGCCGCAACCGCTGAACAGCCAGCAACAACCGGAGGTGGAGCCGTGGAGATTCTCCCCGGGATCACTATTCCGGGCGAGTTAATCGGAGCAGGCTAAACTATCTTCTGAGCTGTCCTCGAAGAGGGCTCGCGAAGTTGAAAAACGGACCGCCGATTGTAATGAGGAAGCCACATGCCACAGCAAGAACAGGTTAAAAATCGAGTCTCCCCCGGAGCTACCGAACCTGTGGCACGGGACTTCATCAACGCAATCGGCGGTCCTCTTGGTCGTTTTGCGCGGGTTGGAACCCAACAATTCTGGACCCCCCTGCGCGTTTTGATCTTCACTTCTTTGCTATTCCTGGCCGGCGGATTCCTCACCAAGGCCAATTGCATCCAAGGCGCACGCGGTTCGGACGGCGTGGTCTCGCTCAATTGGTCAGGAAACCGGCAATACACCTCGGCCTGTTATAACGACATCGTGCCCCTTTATGGTGGCCGCGGACTAGATGTGCCAGGCTTCCCCTATGCCTATTCCTGGCAGGAGGGTGACCTCACCAGGTACATGGAATACCCCGTACTGGGCGGTATTTTCCAATGGATCTGCGCCATTATCACCCGCTTTTTATACCCGGTTTTTGATGTCCTCCCCTTCCACACCCTCCCCGAAGCCGGTCTGTATTTCATTGTCACCGCGCTGGCCATGAGCTGCTTCTGGGTGCTTATTATCCGCATGGTTGCAGAACTCACCGGCAACCGCGTGTGGGATACGGTCCTCGTAGCTGCCTCTCCCCTCGTTGCAGTCCACGCCTTCACCAACTGGGATATCCCTTCCATCGCTGCCGTTATTGGTGCCATGTTGGCGGTTAAGCGCGGCCACTTTATGTGGGCAGGCGTGCTCATTGGGTTCGGAACTGCGTTTAAGTTGTGGCCGCTGTATCTACTCGGCGCCTATTTGGTGCTGGCGGTACGCACTGGAAAATTCCCTGATTTCCTGAAAATGCTCGGCACCGCGATCTTGAGCTGGGTGGTAGTAAACGCACCTATTATGCTCATCTACCCCGCCGCCTGGAATGAATTCCTGCGCCTTAACCGCGAGCGCGGGGCGGAATGGACCACCATTTATCAGGTCATTGATCGCAATATTCCGCTTTCTTTTAATGACCCTGAGGTTCTCAACGTCATTAGCTTTATGCTTTTTGGCCTCTCCTGTGTGGCCATCGCGATCTTTGGCTGGCGAGTGCAGCGACAGCCTCGAGTGGCGGAATTAGTCTTCCTGATTGTTGCTGCCTTCCTGCTTTTTAATAAGGTGTGGAGCCCGCAGTATTCCCTCTGGCTGGTTCCTCTAGCGGTTTTGGCGCTGCCAAAGTGGAACTTGCTGCTGCCGTGGATGCTGGTCGATGCCATGGTGTGGCCGATTTTGATGTGGCATATGCTGGGAGCAGAAAACATGGGAATTCCTCATGAAATCCTCGACATTGTGGTGTTGGCGCGAGATGGATTTATCGTGGCCATGGTGGTGCTGGTGATTCGTCAAATGCTTGGCAAAATCGCCGATCCAGTTTTGGATGCACATGCAGGTCTTGATCCTCTGCTGCCAACCCCGCAGCGCGCAGCCGGCGTCGAAAAGCATTAAAAGGACAACAGTGAGCACAACAGTTTTGCTGGTCACCATGGCCAGCGTGTTTTTGGGTTTTCTCTTTTTTGGAGGCTCATTCGCGAGTTTTATGTATAAAAAATCCAATGTGCAGATTTGGTCGCTTTTTTGCATTGCGATTGTGCTCATCACGATCATTCCGGTGATCATCGCCGTTTTTTGGGCATCAAACCCCGCCTAAAAACGCTTTTCGACGAAAAGACGCGCCCTTTTCTGCACCCCGGGAACTATGTTGTCGCCGCGTCCGTTAATGAAATTAGGACGTCCATCACAGTGACCATGGTGAAAGGGTTGATGCCTGGTGAAAAAGGCGAAGAGCTCTAAGTCAATTGCAGGGATTCTCGCGGTCTCTGCACTTACCCTCGCAAGTATGTCTACAACTGGGGTACGCGCTGAGGAACCGCACCTATCAGGCTCCTCGAAAACACCGCCAAGTATTCATGTTGGGGCCTCGCTCAAAAAATCCTAAATTGGGAATCGACATTTCCGCGCGTCTGGTGTACCTTTAAAAGGTTGCTGACGCAACGACCCTCCTGCTACGTCAACAATGGCGTGGCCGAAAACAATTACTAGACCATAGGAGGTGATGAGGTCCGTGCGTCAATACGAACTCATGATCATTCTCGATCCTTCTCAGGATGAGCGCACTGTTGCCCCGTCCCTGGATAAATTCCTCGAGGTTGTCCGCAAGGACAAGGGTGACGTTGTGAAGGTTGATGTCTGGGGCAAGCGCCGTTTGGCTTACCCAATCAACAAGAAGGAAGAGGGCGTTTACGCCGTCGTCGATCTCAAGTGCGAGTCTGCAACCGTGCTCGAGCTCGATCGTGTCCTGAACCTGAACGATGGTGTCCTACGCACCAAGGTTCTACGACTCGACAAGTAAAGAACTTTTCAGCTCTAGAGAGGTAGTTGAAGGAATATGGCAATCGGAGATACTAACATAACCGTTGTCGGCAACATCGTTGCTGACCCGGAACTGCGTTTCACCCCCTCGGGTGCCGCAGTGGCTAACTTCCGCATTGCTTCAACTCCCCGCACGTTCAACCGTCAAACCAATCAGTGGGAAGATGGCGAAGCCCTTTTCCTCACCGTGAACGTTTGGCGTCAGGCAGCAGAAAACGTCGCAGAATCCCTTTCTAAGGGTATGCGCGTTATCGTCACCGGTCGCCTCAAGCAGCGCTCCTATGAAACCCGCGAGGGTGAGAAGCGCAGTGTCTTCGAGGTCGAAGCTGATGAAGTCGGCCCATCCTTGTCCTTTGCAAAAGCAGAGGTCACGCGCACTCCGCGTGGTGGTGGAAACGGCGGAAACTTCGGTGGCGGTTCCAATAACCAAGGTGGCGGCTTCGGCGGCAACCAAGGTGGATTCGGCGGCCAGAATGCTGGTGGCGGCTTCGGCGGCAACCAGCAGCGGAACCAGGGTGATTTCGGTGGAAACCAGAATCAATCCCAGGGCAACAACTTCAACCAAGGTGGATTTGGCGGAGGCAGCCCACAGGCTGCACCAGATAATGATCCTTGGAATTCTGCACCACCAGCCGGCAGCGGCTTCAGCGGTGCAGATGATGAGCCTCCGTTCTAAACTTTCTTTCTTAAAAATTCACATACACTCATAAACCACGAAAGGCAGGGATCATGAAGCTGATCCTCACCGCCGCCGTAGAAAACCTTGGTGTCGCTGGCGACATCGTAGAGGTTAAAGACGGCTACGGACGTAACCTGCTACTCCCCCGTGGCCTGGCCATCGTAGCCACCCCGGGTGCAGAGAAGCAGATCGAGGGCATCAAGCGTGCCCAAGAGGCTCGCGCAATCCGCGACCTCGACCATGCTCGCGAAGTAAAGGCTCAGCTCGAAGCACTTGAGGGTGTTTCTGTTGCAGTCCGCACCTCTGAGAGCGGAAAGCTATTCGGCTCCGTTAAGACTGACGACATCGTCGCTGCAGTCAAGGCAGCTGGCGGCCCGAACCTGGATAAGCGTGCCATTGTTCTCCCGAAGAACCTGGTTAAGACCACCGGTAAGTACCAGGTAGAAGCAAAAATCACCGAGGGCATCGTCTCCCGCGTGAAGTTTGAGGTCGTCGCAGCGTAACGACAACACGCGCGCGACGGCGGTGACTTAGAACAATTTCTAAGCCACCCAACGACAACAGCATTCTTCAACCCCACTCCAAACAGCAGGAGTGGGGTTGAAGTATTTCTGGGCTAAGTTTTGAGTTTTAACTCCTTATCCCCCGCCTGTGGATAACTGCCCTCCATTGTGGATAGTTAACCTAGAGTTTGCTCATCACAAAAGGCCTGCACAGCGGTGGTAGACCAAATTCTTACACCATAAAAGCCCTGGTGAGAAGAGTTATCCACCGAGTTGTCAAAACTATCCACAACCCAAATCGCCGTCCTGACCTCGATATATGCATAGTTTGTGAAGTTATCGGGGAGAGTTATCCACAAGTTATCCACAGGTATTGGGGGCAATTGTGGGCAAAGTGGGAAAACTGGGGATAATTATGATGAAAACAACTGTTGTTAACCAAAGAAACTGTGGATAGTTTTCTCAAATTCGGGTAGCTGTGGCGGAAATCATCAAAGGGTTTTCCCCTTCCTGCGGGTTTATCTTTACTAGCTGCGAGCTACTAGAGTGAGTGTTAATTGATGATTGGGGATGTAAATGTCTGCTGATACGCCAGCCGCAAGTTTTGATGATGCCTTTGTTCCCCCACCAGAGCCGGGGGATTCTTTTTCGGATGAAGCCCATGATTCCTCTTTGCCTACTCCTGCCTTCGAGAATTTTTCGCTTCCGCAGGGAAATTCTGGCCCTGAATTTGGCGCTAAAAAGTTTGATTCCGGATCCGGATCCCGCAAGGGAAAGGGCCGTGGCGATGGAGCCCGCGAATATCGTGATTTCCGCTCCCCTCCCTATGACAATGACGCCGAAATGGGTGTTTTGGGAGCGATGCTGCTGAGCCCCAATACTGTCATTGACATTTTGGATGTGCTCACCCCAGATGACTTTTATAAGCCTGCTCACCAGCTAATTTTCCAGGCGATCATTGATCTTTTTAGCGATAACAAAGATATTGACCCGCTGATTGTCTCTGGTCGTCTAGACCGAACCAATGACCTTGAGCGTGTGGGTGGCGGTGCTTACCTCTACACCCTCATCCAGTCTGTTCCCACGGCCGCCAATGCTCGCTACTACGCCGAGATCGTCTCTGAGAAGGCAGTCCTGCGTCGTTTGGTTGATGCTGGCACCCGTGTGGTGCAGCTGGGCTATGAAGGTGATGAGGGCGCTGATATTGATGCTGTCATCGACCGCGCCCAACAAGAAGTTTTTGCCGTCTCCCAAAAGAATCAAAGTGAGGACTACGCCGTCCTTGCTGATATTTTGGGCGACACCATGGAGGAGCTGGAGCAGCTCAGTACCGATGGTGGTTTGGCAACTGGTATTCCAACCGGGTTTAAAGACCTAGATGACCTCACCAATGGTCTGCGTGGCGGTCAGATGATCATCGTGGCAGCTCGACCTGGTGTTGGTAAGTCCACAATTGCCTTGGACTTCATGCGTTCGGCCTCCATTAAGCACAATATGGCCTCAGTGATCTTCTCCTTGGAAATGTCCAAGTCGGAAATTGTTATGCGTTTGCTCTCTGCAGAGACCGAAATCCGCCTTTCCGATATGCGCGGCGGCAAGATGGATGAAGCTGCGTGGGAAAAGATGGTGCAAAAGCTCGATAAGGTGGCCAAAGCACCGCTATTTATTGATGATTCCGCCAACTTGACCATGATGGAAATCCGCTCCAAGGCCCGCAAGCTGAAGCAAAAGCACGATCTGAAAATGATTGTGGTGGACTACCTCCAGCTGATGAGCTCCGGTAAGCGCGTGGAATCACGCCAGCAGGAAGTCTCGGAGTTCTCCCGTCAGCTCAAACTGCTGGCTAAAGAACTAGATGTGCCTTTGATTGCGATCTCGCAGCTAAACCGTGGTCCAGAATCTCGTACCGATAAGCGCCCGCAGCTGGCTGACCTCCGTGAATCTGGTTCCTTGGAGCAGGATGCCGATATCGTTATGCTGCTTTATCGTCCAGACTCTCAGGACAAGGATGATGAGCGTGCCGGCGAGGCCGATATCATCTTGGCAAAGCACCGTGGTGGCCCCATTGACACCGTGCAGGTGGCGCACCAGCTGCACTATTCCCGATTTGTGGATATGGCCCGCGGCTAGTTAAGCCCGGATAAACCCTGGCTAAACCCGGCTAGGCCCGGCAGTAAAAGCATAAGCAGCGTGCAGTCATTTAAGACTGCACGCTGCTTTAGTTATTTACCGATATATTCCAACCTGCGGAAACCCGCCAAACGGCAAAAGTCATTGACATAACGATATGTAAAGATATATCGTTAACTTTCAGTTTAACAACCCGAAAGAGGTACACCATGTACTACCAAGAACAACCAGAATGTGGCCACCGACGTGGCCGTCATCCACATCATGATCCCCGTCGCGATCATGATCGTCGCCATCATGGGAATCATCCAGGCCGGGGTCGAGGCGGACGCGCGGGGCGCGGAGATCTCCGCAATGTCATCTTGTCCATGCTGGAAACTGAATCCCTGCACGGCTATCAAATCATCACCATGATTAGTGAAAAAACTGAAGGCAATTGGAGTCCGAGCCCCGGAACTGTCTATCCCACCTTGTCGCTGCTGGAAGATGAGGGCCTTATTGTGATCTCCAATGATATGGGCCGCAAAATGGCACGACTGAGCGAAGCAGGCAAAGAGCTAGTGGCTGGGAATCGTGAAGAATGGTCGCAAATCCTTGAGGCTTATCGCGCCCCTCGCGCGGAGGATGGTCACGCTTATAATCTGCGGGCGGAATTCCATAAAGTGCGGGAAATAGTAAAAGCTGCCCCGCAGGATAAATCGGCAGAAATTGTCGACATCCTACGAAAGGCAGCTGCAGAAATTAAGAAGCTTTCTGACTAATCAGCCAGTGCCTTGCCCTTTTGCTCAGGCAGTGTAAATGCGGCGATGGCAGCCACCGCAAAGGCGGTGGCAAAAACAGCAAAAAGCACAATCGGGCCACCGAAGGCAATAATTGGAGGCACAATGAGTGGTGCAATGATTGAAGCAATGCGGCCAAAACCGGCGGCGGCGCCAGTTCCCGTACCACGGACATTGGTGGGATAAAGCTCAGGCCCAATGGCATAAAGTGCGCCCCATGCACCGAGGTTAAAGAAGGACAATAGGCAGCCGGCAACCAAAACCTGCCATTCGGCATCGGCAAGACCATAAAGCATGGCAGAAATTGCAGAACCGGCCAAGAAGGTAGCCAGTGTGCTGCGACGGCCCCACTTTTCAATAAGCCAAGCAGCAACCAGGTAACCCGGCAGCTGTGCCAGCGTAATGATCAACGTGAATTGGAAAGATTTCACCAGCGTGAAACCATCGGCAACCAGCAGCGATGGGATCCAGATGAAAGCTCCGTAGTAGGAGAGATTGATACAGAACCACACGATCCACAAGGCAACAGTGCGCTTGCGTAAGACATTGGACCAGATGGAAACGGAGTTTTCAGCCTCGGAATCGCGGTTCTCTGGAGGGGTGTTATCTAAGGTTTTGCCCTCGTCAAGAGCTGCACGCTCGAAGGATTCAACAATTTTCTCAGCTTCTTCGTGGCGATATTTCTTTTCCAAAAAGCGCACAGATTCTGGTAGTCCCAGGCGGACATAAACGGCATAAGCAGCAGGAACGCAGCCTAGCGCCAGCGCCCAACGCCAGCCATTATCGGAGGCGGTAACCACAAAGGTGCCGATGATTGCGGCGAGAATCCAACCCACAGCCCAAAAGGCTTCGAGGAGAACAACCATGCGACCGCGGACTTTGCGGGGGGAAAATTCGGAAATCAGGGTGGAAGCCACGGGCAGCTCAGCGCCCAAGCCGAGGCCGACAATAAAACGCAGCACCATGATCATGCCGAGGGAGATGGAGAGCGCGGAAGCGCCGGTGCCGATTCCGTAGATAAGAAGGGACAAAGCAAAAACTTGTCGACGTCCCAACTTGTCAGCAAGCAAGCCTCCAAGGGAGGCACCGATAGCCATGCCAACAAAACCAATAGATCCGAGTAGGGAGGTTTGGGTCGGGCTGAGGCTCCATTGCGTCGCAAGTGCAGCCATGACGAAGGAGATTAATCCGACATCCATCGCATCAAGGGCCCAACCGATGCTGGAACCACCGAGAAGTCTCTTGTGCTTTGAGGTGACTGGCAGGCGGTCGAGCCTGTCATTGCGTGTAAGTGTCATGTCCGGAAAGATTACTCTTTTTTGAGACAAAAGTGAGATTTAATCTCACCCTATGCCCGCGCACCTATATGGTGTGCTGGGGCAGGGGCCCGTCGAGAAGCGTGCTTTTATTAGGTGGTTGGATATTTTGCTGTATTTTCCGCCCGCAGCCAAAAGGTGTAACCAATAAAAAAGCCCCCTAAACGGGGGTGGGTTTTAAATAAATACCAATTTTAGTATTTAACAAGTGTCTTGATTGGGGACGACTTTGCAACCCGCAAGTTCGACAGCGGCGATGATGTCATCATCGCTAAAACCTTCGCCAGTGACAACAATGCGGCTATTGTCAATGTCAAAATCCACGCCTTGGGTGCCGGGCACAATGCTGATCTCATCCTCCACCGAGGCCACAGCATTCTCGCTGGTCAAACCCTCGACTTGGTAATTTTTTTGGCTCATAACTCCCTTTCTTGGCAAATAATCAATCCTAGCGGCACCTGTGGCAGGCAAGCAAAGCACTGTACGATGTGCAATGAGTCAGGCGGTACACGCAGAATCTAGGAAAAGATTCGGCGGGAATAACCTGTTACCGCTAAGAGTTGGTTTCTATAGAGACCATACAAATATTTGAACGGAGTTAAACCATGGCAACTATCGATGTAACAGAAGACACATTTGAGGAAACCGTTACCGGCGAGGGCATTGTCCTTGTTGATGCGTGGGCTTCTTGGTGCGGCCCTTGCCGCCAGTTCGCTCCAACCTACTCCAAGGTTTCTGAGGCGCACGAGGACGCTGTTTTTGCCAAGCTCGACACCGAGGCAAACCAGAGCCTGACCGCAGCTTTGGAAATTCAGTCCATCCCTACCCTGATGATCTTCCGCGACGGCATTATGGTCTTCCGCGAGGCTGGCACCATGCCAGCCCCTGCGCTGGATGATCTGGTTAACCAGGTTAAGGGTCTTGACATGGACGATGTTCGTCGTCAGATCGCTGAGCAGCAGGCACAGCAGGGTTCCGCGGAGGCTTAAATCCCATCCTAAGTGGGGTTTTAGTGGCTCCACTTTAGCGGTTTAATGGCCGAAAGGGGGCTGCCGACATTTGTCGGTAGTCCCCTTTTGCTGTGTCCATTTGTTGTGTCCATTTGTTGTGTCCATTTGGGGTGCGGGTGCCGGGGTTGCGGGTGCTGGGGTTGCGGGTGCTGGGCGGGGCAGGCGTTTGCGGGTGCGGGGGCGGTGCCGGGGTTGCGGGTGCCGTAGGGGTTCAAAGTCTCAGGGGCCTCAGGGTTGGCCCCCAAATCTGGGAGTTTGGGAGGTGGGCGGTCCAAACTTTGCGTAGACTGGGGATTTACCGAGTGAACCTCAGAGTGAATCTCGTTGGTTCCGCGAAATTTCTTCCAATTTTGATTTAAAGACCATCTCCACAAACCTTAGGGAAGTGACTGACAATGGCTAATCCGCTCAGCAAGGGCTGGAAGTACCTCATGGCATCTTTTGACAATAAAATTGATGAAAACGCCGATCCGAAGGTACAGATCCAGCAGGCTACCGAGGCTGCACAGCAGCAGCACCAGCAGATTATGCAGCATGCTTCGCAGATTATCGGCCAGCAAAAGCAGCTGGAAATGAAGCTGAATCGCCTGGTAACTGACCGCGATAAGCTGCAGGATCAGGCGCGTCAGGCTATTCAATTGGCTGATAAGGCTGCCGCAGAGGGCGATGCCACCAAGGCGCATGAATTTAACAACACCGCTGAGGTTTTTGCCTCCCAGCTGGTCGCGGTTGAGCAGCAGCTTGAGCAGACCACTGCGCTGCACCAGCAGGCTGAGGCTGCAGCCAAGGATGCTGTTGCGAAGTCCAAGGAGTCTGAGATGCGCCTTAAGGAGCAGATGTCTCAGATTGATGCCCTGCGTGCACAGGCTGACCAGGCAAAGATGCAGGAAACTGTCACCAAGTCCATGGATAGCCTTAACCAATTCGGTGGCAATGACGGTTCCGTCCCAACTCTCGACGCTGTCCGCGAAAAGATTGAGCGACGCTACACCGAGGCATTGGGTGCCCAGGAACTGACCCAAAACACTGTGAACGACCGCATGGCTGAGATCCAGCAGTCCGGCACCGACCTGCGCGCCGCCGCCCGCCTTGAGGAACTCCGCGCTGAAGCGCTGGGAACCGGAACCGGCGCCAAAGGGCAGTTGGAGGCAGGTGTCACCGACGCTGAGGAGCTTGTCGACGAAACCCCGGATGCATCTGAAGCAACCGACACCACCAAAAAGTAGCTCTTTTAAGCAAACCAATAGGCGGGACATCTCTGGTTGAGATGTCCCGCCTATTGGTTTTATTTATCGCGGTTGTTAAGCAAAACCGCACGAATTCCAGAATGGAATCCATCGCGTAGGCCGACACGCTGGGCTTCCGTCAGGGTGTACTCATGCAGGGTTTCACAAGCAAACTGCAAAAGCGGGCGATCAATCTCAGGTGGCAGGCCGCCACCGGACAATAGATGCGCCTGATCACGCTGGACGGCAGTGGCCGCATTGTCGAACCACCAGGATGCATATTGCTGGCCCACATCATATGGAGTTTGGAAACCAGCAGTTGCCCACACCTCATTTGGCAAAGGCACATAGCGCGAACGCAGTTTTCGACGTGGCGCCATCATGGAGGGGTTAGGAATTTTCGGCCTAGCCTCCTCAATCTGGTTTTCCACCTCGGATTCGTGTTCAGTCTGACGGTTCTGCTCCGCGCCAGTATTAGGGGTTGGAGCTTGGGGCTGTGCAGGCTGCTGTGGCTTGGTAGCACCTGGCTTTGGTGCTGCTACTTTTGCAGTCTTGGGTTCGGCGGAGGTTTCCGCTGCTACTGCAGGGGCTGCCGCGGTAGTAGATGCAGGGGCTGCCAGTGGAGGCTCGGCAATCCGCTGTTCTTGCTTATCAATGCTGCTTTGAGCTTCACATTGCTGATCTTCCAAAGCCTCAGATGGTTCACCCGGGCGTGGCGAGAACTTTTCGGAAACATCCGCGACATTTACCTCGGAAGTTTCTGCAGCGTTAGCACTGGTGCCGCCCTCGGTTAGAGTCTCAGCCACAGCAGCAGAATTTTTGACAGATTCTTTGACACCTGGGGTGGCAACACCTGGAACTGGAGTGAAGTCCAGATCTTCGATCGGCTCAGCATCACCAATTGGCTTTACACGGACAACAGGAGGGAGTGGCCCCTCCAGTACCTGCAGCTGCATGCAGTCTGCAAAGTCTTCTCGTGGATCCAGGATGGTGGTGGTATCGCAGCAGTGACGCAGCTGCGAGGACATTGAATCCCAGCCAAAACCATAAAGGTGTACACGCAAGCCAGCATTGGCTGCTTCTTGGACGCCAGGAATCATATCGGCGTCACCACTAACCAATACAATGTCGGAACATTGTCCGCGCACGCCGGCAAGAACCAGGTCAGCAACTAGACGGGTATCCACTGCTTTTTGGGTGCGCCTTTCGCCCCATTCAATGAGCTGTCCAGCACGAAGTTGCACACCATCGCAGGTTCGAAGGGCGCGCTGATAGCGGTGGGGACCGGAATCTGGGATTCCGTCGTACCACATTTGACGTTGAACTGGCTGTTTAAGTTGTTGCTCGATCATCCTTCCTAAAACCCCGACTACTTCGGGGAGGTCAATTTCTAATTGGGCACGTGCCCCTGTCTCCCAAGAGTTATAAAAGCTTGCGAGTAGGTAGGACGTGTCCACGAATACCTGTGTGCGTTCAAGCATGGCTCCTAATTCCGATTCTGTTGAGTTTTATTAATCTATTTATCCAAGCATGCCTTATATTGCGATTATGCGTCCATTTCTGGTGGATAAAGGCATCTGCATTGTTAAAGAAAGCATAAGTCGGTGTCGCGTGAGGCGCGTGTGAAGGGTGCAACACCTGATAGGGTTAGTTACATAAGTAGCTAACCCAATGAAGGAAATCGTGGCTGAAGTTAACGTTCCGCTATTCCGCCAAATTGCCACTCTTATAGAGGACGCAATTGTTGATGGCACGCTCCGCGCAGATCAGCGCGCTCCCTCCACCAACGAGCTCGCCGCCTTCCACAGCATTAATCCCGCCACCGCCCGCAAAGGGCTTGCCCTCTTAGTTGAAGCGGGAGTCCTCCTAAAAAAGCGTGGGCTCGGAATGTTTGTCACCGAGCAAGCTACCGATCTCATTCTGGAACGCCGGCGTGCAGAATTTGCCGCCGCCTTCCTCGTTCCCCTCGTTGACGAGTCCATCAAGCTCGGCCTTAGCCGCTCCCATGTGCATGCGCTCCTCGACCAAGTTGCGGAAAGTCGGGGCCTTTACCGCTAATAATGCTTTTCGACGACGCCCTGCGGGGCTGTGACCTGCGCATTTGAAAACATTCTGGAGTGTGTGTAACTTAGTGGAAGTCGCCGCGACCGACAACGCCCCGCCACAGTGTGGTTGATGAGGCGGAAAGGAAAACAAGCGGATAAAAC